>CAVXDT010000001.1:0-9025 GCA_963760525.1 Nitrososphaeria archaeon
TCGCCATCATCACAGTGATGGTGCTCTCAGAAGTCTACAACGAATGGAAAGCTGAACAAGGCGTAGAATCACTGAAGGAACTCGTGTCTCCAACTGCTCTTGTACTGCGTGACGGAAAAATGAAGGAGATTCCCTCAACAGAAATCGTTCCAGGAGACATTCTCGAACTCAGCGTAGGAGAAAGAATATCCGCAGACGCCAGACTGATAAAGGCTTACGGCCTTCAACTCGATGAGTCAACACTCACAGGCGAATCACTCCCAGTATCGAAGGACGCTGAAGCTGTCGTGCCTGAAACCGCTCAGACAACAGACTTAACCAACATGGTTCTAACAGGCACTTTGATAACGCAAGGCGAAGGCTTATGCGTCGTCACTTTAACAGGGAAGAACACTGAGCTGGGCAGAGTCTCTGAACTGGCTAAGGAGGTTGAGGAGCCTGAAACACCGCTTCAAGTGGCAATAGAAGACCTCTCCAAGGGTCTCATCATGATTGCAATCTTCTTCAGCGTACTCATCCCAGTCCTCGGCATCATACGAGGGCAGCCTTTACAGACCATGATTCTAACAGGTCTCTCCCTCTCCTTCGCAGTCATCCCTGAAGAACTGCCGATAATAATCACATTGGTTCTGGCAGTCAGCACATACAGCCTCTCCAAGCAGAACGTCATCGTCAAACGGTTAAGGGCATCAGAGACACTTGGAAGCGTCACAGTGATCGCGACAGACAAGACTGGAACGCTGACTGAGAACATCGATGAAGACAGGGCACATATATATCGATGGCAAACTCGTTCAGCCTTCAGGATCGCTACTGAGAAAGGAGCTTCTCTCAATAGGTGTTCTGGCAACACGTGCTCAAACCACCCTCGAATACGAGAAGCTGCAGAACTTCAACCCGATGGGAGCAGCCATAATGACTTCAGCTGAAAAAGCAGGATTAAACGTGAATGAGCTGCGCAACTACACTCTCACAGACGAGTTCAGCTTTGACAACAGAACCAAGATGGCCTCATACGTCTATGAAACAGGAAACAGCAAAGTCATCTACACAAGCTGGAGCACCTGAAGCCATAATGGAAAATCATCCAAAATCCTAATGAAAGGAAAAGAAGTTCAACTAACCGACTCTGAAAGAGCCAGAGATAACAGAAGCAATAGCCAAGGTGGCCTCCAGTGGTGAGCGAACACTCGCACTTGCATATCGCACCCTTGGAACGGATGAGAAACGAGAAAACTTCGTAAGAGATCTTGTCTTCGCTGGAATGGTCAGCTTCTTAGATCCGCCGAGAGCCGAGGTTAAAGACGTCGTCGCAATGTGCAAGGAGGCTGGAATAAGAATTATAATGCTGACTGGTGACCACCCAGAGACCGCTAAAGCTGTAGCAACCCAGATAGGCATGACTGACAGTGGTAATCTGCTCACAGGAGACAAGATCACATCAATGAATGATGACCAACTCAAAGAGGCACTTAAGACCACTTCCATCTTCGCAAGAATCACTCCTGAACATAAGCTGAGGATAGTGAAGCTTCTCAAGGATATGGGAGAGATAGTTGCAGTCACTGGTGACGGAGTCAACGATGCACCTGCTCTCAAGGAGGCAGCGATAGGCATATCCATGGGCTATGAAAGGCACAGACGCAGCCAGGGAAGCTTCAGACATGGTTCTCACAGATGACAACTTCGTATCCATCGGCAGCGCCGTCAGAGAAGGACGCAAGATCTTCGACAACCTCAAGAAGGGAATCAGATACTACCTTGCAGTCAAAGTGGCCCTTGTCCTAATATTTCTCCTACCAATTATCCTGAACGTACCGTTACCATTCGCACCAATACAGATAATCCTACTGGAGATGTTCATGGACATTGCAGCCTCAAGCGGATTCGTCGCTGAAGGCATGGAACCAGACACAATGAAGCGACCGCCTAAAGACCCGAAAGAGAAGATACTGAACAAGCCAACACTTGATAGCAATCTTCGCAGGTGCAGGATGCCTCTTCGTAGCTGTTTCCCTATGCTACCTACTAGTCTACTACAGAGCTCCACAGGACCCACAAAACCTTGTGTATGCGCAGACAGTGGCTTTCTCCGCCTGGATACTGACACACATCTTCCTAGCATTCAACACAAGATCTGAGACACAGCCACTCATCAAGCGTGGAGTACTCTCCAACAAGGTGATGGTGCCTGGGGACTAGCAGCCACAGCGATGCTCATCGTAGTCACAACTGTACCATTCCTACAACCGCTGATCAAGACAACATCTCTTTCCTTGATGGACTGGCTTCTCGTGATAGTTGCATCATTCGCTGCGACGTTCTGGATCGAGGCTTCAAAACTGATTAGGAAAGCTAGCTAGCGCTAGCTACTATATTTCATGACTGAATAATCCAAAAAAATGGAGGTGGTATCCTCGCGACATGTCGATGGTCTCCTCCGGGCTACCAATGCGCGCGCGCATTCTCCATTTTGTGAATTCTTAATATTGATACTTTGCAATGGTTTAAACCTCATTATGAAACTCAACATTTTTGAAGTTGATTTCAAAGAGATCGGATTCGACGCTTCAAGTTTATTAGTATCGAAAAACTATGAAAAGCAGAAAAATGTTTGTGGTTACCTTTGATGCTTAGGATGCGGAAAGATGAGGTACAGATTAGGTTTGAGATTCTAGTTTCTTTACTATCATGATTGGCAACTACGCACGTATAGACGGGGTGAACCAAGTCGGCAACAATTCTAGGTTTAAAGAAGATTACTAAGTTTTTAGAAGCAGGTTATAGGGCGAGTCGATTTTCTTCTGTGCTATGTTTCATCTCGGCTACGATTATAGGAGCTGTTTTAAGCGACTCAGCTCATGGATCTCGGAATGGTTTGGTTGCTAATATTTTCGGTGTTCAGCACCACTTTTGCCTTCGTCGTAAATGATTTATCCGATGTGAAGCTTGACAGATCTGCTGGTGTGTTAAGGAATCCTGTTTCAACAGGTGAGCTGAGCTTAGGGGGAATCATCTCGCTGGCACTTTCCTTTCTCCTTGTTTCATTAGCGTCTTTGTTTTTTTTAAGCCTTCAGACTCGATTGCTCGGTCTAGTTGTGATATTTCTTTATTTCACCTATTCATGGCTTGTACGAGCTAAGGCTCGTCCAATATTGGATATAGTGTATCATGGCTTATGTCCAGCAATCCTCACAATCATGGGATATACAAAGTATAGATCCTTCGATGCCACCTGCTTTATTTTAGCATCAATGGTATTTTTCATATCCGCCATGTCGCAGATTCTTCAAGAGGTCAGGGACTATGAGACTGATAGAAAGATGATAAAAACAACCGTTACATTATTGGGTAAGAGGAGGTCTCTGATCCTCTGCTTAGCATTTTGCACATCCGCTTTGACGATCTTCCTTCGCTTATTTTCTATGTTGTAGTCCCCTACCAAATTCTGTTTCTTTCACCGCTAGCCTACTTTATTATAACTCCCATCATTCGAGCCATACGTAATGAAGATTATGTGGATAGAATGCTAAAAGAGATCCAAGAGAAACGGCTGATTGTTGATTTTTCTATTTTGATCGCCCTATTATCAGCCTTAATCGCGCGGATGGCTGTTCCTAAATTAGTTTGCGAAGTATCTTATGCTTCTGGCTTTGCTTGGTTTATGCGTGTTGATGGCGGCTTGGGCTGTTAGAAGCATCGCAATGACACAGAGCTGAGAATGGAAAGTGATTTTAGCCAAGCCTCTGAGATTATGCTGCGTCAGGCCTGTCAAGGTTCTTGAGTCTGCTGAAAACACGCTCAACAGCCACTCTTTTCCTGTAAGCTCTCCTCATCTCTTGCGGTCCATGGCTCCTGAATTTCCTGTCAACCCTAAGAATGCCTCTAACACCCTTCATCTGGTTCCTAGGATACGGAATAACTGGTTTTGTTCCCTGCTTTGAGTGCCGCTTCCCTCAGTCTCTGCGAGCTGTACTGGGGATCTGCCACTAGCCTCCTGGGTTTCACATGACGTGAAGCCTTCTCAAACAAGCTACACGGAGTGTTTCTTCTCGTTCTCGTTTGCTGATGCCACAGTCATGGCAACCGGCATCTCACTCTTGGCGTCCACCGCCAAATGAAGCCTGTAACCCAAGTCCTTCGCTTTGACCGCTCTTCCAACCCTTGATTCAGGGTCGCTGTAGCCAGTACGATTGTCGAGGTTTCGTACGACTATAGGCTTTGATGAAGGTTGAATCCAGCGCAATGGTTTCCCCCTTGATTCTTCCTTTCCTCACAAGCACTTCGACGGCTTCATCTACTATGCGCATTAATCTTTCAGGACCAACTTTGCTTCTGAATCTGGACAGGACAGCTATGCCATAAGGCGGCTCGTCGGCTTCTATGTCACATATCCTTTTCAGTCGTGGATCTTTCCACATCTGCCTGACAAGCATCCTGTCACTTGGAATGTGCCTCAACCGCCTCAAAAGATGCGCTTTAAACAATCCAAGAGGTTTTCTAGGCGGTCTGCCTCTAGAGCCAATCGCATGGAAAGGCTCCTTCAGGACTTTTTCGGCAAAAGATAAATCGACCCTGCCAAACAGGGTTTCTAGAGTCTCGTATCTCTTCATTGCTCACCCCAATAAAGAGGTGCGAGACTCATTCTTATTACGAATTTAGGAACACGCATGCGCGCTACTGTACCAAAACCTCTTTATCAGGAATTGATGAAAGTCTCAAAAAATGGCGGTCTAAGTATATCCAAACTAATCAGCAACCTCCTAGCAAATAATACTAGTACCAGCAGTGAAAGTACTAGTACTTCTACCAATAATTCCACTTTTCAACAATCTGAGAATAAGCTCAAAAACAACCCCATTTCGCAAAATAGGTTTTCCGCCAACGCTTTTCCCAAAAGGGTTGTTGAGTGCAGCTACCAGGGATTCGGACCCGGGTTAGAGGCTTGGGAAGCCCCGTCATAGCCGGTTTGGACCACAGCCACCTGAACAACAAGCTTATTTTGACTTATAGGGTCTGGATTAAAGTCCTGATTTTGAGGTCCGTTACTGATTTCCGTAATGCCGTTACATATTCCGTAAAAAATAGTATCTGATATCCTCTGCAAACTTAGAAGAATAATTTCGTTGAAAGAATCAACCCTTTTATTTATTCTATGGTGAAGAACCTTTAACTAATTCGGCTTGTGTCCTAAAATACCAGTTTTGCTTACAATCTTTACCCCGGCTTAGAGTTCACCACCTACTCAAGAACAGGTCAGCTCCAGCACCACGCCAAAAAATTTTTTCATTATTCTTTCTTACTTTAATTTTACGCGTTACCCAGTATCTTTTAACTTTTTATTGAATTCTTTTTCCATTGCAGTAAATCATGTTCAAATTGTTCGACATTCTTGTAGCGTATGACTTTCCTACTAAAAAAACGTGTACTTGAGAAAGAAATAATAAAAGAGGCTGGATATTTGTTTTTATGGAAAAATCATCTCTCAATTGTTTTTTTGAAAATAGTTGGGGAGTCTATAATGCTACTATTCAGTGTCTCAATAAATTGCGGACTGATCCAGTCATTATCTTCCCTCATGGTTATGCTGCAGTGGAAAGAACTGTATACCTGGGTAGCTGATAGTCTGGTAAATCAAGGATATGTAACCTTACTATTTACAGTACCTAATAATCTTCTATTTGAACCCCATCAATGGTCAGATGGTTTTGAAAGTGCAATAGACTACTTATTAAACGAAAAGATATTAGCGGCTCGAATTGATCCTGAGAGAATTGGAGTCATTGGTCATAGTATGGGTGGATTAGGTGCGTTAATAGCAGCCAATAAAAATGCTTGTATCAAGAGTGTTGTGGGATTAGCTCCTGCAAATATTGCCACGCATGCGCTCTAACTTTCGATTTCTACCTAAAGAAATTTCAAGTATTTCTATTCCAGTTCAACTTCAAATCGGAAGTGAAGATCGAATAGTTTTCGCCAAAGAATGTTAGTAACTTTATTAACGATTTAAGCACTGAAAAAAAAAGTTTCATCGAAATTGTGGGTGGAAATCATATTCAATTTTCCGATGAAAGGAGTTTTACGATTCTTGGAAGACAATTAGGTTCGCTAGTTCCTGGAAAACACTTATTGGATGGTTCACCCAAAATTTCATTTGAAGAGCAACATTCAATTTCCACCCTTAAATTTTCTTCAATGGTTCACTGATAGTTTGAAATAAGCAAAAATCCAAGTTGAGCGAGGTGAGATTCCACTTTCCTGATTAAAATCTAGCAAGCTTTCTACTCTCTACAGAGACTCTGTTTCTAAAAGAGCATTCGATGCATATCTTCTAGCTAGAATGATTTAGGATATTACCTTAATTTTATTGGAAAAAGTCTAGAAATTGTTTTAAGCCGTAGTGTCCAGCAAAGGATATTATCGCCATGAGGATAAACTTGCCTAGCCGCACGCTATGACAGCTTTATGCACATTGTATTTCATACAACCCACAGGAATCCATATAATTTCATCAGGTAAAGGCGTAATGGCAAAGAAGAAAATCGCTAGAGCCCCATATTTCTCAAGATATCCCTGGCCTTTCTTTAGATAGGGCTTCATTTTTGATGGAAGAATCTTGCAGATCCCTTCTCCCACCAAATAGTATAGGGTTGTACCTATTGTGGCGCCTGAAGCGGCTATCAAAGCTATTAAAAGTGGGTTTAATATATGACCCATTGCGAAAATTAGAAATGGCCAAGGAGAGAGGTAAAAGGTAAAAGCCCCAATAAGGGGTCCCAGAAAGGCTCCGAAATATCCAAGGAGACGAGCAAAACTTAAGTCCGCATTCTCTCCCCCCAAGCTTAAAGTTTGATAATATGCGTTTCTTTCTTACTTCTTGTTTGAGTTGTTATAATGCTTTTTTTGGTACTTCCCTTATACCTAACCTTTTCAGTCTTCGAATTTAGAATTAAAACTACTTATTGGAATTTTTACCTTTTATTTGTTTCCTTGGCCAATTCTAATTTTCACTATGGGTCATTTATTGAACCCCCTCTTAGTAGCTTTGCTAGGCGCTACAGGTGCAACATTGGGTACAACCCTATATTATTTATTCGGAAAAGGGGTGTTCAAGATTCTTCCATCCAAAGTGAAGTCCTTTGTAAAGAAAGGTGCTGTGATATGTTGAGAAATACGGGGCTTTGGCAATTTTCTTCTTTGCTGTTATGCCTTTACCTGATGAAATTTGTATGGATTCCTGTTGGTTGCCTGAAATATAATTTGCATAAGGCTGTCATAGCGTGCTGGCTAGGCAAGTTCATCCTCATGGCGGCCATGTACCTTTGTTAGATTTGTATCACTTGAGACAATTTCTAGGCTTTTTTCTAATAAAATTAAGGTAATATATAAATCATTCTAGCAACGAATGCATCAGATGCTATTTTAGAAACAGAGTCTCTGTAGAGAGTAGAAAGCTTGCTCATTTTAATCAGGAAAGTGGAATCTAGCCTCGCTCAACTTGGATTAAGACTAATCTCAAACTATCAGTGAACCATTGAAGAAAATTTCATGACACAAAGATTGAATGTTACTCCTTCAATGAAATTTTGGGTGAACCATCCAATAAGTGTTTTCCAGGAACTAGCGAACCTAATTGTCTTCCAATAATTGTAAAACTCCTTTCATCGGAAAATTGAATATGATTTGCCACCCACAATTTCGATGAAACTTTTTTTTTCAGTGTTTAAATCATTAGATAAAGTTACTATTATTATTTGGCGAAAACATCGATACTTCACTTCCAATTTGAAGTTGAACTGGAATAGAAATACTTGAAATTTACTTTGAGTAGAAATCGAAAGTTAGACGCATGCGCGGCAATATTTGCGGGACTAATCCACAACACTCTTAAAATAAACTATAAGTATAACACACCTGATCCAGGCTACTATGACCAATGACTCCAATTCTCTCAAGATCATATTCAAAATTTCAAGTAGTCTATTGCACTTTCAAAACCATCTGACCATTAGATAGGATCAAATAGAAGATTATTAGGTACTGTAAATAGTAAGGTTACATATCCTTGATTTACCAGACTATCAGCTACCCTGGTCTACAGTTCTTTCCAGTGCAGCATAACCATGAGCAAAGATAATGACTCCAATAAGTGCGCAATTTATTGAGACACTGAATAGTAGCATTATAGACTCCCCAACTATTTTCAAAAAAACAATTGAGAGATGATTTTTCCATAAAAACAAATATCCAGCCTCTTTTTTTATTTCTTTCTCAAGTACACGTTTTTTTGAGCAGGAAAGTCATACGCTACAAGATATGTCGAACAATTTGAACATGATTTACTGCAATGGAAAAAGAATTCAATAAAAAGTTAAAAGATACTGGGTAACGCGAAAAATTAAAGTAAGAAAGAATAATGAAAAAATTTTTTGGCACACACGGGAGCTGACCTGTTCTTGAGTAGGTGGATGAACTTGTAAGCCGGGGTAAAGATTGTAAGCAAAACTGGTATTTTAGGACACAAGCCGATTAGTTAAAGGTTCTTCACCATAGAATAAATAAAAGGGTTGATTCTTTCAACGAAATTATTCTTCTTCTGCATGCAGAGGATATCAGATACTATTTTTTACGGAATATGTAACGGCACTTCGGAAATCAGTAACGGACCTCAAAATCAGGAAAACCTTAATTCAGACATTATAAGTCAAACTAGGCCTATCTATCAGGCGGCTGTGGTCCAGCCTGGCTATGACGGGGCTTCCCAAGCCTCTAACCCGGACGAATCCCGACAGCTGCACCAACCCTTTTGGGAAAAGCGTTGGCGGAAAACTATTTGCGAAATGGGGTTGTTTTTGAGCTTATTCTCAGATTGTTGAAAAGTGGAATTATTGTAGTAAGTACTAGTACTTTCACTGCTGGTACTAGTATTATTTGCTAGGAGGTTGCTGATTAGTTTGGATATACTTAGACCGCCATTTTTAGAGACTTTCATCGATTCCTGATAAAGAGGTTTTGGTACAGTAAC
>CAVXDT010000002.1:0-18194 GCA_963760525.1 Nitrososphaeria archaeon
TGTATCATTACTACGTATTGCTAATCCATAAGGCAACTGCAGAATCAATTCCACCCGACAACAAGATAATTGCTCTTGGCATCTTATCTTTCCCCTTAATTATTTAATAGAGGTTCCGTAAATAAAGTCTCTGCCTCTCTTCTAGGTAACAGTTTATCTTACCGTTAAAACCCCATTTTTTCAACTATGTTATTCATTCTTTATTCTCTAATAGATCTAAATCGAATTCTGTCATTTATTATTTTATTGCCAATTGGCTTTATATATTAGTGAGTACTAAGTAGTGTTTGAAGAGAAATGGTAGAAGCCTGCATGTTGATAAGGACTGAAAAGGGGAAATTCATTGATGTCGTAGAGAAGATCAAAAACATAAAGGTGGTGAAGGATGCGTATCCGGTTCTTGGAAGATATGATGCCGTGGTCCACATGTCCGCTCCTGACGTTAAAGAACTTGGGACGACTGTGATGAAAGTAAGCAATATGGCTGGCATAGTATTCAGTGAAACGTTGATAGAGGTTGAGCAATAATGGTAAAAGCATGCCTCCTCGTTAAAACTACCCCAGTAAAAGGACCGATGGTGCTAGAGGAAGTGAACAAGTTGAAAGGCATCAAGAAAGCATTTCTAGTCTATGGTAGAGCAGACATGATTGTACTAGTTGACGCGAAAGAATACGAAGATGTTTTGAAAGTAATTTCAAAAGTTCACTCAATGGACGGAGTAAGGAGCACCGAGACCCTCACAGAAGCCTGGTAACAAATTTCCCCTATCACATTTTTTAGGCAATTCCCATATTTTAGAATAGCCGAGAAAAAAAAATAGCAGTTAGAAAGAGCAGAGTTGCGTGATGATGTATTCTCAAGTTAGGGAAGATACTTCTTTGGAAACTTAGCCACCATTGTGTATTGGGGGTCAACCATTTGAGCAACTCGAACCTTCGCAACTTGGCTGCATAGCTGGTAGGCCTCAAACTTGTCAATATGATATTCTTTTTCAAGCCATAATATCAGTTCTGCAAAAGCAATTCGTAGCGCGTCTTCTAGAGGCCTTCCGCTTCCAACAGCCATAATATACTCCTTTGATTCAATGCGAGGCCAGCTAATCTGCTTCCCTTTTATGACATCAACTTTCAATACGCATTCAGCAGGCACTTCAACAGCTGAACCTGATATCTCCCCATCTCCTTGAACTGCGTGAATGTCGCCCAAGAAAAGTAATGCTCCTCTAACATAAACAGGAAGCATTATCTTGTTTCCAATACAAACATCAGGGCAATCCATGTTGCCACCGTGCGGTCCAGGCGTTAGACTTGATACGGTTTCAAATTCTGGTGCGACCCCTATCGTCCCGATCATAGGTTCCATTGGAATAACTATCTTGTCAGAGAAGTAGATTAAATTGTCCTTGATTGGACATATCCTGGATATTGGAGGAAGTGGATCATTTAGCATTCGTGTTAAACCAGTTCTAGTTAAGCCCCCAAAGTCAGGAGACATTGTTGTAGCGCCTTGCTTCGTTCTCACCTTGATGTCTAATATATCAACAGCAAGCATATCTCCTTTCTCCGCTCCTTCCACAAATATCGGCCCGCTTTGGGGGTTTGCATGGGACAATGGTATTCTGTCAGAGGTTGGCTCATCTTCATTCTTCTGAATCTTTCCCCAATAGGCATCTGCTGTTTCAACTTCAAAAGTCTCGCCTGAAGCTATTCTTAGAGCAGGAGGATGCATAGCACTGTAAGTATTATAATACTTCACTGGTTGAAGTTTCTTCAAATATGGACACCGCCATAATTCGATTCGGAAAAGCTACAATAAAAAGCTTCTTCCCCTTCATTTTAGAAAACTGAGAAGATATGAGTTAATTGCTTACAGCACTATTTGTAGAAAGGTAAACTTTAAAAAGGGTCGTTTGGTTGGTACTCTCAGGTGCCTGTTCTCCGAAAGAAGAACAAGCACTAAAATATATCGAAAAATGGAGGTGAAATAGGATTGGGATATAACAGCTACAGGGGAAGGCCGAGAGAAATGCACAAAATAACATGTTCTGACTGCGGAAAAGAAGCAGAAGTACCATTCGCGCCGACCGAAGGCAAACCTGTATATTGCAGAGATTGTTATCAGAAACATCGAACATATTAGATCGTTTATTTTAAGTCTGATTCAGGCTTAGATCTTATCCTTTTTATTTTTTTTATCCCTTATGTCTCCTTTAATGAATCCAAAATACAGTTTATATATTTCCATTAAGACTCTTTTGTTAAGAAGGCGTGAGATTTGAAAGCTGTTGGTAAGACACAAAAGGGTCAGGGTATTGACGTATTTGATATCGAAGAACCAGAACTTGGCTTAGACGATTGTCTTGTTAGAGTAAAAGCGACTGCGATCTGTGGAACGGACCTGCACTATTATCATTGGGACGCTTATGCTGAGAAGCATAATCCTGGTCTTCCAAGAGTCCTTGGACATGAATTTTGTGGCGATGTTGTGAAAGTTGGCCAAAATGTTAAGGGTCTGAAGATTGGTGATAAGGTTGCAGGTGAAACCCACATCCCTTGTGGGGTTTGTTATTTCTGCAAAACGGGT
The DNA here is from genome assembly GCA_963760525.1 of Nitrososphaeria archaeon. GTDB lineage: Archaea > Thermoproteota > Nitrososphaeria > JACIWG01 > JACIWG01 > CAVXDT01. Next base: position 2,585 of record CAVXDT010000002.1, read on the forward strand.
AACATGCACATATGCAGGAACATGAAGATATTTGGTGTCGATACGATCTACGGATCGTTTGCGCCCTATACGGTAATTCCTGAAATAACAGCTGTGAAGATTCCGGATGACATAGGCTATGAGGAGGGTGCGGTTTTAGAGCCCCTCGGAGTAGCAATGCACGCTATTACCGAAGCAAACATCCAGCCTGGTGACTCTGTGGTGATAACTGGATGCGGGCCTATAGGCCTATTCGCACAACAGCTTGCGAAGATCGCAGGCGCTTCCAAAGTTATTTCCACTGAAGTCAAAGATTATAGGTTGAAGCTTTCAGAAAAGATCGGGGTAACCGAAGCAATCAATGTTTCAGCTGTTGACCCCGTAAAGAGAACGAGAGAGCTGACAGGAGGAATGGGTGCAAATGTCGTAATTGAAATCTCAGGATCGAGTATTGCTATCCAACAGGCACTTCAGATGGCGTCTCTGAGGGGTAGAGTGGTCCTCGTGGGCACAGCACAGAAACCAACCGAGATAGATACGACTAACATGCTCATTTACAAGGAGATTAGACTTTCAGGGATGACAGGTCGTCTCATGTTCGACACATGGTACAGAGCTATTAATATTGTCGCCAGCGAGATGATCGACTTGAACACCGTTATCACACATAGGTTTACGCTTGAAGACGCAGATAGAGCTTTCACACTCTCAGACAAGGGTGAGACAGGCAAAGTGCTCTTTTTGCCCTAAGTTTCTTAAACAGTCTGCTGTGGAATAGTTATTATCTTCATACAAGTCTTCAATTCATATTATATTGCTTGCGCTAGACCACAACATGCTCAACTTCCACAGAACGCTCTATTTCTCTTTGCTTCTGCTTGCTAGACTGCTTTTACTATAGTGGCTGCCTTAGGAGTTCCAGATGCATTATATTCCATTACCAGAGTTCCTGAGTTCGCCTCTTTGAAAACACAGCCTTTGGACGCAATGCGTAATTCGGTACCAGATGGCGCTGAAAGTGGATACTTTGACCCTGCAGATACAAAGAAACTACCTCCCTTTGCTCCACCTCTATACGCGCTTTCGAAGGTGTCGACTGTTACAGGCGATGTCGTCTGATTTGTGATTTCATATGACGTGTACAATCCTGCCATTGATGGCGAGAAAACAACTGACAACTTGACAGGTGCGTGTATGACCGCTCCCTGCCCACTTACAGTCGCTTCAGTTCCAGAATACGCTTCAAATGCGCATGAACTGGTTGTGACAAGAACCTTTGTTTCCTTCCTGACATATGTTAAAGAGAAGCCTCCCTTTGTGACTAATCCATGCGATGTTTGAACGTCTCGGTCAGCCTTGTTAACCATAATTAGGGCTACGAGATCCCCAGCTTGCGTCTGTGGTATAGACTTTAGATCAATCGTTTTTCTTATTCACTCAGCCTTTCAACATCTAGTACTTCTTATTGAATCTTATTGTAGACATGCCTATTCAATAACAATTATCCGCCTTTCGCAAAAGTTGTTCAGTCAACTCGTTAACATAGTATTTCAACTGCTTTTTTCTTCGTTCTCAGACCTGACATTATCCTTATTTGGGAAGTAGAGACGTTGAAATGCCTTGCCAACTTCTTAATCATTTCACTGTTAGCTCTTCCTCCGACAGGCCTCGCTTGCAGGCCAATGGTTATCTTGTCTCCCTCTACTTTTACGAAATCCTTGTGGAATTCAACTTCAACTTCAAAGATCAATGGCGGGACCACTCCAACGCTTTATGGATGACATCTATTCAAGATGCACGTTGATTCTTGCGTCTTGGTCTTCTTCGTCAAGTCTGAACGAGATGATACCGTGATAATCTTTCAAGTCAAGAAAGTTTTTCCCTTGCTTTAGCTCGCGTATGTCTTCTTCTGCACCTTGGATAGGAAGGCCAAAATCATATTCGAAAACATGCAATCTATTCGCTCTTGACGCTCTGAAGGTCATCAGAGCATCTTTGTAGCCTAAAAGCGGAAAACCGCCCCAGGTCAAGTTGCCTATTCGGTGACCTGGTATGCTGAAACTAACAGGAGGAGCGGCACCGAACAGTATCTTGTTGTCAAGGGGTAAAATGTCTCTATATCCCACGTCTATTGGAGTAGCATCGAACCTCGCCAGGTTAGCTGCGGTGGAAGTGCCCACAAGAATCTTGTCCCCATAACTCTCCAAGGATGTCACCCTCGCACCCAGAACGCCTACGATCCGAGCCATCGGAGGAGTCACATAAACGAGCAGCGAAGGTCCCACAATTGTGTTAACTACCTGCGCTGCCTTAGATTCGTCACTGTTCGCAGGGTTCATGAAGCCATGAGTGAAAGCGTTAAACGATGTAAGTATTCCGCCTCCCAAAGGCAGCGCTACCGTCCTGCTTGGCGAATAACCGGAGTGGACAAAATCAAAAAGCCTGACGAACTTCATGGGTTCTCTTTCGGGTTCAATGGGGTTTCCGACAAGAGCACCGCCTTTGACGAAGACGAACAACCTCGCATAAGATGATGTCATGCAGCCAACAGAAGGCTTCAGAACGCCGCCGCCATCAACTGACATCTTCGAGACATCACCGAACTGCTGCTTGTTCCATTTCCGAGTAGAAAGATGCATGCTTTGAACTCCGGTAATATCGCCGATATAGGACATGTCAAAGCACGCGTAATCCAAGAACAAGGTCCCCTTTACTGCATGGTCTCCACTCAACTGTGAAATTGCGCCTCCCTTCCTATCTAGACTGTATATTCCACGATTAGCATGCCCGTCAGCCCGAGCAAGAAGCAAAGCGTCACTCACAGGATCGTACACTATCTCAGAAACTTCCCCAGTCCAGTCTGTAGGATGACAGAGGCCTTCCTTCCAGAGAAGCCGGACCTTACCCTCCCGAAGATCATACTCGTGGACATGGCTGTACTTGTTGACAAAGGAAATTGCACGACCACCACTTTCCAGCACTGCTGGAGCGTGAACCCATCCGCCAAAATACAGAGAATCATCCACTACATCAACTGCGTTGTAGCTGTCACCTCCAGAAACAGGCTGAGGTCCCACAAGACCATAGTTGTACGTCTTGTCTCCATCCCCGCTTACAAAATGGGCTTGAGCCTCGAACGCCAAGTTGAAATAGAGTGTGTTCCTATAGTATTTTAAGCCAAATATTCCACCCGAGCCCCATTCAGGCCCATATCTGGGAGGAAACCTGTACAGTCTATCAAGCAAGTTATTACGCACGGAAGTTCATCTTCCCACCTTTCCTTTAAGCTTTCTTTTTCACGCTATCTTCCTGCAGGATCTCAGAACACTTTGGAGTATGACTTATAAACTCTCCAATATAATTTAGACTGAACGAGCATGGCTTATCTACGTGAAGAGAAACAAACTGTAGAGATAGATCTCACGTTAGACAATGTCTGGAAAATCATTCAGAAGGTGCTCACCAGCCTAAAGTGGAATATAGAGCAAATTGACAGTGCAAAGCATCAAATCACAGCGAAGACGGAATCACATTTTATGTCATACAGTTCAATACTCTTAATTGATGCAGTGCCCATAGACGAGAATAAGACAGAAGTCACAGTCATAGCTAGGACTCCAGGCACGACGATCACAACGATGTTCGATTTTGGACGAGATGGCAGAAGACGAATTGATCTATTCTTAATGGAACTGATGGAACAATTGAAATAAGCATTTCCCACAAACAGTTTACCACCTAGCTTTTCTCCATCAAGAAAACAAAACGAATATCCCAAAGAGGGTAAGGCAAAGCTGATTAGCACAGTAATGTATACTAAGGGATATGGGCAACTATACGGGATCAAGGAAGGTCCATGCCACGTCGAAGGATTATCTTGAGTTGCTTGACGAAAAGTTGGGCTTTCCGCAAGGAACACTCTATGATCTGTGTGTCGCAGCCGTGAAGTCGAAAGTCGAGGTTAAGGACGGGACTACAGTGACTTATCGGGGAGTGCACATGTGGCAGAAACGCCTAGCAGTTCATAAGTTTGTTCAGGTGCGCAAGACAGTGTTCCTGATAGAGTATATGATGACCAAAGCTGGAAAACAGTATAATCGGGCGGTTCAGATTCACTTGGAGCTATGAAGGCTTCTGCCTGAAGGTTTCACACTGACTAATCGAAGATAGTTAATCAGGGTTTTAGAAATTCGAATGTTTTTCCTATTCCTCTCTCGACCGCCTTATTATATACAACGGTCGCTATGGCAACGTCAAGCATACCGGTACCTATGGGTTCGAAGAAGATCATGTCATCGCTGTTTTCCCTTCCTGGTTTAAGACCTGCGACTATCTCCCCTATTGTAACGTAAGCTTTCTCTTTGGCTATGCCGCCTCCGTCAGAGAGTATCTTCAGAGCGCCTCTGTGGGATGCCTGCTGGATATTATCCACTACAATCTTATTAGCCTTCATTATTGCCTCAGGGTACACCTCTTGATAAGATCCCAAAGCAGCAATCAGCTGCCCCTTCCTTAGCCATTCTGCTTTAAGAAATGGTGTTTTGGAGGTTGTCAATGTTATGATTACATCAGACTCAGAACATACTTTAGGTTCCGAGCAGCCTATTACGTGCGCTCCAGTTTCTCTTTTAATCCTCCGCACAAGATTCTGCATCACTTCTGATCTTACATCGAATATTCTGATTTCGCTTGAAGGGAAATATTTTGAGATCATTAACGAATGATATTTCGCCTGTGTTCCTGCGCCATATATTCCCACACTTCTAAAGTCCTTCTTTGCAAGATACTTCATTCCTACTATGCTTTGAGCTGCAGTTCTTAATGCTGTTATCAACGATCCTTCAACAACAGCTTTGAACATTCCTGTTTCTGGCTGGACAAGCAATATCAAGGCGGAGATAGAGGGTAATCCCTTATTGATGTTATTCCAGAAGCCTCCTACAAACTTCAACCCTGCGGAATCAAGCCAACCAACGTACGCTGGCATCGCGTTCATGGAAGCAAATTTTCCCGGCCAAGATCCTAACTCTCCAAGATCCAAAGCCAGCTTAGCTGGATTCACTACTTTTCCAAGAGCGGCTTCACCCCAAGTTTTCTCAACCGAGTCAATAACTTCTTTGAAGACTACCAGTTTGTCAATATCAGTATTTGAAAGTAACAATGTTGAGTATTTCTTCCTATCCGATGTCACAACTAAATTATCTCATATTGATATATAAGCTTAGTTTACTCTATATTATCGAATACAGAGATACAATAGGAAGTGTGTTATATTGCTAGATAACATTTCTTGGTTACTTTTGTTTAAGATATGATTACTATTGAATAAGAAAGTTTATAAATATTTTCATAACTCTAAAAAAAGAGGTGTAAATAAAATGTCTGAGGAAAAACTTGTGAATGTCATACGTGATTTTGTTGAAGCCTATGAGAGACGGGATGTGGAGAAGATGTCGTCATTTCTTACGGAAGATGTAGTCTGGGTCGCTCTTGAAGGCACATTCAAAGGCAAGGAGGAAGCAAAGCGCTTTCTTACTTGGGAGGCTCAGACTACTCCGGGTCTAAAGATTAGAGACGCTGGGATTGGTATCATGGTGAAGGGGAATAAGGCTTTCTACGAGCACGTCCTTGACGGCGTTTCGCGTGATGGTGGGAAATCACATGACATTTCGGGAATAGGCGTGTTCGAGTTTAAGGACGAAAAAATCCAGCAACATAGGTTGCTTTATGATAGGCTGTCAGTCGCTAAACAAGTGACTAAGGGATGGTTCGCAAGAAAAGTGGTAGGTCTCATTGTGGATGGATGGGAAAAAGGATTACATTAAAAGGCATGCGTTCAAAGTTTAAGCGCATTGGGTTAATTCAACAAATAGGAAATCCTGCTTAAAGACCGTTATGATAGCGGTGGTTTCTGACCATAATTAAGTGCGAATACCTTCAAATAGGACAGAATATTACCAAGCTGAAAGATTCGCCCAATAAAATTATCCAGCTTTGCCCTGACTCTCGTAGAGTGCTGTCAGTCTCTCTATCGTGTCTGCTTCTTCTGCTGACTTGTCAACTGTCCTGTCTCTTATGAATCTCGGGAACCTGAGTGCCATTCCAGACCCATAGTTTGGTGATTTCTGTATCTCCTGATAGCCAACCTCAATCACAATCTTCGGTCTGACTTTGACTGTTTTTCCCTTCTCCTCAATTATCAGAGACCTCAGCATTTCTGTCATCTGCTTGTACTCATCTTCAGTAAGGCCAGTCGACATCATCCCACATCCCAAGAAACTGCCTGTGTCTGGATCCTTACAGGCCAATTCAAAACTGGTGAGCCATTTTGCCCTCGAACCCTCTCCCCAAGTTGCGCCAATTATCACCAAATCTAATGTTTCCATGATTGGCTTGATCTTGTAGAGTGTGCCAACGTGCCTGCCGAAGATGTATGGAGATTCCAAAACCTTCAACATCAGACCTTCCTGCTTCTCGGTCAAAGCCCTCTTGTAAAATTTCTCCGCCTCTTTGACATTATCCGTTATCAGTTGCTCTGAAAGCTGTAATCTGTCAGGAGCTGGCTTTACAACCTTCTCAAGAATCTTTCTCCTTTCCATGAATGGTTTGTTGAAGAACGTTTCTCCATCAAAATAAATTATGTCAAACATCTTGAGCTGAACAGGAATCTCCTTCCTCATCTTTTCTATCTCATACTTCCTGTGAATCCTCTGCGAAAGAACTTGGAATGGCAGAGGTGTGCCTGTCTTAGAGCTTATTGCCAGAGCCTCACCCTCGACAATACATTCCTTCGCCTTGAGACTCTTCTTGCAGACTTCAACCAGATCAGGAAATTGTTTGGTCACGTCTTCAAGCCTCCTCGTGTAAATCCAGACTTTGTCATCCTTCTTGTGAATCTCTGCGTGCATACCGTCATACTTGAATTCGGCAGCAATCTTCCCAAACTCTTTTATAACAGACTCTATGCTCTCAGCCTTCTCTCCTAGCATCACCTGAATCGGTCTCCCAATCTGTATCCTGATTTTTTTCAACCCCTTGATTCCATTCTCCTTTGCAATCCTTGCGACCTCGCCAAAGTCAGAGATGATGTTGTAGTAATTGTCAACCGCTTCAGTTGCCTTGTTCATCTCTTCCTTCTCCATCTCTCCCTTGACGAGAAAGGCTTGAACTATCGCATCTCTTATCAGGCCTTCTGCAACGCCAACTCTTAATTCTCCCAAGATTGTCCTGACAACGTACCTGGTTTCAATCGGTTCTGCGGATGCCAGCAGCTCTGTTATAAAGCTCAACTTCTTTTCCTGAGAGCCTCCACCAGTAACTGTCGCCAACTTCTGAAGATTGCTGAAAACGAAATCTATCGTCAGCTTTTTTGTAAGGAGCGTGGTCTGTTTCCTAGATTTCATGCACCCTTCTGCGACAAGACCGAGGTCTCCAATCTTGGCAAACTTGTCCTCGATTTCATCCGGCTTGAAGCCTGCTGCCTTTGAGACTGCCCTTATCATCATCTGCGTTGCTATCCCAAGCTCCATCTGTGTGAATTTGGGATAGACAATTCCCTGAACGAGCAGGACAATCTTCGGCAATTCTTCAGCTGGGACCCTCTTGAAAAATTCTGCAAGAATCTCAGTCTTCTCCAATTTAGCAGAAACCCCCTCCAACTTTTCATACATTTGAGCCAAAGCCAGATATTCCATACAATCAACATTTATCTGGTCGTAATTTATATTTATGATTCAATGGTCATTAGAAAACGGACTTATAGCTTGTGCGGAAGCAGTAAATGTGTAATATTGGAGGGGAAAGTCTGAGATGCCAATGGCGAACGTTAATGGAATCAACATAAATTACAGGGTTGAGGGACAAGGAGAACCCCTGATTATGATCAGTGGATTGGCGCAGATCAGAGTAACTGGAGGTATCAAACAGGAGTATTCAAGAAATATTACCGCACAATCACATTTGATAACAGAGGTGTGGGGAAGTCTGACAAACCAGCTGGACCTTACACCATCAAAATGATGGCGGATGACACGATCGGCTTAATGGATCACCTAGGCATCGAGAAGGCTCATGTCCTCGGCGTGTCGATGGGGGGAATGATTGCCCAGGAGCTTGCAATTAATCATCCTGAGAGGGTGGATAAGCTGGTTCTGGCATGTACATTTGCCCGAAGGGATGGGACGAGCGGGTTTTCCTCGGAGATTAATAAGGCAATGGAGGCTTACGAGAGATCTTCACACGATAAGGCGAGTCAGCGAAGGTTAGCTTATGTTATCATGGATTTGGTATTCAATAAGTGGTCTTACAGAGTCTTCATCCTTCCGTTAATGAAGATCGCGATCAGGTTCTCTGCGATCAACAGGTTCTGCTGAGCAGTTTGAAGCAGTGTTGGCGCATGATGCAGCTGATAGGTTAGGGATGATCAAGGCTTCAACGTTGGTCATAACTGGGACTGAGGATAGAGTCATTAACCCAGTTTCATCTGAGGTGATTGCGAGCCTTATACCAAAGGCTAAGCTAGTCAAAGTGTTAGGCGGGGGACATAATTTCCCTATGGAGATGAGAGGCGAATTCAACAGGGAAGTTCTGGATTTCCTAAGAAATTAGCTTGTTGAGAATAATACTAACTGCTAAATTATTTCTCTTTCAATTCGAAGTTCGTCCAATTTCTTTTCAATCCTTTGAATGACTGCTTGATCTATCAAGCTATTCTCATACCAACCTTTGATGTAGTTTATTGCCCACTTAGCGTTTAGAAAGAGCTAATGCCTTTTGAAAATCCCTTCTAAACAATAAACTGTTAATTTGCTTTCATGGCCCTCTTTAATGCAGTCATCTTTCATATCACATACATTACATAATCTCACTTTCAGATCATCCTTGTTCACATTGAGTGTACCTCTTTTCTCATGTAGATCATACAACAATTTGAGATATTTTCCTTCAGCAATTCTTGGCACTTCAAAAAGAAATGCTAGTTACTCCCTATCGATGGTTGTTGTGCAACTCTTGCCTTGACGGTTCGTTGTCATCTTCAGTTTAAATTGGTCTTCTAGCCAGCGAGCAGTAACGTTTTGGCAGCTGACTGTGCAACAGACTTCACAGTCAGCATAGTCAAGTACTTTGCAATGGCTCGTATGGACAACGAGCCTATTTCCAGATAACTCCGAAACGGAGAGGGGCGTTGTCACTTGCAATTGATAAGACATCTGCTTGGCAAATGTTCGAAAAGCTGTTTGTGGCGAAACTGCCCTCATTAGCTTCAGCAGGAACAGGGCTGGACCAGAGTTTTTCCGTTTCATTGCTTCAACGCTCATGTCTTTGAACTTTTCAACGCCGTTCTTGCCCAGATTGTCACTTACGAAATTGAAGGCGCTCGAATATTTTCGCACCCAGTTACCGTAAGCTATGTTATACTTCTCTTCATAAGTAGCGTCTTCAAGAATAGTTTGTGTCCCATTCTGCCAAATAGTCCCAAGCTCAGCGACTTTCTGAGCGCCCAACTCTTTCTCTACAAAAGGCAAAACATTATCGTCCAATTGTTTCAAGTAACTGAGCATGCTCGAATACTTCTCATCATAAGGCATTTCCTTTATCTCAACCATCAAAACCACTTGTTCGACGTAACAAGAACATCACATTCTTAAAAGCTTTCGATTTCTCGCACCAAGCAATTTCTACCTTAAGGTTTGGGATAAAACCTTACGCCCAAACCCAAACGCCGCTATGAGATGAAGAAAAGAGAACAACGAAAATTGAAGGCACTTCTGGTACAGAAAAAAGGAATTAATTTTATATAATTTTGTCTGTTGATTGTTAGTTAAAAAAGTGGGCAAAGTTTATGTCTTCTGCCAGTTGCGCTAGGTTGGGATATGAAGAGGAATTCTTGGTACTTCTGTTCTCAATAGTAAAAGAGTTGTTAAAACGATTCTCGAATATCCTAGGCTAGCCAAACAAATGGGATGTGCCTGTTACCTCATCAAAGTCGCCTGATGGAATAGTGATAAGAACCCTGAAAAATAGATTCAGAAGTTCGACGCCAAAGGCGTCCTCCATCGGTGACTCGAAAAGGTTGATGTATAAGAAAGGGGATAATAGTATGGCGACTATTATTGCGAAAAATATGAGTAACTCTATATTACTTGCTATTATTTTGTGAACGTTTTTCTTCTGCATGGCTTTTTGAAGTATCAGCTTTCACCCTCTGATAAACTTTTTTCCACTAAAGCCTATTTTCAGTATTTCGGGGTTTATTAGATTTCATGGGCTGATGTGTTCTTGAATAGATAAGATATACAGTGGTGACAACAGCTAAAACAGCAGACCCATAAAGAACAATCTTATCCAATCTTTAATAGAAATATATCCTATCGTAATCCCTAAACTTACACCCATTATTACAATTGATCCCACTATCACCAAAAGCTGGTTGCTAGTTCCAATCGCATTCGACATCTAATTCTATCTAAACCTTCACATTATTTACATTTTTCTATATTCGTACCAACTCCGATTCTATCTCTAATATCATAATAGAGTATATAGAATAGCGGGCCCGGTGGGATTTGTACATTATTAGGTGCAGATACCAAATAAGGATATTGAGATTTTATGTAAACTTTTATTAAGTGTCAAGTTTAAGAAAAATTAAGCCAATAACGGCATGCTTGTATTCAGCAGCATCCATTGTTGTGATTGCCTAAACGTGATGAAGTTCCCTAGTGATTCAGTTTCATTCATTTACCTCGATCCCCCATTTTTGATAAATAGAAATTATGCTGTGATCTTAAGTAATTACAACAAGGAGGACTACTTCAGCGGGTAGTTTTGTGACCCATCTCAGAAAGACTTAACTATTGCGCTATGACCTCATTTCCGAAGATGCCCCATTACGCGCTAGAAGAAGAGAAACTGAAGAAGCTATACGACCAAGCGCGCGCACAAGGAAATAAGAAGAAGAAAAAGGAATACAAGGAGAAGATAGCCGAACTGAACCGACTCCGCAAGTCCGAGAAGCGAGAAAGCAGTAGGTCGAAAAGCTAGGGTTTCCTATACTATGCAGTCCGATTCAAATTCAAATAATTTATTCAGTATCTAAAAGCTTGATATTAATAACAATATATCTGAGTTTTGTGAATATTGGTTATGTTAGCAGAATCAGAAAGCTTAATAGCTTTCTACCCATATCTAATACGATTTAATTGAATAATCAAACAGTAGGGAGTGCTAGAACTTATGCTTTTATCGGGTTCATATTTTACCTGCTAGCTACCGCAGCTGGTTTCATAGGCTTACTCGTCATTGGCTTTTTTATCTATGCACCTAACATAGGTTTCGCCTTCCCCTCCATCCTGATAGCTATCGTCTTCTTGCTGCTGTTCATCCCGGGAATAATACTGGTGATTTTTGCGTGGATGACGGTGAGAAATATTGAGATAGGGAAATATGCTAAAGCGCGCACTAGCTATACTTGGAATATAGGCTATTCTTCGGCGCATAATTGGTGGCATTTCTTCCTTCTCCACGCACTGGGTGAATCGATGACACCGCCGATGACGGTTCAACCTTTATCTCAGAGATTCTGCGTCAACTGTGGCAGAGTTGTAGTAGCCCCTAACACAAAGTATTGCGCCTACTGTGGAAAAGAGCTACCTCCATAGAGAAGCCTGCAATTTAAATCGCGTGAAGGCGACTTAATGGACTTCCACTCATCTTGTCCCAGAGTTTCTTATGTTTCACATCCAAATCCAGCATTTCCAATAAAATGAAGAGAATAAGCGCCAAGGAGACGAACTCCAAGCCCAGAGCAAATGATTTGACAGGGGCTATAGCGTACATGCTATACAATCTGGTTCACCCGCTGGTTGCAAAGTCGCTCGAATAGCGCTCTAAGTACATACCTTCTTGTCAGTCATTGCCAGCATGCTCCCATCAACCAATCAGAGATCGAATTGAATAGATGAAGACATAGATATTCATAGTCTGTGCAAAGTTATTCAGAGCAATTCAGTCCGAGGAAAAGTTAACATTGCCTTCTTCCAAGCCTGTATTCAGAAATGCTAGTAGCATTTGTGTTAATAAACTCGGAACTAGGATTTGAAGAGGGAATAGTCAGCGAATTAAATAAAATTGAAGGCATAAAAGAAGTCTATACGGTCTATGGTGGTTATGATATCATAGCCAAAATAGAGGGAGAAACCATGGAAGACGTAAAGGACATTGTAACTTGCAAGATCAGGCGTTTGGACAGGGTGCGCTCGACTCTGACAATGGTCGTCATGTAGCGGAAAATTTACTTAACTTTCACAAAATCTCGCGAACCTCCCATTGTAAATACGAATAGCTAGAACCACTATGGTAAGCTCTTTTTAGCATAAGATAGAATGATTCATTGAAGGAAATTAGCGTAGGACTAGATGACTTGATTCCTCAATTAAGACCAAGATCTTATCTATTTCCTTGGCTGATGAAGAAATAATCCAAGCATCTTCTGATTTGATTTTGACTCGTGATAATTTTCATTATTTGGTTGAGGATGTTCTGGTAACCGGGCCTGCATCAGCCAGCTTAAATTTTGTTCTATGTCCCAGATGATACCTTCCAGTTCCTGAATTTTTGATGTTACTGAGCCATCCAACTCCTTCATAGCCTATTGTAGATGGATAGCAGGTCTAAGAAAGTGGGATGATAATTTTCATTTAATTGTTTCTTGTCATCTTTTTGCTTTTGAGAAGGAAAATAAGAGAGTGGAATAAATAGGATGTAGATTGTCGTGGTAAATAGATGGCCGTTTAACTGAGACGTTGCAAGAGTGTAAGGTATTAGGCTTTCAATGAATATGGAAGATGAATGATAGGTTATTGGTCCAATTGTTGATTTTTGTGTGTATATGTAGAAGTAGCCGAGAAAGACTCCTATTAGTATGGCGGCAAGCACAAAGAGGACCCAATAGGTGAAAGTGTCAAAAACTGATGTTGTTGATGTGAAAGCCAATATTAATGAAAGATGGTAGAGTCCAAAAAGCATGGAGGAGTATATGATTGCTTTTGTGTTTGAATATGTCTTGCTAAGGTTTCTGAGGATGTATCCTCTAAAAGTGGTTTCTTCAACAAGACCAACTATTAATGCGAAAAGTAGGTTGTAAGGAATGCTAAAGATTCCATGAGATACAATTCGTACAGAACGCGATGGAGAATATTGGAGTTCCCAATACGACCCAGTAAATGTTATAGACTACTGCAAAAACTAAACCAATAATAATGCTTGCTTTCCAAATTTTGGTCTTCTTGAGTCCTAATTCGCCCATTTTCTGTTTATCCAAAACGAAGAAACAAATTGCTACCGCAAAAACCCCAAGATATGCAAACATCCAATAGTCGTATAGAATTGGAAAAACCAAAGCAACAAAATAAATGACTTGCCAAGTAAGGAACAGGACCAAGAAAAGCCAAATTGCCTTTTTTACCGCAGCATCCAAGGAAATAACCCCGACAAGATATTAAGTTGAACGCTTTAAAGACTTATGCTGGAATCTCTATTCTGTTTTCTTGAATAAATTGTAGCAAATTATCAGCTTCGTCAGCATTACCCTGTTCGTGGGCATCATAAAGAGGATGTTAAAATAGGCAAGAAAAAGAAAAGAATCGTTATAAAGTTATTTTGAAGTCACTATTTATGTAAGGTTTATATTTACCTTATCGAAACATTAGAATAATAAACAGGCAAAGTTATCACCCTTCGAGAAAACATGGAAAATTCAACGTCTAAAGAAAAAGTCAGACATTTGCTTGAAACTATGCTCACAGTGACATTATTGGCAGATGTACGTGATCCTGTATCCTCCTGTTGTAGAAAGATTGAAAAAGGCAAGAATAAGACCTTTGGTCGGTTTCAAACCTGACAGAAGGTATTGACGAACAGTAAATAGAATTGAAGATAAAAGAAGACCAAATTCTTTAACACCTATTTACTTTTTTTGGGAAGAAATTGATAGATGAATTTGAGAAAATTAAACCATATGAATTACTGACCAGACTGAAAATACCTGTATTGACTATACATGGCACTGAAGACACAGCTGTACCATTTTCTGTCTCAGAGAAATATGGGAAACCCAATGAACTCAGTAAATTCATTTCACATAAGTCAGATCATAGTTTCGTGGGCATTGAAGGCACCGTAATAGAAGAGACGATCAGATGGGTGATAGAGAATGGCTGCAAAAGTGACTAAGGGATCTGGTACTTTCATTGAAAGTTCAATTAGCTATATATATTTGGAGAGTTGTTCTGGTAGCTGAGAATGATGTTGATATGAAAGATGCCCATTTCTCCAAGGCGGTAAAGTCCATTGAGACACGTTCCGCAAAGAGTGTATCAGAGTTACTATCTGAGATGAGTCAGACAGGATTTCAAGGGAGAACATTAGGCGAGGTGGTAAATGTTTGGGAGAAGATGATTAATGATAAGAATGTCACGATTATCATGGGCTATGCAGCGTCATTGAGTGTTGCGGGACAATGGAAGATAATCAACTGGCTGATCGAAAACCACTACGTGGAATCTTCTCGTCGCGACTGGGGCTAACATATCCGAAGACATCGTTGAAGCCATGGGATTCAAATACTGGCAAGGTGACCACCGCGTTGATGATAGGGAGTTGCTGGAGACAGACGTAAACCGATATTATGATGTCTATGGAAGAGAATCAGATTACATGGAGATGACCGAAATGATAGCCAAATTCATAGCGAAGCTGAATCCAAATCATCGCTATTCCACTAGGGAATTCTTGTATCAGTTTGGAGAGTGGCTTTATCATGAGGGCGTCTACAGCATAGTTGCTGTTGCTGCCAAGAACGGAGTCCCAATCTTTTGTCCTGCCATTATTGACAGTGCTTATGGCGATGCCATATTGCTTGCGAAGAATCGTAGTCACGACATAATCTTGGACCTTGCTAAGGATTTTACAGAATTCATGGGACTGGCTCGCGCCGTCAACAAGACAGGAGTCGTTTACATTGGAGGTGGTGTGCCCAAAGACCTAATACAACTGCTAGCCGTCTCGGCATCTCTTCAATTTGAAAATAAGAAGCCATTGCGAAAGGGAGGCGCGTTCCACGAAGAATCGGGGGAGTATTACTACCCACACAAATACGCAATCCAGATTACAACGGATTCTCCGCAGTGGGGAGGGCTATCTGGCGCAACCCTTGATGAAGCTATAAGCTGGGGTAAGGTAAGTGCTGAAGGGAAGTGGGTCCAATGTTTTTGTGACGCGACCATAGCTCTCCCATTAGTCACCCAAGCGATTGCCGAGAGAATAAAATTCAAGAGGAGACCGCACGACCTTTCTAAGTTGCTTATTGATGGTTAGTCCGTAAAATTGCAAACACGCCAACCGGAATCCCTTCATTCCCCTAAAAGGGGGCAGAACCCTCCGAGGGGTGCGTATGAGGGTAATGACTACTGTGACAATGCCGAGAGCGAACAGAATGCCGCTGATTCCTCGGTAGTATGTTGGGTGGTAGACGGAGACGATTTCGATTGGACAGGATTGCAAACCACATATTCAATACTCTAATTCACCAACTGAACTTTTAATTGCCATAATAATTTCTTTCACACCTTTC
>CAVXDT010000003.1:0-229321 GCA_963760525.1 Nitrososphaeria archaeon
CACGACGACGAGCTGGCTGACGACGACGACGACGTGGCCGGGTGGCCGGACGACGACTGGACGGCGAGTGGTGGCCGACGACGACGTCGGAGGCCGAGGGTGGGTGGTGAGTGGAAGGTGGTCGGTGGACGGCGGCGGTGAGGTCGACGACGTGGCTGGCGGCCGATGACGACGGAGGTGGTGAAGCGAGGTGGCCGAGTGGTGAGCTGGATGACGTGGTGAAGGTGGTCGACGACGTGGCCGGAGCGGTGAGGTGGATGACGACGACGACGGCGTCGGCGGAGTGGCGGCGAAGTCGGCTGATGGCGGACCGCGCTGGCGGCGAGGGCGCTGGCGGGCGCTGGCTGGCGGTCGGCGGTGAGGTGGCGTGACGACGACGACGGCGGCGGCGGTGGAGGTGGCGGCGGCGTGGCGGCGGCAGCAGGGGGGGGGGGGTGGTCGGCGGGGGGGGGGGGGGGTGGAGCTGGCGGCGAGGTCGACGACGTCGTCGTCGTGGCCGAGCTGGCGAGGTCGGCGTGGCCGAGGTCGGCGACGACGACGTGACGACGACGTGGGTCGGGCGCAGGTGGTGACGTCGGGTGGCCGGCGAGGCGGAGGATGACGTGGCCGGCGTGCGGCGGTGACGACGACGACGTGGTCGGCGAGCATGGTGGATGACGACGACGACGAGTGGTCGGGCGTGGTGGTGAGTGGTGGCCGCCGCTGGCGGTGAGGTCGGTGGTCGTCGGCTGGCGGCGGAGGATGTGGATGACGTCGTCGGCTGTGGCCGGACGACGACGACGACGACGACGTGGTGCTCCGCCGCGAGGTCGGGCGCTGGGCTGTGGACGACGACGATGACGACGGCGGCGCTGGACGTCGGCGGTGGTGGGTGGTGAGCATGACGACGGACTGGGAGGTGGCATGACGACGGCGGCAGGTGGGGTGGTGGGTGTAGTAGAGTTCATCATCACGACGACGAGTGAGGAGCTGGAGGCGGCGGCGGCGGCGGAGGAGTAGTGCCTTCGCCGACGTATTACTTCAAGCTTCTCTACAATAACATAGTAACGTTTGCCAAGACGACTTCGAGGTTTAGTGGACGTGCATCATAGGCTAGAACTGCTCCAGCTTCATCATCATATTTTTCGCACAGCTTTATACAGGAAGGTATATCGATAAGCTGAGGCCCGATTCGTTTAATTTGTTAAGTAGGTTGGATGCGTGTTCTAAATCAGTAAGAGACATCTTCCTATTCTGAATGTTAAGGTTGAAGGTTCTCAGATTATCCAAGTCAAGTGTTCTGCTCCTTTTGAATCTGATTATCTGCGATATCTTGCCCGTGCTTACGCCCGTTCTCTCTGATATCCTCCGGTAAGAGCAGCCTTCCATCCAGAGACCGAATACCATGTCATAGGAATCCGGTTGTATGATCCTGGGCATTGCGTTCACAAAAATACTAAATCGTTCATTATATTAATATTTTTGTTCAAAATGGCCTATTTGAGATAAATAAAGCTCTGGGGCATTTCCTAGAGGCTTTATGTCAATTAGCAAGCATAGTCGTAATTCCACCTTCTAAACATAATAGATTAGACGTCTATGACTTGGTTAATTTAAGACTAGTAAGAGGTATATACATGCGCACAAAATCGCAGGAAAGACCTTTTGATAATGGTAAGGTGATGGAGTAAATGATGTTAAGCAGAACTGAATCTCTATTCTTAGAGGAAGAACTAAACTTAAACGGGAATGTCAATTATGAACGTGTTCTGACTTGCAAGATAAAGAAGAAGGTAGAAAAAAGTATAGTTGAAGAGTTCATTATCGCCCTTTTACCCGTCTTAGATGAAATAGAAAAGAAACTAATACGATCTAAATAAATTAGTAAATTGATAAATTAATTCTTGATTTGACAAAAAAAGAGGAGTGGGTTTGAGGCTATTTGATGGCTCTAAGCATTTTCATGCTTTCTTCCATGCTCATAGCCAGTTTGACTTCAGCTGTTTCAGTTGACAGCACAGCCATAATATTTGGGTCCATACCTGCTTTATTCCACGCTTCGAGACTTGGTACATCGTAAATGTAGACGCTCAGATGTTCATTTGGGACACTTCCTGCCCAAATGGTCTTTATTCCATACTTCTTCGCTATTTCTTCCAATTTGGACCACGCGTTCATGGCAGCTTTTCTTACTTTCTCATTGTTCATCGGACAATTTTCTGGCGTGTGCCTCGAAATCACCAAAAATATAGGCATATCAGAACTCCCTCAAAGTTATCATTAACTAAGTTCGATAAAAAGTTTTTCTTTAGTTTGACTTCACAGAATAAGAATAATAATAAGAAATCCTATTTAAACCGTTATAATAGCGCCCCCGGTGGGGCTTATACCTAAAAGGGTTTAAGCCCCCTTAATTTACATACGGCATCATTAACATGATGTAAGTATTATATCCATGCGTATAACACATTCAACGATCATATTCAACCTGTTTGAAGAACTCTTGTGCAACACAGAAGAAACCAATTCCATTACATATTGATTAATCTATAATGTTTTTTTATGTAGATAATTCCTTGATCAACTGATTCATCAACCTAATTGAGAGCACTTTCTATGTTAGTAAAGTTTTGGAGTATGAGAGAATTATGCTCTTTTGATTTTGAGCCAGCTTTTTCTTGTTTTAATAAAATTATAGGTCGTCTGTTTTTAATGAGCACTAACTGAAAACTTCGAAGATATGGAAGAAATATGGTTTAACACCTCAAATCTTGATCATTTCAATACATCCACAATATTATCTATAAGTTAATATTTGTTATATCCCGAATATATTCGGGAAACTCTTATCTGAAACGCTAATCTCACATCAAGCAAGGTGAATAAAAATGGTATCAATAAACAAAAAGAAAGACCCTGCAATAGTAGCATCCAACGTGTACAAGACACTCTTTGAAAACGGGAGGGTACGCGTGTTAGACCTCCTGTTTAAGCCGGGAGACAAGGCAGTACCGCATACACATCCTGACCATATCCTCTATGCGTTTACCAATTCAAAAGTAAGAATTACTTCAGAAGATGGAAAAGCTAGTGATATAGAACTGAAGCCTGGTCAAGTAGTCTTTTTGGAAGCCCAAAGCCATTCTGCTGAGAACATAGGAAAAACTGACTCTCACAATCTGGTAATTGAACTGAAGAAATAAGAAAGAATTCATAGATAGTCTTCTCTTCCTATTTTTTGCTTTTCTCTTACTAAACATTGTTTTTGAAACTTCCAACATAATAGTTCAATATCACGATTCTAGCATTATAAAACGTCTTGTTACAAAGAAAAATTATATAATTTCAGTTTGCATGCTTTCGTTTATTTTGCGCGTGCGACTCAGTAAGTGACTGCTTCGTTTTTTGAGAGAAAAAAATTTAAACTACACCAACGAGGAGATTGCGAAGTGCTTTCTTGTGGCAGTAGCTAAACCGATCCTTGAATACATCGATTCGATTGAGGAGAACCCAAAAGCTCTATCTACCCAAATAAAGGTTTTTCGGAGGATCCTCAGGTACCATAAGCCTTACATGCACATCCTCGTTTTCATAACCGCTTTAGCGCTCTTAAGATCATACTTATTTCTTCTTGAGCCTCTGTACACTTCGCAAATCATAGATTTTGTCATTGGCTCCAACCCCCCAGTCACCAGCAACATTGCGCTACTTTCGGGTTTGCTACTAAATATTCTACTCGCAGTGATAGGCTTCGGAATAGTCAACTGGTTAATAGTGTACTTCAACGGCACCGTCGCACAGATGGTGATGGGAGATATGAGGAGTGACTATTACAGGTCACTTCAAGGAAAATCATTCTCATTTTTTGACACCAATTCGGTAGGAGATCTCACTTCAAGACCAACACAAGACATGCAATTTGTTGACAATTTTCTCAGAACATGGCTGAGCGTTATAACTAATCTTGTTTTTACATTCATTTTCATATTTTGGGTATGTTTCACGTTAAATCCAACGATGGGCGTATTGGCGTTGATACCTGTACCTTTCATATTCTATACTCAAACCAAGAACTTCTTGCTGACGATGCCGCTCTTCAGGAAGACGCAGCTGATTTTAGGCAAAATCGGTACTTACGTGCAACAGAACATCATAGGAATGAAGAACGTCCGAATCTTTCAAAGAGAAGATGAGATGGAGGAAGGCGATAGAGCTATCATTAAAAGGTTCACCGACATAGCGATCAGAGCAGGTAAAATTCAAGCAATATACATGCCTTCCGCAACAGCCATCCTCACGCTGGGCATCACATTGGTCTACTTCTATGGAACGAACATGATATTAGCGTTAGGATTATCATTAGGTTTGATTTTGCTCTACGCGAGATACATTCTGAGAGTGTCCTTTCCTCTTCGTGACTTCAGCATGTGGGTAGGCGCTCTGAGTAACGCAACCGCAGGTGCTGAAAGGGTCTTCGACATAATAGATATGCCTGGAGATGTTGCGGACAAGCCTGATGCAATAGATATCGCAATAGACAAAGGCGAAGTTGAATTCCGAAACGTGACTTTCGGATATGTTGAGGACAACCCTATCCTGAAGAACATAAGTTTCAAAGCTAATCCGGGTGAAAAAATAGCTATCCTGGGAGCTACTGGAACTGGAAAAACGTCTCTGGTATACCTTATTCCGAGATTCTATGATGTCAACTCAGGCAGCATACTGATAGATGGAATAGATGTTAGGAATTTCAAGGTTTCATCTTTGAGAAGACAGATAGGTTTAGTTCCTCAAGATGTATTCCTGTTTTCAGGCACGATAGGAAGTAACATCGCATTTGGAAGAGACAATGCATCAATGGAAGAAATCAAATCTGCAGCGAAGATGGCAAGGATAGATGACTTCATAGAAACACTTCCAGAAGGATACAACACATGTGTAGGTGAGAGAGGAGTCACTCTTTCTGGTGGCCAGAAACAGAGACTCACAATTGCCAGAGCGCTCGTAGCAAATCCGAAGAATCTTGATCCTAGACGATTCACTATCATTTGTAGACGCCAAGACTGAACAGGCGATCCAAGAGGCTATCGATGAAGCTCTGAAGGGCAGAACATGCTTCATAATCGCACAGAGACTCTCAACAATAAAGAATGCCGATAAAATAATGGTTCTCGACAAAGGTGAAATCGTCGAGTTTGGAACACACAGCGAACTGATGGCTAAGGGGCAGATATACAAGAGAATATACGAAACTCAGTTCCTTGAAAAGACCGCTGAAGAGATATTGGAGGCTACAAAGTAGATGGCAGAAGAACCGTCAGAATGTCAGAAGGACATGACACTTTTTCAACAAAGGTAGAGCAGACGAAGAAGAGGAGAGTTCGAGACAGAGTTCTAATCGCTAGATTCTATGCATACATGAAACCTTACAAAAGGAACTTGATCTTCGGCGCAATCTCAATTGCTGGAGGTGCATTGACGGGGCTGGTCTCGCCATATCTTCACCTGATAGCTATAAACGACATAATAACACCTACAATCCTGAATCATAATACTTCTTATCTCTCGGCGTTCATCTGGTGGATTCCCATATTTATTCTGGTAACTTTGGGAACCTACTTTTTCCAGTACGTTCAGACATATCAGATGAGAGTCGTCGGAGAAAATGCCGTCATGAACATAAGGGATCAATGCACGGCTAAATTGCAGCAGATATCCCTCAAATATTTCTCGGAAGGCGAGATTGGGAGGATAATGTCGAGGCCGACCACCGACTCAAACCAGGTGAGAATATTCATAAGAATTGGATTAACAGCGATGATCACAGATGTTGCTTCAATTTTAGGCTCGTTAGTAATAATATTCTTCCTTAACTGGCAACTTGCTCTGCTTGCAGTTGCGATTCTTCCAGTAGCAGTAATTATGGCATGGTTTCTTGGAGGATGGTCAAGAAGACAGTATAGGCAAACCCTCACAAACCTTGCAGGTCTAATAGCCAAGATGCAGGAGAATTGCTCAGGAATGAAAGTTATAAAGGCACTTGTAAAAGAAGATGATGCTGCAAAAGGATTCGATGAAATCAACAAAAAAACCGTTGACTCATACAAGCGGACTATTTTGATCTCAACCGTATACCAACCATTAGTATTAGTTCATAAGGATAATCGGGACAATACTGATACTTTGGTACGGTTCAGTGCTAGCTATAAATGGAACGATCAATTTAGGAGTACTTGCAGCATTCTTGGAGTACCAATTCGCCTATTTCATGCCCGTCACTACCTTCCTTACAGCATATGACCAATATCAATCATGTATGTCTGCATTAGAAAGAATCTACGATCTCATAGATACCAAAGTTGAAGTGATGGATCCACCTCCTGACAAAGCTATAGAAATTGAGACCATAGATGAGGTGAGATTTGAGAACGTCACCTTCGGGTATGACCCTAAAAATCCAGTCATACACGACATAAACTTGCACTTAGAAGGATCAAAGAAACTGGCAATAGTCGGACCCACAGGAGCGGGCAAGAGCACAATAATAAATCTTCTGGAGAGGTTCTATGATCCCGTCAGAGGGAGAGTGCTCGTTAACGGGCATGATGTCAAGGACATAAGGATTGCGTCTCTCCGCCAGCACATGAGCACAGTTCTTCAGGACTCCTTCCTCTTTCCCATGAGCGTAACAGATAATATAAGATTTGGAAAGCCTGAAGCATCTGACGCGGAGGTAATTCAGGCAGCCAAAACCGTGGGAGCGCACGAATTCATAATGAGACTGCCCGGAGGATACGACTATGTTTTAGAAGAAGGTTCATCGAATATCTCGATAGGACAGAGGCAACTGATAAGCTTCGCAAGAACTCTTCTAATGAATCCCAAGCTATTGATCCTGGATGAGGCTACTTCGAGCATTGATCCATACACCGAGCTAGTGTTGCAGAACGCATTGAAGAAGCTTCTTGAAAACAGGATGGCCATCATAATAGCTCATAGACTTTCAACGATAAGGCTGTGTGATGAGATCTTGGTCATAGATCAGGGAAGAATTGTAGAGAAAGGATCGCATGCTGAGCTGATGAAGTTGAATGGTCTATACAGCTCATTCTACAGGATGCAGTTCAAGGAACAACAAGGGAGTTGAAACCACTTCTGCAAATAGGTAACGAAGTGATTGTCTACCTTTTTCTTCTACCAGCCAACCTTCACTAAAGAGCAAAAATCGGGAAATGGTTAAATAGATCAGAAGTCAAATCAAAAAAAGGTTGAGCATTCTTGGCACATAAAAAAAGCCATTAAGAGATGGTGGATTTGCGAAAACGCCTTGAAGCCGTCATATACTACGGTTTATCCGTAATAGTTATTGTCATACTCATACTTCTTATACGCCATATTGTTATATCAGCATAGAAACCAAACTTTATCGATCTACAAGTAAGCGCTAACCATGCTTTTCTATAAAAGATAAAGGAACTTGAATAAGTATCATGATGGAAGTCACTAATTTCGAAGACGATAGATAAAGGAGATTAAGGTCTTGATAACACTATGCATAGCTGAACAAGCTGACTTATTGAAATGGATTTTGATTGCAGGGATTTAAACAATATAATAATTAAGGTTGGTAGGCGAGTAAGTAGTAGTTTTAGGCGCGCAATCTTCTCAACTTTATGTGTTTTGAAGGATTCCGTGCCACACACACGTTGGGAGAGTTACTGGGGTTCTAAGGGGGTGACTGCAAAACTTCACACGGGAAGATACATGAGGGAAGAAGCGTGAAAAGTTGATATTGCCTTCTCCCTACCCTACATTCAGAAATGTCAATTGCATTTGTTTTGATAAACGCGGACCTGGGATCTGAAGAAGAAATAGTCAGTGGATTGAAGAAAATTGAAGGCGTAAAAGAAGTCTACATGGTCTACGGCATTTACGATATCATAGCCAAAATAGGAGCGGAAACGATGGATAAGGTAAAGGACATTGCAACATGGAAGATCAGACGCCTAGATAAGGTGCGCTCGACTCTGACCATGATCGTCATGTAGCGGGAAATTTCCTTAGCTGACTCGTCTAATATGTTAAGGCAGTATTTATTTTCTCACAATGTACAATAAGATTTGTTAGCGAAGTTAACAAGTTTGACAATACGGTTGTTAACCCACTAATTTGCACTCTACCTCAAAGACTCAATGAGGCGGGCCCGGTGGGACTTGAACCCACGATCTTCGGCTCCGAAGGCCGATGCCTTGTTCCAAGCTGGGCTACGGGTCCAGATAACTCTTTTATGTTCTATTTGCCTTGGTTAGAAAATGCTTTCCTTATGTTTTCTCTAAATGGTGGATAGATTGTTCCCCTCTCGCTTATTATTGCTTTTACAATGCTTGGTGGTGTGCAATCGAAGACTGGATTGAATATTCTTATGCCTTTTGGTGCGATTCTCTTTCCTCCAATTATTGTTATTTCAGATGAATCACGTTCTTCAATGACAACCTCGTCCTCCTTGATCTCTAAATCGAATGTAGACGATGGGGCTGCTACATAAAAAGGTATGTTGTGTTCTTTCGCCAAAACTGCGATTTGGTAGGTTCCTATTTTGTTGAAAACGTATCCTTCTGCTGTGATTCTATCGGCTCCGACAATCACTTTATCAACCATATCTTTTTTCATTACATGTCCTACTGCAGTGTCTGAGATTAGAGTTACTGGGATTCCATCTTGGTTCAGTTCCCATGCAGTAAGTCTTGCTCCTTGCTGAGCTGGCCTGGTTTCGGTGACTATGGTATAGATACATTTTCCCTTTTCTGTCGCTATCCTTATTGGAGCTAGAGCGGTTCCATATTCGATTGTAGCTAGTGCTCCAGCATTGCAGTGTGTTAAGACCGTATCTCCATCTCTTAGAAGTTTTGAACCGTATTCTCCTATCATCCTACTATTTTCCTTTTCTTTTTCCATGAGTTCAAGCGCCTTTTCTATGGCTTTCTTCTTGATTTCTCTTATGTCATTTTGCGCTTTCAGGGACTCCAAAACAGAGTTTACGCAGTATCTGAGATTGTAGGCTGTAGGCCTTGCACTAGAGATGTATTCTGCACCTTTTTCCAGTTTTTCTAAGGCTTCTTTTGCTGAAAGGCTGTCAATTATTTGCGCAAAAAGCGCCAGTCCAAATGCTCCTACAATTCCAATTATCGGTGCTCCTCTTATCTGCATTGACACTATGGCTTCATAGCAATCATGAATATCATCTAAATGGCTATACCTAACCTGTGTGGGAAGTTTTCTTTGATCTAGTATCTTCAGGCTTTTTCCTGTCCATTGTATGTGATTCATTGCCTTCTGAGCGTATCTTTAATAAGTGTCTGAATTTAAACCTAAAGTCTAGAACAGACTTGGTATCATTATACTATGTACTTGCTTCGACTGTCGCTGGCTTTGTTATCACGATAATATTAATAGTCTTATCAATCAATTATCTGAAAAAGAGAAATTTTCTCGTGGTGGATTATCATAAGAAGGATAAGCCGCTGGTTCCGAAACCTGCTGGTCCTGCACTATTTGTTGGAATCTCGTTGCCCTTACTCATACTCTTCCTTTTCACAAAAGAGATTAAATACTTCGCAGTACTATCAACCGTTGCAATTATTTTTTCAGTGGGTATTATTGACGATATTAAAGTCTTAAGTGGAAAACTGAAGACTGCTTTGACACTTTTGGGATCTTTTCCACTGCTCTTATTTGGGGTTTATGACTCCCATATTCTCTTTCCTATATTTGGTTCCACTAGACTCACAATCGTATATCCCCTTTTGATACTCCTTGTTGTTCCTGTGATTGCAAATGCCGTAAACATGGTAGATGTTTATAATGGAACATTGAGCGGAACATGCACCGTGCTCGCTTTCGCTCAAATTCTTCCGCTATTGCTTTATGGGCATCTTGAGGATATGGTCTTCCCTCTACTCTTGTTAGGTTCTTCTTCAGCTTTCTTCATATTCAACAGGTATCCCTCAAGGATTTTTGCAGGGGATTCTGGAAGCTTGACGTTAGGCGCTCTTTTCGGGGTTAGTGCGATAATCACTAAAACGGAGGTTCCATCATTAATAGCGTTTGTACCTGCAATATTGAATGGCTTCTATATCCTAGCTAGTATAAGGGGGATAATCGAACACAGGTCGATAAAAGTCCGACCTGTCCAACTAAATGATGATGGCATGCTGGTTGCTTCAAAAGAAAAGACTGCACCTGTAACTCTCGCTCGTCTGGTAGTTGCTGATGGCCCCATGTCAGAAAGACAAGCTTCAAACAGGATAATCCTCTTGTTCGTTTACAGCACAATACTTGCAGTTGTTACCTCCCTACTGATAGAAGCGTGAGAAGGTTGAAAAACTACACGTACTTGCTTCTCTTAATCACGTTCTCTTGGATTACACTTTTACTTTTAACATATGCCATTTTCATCCTAATAGTTCCCTTTCCTCCAATATCAAATGATCTTCTCGGTAGACTAGTTTCTAGTTTTCTAAAAGTCTTGTTTTCAGCAATTCTATCGTCAGCTTGGTTACTTTCCTTGCTTCTAATGAGAAACTACATTGCGAGAAGGAGTATTCTCAGATAGAACCTTTTTCCTCCCAATTTCTCCTCTTATTATCATATTCTTTTCTGTCATATACAACTTTTGCCGGGCAACCCATGACTAGTTTATGAGGTGGAACATCTCTTGTCACAACTGACCCCATGGCTATTACACAGCCTTTCCCAAGTGTTACGCCAGACCTGATAACCGACCTTGCGCATATTATTACATCATCCTCAACGATTACACCTCCCATTTTTGCGCTGGGTGGATAAGGGTCATTTGTGATAACTGTCGCGGGTCCTATGAAAACGTTGTTACCTATTACTGTCAGAGGCGGGATATAGGTAGAACCTTCTATTCTAACGTTATTACCTATTCTAACGTTGTAGTCAATATGGCAAAGGGAACCTATCATGACATTATCTCCTATTACAGTATTATCTCCAATATATGAGAAGTGCCATATTTTTACATTCTTCCCCATCTTCACATCTTTTCCAATATGCTTAATCGCAGTCCTGTCCATTTAACTCATATTCACAGTTGCGTTGATTGCCTATTTTACTGTTTTTCTTATAATTCTAGGAATATTGCTGAGCCGAGTTTGTCTGAAGCCATTGCTGCTTGTGCAATTTTCGTAGCTTTGACTCCATCATTCCCACTGACTGTTGGCTCTTTGTTTAACGTGATACACTCCAAGAAATGCTTTAGTTCTAAACTGAGTGGTTCTTCGTATCTGGTTCTCGGAGTTATAGTTTTGTCTTCTAAATCGATTTTGATTTCCTGACTTATGAAGTCCAGTGAAACAATACCATTTTCACCAACAACTTCGAGTTGTCTTGTCTTTCTCGGCGTTATCCAATTTGAAATAATGAGTGACGACCTCTCATCTGGGAATCCTAGAGTCAATGCGCTTACTCTTTCGCGGTCGACTCCGAACTTTCCATTTCTTGCGAAAACCATTGTCGGATCTTTTCCAAAGAACCATCTTGACAAGTCTATATCATGTATTGAAGTATCAAGTATTATGCCGACATCTAATATATGAGCCGGCCATCTGTTTTCCCTGACAAAAAGCAGATAGAGCGGCGCTCCTATCATGCCTTTGTCAACGAGGTTCTTGGCTTCTCGCATTGCTGGATTAAACCTTTCTATGAAACCGACCGTAAGAATGACTTTCTTTTCCTTTGCTCTTCTGGAGAGTACCTCTCCCTCTTCTATATCGTATGTAAACGGTTTCTCTACCAAAACGTTCTTTCCATTATCTATAACTTTTGAGACAATTTGAAAATGTGTTTTTGTCGGGGTGCTAACGATTATGCCGTCAAGATCGCGTTTTAGAAGCTGGTCTATCTCAACATATCCTTCTATTCCATATTTTGTTGAGTATTCTTTAACTCTTTCCTCGTTCAAATCACATACTGCGTCCAAGGCCTTCATTTCATTCAGGACCCGCAGATGGTTCTTTCCCCATCCTCCAACTCCTATGACTCCGACTTTCAAGTCTGGCATTCTATCTCAACGTTGACGGTGGTAATGTCGCTCTAATAGTCTTTATATCTTGTCCTCCGTTTTTAATCTGGTCTTCAAGGACTTTAGAGTCTTCATCTGAACATGCTATGAAGAATGATGTTTTTTTCGAGAGTGATGGAAATAATCTCTTCTGTTCTAATTCTCTGAAGGAAACTGTTTGGACATCGACATATATATCTTGCAATGTTTTGATGAATTCAGAAGAAGTCTTTTCAATATCGGGTCTAACATTATAGTTGCTCCTTCTCCATACAACAATGATTCTGGCTTTACTTGGTTTTATATTACTTTCAGTCGTTAGTTCCTTAACATGACTGAGGAGTGACTTAGGGTAGTTTTCAGCCATTCTAATCAAAGAACTTGAGAAACTTTTCAATGGTGATCCACGTTTGGTTGTAGTGTGAATCATCTTGAGGTCGGTCAAATATGAAAAAAGGTCGCTGTAATAAGGTGACTCCCCATCCATAGCGCTTGATTTGTCATCAGAGACCATCTTTGAAGTATAATAGGAAAACCTCTCGAGTATGCGATTGAATAGAGTTTTTTCCCAATCATCACCTGTTGCAGTCATGATCTTAGCATCGAAGACTGTTCTGCAGATATTCACGCCTTCTTCAGTCTTACCTAAAGTTCCAACAATGTTGGTTCTTTCTTCAAAAAAGGGAGGCAGGAATAAGATTCCATATTCATCTTTGCTTAAGGCAGAATATTTCTGGACTATCTTCGTTAATTCTTTGTTACCATCCTGACCTAGAGGTACCCAAAAGATGATCACAGAGTCCTTTTGCAGAATAGGAATAATCTCTTTCAGAGAACGTTCATAATGATGGTAAATTTCTGGAAGATCGCATCTTATTTTTGGGCAGAAAAGCAGAAAATCAGAATGGGATATTGTCTGATCCAGTGAAGCGATTTCAGCCAAATTCTCTCCTTCAAAGAATTCGTCGACAGTTCTATGCCTTGAAAAATGCTTCTCGCTCATTCTTATTGGAGAATTCAACATCTCATCGATTATAGACGTCTCAAAGCCGTTTTCTGAAAATCTGAGCGCTGCCCCATAACCTTCCGCACTAAGACCGTAGACTGCAAGTCGCTTTTTGCTCCATGCCATCAGCAAATTTAAAATCTCAACTATTATATAGTTTTGTGCTCGAAAAATGAAGATATGGATTGATGTATTAACACCTAAACAGACACTCTTCTTTAATGTAATCAGAGGTTGGCTAACAAGAAGAGGGCATGAAGTTTTTTCCACTACCAGGGCCAAATATGGTGGATTTGAGCTTGGCTCACTAATACACTATGATCTAATGGTCATTGGTCAGCATGGAATTACACCATACGAAAAACTGATCGAAAGTTCTAGGAGAATCGAAAACTTGGCGAAAATAATTAGTGAAAAAAAGGTTGATTTGGCAGTATCTTTTTCTTCTCCTGAATGCGCTCGAGTTTCTTATGGGCTTGGAATTCCACATTTAAACTTCAGCGATAGTCCTCATGCAATTCATGCATCGCGACTCTCTATACCTTTCTCAGAATTTCTCTTTACACCTTGGATAATTCCCAAAAATTCATGGACAAAATATGGAATAAAGGAAAAGAACATTGTGAAGTATAAAGCGATCGACGCATCTTTCTGGCTAAAGAGATGGGATTTCAGAGATATGAAGAAAGAACTGGATCTTGAAA
The DNA here is from genome assembly GCA_963760525.1 of Nitrososphaeria archaeon. GTDB lineage: Archaea > Thermoproteota > Nitrososphaeria > JACIWG01 > JACIWG01 > CAVXDT01. The sequence goes on from CAVXDT010000003.1 coordinate 13,775, forward strand.
ACAAACCTATAATCACCATAAGAATGCATGAGGAATATGCCTCTTATCTTTTGGATAGAAAGAATAATCTTCTCCATTTCTTAAAAGAAATAATAGAAGAACAAAAACTCAATGTAAACATAATTGTTTTGGCACGGTATCAAAAGCAATATTCCAGTCTAAAGTCTGAACTAGGCCCTAACATTAAGATATTGGATTCTGTTGTAGACGGTCCAAGCCTGATCAAATGCTCTGATGTCTTTGTTGGGCTTGGCGGAACAATGAGTCATGAAGCAGCTCTCTTGGGCATTCCTGCAATATCAGCATACCCCGGTCGGCCAACCTTAATAGAAAACTTTCTCATTAGGAAGAGACTTCTATATAGGTCAAATAACACTAAGAAACTAATAAAACTAATTTCTCGTTTTCTATCCAATGAGCGCTTGAGGAACGACTACAAGAAGCGTTCAGCAAATCTATGGTCTTTATTCGAAGATCCGGAAAAGAAAATTATGCCGAAGATCGAATTACTGGAGAAAAAGGTTTAAACCTATCTATCTGAAAGGGAAGAACATAGCCCGGTGGTGTAGTGGTCAAGCATTGCGGGCTTTGGACCCGTCGACACCAGTTCGAATCTGGTCCGGGCTACCACTCTTATGTTATGGAATTGTTTGAGGCATTCTATTTACTCGGATGTATTATTACTACTTCATATTTGATAAAGAGAGTCTACTAGATCAGTGATATCTAACGCTGCCCTAACTCTGGCTATCTTCTTCAACTTCAACTTCTAAGACAGCATCCTTTGAGATAGAGTATTTCTTACACCAATCCTTTGGCAGGGTCATAAACAATGTTCCCTTGTCCGTCTCCAGAACCTTACGACCTTCCATGTTATCCATCTAGGCAATAATGGTATTTCTAAAACAGCTTACCTTCTTTGTTCTTAAAAATCTTGTCATATGTAATCTTTTGTTCTTCACCGCTCTTCAGATTCTTTAGAATAAAGAATCCTTCCATGTCTTCTTTTGGAGCGATAATTATCGCATAATCGCAGTGTTTCGATGCGTATGCTAGCTGTTTCCTTAGCTCTCTGGAATAAATGTCCATTTCTGCAGTATATCCTCTTTTTCTAATCTCAACGGTAATCTCTTGCACTTTCTGCTTCAACTCTTCTTTGGCATAAGCTACAAAAACCCTCTCCTTGATAGTCCGCTCTATCTCTTTATTATGTTCTATTGCCATGATCATTCTCTCAACTCCTCCAGCCATTCCAGTCGCAGAAAGATCTGGTCTGCCAAAAGCTTGCATTAGCTTATCGTATCTTCCTCCTCCAGCAACTGCAAGTTTTCCTAGAGAAGTGTCGTAAAATTCATAAACTATTCCACTATAGTAGTCTATCCCTCTGACTATCCCTAAGTTTATGCGGAACTCGCTTATTCCCCTGGTCTCTAGTTCCTTGACTATGCCTCCCAAATCATCCATCTTTTTCAACCCCATCTTTTCTAGCTCTTTCAGTACATCTTCTGGTTTTCCATAAACCTTAGCGATCGAGAGAACCTCCCTCAGTTCTCCTTCACTGAAGCCTTTTGCGCTATATTCTTGTATTATATCTTCTTCACGCTTCTTTGATGTTTTGTCGAGCATTCTCAAAAGCTCGCTTACTTTCTCTTCTTCTCTCACACCAACAACATCTGTTATGTATTCTTCGACAACCTTTCTGTCGCTTAACTCTACTTGTATATCCTTTAAACCTGTCTTTCCAAAAAAGACAGTAGCTAGATCGATAATTTCTGCATCTGCTTCAACGCAGGGTCTTCCATAGATTTCCGCATCCCATTGATAGAACCATCTGTACCTTCCACGTTGAGGTTCATCATATCTCCATACTCCTGAGAACGCTCCTATCTTCATCGGGAATTCTAGGTCTCTTCTTGAAGAAACAAATCTACTTATTCCTACAGTAAGGTCGAACCTAAGTCCCAATTCTCTCCCTGCTTTATCCTTAAAGAAGTATATCTCGTTGACTATAGATGGCCCGCTTTTACGCTCTAGTGTGCTCAGATTTTCAATAGACGAAGGTTCCATTATGTTGAAGCCAAAAAGCCTCAGCGTTTCTACGTACTTTTCCCTGAGCCATTCTATCTTATCAAATTCCTCTGGCTCTATGTCCCTAAGCCCCCGTGGAAGTTCCAGTTTCATTTTGCTCCCTTTATGAGATCCTCTATTTCAGAGAGTAACGCCGTAAGCTGAATTTCAGGATGTGCACCCATAACAAGCCGATAGTCGCATTCTGCCAAAATCTCAGCTGCTTTACCATGATCTACCCTCTCATCTCTGACAAGTAAATTACCGATCATCTTCAAAATCTCATTTTCTGAGACACCATATATGTTGAGAAGCTCGACCAAAATCTTTCTAGCCTCGGAGAATTTACCTTTTAAAGCAAATTCCACCATCTTCTTAATATTTTCTTCACCCATTATACCTGCTTGTCTTTTAATGTTTTCTTCTGTTATTCTTCCATCCATCACGGCAGACTGTAAGAGGTTTATTGAATGTCTTAAATCTCCTTCCGTTATATCGTACAGACGATTCAAAGCTTCCTTTTCGCATTCAACATTCTCCTCAGCGCATATCTTAGACAGGCTCTGCACAACATCTTCTTTCCCCAACTTCTGAAACCTGAAAATAGCACAACGGCTTTGTATGGGTTCAATTATCTGGGAAGAGTAGTTACATACAAGTATAAAGCGGGTGTATCTTGAGCTTTCCTCCATGATTCTCCGAAGTGCTGTTTGAGCATCGTGTGTCATTTCATCAGCCTCGTCCAAAATTATTAGCCGAAAGGGTATGCCAACACTGCGGTCAACATAACCGGCAAACGTTTTGACTCTTTCCCTAACAATTTTGATACCACGATCATCCGATGCATTAAGACCCAGAGTATAATCCCGCCATACATTTCCTAAGAGTTTCTTGGCGAGGACCAACGCTACTGTTGTCTTACCTGTGCCAGGGGGTCCTGCAAAAAGTAAGTGAGGCATTTCAGAAGGTTTGGATATAAGAGGTCTAATCCGTTCTAACACTTCTTTTTGATCAACAACATCCTCAAGTTCCTGCGGCCTATATTTCTCGACCCACATCATTTCTTCTTGAGCCATTCTCTCTTCTCACTTTACCAATAAAACTTATGGATATAAGTGTAAACATGTATGATATAGTAGTTTATCAGATTAAGTGAAGAGGAAAAGTCGGATTCGGAAAGAGTCTTGCACAGAAATATTTTGGATATAGCTTTTCTTGCCCAAATAAACCAATCTTGAACCTACTATTCAACTAAGATTTTCATGGTCTTTGTTAAACCTTTTAATGCTCAACATAAGCTAATAAATGGGATTAAGAGTGTCAGTATCTTTAGAGGAGATATTCGAACTAAGAAGGCTAGGGTATCAAATGAACCCTGTCAAGGTAGTTTTTAAAAGCCCACTCTCCAGCATAAAACTGAGTTTCCTAGAAATAGATAATGTTTTAGAAGGTTCCACGATGACCGTGCCAATGTGGGTAGCTAATGTGCTCTTTAAACATGGCATGGTGGAGATTTTTGAGGAAGGGTTTGATGAGGAATTCTTTAGAAGTGTTGCTAAAGAAAAGCTTCTAAGAGATTCAACTATGATTTCCCAATTGTCTGACGAATTCTATATGCACCTTATAGATTTTCTCGAGAAGAAACGCTCCGAAGTCCCATCTGACGTTTTGTCAAGGAGTGATTACCAAAAAGTTCACAATGATGCACAGGATTTAGTGAGTATTAGGATTAGAAAGCTTCTACATTATGCAAGAACTTATTCTGATGCCAGTGATATTCTTCCAAAAATGACCTTAGAAGAAAGAATGCTACTACAGTCTCTCCAAAAGCTAGTTCAAGACTTTACATCATCTGTATTTGAAGAAGGTGCGTAATTATGGAATTACTGTCAGATTCAGCTATAAAAGATAGGCTCTCTGACTTCATCAAAGGATTTACGGATTTGTCGAATCGGCCCAAGTATAGAGCTAGGCTTGTTAATGCAATTCAAAGAAATACAAATTCTATTGTTGTGGACTTCCAAGACATCTTTAGGTTTGACAGTAATCTCGCCATTGAATTAACTAATAATCCTATGAAATACTTGGATACGTTTTCAAAAGCTTCACTGGATATTCTCAAGCAGGAGGATCCTGACTATGCTAAGAAGGTTGAGAAATTCTTTGTTGTACGCTTGAGAAATCTTCCAGAGAAGTTACCTCTTAGAAAGCTTGATGTGAATTTGCTTGGAAAACTAGCTTCCATAACTGGGATTGTCGTCCGTGTCTCAGAAGTAAAACCGTACATGCTTGAAGCTGCATGGGTTTGTCCAAAGGATGACATAACAATGGTTGTTCAGAAGGAGCGTTTGTTGACGAAGCCTGTGAGGTGCATAGAATGCGATGAAGAGGAATATTTCAAACTTGATGAATTGAAAAGCGCATACATAAATTATCAAATTCTACGTGTGCAAGAACTTCCTGAAGAACTTCCTCCAGGCCAGCTTCCTAGACAACTTGACATCAAATTGTATGGAGATATTGTTGATGTCGCAAGACCTGGAGATAGAGTCATCGTCATTGGAATTCTCAAGGCTGAAGAAGATTTCACTATGCGAGGGGGGCGTCTTAGAACTTTTAGCGCTATACTTGAAGGCAACCAAGTGGATGTTCTGGGAAAAGCACCTGAAGATATTGTGATAGAAAAGACGGATGAACTGAAATTCAAAGATCTCGCGAAACGTCCTGACTGGATAAAAACGATCATAAGCTCTTTTTCTCCCTCAATATTTGGACATAATCTTCTGAAAGAAGCAATTTTGCTTCTTATTGTTGGAGCTCCACAGACAGCTCTCCCTGATGGTACTACTATAAGGGGTGACATGAACATTCTCTTGATAGGTGATCCTGGTACAGCAAAGAGCGAGCTCCTAAAATATTCTGCTAGGATTGCCCCGAGAGGCCTTTACACGTCTGGTAAAGGTTCAAGCGCTGCAGGTCTAACAGCAGCAGTGGTTCGAGAAAAGAACGGTATGTTGATGCTGGAAGCGGGTGCTGTTGTTCTAGCTGATCAAGGCATCTGTGCAATAGACGAGTTTGACAAGATGGGCAATACAGACAGACAAGCCTTGCATGAGGCAATGGAACAACAGACTGTATCAGTGGCTAAAGGTGGTATTGTTGTAACATTAAACGCTAGAACTTCAATCTTGGCAGCTGCTAACCCACTTCTTGGGACTTATGATCCGTACAAAAATCTTTCTGACAATATAAATCTGCCGTCTCCACTTCTGACACGATTTGACTTGATCTTTATTATCAGAGATGTTCCGGAGAGAGCTATTGATGAACAGATCGCATCCCATATCATGACATTGCATCGTTTGCGTTCTTTCGCTCAAAAGCCTCCTTTAGACATAGAATTCCTAAAAAAATATCTACTCTATTGCAAGAACATTAACCCAACCCTAACAGAGGAAGCTGAGAAGATGATCATTAAATTTTACCTTGAAATGCGTTCTCAGACGGAGGGCCAAGCTGTACCAGTTACTCCTAGACAGTTGGAAGCCCTGATAAGGCTTGCTACAGCACGTGCTAGGCTTCTTCTCAGAGATGAAGTTACCGCAGAAGACGCTGCAGAAGCTGCGACTTTGACGAAAGGCATGTTGTATACAGTAGCAGTTGATCAGAAGACTGGTAAGATCGACATGGGTGCCATAACAGGTGTTACTGCCACTGAAAGAAGCAAACTTGAGATTGTCTTTGACAAATACAAAGATCTAGCTGGACCGACCAATGAGCCTGTCGAACTCAACGGTATGATTAAAGCTATGGTTGACTCTGGAAAATTCAATGAAGTCGATGCTAGAATGTACTTCTCACAACTTGAACAGAAGGGTCTTTTTTACATGATTAAACCTGGATACTACAGAAGGGTCTAAGCATGAATGTTAATGAGCTGCAACTGCCTGATCAAGTCAAGGTGCATTTGAAAAGTCTGGGTTACAGTACTCTCTACCCTCCTCAGGAAGAGGCAGTCAACAGGGGTGTTCTAGAAGGAAAAAACGTTCTTTTAACGACTCCTACAGCTAGTGGAAAAACCTTCGTAGCGATGATATGTGCTGCAAAGGCGATTTTAGAAGGGAAAAGGGTAGTCTATTTGACGCCTCTTAGAGCTTTGGCAAGTGAGAAATATGAAGAATTTAAGGTGTTAGAGGGTCTTGTTAAACCTGACGGAACAAACCCTTCGGTTTCAATATCAACTGGTGATTATGATAAGAGAAGCGATTATCTTAAGAATAAAGATCTTCTAATTCTGACTAATGAGAAATTTGATTCAATGCTGAGGATCGATCCGGACTGGATTGAAAGGATAGGTCTTGTAGTTTTTGATGAGATACATCTTCTGAATGATGGAGATAGGGGTCCAGTTGTCGAAATGTTAGTATCACGCTTTCTCTCTTCTTCATATAAGGCGCAAATCATAGCGTTGAGTGCAACTGTCTCAAATTACAAAGACGTAGCCTCATGGCTTAAGGCTGAAGTCATTCACTCTACTTGGCGTCCTGTGAAACTACTTGAAGGGGCTTTCTCTTCAGGTCAGATAATATTCTATGACGGGAAAAAGATCGAGACAATGCGAAGCCGATATGGTCCTGCGGTAGATAGTGCATATTCTATGCTTAAAGATGGCGGGCAGGTCCTTATCTTCGCGGAAAATAGGCGCAACGCAATATCTTTAGCTGAGAAAGCAGCAAACGTATCATCGATTTTCTTGGCAAATGAAGATAGTATAAAGCTGAAGTCTGTTTATGATGAAATAGTAACTTCTGATGAGATAACGGAAGTTGGAAGGAGGCTGGCGAACTGCGTTATCAAAGGCTCAGGATTTCATCATGCCGGACTTCCTCCACATCACAGACGTGTCGTGGAAAGAGCTTTTAGAGAAGGTTTGCTTAAGATTCTTTGCGCTACGCCAACTCTGGCTGCAGGCGTGAACCTGCCGGCAAGAACTGTCATTATCAACAGTTTATCAAGATATAACAGCGAATGGGGACAAAATGAAGATATTGGCGTTCTAGAGTACAAACAGTTTTGTGGTAGAGCTGGCAGGCCAAGATATGATAAAATAGGGTATGCAATAACAGTACTTCGCAATGATGATGTAGAGTCTTTTTTTGAGCGGTATGTAAAGGGTTCTCCGGAACCACTCAATTCCAAACTGATCGACAATGAGATCTTAAGAAATCATCTTCTAGCCATTGTAGTCAGCTTTCCAGGGATATCAGAGAAGGATTTATGTAGCTTTTTCTCACATTCATTCTTTGGTTATCAAAGGCGTCCACAGTTCGTTGCTTCAAAGATCAAAGTGAATCTTTCATACTTGAAGATCAATGATCTTGTAGAAGAGGAAGGAGGAAGATATATCGCAACAGAATTTGGTAAGAGCATATCTTTCCTCTATATTGCCACTTCAACTGGGATACATTATAGATCTATGATTGACTACTATAAGAGGTTAGGGAATATTACATTTTCTGATGAAGACTTCGTCCTTTTAGCTATAGTTTTGTCAAATGATTTCGAACCGAAATTTCAAATAAGAAAAGTTGACTTAGAAACATACGGTGACACTTTGGGCAGTGAGATGCTATCTTTACTCGATTCTATCTCAGAAAAATCATTCACTTTCTCCCAATTTGACGAGGTTGGACGAAGTTTTCTAGCTCTTAAGAGCTGGATAAGTGAAAAGACGGAGAGTGAAATATATGATAAGTTTTCTATTGAACCTGGTGATCTCTACCGTCAAATAGAATCAGCGCAGTGGCTAACACATGCCTTCTCAAGAATATCAATTCTCTTAGGTGCCAGAAGTCTCTCTTCAGTAGCCTCTATTATGGAAGAACGTATAAAATATGGTGTCCCAGCAACACTATTGCAACTTACACAACTCGAGGGCATTGGCCGTGTTCGAGCCCGCCTACTCTACTCTAGAGGTTACAAGACATTAATTGAACTACGTAATGCGAAGGAATCTGATATTGCCCGAGTTCCAAAGCTTGGGCCGATTATAGCAAAAAGTATTAAGGAACAGGTTTCAAAGATGTAGCAGCATCCTCCATAACATTTAAAATCGCATAGAATGTTAACAAAAAATTATATGCATTTAGATGCAACGCAGTCTCTTCTGAGAAGATCTTCAGAGAATGATTTAGGCTTAAATATATGCTCAGAGCTGAAGATTTCTGCACATCCCAAAGGCTCAAAAGAAATAGTCAAGAAGACGTTGGGGAAGATCAGGAACGAAATTGAATAACAATGGATTTTCTAGAGTGAACGGCTACAGTTTCTTCCACGGAGAAGAGGACGTTCAGAATATAGCGAAACGTGTAGCGAAATTACTTTACTACAGAAAAAGAAGCCAGACGATATTTTATGATGGTTCATCTATGACAGATAACCTGAACAATAAAGAATCTTCTAGGAACGTTTTATGTTTTTTCCCCTTTTCTTCTACTTCATACTCCAATGTCATAGTTCATGGAAGAATATTTGACGAAGAGAAAAACTTCAAAGAACTGTCAAAGATATGCAAGAAGCCCATGGATGAGCCTTTAGAAAAGGAAACCTTGATGGGCATCGATGGAGATTTTTCATTCGTTTCTTTTGAAGATGATCATCTTGTAGCAATTAGGTCTCCTGCATCTTCCAAACCTATGTTCCTGTCTGTGGGCGACGGGATTTTCGCCCTATCTAGTGATCCCTATCCGCTGAACGTGCTTGGTCTGAGATATGATCATATACCCGCAGGCTCAATCTTGCATACTGAATTCAGCAATAAAGTCAGAACTTCAGTCAGGAGATACTTCCAATTTTCGCCTTCCGATAGGAGGCCAGAAGATATAGAAAAGGCTGTTCAGAATGTGCACTCATCACTACAATACTCTGTTGAGAAAAACCTTGAGGGTGAGAACAGAGTTGGCGTTGCCTTTTCTGGTGGTCTTGATTCGGCCATCTTAGCCAAACTCATTAAGGAGACTGGGGCCAAAACCAGCCTTCTCACAGTTTATGTGGAGCATTCACATGATTCCTCTTATGCCAAAGAAGTAGCTGACCTACTTAGCCTAGAGCATATTGCAATAGAAGTGGATGAATCAGTAAAAGGAAGACTTACCAAGTTTAAAGAACTTCTAGGTACAGAGAATCTAATGGACTTGTCAATTGCTCTAATATTGAATTTGGTGGCTGAAAAAGCATCGTCTTGTGGCATAGAGGATGTTGTGGTGGGACAAGGTGCTGATGAGCTTTTTGGGGGTTACCAAAGGTATTTGAACATGCTCACAGGTTGTGGCAGAATGTCGGTTGAACAGGTTTTAAAAGAGGACTTCGATGCGTTTATGTCATATGGCGTGTCCCGCGATGAAACTTCTATTGCAATGTTCGCAAACCCTTTGATGCCATTCATCAACAAGAAGGTTGCTGAATCCGCTTTTTCTCTTCCAACAGAATACAAGATAGACTTGGATAGCGGTACTCGGAAGGTGGTCTTAAGACAGCTGGCAAAAAGATTAGGTCTGTCAGAAAAGGTATATTCACATTCTAAAAAAGCCATGCAATACAGCAGCGGGGTTCAAAGGCTTTTATCTAAAATCACTAAAAAAGGGATTACTTAATCCCAACATTCTGTAAACAAGATTTACTAATCTAATACAGATCATATTATCTTATATTTGCACCGACTTGCTTAACTGTAAATGTCAAATTATCTATTTGATCTTATTGTTGTTATTAATTTTTGAATTGTGGGAATTCTTATTAACGTTAAAGTGGTTATGGTCGGGAGATGGAAGGAAAGAGTGTCTCTTCTGGGAAATTGAGTGTCCAGGTAATTTCCTCTTCTGCTATTTTTGGAGCTCTTTCTGCAATGTTGGCCTTTATGCCTGGTCTCAATTTTCCGATTTTACCCTATCTTAGATTTGAAATTGCAGAATTGCCAGTTATGATTGCTTTATTCATATACGGTCCAGTTCAAGCTATAGTTTCCTCATTCTCATATTGGATAATACTTAACTTCGTTGGTGAATTCACCCCCATTGGCCCCTTTATGAAATTCTTGTCAGTGATAAGTATGATTATTGGGGCTTGGATTGGAGTCGAAGGGATAAGAAAAGTCTATTCTAATGTATCTGCTAGACTCGGTCTAAGTTTTGTTCTATCTCTTGCAGCATTGATCCGCATTCTGACCATGTCAGTATTCAACTATATCCTCCTCTCTTTCTTGATGCCAGAATTCTTTGGTTTTGCAGTTGGTAGCATTGGCTCTTCCATCGGATTGCAGTTTAAGAGTGACATTGATGCAATGATAATTATTATTATCTTCACCGCAATTTTTAACCTGCTGCATACATTCTTATCTGCTTTACCTTCTTATGCTGTCGTAAGAACTATATTTACTGGAAGAAGTTTATTCAAAATAAAAGAGCCATGGATATTTTCAATAGACAGCTTACATAAGAATAAAAGGAATTAATTCAAACAAGAAAGCTCATGAAGTTTCACGGATTCGGTTTACTTCTCTACAACATTTCTATGCTTCCTGTTGCCTTTTTGAACAGAGAAGGTAACAGCGTGGGGGTAATCCTAATGCTCATTGACGCAGTAACGATTCACTGTGATTGCCCAAACTGTCATGAACACGATATTGTAAGTTTCTAAAAGAGCAATTGAAGGCCATTTGAAAGCAGTTGAACCTCCGAGTCCTATGGCGAAATACAGTATGTTTAGCAGGCCATATTTTCTAGAGCCTTCTAATAACATTGCGATTCCAAATATTAGAATTGACACAGCCATTAGAAGAAAGAACTCATATGACACAAAACCATGTGGTCCTGTTCCCTCAGGAAAGATCGCAATTAGCAACAGATGGCTTGAAGCAATAAAGAATACACCTGAACCGAAAGTAGCTAGCTTATTTCCGATAGATAGTGCTAAATATATGGCATAGGCCATGGCCAGAATCCCAGATAGTGCAAGACCTGAATTGAATACATAGCTATTTGCAACATTCAACGCACCTAGATCGCTCAGAGCTCCCTCCATGAAGTTGAACCAAGGATTAATCAAAATTGCTGCAATTATTGTTATCCAGCCAATCATCATAGAAATAATACCAAGATAAGGGAGATACCTCATTGTCCGTAATATATCCTGGTTTATGTTATTAAATCTTGCAATGATAAAGATCATTAAATGAATTTAATCTCGCCTTTCTAAACAGATTAGATTAGTGTAAGAGTAAAGTTCTTTGGAAAAGCTTAAGTTGAATGCTTTATAAGTTTATGAAAATGAGCAAAAAAGGGTTACTGTACCTGTCGTTTAAAGATGTCGTAGATGTTGGTTTAAGCATAGAAGAAATGGTAAACTCCATCGAAGAGGCCTTAAGGGAAAAGTACTTCAAGAGAGTTGAAATGCCTCCTAAACCTGGAATCCACACAAGGAAAGAAGCATTTATTCATGCCATGCCCGCTTACGTTCCAAAGAAAGAAGCAGCTGGAATGAAATGGATTTCTGGCTATTTAGATAACGTAGCTAAAGGTCTTCCATATATAACAGGTTTGATTGTATTGAACGATCCTGAAACAGGCATTCATATTTGTGTTATGGACGCAACTTGGATAACTGCCAAGAGAACTGGCGTAGTAACTGCAATATCAGCGAAATACCTTGCCAGAAGAGACTCTAAGGTTATAGGCATCGTAGGCTGTGGTGTTCAAGGAAGAAGTAATCTGGAGGCTCTGAGCTTTGTATTGAATAATATCCGAGAAGTCAGGGCATTTGACGTTATAGATTCTAAGCTGGAAGATTACCTACGTTACGTCAAAAACAATTACAGGTATGACGTAATTGGAACCAGCAAATCGAAAGAGGCTATAGAGAATTCTGATGTAATAGTGACAGCTACTCCTATAATGAAAGGACAGACTCCTATTGCTAGATATGATTGGGTCAAGGACGGCTCTCTGATCTGCCCTATTGAATTCGGTAGCTATTGGGATACAGATACTTTCTTCAAAGTGGACAAGCTATGTACGGATGATATTGAACAGCTAATATACTATAAAGAAAAAGGGTACTTCCAAAAGATTGGGCCAATATACTCTGAATTGAGTGAACTAGTCGCAGGGGTCAAGAAAGGCAGAGAAAGCAATGATGAAAGGATAACTGCTGTTAACCTGGGTCTAGCTTTGGTAGACGTGGTGGTTGCTAAGGCAGTTTACGAGAAAGCATTGAAAAAGGGAATCGGAGTAACATTAGACTATTGATCTTCCTTCTAAGGCCTTATGTAGGTATTCAGAATCTGACTAATACCAATTCCTCCACTTAAGTTCAGATGTGCATTTTAACTGTGTTACTAGGTTGACTCATTGCTCGTTTTGAAAGTCATAAATTAGGATATTTTTCGGAAGACTTAAATGACATGATATAACAGTGTTATATAGGGGTGTTCAACATGTATGACAAAGAACTCAAGGAAGCAAAAGGATTTGACGATGTGTTCAAGCTTGTCAAAAGGGCTGCGGAAGAGAAACTAGGTCTTCATAGAGCTGGTCTTACTTTAATCTTAGCTGATCTGCCTGTACAAATTTTAGCTCAGCATCAGATGGGCTCAAATGCCATACTAATGAACAGAAATGTCTTAGATATTGTGAGTAAAGAAGCTGAAGACAAGGTTGACTTAAACTCGTACCTCTTCGTGGTTCTTCTACATGAGTATCTCCACAGTTTAGGCATGGTAAGCGAAGAAGGAGTAAGAAAGTCTGTGATGGAGGTTGTGGAATATGCTTTTGGAGGGGATCATCCTGCTAGAAAAATATCGATGAATCCAGTCGGTGGATTAGATTTGAGGATGAACTTTATTGAACCTACAAGGAGTGAGCCTCTGTTGATCAGGGACTTCGATAAGGACAGCATGCCATTTATTGGCTGAGCATAGGATTCATTTCAGCGTTGTTAAAGTGGAGAATCTGATGTGAGCTGATCTATTTATAAAAAACACGTTTCATCATCAAACATTATACGGTGAACGCATCATCTTCTATTCTCTTTCAACAAGACTTATATAGATTCCACAAGCTCTCCATTTTTTCAGAGGGTATTGTCTCAGAAGCTCATTCTAAGTCCAGACATAATACTAAGAGCTGAGCCTCAATACTACGGAACCTATGCGGTCTTTAGCTGCAAGAGGGTTACGACTGAATTCTTGACTTCTGAGGAGTACAAGGCTTTAGAAAGCATTTGCCAAGCGCCTGATGAATTAGCGAGCATTTCCAGCAAGTCAGGGATGACATATAGAGAATGTGAGAAGTTCATGAAGAAAATGATGCGGTTAGGATATGTTCAATTTGGATTAGATTACTTGAGGGACAAACCAGTGGAGAAACTTGAGGTCAACCGTGAACTCTATACCGTCTTCCCCATTCCTTTCCTCTCTGCCCCTATATCAGTCGATATATTCATAACTAATCAATGCAACCTGAAATGTGTTCATTGCTTTTCAAGCAGGGATGAGCAAAAGGTCAGCCAATTGTCGTTGAAAGAGCTTCAATCGATTTTTGATCAGTTAGAGATGATGGGTGTATTTGAAGTTCGGATTACAGGAGGCGAACCCTTACAGCATCCTGATATACATGAGATACTTCGAACGCTTAAGGGTAGGAGGTTCCGTAAGGTTATTCTGACAAACGGAACAATGCTGAACGAGAAGACCGTTGGCATTTTCAAGGAATCGGAAATCATACCTACGGTTTCACTTGATGATTCACGAGCAAACGAACATGATCTCTTCAGAGGTTCTGAAGGCTCGTTTGAACGAACCATGAAGGCTCTTGAGCTGTTACGAGAATCTCGAATTCAATATGGAATAAACTGTTGTTTACACAAAAGAAGCATAAGAAGATGTGATGAAATTATTGAATTTGGCATAAGAAATGGAGCTTACCGGATAGCTTTCTTAGACCTTAAACCCGTAGGCAGAATGAAGAATAATATAGATTGGGTTCCCTCTCGCAAGGAATATGAAGAATCTTTGGTCAATTTGACCTTAATGAGATTCAAATACAGAGGAAAAATAGATGTGTCCTTAGATGCGTTACTTGAATGCCATCCCCTACGAGAGTCAATTGCAGAAGCTAAACGAGGATACATTTCCTGCCATGCTGGAAAAACCAGATTGACTATTGATAGTAGCGGTTCAATATATCCATGCAACGTAGTCATATCTGATCCTAAATGGAATATGGGCAACACAAGACATGAAGAAATCCAATCTATTTGGTTTTCGCCAAAGTGGCTTTTCTTTAGAGGAGGAGTGAAGATAAATGATTTAAAGGATTGTCGTAAATGCAAAAAACTTCGCACTTGTAGTTACTTCTATTGCAGACTTCTTCCCTATGTTGAAAATGATGACGAATTAAGCTCAAGCTCAAAGTGTAAATAAAGAAATCCAATCATTCTGACAAAGGTCTAATTGTATTTGCACTGACATTGTAGTATTTTTTAATGTTGGTCTATTTAAGCCATAAGCTTACGGTGTTCATAAGTCTTCATTTTTTGTTCAGAATGTTCGAATGCGACAGCCTAAAAATAGAGGGGTATGATTATGGTCGCATGTAACACGGTCAAATGCCCCGGTCAAATCTTATGGTAAGAATGTCTACTTTTACCTGTTTAAGCGCAATAATGCAGTTTGCATTTGAACAGTTAGATAAAAAGTGCAGAGTCATACAAAAATTCTTCCTTTATCTTTTGCTGCTCCACCTATATTTGAATATTTGTTTTTCAGGTTCTTAATTTGATTTTACTGATTTAGATTTTTTATCTAATTTAGGTATGTAGCATATAAAACAAGCCAATCTTCAAAATCTGGTTGGTCAAGTATTTTTCTATAGTATACTTTTGAATAAACTATTTTCAAGTAAAATTTATGGCAAGATATTCTGATTAATGATTCTTCAAGTCAACAAGCATTTGGTCAATGGCTTTCTCTGATAGCGGTAAAGAGATCTTCTCCATAACCTCTGCCATTGCTACAACGTTTTCTCCAGGAACGAAATTCTCTGTTGACGCAATAATCATTGTTCTATCTCCAGGGATCATAAGTTTCAACTGCTGAAGTAGATACTCTTTGACGAACCTGGGGCGAGGTCCCATTACAGTAGAAATAGCTGAAGGAAAGTTAATCCAGATAATCTTCTTCTTCCAAAGAGAGCGAGCTTTGTCAATCTGTAAATCACCCATTGGAGGAAGCGTAAAAGCCTCCACAATATCGACTGCGGACCTTGAAATAAGTTCTGCAAGAGCTTTTAATTTTCCATCCATATGCACATCTAAAAGCTTTTTCTTCGAGTGCAACACTTTAGCTGCTTCTGAATAAGTTGGCAAATAGTATTTCCCAAAGAGGGAAGGGCTCACCAAGACACTGTCTATGTTTCCTCCATATAACACAACTTCTGATGGTGAGTCAGCAGCTATCGGAAACAGCTCCTCTTCATATTTCTTCTCAAGCAGTTCATAAACTTCTTGGACAATCTCTTGATTCTTTGCCAAGTCTATGAAAAGCCTATGTCCCACCCATTCAATTATGAGTCTCTGTAAAGGTTCATAGGGCATTGTTGAGACAACAATTCCATCGTCTCCTAGTCGTATTGTCTGGTCTTCTATAGGATAGTAGTATGGCTTATAATGAATATTTTCTATGATAAATCTTAGAATCTTGTAGTCTTCAGGCTTTTTGACTAAGAACTGCGTCCTAAGAGGTTGTACTCCCTTCCAATCCCTGCCAAATAATGCAATACCATATCCTACGCCAACTCGTAATACTTCTGTTAAGCTTCCGATTGGAGTGTGAAAGGTTCTAATAAGTGAATTAGGTTCATTCTTTGTTACAATCTCCACATTAGATATTGATTCGATGTAAGAGGGCCTGTGGCAAACAAGACCCATTCCCAAGTTTCTTGCTTCTCTCTCTTTTTCTCCTCTTGGAAGATGACGATCCACATGTGCAAAAGGTAGTCTGTCAGGGATATCACCATACAACATAGTCAGTATTCTTTCTCTTGGGCTCATAACTCAGCACCTTGTAAGATCTCTTTACGATAAAGCTTATCTCTTCTTTAAAAATCTATTGATTGGACCACATGGCAATTGTATCATATAAGAATGGGAGCAAATACTATCAAATGATGTTCCACAGGGCGATGGCAAGGAACGAAAACGCACAAATTGTTCTCAGGGTACTCTATTGATTGGAACCAAAGGATTGAGCTATAGTGGAACATAACTTATATTTCATTTCATAATATATTGATTGTTTAGAAACTCAGATGTATGTTTGGCATCGACGACAATACCATCTTTGATGCTGGTAGATATATTCGAGTGTTGTATGACATCTTGGGCATGTTGGCGGAACATATGGTTGAAAAGTAGTTAAACATCTAGTACAAAGCCATAAATTCCTTTTCTGCTTATACTCTAAAGGCCCCCCACATGTTTTACATAAATATACTGGATATGATTGACAATTGTAACAATACCATCTGTTATACTCTTTGACATATGAGAGTTGTCCGTTGCAACTTGGGCATGTTGTATACGGCCCTATGATGTACATTTTCTTTTTAATGCATTCTTTGCATATGTATTTTCCTGCTAATTCACGTACACATTTTGAGCATATTTCGTCTCTACCACATTCTGTGCATGCAAAACCTTCACCAGACTTAACCGGAGCTCCACAAGATGGGCAATTATGTGTGGGAGTGTCTCTGACGACGGTTCTCTTGGTAGGATCCATAAAACGAAATGTTGAACCACAATTCTCACAAACAAACTCATCAGTTGCTGAACTTTTTCTGCGACATGGGGCTCCACAACGTGGGCATCGCACTTCAACGTTGGACATATTCCAATCCTTATTCTTATTTATCCTAAGCTCTAGTTATTATGCTTTAATTTCAATCTAGCCCTATATTGTTGAACAAATTGACAAGATAGGTACAAAGCATTGGGAGCACACATTGATTCCGTGCTTTTTAATAAAAATTTTGCTGACTGGATTATGAAAAACGGGGAATCAATCCCCTTTAGTAAGAAATGCACGTTATTGATATTTGTTGGTCAGCGAGGGATGATTATGCCAAGAGAGAGGTTTCAGAACTAAGGGAGAGGGTTGTAAGGCTGGAGGTAAAAGTTGATGAATTAAGCAAACGAGTTGAAAGCTTCTCAAGCTAGCTTAAAGAACCCTTCAATTATTCGCAGCGTCCAGCTAAGATAAATATGTGAACTTTCGATAATAAATAAGCAAAGCAATATAATGCCTTTTCTCACGATAATAGTACGTGTAGTTGCCCAAAACAAAAAAAGAGAAGAAGGGGAGTTATGGAGGTGGTGGTGGCGGTGGTGGCACATATTGTGGCGGGGCGTATTGTGTGGATGCTACCTCTCCTTTTCCGAAGAATGCTTTGACATTCGGCCTGAACAAGTACCAAATTATAAGTCCGTCAATTATGAGTCCAACGATTCCTGAAGGAAGTGACGCAAGCGAAGTCACTGCGCCAAGAGCAGAGAATACGAGTTGTACAATCCATGCCCATCCACTGCCATTCCACAAACCATATCCTAATAAGAAAGCAATTATTGCCACTATTATCACTATTCCTCCGATAACAGCAAATAGACCTGTGAAGACGCCATAGAAAGGCACCATTCCAGATATCATGCTTTCTAACATTGAGCTCGCAGCAACTAGTATTATTCCACCAATCAACGCAAGAATGCCTCCTATTATCTCAAGGACAGCGAGTATTGTTATCCCAAGTGGTCTTTGCCTATACATTATCTCTAAAATTAATAGGTTTATGTATTTAAACTTTCATTTGATTAGGGAAATTTTGAAAGATCTATATTTCTACAAATATATCTGTTAAGGCATCGAATTTAGGCGCTCACATATTGCAAAAAGCGGATTTTTGAGAATTAGAGTATTTGGGTTTGATTTGCAATCTCAATTAATGGCTTAATAAGCTTCATCTATTTTAGCAGTTCTATCGTTGTGCCCATGTTCTTAGCTAGTGCCTTTTTGTAGATAGTATGTCCGACCATAACATCCAATATAGCTAGTCCTGTTGAGTCAAATATGGTTATCTCTGATTTATTGGCTCGTCCTTTCTTTTTTCCTATGATGATTTCTCCTAGCTCTGCGTAGACATCTTCCTTCTTCAGCATTCCAGTTGATATAGGGTGATTTATCTCTCCTGAATGTATGGTCTGTTCTAAATCATCAACAACGATTTTTCCATTCTTCAGTATCTCTGGGTCTAGTTCCCTTTTTCCTGGTGCGTCAGCTCCTATTGCATTTATGTGAACCCCTTCCTTCAGCCAATTCATGTATACAATAGGAGATCTTGAGGGTGTTGAAGTTACTAGCACATCAGCTCTTTCTACTACATCTTTTGATGTTTCCATCACTGAAGCTTGAGGGGAGATACCTTTTTCGGTGATATATGCAGCTAACTTTTCAGATACCTTTGGGTCTATGTCAAAGATCTTTACTTCTTCAATGTGCATGATTCGGGATATTGCCATAGCTTGAGTATATGCTTGGGTTCCAGCTCCTATCATACCCAAGATCCTCGAATCTTTCCTTGCCAAGTATCTTGTAGCTACAGCACTCGCAGCACCAGTTCTAAATGAGGTTATTTTTGTTCCATCCATTATGGCTAGGGGTCTACCTGTATGTGTGTCTACCATTTCTATGATTGCCATTACACTTGGCAGGCCAATCTTCTTGTTCTTGGAATGTGAGTTCACGATCTTAACTCCTGCAATGTCTAAATTCTCAAGATATGCGGGCATTGTTCGAAGGTCTCCCCAATAGGCATCGAAGTTCAAATATATTTTAGGGGGCATCTGAACCTTCTTCATCCCTTTTTCTTTGAAAGCTTTCTCAACGCCTTCAATTACTTCATCAATATCCAGAAGCTCATCGATTTCTCTCCAAGTTAAGAGTAAAACATCATTCATATATACCAGCAATAATAGCGTTTTGCTTTACTAAAAGGTTTACTATTCTTGAACCATGTCGTTTTCAAACTTGCACATTAGCTTACCATGTTAGATTTACGTGTACCAGTTCACGTTGAAGTTTGAGTTTCCTTTTAGGAATCTTAAAAAAAGGGCTTTCTTTTGATAAAATCGGGAAAGACTTGATTAAGCTCGTTGTGATGGATGCTGATGGCACTATCTGGAATCATCATAGTGTATCAGGACTTGTAAGCCCATTCAGATTGATATCAAGAGATGTTGCTGAAGACAGATATGGAGAAAAAGTCACGTTGAAAGAAAGATTAAGGGAATTCTTAGAATTTGCCAAGCATGAAAGGATAATGGTGTCTTTGGCGAGTTGGAATGAGCCCGAGAATGTCTTTGAGCTTTTATCTGTCTTTAAAATATCTGATTATCTTGTTTATCCGATGGCAGAACCACATCCAAACAAGAATTTAATGATCAAGAAAATATTAGCCAATCTAGAAATGAACGGAACAAGGGTTCACCCAGAAGAAGTTCTGTACATTGACGATAGAGATATTCACTTAATGAAAGTAAGAGAGAGTATTGGCAACGTGAGCTTCCTAAAGTTTGGCTATGATGTCGGAAGCTGGCAAGATGTCATAAATAAGTTAAGCCTTATGATTGACTGGGAATAACCACTTTTTTCTTAGGTTCTAATAAAAGTCTCTGCTAATCCTAAGCCTATTCACTAATGCGATTCAGTATTAAATATCATTTTGTTTATATTTCATTAAACTTAATAGCCTTAAAGAAGACTGTATTGGTCAAGAGATAAGTTGGCCCTTGGAAAGAAAGATTTGAAGGATATTTTAGTTAATTATGATAATAAGAAAATCACGATTGGCGTCCTAGGTTCTCATTCAGCTGAAGAAGTAGGTGTTGCTGCGAAGGTCTTTGGCTTCCCTACAGTAGTTGTATGTCAGAAAGGCCGAGAAGAGTTATATGTAAAATACAATAAGCATATCTTCGACCACAGCATTATTCTGGACAAATTCTCTGACATAATCCAAGAAAGCGTCCAAAAACAGCTTAGGAACCTGAACACAATTTTCCTTCCGAATCGTTCTTTTGCAGTTTACACAGGCTATAAAGAAATTGAGGAGAAATTCTTTGTCCCGATTTATGGGAACAGGAATATGCTCAGGACCGAAGAAAGGAAACAGGCAAGGAATCAGTATTGGCTTCTTGATCAGTCTAAAGTGAGAACACCCAAGAGATTCGCGCATCCTGAGGACATAGACAGGCTTGTAATAGTCAAGATTCGGCAGAAAAACAAGCTGCTTGAGAGAGCTTTCTTTACAGCATCAACTCCGGAACAGTATAGGGCTAAAGCAGAGAAGTTAGCATCACAAGGGATAATAGACCTAGATGATTTGAAAGAATCCATAATAGAAGAATATGTTATCGGTCCCAGATTTAACGCTAATTTTCAGGCTTGGGCTCTAAAAGATGTATTTGGGGAATTTGACTTTTTAGGCTTTGATGACAGAAGGCAGGTCAACCTCCAAGGAATCCTAAACCTTACAGCTAAAGAGCAATTGGAACTTGACATCGCAGTGAAGAACGAAGAGATAGGTCATTTCGGTGTTACCATGAGAGAATCCCAGAAACCTTTAGCCTACAGCTCAGCAGAAAGGTTTCTAAAAGTTTGTGAGAGGGAGTATCCTCCTGGACTTATTGGGCCTTTTGCTCTACAAGGATCAGTGGCGTATGACCCAGAAGACCGAGAAGGTCGAAAGCTGGACTTCTTTGTTTTTGACGTTAGCCCTCGGATACCGGGCTCTCCAAGTGTTGGCCCAACCTCGCCTGAGATGAGAAGACTGTTTTTGAAATATCGTGAGCTAGCGCAGAGTTTGGGCTTGAACATTCAATGTTTAGAATCTGTCTTAGATTTTCCTATGCTGGAGGTATGTTATGCTGCCCGCAAGAAGAGGCTAGAGGAGATAGTAACATGATTAGCCGTAAGGAAATTCTTAATATTTTGTCCGAACTATGATTTGGAAAAATCTTTCTATTGCTACTATATGTTCCCATTCAGCTCTTCAGATCTTCCATGGTGCAAAGAAAGAAGGCTTTAAGACGGTTGGCATTTGTCTAGCTGATCGTAAGCCGTTCTATGAATCGTTTCCAGAAGCCTCACCTGATGAATTCATAATCATCGATGACTACAAAGACGTCTTAGGAGCGAAGGTTCAAGAAAAGCTGGTAAGATCAAATTCTATAGTAATAGCTCACGGCTCCTTTGTAGAATACTTGGGTGCTAAGAATCTTTTAGAAAGTTTCTATGTTCCTACATATGGAAACAGACATGTCCTTGATTGGGAAGGTGACAGGGCGAAGCAATATGAATGGTTTAGAAAGGCAGGCCTAAAGGTTCCCAAAATCTTCAAAAATCCTTCTGAAATCGATAGGCTTGCTTTTGTCAAAGTTCATGGAGCAAGAGGTGGTCAAGGATATTTCAAAGTCAGTAGTCCCAAAGAATTTCATGAGAAGCTTGATGAAAAAATTAAGAAGAAATTGCTTAAGCCTGAAGACAAGATTATGATACAAGAATTTATAGCTGGAGTTCGCTACTATCCCCATTACTTCTATACAGAAATTCATCCCAGAGGGTTGAAACTTAGGACTGGGGGAATAGAACTTTTAAGTATGGATCGAAGATTGGAACCTATTGATGAAATTTATAGAGGATTGCCTGACATCGTACCGGAATTCCTTGATTATACTGTCACAGGAAACCAGCCTGTGGTGATTAGAGAAAGCTTACTCCCAGAAATTCTTAGATTAGGTTCTAAGTTAGTAGAAGCTTCTGCTGACCTCTTTCCTCCCGGCTTACTAGGACCTTTCTGTCTGGAAACAATCTACAGTCCAGATCATGGTTTCGTGGTCTTCGAAGTTTCTGCTCGCATAGTTGCTGGGACAAATCTTTATCCAGAAGGCTCTTCTTATACACCATACTTGTTTAAGGAATCGATGTCCACAGGCAGAAGAATAGCCTTGAACATAAAGGAAGCCTTAACAGAGAAAAAGCTAGAAGAACTTATTTATTAATGCCATTTACGATATATTCAGAAAGCAAATTATAAAAGTAGGAGTCTTTATTCAATGGTGATATGAGCCCAGAGCATATAAGATGTTTTATTCCGGTCGGTGGCCAAGCAAAGAGATTAAGGCCTTTAACTTACGATGTATCAAAACCGTGCGTAAGGTTCTTGAACAGGCCACTGATTGAGTTCGCCATGGCGACTTTGGCTGAACAGGGTGTAAGAAACTTCATCTTTGGGGAGCAGGGTTTTACCAACTACACCAACCTTTTTGACCAATATGGAGAAGGTGTTGGTTTCTCTGCAAAGTATAATATTCAACCAAGAGTTCACATCAAACATCAGCCAAACGTAGATGACTTGGGTAGTGCAGATTCTTATAGAATTAACATGGAATATTATGATGTCAAAGACCCAGTGATTGTTGTGCAAGGAGATAGCCTCTTTGACATTAATCTGGGAGGGCTTATCAAAAGACATCAAGAAAAAGGCGCGGTGATGACAATGGCTCTGGCCAAAGTGGGCAATCCAGAAGGTTTTGGCATAGTGGAGATGCAGAACGATTTTAAAATTAAGAATTTTATAGAAAAGCCTTCAGCAACGGGCGCAAAAAGCTATCTTGCTAACGCAGGTATCTACATGCTCTCTCCAGAAGTGCGAAAGATAGTCAATAGTGAAAAGGTCGGAAAGATAATTGAAGAGAAAAAAAGGCTGGATTTTGGATACGATCTCATACCCTATCTTATAGATAATGGCTTTCCAGTCTATGGCTACGAATTGGATGTTTGGTATGATATTGGAAATCCAGAAAGTTATCTCAAGGCTATGATTGATGTACTCTATGGCAAATTAAATATAAGAGTTTCAGAAGAGCGGATCTTGCCAAATACGAATGTCTGGGTTCAAGGTTATAGTGAAGAATCTGTGAAGAGACGCGCAGAAATAGTCAATCAGTATAAAGAAGGAAGGCTGTCAATAGGAGGATCCGCCCTTATAGGTCGTCATACAAGAATAGGTGAAAATTGTGCAATTTCCGATTCGAATATTGACAATTACGTAATATTAGAAAAAAAGGTCAGAGTGGAAGGATCTGCAATAATGGATGCAGCAAAGATTGGAAGTTATGCCAATATCACGAAAAGCATAATTGGCAGAAAAGTCGTTATAGAGTCAACTCAAGAGAAACCAACGTTTATCGAATCTACTTCAGTAATAGGAAACTCTGCTCATATTAGAGAAGGCTGTAGACTGATACGGACTAAGGTTAATCCTAACCTGGTGATTCCGCCAAGTACGACATATGTGGACAAGTTCCTGCAAGACTACTATGATGTTGTTCAGTTTGCTTCCTAGAAAACAAATTTTAGACAAACCGTGACCAAATACTAGACGACTTCGAAGGATGATCTATTACCTTGTTTGTCGAAAAGTGCTACTACTTCTACGCTGTCGTATGGGTAGCCGACAATAATCATCAGTATGCCAAACATATTTAAAAGATCCTGTTGTGAAGGCTCTAATATTCCGCTTGGATGGGAATGAGCTGTTCCTAATATTGACAGGTCTAGAGGGAGCATGTGCACAGGGAAATATGAGCGATTCTCGCTTGTTTGAAATAGAGGAGGAATAACAAGCTCTGTTATCGTTATTGCATCTTCTTTGACCTTTCCCCGAAGAAGCAATATTGCCTCTCTAGGGTGTAAGCCTTTAGAATAGGCTAGTATACCTTCCACAACCTCCTTCTTGAAAAAAACTCTCTTTGGCTTCTTCTTCATCTTCGACAAATCTAACGTAGTGGATTGGAGTCTTAAAGTCTTTCGCTAGACATAAGTCTCTTACTACATAGTCTAGTTCATGCTGTTCGCTGTGAAACCCATTCTACTGCGGAAAACATCAAGCTGATATTTCTGGGAGTGATTACAATGCAAAACAGTTAGCTGCCCATCTCATCTTCTTTTCTATGTATATGTTTAGCTCTTCATGGCCCATTCCCGGATATATAGCCAAGTCTTTCTGCACCGTTCCTACATGATTGTAGGTTGCGAAAACAGTTGAAGGCGGGCATGTAGTGTCTACGAGCCCAACTGAAATGAGAGTGGTCGGATTTATTTCTGGAGCTAGGTTCATAGTGTCAAAGTATGAAAGTGTCTCCATTACTCTGTATTCGTCGTCAGGATGAGTTTTCAGGTAGTTTAGGATTTCAAGATATGGCCCCGTTTCAGCGACGCTGACAGCTCTTCCAAAATTACAGAGAAACGGTACACTGGACATGACTATCGAGATCTTTTTGTGAAGTGCTGCCATAGCCAACGATATTCCTCCTCCTTGACTGTGTCCTACGACACCTATTCTTCCATCGACATCTTCTCTGGTGAGAACATAGTCTATTGCTCGATAGCAGTCCATGTATGCATATCTATAGTAGTAGGAGGATTCATTCAATATGCCTTTTGTCATATGCCCTGTTATGTTTCCATAGCTGTATTCTGCTCTGTCCGGTGATTCTCCAGACTGACCTCTCACATCGATTGAAAAGACCGAGAACCCTAACATTATCCAACCTAGATAGTCGGAAACAGTTCCTTTACTGCTTCCATAGCCATGAAAGAAGACAAGCGCAGGGTCTTTGTCTTTACGCTCAGAGCTTTTCATAAACCTCCCAACTATAGGCGATTTGTCTAGGAATCCATCAAAAGTCACCCCAGAAACCCTGACCTTGTTCGAGAAATAGCTCATCGGTCTTATCTGAACGCTTAAAGGTTGCTCCTGAGCCTGTTTCACGTTTTCGCTCCAGAACTGAGTGAATCTACTGGTTCTGGTTAGCCTTGGCTTATAATTTCTTAATTCGTCAAGTGGCAGGTCTACAATAGGCATAATTTGAAGCTTCAACTGGTAACACAGATAAATGTTGCGTAGAAAGAACTTAACCCATCGCAGCAAGACAATTATTTTGTCAGAGCTATTTTTATCACTTGAAAACACTATGTCTTGATTTTTCCAATCAACCACACCATTTTCTTACCAAAATTTCTTGCAGTCTGCATTCCTTCATCATCTGTTCCCACTTCACCTTTTTCCTTTCCAAAAGCTATGTTCCAATAGGTGGATCCAGGTACGATCATACCTTGGTGAAGGAAGAAGAACAGGAGCTGAGCGAAGGTGAAATTTTGTCCCGCCCTTCTCGCGACCACGAGAGCCCCACCAACCTTATTCTCAAAAGGTCTGCCTGTGCGATTGGACAGATATCCTGCCCTATCAATTAAAGCCATAATTTGGGGGGTGGCCGATCCAAAGTAGACGGGAGACGATAGGATTATGCCATCAGCTGCAACCATCTTGTCGTAGACGGACTTGAAATCGTCCCTTTTTGTGCAACGTTTTGTGGTTTTGCAAGCGTTGCAAGCATCGCATGGTTGTATTTTCTTGTCAGCCAACCTTAGTAGCTCGGTTTCTGCTCCCTCTTCCACTGCAGCCCTCAGAGCTTCAGACACAAGATGCTCGGTGTTACCTCCTATTCTTGGGCTTCCAACTACACCTAATATGCGAATTGAAATCATAATATCGATGAGCGCTCCTATGGTTAATTATTTATGCTTTTCAATTCGATGGTATTAGATAACCAAATTAGGATAAAAATCATATTATGTTTGGTTGATCAACTTGATTTTAATGCTTTCTTTAATTCTCTAACATTCTCAATCCATCTTTCGTCTCCTTCAGTCCATGGCAGTGCAACAAGTGATAATCGAACAACCTTTACTGGTTCACCATAGAATGCGCTACCTGGTACCGTGACTATTCCATATTCATCTATTAGTTTCGTGGAGAACTTGTCTCCATCTATAGGTGTTCTGACAAGAGAATACAGTGCTCCAAATATTTTGTTAGTTGGGAGCATAAGGTAGCCATCTAATTCCTCCATGAGGATTGTAAGCCTGTTAGCAAGTATCTTACACGTCCAAATATGCGTAAGCGGTTTCTCAAGGAACCCTCGGAGAACTGCTGTTCCCAAGATTAATGATCCAGTTGGACTGCTTAGGTTGTCTCTTCCGACAAAAGTGTTTATGCTCTCTACCCATTCTGGGCATGCTGTGGCCATTCCAAATCTTAGACCCGCTATCAAACATGTTTTGGAAAGGCTGGAGAGTACACACATGTGTTCATAATATTTGCTTGAAATTTTCTTGAACTCTTCCTGTTTTGACTTGAGAAATTCATCATCGAAAACCGCCTTCTTCGAGTTCATTCTCAATATTGTGAACAAATAGGGTGCATCCCATACTACAGCTCCATTATGTTGTATCATTGATTCTACGATGTCCTTTAGATCACTCGGGCTGGTGTATCCTGTTGGGTTATTAGGCATGCTCAAATAAAACACAGAATTCTCTTCTATTTTCTTCTCAAGATCAAGCACGTCTATTGAGAGGTCATCTTTAACATCAACTCTAATTTCTTTCGAGCCCATAGCTCTTACAGTTCCAGATGCAGCATCATAATCCCATCTTAGCATTAGAATAGATGTACCCTTCCTAAGTGACTTCAAAGATGCTACTAGGGCCTGCTGGCCTCCTGCAGTAACGATAACCCTATCTAATTCATCATTCGATAATGGTATTCCATGTATATCCTTGAAGTACTTCAAAGCCAGTTTTCTTGTTGAAGGGATGCCTCCAGTCGGGCTATAACTTAATGCTGCAGGGGTCGGGTTAAAAGACTCCATTAGACCATTCTTCAAACTCTCGGCCATCGTGTGCAAGCTTTCGGGAAGATTCTTGTTAACTTCAATATCCAGTTTCGTGAATAGGTTAAATTTACCTGGAAGTCTTCCAGCATTTCCGCTTCCAAAGTCGTAGACTGGAAGTCTTCTGTCTTCTCTATCAGCTATCTTAGCCATGGTAGCCCTAATGGCAGGTGGTGCTGACACTGGCGATAGGTAGTCGCGTTTCAAATACTCCGCCAAGAAAGGAAGAATTTCTAATATAAACTTTCTGTCAGGAATTCTCTACATTCGGAAGATAGTTTGATTTAGTAGATATGGTACCAACAACTATAACCAAGATTGCTGAAGCTATCATGAAGTCCTGTCAATGTTTAAATAGAATTCAATGTGTAAAAATTATAGATTGATCAAAAATGTACGATGTTATCATAGTTGGCGCAGGTCCTGCAGGTTTAACCGCTGCGACAAACACGACTCTCAGAGGCTTGAAAAGTCTGATACTTGAGAAACAAGACACTCCTGGCGGATTGCCTACACTTCTCTATCCTGATAAGATCATAAGAGATCATCCTGGCTTTCCAGTAGGCATACTCGGCAAGGAACTTAGTAGAATGTTATATATGCAAGCGAAAAACGCAGGCACAGAAATTAAACTTGATGAAGAAGTGTTGAAAATAGAAAAGGTTGAGGACAAATTCATAGAAGTTAGGACCGTTCAAGATATCTACCAGGCAAAAAGAGTCATACTCTGCACAGGATTCTTCAACGCCCCGACAAAGCTGGAAGTATTAAAGGACTACAAAGGTCCTAACGTTCATCATAAAGTCGAAGTTCCCGAGATTTTCAAAAACAAAAGGCTAGTAATTGTGGGTGGAGGGGATTATGCGTTTGACACAGGGATTCAACTCAAAGACATCACCAAAAGCACCACCATCATAGTAAAGAGTAGATATGCTAAGGCAAAAGAACACACGGTCAAACTTGCGAAAAGTTCGGGAATAGAAGTCCTCTATAATACGGAGATTGTGAAGTTCTTCGAAGACAGCTCTGGCAGACTCGGTAGCGTCCTAACAACTAATAACCGTACTGGTGAAAAGACGACTTTACAGTGCGAAGAGATTTTCGTGGCAATAGGTTTTGAACCGATTAAACTATTTTTGGAAAACAACGGTTTCGAGTTAACAGAAGAGGGCGCAGTAAAGGTGAGCGAAAAATTTCAGACAAATGTTAAAGGGGTATTTGCAGCTGGAGATGTTACTGGGGAAGTTAGGCTCATAGCTACAGCCTGTGCCAAAGGCATAATCGCAGCAGTTTATGCCTTCGAAGAAATTAAGAAGCCTTATTGGCTGAAGTAGGAAAATATCCTATGACAGCCACCAAACTCACTAAATTCAATATCTGAAATCCTTTTGTTATCATAAATATTCAATTCATACAAACGCGATCTTGAACTAAAAGTTAAGAGTAACTCGACTATATACGTGAAAGCATGGGTTTAAAGAGGACCTTAAGCCTTTTTGACGCCACATCAATTGGAATCGGGGCGATAATAGGCGCTGGAATATTCGTCGTATTAGGTGTCGCTGTAGGCTATGCTGGGCCAGCGATTATTATTTCGATGGTGGTCGCTGGTATAGTTGCCTCTTTTACCGCGTTTAGCTTCGCTGAACTAGGCTCAGCAATCCCCAAAGAGGGTGGAGTTTACACGTTCGCATATGAGGTAGTTTCTCCTTTTGTAGGTTTTGTGGTCGGTTGTTTATGGCTGTTTGGCCAGATGGTAGCTGGGACGGCGATTAGCTTGGGATTTGCCAGCTACTTTGTCACAATATTTCCATGGTTTCCACTGAAGACTACTGCAATTTCGGTTGCGTTGATATTAACAGGCTTAAACCTTCTAGGAATAAAACAATCTGCGACCATCAATAATGTTTTGGTCTTAACGAAGATCGGAATCCTCTGCCTTTTCATTGGTGCTGGAGCTTATCAGATAAACGCGCAATATTACTCTCCGCTTGCTCCAAATGGTTTCCCTGGAATCCTTCAAGGAGCTGCTTTTATCTTTTTCGCGTATTTGGGTTTTGGGAGGATAGCAGCGCTTGGTGAGGAGGTAAAGAACCCAACAAGAACGTTGCCACTGTCGATTCTGCTCGCGTTGGGCACGTCCGTAATAATATACGTTCTTACAGGTTTTGTAGCAGTGGGTTTACAAGACTATCGAGTCCTCGCAGGGTCAGGTTCGCCCCTAACTGATGCTGCGAAGGCGATCGGAAACTTCGGGATAGTGATTGCCATTTCCTTAGGTGCTCTTATCGCTACAGCAAGCGTCCTGTTGACAAACCTCATCGGCTTGTCAAGAGTTTCGTTTGCGATGGCAAGAAACGGGCAGCTTCCGAAATCCGCAGCAAAAGTTCATTCGAAACTTGGAACACCGTACGTCTCAGTCCTTGTGATGGGAGCGGTGATGGCAGTCTTGACTTATGCTCTTGACCTTAAACAGACCGCAGCCATAGCAAGTTTCTCCATCTTATCAACACATGTGATTCTGAATTACTCTGCGATAAAACTCAGAAAGAGGAAGCCGAGTTTGGAGACATTCAAGTCGCCTATGTATCCTCTGATTCCTTTGTTAGGTCTGATTAGCTGCATCGTTCTAATGTTCTCCTTGCCTGAGGAATCCTGGATTGTCACCGCAGCTATCATAGCTGCAAGCTCACTTTACTATCTGCATCTCCGTCAAAGGGATTAGCCAACATAGCAGATCTGATTAATTCATCAAAGCATTGACCATCTATATGAGGAAATTAACAAATTAATCATAAAAAGGCTTAGACTCACTTCGGTTC
Organism: Nitrososphaeria archaeon; assembly: GCA_963760525.1. Taxonomy (GTDB): domain Archaea; phylum Thermoproteota; class Nitrososphaeria; order JACIWG01; family JACIWG01; genus CAVXDT01. The sequence continues at coordinate 43,561 of CAVXDT010000003.1, forward strand.
AAATTCCAAATATTGTGAGAACTGAATGAGAAATCTTCAGAAATCATATTTCTACGGGATAGCCCATCTATTGAGTCTCCGTTTGTTTGAGATGCTGTTGGATTTTCACGAGAATTATAGGGGCCTTTTTTAAGACCGTAAATAATTACAGAAAATAAGAATATCAGTAGGGATACTGTGATTAGCCCAACATTTAGTTCTAGACCCGATGTTACATGTTCTTTACCTATCCATTCGTTTATGGAATACTGTTGTACTATTGGGTTGAAGGATATGAATGGGAATTGGTGGGGACTAAGGTTGACGGCAAGTTGAATGGAGTAGCACTGGTCGCTGAATGGATAGAAGAGTGACATGGGTGGAAGCCCGTCAAGGTCAAGCAGTAGATGTGTTGCGGTGAGGGCAGACATAATTAAGCATGAAACGTAAGCGAGAGGATGCGATGGAAATGATTTCCAAAATACTATGCCTAAGGCTAGAAGAAGTAGCGGTAAGATAATAGTGTGAGTGAACAGGCGATGGGTTGAAGCGTTGAACAGCAGGTCAGTGTCCATGATCACTGAAGACAGAGATATTATCAGAAAGTAAAGGTTTCTCCGCCAGCTTCCGAGGAATAGACTTCGTCTTCTTCCAAGAGCTATCCAAGCCAATGAAGTAGAGAGAAAATAATGGGTAAATGCGTCTGTCATCTTGGAGTCGTCAGACTGTATTGTTCTATTCTTATATTTGAGTTTAACCGATTTGTTAACAGTTGTTGTACTTATACTTGTATCAAAAAAAGAAGGAGGAGGAAATCATAGCTAACATTCCTATGTTCTATGTTAAGTTCTGGCGTAATATGATGCTGATTTCATAGCTTCGTCTACTGTCAGGAATCCGTTGCCCGCATCATGGCTGCCCCATTTGAAGGGGTATACTGCATAGTTGTCAAAAACGTTCGAAACGTACATAGTAGCTCCTTTCATCGAATTCCGTGTCGCAGCGTTCTTCAGTATCAATTCCATGCCTGCTTGATTAAGGGTTGGATGGGACTGTAGAACTAATGCTGCTATTCCTGAGACGTGTGGTGCTGCTTGGCTTGTTCCCCAGACGGCGTAATAGCCCCATTGGTCTGGTCCGTAATCTTTGAACGGGCCACGGATTGCTGCACCTGGTGCTGAAACATCCAGGTCGTTCACACTCTGTCCGATTGCTGGGTTTGGTCTGCTACTGAAGTCTGTCAAGTACATCTGCCACATATTCTGATAGGTAGACCCAGTCGTCGGGTCATAGACAAAGTTCATAGTATTCAGCTTTTCTGGTACGTCGTTCCACCACCAGAAATAGTTATAGTGTCCTCCGCCATACTCTTGTGTCCATCCTGCGGCAGCAACTGAAATAACTTGAGGATACGCTCCTGGCCATCCCATACCGTATTCTCCCTCGTTACCTGCTGAGGCGACGATTATCACACCTTTGCTGATAGCATAGTCGATTGCATCCTCTATGATTGTAGTGGGTACTGGTCCGCCCAAGCTCATGTTGATTACTATCTTGATGCCCTCGCTCTCCGCTAGGTCTCCAATGTATTTAATGCCTGCAGCTACCATTTCGTCAGTTCCTCCTGCATAGAAGGCTATTGTACCGTTAGGATAGGAGACCATCCAGTCGTCCAAGACTAGAACTGGGATTATGGTTACTTTAGGTGCGACTCCAGGTATCCAATTGTCAACTTCAGATGAAGCTCTCACATAGTGGAAGCCAGTTATAATGCTTGTGACGTGGGTTCCATGTCCAGAACCCCATCCGTATCCAAAGTCATTAAAATGGCCATCATCATATGTGATAAAGCCTCGGTCAGATCTTACTGGGCCATATGAGAATTCGTCGGAGAAGTTGCCTCCGGGGCCAGTCCAGAATACGTCGTGGGTAAAACCTTTGCCCCATTCTTCTTTGATGTCTACTCTGTCTTCTGGGAAGAAGTCCAAATAATTGGAGAGCAAACCGGTATCTAAGACGGCAACGTAGATGCCTTGCCCATTGTTTGTAGCTGTCTCAGCGTTCACCGCATCAATGTTCCAAGGATCAGGGCCTTCAGGAATACCTCCATCGTCATCAGCTAATCTTAGAGATTTAATAGGCTGAGCCTTATATTTCAGAGCTCCTGAAGTTTTTGCTTTGACACTATTTACTGTCTGTGCGCTTACCGCTGGTAGAAATGAGGTGGAAAGCAGCATAAAAAATGCCAGAATCACCATTACTGTAGAAGTCTTTCTATTCATATCTTCCTTCAACAAGAGATTGAACTCGATTTAGATAAATATTGCGGAAACATCTTCATATGTCCTAGCTTAACTAATGAACGTTGTACGATGGTGCATGTTTTGATAGATTACCGCCCTATGTTAATCAAAAGTGAAATTCTTTCACTTTAAAGCTTTAGCTTTCACGCATTCCTCTATTATTCGATTTTTAGGTTCATTTGATAAAATAGAATCAAGGCTATTCGGTATTTCACTAATCTCCTGTATGATTGCGTCCGCTTTCTCGGTATGCTCTTTCACAGGTAGCCACCATTCTATGGCTTCGTTAGCAGTTTCTGGTCTTCGAATCCATATAGTCTTTAACCCAAATTTCTTTGGATAGTATATGTCGGAGATGTATTCGTCACCGATCATTATGGCCGGTATTCCATCAAAAAGATATTTTTTGAAGTAGCCAAAGCTGTCTTTATGGCAACCAACTTTATCCGGTGTAATTATGTCATCAAAGTACTTCTTCAAATCAAGTTTTTCTAATATAGGATTTTGATACCTATATTGGCCATTCGTTGCCAAATACATAGTATATTTCTTCTTCTTGAGCTGTTCGAGTGTTTCCTTAACGTAGGGATATAATAGTGTATTTGGAATATCTGCTGATCTTATCTTCTCGCTCAAGTCTACGTTCCATTGAATTCCTAGTCTTTTTGCAACAGTCCTCACAATGTCGTCAAAATCATATCTGTCAAGCCTTCCTGCTTTGACCCTCATATGTTCTTCGTCTCTTATTATTTGCTTAACTCTGTGTCTGTCTATTCCTTTTTCCTCTGAAATCTTTTCGTATACGGTAGACATAACCTTTGTCTCAAAAGGGTGTTTGACCAAAGTTCCATCCAAGTCTATGAAAACCATAGTATGACGATCTTTAGAAACAACATTATCGCAAGATGAATTGGTCTTAGGATAGCTCATTGAAGAAGCCCTCAATTTAGACGTTAAAAGTGTTTCTTCAGGGCATGGACTCTTCTCTCTCTTTAAGAATATGGATTTGGTCAGAACTTCAAGCTGATAGGATTAAGGAAAATAAGACTTTTGTGTAACGGAATATTCGATTTCATATTCAATCAACAGGAGTTACATTAGGACTTCCATAAAGGGAGATCAAAAAAAGGAAAGAAAATTCGCTGAGGTCCATCTTAGTCTGACACTTTTGAGAGATCCAAACTGTAGCCATTTCTATCAGAAGGTGTAATCATAGAAAAATATTAAAAGGTAGGCGAACTTAGCCCCAAGTAGGAGAAGAATCAAGAATGAGTTATAGAAGAGGAGGTTATGGAGGTTACAGGAGATACGGTTCCAGATCGGACACTCCAAAACCTGTTAAAGTCGGAGAGGAATACGATGTCGAAATAAACGAAGTCGGATCAAAAGGTGACGGAATAGCAAAGGTAAAGAACTTTGTTGTCTTTGTCAACGGAGCTAAACAAGGTGAAAAATTAAAAATAAAGATAACCGATGTGCGAGATAGATTTGCAACTGCTGAAAAGGTAACTGGAGTAGAAGCTGAAGCTGAGGGAACAGGCGAGAAGAAAACTCTTCCTGAAGAAGCACCAAAAGACGTAGAAGGTACTGAAGGAGAGGAAGAAGATACTGAAGAAGAGGAAGGAGACGTAGAAGACACAGAAGACACAGAAGACACAGAAGACACAGAATAGTAGTTTATTCTTTTTCAATTTTTTTTCTTTTCTTTCCTGGAATTCTTTTTTTCATTCGTTCATTGTTTTGAACGGGACTTTTGTATTGTTGAATTTCCATTGCGTTTTTCGCGTCTTGGATTAGTCTATTGAAATATTTTTTGTTAACCGTTTTGCCTATTCCAATTCCACTACACGCTAGATCTACGTCAAATAAGTATCCATCGTTCTCTTTTACTGCAAATGGGTAAAACCTGCAAATAAGTGGTCGTCTATTGTATACTCTGCATCTGTTATTCAAGAGAAAGACACAAGCGCCTTTATTCTTCAACATTTCATATTCATACGGACTTAGAGCTCTCGTGCTCTTAACAAAAAAGTTGCCTTGTCCCCCTTCAAGGAGCCTTCCGATATCACTATCTGTTAGAAGTATCATGCGTTCTTTTCCTAAGTGGTTTCTACAGCAGTTTCCACATGAGATACATTTCCATTCAACTATCGGATACTTTATATGACTCATTATTGATTATGATCAAACTGCTTGCATTAAATATTTCCAAATACGTTTCCTGACTACACCTACTAATACTAATCATTGGCATAGAAAAAGCGTTTTCTTGAAAAATAAATTCTACAGTTCTTTGTTGAACTTCGGTAGGTTCATGCGAGCCTCAATACTGAAGCCAATGCTTAGACTATGGTCGCATTCAAGGTTTCCATGAAGAGGAACTTTCGTTCTGGTTTCCACTGTTGGAGTAGCCTCTGCTCTCCCAGTATCCTTCGTAGGTTTCGTTGTCAGATATTTCTATTTTAGTTATCCATTTTATCCACTTGTATCCCCATTTGCTTTCTGCAACAAGTTGAAAGGGATATCCTCTCTCAGGAGGGAGAACTAGATTATTCATCTTGTAAGCCATGATGATATCATTGTTTATTATATAGTCGAGAGGTAAAGATGTTGAATAGCCATCATATGCATAAAATATCACTGTTGTCGCATTTGGGTGTATTCCAGCTTCTTCTAGCAGATCCTTCACCAGAAAACCTTCCCAAAGAATCTTAACATTCCATCCTTCCACACAATAGAGAGTGACGACCTTCTGGTATGTCTTGTGGTTGTAAATAATATCATTGTACGTATAGGTGATGTTCCTATCAACCAATCCTGTTACCTGAAGGCGATATGTTTGATTGTCTATATACTGGGGTCCCTTAATTGAATTCTCTCTGAAGTCACCGATTGATGAAAGGTTTTGTCCTTGATATTCTCTCACTTCTACTGGGTTAAGCTTTCCATTATCATTCGTCAGAAAGGTAACAGATACCACAATTGATATTGCAACTATGGTCGCCAACAAAAGATTGATCAAAAGAATCTTTTTCATAATATCATCTTTCCAGCATTCGTATAAATTATATTACAATGTCATACTTAAGTGTTCTCTGTTATTTAGCTTTGTTAGCCACATGATTCAGAATTAAATGAAGCCAAATCATTATGAATTACGAAGACAGATCATATTATTCAAACAATGCGCTCATAGCTACAAGAGAGCGAACTCATTTTTTTTGAATACATACGTATGCTATTGATTTTTTGGAATAATCATCGCTTCACCTGAATATTCTGGATACTCTAGTTTTGCTGGTGTCAAAGGCTTATAATCTTCTCCCAAGACTTCTTTGCGTTTTTTGAATTCATTCCAAGATTCTTTTATTATCTCTGGTTTATTTAATAAATCAACTGTAGTGCATGCTAAGGTTTTTGCTGCTAAGATCATACCTTTGTAGCCGATGCTTGTGTTAGACATTTTTGCCGTGTCTAAACTATGGAAAGCTGCTCCTGATGGAAATGTACCAATCCATAAGGTTCCATTTGTCGGAACTATCCAACTTACATCGCCGACATCTGTCGAACCTGTTTCTCCTATCCAATCTTCTCCAATTTCCCATCCTTTAGTCGGAAGTATCTCCTCAGGGAACTTCTCGTACACTTTGGAAAGTTGAGTTCTGACGAATTCCCTTTCATCATCTGTCAGCTTGATGGAGCCAAGCATTTTGAGATTTTCGTCAACGATTAATGACAGGGTTTTATTAGGCAATATGAGATAACATCCAATATTTCTTTCGATTTTGCAGGTTGTACCTGTAGCTAAACTGGCTGCGATACTGCATAAGTCAACTCTTCTGGAAAGTTCCATAAGACGATTCATGTCAGGAGAACGTACAAAAACCCATACTTCAGAATAATCCGGTACTATGTTTGGGGCTTCTCCTCCACTTTTTATCACATAATGTATTCTCTCAGTCTGTCTCATGTGTTCTCTCATGAACTCTATTCCTAGATTGAGAAGCTGTGCGGCGTCTAGGGCACTTTTTCCCTCCCAAGGTATTGAACCAGCATGCGCTGCTTTGCCATAGAATCTGTACGTTTTGTTGTCTAAACCGTTGAAGCTATCATAAGCTGAGGTTGTTTTGTCGCCTGGATGCCATTGTAGGGCGACATCAAGGTCATCGAATAGGCCTTTTGCTGCCATGACAACCTTGCCATATAGGGTTTCTTCAGCAGGACATCCGTATACTCTGATTTCTCCCTTGACGTTATGTTTTTGCATTGTGTTTTTTGTCGCTAATGCTGCTGCAACGAATGATGTTCCTAAAAGGTTATGGCCACAACCGTGTCCTGGACTGCCTTTTTGCGTGGTTGAAAGTCCAGGTAATGCATCGTATTCAGCTAGGTAGCCGATTGTAGGTCTGCCATTTTCCCAACTTGCTACGAAAGCAGTTGGAAGGCCTGCTACTCCAATTTGGACTTTGAACCCTTCCCGTTCTAGAACATCAGCTAGGAGTTTTGAAGATCGGTGCTCGTTTAAGGCTACTTCAGCATATTCCCAAATGGTTCTAGACACATTAATCAGCCAATCTTTCTTATTATCAATATATTCTGTGACTTCCTCTTTCAATTCAAGAGCCATGGTATCAGATGTCTGCTAAAAGATTTGAATCTAATAAGTTTTTTCGGTAAAATGCTAGAGTCACATGGTGTGGGAGTTCTCGAGAATTCTTTTGGAACATTTTTGAATGCTCAATGTTTTTTAGGAGCAATAATATAAGTAGGAGTGAGAAGTTTGTCCAAAATCTCTTTACCTGACTCTACTGTGATAGAGTCGGAACTTCATGGGAAAACACTTTTAGTATACGTTTTCATGCTTAAGTCAAAAGGTTCTGCTGTGGGGGTCCGGGAGATTCAGAGGAAATTGGGTTTTTCAAGTCCGAGTGTAGCGCTCTATCATCTTGAGAAACTCGCAGATCTCAGGCTTATAGAGAAGAATGCAGTAGGAGAATATAATATAACTAAAGAAGTTAAGGTTGGCGTACTTAAGTTCTTTACTAGGCTCGGAAGCGTTCTGCTTCCACGTTACCTCTTCTACTCCGTATGGTTTACTACAATGCTTACAGTCTACCTCGTGTTCTATGTGCATTCTTGGTCTCTTAGTGAAATCATGACAGTGCTCTTTGGTTCATTTGCTTCCACCATATTCTGGTTTGAAACCACAAAGATTTGGAAGGAAAGGCCTTTCTAGTCCTGTTCTAAAATGTGGATTTAAAAGCATCTAATATGCAATCTTCTAAGACGATAATGAACAAGTTGATACTCTATGTCATGTTTGCTGTATGCCTTGGAATAACTGTAACAGCCACCCCCCTAATCATGTTAACAAAAGAGACTAATTCTGCAGAGATTTTGCCTGGACCTCCGGCAAAGGCAGGAGGTGATGCTAGTGCTCAGCTGTCCCAAAATATGCAAGGATCTTCTGCGCCAACTATTGATATTCTTTTGATACTAATAACTGGGTTGCTTGTAGCTTTTGTGTTCAGAATTGTTTCTATTCGAACTTGATGCAAAGCAGAAAAAATTGATTAAGTCTCAAGCATAAAATCAAATCACGCTTTTTATGTCGAATTTCTTGCTAGACTGTAGTTAGATTGTTCCTTCCCACATCCAACTTATTACTTTAAGTATGTTTTCTTTCTTTAGTTCTATTGGGCTATTTGGTCTAGGATATTTTGAAAACGAAAGTTCAGCTAGAGAGTGCAAAGTCTCCTTTTGCACACCCAAGCTACTAAGTGAAGGAGGTATACCAATGTCGTCTGCCAAGTCTTTTATTGTCTTTGCAGCCTTAATTGCTGTATCTATAGTAGAAAGGTTCTCCACATTCTCTCCAGCTTCTAGCGCGATTAGTGCAAGCTTTTCAGCTACCACTGGTGCATAGAACTTGACAATGTAGGGTAGAGTCATGCCGTTAGATATTCCATGCGGTATCTTGTACATTGGAGCAAAAGTTTGGGATATCGTGTGCCCAACAACCATTTTTGCATTACAAAGAGCGATACCTGCTAAATTTGCGGCGTAAGCCATATGATATCTAGCTTCTATGTCGTTTGGCTTGAAATAGGCTCTTCTGAGGTATTTGAAAATTAGTTTTACAGCTAAAAATGATATGGCGTCTGTTAGAGGAGTGGCATCTGTTGAAATAATTGATTCGATTGCATGAGAAAGCGCATCCATACCGGAACCTGCAGTCACAGTAGAAGGCATGCTTACTGTCAACATCGGATCGACAAGTGCGACGTCAGGTACGATATGAGGGCTTATGCATGATATTTTATCTTTTCCAACCGTGGCTACAGCGTACTGGGTTACTTCGCTGCCAGTGCCTGATGTAGTAGGAACACAGACTGTCGGAACTCCTCGTTTCTTCACAAGGTTTAGTCCTAAATATTCTCTTATGCTACCCGGATTCGTTAAGCTCATTGCCACCATCTTGGATGTATCCATGATGCTTCCGCCGCCTATCCCTATGACCAACCCAACGCTTCCGTTTCTTGCTAAGCTCGCTACTTTCTCGACTGTCTCCACTTCAGGCTCAGGTTCAATCTCATCAAAAATTGATATATCATAACCTTCACTTTTCAATATTTGCAATGCCTTGTCTGGTGCACCTGCTGACTTGACAGATTTGTCTGTTACAATCATGATCTTGGATTCACAACCTAATATTCTAGCTTCCTTGCCAATTCCTTCAAGTGAGTTTAAACCTAGGATTATTTTCCCTGGTATGTGAAATTCACTTTTTCTAGAAAGTAAGGGAAATAATATGTTTTGGTTCAAGAATGTCTGTTTCTTTTCTTCACTAATTCCTCTATTTAAGAATTGATGTAAGTTACTAAAAAGCCCATTTCCTTTGAAGGTACTTTTTACGGAGCTAATATGCTATATCTTAATATTTCTCGAGGATATGCAGAATGTTTTTCTAAGACAATCTTATAGTCGCAGGAAGAAGTGTCCCATGTAATTTCAGAACCTAGTAATCGTTAAGATTGCATGCTGCATGGCAATGAGCCAGGGCAAGTTTTTGACACTTCTACATTCAACATTCTTATGAACTCTTCAAACCTATCCTTAGGTATCATTGCTCCTGCTGCTTTAGCATGTCCCCCACCATGGCCATTGAATTGAGGTGCTATTTTGTTTAGAATCATATTCAAGTCTATATCAACGTTAGTTCTCAAGCTCATGTCGACATGATTATTCCCTATTTCTCCAGCTAACCCCACTACAGTATTTGTATACGCTCTAGCATAGATGGCGGCTTTGCTTAATGGGCCGTCCGGTCCAATAATATAGCCTATCTTATCATATTTTCTCACTTTTTCTTTAATCTTCTGTCTCATTTCTTCCTCTTTTTTAGAAGCCTGCAAAGCATCATCGACAAGAAAATCTATCTCTGACGGTAGAATATTCATAGCCAACTTTTTTAATATAATAGTCTTCCTTCTCAGGTCTCTCCCAATAAATTCTAAGGCTTGAATCAACAAGCCTGTTTGAAAGTAGAGCGAACGCTTATCCCAATAGTCTAATAGGGATCTTATTCCATTGGTATTGTCTGCATAGTCCCCTATTGCCCCATAAATTGAGATCCTGCTCATCTCAACAGGCAAGACATCTTTGTAAAAATAGTATACTAACTCAGAAGTTGATTTACTAATGTCACTAACAAAAAGGACGTTCGACGGTATTCTATCTTTATAACCTTGAGGCAAAGGATGATGATCTATGTATGTAATCTTAGATGAAAAACTTCTTAGCAGATTCATTAATGGTTCAAATGTAACGTTGTTTAAGGCTATATCGCATATGATAAGGTCTTCATTCTTTGATAGACGTTCGAGAGCATCTTTCAATTCGACAGGGTTGCTGAATAATACATTTGCCCCTTTGTTCGCATAAAGGGTTATCGCCCCAGAACATATTCCATCACAGTCACCATGTGTAACTATATACATAATTCAGCATTTTATCCTCGGATTATATATTGTTTAGCTAAAGAGGAGAAAATTGAATGAACTGAGAGGAAGGATCTATTTAACATCTGACAAGGGTAAACTAAAGAGCCTTTCTTCCTAGGATGTTTAAAATGTAATCTAATAGCATAGGAAGATCTATTCTAAAAAAACAGAAATCCGCTCTTCGCTAAAATTTAAAGTTTGAAAAATCTATGATTGTCGGTTTTCACATTCTGGCCGAACTCTTTGGCCAGCTCATCAAGTAATTCTTTCTGTCTTGATGTAAGCTTCTTAGGGACTGACACATTAACATGTACCAAAAAATCTCCTCTGCCATAGCTATTTAGTCTAGGCATTCCTTTTCCTCCAAGTTTAATGACTTCACCTGGCTGTGTTCCAGCAGGGATCTTTAGGCTGGTGTAACCTTCAAGAGTTGGTATGTTTACTTCAGTGCCTAATGCTGCCTGAGGATATCCTATTGTTAACTCATAAAAGAGATCGTTTCCTTCTCTATGAAAATACGAGTGTGGAGCTATTTGAATCTGAACATAAAGGTCGCCAGGCTGGCCTTCGTTTGATAAGGCATCTCCTTGTCCTTCTAGTCTGAGCTGGTAGCCTTCGTCTATGCCAGCTGGCACCTTAACTTCGATCTTTCTATTTCTTCGGGCAATTCCATTGCCTCTACATTCCCTACATGGTGACTCGATTACTTTTCCTGCTCCTCTGCATATAGGACAAGTAGTTATCTGTACAAATCTTGCGAAGCCACTTGCCTGAACTTTCTGAACTTGTCCTGTCCCCCTACATCTAGTACACGTTTTAGGTGATGTGCCTGGGCTTGCACCTGTCCCATGGCAGACTTCACATTTTTCAATCCTCGGAATCTCAATCTCCTTCTCTACACCTCTTGCTGCTTCCTCTAACGTTACCTGAAGTTCATAGGCTAGATCTCTGCCTTTCTCATTCCTTCTTCTGAAATCGCTTCTTCCAGAAAAGAAATCGAATATATCACCAAATCCAAAATTTGAACCAATATCTCTGAAGATTGAGTCAAAGTCCGCACCTCTGAATATATCTTCTGAGCTATACTGTTGGCCAAATCCCGTTTGTCCTAGTGTATCGTACTGTCTCCTTTTAGCTTCGTCAGAGAGTACGGCATAAGCTTCGGAGATCTCCTTAAACTTCTCTTCAGCATCTGGCGACTTATTTCTGTCGGGATGATATTGCATGGCCAGCTTCCTGTAGGCGTCTTTGATTTGTTCTTTTGCAGCGTCCTTTGGGACGCCAAGTGTCTCATAGTAGTCTTTCTTGCTGGACATCTGTCATCCCCCTTTCTTATTGTTACTCTTGATTAGCTTCTATTTGACTTTGTAGTCAGCGTCCACTGTTTTATCTTCTTCCGATGGCTGGCTTTCTGCGCCAGCTTGTCCTTTCTGTTTAGCATAGTCTGCCGCAGCCTGCTGATAGATTACAGTTCCAACTTCTTGCAGTATTCTTGTAAGTCCTTCAGATTCAGCTTTTATCTTGGTTGCATCAGTGCTTGCGAGCGCGTCTTTCAAAGAAGAAACCGCTTTATCTATCTTGTCTTTCTGTTCTTGGTTAATTTTGTCACCTACATCTTTCTTGGTCTTCTCAGCTGTGTAAATGAGGCTGTCAGCACTGTTCCTCAGCTCTGCTTCCTCACGTTTCTTTCTATCCTGCTCGCTGAACTGTTCAGCTTCTTTAGTCAACTTTTCTTTCTCTTCCTTAGAAAGTTTTGTTGAAGCTGTTATAGTGATCTTAGCTTCTTTGCCTGTGCCAAGATCTTTGGCTGTAACGTTTAGGATGCCGTTTGCATCTATGTCAAAAGTCACCTCTATCTGGGGTACTCCCCTTGGAGCTGGCGGTATCCCTGTTAAGTTGAACATTCCTAGGGAAACATTATCTACTGCCATAGCACGTTCTCCTTGAAGTACATGGATAGTTACGGCTTGCTGGAAGTCTGATGCTGTAGAGAAGGTCTGGCTTCTTTTTGTAGGAATCGTTGTGTTCTTTTCCATAATTTTTGTGAATATTCCACCAAGCGTCTCCACACCAAGGGATATTGGTGTAACGTCGAGAAGCAGAATATCTTTCACTTCTCCTGAGAGCACGGCACCTTGTATGGCGGCACCTATAGCTACACATTCCATAGGGTCTATACCTCTCTCAGCTGGTTTTCCCATCAGCTGTTCAACGAACCTTTGGACAGTGGGCATTCTTGTGGTTCCGCCAATAAGTATGATCTTATCTATATTGCTAGGAGTTAGCTTTGCATCTTCAAGAGCCTTTATTAGAGTACGTTCTGTCTTCTGAACTATTGGCTTAGCAAGCTCCTCGAGTTTAGCTCTTGTAATCGTCATGTGAAGGTTCTTAGGCCCTGATGCGTCAACGTATATGAAAGGTAGGTCTATGTCTGTGGACATCAAAGCTGAGAGCTCTATCTTTGATTTCTCGCAAGCCTCTTTCAGTCTCGCTGAAGCCATCTTATCATTGTGGAGGTCAATTCCTGTCTGCCTTCTATATTCGTCCATGACATAGGTCATAAGTGCCTGATCTATGTCAGCTCCACCTGTCTGAGTGTCACCACTTGTAGAAAGAACTTCGAAGACACCCTTACCAAAGTCCATCACCGTTACGTCATGTGTTCCCCCGCCAAAGCTGAAAATTAGAATTTTCATTTCCTTTTCCAGTTTATCTATACCATAGGCGAGACAGGCTGCTGTTGGTTCATTAATTATCCTCATGACTTCGAATCCAGCTATTTCTCCCGCATCTTTAGTTGCTTGTCTCTGGTTGTCGTTAAAGTGTGCGGGAACAGTTATCACGACTTTCCTAATCGAAGTTCCCAAGTATGTTTCAGCGTCTTTCTTTATCTTCTGCAAGATGAAAGAAGAAATCTGCTGTGGCGTGTATTCTTTCCCATAGATATTTACCTTGTAGTCAGTGCCCATCTTCCTTTTTATCTCAAAGATGGTTCCTTCAGGGTTAGCGGTAGCCTGCCTTCTCGCTGGGTCTCCGACCAAAAGTTGTCCATCTTTGGTGAAAGCGACAACAGATGGAAACATCTTGCCCGCTGCAGAAGGACCTTCTGCACTTGGGACTACAGTTGCTCTTCCACCTTCAAATATTGCAGCTGCTGAGTTCGTCGTACCCAAATCTATTCCTAAGACTTTTTCTCCAGGCTGTACTTTACTCATCTAAACCACCTTCTAAATTCTCTGATTTTACACATGGTTTAACCGTCACCTTAACAATGCTCGGCCTAATCATCTTTTCCCTCATGATATATCCTTTTCTAATTTCCTCGACTATGGTGCCTTCTTCCACATCATCTCTCTCTATCTTGGAGACAACATTGTGCTTGGACGGATCGAAAGGCTTTCCAAGACATTCTATCGGCGTAACACCTTCATTAAGGAGAATCTTTCTAAGCTTTTTGAGAGTCATTTCAACACCTTGAACTAACACTTCAGACGATGCTGAATCAGAGCCAGACTTGACAGCTAATTCCAATTCGTCAACAACCTCAAGCAATTCCAGAACTAGACGTTCATTTGAGTACTTTTTGATATCATCCATCTGTCTTTCAACTCTCTTCCTGAAATTATCAAAGTCCGCCTGCATGTATTTAAGACGGCTAAGGTATTCCTCCGAACGAATCTTTTCCTGATCTAGTTCTTGCATTAACTGATCAGTATCAGGAGTCTCCTTCTCAGAAACTGTTTTTTCCTCACTCATTAATAATCCCTCCCTATAAAGCGATTAGGAATTAAGTTGAATACATATATATATTTCGCTCGTTGAATGTATGACTTAGTCAAGTGCCATAGGTTATGCTTTAGAGTTTAAGACTTACAAGTGGACCATTTTTTTATTATTTGAAGCTATTATGGGAATACAGATATCCAATCTATTGATAGAAGTGATGGCCTATCACAAGTTCTGGCCAGTCTTATACAAGTAATAGGGTAGTCGTCATCATCATTCCACAACAGTGTTATGAGAAATGGAGGAAGCTACGTTGTTGAAAAGAAAATGTCAATTTAAATAAAACCGAGATTAAGTTAATATAAATCTAATATGTGATAAGATTGTATCGTGGATGGTTGAAATGATTCTTGGTATTGTTGGAAGTCCGCGCAAGGGGAAGTTGACTGACCAGTTGGTTAGCAAATGCTTAGAAGGTGCAAAACTTGCTGGTGCAAAATCTGAGAAGATATATCTGATCGATTACAATATTCCAATTTATACAGAACAAGCGAAATGTCCTGAAGAGCTGAACAGGTTATGTGAAAAAGTTGATGCTCTAGTCATAGGAGCCCCTGTGTACTGGGGTGGCATTAATGGTCTAACAAAGGACTTTATGGATACTGTAAGGATCTCTAATGCAAATGGGAAATATGGACTCGGTCTCTCTGTCGCTGGAGGAACTGGAAAAGGACTGTGTTCTGCAATACAAAACATTTATCGATTCTATTATCACAGGCGCATTAGAGGCATAATTCCAACACCTGTGTCAAGATTCAACTTAGAAAAATCAATGGCTTCTCTTCTCGAATCAGGACGTACACTTGCTGAAGTCTCCAAAAGGAAAAAACCTTTTGAGGGCGATAAGGATTGTATAGAATATTATGAACCACTCGACTTCCTAAATTACACATTTTTGGATGAAATACTTCTTTTAGCAAGCCAACTAATTGAAATCTCAAAAGATAAACCTGCATTTCCATTCGCCAAAGAAGAATACGGAGCTGCAATATCCCTCATCAAGAAAGGAAACAGAGACAAAGCCATCGAACATGCTGCCAAAGCCTATAACATTCTGTACTTTGAGCCTTCAAAAGAATAGAGTCAATTAGCAGATGAAACAGTCTATTAGAACGATTGTTCTAGTCTTAAAATAATAACAGCAGAGATTGTATCCACAGGCTTCAGACTTCTTCAACCATAGGCTCGTTCTTGTGAAGAATTCTTAAATATGCGTAGCGGAAGGCATTTTCGATAGATTAATGGCCATTGGTATCATATCATACTCTCACACTAATTATGGCGTTCTAAAAGATGACACTCCCGAACTAGTCAAAGGGGTTGTCGAAGGTGCTCTTAGTAAGGTGGATAAGGGTATCGACCCAAAGGAAATAGATCTAATAGTGACCAGTTGTGTAGATAACCAATTTTCAAACCAACATCAGACAGGCACACTGGCTTGGAGATATCTTAAGAACCCAGATGCGAAAGGTTTCAAGGTTGAAGCAGCATGTGCAAGTGGCAGCCTAGCCTTATTTGTTGCAAAAGAAATGGTTAGAGCTGGCTTTGTAAAGAACGCGATGATAGTAGGGTTCGAGAAGATGAGTAATATCCCAACTGATAAGGTGACATCAATACTCATAAGGGGTGGTTCACCTGAAGAAAGAATGATAGGTATAACCCAGCCCGCAGCATATGGTTTTATGGCAAAATTATACATGGAAAAGTATGGGGCAACAGAAGACGACTACGCCCTTGTAGCAGTTAAGAACCATGATAACGCTATGCGAAATCCGTGGGCTCAATTCCACAAGAAGATAACTATCGAAGACGTCAAGGGCTCCAGAATGATAGCATCACCAATAAGGCTACTTCATTGTAGTCCGATATCTGATGGAGCAGCAGCGATAATATTAAGTGGAGAACCTAAAAAGTACACAGACACGCCGGTTTACATAAAGTCAATGGCAGTTGCACATGACACTCTGGGAGTGTTCGAAAGAGCTGATCCGACCTTCATATCAGCATCTAAGAAGGCTGCTGATGAAGCTTACATGAAGGCTGGTCTCAAACCGAGCCAGATTCAGTTTGCTGAAGTCCATGACGCCTTTGCTCCAGCTGAAATACAATTATATGACGCGCTTGGATTCTCTGACAAAGGAGAAGGTTATAAACTGATAAGGGATAATGTGACTTCTTTCAGTGGCTCTCGTCCGGTAAATGTTAGTGGGGGACTGAAAGCTAAAGGTCATCCTATAGGTGCAACAGGTGTTGGCATGATGATTGAAATGTTTCTACAGTTGCGGAATGAGGCTGGTGAAAGGCAGTTACCCAACCCCGAAATTGGTCTTGTCGAGAATCACGGTGGTACAGGCGCTGTAGCTGCTGTGACTATTTTCGGAAAGTGAGACAAGATGGCCAGACTGATAACATACTCACACATATATATTGTCCCTCCTCCTTTCAAGACGACCTACGCTGTTGGCATAGTTGAAGATGAAAACGGTTTAAGACATCCTGTCAGAATAGACAACGAGTTCTTTAGCATTCTGAGAAGTGGTATGGAAGGAGATTTGGTTAAGAAGCAGACCGACTTTGGAGAAATGGAATTTTTCACCCCCAAAGTTGATAAAAAGGAAATCGAAAAAGTTGCCCTTGTCACGGGGGCTAC
Organism: Nitrososphaeria archaeon; assembly: GCA_963760525.1. Taxonomy (GTDB): domain Archaea; phylum Thermoproteota; class Nitrososphaeria; order JACIWG01; family JACIWG01; genus CAVXDT01. The sequence continues at coordinate 60,282 of CAVXDT010000003.1, forward strand.
AAGAGGAATTGGGAAAGCAATAGCAATTGAACTTGCCAAGAAAGGATTCAACATTGTCATAAATGACGTTGAACTTCCGGATGAAGGAAAACAGGCGTTAGAAGAGATAGAGAAACTTGGAAGAAAAGCTTTATTCATCAAGGCTGATATCTCAAAATACGAAGAAGTTGATGCAATGATAAAAGAGGTAGAAGAGAAGACAGGCAGAATATTCGCGTTAGTCAACAACGCAGGCATAAACATCGACAAGCTCCTCACAAACATGACGCCTGCCATGTGGCAAAAGGTAGTCGACATAGACTTGACAGGAGTGTACAATTGCACGAGAGCCGTGATACCATATATGATAGAACAAGGAGGTGGAAGAATTGTAAACATGAGTTCCCAAGCAGCATTTGACGGGCCTATTGCCCAAGCTAATTATGCGGCAGCCAAGGGTGGAATAGTATCATTCACGAGGGTCATCTCAAGAGAATACGCACAGTACAACATATTGTGTAACGCTATTGCTCCAGGGTGTGTTAAGACTAGAATGACAGATGCTATCCCTCTTGGAGCACTGAAAGAGAGGATTGCTAACATTCCACTCGGCAGAAGAGCTAATCCGGAGGAAGTTGCAACTGTAGTCGCGTTCTTAGTGACAGAAGGGACATATGTAACTGGTCAAACAATAAAAGTCAATGCAGGCGAATATTTCTAGAAGCAAACGAAGGGAAAACAGATGACATCAAAAATCGTTTCAGCAGAAGAAGCCATACTATGCATAAAAGATGGAGACGTAGTTGCAACAAGTGGTTTCACAGGGCAATGTTTTCCCCAAGAGCTTACAAAAACGCTTGCTGAACGATTCCACAAAACTGGAAGCCCTGTCAACTTAACGTTGATGTTCTCAGCCGGGCAAGGCGGTGGGAAAAGCGACATCGGTTTAGACACGTTAGCATACGAAGGACTAGTTAGGGAATTGATATTCACCCACTGTGGATTACTTCCGAAGATAAGTAGACTGGTCATGGATAATAAGGTTCTAGCATATAATATGCCACAAGGCGTCATATCCCAACTATATAGAGAGATAGCTGCGAGGAGACCTGGACTGATCACACATGTCGGATTACACACTTATATTGATCCAAGAGTTGAAGGGGGTAAAGTCAACGAGCTAACAAGGAAAAGTCCTGTTAACCGTATAGAACTTATCAATATTGATGGGAATGAGTTGCTTTTCTACAAGTCCGTTCCCATCAACATCGCCCTTCTAAGGGGAACAACGGCTGATGAGAAAGGAAACATTTCAATGGAGAAAGAAGGAAACATATTGGAGCCTCTCTCAATGGCGCAAGCAACCAAGAACAGTGGGGGAGTTGTTATAGTGCAAGTAGAAAGGATAGCAAAAGCTAACACACTCCAAGCAAGAACAGTAGAAATACCTCATATATTAGTAGACAAAATTGTTCTTTCAAAGCCAGAGAACCATATGCAGACTTTTGTCGAGCAATATGATCCAGCTGTAAGTGGGGAAATTAGAATTCCAGTGAACCTCATTTCCGGAAAGCCTCTAGATGAACGAAAGATAATTGGACGTAGAGCGTTGATGGAACTTAAGCCAAATCAGATTGTTAACTTAGGAATAGGGACGCCAGAAGAGGTTGCATCGGTTGCTGCTGAAGAAGATGTCTTCGAGACATTCACGCTCACAGTCGAATCAGGCATAATTGGTGGTGTCCCATTAGGTGGGATGAGCTTCGGAGTAGGAGTTAACTTTGATGCTCTAGTTGACCAGCCTTACCAGTTTGACTTCTACGATGGTGGTGGATTAGACATCGCGTTTCTAGGTATGGCGCAACTGGACCAGAAGGGTAATGTTAATGTGAGTAAGTTTGGTGGCAGATTTGTTGGCTGTGGAGGTTTCATAAACATTACACAAAATACTAAGAAGGTTGTTTTTGTTGGCACCTTTACATCTAAAGGGCTTAGAGTAAAGGTGGAGAAAGGTAAACTTAGAATCTTAGAGGATGGTAAGATAACAAAGGTTGTAAGGCAGGTTGATCAGATAACATTCAGTGGAGACTATGCTAGAAAACAGGATAGGGAAGTTCTTTATGTGACAGAGAGGGCAGTGTTTAGACTATCTAACAATTCTATCATATTGGAAGAGATTGCGCCCGGTATTGATCTAGAAAAAGATATATTGAGTAAAATGGAGTTTAAGCCAGAGATTTCTGATAAAATAAAGTTTATGGACAAACGGATATTCATAGAAGATAAAATGAAATTAAGAGTTCAATAGCTTTAAAATCCAAAGTCTACAAGCTAATGTTAGAGTCCCCCTTAAGAAGCTAGTTTTATCTTAAGAACAGTCATTTCCAATGTTTCTTTATTTAATGCTCCAACATTTAATATATTTTGGGATGACCTATAACCTTTTTTGGGGAACCACTATTACTCATTCTATCTAACACGATCTCTGAAATATAGCTCTAGGGCATAACTCCAAGGAAATACCTACTGTAGAAGAGTAGATTTATCTTATAGGAATCTTATAGGATAATTAAGTAAGCTTAGCACCTTCTTGGAAATGATAGTTAGAAATAATATTACACATCCATACCATACTTGGGAATATCTGCTCTTGGATAGATTGCCATTTTAGGTATAATCACTTTCTTGTCTCTCGTAGCAACGAAAAGTATCGCATCAGCTATGTCTTCAGGTTCGATTGCGCTTTCCCATATTTCTTTTTTCTCTTTAGTCCATCCTGTACCCATTTCGAAACCTTTTCTATAGGTTTCTGTCTTTACATGTGATGGGACAATAGCACATACACTTATCCCTTTTTTCTCGACTTCCTTCAACAGTACTTTACTCAAGCCCATTAATCCGTGTTTCGCCGCCCTATAAGATATGCCGCCAGGTGTAGAGGCAATAGTGCCTGAAGTCGAGGACACATTTATGATCTTCCCTTCTTCCTGACTTTCCATTATTTCCATCGCTCCTTTGCAGCATAGAAAAGCACTTGTTAGGTTGAGTGCGAGGATATAGTCCCATTCTTCTAACGTAGTATCTTTTATTGAGGGAGTAAAAGTCCCTCCACCAGCGTTATTGACAAGCACATCGATTCTTCCAAACTTCTTTCTGATTTCATTGAAAAGGTTCTTTATCTGTTCCCTATCTGTAAGGTCAGTTTGAATATACATACACTTTCCTCCGGCTTTCCTTATCTCTTCAACCGTCTCCTTCAACGCAGTTTCGTCACGAGCAACAATTACTACATTTGCTCCGCTTTCGCTGAATTTCTTTGCTGTTGCCTTACCAATTCCCTTGTTACCACCAGTTATTACACAGACTTTATCTTTTAGACTGTATGTCATATTATCCAATAATTTCTGTAATAAGTTATTTAAGTCTTAGAACAAAATTGGCTGTAAATAGATTAGCTGACTAACAACTTCCAAAACACAGATTTATTTTGGAAACATTAGAAAAGGAAGGAGTATTTAACTTTTGCAAGATTGGATACTTGAAGAATCATAGTCCTTTGCGTTGTCATTTAGGTATTTACTTCGTGACTAAACCGAGTATTTCTGAAAGCTTATGAAGGTCTTCATCGCTAATCCATTCAGTCTTGAGGTATTCGATGATTTGCTCGTCCGTCATTCCTATCCTTTTGGCCTCAGCTACAGTTGTCTGATAGGCTTCGATTTCCGTAGGCCTGTCCACATAAGCGTATCTATCATCAAATAGCTTTTTGCCTTCTCTGTATTGTTTAATATGGTTCAATTCATGAATTATGTCGAGGTATATGTCACTTTCTTTTCCATGTTTCAGATAATAACTGCTGATTATTATGTGGCCATCCTCATCGTTTACAGACATATATCCCCATCTCGACGAATAGAACTCTACCTTCAATTCATCAAGTATCTTCTCTGTTTCTTCACCGAAAAGCATTCTAACAGACTCTACCTTCTCAAATCCGACAAAATAACCTGTGAATTTGTGGAGCCTTATTCTGATGTCGCGATGAATCGTAACATTGTACAATTGGAATCGTTCATGTGCTCAATAATAGCTATAAAAAAAGGTTTTTGTTAAGGCATTTCTCTCAAAAGGTTCCCTCTACATATAATTCCTTTTTTTGATATCATTTTCCTTCTTGACATGCTAAAATTGAAAGAGATAGGCTTAATTCTTGTAGATGTCTGTACCTTTTAATCTTAATTTTTGGAGATAGTAATCTAAACCTTCTACGAGAGTTGCAACACTTGCTTCGACGACATTCTTTGATGTAGAAGTTGTGCGCCATGATTCCATGCCATCGGTGAATTCTATGAAGACCCTTACTACTGATGCTGTATCTCTTGACACTTCAGGTAATATGACTTTGTAGTCGATGAGTTTGACATTTTTTAAATGCGGATAGTTTCTCATCAGAGCTTTTCTGAGAGCTGTGTCTATTGCGTTGACTGGGCCTACTCCTCCACCTCCTTCGACCAGGATGTTGTCTTCAACCTTTACTTTGATAAGACCATAGGCTCTGGAGGTGTCCATATCGCCTTGAGCCACAGCCATCCATTCAATAACTTCAAAAAGCCTATAATATAGATTAAGGTACTTGAGAAGTAGAAGATATACTGTAGCGTCTGCATTATCAAGCTCGAAGTCCCTCAGTCCCATTTCTTTTATCTCATTCAGAACTGCACCTACAACATCCAGTTTTTTGTCGAGAGATATTCCCAAGTTCTCTGCCATTTTAGCTACGATTGTAGAACGTCCACTAAGATCCGAAATAGTTATCAGTCTCTTGTTTCCAATAAGATCAGGATCTATGTGCTCGTAAGCCCTGCTTTCTTTAGTTATTGCATCAACATGGACTCCTGCCTTATGAGCAAAAACGAAATCTCCAACATAAGGCTGGTATGGATTCTTATTGTTCCCACATGCCTCGTAAACTAAGCTTGACAGTTTAACCAGACTTTTTAATCTCTGGTTTCTTGGAAGTTTTGTCTTCAAAGTCTTTATTCCAAGTTTAAATTCTAAGTTGGGTAAGACTTGACAAAGATCTGCGTTGCCAGCTCTCTCACCTATGCCATTAACTGTAACCTGTACATGTGAAGCACCCGACAAAACACCCATTATAGTGTTTGCTACTGCATTGCCTGAATCATTGTGCATATGAACTCCGAGAGGCTTCTTGATTATTGTGGACACTTGTTTGACAGCTTCCATGACTTGATGTGGTAAAGTACCACCATTCGTGTCTGCCAGAACTATCCTGGAAGCTCCATTACTTTCTGCTGTCTTTAATGTCTGAATAGCATATTCATGATCATCTGCATAACCGTCGAAGAAATGTTCAGCATCATATATGACCTCCAAACCGTGTTCTCTAAGATAAGTGATACTATCTGCGATCATTTCAAGATTTTCTTCTAAGGAAGCGTTCAGCACTTTCTCACAGTGTAGCTTCCAGCTTTTTCCGAAGACAACTGCTAAGTCAGAACCAGAACTTAATATCGCGTTTAAACTTATATCGTCTTTAGCTGGAATTCCTTTCCTTCTTGTTGAAGAGAAGGCTGCGGTCTTGGCATTTTTCAGTTTATAATCATGTACTGCCTTGAAAAGCTCTATATCTTTGGGATTAGAACCAGGCCACCCCAATTCAACAAATTCAACACCAAGATTATCAAGTTCAAGAACAATCTTAACCTTACTCTGTAAAGTGAAATTTACTCCTCTAGTTTGGGAACCTTCCCGCATAGTGGAGTCCAGCACTTCAATGTGAGAAGGTATAGAAAGCGATAGCTTCAATTCATATTTATCTTTTTCTCCAGACATGAGTTGGCAGGGTCTAAAAGAATATGCGTATATAACTCTTATCTTAGAGAAGTTATTCGAATACAGCATGCTAGTAGATGATTAGATTCGAAGGCCTAATGTCTTTTTCGCAGTTTCTTTGTATTCCTACTATTATTTTTTTATCAATCTAGTCTCATTTATCTTATTCAAATAGAGTTAATCGTACTTTCTAATGACAATCTTAATGATATTATCTTTGATCATAAATACATCTATTGCTATTTCAGAACAAGATATGGGAACCTCTACTATAGCTAAAATGTTACTCTGTCTTCTAGAGAGATAAGTATTAACGTAAGCTTTTTAAGAATTAATTTGGCGTATGCTATGACAAAATATCCAATTGTTGAGCCTTATCATATAACCTTTGAAATAGATAATAAGCGATGCAAGACCTTAAAAATGTTTGCACAATTAGGGATCCAACATTTTGAGCTAACTGACATCAGAGGTTACACTCCTGGACTAACAAAGCATTTAGTCAAATTATCTAGAGAACAATTTAAAAAAATGCCCAGAAGTTCATATAAGGCGCAAAAAAATGGAAAATACGAAGGGGAGGCATCCATATGGCTTGACAGTGATGGATGCGATGTTTGTAATACAATAATGTCATGTGGTGCTTTTCTAATTTCGGGAAGAAATGTCAAAGAATACACAATTATATATAGTTTTGTGGCACCCAATTTCAATGCTTTCAAGAACATTATTTCTGCAATAGAAAGTACTGGTTTAAAGCCTAAGATATTAGAAGTAGAAAAATATATCCCAAAAGGCGAGATTTTAACAAAGAAACAAGAAAGCGTATTATGGTTCGCATTTAACATGGGCTTCTTTGACTATCCTAGAAAGATCAACTCGATAGAGCTTTCAAAAAAGCTTGGAATTAGTGTATCAACATTGTCAGAAATTACAAGGAGAGGGATGCATAGGTTATTGAAGCATAAATTTGAGACTTAGAAGTTCTTTGATGTTCTAATTTTGTGATTAAAGTGGTGCAATTTTCAGATATTAGCCAGATTATTGAAATAGAATAAATAATGAAGGTTAAGTAAGGTTTTTAGACGCGGTCTATTATAAACATATGAACGATTTATATAAACACGGTTCCAAGGAATCAAACATGAATACTAAGATAAAGAATGTTCATGCGAGAGAAGTTTTTGATGTTAAGAACTTGCCTGCAATAGAAGTTGATGTGATATTAGAAGACGGAAGCGTAGGCAGAGCTATTGCACCTTCAGGGACTTCCAGAGGTTCTAATGAATCATATGATCTTAGAGACGGAGAACGTTTATACTTTAATGGAATGGGTGTACAGAAAGCCATAAATAATGTTAACATAGAAATTGTCAAATTACTAAAAGGAAGAGATGCTACTGACCAAAAGCAAATAGATGAACTAATGATTAAACTTGATGGTACAAAAGACAAGTCAAGGATAGGAGGGAACGCGATTATAGGAACTTCAATAGCTAATGCCAAAGCTGCAGCTGCATCATTAAGAATTCCACTCTTTGAACATCTTGGAGGTGGAAGAGAGTTTCCGATACCTTGGTCTCTCGTTATGATAGGTGGACCCATTTATGCTGGCGTAGATTTTAAGACTTCAGACTTCCAAGAGTTTGCATACTATGCATTGAGTGCAAAAAGCTTCAAGGAAGGCTATATCTCTACCTTGGAAGTGTACAAAGCCCTATGTAATATTCTACTTAAGGAAAAAGGGTATGTTCAGCCTAGGCTGGGTGGAGGATGGCTTGCTCCAAGGTTTTCTTCAAATGATGAAGCTTTGTCAATTATAACTAGAGCAATCGAAAAAGCAGGATATGCTCCTGGAAAGGACTTTGCGATATACATTGATGTTGCAGCAAGTCACTTCTACAAGTATGGCATGTACACACTAAAGGCAGATGGGAAGACAGTTACATCAGAAGAGATGATAGATATATTGGAAGACATATGTAGAAGCTATCCTGTGATAAGTTTTGAGGACTGTTTAGACGAAGAAGATTGGGAAGGATGGAAGAAACTTACCAAGAGACTGGGGCGAAAGGTGCAACTTGTAGGAGATGACTTCTTCACAACTAACCCGCAAAGGCTAAAGAAGGGTATAGAAGTTGGAGCAGCAAATGCCTTAGTAATCAAACCAAACCAGATAGGAACCCTATCAGAAACTATCCAGACCATAAAGATCGCCAAAGCCGGAGATTATGGAACAGTTCTTTCTGCCAGATCAGGAGAAATAGGGGATCCCTTCTTAAGTCACCTGCTAGTAGGACAAAACTTACGACAAGCAAAGATAATCGCACTAGACTACGATGAGCACATAAGACTGAACGAACTCTTCAGGATAGAAGAATATTTAGGAGAAGAAGCATTGTTCCCAGGACAGAAAATATTTTCCCGCTTTTTGTAAAAAGACTCACATAAACCGCATGAGCGTAATTCACTCGTCCATAACTCTGATTGAACTGAAAAAGGCTTAAATCATGTTAATACCCACAAAATAAGGGCTTTGAGCACAACGGAAAAGGACGGATCAAACATTTTAAGGGGTACCACTCTTAGAGTTTATAACTTCATGTTTAAAATGGGGAAACCTGTAGGAATCCACGAACTGCAAAGAGGTCTCGGACTAAGTTCACCCTCACTCGCCCTTTATCATATCAACAAACTTGTTCAAGCTGGTCTCATAAAAGAACAAGATAATGGCTATTTAGTCGATAAGATAGTTTTTGCCAACATGATTAGAATAAAGAGGACACTTATCCCCTTTCAAACAACATATACCATATTCTTTACTATAACATTAATGATTCTACTAACCTACCTAAGACCGCTTGAAGTGACATCAACTTATGTTTTTGCACTAGTCGTAAATTCCGTTGCAATTGCGACCTCGTTATACGAAGTTATCAGAGCTCTAAGGAAAATATAGAAGGGAACTAGTTTTGATTATGTATCAAAGCTCTCTTATCTGTCATGTTGACCTTGGAAACTTCCTTTTGCCTCGATAAATACTCTTCTCGTGGAGGACTAAATACGTCTAGGAAAATTCCAGGCTTGTCGCTAATGACCTTGACACCATGTTTTTCGTTGGATGGTATCCAATATACCATGCCAGCTTTGACAATTGTCATCTTACCACCATTGCTAAACTCTGCTTTGCCTTCTAGACAGATGCCCATCTGCTCATGTGGGTGACTATGCTCAGGAACAACCCCATTAGGTTCAATTTCGACATGCACAAATGTTAATCTCTTACCGCTAAGTAAAACCTTGCCAACAACCTTCTCAAAAAGAGGAAATCCCCTGATATCTTCCTTTTGCACAATTTGCATCTAATCCACCTCTGTGTTCTTATAACATTCTATTCAAGCATATAATTAAATCTATAGTAAATACAACCTTCAAGACAAAGACTTTATATTCAAAGCTTTGCACATGGCTTCAGAGCTACGTGAAGAAGAGGCATGTAATTGTCATCAGCGCCAGTTTACTTCTAGCCATTATTGCAATTGGATTCTGTGTTCAACCTCAACTCTTTCCCCGACTGTTAGAGTCTTCCTATGAGAAGGAGGTTAGAAGTCTCTTCAATAAAGTTCAAACCGACGTCTCAAAGTTGCGAGGGTTTTCCCCTCCAAAGGATGTCAAACTAGAAATTGTCAGTATCGAATTCTTCAAGTCTGATACCAAGGAGAATCTGGAGAAAAGTGACCTTCTGAAGGCGCAAGAAGCTCTATACAAATCCCTCCTTATAGTGCCTAAGAATTTCTCTCTACTAGATAAGAAGGTCAGTGAGGCTGGAAGAACCTTAGCTGCATCTTCAGGAAAAACATTGTATGTTGTAAAAGAATACTTTGATCCCACAGATAGGAGACAGGCTCTGCGAACTCTAGCTCATGAATATACCCACATTCTCCAATTCGATCACCTTCCGCAGAAGAGTATTCGGACAGAAGATGAGCTTCGAGCATGGACCGCTTTCATAGAAGGTGAGGCGGACTTAGTTGCAGACCTGTATATTTCAAAAGAAATGAATGAAAATTTCTCACCTCGTATACCTCCATCCCCGACATCCAAACCCCATGATGCAAGCGATGGTTGGGTATTAGATCAGATCTTCGCCTTCCCCTATCTTTATGGCGAGAACTTCGTTTACCAACTTTTCCAAAATGGAGGATGGGAAGAAGTGAATAGAGCCTATCATCATGTCCCATCATCAACAGCAGACATACTCCATCCCATTCGCTATCTTAATGGTTCTGAACCTTCTGTGCCATCTAATCCTCTGCCAGTGCGTCAAGGCTGGTCTTTATACTATCCTGAGAGACTTGGAGAATATTTTATACGAACCACGTTACTCCAAGAACTCCCGCCATCCTCTGTCGTAAATGCTTCGGCTGATTGGGTTGGAGATAATTCCACGCTCTATCTCAATGATAATACATACCTATTATTCTGGAAGAGCATATGGAAAGATGAATACTCGGCTTCCAATATTGAGGAGATTATTTTAGATTTAATCAAAGCGAAAGGTGGTATAGAACTAAATGACGTCTTCTGGGATATTGATGGAAGACTGATAGCTATGAAATGCGTCGGGCAAACAGTGACTCTGATTGGCTCATCTGACATAAATATCTTGATGGAGGAGGTCGAATCGGAGTTCGGAAGCCACAGTTAGCATGACAGTCCTAAGAAGGCAAATCGTGGCCTTTTCTTTTTTTCTTAAACTAGATTAAACCTGTGATTTGTGTAAATATTATTATGCCAAGAATTGCGGCAGTCAACCAAAAGGAGATCATAATGCGCATCCATCTTCCCAAAAAGCATTTGACTTTATCCTTGAGGAAGTTTGTTCGGGTGAAGCTTTTTCGATATCTTGAAGTGTGACCACATATCCCTTTAAAACCAAAAATGCAACCCAACTGTGACCTATCATAATCGCTCCAAAGCATAATATCATGGGATTTAACGGATAGAACTAGAGCAGGCAATAAAATTTTTGAAATGATATAAAAAAATCCAAATCAAAACAAGTTTTTGTCAAACAGGAAAAATGAGACATCTGAATTTGTCGTTATTCTCCCATAGCAACCAGCGTAAGGGTTGAACGTACTTTATCTAAACGCCTAATTTTGAAACTCACTATATCTTTCAGTTTACTCATCGAGTCTGCTTGAACTTTAACTATGACATCATAAACACCATACACAAAATAAGCTTCCCGCACTCCTTCGATCTCCTTGAGTTCTTTGAGAACCTCCTGTTCTGCCCCTGAATCTACATTTATGAACAAGTATGCCGTTCGCATTATTGTCAACTCGGAGCATAAACAAGGATATTAAACTTTTCTTCTAAGAAAAAATCCAGTTCGAATAATGTAATTGAATCCAATTGGGACCTTATAAAGTCTAAATGAAGCTACATTGTTCCTACTGCATCGCACTCTTCACAAGTATTCCATGAAAATATTCCGGATATGCTTGTAAAGTCAAAGTATGTATGAAGGTCTTCTTTCTCGCTGCCTTCTTAGGGTCTCGGTGGAATCGTCGGGTTGAAGCTGATCCATTGTTTCCTTTTCAAGCTGAATTTTGAAGGATTCAGCTTCACTCTTTAGGTCTTCTAAGTCGAGTTTCAAACCGATGAGTTCAGTGATCTTCTTAAGCATGAAATATATGGCAACTGGATACGATCCTTTAACATACATTGGGACTGCACACCATAGACTTACAACATCGATTTTACTCTCTCTGCTTCTCCAGAGTATCTCACTGTATACGCTGGTCGGACCTTCATAGCTAGTAAGCTCAACTTCAGCTTTCTTGAGCTCTCCAAGGAGCTTCTTGTTGTTAGTTGATGCTGTTATTGGTGTTTTAATCTGATGTGAAATGTCTGCGAGATATCCTCCTATCGTATAGATTCTCCCAACATCTGTTTCCTCAGCCAACTTATGTACATTTTTAGCATATCTTGGCCAGTCAAGATGTGGCTCAGAACCAAGAAGCAGTACTAAATCTGTCCCACTTTCCTTGTTCTTCCAGTAAAGAAGATCATTTCTAGGAGAAACATATGATTGCATAAGGCCATGCTCTATCAAGACAGTCGGTCTCTGAATGAAGTAATCGTGAAATTTCTCATGTGGAATATCACCAAATTTCTTAGCGCTCAACTTTTCTGCTAAATATTTAACAGCTAATGTTGAGACTTCTCCACCGTTCCCCCATCCACTTAAACCTACGATCATGTTGGCTTTGTGGAGCTTAATCTTCTTATTTATCCTAATCTCTGCATTCATAAAATCTTCTCCAAATTAAAATTAAAGGTGGAGTAAATAAATACTTATTCGTTTAAGATGAATCATTTACGTGATTATCTGTCAGAAGCCTTTACTTTAGGGAGAATCTAAAATATTTTTCGAGGAGAATCCCATTTTATTTGTTCTTCTGGACATAAGTCTTATAAAGAAAACGGTGCTAGTTTCTCACATGAGAAAACTGACTGTAGATGATCAAAAGGAATTCTATTATACTATAAGCCCACAAAACAAACCAAGACTATATATAGACATAGGAGAAACTATTATCGTAGAAACTGAAGATGCGTCATCAGGTCACATAAGAAAGCTTGGAGACAAGAGAGATTATGTCAAGATACCTTATTCAAATCCTCAGTCTGGACCGATCTTTGTCAACAGTGCTGAAAAGGGAGACACCCTTGTAGTGGAAGTGCTTAAAATAAGCCCAAAAATCGGCCAAGGTATCACAAGACTAGCACCATGGTGGTCGTATCTCGGTCACAGAGAATCTAATATGGTACTGTCGAATTTCGTAGAATCACATGTTCCTGATGGCTTAAAAATTATTCCGATTAAGGGGAAAAAAGTATACTTTGGCAAACTAGCTCTCCCATACAATCCTATGATAGGAACAATAGGCACCGCCCCTGAACTTGAAGGAATATCGACAACTTTTCCTGGTCCCCACGGAGGCAATATGGACCTTGCATGCATAACTCATGGTTGCAAGCTCTATCTTCCAGTAAAAGTTAAGGGTGCACTTCTTCACTTGGGAGATGCACATGCTATTCAGGGTGATGGAGAAATATCAAGTGTAGCTGTTGAAATGCCGGCTGAAATCACAATAAAAATTGACCTAGTAAAGGAAAAGACAATTGAATGGCCAAGAGTTGAAGATGATGATTTAATCATGAGTGTGGCTTGTACAGGAACTGGTCGTGGCTTAGAAGAAACAATAAGACTGGCATATGTGAATCTGACCGGTTGGATGCAAGAGTATGGAATAGATAAATGGGAAGCTTGGGAACTCTGCAGTCTCTTAGGCAAAATCACACTTGGAAACATCTGGTGTGTAGCAGCTGGTTTTCCCAAGAAATATCTAAACAACGTCTTTCTGCCGAAAATCAAACAATAGAACGCATATCAAGAAGATAACTCTACAAAAGATTCTGACTTTTTTTATGATCCTCTCAAGTCCCATCCTATCTCTCCCATTTTTTGAAGTTGGTAGGGCTCCTAAAGTTTACCTCTGAAGTAAGTACCTTCAACTCTTCTACTCTGGCTATAACTTTGCAGCTCTCCAATTCAAATTCAATGTAAAGAAGTTTCAAAAAGAACTAAAGGAAAGATGTATCCTTTAGAGTTCTTAACTTGACGCAATATTGTTTTTGGTGCTTGACGCATGATTTACTTGATAAGTTATAGAGCTCTGTTGATCTATATCGTTAGTAGCTACTTGTTAGTAGCCGCCGCCTCTGTATCCTCTTCCGCCATAGCCTCCACGGCCTCCTCCTCCTCTATAAGGACGGTATTGTTGTTCGTAAACCTTTTCGGATAGGTTATTGTCCGTTTTGACTTCGACCGCTAGTGGTTCCTTTGCAGCCTCTACGGTTCCATCTCTACCAATATTGAGACGCATGTTACCTTTGAAAAGATTTACATAGCCATTTCCAATACTAATAGTCTCGCCAACATTTACTTTATCGATGTTGCTGTCCCAAAGTGTTAGAATAATGCATCCTGTTTCATCGCCAACAACAGTATCGCATACTCGGTGTGGTGACCCATCTCTTCCAGAAACTATATCTCTGACTTCACTCTTTGATACTACCTTTGCTGTAACATTTACTGCTTTTGAATTAAGGGTTAATTCCCCTACCTTTGCGTTTATAGGCTGTCTATTTCCTAAATAACTTCCTGACAAGATTTCTCAACCTTTTCCTCTATAGCATGTAGTCTAAGACATAATCATTTAAGGCTTTTGGCAAGATGCTCATAACGGAACCTTAAAAGGGGATGTGGAATCTTTTATGTCGACTTCATTCCTCGCTAGGTCTTGTCTAAATGTATATCCCTTGATTGTATTATATTCAAATGTATACCAGAATCATCGACTTGAGAGGCTAATCGTTAGGTTTTGAAGTAGCTTAGAATTCTCTAATTTTAGTGGAGGATTTAGGTCGAATTTATAACATCCTGTCTTCCTAATTACGCAGTGGCCGTCAGTTTGATCAAAGCAATAGTCTTTGATTTAGGTGGAGTCTACTTTGAAGATGGCACGACCAGGGCTATGAAGAAGTTTGAAAAAATACTCAATTTACAAGCAGAGGAACTCAACGAGGTTTTTGGAGAGCAAGGTTATGGTCGTGACTACAGGTTAGGAAAGATCAATGAAAGCGAATTTTGGGGTGCTGCCAGAGAATCCTTGAACTTGGACCCTAGCATGATTAAAAGATTAAAAGAGATATGGCATTCATCGTATACACAAAATAAAAGTATGAAGACCTTGGTGAGAAAGCTAAGGAAAGATCATAAAATGGCTGTTCTCTCGAACAATATTAGAGAGAGGGTCCAATATCTGAACAGGAAGTATAATTTGAACAAGGAGTTTGATTACTATGTATACTCATTTAAATATGGTCTTATGAAACCGGATAGTAGACTCTTGGGAATACTGCTCCGAAAACTGCAAGTTGAACAAGACGAAGTAGTCATTATCGATAATTCAGCCATCAACATTGAAACCTTCAGAACACTAGGTGCTAAAACAATTCTTTTCCGATCAGTAAGCCAGCTCAAAAGAGAATTATCAAATCTGCTACAAGATGAAGGATGCTAATGGCGACTTTCCAGTCAGGCCTAAAGTAGGTACATATACGGTGATGAAACTGATTCTTGTCAGTGGATGGGTTTTAGCCGAGTATTTTCCAATAATATGCCAAATTGTATCTAGATTAGATAACTATTTTGAATATTTCTGTGGATACTTAGTTGAAATGACCTAATTGACTCGCATTTCTATTCCGAATATCTTCAATCTTAGTCTTGGCTCGATTCTTTGAGAGAAATATTATTACATACGTGTTAGATATGTCCTATGCTTACATAGAGATATCCAAAATGTTTAAATAAAATGCATATCTGTCGGAAATCGAATAAAGCAAGGAAGCTTTCTTCTTCCCAAGGATCATCTCCGGGAAAAATCAGAATCCTGAAAGAGGTGATCCAAGATGGCAAGATATGCACCTGTAAAAATATCAGAAGTGGAATATGAAATTCCTAAATCAGCTAAAGAGGGGATGCGTGTCCCGGTCCGAATATATGCAAATCATCAATTACTGCAAAAGATGACTGAAGATAGAACTATAGAGCAAGCAATAAATGTAGCTCATTTGCCTGGAATACAGAAGTTTTCTATTGTCCTCCCCGATGGCCACGAATAGAGCTTAAACTCTCGTGAGGGCTATGGTTTTCCAATTGGGGGGGTTGCAGCAACAAACTATGATAACGGAGTCGTCTCTCCTGGGGGTGTCGGCTATGACATTAAGGAAGTCGAGAGCCTTAAAGCTTTCACTTTCGTGTAAACTGCGGAGTTCGCATTATCCGCACCGATCTCTCGGTAAGCGATGTTCGTCCGAAGCTTAAAGAGCTAGTGCACAGGCTGTCAATAGAAGTTCCAAGTGGCTTAGGTAGTAAAGGTCAGGTTAGACTAAGTTCCAGTGGCCTAGATGATGTACTGAATGAGGGTGTTGACTGGGCTGTAACAAATGGATATGGTTTTTCAGAGGATATAGAATTCTGTGAAGAGAATGGGCATATGAAGTCAGCTGATGCTAGTGCGGTCAGTCCTATGGCAAGGCAGCGTGGAGCTCCACAAGTAGGCACTTTAGGCAGTGGGAACCATTTCTTGGAAATAGGTGTTGTTGACAGAATATTCAACGAGAATGCTGCGAAAGCTTTCGGTATCGTTGGCGCTGGTCAGATTATGTTGTGGGTTCATACTGGCAGCCGTGGTCTAGGACATCAGGTTTGTAGCGATTATCTTAGAGTAATGGAACAGGCTTCCCGCCATTACAATATTGTGTTGCCTGATCGTGAGCTTGCCAGCGTTCCCGTCCAAAGTAATGAGGGTGAAAGATATCTACGTGCCATGGCCGCTGCTGCGAATTTTGCTTGGGCTAACCGTCAGATGATTACTCATTGGATGCGTAGAGCATTTTCAAAAACCTTTAGCGTAGATGAAAGGGAATTGAAACTAGTATATGACGTTGCTCATAATATTGCTAAGGTTGAAGAACATGATATTGACGGAAAAAAGATGAAGGTTGTTGTTCATCGCAAGGGTGCTACTAGGGCATTCCCTAAAGGTAAGAACGAGGTTCCTCTAAAGTACCGCGATCTTGGCCAACCTGTTCTTATCCCCGGTTCCATGGGTACATCAAGTTGGGTCTTGTTAGGTAATGAACTGTCGATGCAGAAGAGTTTTGGTAGTACTGCTCATGGTGCAGGTCGTATGATGAGTCGCGCTGGTGCTCTCAGAGCAAAAAGTGGCTTTGAGGTTAAGAGAGACCTAGAGCATCGCGGCATATTATTGGAAGCTGCTGACATCAAAGTCGTAAGCGAGGAAGCTCCTGAAGCGTACAAGGACGTTGACATGGTTGCTGAAGTGTCTGATAATGTTGGTATTGCAACTAAAGTCGCTAGGATTGTTCCCATAGGTGTGGTCAAAGGTTAATAGCACGTGAACTGTCAAAAATTGACAAATAGGAGGATTTTGGCCTTAACTTATTTTTTCTAGCCTATTTATTCTATAGAATAAATATGTAAACTCAATCATTCCTTGCATTGAGTTAGAAATAAATATTGTCATAGTCTATTATCCGATTCCTAAGCAGAATCAACGAAAATTCGAATCTCTGCTTTTCTTTTAAATCCTTTCTAACACTTAACTATCTTTCTAGAGTCATCCTTTGACAATATCATCAAGACTCCTATCTTCAATAATGTATCCAACTTGAAACAGGCGGTTCAAGAATTCGTATTTCCATCCCACCCAGCCATTCTTTAATCCGCTTTGTATACCATGAACTTTGATACCAGAATAGAGATTGAAGGGAAGGCTAGGCATCACTTTGGCAAGTCTGCAAATAGCATTAAACAATGGTTTGCGTTCTATTCCTTCTGCAAGTGGTTTACGTTTCTTTCTAATAGTACGAGCAAATTTAGCTGTATCTTTTATACTACGCCAAGTTATTGGGTGATTATTCATGTGAATAATTCCGCTCTCAAGAATATGTGCCTCGAAGCTACGCTCGAGCACATATTTTAGAATATACGTATCTTCATATATGTGCAAGAAAGGTGGAATACTGATGTCCTTGATTGCCTCGCGACGGAGAAGCGTATCATGTGTTCCTCCACGCTTCAGGAAATTTTCTATTGCATATTCACGATATTTAATTTCCTGAGCTTTTGAGAGACAATTTCTATCAGATAGCTCTGGCCAATCTATCCCCCAAATCAACCCTGCTTTTGGTTCGGAAGTATACGCCACAGCCTCATTCCACCAACCAAATTGTAGCCAAGCATCGTCGTCAAGAAATAACAGCCAATCATCATTGAAGTTTTCAAGAAATACATCTATTGCAGTTTGCCGTGCAGTAGCTCTCGTTGATCCATAATAACCATAAAGATTTGACTTGTTAATCATAAGCTTCTTAGAGTGTTTTAATGCAAAACATCTAACAATATCTTTTGTCTTGTCTTGACCATCGTCAATCAAAATCATCTCATTATATGGAACTTGCAATGACCGCTTGAGAGTTTCATGGAAGTCATCATTGAGTTCTAAATAGCTGTTTTTCGTAGGCATTGCAAGTATTACCAAGATGCTACACCGGTAATCTACCTCTTAGTTAAACATGATTTAAAAATATTACGATTTCTATAGTTTATGAAACCGTTTCTTAAATTAGTTGACTTATACTTCACTTTTTCGCAGAGATATCAGCTATTCTCCAATCGTCTTATCGCTTCTGTGACTTCAGACAAGCGTTTTATTTCTATGTCAGGCTTCGCTTGCTCCCTTGAAATACCGTCCATTCTTCTAGAAAGTGCAATAAGAGATGTAGGATCCGATTCAGCCATACTGTCTCTTCCTTCCACGCTTGAAAGGTATATTGTTTTCAAGTCTGCATATTTAGCTCCCCAAACGTCAGTTCTCAAATTATCGCCCACATGAACAATCTCTTTAGGTTTGATTCCAAGATGCTTCGCAGCTAAATGAAAGATTCTAGGATCGGGTTTTCTGATACCAACTTCCTCAGAATAAATCATGTCATCGAAGTAATCTGAAACACGCTCTTTCATTAGGAATTCACGTAAAGCTACTCCTGGAGTTATTCCTGTATTGGATATTAATCCGACTTTGATGTTGTTCTTCTTTAATATGCCAAGAAGATTATATCCATCGGGGTTAATGTAAGCTGGGACTTCGAACATGGGAAAGACGAATGCTGAGTCCAACTCCTTAACCCATTTCTCTTCTAAGGTTGAAGACCCTTTAGAAACAAACTTATGGATAAAGCGAAGCTGATCAATATGGGATACATCATTGTTTGTCTCCCAAACTCTAACAAGGTAGGATGTTAACTCCTTGAAGGCTAACTCGACCTGCTCAATAGAAACTCTAATTCCAAGGTTAGTGAGAGATTGGGCTAAATGTTTACAACGAAGATCATTTCTGAGCGAGCTACAACCTTCTCTTTCAAATATTAGGGTTTCCCAAAGATCAAAAGTCACAGCTTTGATCTTCAAACCAGTTCGCACCGCATCCAAAGATTGATTATCCGGTTTAAGTTTTTTACTTCTATGAATTGTTTTTAAGTCCTTTGTTGACCTCTATTCTTCCATCTTTTATCACAAATTTGATATTGTCTCTATCTTGAATGGTTTTTATGTCTTCAAGGGGGTTGCCCTTGACTGCTATCAGGTCCGCTGCCTTTCCCCCTTCAAGTGTTCCAGTTTTATGTAAAAGGTTGCATGCCTCAGCTGCGTTTTTTGTGGCTGCGATTATAGCTTCCAAAGGAGTAAAATTGCATTTCTCAACAAGTAGTTGAAGTTCCATTGCGTTTAATCCATACTTGAGCATTGGTGTGCCTGTGAAGTCGGTTCCAGCTGCTATCTTCACACCATACTTCTTAGCTATTGCTAAGTTTTTAACGTGAATATCAACCACTTTTTGTGCTTTTTCAAGTCCCCATTCGGGTGTACCTGCTTCTCTTCCTTCTTTGACTATTTGGTGGACTATTGACAGAGTAGGTGTAAGTATTGTGTCATTTGTCTTCATCATTTTAGCTCCTTCCTCGTCTAAAAATATCCCATGTTCAATAGTTCTTACTCCTCCTATCAGGGCGTTTTTTATTCCTTGAGTGCCTTGAGCATGAGAAGCAACATATGTTCTTACCTTTCTAGCCTCATTTACTATCGCGGTGATTTCTTCTATTGTGAACTGTTCATCTTCAGGTTTATCCCTTTCAGACATGACTCCTCCGGTAGTAAAAATCTTAATGAAGTCCGCTCCTTCTCTAAGCGTCGATCTAGCACCTCTAATGCATTCATCGACACCGTCACATATCAAGTCTCCGAAACCAAATTTGAATTTGCTTCTTTCTTTCACTATTTGCAGTGGAAAATAGTGCTCATCTCCATGCCCAAAAGTTTGTGAAAGTGCTCTGTGTGCTGTGAGAATTCTGGGACCTCCCACGTATCCCTGCTGCATAGCTGTTCTTAACGGTACTCCATTTAAGCTAGACATATCCCTTACTGTTGTGAAGCCTGATTCTAATAGTTGTTCGATGTCTTTAGCTGCTTTAAGAAGTAGTAACTGAATTATGGATTACGACACAAAAGCTTTAAAATAGTAATTTTGTCTAATGAGATGATGACTATGTCGAATGAACTGCCTTTTGATAAGCTTAGAAGGATAGATGAATTTGACGCAATAGCTTGCGACACAACAGAGCAGGTTCATCCTCTTGAAGAGATTATTGGTCAAGAACGAGCTGTTAGGTCGCTTAAGTTTGGTATTGAGATCGAAGAGCCAGGGTTTAACGTATATGTGTCAGGCTATCCCGGGACTGGCAGAAAAACTGCTGTCAAAGACTTCTTGGATAAGATTGCAAAGACTAAGCTAGTACCTTCAGATTGGTGCTATGTCAACAACTTCAGCAATCCATATGAACCTAAAGCTCTTAAGATGCCTGCAGGTTATGGGAAGGTCTTCAAAAAGGACATATCAAAGCTGATCGTCGACGTCAGACGAGTTCTTCCTAGGATTTTTGAAAGCGACGATTATACTGCAAAAAGGGATGCAACTGTTAAGAAGATTGAGGAAGAAAGGGACAAACTTCTTGCTCAACTTAACAGAAGAGCTCAGGCAGAAGGATTTGCCATTAGAGGTTCAGAAATTGGTCTTTTGCTCATTCCGCTGGTGAACGGGAAGCCCATGAATGAAGAAGATCTCGCAGCTTTGAATGAGAAAGATAGGTCAGAAATTGAGGAAAAGAGAAATGCTCTGACTGTTGAACTAAGAAGTACGATTAGACAGATTAAGGATTTGGAAATAAAGGCCAGTGAAGAAATAGTCAAGATGAATCGTGAAGTAACACTTTTCGCTGTGGGTAATTTAGTATCTGATCTTAAAGAGAAATATAAGGAATTTAATGATATCATACAATACCTCGACGAAGTTCAAAATGATATATTGGAGAATTTTGACCAGTTCATAAAAGAGCCAGAATCAGCTCAAGGTCCGTTTTCAGTTGCTTGGATGAAGAACCTATTGTTCAAAAAGTACGAAGTAAACGTTATAGTTGACAACTCTAACCTTAGGGGTGCTCCTGTCATATTAGAGCTTAACCCAACGTACCAAAATCTATTTGGAAGAATAGAGAAGGAAGCTCAGTTTGGTGTTTTACAGACAGATTTCACTATGATACATTCTGGTTCACTGCACAAGTCTAATGGTGGATATCTAGTTATCCCTGTAGAGGATCTCCTCCGCAATCCCCTGTCTTGGGATTCGATTAAGACAGCATTGACGAATAGAGACATCACTATTGAGGAACCAGGTGAACGCTTAGGTCTGTTGAGCACAAAAGGTTTGAGGCCAGAGCCTATTCCTCTAAATGTTAAGGCGATTTTGATAGGATCTCCTGTTCTTTATCAACTGCTTTACACTTTGGACATGAGCTTCAAGGAGTTGTTTAAAGTCAAAGCTGACTTTGACATTTCAATGAGTCGGACGAAAGATAACGTGCAAAGGTATGCTTCCTTTATCTGCACTATATGTAAAAAGGAGAAACTCAAACATCTCGACAAGTTCGCTGTTGCCAAAATTGTAGAATTCAGCTCAAGGCTGGCTGAAGATCAACAGAAACTTACTACAAGGTTTGCTGACATTGCTGATATCATACGTGAAGCTGACTTCTATGCCCGCCAAGTTAGTTCAAACTACATAAGCGTCGACAACATAGAGAAAGCTATCGAAGAGAAGGGTTATCGTTCAAGCCTAATCCAAGATAAGATTCGTGAAATGATTCAACGCAATATCCTTTTGATCGACACAAAAGGCGAAGTTACAGGTCAAGCTAACGGTCTCTCAGTAATTACTTTGGGCGATATATCTTTCGGTATACCCTCACGTGTTACGGCAACAGTTGGTATAGGAAGAGAAGGTATCATAGACATTGAAAGAGAAGCGGAGATGGGAGGGCCTATTCACACAAAGGGAGTCATGATCCTCAGCGGATATCTGGCCGAAAGATATGCTCAAGACAAACCTCTTACGCTCTCAACTCGTCTTGTCTTTGAACAGAACTATGAAGGAGTAGAAGGAGATAGTGCTTCAAGTACAGAACTTTACGCTATTCTTTCTGCCCTATCTGGCTTTCCGATTAAGCAGAGCATAGCTTTAACAGGGTCAGTGAACCAGAAGGGACAGGTTCAAGCCATTGGAGGAGTAAACGAAAAGATAGAAGGATACTACGAAGTATGCAAAGCAGGTGGTCTGACAGGTGAGCAAGGAGTGATGATTCCGAGAAGTAACATGCAAAACCTGATGCTTAAAGAAGAGGTTGTGGAAGCTGTTAAAAACAGCAAATTCCATATATACGCTGTTGACAGTGTCGACGAAGGCATTGAAGTGCTGACCGGTGCCAAGTCAGAAGAAGTGAACTATAAGGTGAATAAGCGTTTAAGCAGCATGATGAAGAAATTTAGAGGTATGGCTGGCCTTATTGGAGAGGAAAGGAGAAAGCAATAAACGTATACAATCACATTAACTAAAATAAACAATCTTTAATTATGAATTTGTCAAGATAGTTGTTAAATCACTATTTGTAAGCTTCATCATTAGTGAAATCAGTCTAGTAAAATGGGACATTCTATTCCAATTATGAAAGTCTCCAAACCATAGTTTAAGTTGACTTATAAGAACGTATACTAATATATGAGGGGTGGTGTAGCTTGTCTACCCTCGTAAAATATTACATGAAGAAAGAAGTGCCTACAACTGAAGACAAATCGTCTGTGACCGAAGCGGCTAAAACAATGATAAAATCCAGCAGAGGTTTTCTGATCGTTCTTAAAGACGGAAAACCTACAGGAATTGTTACAGAACATGATTTTGTAGAAAAGGTTATCGCGAAAGAGCTTGACCCTTCTAAGGTAATAATATCTGAAATAATGTCTTTCCCTATCATAACAATAGATCCAGATGAAGACCTTCTGAAAGCTTCAGAACTAATGAAGAAGCATAACATTCGAAGGTTACCGGTTGTGAAGGATGGAATTATCTATGGCGTTCTGACTACGAGAGATGTTTCACAGCAGGTCAGGGAATATGTAGACAAATCAGTCAGAGACATAATACGCTGGGTCCCGTTGGGGCTATAGCAAAAACAAATAGACTATCGATAAGAAGATCTTTATGTAGAATTCGATAGTTTTGACCACTAAAACCTTGTCGTTCATTTCACGTTCAAGTATCCAGAAAATCTGATTTCTTATTCTACCACTTCCTACCTAATAGAATAATGAAATCTCAAATTGGAATAAGTTATGCCTTTACAGTCTTGTCGATCTATTGATGAATTTCTCTTTAATAGCCTTAACTTTATATAGGTTTCAAAAGAATAACTATTGATTTGAACATCCAGAAATTTGAAGTTCCCACCTTAGCGTGGTTCAATGCAAGAAAACTCGAACTGGAATTTCCTAAGAGCTGGAAAGTCAACTTTATGCCGATGGAAGGCTATTATAAACCACTAGCAAATGATACTGGAATCAAGAAGGCATTAAGGGAGCCCATAGGAACCAAGCCCTTAGAAAAGCTTGCGGAAAAAAAGAAAGAGGTTGCGATAGTAGTCGACGATATGACAAGACCCACAAGGGCGTATCAGATCCTACCTCATCTATTACAGGAACTGAAGAAAGCAGGAATCTCAGACGATCATATCAGATTTATTATGGGGCAGGGGACTCATGGCGCTTGGTACAGATATGATTTTGCCAAGAAAATAGGTGAGGAGAACGTTGACAAATTTCCTGTCTACAATCACAGTCCTTTCAACAACTGTGTAAAGGTAGGAAAAACATCAAGAGGAACACCTGTTGAAGTTAATGCTGAGTATTATTCTTGTGATCTAAGGATAGGCATAGGTGTAGTTGTACCTCATCCTATGGTAGGTTATGGCGGGGGTGCGAAGATAATCCTTCCTGGAATAGCATCATATGACATGATCTACCATAATCACATCATTGTACATAAACAGAATCCTCCTATGGATTCATATTGGGGTCTCTTGAAAGGCAACATTACAAGGGAAGACATTGATGAATCTGGAAGAATTGCTGGCATGGACATGAAGGTAGATGTTTTAGTCAATGGCTTTGGAGACAGCGCGGAGGTCTTCGCTGGCCATCTTCAAGAAGAATTCCTGGAAGCGGTAAAGCATGCGAGACGCCATTATGTATCACCGAATATTCCAGAAGACGTTGATGTCATAGTTGCTAATACCTACGCCAAGGCCAATGAAGCTACCTTAGCTCTGTCAAATTGGAAGCACAGCTTAAAGAAGAAGAACGGAATTATGGTAATAATAGCACAGGCACCAGAAGGGCAGACAACTCATTACCTGTACGGAAAATTTGGTACTACGCAGTTTGCTCCTGGTAACAGCTTTCCATGTGATATCAGCTTCCAGAAGCTGATAATCTTCTCAGAATATAAAACGCCAGATCCGTTCCTACCTTTTTCCCGATGTAACATGTTATGGCTGAAGACGTGGAAAGAAGTCATTGAAGAGATAAAGTCAAGTTTAGGATATGCGCCTAAGGTTGCAGTGTTGCCGAACTCAGAAATCCAATGTGATGAGGAAACTCTGAGCCGGCCCTAGCTCACGAAATCTTGAACCAATATTCACCGTCAAGAAAACAACAGGTGAATCTAAAAGCTGTTGATGAATGAACAACCAAATTCATAATCTTGAATGAATCTTATATGTCCTCACTTTAAAGTATTGGTTAATCCAAAGATCACCAGCTTAATTTCTAGAAGATCTAGATGTATCCCAGGCTAGCTGAAAATCCTTCTCTAGTAAAAATATGAAGAATAAAAAAAATTGATGGGAGGCTTAATCTGCGCCCATTCCGCCACCATATTCGCCTGATGGTGGTCCACCCGCTGGTTGTCTCGTTTTGGTTGATGCTATGACGTCATCTATTCTGAGTAGCATTGTTGCTGCTTCTGTAGCTGCTGAGAGTATCTGTTCTTTGACTGCCAGTGGTTCATAGACTGAGAAGTTCTTTACGTCTTCAATCTTTCCTGTTATTGCGTTTACTCCGAAGGTTTTATCTTTTTTGCTGTGTTTGGCTCTGAGTTCTACGAGGCTGTCTATTGGATCCATGCCTGCGGCTTCTGCTAGTGTTAATGGTATGACTTCCATAGCTTCAGCGTACTTCTGCACTGCAAGCTGTTCTCTTCCGGAGAGTGTTTGTGCCCATTCGAAGAGTCTTGATGCTATTTCTTCTTCTGGCGCTCCTGCTCCTAGCACGATATATGGTTGTTGCATTACGTCTCTCACGACACATAATGCGTCGTGAATGGACCTTTCCGCCTCTTCTATTACTCTTTGTGTTCCCCCTCTTATGAATAGTGTCACTGATTTGGGGTTCTTGCATCCTTCAACGAAAACCCACTTATCGTCTTCTATTTTTCTTTCTTCGACAAGATCTGCATGGCCCAGTTCAGCTGAGCTCATCTCCTCTAAGGTTGTTATCATTCTTCCTCCAGTAGCTCTTGCAAGTTTCTCAACATCGCTCTGTTTTACTCTTCTAACTGCTAGTATTCCTGCCTTTGCGAGATAGTGTTGTGCAATGTCATCTATACCTTTTTGGCATACTATAACATTTGCACCTGTAGCTGCAACTTTGTCTACCATGTCCTTGAGCATTTTGTTTTCTTCTTCGAGAAACATTTTGATTTGCTCTGGGTTGTTTATGTTGATTTTAGCATCAAATTCTGTCTTCTCTATTTCGAGAGGCATGTTTAGGAGTGCTATCTTTGCTTTTATGATTCTTTTTGGCATTCCAGTGTGAACAACTTCCTTATCTAAAATTATACCTTTGATAAGTGTGCTGTCTTTAGTAGAACCTCCTGGTTTTTTCTCCACTTTGACGTCATCTATGTCTACTTTGATTTTGCCATTAACGTCATCTGCAACAGAAAGAAGAGCTTCAACGACTAATGTTGCTAGAAATGGGCCATCTGTTGAAACTAGCTTTGTAGCCATACTCGTAATAGCTATTTTGTTTAGCCATTCTTTGTCTTTGGGTTCTACTTTGATGGCTATCGTCTTTAGGATTTCTTTTGCCTTGTCTTCCGCTTTCTTATAACCATCTACTATTATTATTGGGTGTACATCTTTATCTATCAATTCTTCTGCCTTTTCGAGAAGTGCGCCAGCTAAAATTACAGCTGATGTTGTACCATCGCCAACCTCGTTGTCTGTAGCTTTTGATATTTCAACCATCGCCTTTGCTGCGGGATGGTTTACATCCAGTTCCTTTAGTATGGTCGCTCCATCATTGGTAATAGTAATATCACCAATGCTGTCGACTAACATCTTATCCATACCACGGGGACCTAATGACGATTTAACTAGCTCCGCAACTATTTTTGCTGCTTCGATGTTGTTCCTTTGAGCTGCTCTCCCTTTAGTCTGAGTTGAGCCTTCCCTTAGGATCAACACTTGTTGACCACTTTGGGTAACTGCCGGTATTGCTGTTGACATAATATATCACAAAACGTGATTTTTTAGGGTTTAATAAACTTTATCTTTTGGCTGTATGATATAGCAGAGTATTAATCTCATGATGGAAGACCTTTTGTTCGCCATCTTTTTGGCATTCGTATTAATACGTGAAAGCTAAGACAATTTTTTTATATAAGAATAGACATGTTAGAAGCACTCATGCTATCATTCAATATTGATCATAATATGACTTTAACATTTTTTGACTTAATCATTTCTTCCCCTCTTTTGGATGATCCATAAATGGAATACCTAATTGTTAAGGGAAACCAAGTTTGATAGGCTTTTTTGAGAGTATATGTTTGATAGTATCAAATTACAAATGTTAATCTGGAAGAATGCAATAGCGACTTTCTGGTTGAATGTAAAGGGATGGTTCGATATAAATCAAGTTTGACTCCAAGTAAAAGGATATCTGGTTTATAATATTTAAGAACGGTCTTCTATGGACTCGACCTATTCATATTTTGAACTATTCTTCTGTTAAACTCAGCACAATTTCCATAGCTCTCTTAACGTAATTGCTGCATTTCTCCTCTTTTAGACCCCATTTTCTGTAATTATGTCTTCCCTTGGATGTTGAAAGGTCACAGTCGATTAAATCGAAACAAAATATGCTTCCAAATTCCTTTTCAAATTTCTTGCAGCATTTCGAGCTCTTCTTCAAGCAGAGCTCATAAGCTTCCTTATCATTTGCATTACTTCTACCATATTTCAGTCCAATTGCCATTATTGCTCCAGTTAGAGCGCCACATACCGATCCCGTTCTCGCTATCCCCCCTCCAAATCCACTAGCTATTTTTGGAATGATTTCACTTTTAATGTTGTTAGAGTCTGCAAAAGACAATAAGATCGTCTCTGAACAAGCATAGCCTTCCCTGAAATGTGTAAGAGCTTTATCGATGGCTTCTTCCATTTCAATCATTGAAGGTCAATGGAAGCGGTATGATAAATGTTCAATACATGACTGCCATCTAGATTTTCGCTCACTTTCTTGAGTGCACTAGGGAAATGTTGTCTTCTAAACACCGTGGGAAAGCAAGTTGAATCTGCCTCCGTCGACTACCAACAAGTGCCCTGTAACAAAACTCGCCTCATCAGATGCCAAAAACAATGCAGCATTCGCAATATCTTCAGGGTTACCTGTTCTTCTTAAGGCTGCTGCGTTAGCTAAATCTTGAAGTATTTTCTTCACTTCCCCCTCAGTTCTGCCAACATTCAATATTTCTGTTTTAATCAATCCAGGTGCAATCGCATTTACATTTATGCCATTTGGTCCTAGGTCATACGCTAATCTCTTTGTCAAGAGGTTTACTGCAGCTTTAGATGGGCCATAAGCAACTTGCTCTCCAAATGTTGTGCCAATACTTGCCAATGATGTTATATTTACTATTTTGCCATATCTTCGTTCGATCATGTGTGGTGCAACTGCTTGTACACAGTAATATGTCCCAACGAGATTAACTCCTAAGACTCTCTGCCATTCTTCTGGTGTTCCCTTAAGTATCATAGTGGGTTTCCAAGCTATTCCAGCATTATTCACCAATATGTCAATCTTGCCAAATTCTTTTATTGCACAATCAACCATCTTGAAGACTTCTTCCTTATTTGCCACATCTGCTTGTAATGCAATGGCTTTTCTACCTATAGTTATGATTTCGTTCCTTGTCTCAATAGCTTTATCTGCATTCTTGGCATAATTTACTATGATGTCTGCACCTTCCTTGGCAAAGGTTAATGCGATTGCTCTACCTATTCCCCTGGAAGCACCAGTCACTAAGGCAGTCTTATCTTTAAGTCTCATACTTTATGTTTAGTGGAAATAAGAATAAATACTTACCTGCTCCAATTCCCTCCTCTTCTGCTGTCCTTGTGAGCGCTTTTTGTCCAACGCTAACTTGTGATAGAATACAGGTCTTGACATAAGAACTTCAGCGGTATATCCAAATTATGTCTTTGATTTATGTTCTAGAAATAGGCCTGTCTGTTCAAGTCATCGATTCTTCTTCAGTATCGATAACTAAACTTCTCTTGTTCCGATATTTTTCTAAATAAGTGTCAAAACAATTTTTCTTTTTCAAAAACGATCCGTAGTTGTAGAGTGCTGCAATTGCCATAGCCGCATCTTCTGGTGAGGAATAAGAAGGAATTCCAAGTTTTTCGAACTTTGAACGGATATACAGCGCCATTTCAGTTTCTCCAATATCACAAGATATTATAGGTTTCAGGAATCTCCGTGAAACACGTGCAACTCTGTCAACAAAATCTTCTTGAAGACCTGGTACATGGTGCAGACCTAAAAGGATTACAGCGTTTATTTTAGAGTCATCAAAGACTACTCGCACTGTGTGCTCGAACATTTCCGATGTTACAGAACCTGTTAGATCTATCGGATTAGAGATAGACGCAAATTTGGGAATTTCCCCGATGTCACGCATTTTCTCTAATTCACATAAGCTTTCCTCTGAAAGGTCTTGTATTTTCAAGCCTCTTAGTTCGCATTCGTCTGAAGCCATTATAGCCGGACCTCCGGCGTCTGTAACGATAGCTACGTTGTTACCAAAAGTAGGAGGTTGGAAAAGGAAAGCTTTGCTTATGCCAAAGAATTCTTCCATGTCACCTGCTCTAATGATCCCTGTTTGTTCAAACACAGCATTATACACCTGATCGGATCCAGCTATCGAACCTGTGTGAGATATTGCTGCCTTTGCTCCTGCTACGGTTTTTCCACTCTTAAGTGCGACTATTGGTTTAACCTTGGTGACTTCCCCAGCGATTTCCATGAATCTCTCGCCTTTTCTTACAGCCTCTAAATATAGAAGAATGACATCCGATTTCTCATCTGCCATAAAATACTGGAGTAAATCTGTCTCGTCAATATCTATCCTGTTTCCAAAGCTTACAAACTTGCTTACACCTAAACGTCTTCCTGCCAAATAATCTAAAGATGCCACTCCAAAAGCGCCACTTTGAGTAACAACTGCTATTTTTCCCATTTTAGGCCGAGGAGTTGCAATCATATCTTTTCCAGTTATTGATGTTTTTGTTTCAGGTAGAAATAGAGTGTCTACACCTGTATGCGGGTCATAGACCCCAAGACAGTTAGGACCAAGTGTCCTGATTCCTTCTTTTTTAGCTATTGATTTTACTTCTTCTTCTAGTAAATGATTTCCTATCTCACCAAAACCGCTTGAAATTATTATCGCGGCTTTAGTCCTCTTAAGATGGGCCTCCTTTAATACGTTTGGGACATACTCTGCGGGCACAACGATCACAACAAGTTCAATCTCCTCCGCTGCTGTCTTTGACAGAGATGGATAACATCTATAGCCTAATATGAAATCTTCATTTGGATTTATTGCATAAAGTTCTCCGCTAAATATATTAGCTCTTTTGTTTTGAACGAAATTTCTAAAAATTACGTATCCCGCTTTCATTATATGGGAGGACGCCCCAACTACAGCAATTGATTTTGGTTCAAAGAAGGATTTCATTTGTTCGATGACTGATTCCATTTGCCCGCAACTTGGACCGTTATTGTTTTTAAATGTTTAAAGGCTACATGACAGGTTATTTATCGCAATAAAGGTTGATTGAAATAATATTAAAGCAAAATTTTCAAAAGCACGTCTTAAATATTCTACCAGGCGTCTTTTAGTCTAGGACAACTTTTCAAGAATGTCAACAGGTGAATTGAGCTTGATAGAATTGCACTGTTCCCGACTAGGCTTCAATATTTAGATCAATTGCATCTGATATTAATATTTCGTGCTGGTAATCCCTTCTTGGATATATTTCTGGTAATTATCTTGAATCAGGCATATCGTTTTGTTAGGTTTTCAGCTGTTGTTCTTATTCTTTGAATAGATACTTCGGCATCTTCAAAGCTATGTTCAAGGACTATAGGACCATCAAATCCAGTGAGTTGCACCCATTTCAAAAGCTCATTAACATCCAATTCACCACTTCCTAGAGGCAAGTGGTCTTTGACAATAGTACAATTGCGTTCGACTTTGATGTGAACATCATGTACATGAATTTCCGCAATCCTCCCTGATGACCGCTTCAACGCCTGCTCGATATTGACATCTCCAGGATAACCTGCTAATATGTGCCCTATATCAATACACATTGACGTGTTAAAGTCTTCAGCTATCCGCAAAGTTTCTGTAAATGGAAATTCCACTGTTTCCAAGGCTATTCTTCGAGAATCTATTCCTAAATTCGAGAAACCTGCAACTACTTGTTGTAAACTACTACGAGCATTATGGGCAAGCATCTGAATCAGTACTCTTTTGTCTTCGTTAGGTATTTTTGATCTGTGGAATTCAGCTGCAGATGCGCCTACCGGATGCAGGACATATGTGATAGGGTTGAGTTTCTCAAGTGCTTCCACTGGTTCAATAATTGCTCTGACTGAGGCTTCTCTAATCCCAGGCATGAAAGACGCTAGTTCGATGGACCAAAAGGGTAGATGTACTGAAAAGGTGATATTCTTCTCCTTCTTAATTATTGCAAGTCTTTGAATGTTCTCTTTAGTGAAGTGAGCGTGTGTATAAGGTAGAAGGTAGTACATATTCATTGTAAGTTCAATATGATTGAACCCTTTATCAACTGCTTTTTCTGCAACTTTTGAATAGTCAAAGAAACTATCATTTGATTCTGACTTGTTTCTGAGCTCCTTTAATATGGCGTCAAACCAAAGAAGAGTGATTCCAACTTTCAATTCAGACAACCTCTAAAATCTAGTGATCCCGTTGAAGTATCTCTGGACACAGTCTAGCCCAAATCATATTCTTTTAAAAGGATTATCGTTCATATCATATATTCTTCTTCTCTTCTAAATCTAAGGATTCTTTACTCAGATATTTTCCAGTATCCAATAAGATGGATAGAATGGATTTGTCGAATTGTACAAGACCGACAGCTGAAAAGGTGTAGGAATAGAACTGTCAAAAAATTGAGCCCAAGGCTCTAGGAAAAGCCCCAGACAGACCCATAAAACAAGCACTAGAAAGCACAACAGGACCTTTGTCAAAAACATGACTTCTTGACGATATTTTTGACCGTGAATTTTGACAATATTTTGACATTATTTTGGCACTTGACCAGATTAGATGATATGATGATATTAATTGCGTCAAGATGTAAACATAAGAGACTTGATTCTGGTGACGTAATGCCTTGATTTTATCAGATCTGTAATCACAATACACATGTCTGTATCCAAAGTAGGTAAAAGTTTATCTTATTAGCATACATCTTATGGAACATGGTCAAATTTGATTGGTCTTATATAGCTGGGCACATAGACCACACTTTGTTAAAACCAACTGCAACCTCTGATGACATCACTAATCTTTGCAATGAAGCGTTAGAAATGGGTGTTCATAGCGTTTGTATTGCGCCATCCTTCACACGATTAGCTAAAAGCATTGTAGGCTCCAGTCTGAAGGTGGATAGTGTTATATCATTTCCTTTAGGATATTCTGTCCCTGAAGTGAAAGTTTTCGAGGTTCAGAAATGTATTGGACAAGGAGCAGATGAAGTCGATGTTGTCATGAATCAAGGTTTTGTGAAGGAGAAAAATTGGAGTGACTTCGATGACGAAATCTCAGCTATAGTCAAAGAAGCCTCCAGACATGATGTTCTAACTAAGATCATAATCGAAGCATGCAATCTCTCCGATCAGGAGAAAATGGAAGTGGTGGATAGGCTAAACGTTCTCGGTGCTGATTTTGTCAAGACTTCGACTGGTTTCAGTACTTCTGGAGCGAACTTGGATGACGTTATATTGCTAAAGAGATGTTGTAAAGGCAAGCTAAAGGTCAAA
This sequence comes from Nitrososphaeria archaeon, assembly GCA_963760525.1. GTDB lineage: Archaea > Thermoproteota > Nitrososphaeria > JACIWG01 > JACIWG01 > CAVXDT01. The sequence goes on from CAVXDT010000003.1 coordinate 92,647, forward strand.
GCAGCAGGTGGAATCCGCACAGCTAAACAAGCCATTGACTATTTGAACGCTGGAGCTGACAGAATTGGAACCAGTTCAACAAAATCAATGCGCGAAGAATTTTCTAGCAGTTCTAGTCTTTTCTCATAGACTTGCTGATCTTTTCCTGAAAAGATATGAGCTTGCCATCTTCATAGAAGGCTATCTTTGTCTCCATTGGCACTCTCAATCCTAAAGCTCTTAACAAATATAACAGTTGTCCACCTGTTATCTTTTCCTTTATCTGACTTGTAGTAATAAGTTCAGCAACTTTTCCTTCAAAAATCTTCATTTCTTCAGGGTAAAGCTTCTCCGCCTTTTCTAGTACCTCATCTCCTCGATCGACCAAATGTTCCAGCATGATTTCCCTTGGCATCTTCGCTTTTGGCTTCTCTTGGACTTTTGGCTTATCTAGAAACTCCTTGGTCATCTTCGCAAATTTCTTTGCTTTAAGGAGTTCAAGTTCCTTATCTTCAGCTTCCATGCTAGGTCACTCGAACATCGTAGTCTAACATATATAATGTTAAATGTTCAACGTACTCAACATGGGCTTGTCAGTTTTTATCCCTGATTCAGTTGTATGCGAAGATAAGACTTTAAGAGATAAGACTCTGAAGCTTGGCTATATTGCCAGAGCTTGTTCCATTTTCAAGGTAGAGAAAATCTACATTTACACGGACGAAAATGGTGCTTTCGAAAAGGACTTCCGTCTAATCAGATTGATTCTGGAATATATTGAAACGCCACAATATCTTAGGCGGAGTCTCTTCCCAAAGACTGAACTATTGAAGGAAGCTGGGATTTTGCCTCCCCTTAGAACACCACCCCACAAGCCATACATCCCAATGGCAGCTCTCAAAGTCGGAGAAGTGAGGGAAGGCGTTATATTGAGAAAGGGAGGTAGTCTTTTTGTGGACATCGGTCTGGATTCACCAATCAGGTATGCTGGTTCAGGCTCTGATGGAGAACGTGTTACTATTATCTTACAGCAGGTCCAGCCCTCTCAGATCTGTAAGCGTGCTTTATCTGATGATATCAAAGAATACTGGGGATACAAGGTGGTCAGGGTTGGTCCGATTGGCAAGGTTTTGAAAGGTGGTTTTGCTGGACTCAAGCTGGTAACATCTAGACGAGGCAATTCAATCAACCAGATGTTCAGAGAATTGATTGAGGACGTGAGAAAGGCAAAAGATGTTTCCTTAATATTTGGTTCTCCAAAGAAAGGCTTATTTGACATTCTAAGAGAAGAAAACCTTACCCCTAAAGAAGTAGGCGATTATGTGATAAACTTCATACCTGATCAGGGAACAGCGACAGTCAGGTCTGAAGAAGCAATAATTTCGTCATTATCAATCATAAACTTGATGCTGAGGGTCTAAGAGGCAAAAAGGTAAAGATTTAAAAGCACTATTATAATCGGTAAGATACGCAAGTGATATGTTTTGGGTCATAGGAAACAGCATGCTCCCAGACATGGATCGTTGGCTTTTCGCCCGAGGGCCAGAGCTGGAGACATAGTTCCACGTATAAGAAATTGGGTTGACATAAGTAGTCCTAAACCTATTGTTTTAGGCTTTATTGGTTTTAAAGCTGGAATGATTCACGCAATAATAACTGGAGATAACCCTAGGACTCCGACATTTGGCAAACCTCTATTTAGAGCTGCTACGGTAGTCGCAGTTCCTGCTATGATGGTGTGTGGAATTAGACTTTATGGTAGAGGTGTTCACGGAGAACATGCTTTGATAGAAGTTTACTCTGATAAGCTCCCTAAAGTTTATGAGCTTGCTCTACCAAAAGGCTACTTCAAAAGCAAATTCGATGTTAACATTTTAGACAAATTTGTAGAGAAAGCATCGAAGATAACAATTATGGTAGGCTCTGAGCCGTCTTTAGCTAGTCTTCCACAGAAGAAGCCAAGAATATTTGAGATAGAAGTTGGTGGTGGTAGACAGGTGCAAGAAAGGTTGAGTTATGCTAAGTCTATTCTCGGAAACAAGCTTGGTGTTGGAGACGTGTTTAAAGCTGGAGAATACGTTGACGCGACAGGCATAACCAGAGGAAAGGGCTTTCAAGGAGTAGTCAAGAGGTTCGGAGTAAAGAAGAAGCAGCACAAATCCAGAAAGAGTGTCAGAGCCCTAGGTTGTCTTGGCCCCTGGCATCCAGCGGCTGTAACATATACAACTCCGAGAGCGGGGCAAATGGGATTCCATAAGAGGACAGAGTATAACAAAAGGCTTTTGAGAGTTGGCTCGGCTGGACAAGATATGGCATTCAATCCAGGTGGCGGTTTCTTTCATTTTGGGAAGGTTAGTGGTGACTACCTTATTGTTGATGGTAGCATAGAAGGCACACCAAAACGTCCTGTCATCTTCAGGTTTGCAATTAGGAAGAGGGCAGAGAAACCTACTTCTCCGAAGATCGTCGAAGTAAGTATTTCTCCAGTTGAAGTAAGAGGTAGTTGATAATGATCGAAATTCCGATTTACAACGTTGATGGTTCAGAAAAGACAAAGATCCAACTGCCTAAGATCTTTTCAATGCCATATAGGCCCGATGTTATTCATAGGGTTTTCTTGGCACAGAGATCTCACTTACTACAGCCTCAGGGAAGAGATCCGCTGGCTGGCGAAAGAACCTCCGCAATATCGTGGCAAACAGGACGCGGAGTCGCGAGAGTGCCTCGGGTCAAAGGTGAGAAATACTCAAGGGCAGGTATGGCTGCGGGTGTCGCCAGTGTTGTCAAAGGTCGATTAGCTCATCCGCCAAAGGCTGAAAAGGTCGTGCACCAGAAAGTCAACAGAAAAGAACGTTTGTTTGCTCTGGCTTCCGCGATCGGAGCGACATCTCGGAGAGATGTTGTCGAAGCCAGAGGTCATAAAATACACAATGTTCCATCACTACCATTTGTTGTATCTTCCGATTTTGAGAAACTAGCAAGAGCAAAAGATGTGCTCAATGCTTTGAAACTCTGGGGTCTACAGGAAGAACTCCACCGAATAGGAGATGGTATAAAAAGGAAAAGCAGAAGATCTCAACTTCGCGGGCGCGTAAAACAAGTGCCTGTCGGACCACTTATCGTAGTTACTTCATCAGACAACAGTCTCAAGACCGCCGCAGAAAACATTCCCGGATTCAAAATTGTCGAGGTCAATTCAATATCTGTATCCGATCTTACACCTGGGGATCATCCAATAAGGTTTGTAATTTGGACAGAATCTTCTGTTAGTAAGCTAGATGAAAAGTTTGGAGATGTTATTTAATGGATCAACTTCATGCTTTGGAAATCATAAAATACCCATACGTTACAGAGAAAACCTCTGTTCTCATTACGAAGAACAACACTCTGACTTTTATCATCAAGGGGAAATCGAGTAAGAAGGAGATCACTGATGCTATTGAATCATTGTACAACATCGAGGTTGCGAAAGTGAACGTCCTAGTTTCAAAAAAAGGCAAAAAAGCTTATGTGCGACTTGCTGAAGGGTATTCTGCGTCAGAGGTCGCCTCTAAGATTGGGATAGTCTAATGGTGAGAATATATGGGTAAGTCACTTATTCAACAAAGGAGAGGTATGGGATATAAGCATATACAATATCGTGCTCCTAAGATTGGCAAACTTTTACCCACAAGGTATCCACCGTTGCATGAGGACCTAATTACAGGTACAGTTGAGAGGATTGTTCACGAAAGAGGAAGAATAGCCCCACTAGCCCAAGTTAGAGTAGGCAACAGACACTACTATATTCCAGCAGTAAGGGGGGTCGAGGTAGGACATATAATGGAAATCGGTTCAAAGGCAGGTGCCAGGATTGGTAATGTTACCATGCTAAAGAACGTCCCTGAAGGAACAGTCATATCCAATATCGAAAAACAGCCAGGAGACGGTGGAAAACTTGTCAAATCAGCAGGCACATCCGCTGTTGTATTCTCACAAAGCGGAGAGAATAGTATTGTCAAGTTTCCAAGCGGTAAGACGGTATTAGTCAGGGGGCAATGCAGGGCAACAGTCGGTGTTGTCGCAGGTGGTGGCTTTGGAGAAAAACCCTTCTTAAAGGCAGGAACCAGATATCATAAGATGACAGCGCAGGTCAAGATGTATCCGCGTATGAGAGGTATCGCAATGGCCGCTGTACACCATCCATTTGGTGGAGGAAGACATCAACATGTGGGAATGTCAACTTCAACCTCAAGAAATGCTCCGCCAGGTGCTAAAGTTGGTCATATCGCTCCAAGGAAGACAGGAAGGAAGCGTATCAGAAAGACATTGGAGGTTAGGTAAACATGCCGAAGGAGTTCAAGTACAGGGGTTACACTCTAGAACAGTTGCAAGGAATGTCATACGAGCATTTCATCCAATTACTTCCCTCAAGAATGCGTCGCTCACTTCACAGAGGCTTGAGTAAAGAGAAAATGAAGCTTCTGAATGAAATCAAGAAGATTAAGGAAAGTTCAACTAAGAGTGATATAAAGACTCATGCCCGAGATATGATCATTTTGCCAACAATGATTGGAGTTGCCATACAAGTCCATAATGGTAAAGAGTTTTCAGCTGTGGAGATGAAGCCTGAAATGATAGGTCATTATCTTGGAGAATATGCGATAACCAACAAGAAGGTCGCCCATGGCACACCAGGTATCGGTGCCTCACGTTCGAGTCTATATGTACCATTGAAGTAGAATGAGGGGACTAGAAAGAATTTTTTCTTTTCATTTTACCCTTTTGTATTGACCAATGAATCTTAGCAGGCTATGGCATATTGAAGCTGTACTCTGATTCCTCTTTCTTACTTGTGAAACTGAGGCTTTGCCCGCGCTACTTATAACCTCTATTATTCTCTTTCTGGAAGGGTTTGCCAAGGTTTCCTTTTCCAAATCGATAACGATCTTTGTCTCGTAGAATTTCAGGATGCATGATTATTCTGCTTTATTTTTTTAATTTCTTAAAGTATTTATGCCAATAGAAAATGGGGGTAATTCACTAGGTGTTAGTCGTTGCCTAAGTTCGGATATAGCTTCCAGGCGGAAGACCCTCTCCTTTATGTTAAAGCTAGTGGGAGAGAGGTTAATGTGTCACCCAGGCACGCTAGAGAGATATGTCAAGCCATAAAGGGTATGTCTTTAGCAAAGGCAAGAAGGCTCTTGGAAGCTGTTGTTGAAAAGAAGATAGCAATATCTTATAGGCGTTACCATTTGAATATCCCGCACAAGTCTTCTGGTCAAGGTTATGCAGCAGGAGGTTATCCTGTAAAAGCTGCACAAGTCTTCTTAAGGCTCCTTGGCAACCTAGAGAATAATGCTTCCTTCAGGGGGATGAATGTTGGAAAAGTTAATGTTGTGTATGCTAACGCTTACAAAGGCATGACAATAAAGGATTTTGTGCCTAGAGCACAAGGACGTTCTACTCCGAATTTTCATGTACTAGTTCATATAGAGCTTATCGGGAAGGAAGTGTCGTAGGCGTATGTCTGATCAAATAGAACGTTCTCCAATAAAGAAGATCTTAACCAAGCAAATAGCCTATGCTGGTCTAGATGAATATCTCGAACAAGAACTAAAGGATGCTGGTTATGGTGGTGTTCAAGTTTCAGAAGGTCCTTTAGGGGTTCGGTTAACACTCTATGTTACGCGACCAGGATTGGTTATAGGAAGGAGAGGAATGGGCATTAGGGAACTCTCTGACAAGCTAACTACTAAGTTCAATTTAAGTAATATTCAGATCTCTGTAGCTGAAATCGAGGTTCCCGAGCTTAATCCGAGGGTCATATGTCATAGAATAGCCACTTCTATGGAGAAGGGAACTCCATTTAGAAGGACGGCTGTCTGGGCTCTTAATCAAATTATGAAGGCAGGTGCTTTGGGTACTGAGATAAGAATAGCAGGCAAGATAAGAAGTGAGCGAGCTCATTATCAGAAGTTCGTGGCAGGTGTGGTTCCCAAAAGTGGAGAAATTGCAAGAGTTGCTGTATTAAGAGGTACAGAAAACGTACTATTGAAAGCAGGTCTTTTTGGAGTTAAGGTAAGAATTGCCATAAAAGAAAGAATAATTCCCGATTATGTGTTTAAGAAAGTAGAAGAAGTAAGTGAAGGTGAAAAAGTTGAAAAAGTTGAAGTCCAAGGATCTTCTTAGTCTTTCAGAGGAAGAGTTGGACAAGCGTCTCCTCGAGCTTCGTAGTGAATACTTTAGGCTCAAATCTATGGCTGCAAGAGGCGCTTTAAAGAAGGAAACAGGGATGATTAAGAGTGTAAGAAGAAACATAGCTAGGCTAGAGACCGTTAAGAAGTTGAAGACGCTCAGGTCGACTATTGAGGTGGAGAAAAAAGCATGATTACGCCAAGCAATCTTATCTATAATGAACTTATTTGCCTGAACATGAGAATAACAAGATCATCCGTCAGAAATTTAGTCGGCTTAAGCGGTAGAGTCGTATTTGAAACAAAGAACATGCTCCATTTTGATAGTGGAGTCAAGATACGCGGTGCTCCTAAAAGAGTGTGCGATTTCGAGTTCATATTGCCTTCTGGCCAAACTGTTAATGTAAAAGGTTGTACAATAGAAGGTAGGCCGGAGGTTCGCTTATCTAGGTCAAGGTGATACACGATGAAAAATGTTGGGTTGTCTCTAAAACCTCCAGAAAAAGCATGTGATGATCAAATGTGCCCTTTTCATGGGAGTCTTCCGGTAAGGGGAATATTGCTGGATGGAGTTGTTATCAACATAGGCGCAAAGGGCATGGTTCTAGTTGAAAGAGAGCTTACTCGTTTTTCCAAGAAGTACAAACGATATTACAAAGTAAGGAAAAAAGTTCATGCTAAACTTCCTGAATGTATCTCTGTACAAGTTGGTGATAATGTCAAAATAGGAGAGTGCAGACCGTTGTCCAAAACAATATCTTTTGTAGTGTTAGAGAAAAGAGGTAGCAAGTGATATGTCCGCTGGAAAATCTAGGGCTGTCTCAGCGAAAGGTGCACAGGAATTCAAACCTTATGTCACAAGAGCTATTCCAGTAACTGCTGTCATAACCTGCGCTGATAATACAGGCGCCAAGATGTTGAGAGTTGTACAGATCACACAATATAAGGGCAGACTAAGACGTATTCCCTCCGGTTGTGTTGGAGATAAGATTAGCGTAGTAGTGAAAAAAGGTCCTCCTGATCTAAAGAAACAAGTCTTTTCAGCAATTATCGTTAGGCAAAGGTATCCAATAAGACGCGTTTACGGTCTAAGAGTCATGTTCGAAGATAATGCTGCAGTATTAATCACTCCCGAGGGTGAAGTAAAAGGGACAGAGATAAAGGGGCCAGTTGCAGCAGAAGCTGCTGAAAGATGGCCTAGAATCGCCAGTCTCTCCTCGATAATTGCATAGGTGAAAGAGCATGTTTTCGCACAAACCTTCTAAAGTCAGGAAAAAGATATTCAATGCACCACTAAATAGATTAAGTAAATTGTTAAATTCACCACTATCAGAGGAGTTGCGCAAGAAATATGGAAAAAGAAGCACAAGAGTCAAGAAGGGGGATAGTGTTAGAATCGCTAGAGGCGAGTTTACAGGAGTCGAAGGCAAAGTGATATCTGTAAATCTAAAACATGGCAGCATAGTAGTGGAAGGTGTGTTCAGAGAAAGTGTCAAAGGAGAGCAGGCTCCTGTTAGGATTCACGCTTCAAAGGTAATCATTAACTCATTGAACCTTGATGACAAGAGAAGGAAAGCGCATCTTGAAGCAATAACATCCCAGATTGGGGGTGCTCAGTAATGGGAAGCAAAGGTTCTTCGAGACATATGAAAAGGAGCGTCGCACCTGCTTTCTGGAGGATTCCACGGAAAGAAGGGCGATTTGTTGTGAAACCATCGCCCGGTCCTCATCCTATAAGCACAAGTTACCCTCTATCAACATTATTGAGGGATGTTCTAAAGAATGTTAAGACGATGAGAGAGGCGAGGTCTCTGATAATATCAGGTAAAACCCTTGTTGATGGTGTAGTTAGGAGAGAACCCAAATTTGCTGTTGGTTTAATGGACGCAATACAGTTCCCTTCTGTGAGCACAGCATATCGTTTACTTCCATCAAGTAAAGCCATGCTATATCCTATGAAAGTTGACATCGAGTCTGTCGGCACCAAGCTTTGTAAGGTGAAGTCCAAGCATAAGATTCGCTCTGGGTTTTTCTCATATGGTTTGCATGACGGGCGCACAATCGTTTCCAAAGAAGACCTCGGACTTTCATCGCATGATAGTGTAATCTTAAAGGTTCCCAAGCAAGAGATAGTCTCAAAAGTCAAATTTGAGAAAGGTTCACTCGCGCTCTTGCTCAAAGGTAAATCCGCTGGAAAGGTCGGTGTCATTAAGGATATTGTAAATGGCAGTTTCTCTTCCGAGAAATCCGCTAATGTCGAAGTCGATGGTTCTATAATCAATGTACCAGCGCGTCTTCTGATCGTAGTAGGCGTAGACAAGCCTCTGATAGCAATGGGTGGTGCATACTAGATGAATGTCCAAGGTTTAAGAAATCCAATGCTCAGAATATATGTCTTCAAAGTAGTCCTAAACATTGGAGTTGGCAAGTCAGGCGACCCTATAGAAAAAGCAAAACAGGTTCTGAAACAGATAACTAGTCATGAGCCTGTGGAAACTAAAGCTAAGAAGTCTATTAGGGACTTCGGCATACATGAACATGAGCCAATAGGTGTGAAGATAACATTGATGGGTGATGAAGCAGTACAGCTTCTGAAGCGACTTCTAATAGTCAAGGGTCTAAAGCTCCCAGCTTCTTGCTTCGATGAAGAGGGTAATTTCTCGTTTGGAATAAAAGAACATATTGAAATCCAAGGGGTAAAATATGATCCCGAAGTTGGGATATATGGATTAGATGTCAATGTTAAACTTGAGAGACCTGGTTACAGGGTTGCGCGGCGCGCGCGTTGTCCTTCTCAGGTAGGAAAAAAGCACAAGGTTAGAAGGGAAAACGCAATCGAATTCGTTAAGCAGAATTTCAATGTGGAGGTTGTCTAAATTGGTTAAAATACGTCATGGTAAACCTAGGAAATTTGGTAAAGGTTCTAGAATATGTAGGCGATGCGGTGCCTACGGTCCAGTAATTCAAAAATATGGGTTGCTCTACTGTAGACAATGCTTCAGAGAGGTCGCAGAGAAGCTTGGCTTCAAGAAATATGAATAGGTGAAAGTGATGGCAGCCAAAAACGTGATTTCAAACCTGTTCAGCACGATTTACAACAACGAACTGAGAAGAAAGAAAGAATGTATAGTAGCGCCAACCTCGAATCTTGCCAGAGAAATCCTTCGCGTTCTCCAAAAGAACGGATTTGTCGGAGAATTCGAACATATCGACGACGGAAGAGGTGGTAAGTTTCGAGTACAATTACTCGGGAGAGTTATCAAATGCGGTCCAATAACACCGAGATTCAATGTCAAAAAGAGCAAATACGATCTCTGGGAAAGAAAATATCTTCCCTCATTTGGATATGGAATGCTAATCGTGACGACCCCAATGGGTGTAATGTCGCAAATAGAAGCTAGAAACCAAGGCCAAGGCGGTAAACTATTGGGGTATATTTACTAGGAGATGTTTTACTTTGGTTGAAATTGTTCTAGCCGTTCCTGAAAAGATTTCTGCAACGCTCGAAGGCAGTGTCCTGAAAGTCAAAGGTCCACTTGGTGTGGTGCAGAAAGACTTCTCCAAGGTAAGAGCTTACATAGAATCATCAAATAATTCGATCAAACTGAAATCGTATGGGGACAGAAGAAGAGATCGCGCTGTCTTCGGGACCGCATCATCGCTCATAGAGAATATGTTCACTGGCGTAACAAAAGGTTTCACTTACAAGCTGAAGGTAGTATCAGCTCATTTTCCTATTTCCGTTAGAGTTAAGGAAGGCCTTATTTTCATCGAGAACTTTTATGGTGAGAAGGCGCCTAGAATAGCGAAGATAGTCGGTTCATGCAAGATCTCTATTGAAGGTGACGATGTTATCGTGCAAGGTATATCAAAAGAAGATGCTGGTCAAACAGCTGCTAACATGGAATCAGCGACAAGGGTAAGGAAAAAAGATCAAAGAGTGTTTTTGGATGGGGTGTATGTATATGAACAAAGCTAAAGTTGAGAAGAAGCCAGAATCAAGGAAGAAACCCAGTTTTGTTAGGCCTGAATCTTGGAGATATGATAGGCTCAAACCAAATTGGAGAAAACCGAAAGGTCTAGACAATAAAGTTAGGAAGGAATTTAAAGGATGGCCTCCTAGAGTAAAAGTCGGCTTTAGGTCGCCAAGAAAAGTCAGAGGCCTTCATCCTTCAGGCTATAAGGAAGTCTTAGTCCACAACATAAAGGAGATTCAAATCGTGGATTCCAGTGTTGAAGTAGCCAGAATAGCTGCGACGGTCGGCATGAAGAAGAAGATTGAGATTTCGAAAAAGGCTAAGGAATTAGGAGTGCGGGTATTAAATCCTCGGAGGTTGAAGAAAGTTGAATCTAAAGAATAAGAGAGAACTTGTAGCAAGGACTTTGGGTGTAGGCCTATCCAGAATCAAACTTATGCCAGACGCTGCAGAACATCTACAGGATGCCATAACAAGAGAAGAAATACGCTCATTAATAGATCAGAAAGCTATTGTAATAAAGCAGAAAAAAGGTGTCTCCCGTGCACGCGTTAGGAAGAAAGGTAAAAGAGGGCAAGGATCAAGGAAAGGTGCAAAAGGTGTCAGACAAGGCAAGAAACAGCTTTGGGTAAAGAAAGTCAGAGCCCAAAGAAGACACATAAGTTACCTGCTTGATCATGGCATAATAAGCAAAGAGAATTACAAGAAGCTTTATCTCTGGGTCAAAGGAGGACAAATAAGGTCTGTTCGAAGACTGGATGAGATTGCTAGGGAAATGGGAAGGGGAGGTGCTTAAGATTGAAGAGAAAATATATCATGCTATATAGAAGGAGAAGGGAAGGCAAGACGAACTATCATAGACGGAAGAAGGTGATACTAGGTCATCTGCCATTTGCAGTGACAAGAATAACAGACAAAAACATTCTCATACAACTTGTGAAAGCTGAACTTAAAGGTGATATTGTTATAGAATCTGTTCATTCGAGACAACTCCGAAAGTTCGGATGGCCTTTTACATGCAAGAGCATTCCGGCATGCTACCTCTCTGGCCTAATTCTGGGATGTAAAGCCAAGAACCTGGTCAATTCTGAAGTGTTGGTCTACAAGGATGTAAAGCCTTTCATCAGAGGATCTAGAATCTCAGCTGCCATCAACGGGATGATTGATGGCGGTTTAAAAGTCAAAGCTAACCCTGAAAGTTTCCCAAACGAAAAGAGGGTCAAAGGTGACCACATCGTGCAATATGCGAAGAGTATTAAAGATTCTGACTTAGATGCCTACAACAAAAGATTCTCCAACTACATTCGAGAGGGTCTTAATGTGGAAGAGATGCCAGAGATATTTGAGAAAGTTAAGAGACAGATTATTGAAAAAGGAGGTGTCTTGGGTTGAGTAGATATAGTTCGCAAAGAGAAAGGGAAAGAGAAAGTCTGGAATCTTGGGTTCCTAAGACAAAGCTTGGAAAGCTCACACTTGAAGGAAAAATTGGAGATTTGCACGAAGCCTTTGAATTAGGATACAAAATCATGGAGCCTGAAATTGTGAAAACTCTTCTTAAGGATTTGACTACTGAAATAGTTGGTGTGACAGTGGTACAGAAACAGACAGATGCTGGAGAAGTCACTAAGTTCAGAGTTATTGTGGCTACAGGAAATAGGAATGGATGGTTCGGTGTCGGAATAGGTAAGGCAAAGACTATGCGCACAGCCATTGACAAGGCAACCAATGATGCGCTTCTGGGGATTGTGCCAGTCGAACTTGGATGCGGAAGTTGGGAGTGTAGATGTGATCAGCCACATTCTTTACCCTATAAAGTGGAAGGAAAATGTGGTAGCGTCCGTGTCCAAATGATTCCAGGTCCAAGAGGGTTAGGCTTGGTGGCTGGAGAAAACGTAAAAAAGTTGTTATCTCTCGCCGGGTTAAAGGATGTATGGACCAGAACATATGGAGCGACAAGCACTTACCCTTCAATAGCATACGCAATTTACGATTCACTTAAGAAGGTGCATATTCTAGAGCATATTAGAGAGTGAAGCATGGATGCCATCCTTGTTAGTTGTTAGAATACGGGGGACTGTCAACATCAGATATGATGTTAAAGAAACGTTAAGGCTCTTAAGGCTTTGGAGACGTTACAGTGCCACGATTATTCCTGAAAACGACTACTATCTTGGAATGCTGAAGGTAGCAAAAGATCAAATAGCATGGGATATCTTAGACTTCGAGACAGCAAAGCTCCTACTTACCAAAAGAGGCAAATTCATCGGGAACAAGGCTTTTGACGATTCCCTTGCAAAAGCTGAGGGATTCGAGAACGTGGACAAGATGATTGGAGCCATCGTTGACGGACAAGCCAATCTCAACCGGTTCAAGACTATGAAGCCTTACTTCAGTTTAGCCCCTCCCAAAGGTGGTTTCAAGCGTTCTACAAAGAAACATTACAACATAAAAGGTGTTCTAGGCAAAAACAAAGAACTGATGGCTTTGGTTTCCAGAATGATCTAAGCAACTAGATCAGAATGAGTTGACAACATAAGGATAATAATATGATGATGTAATTGTTTTGGAGGTAGAGAAAATGGCTTGGGACAAGAAGAAGAAAAGGAGATGGTTTGACGTCTTTGATGAATTTGACGAAAAGTTTGATCAATTGGTAGACCAAATGTTCAAGTCCTTTAATTTGGAAGAAGCGGATAAGGAAAGCAAGAAGAAATATGGCCCATATGTGTATGGTTTTTCCATAACTGTGAGCCCTGATGGTAAGCCCGAGATAAGGGAATTTGGGAATGTTAGGAAGACGGAACAAGGTAGGATAATATCTGATGTTAGAGAGCCTTTAATTGATGTCATGGACCGAAGTACAGAGGTCATCGTTATAGCTGAACTCCCTGGAGTAAGGAAGGAGGATATTCGTCTCAGCGGAAGGAAGAACGAGTTAAGACTTTCTGTAGATTCAGATGAAGTTAAATACGAAAGAGTAATATCGATTCCTCCAAATGCAGACACACAGTCTATGAGTGTACAATACAACAATGGTATTTTAGAAATTAGATTGAAGAAGAAATAATAGTTAAGGTGATAGAATGCCTACAAGAATTAGAAAGGTAAGAAAATTCCGTGGTTCAAGAACATGCGGTTGGGGGCAGGTAGCTCAGCATAGGGCATCTGGACAGAAGGGTGGCGTGGGCCAAGCTGGGTTGCACAAACATAGGTGGAGTTGGACTGTGAAGTATGATCCTGATCATTTCGGAAAGGATGACATGCATCCTCCCCAAAGTTTCAAACCGAAGAAATGGGTAAATGTGGGATCTTTGGATGAGCTCTTCTACAAAATTACCACTTCAGGTGAGATTGATCATGAAGAAGGAAAACCTGTGCTTAACTTGAAAGCTTTGGGCGTTGAGAAGTTGCTGGGCGGGGGTTCTGTAACAGGTTCCTACGTAGTTGTAGTTGATAAATTTACCAAAGATGCAAAAGGAAAAATTGTTGGTTCAGGTGGACTGATCAAAGGGTCGAGCTGAACTTGGGGATTTTCTCCGGTTTCATCAAGGGTTTCTCTACAATCATTCCAGAAGTTCCTAAACCCATCAGGAAACTTTCACTTAACGAACGTATCTTGTGGACTGCAGCCGCGCTGGTCATATACTTCATCATGATTGAGACGCCATTGTACGGCGTTGCTGCAGCAAGTGACACTTTAACATATTCGCGAATAATCTTTGCTTCGGCCAGAGGTACGCTGATGGAGCTGGGGATAGGTCCTATAGTGACAGGTGGCTTGATAATTCAACTTCTTCAAGGTGCTGAAATTGTCAAACTAGATCTTAACAATACTGAAGACAGGGCTCTTTTCACTTCTGCAACAAAGATACTTACTATTATTATCGCATTAGTAGAATGTGCTGCATATCTGATTGGAGGCGCGTTTGGAACAAGCCTAACACCCCAAGCAACTGTAATTGTTGTAATACAACTGCTTCTAGCAACTACTATCGTTATGCTCTTAGATGAGATGGTTCAGAAAGGCTGGGGGATAGGTAGCGGAATCAGTCTCTTCATATTTGCTGGTGTTGCCGTGCAAATAATATGGGGTATACTAAGTCCTCTACCAGTAACAGAGGCAAACAATGTCACATCACCCTATGGTTTCATTCCATATGTAATCACAAAGCTTCAAAACCGAACAGGCTCTGAAATCTTCTATAGAAGTTCAGGATTCCCCTCAATTCTAACGGTTATGTTGACACTCGCGGTTATTCTACTTATTGTATATGTGGAAGGGCTTAGAGTTGAAATCCCAATCACTTCAGCCAAATTTAGGGGGTTTGGAGGAGTATATCCAATAAAATTCCTTTACGTCTCGAACATCCCAATTATACTAACTTCAGCACTTCTAACAAACATAACTTTCTTCTCACAAATGGCTTGGGCTAGACTTAATCCAAATAATGACAACTTCATTCTCAACGTTTTTGGCACTTTCAACAGCACAGATAATAAACCGATAGGAGGTCTGGCCTACTACATAACTCCACCGAGAGGGCTTGCTGCTCTATCAGCTGATCCTGTGCATGCTATTGTTTTCGTATTATTGCTCGTAGGTTTCTCTGTACTCTTCGCTCGAATATGGGTTGAAATAGGCGGTCTCTCTCCTGACGCTGTTGCCAAAAATCTTGTGGATGCCGGTGTCCAAGTTCCAGGATTCAGAAGGTCAGAAATGAGCATAAGCCAGATACTGAATAAGTACATTCCAGCTCTTACGTTGGTGGGAGGTCTGTTCATTGGTCTTCTCGCTGCTTTCTCAGATCTCTTCGAGGTTTTGGGATCTGGCATTGGAATACTTCTTATGGTTGATATTGGTATTCAATATTATCAGACGCTAGTACAGGAGCAGATTGAAGAGTTCATGCCTAGGCTTGGTGGTCTTCTTGGCAAGAAATAATACTATTATCTTCAGTCTAACGAGCTTGGCGAGGTCCCAGCAATATGATTGAACAAGCTTTATTTGATGTCGCTTGGAATCAGATGCCATTTTCCACGATACTCCTAGTGATTACAGCTTTAGGATTGAATCTGGTTTCCCAGATAGCTACTCGCTTTCTTGTGGATGTCAAGGAATCTAGGCGCATCGCTTCTGAAGCGAGAGAGTTTCGTAAAGAGCTGATGGATGCCATTAAGAAAGGGGATAAGGTAAAGGAGGAGAAGCTGAAAAAGAAAGAGAAGAGCATTAGGGAAATGGAGTTGAAGTCTTCAAACCAACGTTTGAAGTCATCATTTATCTTCATAATACCATTCATGCTAATCTACTATTTTGTGTCATCTATTATTGGATCTGCTTCGATTGTCGCGAAATCTCCAACTAGCCTTCTGATAGTGGGGCAAGACTTGCAACTTTTCTGGTGGTATCTAATAACATCATTCGCCTTCTCAACAATGATATCTAAGTTGGCTGGGACAAGCCTTGACTAGCCCTAAGAACGTTGTAATCGCTATCAGCGGCCTTCATGGTGTTGGGAAAACTTCTCAAGCGAGAAGACTAGCAGAATGGCTTGGGTTAAGACATGTTTCTGGCGGTTTAAAATTCAGAAAACTCGCTAAGTCAAAGGAAATGACCCTGACAGAACTTTCTTCAATAGCTGAGAAATCAGACGAAATTGACAGATCGCTGGATGGCTCGATGGTCGAAGAAGGGAATGGAGGCAATGTTGTCGTAGATTCCTTGCTTTGCACCTGGTTCTTAAAAGACATTGCTACCGTCAAGATCTTCCTTTTCGCTCCGGAACAAGTAAGAATACAGAGAATCGCCTTAAGAGACAAGAAAGCATACAAGGAAGCATATGAAGAAACGATCACTAGAGAGTCAAGTGAATTAAATCGATTTAGGAAATTCTATGGCATAACTTTGGAGGATGTCAAGAATTCATGCCATCTACTACTTTCAACAGAAGACATGAGTGAACACGAAGTGTTTTCTATTCTTAAACACTATATTCAAATCAAATTAAGTAAACTGAGGCAATGAGCCATGGCATCACCAATAGAACAGGAGGAGCTGACAGTCCTATCAGACGATAAGACTAACGACAGCTTCGGTTACTATCCCGACCGGCGGCCTCTCAGAACATACCTTGAATACGGGTTCATAGAACTCGATAAGCCACGTGGGCCATCAAGTCATGAGGTAGTAGCATGGGTAAGAAAAATGCTGAAGATGGAAAAAGCAGGTCATAGTGGAACCTTGGATCCTGGAGTATCAGGTCTACTGCCTATTGCGCTCGGCAATGCTACTAAAGCCCTTGGGCTCTTACTTTTAGGCTCAAAAGAATATGTGTCAGTAGTAAGAATACATAACGATGTCCCTCAAGGAAGACTAGAAGAAGTTCTTCAAGAATTTCTTGGACAGATATACCAGCGCCCACCACAGAAGTCAAGTGTTAAAAGAGTAGTAAGACCTAGGACGATATATCAAATAGAGCTAATGGAGAAAGTCGGGCGATTGCTGCTAGTCAAAATCAACTGTGAAGCTGGAACATACATCAGGAAACTCGTTTATGACATTGGTGAAGTCTTAGGAGTGGGTGCCACAATGGTAGAATTAAGGCGAACCCGAGTTTTCAATCTGGATGAGAACATACGAATCATAAGCTTGCATGAAATATCGGCGGCTATCCACAAACTTGACGAAGAAAATGATGAAATCCCTCTTCGCTCCGTGATTCAACCAATAGAGAACATCCTTTCGCCTTTCAAGAAAATCATCATAAGAGATTCCGCTGTAGACGCTGTATGTCATGGCGCCTTGCTTGCAATTCCCGGGATAGCTCAATTTTCCTCCAATATCTCCAAAGACGATTTAGTCGTAATACTGAGCTTAAAGGGTGAATTAATTGCTCTTGGCAAAGCAACATTAAATGCTGAAGAGATAGAAGAGAAATCAAAAGGCATTTCTGCAAAGATTGAACGCGTAATAATGGTTCCAGGAACATACCCGAAAATGTGGAAGTCATCAAAAATTCAATCACCCTAATAATATCACATGAATACTAGTAGATTTGAATTAAAGGATTGCAAATACTGTTTTCAAGGATTCCGAAACAAACTACAGTGGAGATTGCCAGCCAACTAACTGGCATAACCATAGCGGATTGTCAGATGTCTGTGAGTTATAGTATTCTTTTCACTTGCCACTACTTCAGAACCTGCGAGAAAAAAAGTTTTATTACCTAATACTTGCACTCTTGCAGTATTCAAGTGCGGACTGAGAAAAGATGTCAGATGTAATCGTGCCGGGATTGCCTAACCTGGTAAGGCGATGGCCTGGAAGCTCATGATATGACAGTAAGCCATTGACTCGAAAGAGTCGTGGGGGTTCAAATCCCCCTCCCGGCGCTTTCGCTACTTCAGATAAAAGGTTTTAAGTGAAGAAATGGCCACTTTTTATGTGGGCCAGTGGTCTAGCTCGGTCTAAGACAACGCCCTTACACGGCGTGAATCCCAGGTTCGAATCCTGGCTGGCCCATTTCAAGTGAATGTCTGAATATGATTGGATAAGATTCTATAAAAGGTTATGAATATTGTCCAAAAATAGAAAATAGGTTTCTTTAGGAAGATCTTACCACTTTATGGATAATCTGTGATAATGGGAAGTAGTATTGGGGATATCATATGGGGGAATGGAGGATAATCTTTTTTGCAGGATTTAACAAAAAACCCTAAAAACATGCGGTGATAGTCATGTCAGGTTGCACTGTTGCTCCCTAGCATTTGTTAGAGGGAACGGTCTTATTCTAGCCTGCTGGGCTCGTTTAGGTTTTTTTCATTATCCTCTATTATCCCTGCTAGCCACGATTATCCGACGTTATCCGACCTTATTCCCCGCAATCATCCCACCTATTTCCTGTATTATTCAAATTTCATAATCTGGAGAACATTAGTGGAATCCTTCTAGAGTCACCATTCGGGAAAAGGTGGTAGGGGCGGAGAAGTTGCAATCAGTACTTTCATCATTTCATCTCCCGTGTTTTCAAGGCCATGTTCAGCGTATGGTGGAAGATGAAAGAACGTCCCCTTTTTGACTGGGACAGGTTCTTCTCGGCCAAAATATCCTTTGCCTTCCCCTTCCAACACAACATACACTTCCTCATTTTCGTGACTATGAGGTTCGAGTCTTCCTCCTGGTGCAAGATAGAGCAACGTGGTACTCAAGTTCTTGGAAGGCGCTTTCGGATTCTGTGGATGAACTACCCGTATACCAAACCCCCTTTTGCAGCTACGGTAGAGTACAGGAATACCTTCTTTTTCTCCAACAATATTTGCAGCTACCATCATATTTCACCTAAGATCATGGACGCAAGCTAAAATAAATCTTTCCACTGCCATAGATTCAATTTCCATCAAAAGCATAATCCTGAATCTGAATTCTGGAATTAACAGGTGATTTCGCAGCTTTGTGAAACTAAACTCAAGGGCATAAACTTATATGATGAAGGATTTGATGAGATGGTCAGAAATTAGAATGGGGAGCACAAATACTTCCTATGCAGCACCATACATTTCTGCCTTATTAGCTGGAATAACAATGTCTACTTCAATGACCTACCTTCCTCTCTATGCATACAATCTTGGGGCTAAAGAGATAGAAGTTGGATTAATAGCAGGCGCCCACAGTATACTTTACATAATTATGCCCATACTGCTCGGTCCTTTCTTGGATAGGACCGGGCCTAAAAGAACAGTTCTTTATGGTTCAACAATATTATGCACATTATATATTTCATACCTTTTTATTATTGAACCTATCTGGTTTATTCCTCTGAAAGCTCTTGAGGGTTTAGGCTGGGCGTTTGTCTGGCCCCCATTTCAATCTTTTTTTGGGGAAAGTGGAAAAAAGCTAAGGATGTATAATATTACGTGGAGTCTAGGAGTTGTTCTGGCACCGTACACGGGCGGTGTCATCGCTCAGATGTCGGAGTTGAAGAACATTTTTGCTGTAACAGCATTGTTTATGGCATGCCTAATAGCCTTGACCTTCCTATATCCAAAAATTCAGAAAAAACAAATCAGCAAAAATGATCCATCACCTAACAGAGGTTCAAAGATTGGAAAGAAAGAGTTCAGTCTGCCTTCTCTTCGCATTCATGTTCAGTTTCACGACGTTGATAATAAACACGTTCTTTCCTATCTATACTGCATCTAAAGGAATGTCAGTCATTGAAGCAGGATATATTCTGACAATATCCAATGTTGGAAGAATTCTCTCTTTTATCCTGCCATTCAGCTTGCTAAGACTGTTCAGCAAGGATAGATATTTACAACTCACGATTCTAGCAGCCACACTTGCCGCAGCTTCAGTTGTCTTTTACAGTGAAGTTTTCCTCCTTTATCTGGAATTATTTGCCCTTGGATTGTTCTCAGGGCTGCTTTACACCCCTATACAGTACCGTATATTGAATATTAACGAGAATAGAAAAGGCTATTATGCAGGAGTACTGGAATCAACCTTTGGAGTGGGCTTCCTTCTTGGCCCAATCTTAGGAGGATTCATAGCAGCCGTTAGCTTGGGTGATGTCTTCTTCCTTCCCCTCGCCTTTGCTATTCCTATCGTACTATTTGCTGTGATTGTTGGAACCAAGTGACCTTTAGAAAAACTAGCCTATGTTAGAATCACTAGCCTGTTTGTTCGAATTGTATAGAAGTAAATATTTAAATTACTTTGCTATTGTTTTATGAACTATGGTAATAAGGGCATTATACGCTGGTGATGGCCCAGCAAAAGGCACAGGAGGATACCTGATATCGGTGATGAAAAAGTCTGGCATCGATTATAACCATTTCTCGCCCAGTCGCATAAGTGAAATTCCATCTTCACCTAATCAATTATCAAAATACGATGTCATAATATTGAGCGATGTTCCAAGTAGTAGTTTGGGAAAGAAACGAATGAATTCTCTCAAGGAATATGTTGGGAATGGTGGAGGATTGGGAATGATAGGTGGCTGGGAATCCTTTACAGGCTTAATTGGCAATTATAGAGAAACGCCGGTTGAAGAAGTATTGCCAGTAAGTTGTATGCCATCAGATGATAGAGTCAATGATTCGAATGGTTTTAAGATTATTAGAAAGCGCAATCATCCAATATTAGAGGGACTACCTTGGTATGATCCGCCAACGGTATGCGGCTACAATAAGGTTGTGCCGAAAGATGGATCTGAAATTCTTCTGACCTTAAAGAGAATAGAACCAATCTTAGTGGAAGAAGTTGAAAATAAAATGATTGATAGAGTTGATGGAATAAGATTATCTGAGGAAGAACATCCCTTGCTTATAGTCCATCATTATAAGAAAGGCAAAAGCTTGGCTTTCACAACAGATATTGCACCTCATTGGGTTGGTGGATTGGTGGATTGGGGATCAAATACGATAAGAATTGAAGGTCGGGAACTAGGCGACAAATACATACAATTCCTGTATCAGATGCTCAAATGGTTAGCTAAAGCTTAAATTAGAAAGTCTGTTATTTCACTACTTTTCTCATAATTAATTGGAAGCCATTTATTCTTAATAACATTTATGTTTTGTTAGGAAACTACAATCTCAAAAATTAGCTCACGATGTAGTAGGCGAACTAATTTAAAGGCTTTTTAATGGAATGATGTAGAAGGTCCATATGGAACATAAATCTGTGAAAGATCTGTTTAGATTGGATGGAAAGAAAGCGATTGTTACAGGAGCGGGCAGTGGTATTGGAAGGGCGATTACATTGGGTCTCGCGGAATATGGAGTTGACATCGCACTATTTGGGCGTACTCACGAAAAGTTGGTAAGTGTACAGAAAGAAGTAGAAGAAAGGTTTCCTGTAAAAACCTCGGTATATGATGTAGACGTCTCTATTTCTGGGCAGGTAAATGATGCCGTAAATAAGACGGTTGACAAGTTTGGCCAGATAGACCTTCTGGTTAACAGCCATGGCATTGGCCATTGGGTCAAAGCTGAAGAGATGACCGAGAAAGATTGGGATACGATGATGGGCATTAACTTAAAAGGGGTTTTTCTAATGTGCCAAGCTGTCGCACGGCAAATGATAAAGCAGAAGTACGGTAAAATAATAAACATTTCGTCCATTTCAGGTGTCATAGCGAATAGGCCTCAGACTCAATCCCATTATAATACGGCAAAAGCTGGTGTCACGAATTTGACCAGGTGTCTGGCTGTCGAATGGGCAAAATACAATATAAATGTGAATTGTCTAAGCCCCGGATACACTCTGGTACCAAGGCTTGAGAGAAGATTCACAACTAATCCTGAAATAGCAAATTCATGGAAATCATTCATACCAATGGGACGACTAGCTGATCCCGTAGAAATGGTCGGCGCAGCAATCTTCCTCGCTTCAGAAGCATCGAGCTATGTCACAGGAGCCGATATTATTGTAGATGGAGGATACACTTGTTGGTAAAAAGCAGTATCAATTACTGAAATTTCTTCCACATTGATTTATTTCAACATAATTATTTATTGTTTTCTATGTATATTCATGAAATCAAAAGATTTATAAGATGGAATCTACTTAAACAGACAGTTATGAAATGATACCTGTTTTTCTAAGCGTTGGAGAACCCCGTGATTCAATTCAGATGAGTTATTTGAGAACATTAGAAAAATATTTGCAAAGAAGAAGTATGGCTGTTGAAACAATTGGGCGCACATTTTACTCAATTGAGGCTCCTCTGATTCCAATAAAACAGAAATTGGAGAATGTCTATGGTGCAATCATTCTCGCAATGGAACGATTTCATTCTAAAGCGGGTATTTACAAAGAAAAAAGTGTTACTCAACATACAGTCCTTAATCAATACTTTACTTCGGTCTGGACACACATTGAAGCTGCCATGGCATACCAACTTCAATTGCCACTGCTAATACTTAAAGAAGAAAAACTGGTTGCTGAAGGAGTATTTGATCGAGGCATTCATCAGTGGGTGATTATCCCCGTCCACCCTGAAGATCCAAAAGAGATAGAGCGTGAACCGATCAGAGGGTATCTTAGTGCTTGGATCAAGGCAGTCCAAGATAATTATAGCAGTTATGAAAATAAGCGAACACAGTATACTGGAGAGGGAGCTTGGTGAAGGAAATGGGGCTTAAGATAATAATCCTAGTAAATCTTATGGTGGGATAGAGTGTGACGCCAAAGAGATTACTTAGATATGTACTTTTGTTTCTAGTCGCTTTCGCATTTATCTTCCCGGTTTACTATATGTTTGTGGCAGCATTCTCACTTGAAGACCCATCTGCGTCAGGCTCGCTTCTGCCAGACGGATTCCTCGGCAACTTGGAAACCATGTTCACAGAATCAGAAATCGAGACAAACTCATGGCCGCGCTCCATACTGAATGCCATCCTAATCTCTGCTGGCAGCGTTATCGTCACACTCCTAATAGGCTTCCCGGCTGGCTACGTTTTTTCCAGATATGATTTTCCAGCTGACAAACACCTTTTTCTTCTTCTTTTTCATTACAAGGATGGCCCCTGTCGCTGCGGTGTCACTGCCATATTTGATCATATTCCTCGGTATAGGGTTGTTTGACACCATTCAAGGTTTAGTGATTGCCTATCTCTCGTTTAATATTCCGATCGCTGTCTTCCTGTTCACGAGCTTTATGAGCGCGGTTCCTAAGGAGGTTGATGATTCAGCGTTCACTGACGGGTACAGCATATGGAGGTACTTCCGTAGAGTTTTTATTCCCTTGAACAGGCCTGCTATTGGCGTTGTAGCGTTCTTCGTATGGTATCAGACTTGGTCTGAAATGTTCCTAGCAAGTATTCTAACACGGACTCAAGCAATGCCCCTGAACGCCAAGAATGTTTATGATGATGGGTTTCAGTGGTTCTATTCAGATAGCATTAGGAATTGTTGCCAGCGCAGGGGTAATTACAATTGTGCCAGGATTACTTTTACTCCTTTGGGCGCGAAGCTATCTATCGAAAGGTTTCACCTTCGGAAGAATCTAGAAGGTAAAGTGAATAGTTCGATCACAAGTAGATCGTTGTGCGAAAGAATAGGATACCAATGATACAAACTTGGCATATACTTTAAAAGGAAACAGTGAAATTAGAGGCTGGCGAGACCGGATGACTATAATCGAAGACGAGATGAAATGGGATCTTTCCCAACTTGTGGAAAATGTTGATCCAACTGCAATTGAGAAGAAGCTGGCGTTCATGGTGGTTGAAGCAGAAAAAATTAGAGAAGCTTATCGTGGAAAAGTCAGTGAGAAAAATCTCCTAAGTATTTTGAGGATTTCAGACGATTTCGCAATCAAGTTTGAGGAAATGAATATGTATTGTCGCCTTATTTATTCAGCTAATTCAACTGACGCAGTTGCCAAACAACTCAATGATGCAACGCGCAGAGCGTCCTTGAAAATTGGAAAAGCATTAGCCTTCACGGATATTGAGATTGGCAAGCTTCTTACTAGTAAACAATCGTTAATCATCGAACCCATGCTGGCAGAATATAGGCATTATCTTGAAAGGGCATTGAGAAAAGCGCCACACTTACTTTCGGAAATCGAGGAGACGTTAATAATTGCCAAAGATAAGACCGGAGTTAAATCGTGGGAAATGCTCCAGAATGATTGGCTCTCTACCAGAACATTTGAGATAAAAATCAAAGGTCAGACAAAAGTGCTTTCCTATGGTGAGATAATAGGTCTATATCAAAGTCCAGATCGTGATTTGCGGAAAAGATCCAATCAAATAGTCTATGAGGGTCTTGGAAAAGATGAAGTTATCTGGGCAAGCTCTATTCGTTCGGTATGCGAGGACCATTTACAAATGTGTGAACTAAGGAAATATCCAACACCAATGACTCAAAGCTTGATTGCTAATGATGTTGATCAACGGACTATCACCAGTCTTATGAATACTATTATGAAGAATGTCGGCTTATATCAGAAGTATCTTAGTCTAAAAGCTAAGCTGATGGGATTAGAGAAGCTGGCCAATTACGATCTAGTTGCGCCTCTGCCACATGCTCCTAAGATGAATTATAGCTGGACGGAAGCTAGGAAGGAGGTTGTCAGCGCTTATATGGGATTTGACGAGGAAATAGGACGATGGGTTAATGAGATGTTTGAAAAACACCACATAGATAGTGAAGTGCGGAAAGGCAAGACTTCAGGGGCTTTTTGTTCTTCTTGGCTAGATGGAAAAAGTGCTTACGTTTTGCAGAGCTTCAACGGAGGGATGAAAGACGTCTACGCTTTGGCGCATGAACTTGGGCATGCTATTCATGCATACCTATATTCAAGGGAACAGAATGCGAGTAACTGCGAAATTGGTAGTTGCATTGCTGAAATTGCCAGTACGTTTGGCGAATTATTACTAACTGAACGATTACTCTCTAGGTCTGAGACAAAAGAGGAAAAGCTGGTAGTACTCACCAATATACTGGACGAATTCGGTATGGTGGCCTTCCAAGTTTCTGCAAGGGTTTTCTTTGAACAAAACATGTATGATGCCATAGCACAAGGTAAGTTCTTAGACGGGGAAACTGTTTCCAAATTATGGGTTACAGCTCGCGATAAAATCTATTATGGTTCAGTGGACTGGTTAGATGTGATGAAATGGGAATGGACAATGAAGCCGCATTATTATATTGCTAACTACCGCTTCTACAATTATCCTTACGTGTTTGCTCAGTTGTTTGTATTCGCTTTGTATCGTCTTTATGAAGAACAGGATAAGAGTTTTGTGCCAAAGCTGAAAAAACTTTTAGCTGCAGGTTCAAGCAAGTCCCCGCACGAGCTTGCAGTTGAATTGGGTTTTGATATAACTGATGTAGTGTTCTGGGAAAAAGGTATGAGACAAGCTGAGGAGTTCATCACCAAGCTTGGAGATACCATCTGATTTTTGGTTCGACGATCTAACAAAGAACAACCGATTAATTTTGAGATTCCCATCAAGATCATCTGACTTGTGTCTTTTTATACGCGAATTGCGGCTCGTACACTACATTACGTTCCAACAAATTTCTTTTATAAAGCAAATCAAAAACTAGACTTATTGTATTAGAATAGTCTTTGGATATTCCTTACCTGAACTAGTTCGTATTGTTATAGTGGTTATACCTGATGTTAAAGGTGCAAGAAAAGTCAATTCAATGGTTTCTGAAGCTCCAGTTTCCAGATATATGGGCGTATTAGGATTAGATGTTCCTCCGCATACACTCGATAAATTCCTTTCTTCAATAAATATGGATTTTATGATCGCCTCCGTAGTGCCTATATTTTTGACATTGACTATTATCTCAGTCCTGTTACTTGTATAGGCCTGAAGATCCAGATATTCAATTCCTTTCTTTGTCTGGGAGCTCATAGCCCTCCTCTGAGAGCGTATTTGTCGGGTTACTTATATAAAGTTGATTTGAGATTTTCCGTTTAGGTTATGATCCTTATCCTGAAAATTGACTTTGATTTCCAATGGGAGTCGATGTTTATGTTGGCCATAAGTTCAACGATTGACCTTTTATCCCTGGACTTGCTTGAATGGTGACTGAGCCTGCGTCACTCCAACCAATGTTGCCATCTTCATCCTCCCACTTGACTGATATTGTATACTTCATCATGTTTGGCAAATTGATCAGATATATGCTGCTTTTGACTACTGTATCGAAAGTTTGGCCATTCGTCGCGTTGAACCTTATTGTTACCGGGTTTGCGTTTTGTCTGAGGATGATTGCACCTGAAACCTCGATTAACGATTCTGGAGTTTCATCTTGAATATTAAATGATTGTGCTGCTTTTGAACCTGGACCCCAATTCAAGATGACTTGTCCCTTGAAGATTGTTCCGTTCTGCCAGGGGTATAGGCCTTCCCATTCTGTGGTGGCATTGTATATGCCTGGGTTGGGTAGGTCTATGGAAAATGAGCCGTTGGTAATCGTTGCCACATACTTGACTCCTGAGCTACTTGTGAATACGACGGTCGTATCATGTGTCCCGTTTCCTATGGTATATGCTAGACCAAATACCTTGGCATATGCAGGAGTTGTAAAGGTAGCAGTTGTAGTAGTTGGGCTTGTCGAACTTGAAGTTGTACTTGAAGTTGTAGTAGTCGTATTATTCCACCAACCGCCAACATTCGAAAAATAGAGAGCAGACACTATTAGAGCAATTGCACAAACAGTTATGATGACCGCTTTCCTGGGACCAAGCAAACCAAATTCCATTATTTTCAACAGAGCACTCTCCAAGAAGCTTGTATAAGATGCTATTGTTTAGAAAGCCTAATCAGCAAAATATACAATGACAATTTAAATCCGAAAGATACGATAGTTAGGCTGGTGAAGAAATATGATTTTTGTTCATACTAGCATTCGAACGAGAAATATGGATAGATCGATTGACTTCTACACTAGATTGATGGGTCTTAAACTTATGAGCCGACGAGAGATTCCACAGAATAAGGCTGAGATTGCGTTCCTTCAGGATTCAGATGGGAAAGGAGCTAGACTTGAGCTTACTTTTTATCGAGAACAGAAGAAGTTTATTCAAGCTGATTACGAAGATCGATTGTTTGACCATCTTGCTTTTGAAGTCAAGAACATGGAGAATATGATTCAAATGATGCGAAATGAAAAAGTTACAATAACTGATGAACCTTATAAGCTTGGTCCTACCGGCCCAGTCATAGCCTTCATAGAAGACCCTGATGGAACACTTATCGAACTGATCGAGAGACAATCTTAGAAAAAGAAAGCATATTCAGTTTTAGACGAGAAATATCAAAAGGTTTTATTGACACCTTCTAGGTGCCCTTGGACCTAACTTTCCTTAGAATCTTTTGCGTCTCTTCTCTTCCCAGAATTCCTATGAGCTTCTTTTCTGACTCACTTCCATTCCAAGATTCAAGTATCTCTTTTGCCACGCCCCCAATTCCAGGAGACAAGTCTCGAACAGCCTCGTCGATTACCTTTTTTCGCTTCGCCACATCTTGTGGTCTAAACTCTTTTCCCATGAACAATCCTTCAACATGCTTATGTTTGCGTAGCACTTTTAAACCATTTTATCATATTCTGGGCTCAGTAGGTCTTTGAACTGTCAAAGTTAAAAGGAGAAGATGTTATGGGGGTATAGGAGAACATGTCCGTTCCGGTTTCCCCTCAGAAGTGTATGTGGCTCGATGGCAAGATAGTCCCATGGGGCGATGCCAAATTACATATCATATCGCATGCGTTGCACTATGGTACAGGAGTGTTCGAAGGTATCAAGGCTTTCAAGACAGACAAGGGAACTTCTATCTTTAGACTGCAGGAGCACATTAAACGCTTCTTCGACTCCGCGAAGATCTTGAGGATAAACATACCTTTTTCTCCATATGAAATCGCTGATGCCTGCAAGTCTGTGCTTTCAGAGAACAATCTTGAAGAAGCATACATTCGGCCAATAGCTTTCAAAGACTGTATGGCTATGGGTTTGAACGCCATGAAATGTCCGTCCAGGGTGGCTATAGCAGCATGGCCTTGGAGCACCTATCTAGGTCAAGCTTATACTCATGGAGCAAGGTGCATGATATCTTCATGGAGGAGAACGCCTACTTTCTCGTTCCCAAGTACTGCAAAAGTCTGCGGATGTTATGTGAATAGTCAGCTTGCGAAGATGGAGGCTGTTGAAAATGGGTATGATGAAGGTATAATGTTGGATGTAAGAGGATATGTTAGCGAAGGGTCCGGCGAGAACATTTTCGCAGTAATAAAAGAGAAGTTAGTTACACCATCAGCAAGTGCGTCAATACTTTTAGGTATCACAAGGGACACTTTGATGGTTTTAGCTAAAGACTTAGGTTATGACGTCAGAGAGGAGGACATTACTGTTGGAGAGCTGCTGACTGCTGAAGAAGTCTTTTTAGCGGGTACAGCAGCTGATGTAACGCCCGTTGTTGAAATCAGCAACTACAAGATTGGTGATGGAAAGCCTGGAAAGATTACAGTGCAGCTACAAGATCTTTACGAAAAGGCCAAGAGAGGAAAGCTAAGCAAATACAACGATTGGTTGACATATATTAGTAAATGATGTCACCACTTACGATAATTCGTCACTCTAACGCAATTTCCTTTTGGCTTAGGTCTCATTTAGAAGAGCTTATATAATTCAAAATATAATATGAGAATTTGAAAATGAGCAATACAGATAGGCTCTATGCAGCGCCATACATTTCTAGTTTCTTAATGGGGCTCGCAACGTCCATCTGGATGACTTACATTCCTCTCTATGCATACAATCTTGGAGCTAGTGAGGTTGAAGTTGGCTTGATTGCAGGCGCTCAAAGCGTACTTTACATAATCATGCTGTTACTATTTAATTCCTTCCTAGATAAGATAGGCCCAAAAAGAGCAGTTCTCATTGGGTCAATAATATTAGTTTCAATAAACATGCTTTACTTTATTATCTCACAACCTATTTGGTTTATTCCCCTAAAAGCTGTTGAAGGTTTAGGCGCAGCATTTATCTGGCCATCATTTCAATCCCTATTTAGCGAAAGTGGGAACAGGTTAAGGATGTATAATATTATGTGGAGTTCAAGTGTAGTGCTAGCACCGTATATTGGTGGTGTCATTGCCCAAACATCAGAGCTTAGAAACATCTTCTATATTTCAGGATTGCTCATACTTTGTGTAGTTGCATTAACTTTTCTATTCCCCAAAATGTCGAAAAGACAGATTGGCAACAACGCTGTTCCCAGTAGCGTTCCAAAGATAGGAAAGAAGGAATTTAGTTATCTTCTTTTTACAATTATGTTCAGCTTGCCAATGATCATAATAATTACATTCTTTCCAATTTTTGCAACATCTAGCGGGATATCAGTTATTGAGACCGGATACATTCTGGCAGTGTCCAACCTTGGAAGAATTCTTGCGTTTTTCCTGCCGTTAAGCTTGCTGGAACCCTTCAGAAAAGATAGGGTTTTACAGCTTACAATTCTGGCAGCTGCACTTGCTCCAATCACGATTGTGTACCTATATAGCCAAATAGTGTTTCTTTATTTGGGATTATTTGCTTTCGGGTTGTTTACAGGGTTATTTTACTCACCTGTCCAATATCGTATCTTGAACATTGATGCGGACAGGAAGGGCTATTATGCGGGAATACTTGAAGCAAGTATTTGGGTTGGATACCTTATCGGGCCAATATTAGGTGGGTTTGTTGCCTCCATCACGTTGAGCGCTGTCTTTTTCCTCCCACTAATCATTTGTATACCCATCCTATTATTTGCTCTTATTGTTAGAGGTTATTAGAAATAAGCCCAAGTTTGCCTGCTAAACCTTAGCGTATTATCAGATTAGTGTCCATATGGCAATGGCTATCTTTAAGCTTAAATATGGTGATATATCTGAAGACTGACAAGTGGAAAATTTGGCAATGTCAAAATATTTAGTAGCAGCTGTAATTGGAATAGTCGCTGTCGCAGCATTCGCAATAGGACTCTATACAAGTCCTATGATAATGCCTTCAAGCAAAGTATCAGACTCGATATGGGATAACATAGTTAAAAACGGCAAAATAAGAGTTGGTACCGAACCAGGATGGCCACCATATGAATACCTGGATGAAAGTGGTAAGATTATTGGGTTCGAAGTCGACTTGACGGAGGCAATAGCAGCTAAACTTAACCTTCAAGTTGAATGGCATAATGTAGGATTTGACACTATAATACCATCAATACAGTCAGGAGAATTGGATTTAGGCGTAAGCGGGTTTTCTGTAACTGCAGACAGATTGGAAATTGTCCAGTTTACAATGTATCATAGTATAACGGAGGGCCAAATAATAATGCTAGACAATGTGAAGACTGCGAAGGGTATTACGACGATAAAGTCCATATCAGAGATATCAACCCTTAACCTAAAGGTTGGAACACAGACTGGGACAACGGAAGAGGGCGAGTTGCTTGGTGCGATTCCGAATAATCTTGTCTCATCCTACACAACTTATCTAGATGCTCTTACAGCAATGAAGAACGGTCTAGTTGATTGCGTCTATGCAGAAACACCTATTACTTCCGATTGGATACTTCAAGCAGAACAGAAAAATGAGCAACAAATAGACATTGTTTTCAGAAGGCCCTATTATCCTGTCGCTTTCGTAGCCAGCAAAGATGCAAACACTCTTGTATCGAAAGTGAATGGTGCACTTGCTGACATAATAGCCTCCGGACAACTAGATACTCTTAAACAAAAGTGGAAAAGCTAGCTGAAAACATAAGTGACGGATATTGGATGTAGTACAACAGCTTCTACTTATGGTAGAAGGGATCCTTACAACCCTGACAATATCCGTCCTTTCTTTTTTACTAGGAATGGCTGCTGGGCTTCCCCTGGCATTCGGAAGAATTTACGAGAAAAGCTCAAGGCCTTTGGTCGAAGTATTTGAAAAGTTTTTCAGAGGTATACCCGAATTAGTTTTGATGTTAATGTTTTATTGGGGTGTGGGATCATACATTCCTTTCCCTTTTAAGAACGCAGTTTTTACAGCGACCTTTGTCTTGGGTATGCGAAGTGCAGCTAACCAGTCCCAAATATTCAGGGGCGCCATAAGAGGCATAGGCGAAGAACAAATGGTCGCTGCAAGATCACTTGGATTTTCAAGGTTATGGTCAGCAATTCATGTTATGATACCTCAAGTCTTTGTTTTCTCAACACCCGGTTTAGGAAGCGAATATGCACTTCTCATAAAAGATTCTGCATATGCATTTGTAATAGGGGTGCCCGACGTAATGTTCATTACAAATTCGATTAGAAAAGCGACCTTGGACCCTGTGACACCATATCTTGCAGCAGCCTTTCTTTACATATTACTAACCTTTCCAATTGCAACATGGCTGGATACTTGGGGGAGTAGAAGAAAGAAAGAGTTGGGGTTATAAAGAAATGACAGGCACTGTAATGGAATGTAAAAATCTCTGGAAAACATATGAGCAGCATCTTATTGCAGTAAAAGATGTCTCGCTGCAAATAGAAGAGGGTGACATTAAGCTCATATTTGGGCCAAGCGGTTCGGGGAAAAGTACCCTCCTAAGATGCTTGGCAATG
Source organism: Nitrososphaeria archaeon (assembly GCA_963760525.1). GTDB lineage: Archaea > Thermoproteota > Nitrososphaeria > JACIWG01 > JACIWG01 > CAVXDT01. Next base: position 123,867 of record CAVXDT010000003.1, read on the forward strand.
CTAACACCCCCTGATAGAGGTGACGTTTTCCTCAGGGGAGAATGCTTAACAAAGGCAGGTACAGATTTGAACAAGGCTAGAGCCAGAATAGGTTTCGTCTTTCAACAAATCTACCTTTTCCGCCATCTCAACGCTTTGGGAAACGTTGAATTAGCATTAAGAAGGGTATTGAAGCTTCCCAAAGAAGAGGCAAAGAAACGCGCGTTAGAAGCTCTTGAAGAGGTAAAGATGGAAGAGTGGGCGCATCACTATCCAGCCCAACTTTCTGGAGGGCAACAGCAAAGAGTAGGTATCGCAAGAGCACTAGCCCGGAATCCCGACATCATATTGCTTGATGAGCCAACTTCAGCACTTGACCCTGAACTTACTGGGGAAGTAATAGACACTCTCCGAGATCTCGCAAAAAAAGGAACCACCATGCTTATAGTCAGTCATGAAATGCCTTTCGCACGCGAAGTGGCAGATGAAATGATTTTTTATGATGAAGGCAACATAATAGAAACAGGTCCACCCGAACAATTCTTTACAAATCCAAAAAGTGAGAGAGCTAAAAAGTTTATGGCAAGACTAATAAAGAGAACAAAAAGGGAATAACATGGATTACATAATAGAATACCTACCGCTTATCTTTAATGGCTTCGTCTTAACAGTTGGTGTGTCGTTGTTCGGTATATTTGCTGGACTTGTCTTAGGGATTATTTTAGCCCTTGGCGACTCGTATGGAGGACGAATTATCTCAACATTGATTCGAGGGTATGTTGAATTCTTCCGAGGAAGTCCGATAATAATTCAACTATTCATATTCCTCTACGTTATCCCAACATTGCTCAACTTTCGCACAGATCCATTAATCGTGGGCTTTTCAGTCTTTGCCCTTAACAGTGCTGCTTACCAGAAAGGTTACATCAAAGGCGCAATAGATGCGGTTTTCGAAGATCAAATGACAGCTGGGCTCTCAATAGGCATGTCAAAACCGCAAATAATCTTCTACGTAATTCTTCCACAAGCACTGAGAATAGTGATTCCAGCATGGAGTAATGAATATTGTTCCCTTACAAAAAGTACACCAGCACTCCTCGTCATCGGTGTCAGAGATCTAACTGCAGCAGCCACAACGATCATCGGCCAAACCTATAGAGTACTTGAGACATATGTTTTCATCGCAATGATTTATCTCGCTTGGATCACAGCGATCACAAAAATAATGGACATAGTTTATGAAAAGAAGAAGATTCCGGGAATAGAAATCTCAGCGTGAAAAGCCTTATCCTATTAGAGCGTTTCAAGATCATTTGAGCAATAAACAACTTCGTATATGGTGGCAAAACACGAATGAGAATTATCTATTATGCGAGAAGTAATCAGAAAGCATGAATCATGTGGAAGGTTCTGTTTTTTCAGAAACTGTTTCAATTCTTTTTAGAAAAGCCTTGACAATATCAGCGAGGTTTTCGCATGCAATACGCCTGACTTCTGCAGAACTGTCGATCTGCGAATCAAATCTCTCAATCTCTTTCTGATCTCTCGTGATCTGTTCAAGGATTTCTTGCCTCCTGCGCTCATATTCTTCTCGATGACTCATTTCTGTAGTGGCGAAAGATTTTTCTATTTCTTCAAGTTCTTTTTTTGCTGCAATAAGCCTTAGGGTTGCATCCTCCTCTTTCTGTGCCTTAGTCTTCTTCGAGATACCTACGAAAAAGCCAGTTTTCATATTTTGTATGCTATGTAATTCTTGCTCGAACGCATCAATTTTATCCACTAAAGGTTTCGTTGTATGTTCCCTTTTTTCTGTAATCTCCTTCATCTCTGATGTATGTTCTTGTTCTATTTGTGAGAGCATGTTTTTGGAATTGAGAAGGCGTTGAAATATTTCTGATTCCGATGATTCCTTAAGACTTTTATCTGTTAAAGCCAATTCGATATTCGAGAATATCTGCGAACATTCCTGTCGGAATTTCTCATCCACTGCAACCGCTTGACTAGACTCAAAATCAGTCAGAACAGTATGCAAATTCATTAGCCATCGCTCAGAATATTCATGAAATGATGCTAAAGCAAATTTTTGGGTACCAAGGTTATGTAAACTATTAAGGGTTCGGCTTACAACTTCGTTTAGGGATTGGACAGTCTGCTCTCGCGAGTAAGTTCCACTCAATCGGGGCTTCTCAGTCTTAGTTTTTGATCTAATCCTCCTAGGTTTTTGAAAGCCTTTTGAAGTTCCAGTTCTCTGATGTGATTGGTATCCCACAGTTTTAATTGTATACCTCAAAGTATTTATCTTTTATAATAGAGATCAGGTTGAAAATGGATAATATTATGTTAGGCTCTGAGAAAGGGACATATGTTTTGATTCTGAAGCTTGAAAAAGAATCCATCATTAAAGTTGGAGCTCTTGGAATGAAAAACTTCAAAATTGGCTTCTATGCTTACATAGGATCAGCTTTTGGCCGTGGAGGGTTCAAAGCAAGAATCTCAAGATATTCTGAAGTTAGGAGACAAAGATGGCATATTGATTACGTATTGGATTTCATGGAAACGGTCGAGGTTTGGGCAATATCTAATGCAAGAATTGAAGAAGAACTAGCTGGAGACGCGGTAAAAGTCTTCGATTACATTAAGGGGTTCGGCTGCACTGATAAAAGTGGTGACATTTCACATCTATTGTACTTAAGCAACAAAGGCCTGCTCTCAGAATTCAAGAGGTTGATCGAAAATCACGGCTTAGGAAGATCATACGCATATGGATGCAAAAAGGGTGAACGTCTAAGTAAATGTTAGACAGAAAAGAAGTATTAGACCATACACCTCTATAAATAAGACAAGGAAATTTGTACTCAGTTTGTAAAACAAGCTCATCCAATCTTAGACGATCGATTATTCATTCATGAGTTTAGGATCAGCAAAAAATTTAAGACTATCACAAAGAACAACAGGTGCAGATGAAATTCGAGGTAATTCGGGGTATGACTTTTGTTGCTTTCTAAAAGATTTCCCTATGGAATTGTTACAGTGTTTTTGCTTGGGTGGATTGCAATAGTATATCCTAGAGCGCTAATATCTAATCTGTTACCTACAGTTGAAGACGAATTTAAGATCACTCATACAGAATCAGCATTGCTTATAAGTTCTTATTTACTTTCATACGCCATTGTCCAGTTGCCTTCAGGCTCTCTGGGCGATAAATTTGGTAATAAACGTCTTGTAATAATTTCAATGTTTGGAACTGCTTTTGGGAGTATACTCATGAGCTTAGCCCCTACATTTCCAATTGCAATAATTGTTAGAATAATTGCAGGTTTCGCATCTGGCTTTTTCTATGCAACTGCATCAAATATCATAGTGCAAAACACCGAGAGCTCCCAACAAGGTCAAGCCTTAGGAACTTCTTTTAATGGAGTTTACATAGCCAGTGCTCTGATTTCTCTTTCAGTAGGTAGCCTTACAGTAAGTAGCTGGCGATTCTTTTACCTGATTGGCTCAATTCCTGGCTTAATCTCTATACCTCTAATGTATTTTTTCATAAAAGAAAATCGAGTTAACGGAAAACAGACTAGAAATCGTAGCTTAAGTCTTAAGTCAATATTGTATGAAGCCAAGAAGAAATCACTGTTACTCGCATTAATATTTAATTTCATTTCATCACTATCCTATTTTGGGTTAACTTTTTTCATCCCAACGTATTTTGTTTTAGGAAGATCACTATCAGTTGCTGAAGCATCTTCTATAATGTTCATCCAAGCCCTATCATCAATTGGAAGTGGTTCAGCTGCTGGGTACTTAGCTGATCGTTTCGGTGTCAAGTTGCCTGTGATAATCTCGACTTCAATAATGTGCATAGTCGTGTTACTTTTCCCCCTCATTCCACTCGGATTACCAATGGTACTACTGCTTATAATTTGGGGTGTAATGGGTGGATGGTCTTTCATTTCTATGAGCGTGCTTGTAGTTCAAGTGGTCTCTCCAAATGTGAGAGGGACCTTCCTAGGATTGTATAATGAAGTTGGTTTCATAAGCGCAACTATAGGTCCCATTATTCTAGGATTCATCATTGATATTTCCAACTTCGATATGTTTTTCTTGGCATGCTTAATATTTTATATCGCTGCTCTAACTAGTATATTATTGATAAGAGAAAAAACCGCATAGAGCAAGATGACGTGAAATGGCATAAATGCTATTTACCTAGATGAGTAAATAATCCAAGCATTCCCAATTGGGATATGACGGAATTCTAAGAAGAATTTGATTTTAGAGGGCAGTTACGATATTCCATATACGCTTTTCTGCTCAAAAAGTCAGCTTCCTTGTTTTTCTCCCTTCGAATCCAGTTGAAGTGTATATTCCTAAACAGCTTAACTAATTCTTTTGCTTGATTATATTTGGAGACATAGTGACCTTCATGGCATTTCCATAATCCACTCATTTGATTGACTAAGAGCTTGGAGTCTGATTTTATGGTTATTTTCTCTCTATCCATATGTAATGAAATAAGCAGCTTCAGAGCTTCACATAGAGCTGAATACTCAGATACGTTATTCGACATGCCCTCACCTTCTCCAACCACTCCATACTTCTGCACTATACTCTTCCCATCTTCGTACACGACAAATCCATAGGCAGCGATCCCATTAGGATTTACTGGTTCACATAGGCCATCAATATAAACCGATATCATATATGGCACCCATAAGTACTGAAGAAACTCATAATCTAAACATTTCTTTTCTCCAAAGAATCCTTAAAAAAATTCATCTCATGTAAATTCGTAAAGTAATAGATGATCATATCTGAATATCTAGATACAGCACATAGCCTAATGTAAATGCATGTGATTATACTTCTATAATTTCGTATGTTGTCTTTATGTTAGCAGATTCTTTGAGCATACCACCTACTGAACAGTAAGTATCCTCTGAAAGCTTGATAGCCCTCTCGACAGCTTCCTTGACTAGGTTCTTGCCTTTGAGAATGTACTTCATCTCAATGTCGGTATATATCTTTGGATCTTCATCCCTTCTATGACCAACTATTTCGATCGACAAAGAGGTTAGGTTTTGCCTTTTCTTCTTCATTACCACAACAATATCCATGCCAGTACATGCACCTAGGCACGCCAACAAAGTTTCCATAGGGGACAATGCAGTATCACTTCCTCCATTCTCTTTTGACGTGTCAAAATTTACCGTGAATCCTTTCTCGTCCTTTCCTATGAACATAAAGCCCTTTTGCCAATCTACAACTATCTTCTTCACAGAAGGCATAGTAAACGTCCTTAGAATAGAAATAAAAGCTTTACCTTCAACGTCTTGGAATTTATTGTTCGAAGGTTGTGTCTCTACTGCAATATTATTTTTAAGACTTCATTTGCGTCCAACAGATTTTTGAGGACATAGTCCGCTCCAGAATCAAGCAGTTGTTGCCGCGAAAAAATGCCAGTTGTAACTCCGATGGTCTTCACACCCACCTTCCTGCCAGCAAATATGTCTCTTGGGCTGTCACCGAGGACGAACACGTTATTATCGAATATGAAACCATAACCTTCTTCTGCTTTCCGTATCGCTATCCTTATTAGATTGGATCTTTCTATGTCGTCACTGCCAAAAGCTCCGAATTTAAAGTATTCCCCTAGTCCCGCTCTATTCACCTTTCCCCAAGCAATTCCCTCCACGTTACCAGTAATCAATCCTAACAAAACCCCTTTTTCCCTCAACGTGTTCAGTAGTTCTTTAGTGCCTTCAAGAGCCTCAATATGGTAATTATCAGCCAATTCATTATATCTTGCAACCATATAGTTCATCGACTCCTGCAGCTTGGACTTGATGGTAAACTGGTCGAAACCATGCTTCTGAAGAATTTCTGTCGCTATCTGCATATGAGTTTTACCAATGAAATCAATAGGATCATCAGATACATCCAATCCATATACGCTCTTTAATGACTCGTCAAAAGCGATACTGTCTGCATCAAAGCCAACAGTCAGAGTATAGTCTATATCAAAAAGTGCTAATCGATCATAGTGTGAATTAATCCGGTTCAAATCTGCTGACATCCGCATTAGCCACGCTTACGATTTTTTAAATCTTTATTTTACTTCAGACCCCGCTGGCATATAAAGACATACGCTAATCTAAAGAATTGAATTTACATATTAGCTGTCATAGTTGGCACTTTGGACAGTAGTAGACCTGCCCGCCTCCCAAGTTGAGAGCTTGTATAGCCGTCCCACAGACACTGCAAGCTTGTTCCTTCATGTTTTGCCCCATCATAGGCACATAACCTCCTCGTTTTCCGTAAAGGTCTATGAATTGACTTTTTCCTCCAAGACGAATTCTCTCTTCTATCATGACTCTAATGGAATCGTATAGGACTCGAACTTCGTTTTCGTTAAGTTCCTGACTTTTCCTCTTTGGGTGAAGCTTAGCTCTAAACAGGACATCTTGAAAAGCACTATTACTCAATCCAACAACAATTGCATCCTTTCCAACGAGAACCGACTTAAGCATCCTATTACTCTCTTTGATGGCCTTCGAAAAACGTTCTAGTGTGAACTCTTGATTTATGGGTGACATGACTCTATAGTTGAAGTCTCGGCGATAGACGTACGAAGTCTCCAAATTATTCTCTCTCATCACTTGGATAACCCCCATGCTAGTCAACCTCACAGTCAAAGTTGTGCCGTCACTGAAATCAACTTTCAAATGAAACTTTTTTGGAACTATTTCAGTTTCCTTGAAGTAAAGGATTTCGCCACCATATTCAGGGTCTAGAATTAGGCTAGTGCCACTATTAAGCTTCAAAAGCATCACATTTCCTCTGAACATCACAGTTTGGATTTCTCTGTCTATTAGCAAATTAAATTCGTCTAGGTCTTTATTCATCATACCAATCCTTTGCAGTTTCTCATAGTCTTGCAGGTGATAGGATCTGATGCGCTTCCCAAGTAACCTTTTATTCATCTGTTCAGCCAGGATCTTGGCTTCTGGGAGTTCAATGCTCATAAAACAAACCCTCTCTAATTAGTCTGGTCTCTAATGTTTGTCTTAAGTGTTCCTCTTACCAAAGTCCCCCCTTCTTGCTAAAGGATCTTTTTACAAAGAAGGATTAGTCTTTTATAGTAAAAAGAAAATGACATAGGGATATGAATGAATCAAGTGTCGAATTAAGGTCTCCTATTGTTAACAAAGATCGTTCGGTGACATTAAACCTTAAGAGTGAAAACGCCAAAGTCGTCGAGGTAACATCTGAGCTTGTATTTGAGACAACTCGTGTTACCACTTCGCTTGATGGGTTACAAGGTGGGCGCATACCTGTGAAAAAAACCGCCAATAGCGTTTGGACTATTACATCGATTCCAATGCTTCCCGGTAAGTACGCGTACACATTTTGGGTGGATGGGCTAATGGCATTTGATCCTTTAAACCCACTAATACGTCGAGTTACTTCACTTAGCCCATTCGGGGGGAGTGTGAATAAAGTCGACATTCCCGCTGATAAACCAATGCCTTGGGACTTCAAAAGTGACATCGCATACGGGAGCGTGATTCTAGAAAAATTCTACAGTAGGACATTCAAGCAGGTTAAGGGTTGTACAATTTACCTTCCACCAAATTATAAGCCGACTAAAGAATATCCGATCCTCTATCTCCTCCACGGTGCAAAAGGGGATTTTCTCACTTGGGTTTATAGTATGAATGCTGACAACATTTTGGACAATATGATATCTGAAAAAAAGGCAAAGGAAATGATCGTAGCCATGCCAGATGGGCATGAGGGAACCGTAGGGACTCTGCTGGATATCAGCCGATTCACACAGGATATCAGCAAAAAAGAGACAAAAAGAAAGCTTAGGGAGGAGCATACGACCTATTTCATCAAAGATGTTGTGCCCTTTGTTGAATCGAGATATCGTGTCTTAAAAGAATCAAGGGCAATCGCAGGGTTGTCAATGGGCGGTGGCCAAACGTCTAATCTAATAACAACTCATCCTAAAATGTTCAACGCTGCAGGCATGTTCAGCTCAGGACTAATGGACGAGACCATATTAGCTAAAATCTCTTCCGCTAAAGACCAGCTTAAACTGTATGAACTAATTTATATATCCTGCGGAAAATGGGATCCCTTATTGAAAGAAAGTAGAACGCTCCATGAAAAACTAGATGAGTTGGGAATCCAGCACGTTTACTATTCAGATGATGCCGGTCATATCAACAGCTTTTGGTCAAGATCTCTTGCAGACTTCATAGGTCGCCTACCTAAAAGAGCATTAAACTAATCAAAGGGGGTCTGTATGTCAAAATTGAAGTCTAAACTTGGAATCTATGTGCCAGTCTATGGCGGTTGGCTTAGGAATATTGCTCAAGAAGAGGAGGTAAGTTATAGAAATGCTGAAGCAGCTGTTTTGAAAGCGGAGAAAATAGGAATAGAATCGATATGGGTTCCAGACCATTTCCTAAACCCGATTAAAGGAGAACGTGCAGACCTTTTGGAGGCTTGGACCACGCTCACCGCACTCGCTGCTGTAACAAAGAAGGTGGAGCTTTTTCATACGTGCATTTGCCAAGGCTTTCGTTATCCCGCTATATTGGCGAAGATGTGCGCAACCCTCTCAGACATATCTGATGGTAGATTTCGGTTAAGCTTGGGGGCTGGCTGGTTTAAGCGAGAGTTTGAGGCTTACGGAGTTCCTTGGTATGAACACGATGACAGAATTGACCGATCTAGGGAACAGCTGGAGATAATGAAAGGGCTTTGGACGGAGAAGAGATTCACTTATAAGGGAAAATACTATGAGATAACTAACGGGATCTTAGAACCTAAGCCCAAGACCAAGATAGCCGTCTGGTGGGCAGGAGAGTCCGAGAAATCAAGAGAACTAGCTGCTGATGTCGCTGACGGTTGGCTAATTCGAGGCTCGACGATGGAAAAACTGAGAGAGAAGATTGCAGATATGGGAAGGAGGATAGGAGAAAAAGGTCGAAGTGGAATCCAATACGCTGTGACAGGACAATTCCTGATAGCTGAAACAGACAAAGAAGCTCAAGAGAAGTTGGAAACCAAGCTCCAAGGGGATAAGATTGTAGCAAAGACGATTATCGAAACTGGATTCATCGGCTCCCCAGAAACTGTATCGGAAAAGATCAACAACACTAGCAGATTGGGCATAGATTACATCATATTGTTAGCAGCACCCACGATAGACGCATTGGATATGCTAAGCGAAAAGCTACTGCCAATATTATGACCGAATGAAGTTTCAATAGACTGGAGTCAGATAACCTAAAACGAAAGCATGAAATCATGTAGGCCTCAAGGCCTCCCAAAAGAATAAGGGTCAGACATTTTACTTGATTCTTCTTCAGTGAAAACTCGGGCGGCTGTTCTAGAGTTTGAACGGACGGACTTGCCTTGTTCTATTGCATTGCATAATATACGGGCTTTTGCCATAGTGTAAGCGATTAAAAATGTCAGAAACGAGATACGTGATTGCCGCATTGGCTATTGCATCTATAGTCTGGCTTGCTGGCAATATGGTACCTAACGTCATACCTTCTCCTCCCGCGGAGAAGATAGAACTGAACACTTTCAAATCCTACAGTGAGCTCGAGAACTACATTAAGACCAATACTGAGACAGCGCGAGGCTGGTTCGGTCTCCCAATAGGGTTACCAGTAACTGCAACTCAGATGAACAAAGCTGATACTGCAGGTGCAGCATCTCCGGCAACAGAATCCTCTTCGAGCTATTCACAGACCAATGTTCAGGTTGAAGGAGTCGATGAAGCGGATATAGTGAAAAGTGATGGCACATACCTTTACATCGTGAGACAAGATTCTGTTACAGGAGCGGGAGAGCTGCTTATTGTCAAAGCTTATCCGGTTGAGGAAGCAAAGGTCCTGTCCAAGATTTCTTGGGGCAACAACAAGTATATCTCAGGTATATACATCAACGAGGATAAACTCGTCGTTTTCATTTCAACATGGGACAATGTGAAAGTAATGAAGGAAAGTGCTGAATACTATTACTCACAAAATAAGATGGGCATTGAAATCTATGACCTGCAAAACCGAGAAATCCCAACACTTGCTAGGAACATCACTCTGGATGGATACTATATGAACTCAAGAATGATAGGCAAGTACGTTTACGTTGTATCCGAGTTTCCAACGTACTCAGTTCCAGATGAAATAATACTTCCAACGATCAGCATGAATGGAGAAGAGAAGAAAGTTGATCCTACAGAAGTCTATTATCCAAACACTCCTGACGTAGCTTATTCGTTCACTACAATATTCTCCTTTAATACGCAGGATGATTCTCAGGCGCCAGTTCAGAAGACAGTGCTCACAGGATCTGCAAGCAACATATACGTATCATTAGACAACATATTTCTAACTTTGACTAAATATAACTATAATCAAATGGAGCAAACGCAGGAATACTCCGAGGAAACGATGATCTACAGAGTGAAGATAGAAGACGGAGATATAAAATTGGAAGCTGAAGGATCAGTTCCAGGTCACATACTTAACCAGTTCTCGATGGATGAATATAACGGATACTTCAGAATTGCTACAACAACAGGACAAGTGTTCTTTTGGGGGCAAGGGAGCTCAGAGCAGGTTAATCACCTATATGTCCTCGATCAATCGCTCAAGTTAGTTGGAAAGGTAGAGAACATAGCTCAAGGCGAAAAAATCTACTCCGTCAGGTTTATGGGAGAACAGGCCTACATGGTCACCTTTAAGAAAGTTGATCCATTCTTCATAATAGACCTTAAGGACCCTGCTAATCCAGTAATATTAGGATGGCTGAAGATACCAGGATTCTCCGATTACCTGCACCCGTTGGACAAAAACCACATAATAGGATTAGGCAAGGACGCTGTGCCAGCAGAAGAAGGAGACTTCGCATGGTATCAGGGAATCAAAATCTCCGTTTTCGATGTAACTAATGTGAGCGCTCCGATTGAAACCTCCCAGTTCAAGATAGGCGACAGGGGAACAGACTCGCCAGCGCTATCTGATCACAAGGCATTCCTTTTCAAAAAAGACACAGGGTTGATGGTGATTCCAGTGCTTGTTTACAAAATAAACGAAGAACAGTATTCAGGGGAAATTCCAGCTAATGCTTATGGTGAGCCAGCATGGCAAGGAGCCTACGTGTTCAACGTTTCGTCAGATAATGGAATAGTCTTCAAAGGTAGAATCACACATATCGATGGTTTACTTAGCGAAGGAAAATACGATGGATCAGACTTCATCCAAAGAGCCCTATACATCGACAAATATCTATACACTCTCTCACAGGGCATGATAAAGATAAACAACATTGATGATCTTGCAGAGGTCGCTACAATAGTCCTTCCATAAGAAGAAGAGCTATCCCACCCTCCCTTTATTTTTGGCTATCGGATCCTGTTTAAAACCTAAAATACATAAACTAGTATTTGTGCATTCTGAAGTCGAGAAATTGAACATTAGAAAACAGATCCTAACATATACCATACTATTCGCTCTCATAATTGCTTTATCCGCAACATCTTCTCTAGCAAATGTACCTACTGTTGTACAGCTTACTTCAAGGCAAGAAGGAACGAACACTGTTTTAGTTTTGAAGATAAGGCATGCAAATCCTTCACAATCGCACTATGTTGACACAGTCGAAATCAAAATAAACGAAAAGCTCGCAAGTTTAACTCTAAACCCGCAAAGCGACCAAATATTCGAATACGAATACAATGCTGGAATACTAGACAGCAGTGCAAGTATTATGGCCAGAGCACACTGTACTCTCCACGGATGGAGTGACTGGACAAATTACTCGACCTCGACTACGACAACCCAGTCTACAACAACTTCTACACCAACAACGAGCACAACTCAAACGACAACCGCAACCACTACAACAGTTACAACTACTAGTACAGCAAACAGTACAACCACACAGATGACATCAACAACTTCAACAACAACTCCTCCTCCCTCAAGCGTAACTTTCACTTCACCAGAAATCAATCTGATAGCTCAGATCTCATTCGGAATTGCAGTCATAGCTGGGGCAATTCTAGCCTTAAAACGGAAGCTGAAGATTCACCATAGACTAATGACCATCGTAACATTCCTCAATGCAATAACTATCATTGTTGTGATGGGCCCATCAATGGTGAACCTCATAAGCCAGCCTTCAAGGAACATTAACACAACAACAATGGTGACTGTGGTACATGGCATCATTGGAGCAGTAGCTGAGGCAATAGGAGTGGCTAGTTTGTACAAGCGCCTCAAGCACAGGAAGGCATGGATGAAAGTCCTCTTCAGCTTATGGATGCTATCCCTAGTCCTCGGGATAATAATATACATAATATTCTACGTGAGCTAAGGAGCAGACAAAGGGGAGCATTAGGCTTTATTGACCTAGTTTATTGCATGAAGACGGGATGAATTCAACATTGTTATGATACGAGTTTCCAACAAAAATACTTATATGCTATTGACGCAACATAAACGTGAAACCTTTTGGACATGCGGTCTTATGGTAGGACAGGGGCCAAAGTCACTGTAATTGCTTTAGGCTGGTGTGGTTTAGGCTTTTCAAGTGTTTCCCAAGCTGAGGCAAACAAGATGATTACATTGGCCATGGATTACGGTGTCAACATGATAGATGTTGCTCCCTCTTATGGTGATGCTGAAGTCTAACTTAGTGATATGCTAAAAAAAAGAAGTAGATTTTTTTGGCTGAAAAGACTCTTAAAAGAACCAAAGAGGAGGCTAGCTTGGAATTGAAAGCTTCTCTTGAGAAATTTCGATCTTTACCAGTTCCACGCGGTTAGGAATTTTGATGACCTGGATAAGATCATGAGTAAAGATGGGGCGATCGAAGCGTTTAAGGAGGCCAGGGAGACTGGCCTAATAAAGTACATTGGTCTGACAGGGCATAGAGATGTCAGAGTTCATTTGAAGGCTTTAGAATTGTTTGATTTTGATGCTCTACTTCTACCAGTATGCGCCTCGAGTTTGGCGAATCCCACACTTGAAAACGATTTCAGACCCGTGTTAAAGTCTGCTGTTGATAGAGGAGTTGGTGTGACCACTATTAAGGCAGTCAGTAGACGAAGATGGGCATCCGGTGTGTCAAGGAGTTGTAATACTTGGTATGAACCCTCAGACGTTTATGAAGAGGTTCAAATGTTAGTCAATTTTACGCTATCTCAAGATGGTGTCTCAACTTATTCTATGGCATGCGATGTTAGGCTTTGGCCTTTAATTTTAGAAGCCGGTAAAAACTTCAAACACGTCGATATTATGGAGAGAGAAGAGATTCTAAAGAAGGTTCAGAGCGCAAGTTACAACCCTCTTTATCCGCAATCGGAAAGTCATTCTGGATGACATCTATCCTCTAATTACGAAAAAGGTAAGAACATAACGCTCATCCTTTTTACACATGGGTCAATCCTGCTTTCCACAAGATTAGAATTATCTGTTGCAATCTAGTCATATGACATCTCCGAAACAATGTAATTCGTCTGAGACAATTAGTTGCCTAAAGCCAAAGGAATAGGCTTCTTCTGGACTGGATGGAGAAGGATGCATCTGTCAAAATTATACAAAAGCTACAGCTGAAAAGCTGTGCAAATGATCTTGTCAAAAAAGTAGACCAAGGCCCTAGGAAAAGCCCCGGACAGACCCTAAAAACGAGCACTAGAGAGCGTAACAGGGCATGTGTCAAAAACATGCTTTTTTGACGATATTTTTGACCGTGAATTTTGACGGTTTTTTTGACGGTATTTTGACGATATTTTGACATCTAGCGCAATAAGACTCTAATAAAAAAAGGACACAGATGATAAGTAATGAACTAACGCACTTCTTGGTGGCGCAGTTCTATCATGTGCAAACGGTATTATTGACGAAGCTCTCTTAATTCTCTTCGGTTTGTTTGAAGGCTAAGTCTTATATATCTAAACGCCATAGAAATAGATACTAATGGAAGACAAACTATTACTGAAGCTCGAAAATAAGACGATGTCAAAGGAAGAATTATTTAAAATGGTCAAGAAAGATTCGAGCTTGATTTCCACTGTTATCGACGGAGTGTCTTCACCAAAAGCAGCTATTAGATACGGGTGTGCCAAAGTGTTGATGGACTTGAGCAAAGAATACCCAGAGAAACTTTATCCGCATATGGATTTTTTTGTAAAGATGCTTGACAGCAGATATAGGATTCTCACCTGGAACGCAATGGCGATTATAGCGAACCTAACTAAGGTAGACGTGGAAAAGAAGTTTGATGCTGTATTTGAGAGATATTATGATTTTCTTAATGATAAGTACATGGTTACTATAGCCAATGTTGTAGGTTGTTCTGGTAGGATTGCTTTGGCGAAACCGTATCTTGTTGACAGAATAACAAATGAGCTTCTGAAAGTTGAGAACGTCTCCTTGTCTCCTCATTTGACAAAAGAATGTAAGAGAGTCATAACCGAGCAGGCAATCAGATTCTTTGACTTGTTCTTTGACAAGATTGACCGAAAGCAGAAGGTAATCTCTTTTGTGGAAAGACATCTTTCAAGTCCAAGAAAAACTTTGAGAGCTCAAGCAGAGGATTTTCTCAAGAAATGGAAGTAGTGAATTCTCAATAGGAAATATCTGTTAATATTATTACGGAAATATGATGACAGTTGCTAAATTAACTGTAGAGTATTTATTGTTCTCAACAGACCGCAATAAGGTTGATAATCTCAAAAAATTATGAGGGTGGTAGTCTAGCTTGCGACGACCACTTTACTTGCTAACGTCCCTTCACCTACTATTGTGATCACATATTCTGTGCCAAATTCAACTTTAAGAGGCTGTTTCCCAGGATTGTATCCATATCCAAATGCTATGGTTTTATTATATGACAAAGAGACAGATGCTCCATGTTCTATTGGATATCCTAGTTCTTCAAACAATGACTTAATTTCTTCTAAGACGGTAATCTTCTGTCTGATGACGAGGAACGGTTTAAGCTCTCCTTTGTTTGTTATCAGAAAGATTTGGGTTCCGAAGAATGCTCTTTGAAGTTTTGGTTTTTCCTCGTCAACGTAGTATCCCTTCAGTTTTGAAACTATCACGAACCTTAGTTGCACGGTACTATTACCAGCATTCTTTACATCGAAAGACAGTGATGAATTTGTAAGTGAAGCAGAAGTTATCTCCAGTTCTGAACTGTTCATTTCATTAAGATGTTTCCACCATAGCTTTTCCTTAATAAATAGCCTAAAACCTCGTATGTGAATTTGAACTCTCTCTTGAGGCGTTATTTCCTCTACTGGTATGGTATAGGCTTTTGCAACAGCGATTATCACGAACTCTGGCTCCGTTAAGCTTCCAAGGTTAAGTACAGTCGGAGAGAAGTCAATTATTGCAGCTGTCGGCTCAAGATTTTTAACCTCTATTCCCCCAATTATTGGGATTGTAAGCATTCCTGTCCGAATAAAGGCAGGATAACTGTTACCTTCATAAATGACTTCAGCTTCAGTTACATTGAATTTTATCGCGTTGTACTTTCCTTCTTCTAATTGGAGGGACGCTACGGTCTGGGCAAATTCTGTTACATTCATCAGGTCTATGCTCCCTTGAACATCCAGTTTTACCCAACTATTATTTCCTTCAGATCCAGCACATGGATGTAAAAGTCAGAATAGGTTATATTAATTTCAGTGACTCCTTCTGGAACGTTAGGAGGGTCTGTAAACATTATAGAAAAGATGCCTGTTGTTAAAGGAGGCGATACTGTACTGGTTATTGTAACTACTGACGTTGTCGGCACAGTTGTTGTAGTCGTGCTTACCGTAGTAGATTGTGCAGTTATTGTAGTCGGTATTGTTACAGTGGTCGGTATGGTTACAGTAGTTGTGGCTGTTGAGGTTTGTGTGGATATTGTGGTCTGGGTCATTATCTGACTTGGTGTAAAGCCAGCCAGTATGGCAGCTACTATTATTGAGAAAGCCACAATTACCGCTAGCAAGCTCGATAAGATGACATTTCTTTTTGTGCTCATAGTCCATGTTTGGATAGCAATATTACTTAAACCAGCATTTTTGAACAGTCTTCTAGGATGCCTTGGAAGATACTTATGACTGTACAATTTTATTGAACAGTTAAAAAAGTGGCATGGTTATCAGTAAGGAATTAATATATTCCAAGGATAGCTTTGTTTGTGAGCACGAGTAATATCGATGCGGAGTTGAAAGGTAATACTTTACGTGTCTACACTTATGCATTGAAAAAGAGAAAAGTCGGCGTTAGAGAAGTGCAAAGGTCTCTAAATCTATCTAACCCTTCTCTTGCCCAATATCACCTAAACAAGCTTGTGGAATTAGGGCTTTTAAAGAAAGATGACAGCGATTATGCCATAATTGAAGAGGTCAACGTCAGGATTATGCGCGATTTCCTGCGAGTTGGCACGCTTATAGTTCCAAGATTTCTCTTCTACGCTGTCTTTTTTACAATATTCACAATATATCTCGCTATCGTCTCAACTGCATTTTCAAATTCGAGCATGATCATCTTCTGGTTTGTAGGGCCCTTAGCTGTGGCTTCTGGAATATTCTGGTATGAAGCTCAGAGAGCATGGAAGTCTGCTCCATCATATTAATCTATAGATACCTGAATACTGTTGGTCATCACACTTAATTTCTATCTGTACAATATTACAAACGGATCCAAGATATAATAGCAAATGATCAGAAATAGCAGACACAATATTGTATAAATAAAGATTCTTTTTTTTCGGTCAAATCTACTCATTGGTCTTAAGACGAGAGATAACGGATAAGGTGTGATAAGGGGAACTTGTTTCGAGTATTCAAGGTATTCTTTACCATATACTTTGGTCAGGTCATTTTCCTCGTTTTCTGAAAGGAGAAAATAGGTATATGTAAGAAATGTCCACATCAGATAGTTTATCAAGCGCCAACCTGCTATAGCAAACCCTAAGGTCCAAACTATTATCCCGAAATATTGAGGGTGTCGTATGATAGAATATAGCCCGCTCTTCAGAAGAGAGCGATGTTTAGCAGTGTAAGATAACAGTTGGATTAAGCTAAAAACGTAAATTGCAAGGCCAACCATGATAAAAAAGTATCCAAGATAGGTGATCGAGGATTTCAGTAGTGGATCGTTTAGAAGAATAACTCCATTTATCAGCCTATTTCCGAAAGGGAAATTTACTAAGACAATCCATGGAGTGTAAAAGATTCCTATTATAGAAAAGAAAGCGATGAACATCGGAACCAGGATATTAAAAAGGACGGGCATATAGACAGCCCAGCCCACAAAGGTCAATGGGCTCAACGTTCTAAGTTCCGAAAACAACGATACTACTGCGACAGATGTTGCAACAAGTCCAAGTAATAAAAGGGTCCAGGCTCCGCTATTAAGAAGAGGCATAGTGCCCTCAGAGGATGGAAACCTTACACCATTATACATAATCCAAGATGACGCCAAAAACACTGTTAGGATTGTTATTACAGATAATACTGTAACTTTTCTATAATCCATTGGAATCCTCATATGATCAATATATAAAAAAGTTCCCGTATCCTAATATGAAAGATTAAAATCATATTAAACATCATAATTAGAAAATTCTTTGTAGCCTCTCTGATATTATCACGAACACGCTTTAGATCGACACTCCCCAATATATGCTTGGCAAAAGTGCCAAATGATAAAAAACCAAATTTTAATAACATGTAATTCGGATGCTAAAGCATGACAAACACGATGAAAGCTGCCTTATGTTTTGGCCCAATGGACGTTCGCGTGGTCGATCAACCTATACCCATAGTTCAAGCTGGGGAAGTCTTGGTCAAAGTCAAACTGTGTATGACATCTGGAACAACAGTAAAACAGTATGCTAGAGGTTATCCAGGTTGGACTTACCCGTTTGGTTGGGGTTACGAATGGGCAGGGATTATAGAGGACGTTGGCCGAGGAGTAGGCAGGTCTTTAATTGGGAAAAAAGTTATCGCAGGCTATTTTCACAGAGAGTGTGACTGCTTCTTCTGTAGACATGGACAGCCAAATCTATGTGCTTCTATCCGCCTGTTGAGAGCTGAGGAGTTAAAGGCGAAGAAGATGGAAAGCCTTGATGGTGCTGGCGCTTTCAGAGAATATATTAAGCTTCCTGCTGACCGAGTTCAGGTTCTCCCTGAAGGTCTCTCCCTTGAGGATGCTGCCAGTGTTCCAACCGTTGCTGTCGTTGTCCACGGTAACAGTAATGTAGACATAAACCCGAATGACACTGTACTTATCATCGGAGCAGGTGGAATCGGCCAAGTACATGGTCTATACTCCAAGCTGAGAGGTGCACAGACCATAATAGTGGACAAAAGTCAGGAAAGGCTTGATTCTGCCAAGAAGAATGGCGCTGCTGATATAATTCTTAATGCTGGCACAAAAGAAGAAGCAAAGAGTAAGCTGAAGGAATTGAATGTCAATGAAGGTTGGGGTCCAGATATTGTCATCGAAGCCATCGGACAGCCAACAACATGGGAAGAGGCTGTTGAATTGGTGAGAAGAGGCGGTCAAGTCCTCTTTTATGGAGGATGTAAGGAAGGAACAACCATAACACTCGACACATACAGACTACACTATGACGAGCTGAGGATCGCGAACTCAACAACACTATCACCTATCAACAGAACAATTGCTTACGAACTAGTTGAGAAAGGGCTCATTAAACCCAGCAAATTCATAACTGCCTCCTATCCTATGACAGAAATCAAAACAGCGTTAGACAATCATATGAACCAGAAAGGGCTAAGGTACGCTGTCATCCCTTCGCTCTAAACGTTCAACATGATATGGAAGGAGATATGTGCCTTCCTCCTTTCTCACTTTATGCTTAGATGAAACAATCTTAGCGTGTTATATTTTTTTTAATAATTCCCAGTTTTCTAAAGTGGTGGTGTAAATGATTATAAAGTAGTGTTCTTCTCGAAATGTGCAATACGTGATGTGATGGTTGCGTCAGTTCAATCTGATAATGAGATGTTTGTGAGCCCCTATAATTTTGAAGGGGACGTCCTGAAGCAGTTTAAGTTCAAGGATGTTAAGATCAATGATACGACTTTGAGGGATGGTGAGCAGACGCCGGGGGTTGTCTTTACCATCGACGAGAAGCTGGAGATTGCGATGTTATTGGATGACATCGGGGTTCACCAAATAGAAGCTGGTACACCAGCTATGTCCCCACATGAAACGAAAGCAGTCAATTTGATTGCGAAACAGGGCTTCAAAGCTAGCGTGATGGGTTGGGCTAGAGCTGTCAAAGAGGATATAGAAGCAGTTATCCAGACTGACGCTGACGCGGTAGCAATATCCATCGCTACTTCAGACATTCATCTTAAACATAAGCTGAAGATGAGTCGGGAACAGGTTGTTGAGAGAGCTGTCAGTATGGTAGAATATGCTAAAGCCCACGGTCTCTACGTCTCCCTGAACGCAGAGGATGCTACAAGGACGGACTTCAACTTTCTGAAGGAGTTCGCACTGAAAGGAAAGGAAGCTGGGGCAGACAGGTTGAGGATATGTGATACAGTAGGCGTGCTCATCCCAGCTGCATCCTTCTATCTTACATCGAGGTTTCTTAAAGAAACGAATATGCCAGTGGAGATTCATACTCATGACGACTATAGCCTAGCTGTCGCCAACGCGCTCGCTTCTTGTGAGGCTGGAGCAGAATATGTCTCGACAACCGTCAATGGCCTCGGTGAGAGGGCTGGTAACTCTTCATTGGAATCGGTCATCATGAGTCTAATCAAGCTATATCGGAAACCCAACGCATTTAAGACCAACAGGATCATCGAAATCTCACGGTTCGTGGAGAAGGCGTCAGGGATACCTGTTCCAGTGAACTTGAGCATCGTGGGAGGTCACATGTTCACCCACGAGTCTGGAATACACGTGGACGGTGTCCTAAAGTTCTCTTACACCTATGAATCCTTTCTTCCAGACGAAATTGGTGCTAGCAGGAGAATTGTAGTTGGAAAGCATTCCGGAAAGCATGCGATTTGGGATAAGCTGAAGGAAATGGGAATACACGTAGATAAGACACAACTAATGCAGATAGTTGAAATCGTCAAGGCAAAAGGAGAAGAAAAGAAAAGGTCCCTTACCGACGAAGAACTGAAGACAATAGCCCTTGAAACACTAAGCTGAAAAGAACAAGAATGATAATTTAATATCATTTCAGAATTCATCAGACTTCATTTGTTAAAGCCTAGGATTCATGGTTTTGTTCTGCAATAGAATCTTTTTAAAAGGTGGCTTTTAGAAGAGTTTTCAATTTATATAGAGGTATATTTTTTTGGCATCATCAAGATGAAGCCAGGCAACAGATATCTTCAATTCATAGATAAGGAAGGTTCTACAGTCATCCTGAGAGTAATGCGTTGGGAAGACTTGGATGACCTTCTTAAGCTGATCAATGATCTTGTTGCCGAAAAAGATTCGAATCCTAACCTTGGGATAATAATGGATCAAAAACAAACTCGGGACAGTGAGGCTCAGTTTGTCTCATCTACACTGCAAGGAATTGAAAACGGAAGTATAATCAATGTGCTTGCTGAGGTAGAAGGTAAGGCAGTTGCAAACTCGGAGGTTATACGAGGTAAATCCAGCGATGAATATCTTCACGGAAAGCTTGGGATCGCGATATCCAATAAATTTAGGAATAGGGGGATCGGACGAGAAATGATTAAGACTCTTATAGAAGAGAACAGAAAAGCAGGTCTTAAGACTCTCGAGCTTGAGGTCTTCGCTGACAATTCGAACGCAATACATCTCTACGAAAACCTTAGCTTTAAGCAAGTAGGGACCATACCAAAGAAGGTCTTTAGAAAGGGCGTATTTCACGATATTATCGTGATGTCTTTGGTTCTATAATTAGATGTGCAAATGGTACTAGCATGATTTCATAAACAAAATACAATGAAATCTATTACATCTTATTAGATGAATGATCTCTTAACCAGCGGTAGATATCGTCAAGTGCACGAGGGTGAACCAGAAACACGTGTATGTCCGAGGGAAACTGCGATTGGATGCGCACTCTGTCTTGGTCGTTCATGACCAGCATGCCCGCTTCATCTCCTTTGAGAGTTTCAACTATCTGTTTTGTGATATGATCGTCTCTCTTCTTGTTTGCTTCCTCGAAGAATTTGGAGACCTTGGCTAACACGATGTGACTTCTACCTACCACAGCCATGCAGACCATCCAATCCATACGCTCGTTGAACAACTCTTCATCTTCCAACGCTTGGAGTTGTCCTCCGCTTTCGTATTTGATCTTAACAAGCTGGTAGGCTTTCTCGTTTTCTTCTTTGATGATCTGCATCGCTTCCTCTCCGCTTACAGAAATTGATTCAAAATAGATTTTGCTGATTTTCTCAACCTTCTCAAGCATGTTTACATGTTCCTCGACTTGTTTCCAATATTGATTTATGATTTCCAAGTAATCTTTCGGTGAATCATTTGAAGAGTAAACAAGAGGTACGCAATACAGCTTTCTACCTGTCTTAAATTGTTCAACAGGAGGCTTATCTATCTTACCAAGTGTCTCCATTTTATGTCAGGTCCCCTCTCCTCAGCGCTAAGGATATTTTTAACCTTTGATATCTGTTTCACTTTATCTAATTAGCAGGTGGCTCTAGTTTGTTTTCCCATAATTAAGTAAAGAGGCATAGATGGGAAAAACAAAGAAACAACTTAGCTAGGTCATAATCCCAAGAGTTTTGACGGATTGTCTTTAGTCATCTTCTCAATATCTTGTCTTGTAATTCCGTTGGCTATCATCATGTAGACAAATTGTCTCATTCCTTCTATTGGATGAGGGTTAGCTATCTGACCTAAATCCGTAACCATGACGCACCTATCTGCTCCAATCTTTTTGATGGCTTCCGCAATTTCACAAGAACTTATGCATCTGTCGAAAACATCAATTATGCTTTGCACGGAATATTCTATGTGGGCGCCGATGTCAGCCATTAGCATTTGATCTTCGATTGACCAGGGGGTAACCCTGTAGCCAGCATGAGTCACAAGCATCTTGTTGACTCCAGCTCTCTTAGCTGCCTTAATCAAAGCAAAAACCTCTTCTCTAGATATATGGCTTGTTCCTAGGATGATATCTGCAGAAGCTATCAAGTCTAAGATTTCATATACTTCAGGTTTTAAATCTCCTTCTTTGTCAAGAATTGATATTCCTCGAGGATTTCCTAGGTCTACTTGTTTTTCCCATGCCTTCGTCGGATAGACTGGTGCACCCATGATTTTTATGTGATTCTCTGCATGCAAAGTTGGCATCCATATTTCCTTGGCGCCAAATCCTATAGCTGCTCTGACTGCCTCTGCGTTAAGGCCGCCTACGTTATGATTTAGGACAACCCCACCAAAGAAGCCAATCCCAGGCACAACTTGTCTAACTAACTGAGCTCTGTCAGCATTGACTGCAAAGTGGCACTTAGAAAGGACTGCCCTATAACCAACTGAAGACGCGTTCTTTGCAAATGATATCTCATCAAAAGGTCTTCTGAAGAGATCAGGGGAACAATGAACGTGAAGCTCGCATATTCCCTCTAGGAGTTCTTTGTCTCCCCTCGGGATTTCAAGTGTCATGAATATTCCAGCTTCCATACGTTCAGTAATTATATATGTATTTGTGCCAATATACAAAGAATATAGGAGAACTTTACAACAATCTCAGAATTGTCTTTGAATGATTATCGTTTCCAAAAACGTATTCGATTTGCTAAGGCCACCAAATTTCTGGATTGCTACATTGTAAAAACCTGTTGTCTTCTGCTAAGAAATAGATATATATCATTGCAAAAGTGTCTTCTGGTCATGCAATATAGGCGATTTGGAAGGCTTGACTGGAAGGTGTCCGCACTGGGATTCGGTGCGATGAGACTTCCTATAGTTGGAAATGATCGAAACAAGATCGATGAGACAGAAGCTATCAAGATGATTAGGTATGCGATAGACAATGGTGTTAACTACGTTGACACTGCCTACCCATACCATGGAGGCAACAGTGAGACAGTTGTCGGGAAAGCCCTACAAGATGGCTACCGTGAAAAGGTGAAATTAGCCACCAAGATGCCAACTTGGCTTGTGAATTCGCAAGCAGACATGGACCGTTTTCTTGAAGAACAGCTCGCTAAACTTGAAACTGATAAAATAGACTTTTATCTGCTTCACAGTCTAAACGTAGATCGTTGGTCCAAGATGAAAGAGCTGAACGTGTTTGAATGGGCTGATCGAGCTCTTTCTTCCAGAAGAATCCAGCACGTGGGGTTCAGCTTCCACGATGATTACAAAGTATTCAAGGATATAGTTGATGGATACGATAAGTGGACACTATGTCAGATCCAGTACAACTATGTTGATTCCGACGTTCAAGCTGGGACGAAAGGATTGAAGTATGCTGCATCAAAAGGTCTAGCGGTCGTGGTCATGGAACCGATTGCTGGAGGTATGATCGCCTTCAAACCTTCAAAGGACATGCGAGCCATATTGGATGAAGCTAAGACCAAGAGAACCCCCGCTGAATGGGCTCTGCAATGGGTGTGGAATCATCCTGAAGTATCCATAGCATTGAGCGGTATGAACACAATGGAACAAGTCATTGAGAATGTAGCTAGTGCTGGCCGTTCTGGCCCTAAGACACTTAACAAGAAAGAACTTGGTCTTGTTTCTAAACTGAAGAAACTATATCTTGAATCTGGTTTCATCGCATGTAAAGACTGCAAGTATTGTCTGCCCTGTCCGAATGGAGTTGAAATTCCCAAGATCTTCTCATTCTACAACGAATATGGAAGAAGACGAGGAGATGCTAACGCAATGGAACAGGTCAAAACCAAGTATTCTGAGTCAATCCCAATAGAGAATAGAGCTAGCCAATGTGCGCAATGTGGTGAATGCGAAGAGAAATGCCCCCAACAGTTACCTATACGCGATTTGCTATCAAAAGTTGCGGTAAGCTTTGAGGCTAAGAAATAGATAATATCGTGGTCGTCTTAATTCTATGTAAGAGGTTAGGTGAACGTCATTTGTCAAGTTCAGATGAAAAAATGGTCCCATTAAAGGAAGCTGAGAATGAAGTGAAGGTTGTAGTTCAGAGACTGGTTCTTCTCCATCTAGCATATGCTAGAACTTTAGTAGATCATTTTGGCTGGAAGAAAGGAAAACAACTAGTGTTGGATGCCATAAAAGAATATGGGAAGAGAGTGGCGGAAAGGACAAAGCAAGGTCATCAGAGTTTACCCAAGTACGGCTTCTACAAAAGCGAAGGAGGAAAGTCTCCAGTATGTGAATTCGGTAAGATCGTTCAGGAATACGATGAACTGGATATTGGCAGCCTATACTGTCTTATTGATCCTGCAAAGACGATACTCGCTGATCGTAAGAAAAAACTAGTTCATAAGAAGTGTATGACAGTTGGTGATCAATATTGCGAATTCTCAACTGAAGCGACATCAAAAGAGGATAAAGAAAAGTTCTTCAGCAAAGGACAAGATTGGTCAAGTGTTGATCCAACCATACATAACTTCTACTTGAAAAAGGAGCGGCGAAAAAAATAAGCTGATACCCCCATACCTAGAAATAGTATTCATTAATGTTTCTCATTACCGATTGAATGTTGTTGATTGGGTCTAGCCTCTGTCTATTACGATTTCGTCTAGGTTCATTCTCGCAGATTTTATTGGCGCTTCAGCGGGCCAGCCTATGAATATATGGCATCGGCTCACGAAAGTTTCAGGAAGCCCAAAATGCTTTCTTACTTTTTGCCTTGTTTCCTCGCCGTGCGTAAGCCAGACTCCTCCTAACCCTAGGGCATGTGCCATGAGTAGCATGTGATCTGCTGCTGTAGCAGCGTCATAGTATATGTTCTGAGGAAAAATCTTCTCAAAACCTACTGCGTCATACACACGCATGTCTTGACAGACTAGGATCATCACGCCATGCTCTAGAGGTATATCGCTTTGGACAATTTTCCAATCTTCAGGTTTCCTTAGTATGATAAATCTTGTTGACCCAACATTGCATCCTTGGGGGGCCATTAGTCCAGCATATAGGACCTTTCTTATCATCTCCTCTGGAACCTTTTTTTGGGAAAACTGTCTTATCGATCGTCTCCCATAAAGCAGCTTTTCAACTACTGTAATTTCTTCATGAGTGAAAGGTTTAGGTAACTCTGTATCAAGTTTGACCTTTTCTCCTGCGCGAAGTTTCTTAGCAAGATCTAAGTAGTTCAAAGACCATTTGATATCTGGTAAATCGGTCTGTAATCCTCTATTCTTCCATATGTTGATAAGGAACTCCACAGTATTTCCAAAGTCAGCTGGCACTTTCATCTTGCCTGCCATGATGCTGTAGATTAGCACTTCAATTGTATGATGCGTTCTCTCGTGAATTACCGTTCTGAGAACTACGGGGTCTGATTTCATGAAGTCTTCTTCTGTAAACCCAAATACCTTCTTAGGTTGGTTCAAAGATTCACCAGCATACACTATCATATACTCCTAATAAATCTATAAAATAATGGAGGATCTCACTTTTCCCCGCGGGCGTCTTGTATGCCACTTTTCTTATGTTCGTCCATAACATCAGTATAAGTAATGTATGGCACCAGACAATTACTTTTCCGAATTATTAGGATAATTTTTTTGAAGTTTTTCGAAAAAGTCCATTAATATCGAATCACATTTGGCATCATACGCGACCAGACAGGTGTGTCGGTCTGCTTCAGGATGAGCCCATGTCATATCTTGATTGATCTTGGGTGCTACCTGTCTTGTGGTGGGCACCCATTCAGGATTGACTATGTAGGCAACCGGAGTAATGTCCCAAAGAGGCTTAGAGCGCATCTTCTTCCTTCTAATCCAATCGTGAAATATTTCAGCCAGATAATCTCCTATTAACCCATGCCCCCTCACAAATTCATCTATCTCACAGGAGACTGTCCGAAGATGCTCAGCAACATTCTTGCATGGTACATGCACGAGAGGAACTCCTGAATCAAACAGTACCATCGCGCTCAAGGGATCGTTCTGCAGGTTAAACTCTTTGGGATTATTCCAGTATGTTGGCTGACTACCAAGCCATACGACGACAATCTTATCTATAATGCTAGGCTCAAGCAGTATTGCTGAAGCGACGTTTGTCGCAGCGCCAATGGACACGACATGAAGTGGCTCTTTCACCTCGCGCTTGGCAAGCCTGATCAAGTTCCTTGCAGCATCGCTGTCAATAGGCTTATCTACGCTGCTAAGTATTGTCTTGGAACCTTTGAAGACAGGGATCTGGTCATCTAAGCCCATTTTGTCCAAGACTGTTAGGATCTCCTGATAGCTTTCTTCCATTCCAATCTCAGGTGTCGGATAGCCTGCTTTTGTAAAGGGAGCTGCATGTATTGCTTCAACCTGGAGTTCTCTCTTTGAAAGGAGAGCATATGTGATCGCGAACTGATCGTCTATTTCATTCTTCGTATCAGTGTCAAGGACTATCTTCAAAAGCCCAGAATTATCTTCAATTCCACTGGCCATAGTCTCAATATTCTGATTTCCTATCTTAAAAGCATACTGCGACAAAGGCTAATACAGGTTGTAAGCTGGTTCTGTTTCTGTATCGCGATTAAGATCCTCGCTGAACATTTAATCTAAAGAAGAAACTACTTTAGATTATGAGAAGATTAACATCTATTATATATACTTGATATTTAAATGTATAATGTAGGTATCTTGGAAATTGACTGATGTAGTCTTAGTATTTGAAGTTCACCAACCTGTAAGGTTGAAGAAAGGATTTTTCTGGGACCGTAACATGTTCCGTTACATTAGCAAGAAAGGCTTATATGATTTCTATTTCGATAGGACCAAGGACAGGGAGATTTTCGAGCGAGCTTGTAGAAAATGCTACTTGCCGTCTAACAATATCCTGCTTCAACTCATTGATGAATTTAAGGGGGAAAAGAAGAAGGTCAAGATATCCTTCAGTGTTTCTGGAGTCTTCCTTGAGCAGTGTGAAATGTACAGTCGAGACCTTTTGGACACGTTCAAACAACTGAGTGAGACAGGGTGTGTCGAATTTCTAGATCAGACTTACTACCACTCTCTGACTGGGTTGTATCCAGATAGAGGCGAATTCGTTGAGGAGGTTAAAATGCATAGACAGGCGATGAAAGACCTGTTTAACTTTGTGCCGCTAAACTTTGAGAATACGGAGCTTCTATATAATAATGCCATAGCAAAGGTCGTAGAAGAGCTAGGCTATATTGGGATATTTAGTGAGGGTGTTGAGAGAATTCTGAAGGGGAAGCTGCCTAACTATCTATATAAGGCAAAAGGTTGCGAGAAGATCAGGATTCTCTTAAGGAATTATAGGCTAACAGACGACATAGGATTTAGGTTCTCCAATAGAAGTTGGAACGAATGGCCTTTGACAGCTGACAAATATGCTTCTTGGCTTGCGTCAACTCCGGGCCAGTACATCAATATTTTCCCAGACTACGAGACATTTGGGGAACATCATTGGCCAGAAACTGGGATACATGATTTCCTAAAGCAACTGCCTAGGCAAATTCTCAAGTACGACAACCTCGAGATGGCAACGCCTTCAGAGGTAGTCTCAAAGTATGATACATTCGGGGTGATTGATGTACCTGAATTGGGTGAGACAGTGTCTTGGGCTGACATCAAAAGGGATACAAGCGGCTGGTTGGGAAATACGATGCAGTGGGCATACTACACAACAACAAAGGAACTTGAGCCCCTTGTACGGGAGTCCAAAGATAACGAGTTACTAAGTATATGGAGGTATCTTCTTACAAGCGATCACCTCTACTACATGTTCACAGCTGGCGGTGCACCAGGCGAGGTCCACAACTACTTCGCCCCTTACGATTCCCCAATTGACGCTTTCGTGACCGCTCAAGGTGCCATCTCAGACTTTGAGTTCAGGCTCAGATTATGTGTTGTCGCGGCGAACGAGCCGTTCCTTTTCTACACGAGCTCAAAAGAGGAAAGCTTCACTGGAATAAAAGCTTGGAGCCTTAAAGGCTTGATTGATGTCCTCCAAAAAGCTAACATAAAATCAATCGAGTTCCATAATAAAAGAGGTGATTTCGAAAAATGGGCACGTCTATCATTATACGATGAAGAGTTAGCTATTAAGTTCAGAGAGGTTCAAGCTTCAGAGGTTAAAGAAGAAGAACTTAGAACAGACTTGTTTGAAACTGCAAACACGCACTTCACGGAGCTCAGAAAAATGATTGTAACTGGAACGCGGTATTTCTAGCTTGTTGGCACTTCTCTGTTTAATCAAAAAGATATCTTCTTCCTGCTTTCGCTGTTGGCTTTGTGATTATTTTTCCACAATTGATATTTGAAGGATCATTTGCATGGTGGTTTTTGTTGGTAGGTCTATTGGGTCTTCTAATATTATCTAAAACGAGAACCAACTTGAAGGCATCGTTTGCTGATGTTTTAGGCAAAAGGCATTTTCTAACAGCGACATTTCTTTTTATAACTATATTCATAATCGCAATTACTGGAGTTCTACCCTTACCTCTTTGTTTCGTCCAAGTACGCAGTGTAGCTTGTGTATGGAGGTGTTGTGTTAATCTGCCACATTAAGCATAGGATTTCACCTCTGTGGTGTATCTCCTCCTCCACAATATGCACTAGTATATCTTCTACGCGGGCCACCTTCGTGGTTCCATCTCTGCTTGGCCAAGAGAGTATTTTGTCGAAATCTTCTGGTTTGAGTTTCGATAGGTAGGCTTGACTTTCTGCTTCAACTTCTTTCATGAACTTTCTCATAGATTTTATGTCTCCCATGTCCTGATCATAGATATGGCCCTTAGCCCATTCCCCTGTAGAGAGTCGCCTAATCCACCTTTGCTCAGCCTCAAGGCTGTGGACGAAAATATTCCGCATTGAGTTGAAGCTCGCCTCCCGGTTCTCAACCAGCTTCTCCCAAGGAAGCATTGCCATAGTATCAAGAAACTTGCCTCTACAATACCAATTGTATTCAAAAAGTGCTTTAATGTCTACCATATATCGTAACCTGCAATATTCAAGGTTGTATAATAAAGGCTATTATACATTACTTTATGTAAACAATATGGATTAAGAAAACAAGATTACAACTCTGTCTTTTATGTTTAGTATCCCTTAACAAATAGAAATCATAAAAAGAATAATATGTTGAAGATGAGATGAAGTACGCTGTTATTTAGCATATGAGAAATCAATTTTTCTCTCAAACTTTATAAGGACTGCTAAAATAGCCCTTCCCAATGTCATCAATCAGGGGACCCTTTCTAATAGGGATAGTCATATTAGTTGTTGTTTTAGTTGCTGGTAGTAGTTTTGCTTTGGGACAGACATTTGGAGGTAAGACAACTACTTTCACGAGTAAAGTTACGGAGACTTCGACTACGACAGCGACAGTGGGAAATCCTACGGAAACAATTACTTCAACTGCATCGACGACAATAACAACAACCTTATCCTCCCAGACTGGAACATATACCTCAACTGCCACCATTACTCAAATCCTTAATGAGGTCAATGTCTCGGCAATTTTCCTGAAAGCTTATTCGAGTGTTTTCCAAGTTAACATCTACGACAGTAACTTTAATCAGTTGGGTTTAGGATCTGGTTTTCTATACGATTCCAATAATCATATTGTAACGAATTATCATGTTGTGGAAGGCGCAACATACTTTGAAATCCAAACTTACGATGGTCAATGGATAGAAGCGACTTTAAAGGGGGGAGACCCTTATGCAGACTTAGCTGTTTTGGAAGCAAATACGCCCTTGGCAGTCAAACCCTTGAAGCTAGCTTCCAAAGTGAAGATTGGCGAACGTGCTTTCGCTATAGGAAGCCCCTTTGGACTTGTGGGAAGCATTACAGCTGGAATAGTAAGCCAAGTTAACCGCACTGGGATAACCGTTGTACCCATGCTGCAGACAGATGCTGCAATAAATCCAGGTAATTCGGGTGGACCACTGTTAAATGATGCAGGTGAAGTATTAGGTGTGAATACTGCCGGAATTTCTGCAAATATGTCTGAATCGATTGGTTTCGCTATCCCCTACGGTATGATAGAAAGAGTTATTCCAAAACTAATCGAATCAGGCGAGTATAAGCACCCATTCATAGGAATTGGAGGGGAATACTTAGACCCAGTTTCAGCAGCATATTACAATCTGCCCAGCTCTTTAACATCAGGTTATATCATAACAGATATAATTAGTGGCACAGCTGCATCAAGAAGTACTCTTAAGGTTGGAGATGTAGTCATTAAAATGGATAACTACAACATACGTAAGGATCCAGATATCAATTACCTAATGACGTACGTGTACTCACCGAATGATAGTGTGACTTTTACTGTTATCAGAAACAAGAATCAAGTTCAAATTCAGTTGACACTTGGAGTCAGAGGGGGATAGTCAGACTAGCTTTGGACTATTCCAAGATTCACACCTTTCAGTTAAACCTACTAGATCCATGCCCTTGATGCAATTGTAGCTGACTCGAATAAGAGATAGAGCTAAAAGATAATGATTTCTGAGGCAAAAATCTTATAACGAGCCACTTTTTTCCTTAACTCTAGGAAATGGGTCCATAGCTCAGCATGGCTAGAGCGTTCGGCTGATAACCGAAAGGTCGCCAGTTCAAATCCGGCTGGACCCACTTAATTTTCTAAGTGAATACCCTTTTATAGGTGTTGCATTATAAAGAGATATTCGACGAACAAACATGTTTTAACCTCAGAAATGGTGGAGGACATGAGGAAATCCTACAAAGCATGTGAGCTTCAGTTGACAACTATTAATCAAGCCATGGAACAGGCAAGTGTCATAAAGGAAGCTAAAATCGAAGCCCTAAAGAGCGTAGCGAAAACACTGTTCGGAATAGACCTCATGGAAGTCAAAATAGCGAAGGAAAAGGAGTTTGGGAAGGAGTTGGAAAAGGATGAAGAAATACAGCTGTTCGAAGAAGAGTTGAAGAAGCGGAGAAAAAACGCTGATCCACAAAAACTAGTTAGCGAAAACGAGCTTGAAAGATATCTAGTAGAAGGATGGCAGTTCGTTTCAGTCTTGCCTTCACAAAAGATATTGATAAGGAAAGATTAATCTGTCAAACCTAGCAAGTTTTCAGTCGCGTAGACAATTCTTTGCCACAAGAAGAGCAGAATCAGGGGTTTGGATCGATTGCTTTCCCAAAGTTAGGGTAGAAACGAAGATTCGTACGACTCCTATTCTGAATCACGCATAAGTTCTTCAAGAGTGTCAGCGAGAGACATATGAATGTGTTGAGATAGAAAATATGGGATTTGAACCTACATAGACGTTAATCCCACCGTGTTGGTGACTATAGCGGTCTATAAGCTACGATTTTATCAGGAATAAGAGTCTATTCTAGAATGATAATGAAAAGTAGAATGTTAGTTTGATAGACTGTGATACTCCCACTTTTGGAGTTATATGCAATTCATACTATAGAATTTCTCATCATATCCACAATAATACTCGCCATACTAATACTTCCTATCTTGCATATCTAATCCCTTTGATCCTTTTCACGCGCGCGCACCTGTTGGCGGTACACTCGTTCAAGCGAACAGACTTGACTTACTTATGCCAAGTATAGGGTTGGTATTCGTCGCTGGAGCTATGATAAAACTGGGGTCAAAGAGAAAAGAGAAATCTTAGGCTTCGCTTCCCCTTCCCTTATTTTAAGTAGTAGTGAAAAGCTTAAAGGAAAGTTTTACTTTTCCTAATCGTAGGAAATGGTTAGCCAACTCGTTAGAAGGACAGTATCTGTCGGGGTAATAGTCATAATCTTGGTCACAGTTTTCTTCCTAGGTAAGTAAATAGTTTCCATTATGTCCAATTACTGTTGGATCAAATGATAGATCTTGATTATGCAGTAAAGAAACTTAACAAGAGTAAGAAGTATGAAGTAGGCTAAAGTGAACCTAACGTGAAGGTTAAAGCTTGGATTACTATGAGCATTTTGTCTACTGGCGAAGGCAGGAAACCGTTAGGAATCTTAATCCAACAGCGCGCTCTCTCCTATTGTTCTGAATATTCAAACTTCACCATACAGTCTTATGGGACATTCGTCTTCTCTCCCTCTTCAACGAAGCTTACATAGCCATAGAGAATGCCAAAAAATATTAAGAATATGGGTGAAGGGTTCTGTTAACTTTGTTGCAGGGTCAAGGTAAAGGAACCTTACTAAAAGTCTAGAGTTCCAATATAGGGTTTTTAATAGTTGCAGTCCTGTTTTATTGTTTCGCTATTAAACATTTAAATTCTGCATGTTTCAGCTCAAATATGTAATGGCATCAAAAAGAGTGTTAGCCTTTGCAATCGTCATCCTAGTGATACTGGCCATCATGGGGTATTCTATGTTATCCTCTTACG
The DNA here is from genome assembly GCA_963760525.1 of Nitrososphaeria archaeon. Classification (GTDB taxonomy): domain Archaea; phylum Thermoproteota; class Nitrososphaeria; order JACIWG01; family JACIWG01; genus CAVXDT01. The sequence continues at coordinate 156,363 of CAVXDT010000003.1, forward strand.
AAGCTGTAGAGTCGTTAGCAGTAACGGATATTAAGCTTACAAACATTTTTGTTCATCCGAACGATTTCAATCTATCCTTCGTGTTTCAACTTCATAATCCTACAGGATATAAAATGATTTTAAAAGATGTACAATATACCATATATGTCGAATCTTACCCTATTACATCAGGTGTAAAACCTTCGTTAACTGTACAACCTAACAGTGATGCGTCGGTTGAGGTTAACTTTAAGGTGATAAATTGTGGTTGTAACAGTTCATATGGGTATGTAATTAATGCAATAGAAAACGGTTCATCCAGCACGAGTGTCCAGCTTTCAGGAAATATGCAGGTGACATTATTTAACACAGTTGAGGTTCCACTTTCTTTAAAATTTAGCACAGTAAAAAATGAAATATTAGAGTTCGTAACAAGACCTCCGGTTACTATAAATGCTTACTGGCTAAATACAAATATTACACTCGGTGAATCGGTTACATTCCTAGCAAAAGCAGCAAACAGCAACTTCACTGCAAAGATATGGAAAGAAAATTCTCCAGATAAGCTAGTTATCCAATATCAAGGCTATGGGTTTCTATCACAAAATTTCACACCCACTGAGCGAGGGATATACTATCTTAGAGTTACCCTTCCTGATGGAAACGAATTTGTGCAACAAGAAAATTTTAGACTCAATGTAACTTAGACTAATTATTATATTTTGCACAGAAGTTGCATTTATACCATCGGTCATATTTTTGGGTTTCTCATGGATTTTCGTTGCACTCTTTTTGCCAATCGCTTTAGGATCATTATTAAAGTAAATGGAGTTGGAAATATCCATTTCAGGATGTGCACGTCTGAAGTAGGTTCTAGGATCCACGCCCACCTTCTGTGACAGCTTCGAAACAAGCTCTTCCAGTAACATTTCATCACGCAGCATTTTAGACCTGAAAAAATCCTCGTTTTCACACCCCGCCTCGACATCGTCAGGTCCCTAGGTCTTTGCAAGAAAACTTGGCAACCTTAATAAATGTTAATTAATGAATGGATAGAAAAAATAGCGCTTGAGTGAGATTTTAGATGCCAATGGAAGGAATATCACTCGAATCTGTGAAAAAATCTTTTGGCGATAAGGTGGCAGTAAGAGACCTGACATTCTCCGTGGCGCCAGGGGAAATACTTGGCCTTCTAGGTCCAAATGGATCAGGGAAGAGCACAACCATGAAGATGGTGATGGGAATAGTTAGACCCGACTACGGCAAGATAAGCCTTTGTGGCATAGATGTGCTGCGGAAACCCGTCGAGGCTAAGAAGCTTGTGGGCTACGTTCCAGAATTCCCCTATCTCTACGAATACCTAACGGCTTCGGAATACCTTGACTTCGTGGGCACCGCCTATCGCATCGACTTGAAGAGCAGGCGAGAGAGAGTTGATGAGCTTCTTCAGGCTCTGCAGATGCACGAGCACATCAACGAAGTCATGAGCGGCTTCTCCCAAGGGATGAAGCAGAAGATAGCCTTCACAGCAGCCCTGCTTCATCGGCCCAGAGCCTTGATCCTAGACGAACCGCTGAACGGTCTAGACCCCCGATCAGCTAGGATCGTCAAGGATATCCTTCAGCGCCTTGCTGGGGAGGAGGTTTCAATCATCTTCAGCACTCATGTCCTTGAAATCGCTGAGGCCGTGTGCGGTAAGATTATCATATTAAATGAAGGAAGTATCATAGCTGAGGGGACAGCGCAAGAACTGAGGTCGAAAGTGGGAATGCCCGGTTCTACATTGGAGGACATATTCCTAAAACTCACTGGTAGCGAAGACACCGAGAAGATCGTTGAGGCCTTACAGCTTTGAACTGGTCATTGGTCGTAAGCCTTGCAAGTGTTCTCTACAAATCATATTTCAGGGCGAGTCGCCTTGGACGTAGGAGCTTCCTATCTAAGCCTATCGCACTTACTTTTTTAGATGTAGTCCTCTTCCTAGCTCCATTTGGCTTACTTTCGTATCTCCTCCCCCTGGTTCCATATGAATTCGTGACGATTTGGCATTGTGATGCAGGTGCTCGTGGTGCTGCCTGTCATCCTAACTTCGGCTGTAATCTTATCCGGCATACTCTTTGAACTTGGGCAGACTACAAGTCTCTCTTCGAGCGAAGCGGTGAACTGGCTTCCAGTGTCTCCGAGGGAATACATCTTGGCCTCCAGCGCTTCATTGGAGTTCACTTACTCGCCACTCCTGTTCATTTGCCTAGGAATCATGATACCTCTCGCCCTAAGCCTTGGTATGCTTTGGGTTGCCCCTTTTTTCGTCTCGATCTCCGTCCTAGCCTTCGTATGGGGAGCTGTGATCGTAGAGGCGCTGAGGGCGGTAATGAACCGTATCTCCACGACTCTTTACAAGAAAAGTGGAAGACTCAGTGTTATCCTTCGCATTGCCCTCATTGTCGTGCTGCTCGTCGCGGTGCAAATAGCCTTTAACCCCTACATTCTTTACACCGCACTCTCAAGTATCGTCAACAGCGTCAACTTGGCTTGGTTTGTGCCCATATTCTGGCCCTCAGTTGCCATCGCATCCTCACTTGCCCTCGACACGATGAGGGCGACCGCATTTAGCTTGCTTTCCCTCTTATTCACCTTACTAATTTTCGAAGCCACAGCCAGACTCAGAGCCAAGTATTGGTCACCGGTACCCGTCACAATTGCAGTATCTACTTCAACCGTCTACATCCCCAAGGGGAAATCTTTTTTGTGGTTGGATCCAACAGCCTTTGCAATAACCTTGAAAGAGTTGAGATCTCTTGCGAGACGGAGGGATATGTCGAGGTTCCTCGCTATACCCGTGATGCTTGTGGTGGCTTCCTTTCTTCCTGTATTGACGACTGGGGCGAATGCAAGTGCTGCCCTGTCGAGCGTAAGTTTCGTTCTTCTAGGTGAAGCATCCTTTATCCTGCCAATAATGCTCTCTTCCATTACCATAGGACAGGAGGGAAGATCCATCGCCAACATTTACATGCTTCCGATCTCAGCTGATGAGCTTGTCAAAGGGAAGCTCTTCCTATCCTGGGTTATTTCAGGCGCAGGAATCTTGGCCATTACTTTGTTAATGCAATTTCTAGCTCCTGTTGCGGCGTTGCAGTTCTTGGCTGCTTCGGTTGCGGTGTTCTTTAATATGTTCATAGAAGGGTATGTGGGCCTTGGGACTGGTTCACGTTACCCTAATTTCACCGTAGGGCCCAGAGCGAGATACCTCACATTTACAGGATTCATTATCGCCTTCACTATAGGAGGGCTGACGACTTTAGCGACTTTTGCTCCCTTGATATTGTACAAAGCGGGATTCTTCACGCTGTTAGGTGGGGGCTTTTTCGGATCAATCTCGTTGACCATCATTTCGACAGTGGCCATTAGCACAGTCATTCTCATATCAGCGCGCTCCTACTGCATGCGAGGCGTAGAGAAACTCATTTCTAACATGGAAGCTTGAGTTTTTAATTCGTATTCCTAGCGATTTCGTAGCAACTTGAATTCGACAGTTCTTATCCTATCCTAACTACTAGGAATATACATGTCAAAGCAAACCGAAGGATGATAAACATGATGAATAGCCAGATTAACCGAACAGAAGACAGTGAAACTATTGCTTATTAAGCTGCCATACGTTGCTTGCTTACTAACTCTTTTATATTGATTCCAAATTGACTACCTCTTCTAGTAAACGTTCGCAGATATGTTTTTATAATTGTGGATAGAATCTAAACATGGGTGTTTTCAAGGTGTTCTATATTATGCGTTACTATGTAAAGGGCGAAAAATTCGCCGAATACCAAAAATGGTTACTTTCCGACGATGCAAAGAACCTGATGAAAAGGTTTGAGAAAGAAACAGGCTGGAAGTACCTCAACACATACTTTCCTATTCTAGGATTCGGCGACGATGCCGTAGAAGACTGGTGCGAAGTTCCCAACTGGGCTGCATTAGACAAAATGAGGTCATCAAAGACTATGGAAGAAATGTCTGATAAGACATGGGATTTCATGGATATGACGAGGTCAGCGTCAGCTTCAGTCTACAGAACAGCAGCCGATGTCCTAATCACTCCTCCTCCTAAGAAGAAGAAATAGTCATCATCGTTCTCTCCTCCCCTTTTTTTTCTTTCTTTCTTAAAAGAACACGATATAACAACAGCCAGTTAACCACAGTGTCTACAATATCCTGATGTCCATTTCTTTCCTCATCACCATCTAATCTCTTAAATGCCTAACTTACTCAGAATGTCTTATACTACTTCGAGGTTAAAAAGGATGTATGGGCAATATAGTCACCGTCTAGGGTATTCTTTTGGCATTCTTGGGAAAATCTGTTGCTCAAAACATCTTTTATATGATTATGCGACATCTCTAAGAGAGAGCTTTTGTCACTTCAAATTCTATAAAAAGAACATAGATAAAAAAGGAGGAATGGATAGTTGTGTGATACTCTTCCTACGTTCTTCTCTTCTTCCTTTCCAAGTAGAATATAGCAGCTGCTGGAACAATAAAGACCGCAGAGAACAGTAGACCGTACTTTGAGACTAGACTCTGAGGTTCGCTTGAGACAAGCAGTTCACCGCCGACAGGAGGAGTCTTACATGCGCTAGTCGTCCAACCCGAATCAGCAACCTTTCCCTCAGGATCTGTGTTAGCCCAGTGGCCTTCAACTTCATAGAAGAAGACCTTCGGGTTGGGATCGTACGCGTTCGCCCTGAAAAAGAAGCCAGAAGTATCTGCTCTTTATCCAATTAATGGAGGAGAATTGGAATCATACGCTTTGACGCCTGCTTCTTGCTTGAGGATTAATTCCTCTTCAGACAAGAAATCATCCCTTTACTAAATTGAAGAGCCAACCTTTTAAACATGTAGATGGAACTAGCTAGCTTTCCTCCATATGGGATAAATATGTAAAAGATAGTATTGTCAATTGATTCCTAAGAACAAGATCGTGACAAAAAATAGGAGTAGGATTTGTTGATCCCCTTAATGTTGTCTATGGTGGTTATGGAAGTTTTGCGATTAGTTTCGCGCCTTCCTCCAGTGAGAAGGCTTTGAGGGTTGTTGTACGAATACTACCTCCCATTGCGATAGCTAGCGAGTTTATAAATGCGCTCTCATCGTTGTCGCTTTCAACTAATAACACCATGTCATACAGACCAAACATGTACCAATGGCCTAGCCATTTTCCTTCCGTCTTTTCGACAAGGCATTCTTTATCCCTTGGTCCGTCCAATTTGAAAGTACAATAAAGAAGTATGGCATAAATTATTATTTTTGAAATATTACTATATAAAGGTAACTTAATTTGCCAAAAAAATGGGTATTGTTGGAAGAAAAAAATATTATTTTCAGATAAACATAGACAAAGAACATGGAGATATCGTTAAATCAAAAAGATCAGTTACATCTTTACTTACAACTTTATCTATACATGTATTCGACCTTGCGCTTGTGATATAGTTTGCATTCTTTGGTGACAGATTTATTGTATTGTCGCGGATATGGCATGCCAGCGCTACTTGCCTGCAAAACGAGTTGCAGAGTTAAATCGGGACGTGTTTCGCTGTAATTTGGGCATTCTGTACATTGATTGGGGAACTCGTTGAAGCAACGATGTTGTATTTCCAACTCTCTTCCCTTGTGATTAACAGAATGCGCCTGAGATATTTAAAGCTATTCAAATTTGTTCGCCCGTATTCCTCTTTTTTCTTCAATCAGCTAACTACTTTTCTGAATAGGTATAGTGTCGTTCCCAGAGTGACAACTGCGATGAGCCCTATTACGCCGAACGCTTTCAGTACTGTGCCCGAATCGTATCCGGTGATCATGAGCGCTCGTGCCGCGTCCACAGTATAGCTGATGGGGTTGAAGTTCGAGACGGTCGATATCCAATCGGGCATGAAGAGCTTTGGAGTCAAAGCTGTGCTCATGAACAGCAACGGAAAGGTAAGGAATCCTCCTATAGCGAACACAGTCTCTGAGGATCTTGTCTTCAGTCCTATGGCCAGAGAAATTCCAGACCAAGCGAGGCCAAAGAAGGCTACGGTGAAAAGTATGAGCAGTATTCCAACAACCCCGGTTGTCACTGTAGCGCCCAAGGCATAGGCAAGCGCGAGGATGATTGCTGATTGAGCGACGATTCTGAAAGCGTCACTTGTTAGTCTTCCAAGCAATATGGCATATCTGCTGACTGGTGTCACGAGCATTTTCTGCAGATACCCCGTATCCAGGTCAAGCACTATTGATGTTCCCGATTGCAGGGCGCTGCCGAAGGCATTTTGGAGGAGAATCCCGGCGGTGGCGAACTGAAGATAGTTGCTGGCTCCAGTGGCAGCCAAAAATCCTGGCAAGTCGGAGAACTTCGAGAACAACTGTGTGAAAAGGAGCAAGAATATTATGGGTTGAAAAAGTGAGAAGAAGAGCAGAATGGGGTTTCTGACGAGTTTCTTTAAGTACCTAATGAAGAGGTATCTGGTGTCGGAGAAAAGGGTCATATTTATCGCCTGCTTCCAAGCATGGAGCTGGGAGTTTTAACAAGCTCGTCGGACCTTATTCTCCTTCCCGTGTGTTGCAGGAAGATGTCATCAAGAGTTGGCGACGAAAAGCTGACCGATAAGAGCCGAATGCCGCTGCTGTCAAACGCTCTAACTATGTCGGCGACAATGGGTCCCGCATTCTTCGCGTACACGGTCAGGCATTCTTCGGAATCGATAACGTTTGTCACGCCTTCAATGTTGCTAAGGATATTCTTTGCACTCGATTTATCCTTGGCGCAGTTCTCAATTGATAGTTTAATGGAGTCAGCTCCGACCTGACGTTTGAGCTCAGCCGGAGATCCATTGACGATTATTTTCCCGTGATCAATTATGGAGAGTTGCCGACACAGTCTATCCGCCTCTTCCATGTATTGCGTTGTCAGGAATATGGTGATGCCTTCTTCCTTGTTTAGCTTCTCAAGGTAAGCCCATATCGCTGCGCGCGATTGAGGATCTAGACCCGTCGTAGGCTCATCAAGAAAGAGCAGTCTTGGCTTGTGAACGAGAGCTGAAGCGAGGTCAAGTCTCTTCTTCATGCCACCTGAATAGTTTCTTGCACGCTTGTCAGCGGCTTCTTCGAGTTCCATGAGTTTCAGGAGTTCGTTGACGCGTTGTTTGAGTTCGCCGCTAGGTAACTGCTGAAAATGTCCTTGAAGCATCAGGTTTTCTCTGCCTGTGAGATCTCCGTCGACAGCTGTTTCTTGGCTTTGAACGCCGATGATTTTTCGAATTTCCTTGGGCTCTTTGTCAAGGTCCATGCCCGAGATGATGGCTGAACCGGACGTTTTCCTTAGAAGCGTTGTTAGGATTTTGATCGTTGTGCTTTTTCCTGCTCCGTTCGGACCCAAAAACCCGAAGAACTCGCCCTCCTTCACGCTGAAGGAAATATTGTCAACAGCCTTAGTCCCGTCGGAGTAAACTTCGATAAGGTTATTGACGAGGATAATGTCCGACATAAACGCGTTGATACTTTTCTTGGACAATAAAAACATTATGTAAGTGCACGCGCTTCGTATGTGCTCGCATATGTTTGAAGTAAGATCAGGTATAGCACACAATTTTCCAGAATGGTTAATTCTCTACATCATTTGAGGATATTTGTCGAGCGCCTGAAACAAACTTACTTAGTCAGCTCAATATAATGATAGCCCATAAAGCCTCTCTTCCTTTTTTTATTTTATCATAAAACTATCAACATAAACATATACACAACCAAAGAACAGTAGTTAAAGTAAGCTGGAAAATAGGTCCGCTATCTTTTCCTTTTGCCTATAAACTTCAGCTTCTTTACTTTTTATTAATAGATTTATAATTTCTATAAGAGGATTAACAATCACGCTTGTAATGCAATAATCAATGAACTCATGCCTTAAAGTCTGAACTGCCTTCTTCAAATCCATTATTTTCACATTAAACACATTAAATACATAAGATAAGAAGGAACGTTAAATAGATTTTACGCTATGGGGACTAGACTAACACTAAAATTATCGATGCAGTAATTCTGTAATATGAAGGATGCACTTAATTATTTAATTGCATATACGGCTGGACCCATCCCTTTATGGTTCAATTTCCACCGCGTTCTTATCCTTATTACAGTTTATTCAATTCTAGCATTAACTCTTTGAACATGTCAAATGTTAGCTGCTGCTTATTATCACTTAATGCATGTTCTGGATCAGGATGAACTTCAACCATTAACCCATCTGATCCTATCGCCTTTGACGCCTTAGACAACGGTTTCACCAAATCACGGGAGCCAGCAGCATGTGAAGGATCAACAATTACAGGTAGATCTGAGAGCTTCTTAACTATGGGAACAGATGCTAGGTCCAAAGTGAACCTTGTTTCTGTGACAAAAGTCCTTATCCCCCGCTCGCACAAGATGACTTCAAGATTTCCCTCGCTCATTATATATTCCGCCGCATTTAACCACTCCTCTATCGTTGCGCTGAGTCCCCTTTTGAGTATGACTGGCTTGTGGGTTCTACCCACTTCTTTAAGTAATGTGAAGTTCTGCATGTTTCTTGCACCCACTTGAATCACATCTGCCACCTCATCAACCTGTTCCACATCGCGTGGATCTAGTACTTCAATGACAACAGGCATATTGACTTCTTCTCTGACTTCCTTTACCACCTTTAATCCCTCAATTCCTAACCCTTGAAAGGAGTAAGGTGAAGATCTCGGTTTGAATACCATCGCGCGAAGTAGGTGTGCGCCGTTGGCTTTGACGAACAGAGCCGTCTCAAGCAGTTGATTCTTAGATTCTACAGCACAAGGTCCAGCTACCACTGTGAAACCTTTTTCTATCTCTATATCGCCAATCTTTATTCCTTTTTTTCTTTTTTCTATGACATGTTTCAATCCCATAATTTTTCACTGCATGAATGATGATATCCGCTTAGTAATACTTTCAGCATCCAACTCGAATTTCTTTAGCAGCTCCTGATAGTTTCTAGAAGATTCACCAAATTCGTCAGCTACACCAATTCTCTTTACTTTCACACCATGTTCAGAGAGTGCCTCGCAGACAGCTGATCCCAAGCCACCTATTATACTGTGCTCCTCAATTGTCACGACTTTTCCTGAACGTTTACATATCTGTAGTAGCCTTTTGTCTATTGGCTTTATGGTGTGAAGATCGACAACAGATGACTTCACCCCTTCTTCCATCAGCTTCTTGCGTGTTTGGAGAGCGAATGAAACCATTATGCCACAGGCCACTATTACAAGATCGTCTCCCTCTTCTAAGACATTGGCTTGTCCTAAGGATACTTCATCATCATTTTCATAGATTTTCGGGCAAAAATCCCTACCTATTCTCATATAGACAGGGCCGTTTGCTATCACAGCTTGCTCGAGTAGGCTTTGTGTGGACGTGGCGTCAGAGGGTACTATGACACTCATGTTTGGTATAGCCCTCATTATTGCAATATCCTCTAAACATTGGTGGGATGAACCATCTGTGAAATCGCTTAATCCACCATGTGTTGTCACAATCTTTACATTAAGATTGTCTCTCGCTACAGTATTTCTTATTTGCTCCCATGCTCTAAGGACGAACATTGTAAATGCGGTAGCTACGGGGATAAATCCCTCTATAGAGAGGCCTGCAGCTATACCTATCATGTCTTGTTCGCTTATGCCTACATTTATGAATCGGTTTGGAAACTTCTGTCTAAATAACGCTGTCTTTGTTGAATCAGCAACATCGGAATCTAAGACTATCAGCTTCTCATTCTTTTCCCCAAGTTCTGTCAGCTTTTTCCCAAATGCGCTTCTAAAGCCTTCAGATTCCATTTATGTCAATCACAGCTCTCTCAAATTCCTCTGGTGTCGGGATATAATGGAAAAGATTCTTCTTTCCTCTGATCGATTTTATTCCACCGCTTCTTTCAGTCAAGGCTATGATTGCTACTGGCTTAGTCTGAAATTCTTTTAGTTGTTCCAATATTTGAATTAGCTTCTCAGGATTGTGCCCGTCTGTTACTATTGTTTCCCACCCAAAAGAAGACCATTTTTCCTCAAGTGGTTCAAGGCGTTTTATGTCTTCTGTGCTGCCATTTAATTGTAGAAGATTCCTATCAACCACGACAATAAGATTATCTAATCTATGGTGAGCGCCACTCATGGCCGCTTCCCATATTTGGCCTTCATTTAATTCGCCGTCTCCTACAAGAACGATAACTTTTCCCTCTTCATTCTTGATCTTTTTTCCCAGAGCTATGCCTACACCGATCGATAACCCTTGGCCTAGAGACCCTGTTGAGACCAAACTTTCAGGTAAAAACTTTCTCTCTGGATGACTTTGCAAACGTGAACCTAGACGACCTAGAGATAATAGCTCGTTATCATTGATCGTTTTATCTTCAGCTAGCATCGCATACAATGCAGGAGCAGCATGCCCTTTGCTCAGAACAAAGGAATTATGGCTGCCCACTACATTTGGCGAGAACACTCGAAAGATCGATGCGACCAGGTCACTTGCTGATAATGAAGAAGGCAGATGGCCTAAGCCGGATGAGACTCCCTGCTTCAAGACTTTCGTCTTTGTGCCCTTAAATGCCTTACTTTCGTCATCTAATTCTGGGTGAAAATGTTCTTCCAAAGGAACAAGAATGTTAAAGAGCATTTTTCCAGTTCCTGTGAGGCTTATTGGCTTAGGGTTCTTGGGTGTGCCATAGGCTATCAAGCCAGAATCTCTTAGAATTCTTGCGTTTAGCTTTAGAGTAGAAAGGGGCACACCGGATGTCTTAGATAGTCTTATCAACAAAGACGAAGCCGTAAGTGTCTGGTTACCGTTGACTGTAGAAATAATAAGCAATTGGTTTTGATTGAATGCTTTCAACAGGAGTTTTGCGAGGATCACCCTATCATCTTTACTATTGGACGACAGAGGATCTAATGATATTGGCGAGCCATAACCAACTCCTACAGAGCTACCTAAAGGGTAATTTAAAAACGTAGTGGGCAGGTTAACATAGCTAGTGATAACTCTATTGTGAGTCACAATGGTATATTAAACATCCATTCGTCTGATCTGAGCAGGTTGCTTATTGTTTATCATCAAAACCTTAATCAATTTGTTTAGTAACTCAGATGATAGATCATGTCCTATATCTAGATAATACTGAACAAGTGTTTCTAATTGCGTGCTATCCTAATTGCTCTTTTTATATCCGTTTTATCCTCATTTGTTAAAGAAATTCCTTCTATTTCTGTAATGAACCTTCTAGTGAAAACAGTAATTCTGTGCGAATCATCGTGGCGCATCGCTCCATTTGCTAAGCCATAGAGCCTAAGCGCTTGATCTGAGGATGGTAGAATCACACCTACTTTCTCAAAGGCTTTTAAGGCTTTGGCAAAGTCGAATTTCTTGTTAACCCAACCGATTTTATCCTTCAATGCGTTTTCTAGGCTTTCGCGGGAAGATTTAATAGATTCTTCCCATCGTCCATTATCATGTTTTTCGACGGCTTCAATCAACTTATCACAGGCCGATGTCAACTCTTCCTCCTTGAATTTCATATTGAAAACGCAATCCTCTTTACGCGGAGATTCCATTATGGATTTGCACATAAGAGGTCTTGAAAAAGCAGGGTTTGATCTTTTGATCCATCTCCCCCATTCCATGAATGCTTGATTGATTACACCCATCATGTAACCTTCAAAAAACGAACAATGTCTATGCCTATCCTGTTCGTAGCCGCTTGTGAGGAAATTATTGCTGATCCTTATTTCCCCGCTTTTCTTTTTTTCATCAAATAGATCAACTGTTATGTCTCCCCATCTTGCAGAGCTATCAAAAATAGCCCAGACTGCCAATATAGTCTTCTGATTTGTTGGAAGCCTTTTCTTTTGCTTCAGTGTCTCAATTAAGGCATGTCCGAAGCTTTCTCCTATTTCTTCCCCCAATGTTCTGAAAAGTTTTCTGTGCTCATCTACTCCAACGTGATTTCTTACGCCATCTAGTAGCATTTGAAATGTTGTTCCCCTGAAGATTACACGAGAAGGGTCAACTACGGGCGCTACAACTCGCGATCGCTCCAGAGACTTCATAAGAGCATCTTGAATTGATTTGTACGCTTGTTGCGAAATATGATTAACATATCGAACCTTACCAACAATTTCATCTACAATTTCAACAGCTTCGAGTTCATCAAAGAGGTGCAATGGACATTTCAACACCGTACGCGATTCATCAGCGTCATTCCTTTTAAGTTTTGTGGCATAAGATCTGGTTTCAATAATATTATTGCTTTGATCGCTTTAAGGCGCTTGGAACTTAGGAAATTGGAAAAAGGTTCACAGCTTATTGTATGATGTCTTTTTCTCTAGTTAGTATGAATCTTAAGTACGTCTTCCGATGTTTCTAATAATCTGTCACATTGACAAAAAAATAGGGGTGGGTATAAGGAGCTGATGTGCTTTCCTACATAAGCCAGAATACGTTTCCGTCTGGGTCTTCTATCATAGCATATGTGCCCCAATCTTCCTTGGTGACTTCCTTAGCGAACTTTACACCCTTCTTCTTGAGCTGTTCAGCGGTCTTCTGCAGATTCTCGCAGTAGAGGGCGATTCCCGTGTTACCAGGCTGAAGTTGTCCTTTACAGAGGTGTATCTTCCATGGAGCGCCTTTCGGCCAAGCTGTAACCCAATGTCCTTCCTCTGATGTACTCCAACCCAACTTCTCTTTAAACCATTGGGCTGACCTCTTCGCATCTGACACCATTATAGCTACGCTGAAGCTTTTACTGATCATATATTTTCCCAACTACAATTCAGAAGGGTCTCTTATATCTTTTTGTTCATCTACAACTCATTTTGAATATTTAAGGGAACAACTCCTTCAAAACACTAATTGTTATGTGGGCTTTTGTATGTGGGGGGCCGGCCTATAGCTTCGGTCATAACAGATAATGGCACATATTAAATACAGCGGCAAACTGAAGCTTGTGGCGTGTTCTGAGAGACGACCAAAAATGGGCACTAAACTAAAAGAACTTGTTCACAATGGTGTTTTGGTTCCAGAGTATGTTCCTGTGCGTTTGTCCATTAAGTATAGAGGACAAACTTTGCCCCTTGATCCTACAGTAGAGCAAATGGCTGTGGCTTTTGTGAAGAAATTTGACACAGATTATATAAAAGATGAGGTTTTCGTTTCTAATTTCTTGTCTGATTTTGGCAAACATCTGAAAATAAAAGGAAAGGTTGAGAAAAAAGACTTCGATTGGAATGAAATAGTAACCTATTTGGAGAATGAAAAGAAAAATAAGGAAGCCATGAGTAAAGATGAAAAGAAAAAAGTTCTTGTGAAAAGAAAAGAAATGAAGGAACTTTTGAAGAGTAAATATGGTTATGCTATTGTAAATGGTCATAAGATCCCACTTCAAAACTGGGTTGTTGAACCACCATGCATATTCATGTCAAAAGGAAGGAACCCTCAGAGAGGTCACTGGAAGAAAGCTATCACAAGGAAGGACATAACGTTGAACCTGAGCAGTAGACTATCTAGTCTTGAAAAAGACTGGGGTGATATCATATGGAAATCTGACTGTATGTGGATAGCGTGTTGGCGCAATCCAATAGACGGAAGAATGAAATATGTCTGGCTTTCCCCAAACAGTAGAATAAGGCAGCAAAGGGAAACCAAGAAATGGGATAAAGCGATAGCACTTGAAAGGCAAGAGGACAGAGTTAGTAAGTATATCGAAAAAAAGTTAAAATCAAAAGATGAACTGGAGAAAAAGCTCGCAACTGCTGTATATCTGATTAAAGAGGTAGGTATTAGGGTTGGGGATGAAAGTATCGCCGGTGAAAGGGGTACTGTAGGATGTACAACTCTGAAGCCAGAGAACGTAATAGTAAATGGTAATAAGGTGACTCTTGACTTCATAGGCAAGGATTATGTCCACTGGCATAAAGAAGTAGAGCTTCCTACTGAAGTTGTTGAAAACATAAGAGACTTCAAGGAAAAGGCAAAAGGAGATTTCATATTTAGTGGACTTGATTCAAATAAGGTATCCAAATTCATGAAAAAAATTGTCCACGGTGTTTCTGCAAAAACTTTCAGAACCATGATAGCTAGAAAAACATTCAAAGAGGCTGAGGTTGAAGAGAAAAAAAGAATGCAAGATAATAGTGAATTCGAAGCAAATGTAAGTTTCAAATACATTAATCTGGCTGCAGCAAAGAGACTTAATCATAAGAGGAAACTTCCCAAGAACTTCGAAGAAAATCTTGCGAAGAGAAGGGGAGAAGATCGTAACATTAAAGCGCGAACACCAAAATCTTATTGGAAGACTATCCTCAATCAGAGATACTAAAGAGAGTGTGAAACTAGCGAAGAGACTGCAGCAATTAGATGGAAGGCTTAAGAAGGCAGAATACGGTTGCAATCTCTACAAAGATACTGCAGAATATAATCTTCAAACTTCACTAACATCATATATTGATCCAAGACTTGTTGTAGAATACGCTCAAAGAAACAATCTAAAGATAGAAAACGTTTACACAAAAACTCTTAAAGAAAAGTTCTCTTGGGCAATATGAACCTTAGTCTCTTAACTATACTCCAACTTGTAGCGCTTCCATCAACAATTTTGTTGTAAAATAGGAACCCATTATTCCCAATATTGAACCCATAACTACCTGCGCCCAAGTGTGCGCCTTAATTTCAACTCTAGCCCACATCAGTATTGGAACGAGGACAAAAATAGGAGCGAATAGCCCCTTAGAAATTACAGTTAGGATTGTTATTGGCCCACAAAACCCTATCATATGAATGCTAATTTTCCATCTAAAAGTAATCGCCAGAGTCAATAAGGTAACAATAAGAAATGTAAGAGAGAACAGGGCATGATAAAGGAATCCTAACTGAAAAAAAAGGATAGCGCTTAATAAATAACCTAGTATTCCCCACACAAATGCTCTTGGTCTCTCCTCCAATTTAGAAACATAAATATCACTGTTACCATTGGCAATTCTCGAAAATGCTGGAATAAAAGGTACAATACCGTAGACTATGACTCCAGCAAAAATAAGGAAACTCCGTGTCAAGGGCTCATGATATCCTAGAAAGTAGGGTGAAAAAGTGCCAAAGAAAATGCCAACAAAAGGTGTGGACAAGATGTTCGATAGGATAGAGGCTAAGGAATAACTGTTCTTCAATGGTTGAAGATAAAAAAACGTATCTATAAATATCTTAATGAAATATCCAAAAAGGAGGGCCGGTAGTTCAGTGGTAGAATACATGGTTTGCATCCGTGTGGTCGCGGGTTCAAATCCCGCCCGGTCCACTCCGTATGCTCTTATGCTACACATGCGAATGTAAGACTTACTAAATCGATAGAACTAAATTCGTCTTCTTTTTTCCCTACGCTCTATGACATCAGCGGACACCGTGAGTATGCAAAATCTAATATAGGGACATTCTGACAAATTTGAGCGGATGGGAGATTGGTATGGTAACGCTGATAGATTGGGCAGCTGTTGTTTCTGCGGTAGCAGCTATCCCTGCAACGGTGTTTATTCTTGTCCAGCTTAGACGTATGGACCTGCATAGAAACCTTGAGATTTCTATGAAGCTTTTTGAATGGGCGGAGACGGAAAGGCTTCGAAAAGCTTTCAGATGGATTGACACAGAGTTTAAGTTTGAAAATTACGAAAAATATAAGGCTGATGTGGAAGAGAATTTTGAGGTAAGTGATTATCCCTATCAAGTTGAAGCCTACTTTGAGGAAGTTGGTTTTCTAGTGAACAAAAAGTATGTTGATATAGACGTAATTGTTGATCGTCTAGGTGCATACATTGTCTCAAATTGGAAGAAACTAGAGCCATGGATACTTGTCTTAAGAAAGGAAAGAGGCGACAAGACATTCGGTGAACATTTCCAGAGACTGTATGAGAAAACGATTACATACATGAAAAGAAGTTGAGAAGTGTACATTTTAGCATCTTAGTTGTTGTTTAACTTAGTATTCAAAATGGGTTCAAAGGATAATGAGAGTCTGGTTAATGCAACTGTACCTACTCGTAGCATGGACAGATTATTAGAATTGTAAATATCTATGGAGCATTTTATCTATGGAGAATATACAACACTGTGTTCTTTGCTTGACTAAAGCTTTAACATTTGTAATTTATATGATTTGCTAAATTTCTTTTATTGGGATGGCTGTTAGTGTTTCCATGGTGTATTGTGTGGTGAATCCTACATTCATTATGAACTTCATTGCATCTTTCTCGCTTGGGGCTTCAAATATTATTATGCCATCGTATCTGCCAAAGGTGAATAAGATGTCTCTGACCTTTATTCCTTTAGGTGCCTTAATATTTTTGAGATACTTAATCGCTTCTTCTCCTTTTCCTTTAGGTAACATTAAAGTCACGAATAGCATGTGTCTAATTCATACTCTAACATATTTAAAAAGTTTTTGAAGTTGCCTACTAAAAAAGAAAAACCAAGTTTAAGTTCACTTAATTCCAATTTGCAGTAGCAGAATTTCTTATCAGTGAAAGAGTTATATGCCATCAGAGAAATATATTAAGTATGAAGTTGGGTCTTCATTCAAGCATATTCCCAGAAACATTCAACGTGCTACAGAAAATAGAATCTACAGCAAAAACAGGATTTAGTGCCATAGAACTGGAAATTGGCCCATTGTGGGCTAGCAGTTTTAAACCACCCTATAACATAGTAGCCAGATTTCTTGACAAGAATGATCGCAGAGAAATAATGGAGCAAGCTAAGAGTCATAATGTAAAAATACAATCGCTTTGTTTCGGAATGTTTGTTTCGCCATCTTACCATATTGCAGACCCTGATCCACGATATCGAGATCTAGCAGTAAGCCAATTGGAGGAAACTATTGAGCTTGCTACTGATCTACAATCAGAAGTGGTCCTCGTCTTTGTGCCAGAGACATCTCCTATGCGAATGCTCCTTAACGATGAGCAAAAGCGGAGCTTGATCAAGGAAAGCTTATCAAAATTAGTGAAATTCGCTGAAGACGCGGGAGTTATTATGGGCTTGGAACCGTGCGCTCCTAGCTTTTTTGTTGGCTGGAAAGACATCCTCACGATAATTAATGCTATTGACTCAGATAATGTCAAATGCTATTATGATGTAGGAAATTCCGTGTACTTTGGTCTCTCGCCAGATGAAGAGCTCTTGCACCTAGGGAAGGCCATAACCCAAATCCACATTAAAGAACCAAGTCAGCTCCTGGAAAAAAAATCGCATTTTCCATCGATAGGCCAGGGAACAATGAATTGGAAAAGCATTTTCAGTGCACTAGCTAAGATAGATTATCAAAGATATTTGATTGTTGAGCACTATCCAGACCCAAATAATCCATATAGAGTCGCTAATGAAAGCAGAAACTTCTTGGAAGGATTCTTGGAATTCCAATGATGTGATTGATCATTCAAGGTAGATGGCTGGCCTAAAAGGTAGGGCGTTCTTAGCTTTCTTCTTGGGATCATATATTCCATTCTGATCTGAGAGGAAGATTTCTAATTTGGTTCCAGTCTCCTTCTCAATATAAATAATGTTATTCTTACAGACGTTGAACTCATCAAAGTCCTGAACTTTCTGTAGACTCTTGATCATGTCTTTGTCATACGTATTCGCAAACTTGACTAATTGAGGTATATAGTTAAGAAATTTTCTGTACTCTCCACTTTCACTTATTTTCCTAATCGCATCTTTTACTGTAAGGCCTTTTTCCAAGCTTTGGAAGTAGTTGATGACCATTCTTGTGAATTCCTTTGGCGCTACATAAATATATGCTCTATCAGAGGATGTTGCCACAATTTTCTTTATTTCCTTTATGTCTGAAACCAGTCTTTCAACCAATCTGATTTGATTTTCTAAGATTTCATCTTCCTCGGATAATTGTACAGAAGGCCAACTCTCTTTCACAATGAATGTTTCTCTACCAATTAGATGCCAATTCTCCTCGCAAGTAAATGGAATAAAGGGTGCTAACGCCTTTACCCAATAATCAATCACTTCCTCAATTGTAAGCTTCTCAGGCTTCTCAACTTGTTTGAGGTATCTTCTTAAAGCATTTTGGATATCAAAGAATGCTAGTTGGAAGGCTGTCTTTGTCTTCATGTGCTCGAGATTTACTCCCTCGTCTAGAATCATCCTCTTCACTTCTGCTAATAGAAGTCTTTCGAAAAACCCTATCTCTCTCTTGATAGCTTTCTCCCTCAGTTCATGGATAAGTTCAGACACGGAATTTATCTTCTGCTGCATAAGTTTCGCGTTACCCTCATTCCAGTCAGGGTCATCCATTTGCTCTGCTCCGTAGACTAACGCTGCCCTTACGATATCTGCTCCATACTTTTCCATTTCTTGTGAAATAGTCGTAAATATTCCTCTTGACTTGGACATCTTTTCTCCTTCAACTGTGATCATTCCATTTACGCTTATTCCTTTAGGCCACATTTCCTCTGGGAAGATAGCTATATGCTGAAAGAGAAAGAATGTCAGATGATTGGGAATGAGCTCTTTAGCTGAATTCCTCAAATCGACTGGATACCAATAAAGGAAATCATCCCGTATTCTCTGTATTAGTTTGAAGTCAATTCCGGTTTTCTGTGAAAGTTCTTGGATTTTTCCTTCGCCTAAGACGACATAGTCAAAGAATTCTAGTGTCATCTGATCAGGTAAGACTTTTCCTTCGTTGACATATTTACTAATTATATAATAAACCATGTATATGGTTGAGTCACTTAAGGTTTCGATGATCCATTCCTTATCCCAAGGCATTGGTGTTCCCATACCTGTCTTTCTAGCACAAGGCCAGTTTCTCAGCCAATCGATTGTGGCTAAAATCCAAGGTCTAGCTTCTTCTGGCAGTATCTGCATTTTTTTGACGTGTTCTTTTAGCATATTTTTCCATTCGAGGTTTCCGTAATTCAAGAACCATTGATCTCTTAAGATCTTCACTACACATTTTGTCCCACAGCGGCATCTCACGCTTTGTGGCAAATCATAGATGACATCTCCTAGTCCTTCCGAAACGAGTCTCTCAACTGCGACCGTTTTGGCATCTTTGACTGGTATTCCACTGAGTTGCCCACAGTTTTCTTTCATCGTGCCTGTATGGAATTCCTTGCTGTAGACAATCTCAGTTGCTTTCTCTGCTTGCCTGTCATTTTGATCTTTTACATTCAGTTGATCCACTACCTCTAAGGCAGGATACTCTCCGAAACCTTCCACCTTAATTATAGAAATTGGTTTAATATCTTTAACAATGCACTCCAAACCCGCTGGAGGACTCTGCTGTATTTCTCTCAATGCTAGCCAGTCGTATGGTGCATGAGCAGGAACACTGTACACCACCCCTGTACCATATCCTATGTCTACGAAGCTAGCTGGCAGTATTGGAACTTCCTGTCCTGCCAAGGGAACGATGCAGCTCTTGCCTACGAGGTCTCTTCCACTGAAGGTTTCTAAGATTTCTACTTTCTTATCCTGTTCTATAATTTTCTGTGTAAATTCCTTACTCACTATCAGAATACTTCCATTTACCTTTGCCTTGACGTACGTGCCGTCAGGGTGGAGCCATACGTTAGTTGTGCCATAGACAGTCTCAGGCCTGAAAGTCGCAGCAGCAAGAAAAGCATCGTTTATCTTGAAGTAGACCAGATAGAATTGTTCTGGGGAGACACCTTCTCCTTCGAGCCTATCATGATCCCCCGTAGGGCTGAGATCAAAGGGGCACCACACTACAGGATGGGATCCTTTTACAACGTAATTCTTTGACCTGAGTTTTAAATATTGCCATTCCACAAATCTGCTGAAACCTTTATTGTAACTGGTTGTAAAGAATTCTCTGCGCCAGTCAATAGACAAACCAAGTTTCTTAAGTGCTATCCTACTGACTCTAGTATAGTACTCAGCGAGGTTAAAGGGAGATGAAAATCTTGCGAGCTCCTCTTTTGGTATTCCATCGATCTCAACAAACGCTCTTATGACTGCAGGGTCTCCTTTCATCAGTCTAACAGATTGGCCTGCAACAGCCTCTCCTGTCCAATGCCATGCGAATGGGAAAAGTACATTGTATCCTTTCATTCTCATATAACGAGCAAAAACATCTAACCTTGTATAAGTGAAAGCATGGCCTATATGTAAGGGGCCATTCATATAAGGGAATGGCGCGTTGACAAATATTTTTTGTTTACGAGTGTCTACTTCTGCCTCTGATACTCCTTCTTTCTCCCAAACCCGCAACCATTTTTCTTCGTACTGGTTATCCATGTTGGATCATTTTTTCTTTTAAGTATTTTTCTAGAAACTCTTTTGCCTCATTAACTTTTGTCAGATTGCTTCCCCCTCCTCTTCCAAATCTCTTATCTCCTCCTCCCGATCCTCCAAGTATACCAGCAATATCCTTTGTAATCTCATTTGCGTAAATTCCTTCCTCTTGAGCTATTTGACCAGAAAAGACTATGACCCTAACAACACTATTTGAGGCGACTATTGCGCAGTACAACAATTCTGGCATATGTTTTATCGCTTGACTTCCGATATCAATTTGGGTTTCTTCATCTAAGTCTGGATCTATAGTCGCGTACAATTTTATGTTAGAGAGTTGAACCGCAGTTTCTCTTATGTATGGTACAATCATTTCAGAAATCTTCTTCCCATATTTCTTGATTTGTTTGCGTTGCTCATCATTCTCTTGCAGTATTCTCTGTACAGTTTCAGGAGTCTTTTCGGGTGGTACGAGTAGTTTGCTTGAGGTCTCCTTTAATATGTCAAATGTTTTCTGCACATGATTTAATGCAGCGGCACCAGCAGCAAATATGATTCTCTCAATACCATCTTGTATATGTTCAACTTTTAATATCTTTATGAAACCTATCTGGCCTGTTCTTTCCATATGGGTTCCACCACATGCTTCAACTTCGTGATTCCCGATCTTTACGACTCGTAGTTCCTTGCCAGGGACAGCCCCTCCTTGGTATAAGCGGTATCCATATGTTCTTTCTGCTTCAAACCTCGGAAGTTCATATGTTTCTACAAGTATGTCTTCTCTGACAATTTCGTTTGCTATCTTCTCAATTTTCTTTACTTCTCCATCAGAAATATTCTCGTAATGTGTTATGTCAAGTCTTGATTCATTAACTTCTTTTTGAGCACCAGCCTGCCAGACATGTTCACCTAATACTTTCCTCGCAGACCCATTTATTATATGAGTCGAAGTATGATGGATAGAAAGTGAAGTTCTTCTTTCTTTATCGACGTGACCAGTTACCATTTCGCCAAGCGAAGGCGCTCTACTGACTTCGTGGACGATTATTCCTCCAACCTTCTTGACGTGGCTGACATCTGCCTCACCATTTTCCCAAACAATTTTCCCAAGGTCAGAAAGTTGTCCACCGCTTTCCGCATAGAATGCTGTCCTATCTAGAACAACATTGTTTCCATAGACAAAAACTACTTTAGCATTAAAGTCGAAAAGTCTTCTGTCTTCGTAAAAGAGTCTTTCTGTAGATTTCAAATTAGTTTTCATTAAAGTTTCTTCCAGCTCATCAGTCTTTTCTATCTGAGCTTTGGGGTTATGCAACTTCACAATTGAAGAGAAGAAGTCAGAGGGAACTTCTACCTCTAGCTCCATAGATTGTGCTTTTTCTTTAACTTGCAGCGGATGTATCCCATGTGACTCATAAAACTCCACTAGCATACTGCTTGGAACAGTTTTCTTGTTTCCCTTCTTGATAGATTCCAATGTTTTAGAGACATATTCCATTTCCCTTTCTAATGTTCTCTGATATTTTCTTGATTCAACATCAGCAAGTTCAAGAATCTCTCTCTCTGCAGCCTTGAGCTGTTTGAAGTAAGGTGACCAATAATCAATCTGATACCTGATAAGATCAAATAGTTTGTCTTCACAAGAGAATTCGCTTAATATCCTGTATACTCTCCTAAGCAGCATCCTAGCTAGGTATCCTGTCTTAACATTGGATGGTACAACGCCCTCAGAAAGCAAGAAGACGAGGGACTTGGTATGATCTAGTACAATACATAATTTCTCGAAAGAACTAATGTTCCTTTCATACTCTGGAACCGGCATTCCGAGTCGTTTCGCAACAAGGCTCCTATTTTCGAGCATTAGATCAGGATGTTCAACGCTGAATCTTCCAGAAAGCTTGCTTGTCTCAACTATGATTTTCTCTTCTGTCTTAATCCCAAGTATATCAGAAGCCCTTGTCAACAAAGGTCCAAATATTGCGTGAAATGCAGTTGGATCACCAGTACTTAACCAAGCCCATCGTTCCATCCCATATCCAGTGTCAACAGTTTTAACTGGCGTTGGAACAAGCTTATCGTTTTCCATCTTATAGCACATGAAAACCAAAGTTGAAATTTCAAGACCGTCTACAATAGCTTCAACTGCTGGCCCTGCATTTCCTCCTCCTGCCCAGAGATGTTCCTTATAAGAAATGCTATCGGACTTTACTCCAAAGATCTCGCTTAAGAGTTCATGATGATAACTAACTGTCTGGTCTTTCCAATAAATCTGTAAATCTGCATAATTGAAGGCATGTGCTCCTCCCATTTCAAATATTGTTAAATGTCTTCCAGATGTTACTCCAACATTGTCAATATCCTCAAATCTCAAACAGGGTTGGCTTACGACGAGAGGGTTAGCAGGTGGTGGTATCTCTCCGTTTGTAACGTACGGTTGAAAGTCTACTATACTAGCTATAGTGACAAACAAATCGTCTCTCCATCTTGCCACCACAGGATATGGGTCAATTACCTTGTGCCCCCTCTGAGCAAAGAAGTTCAAGAAAGTTTCTCGTGTCTTATTTAGATTCAGATGGAGTCTCGTAGGTGGGTTATGTATGAAAGTATTTTCTACGCAGGGACTTTCCCCACATGTTTCAGATGTCTTCTGAGACCAGAAGTGGACTCCACAGACTTTGCACTTCTGTCTTATAAAACCGTTCTCTCTAAAATACGTGAGATCGAATTCAGCAGGGTCAATCGACATTATGGTGATACCCAGCTAAGAACTGGATATAGTCTTTTCTATTCGAAAGCCACAAAAGCGGAGCTAACAAAAAAAAGAAATCTTAAATAGTGGTTAAATAAGCAGTTATGCAGAGCTGATTTAAGATGGAGTACGTTTATGCCGCATTAATATTGCATAAGCTAGGTAAAGAGATAAGCGAGGAGAACGTTTCCAAAGTGATATCTTCAGCAGGAGTGGAACCAAATCAGGTGAAAATAAAAGCGCTTATCGCTGCAATGGGTGAAGTCAACATCGACGAAGCGCTCAAGGCTGCATCGTTAGTTACACAAGTATCAGCCGCGCCAGTGGCAGCAGCTGCTGAAAAGCAAGAAGAAAAGAAAGGACCCAGAGAAGAAAGAGGAAAAGAAAGAAGTTACACAAGAACAGGCGGTTGAAGGATTGGCTGCTCTCTTCGGTTAATCCCTAATTATATCCTTTTTCTTTTAATATTTCGTACAAAGTTTTCGCTTTGTTTTCATACTTTGAAAGCAATTGCTTCATGTAATCCTCTGATATGTAATCAGAATTTATAGCCAGATTCTGCGCCTCTAAGTAAGCTTTTGACAATATTTCACTCATATCATCTTCTGTGAAGTAGTTAACATCTATCGCTAGACCCTTTGCGTCTGAAAAAGCTTTTTGAACATCTTTAGAAAACTGTTCTATATTTAATATAAGTTCGTTCTCCTTCAATAGTACACCGTCTATCACAGAGAACGAGATTGAAAGTCCTGCCTTTATTGGCTTAATGTTCAATCTGTTAAGTAATCCCGCTAGTTTAGGAGATATTTTGTCTCCTTCCCTAGCTACTACTGTGTCCTTCGCTATCCAGATGCTTCCACCATCTATCCTAGTCGGAACGTTTGCCTCTTTAAACTCACTAAGTACTGGGCCAGGTGCTAGTCCTGTGTTTCCAGCAGGAACAAAGATTTCATCCTTGGCTATGTCGCCTGCTTTTGCTGGAAGAGATACCTTGTTCTTAGAAAGGAACAAAATCAGTTTGAAGGGATTTTGATTTGTGAATATTAGAAGAAGTTGTCCTGTAAATTTATCTTTCATCTGGTCTATTCCTCCAAAATTGGCCATCTTTAGAGCCTTTAGAGCCACCCTGTTCTTTACCACAATGAACTTGGCATCTTTCTTGAGTGCCTTTCTCAGCATCATAAGCTGTACTGATCTGACCTTTTGCAGTTTTGCCAAACACAAATATCTGTGCCCTTGAGAAAGGGACGCAATCTCCGAGATCATTTGTTCTTTCTTTTCTGGGTATTTTCTTTGTTTGCTCATTCCTTTGCACCAGCTAGCATGCTTATGGGTTTAGACATGGAGAGTTTGATATACACTTTCCTTATGTTCCTGTCACCTTGAGGTAGTTTCTTTTGTACAGCATCATATATAGCAAGGATATTGTCTGCAACTTGTTCCTCCGTGAGATCTTCGTCGCCAACCTTAGCTGCTACAGCGAATTGATTGCGAGTTCTCACTCTGGTTGATGTCCTGAATCTCGCTACAATGTTCTCTATTGGAGCTGATGGCGGTACTGGCGTGGGCATCTTGCCACTTGGTCCTAGATATTGGCCTAGCGCTTTACCCACTCTAGCCATCAGTGATGGGTCCGAAAAGAAGAAGTCATATTCCTTAGCTAATCTCTTTCCTTCTCTCTTATTACCTTGAAATCTGTCCAGCTGCTCAGCCTCAATAACTAGGTCTATTCCAGCCTTTCTGGCTCGCAATGCCACATCACCTCCACATATAAAGCAGAATTTTGCTGCGGCGCCTGAATGATGTGGTAGCTGGACTACCTCATTTATTGTCACATCTTGTTTTTTGAAATCAAAATCTTTCAGAGTTAATATAACCTCAAATGACTGTTTGAAATTACGCTTAGTTGCATTATTCCTTACAGACTTGATTAAAGAAATAAGCTGATTTTTTGTTACCATTTGAACTCACGGACAACTAATCCGAAAACACCCACTTTTTAAGATTTCGCATTCTGTCCTTCTTCGTTCAGCTTTTGGTCATACAGTCCGCTTTTGATTTCTTCTATGACTTGCTTGGGCAGCTTGTCATCAACTTTTATTCCCATGCTAACACATGATCCTAGAACCTCTTTAGCTGCTGATTTTATGGATGTTGAATAGGATTTCTGCACGCAAACGCTGGCAACTTTAAGAAGTTGTTCAAATGTCAGATTTCCCGCAAAGTCTTTGCCTGTTGTGCCTGAGCCTTTGGGGATTCCAGCTTCCTTCGCTAGTAGGGCGGAAACAGTTGGTATACCGATCTTTATGTTGAAGGTTTTTGTCTCTGTATCTACTTCCACGGTCACAGGAACGCGCATTCCTGAATATTCTTTGGTCGTATCGTTGATCTCCTTTACAATGGCGACTACATTGACGCCTAAAGGCCCAAGCGCTGGACCTAATGGTGGACCTGCATTTGCTTCCCCACCTGTTATTAATACGTTAACTGATTTTTTTTCGCTCATTTCTTACACTATCTCTTTGGTGACTTTAAGTAACCTGCCTCTACCGTCAAGGAGAGTGGGTAAGGGGCATCTAAAAGCATAACGGTTACCTCCAACTTTGACAAGTCAATCTTAGTGATCTTAGCTTTCATGCCTTTGAAAGGTCCCATAATTATGTCAACCACCTCTCCAACTGTGAATTCGGTGATGGCTGGTTTCTTGACTAGAAGCTTATCAAAGTCTTCGATCTTGAGAAGACCCGCAACCAGTTCCTTAATATGTCTTATTCCTGCGATAACCTCTCTAACATCTTGTCCGTTTTTGCCTTCAATAATCAAATATCCTTTTTGTGATGTAAGATATATTATGCTGTAAATATCGTTCTTGTTCAAGAAAGCGTTCTTTTGAACGAATTCCGCAGCATTCTGTTCCTGTCCTCCTATAGTCCTTACGAGGAAAAACATGCTATCCGTAGACATGTTGATATATCCAGTCTTTGATGAAGCTCTTCCCAACGTCAAGAAGCTTGCTATGAGTTTGACTACGAAACCTATTCCACCAACTACGCCTAACCCTAATACGACCAGTTTAAGATAGAGTTTAAACTCCTCAAACGTAGTCTTCTTGGTTAGTCTTAATCGTACTCTTCATCGACCGTAGTGAATCTTTCAGGCCCATTTGTATCAGAGCTCATAAGACCCTTATTTTACATATTATTATATCTTTAAGAGTTTCGATTGAATTATCAGTAAAGAAGTCAATAAGCTCTCTATATGTTTTGAGGGTAATCCCTTTCTGTCGATCAAGTGCTCTAGGTTTATCCATTAAGCTTTTTCTGAATAAGGAAAGAATAAGTGCTCATCAAGGTTCCCCCTGCAAAGCATATTTTGAAACCATATGACCTAATGCTATATTCTCTTTCTCAGATAGTATGAAAAGGCTGGTGCATAATGTCCTCCTCCAAATCCAACAAAAGCGTTAACTTTCTTAGGTTCCTCGTTGATTTTTCATATAGCGCTTCAGCTGTCAATTCTCCAAGTGAAGGGTTCCTCCACTGTTCTTCATCGCTACCTATTTCAACAAAGAAAAGAGGCGTCTGATTTTCAGTAGGCCCATGATGCGTTACTTCCAAAGACTTGACGAGATTACCTATTTTGGATGTCACATCGAGTTCTGCTAGACTTCTATAATATTCGGACATATACCATGGGTTTGTATAGGCAACATTTGAGGTTTTCCTCCTAGTTTTGCCTCATTTAAGTAGGTTCCCAGTGGGATGCGCAGTCAATGATTTCATTCCCTGGTCGCTCTTATGTTTTGAAAGCATTACGATAAGGTCTGATTCGTAAGGCAATGCAATTTGGTCAAGGTCAATGCTTTCTACATTGATATACAACAATCTAATGTCGCCATTTTTAAGAACGGGCATGTCACAAAATCTGTCTTCGGTCTCTTCAAGTTCAAATCTTCTAGAAACTTTGTGTGCGATATTTACTCCTGCCGGGTCTTTAGAAGATGCTATGAAGTAATCTTCAAACTTCAGTTTCACTCTAGTTCAACAATAGCTTGCATAATATTGCCTTTTGCACATGCAAGCCTGTTTTCTGCTTGATCGAAGACGACAGAATTCTTCGCCATCTATTATTTCGTCTGTTACCTCCTGTTTTCTATGGGCAGGGAGACAGTGCATGAAAATATAATCGTCCTTAGCATGCCTAACAAGTTTCTGTTAACTTGATATTTAGGTACGAATATTTCAAGACTTTCTTCCCTTTCTTTTTCTGCGCCCATAGAAATGAAAGTATCTGTATAAATGATGTCTGCGTCCTTAACTGCCTCCTTAGGGTCATCTATATAAACATTGCGATCTTATTCTTAGATTTTTCAGCGACTTTTGGCGAACTCAACTGTATCCTAAAGGCATGATAGTTAGCAGGGCATGCTACGAAACATTCATCCCTGACGAGAGCTCCTCCAATAGTCAGGGTGTTACAGACATTGTTGCCATCTCCCACGTAAGATAGTTTAAGTCCTTGCAACTGTTCTTCTTTTCTTTTATTGTCTGCAGAGTCAGCAAAATCTGACATGGATGATAGAGATCTGAGAGAGCTATTGATTACTGGCACAGTAGCTGCTTCAGAAAGTCTCAACACATCATCATGCGAGAAGACTCTGGCTGCAATGACTTCAACATAGCGCGAAAGTACTTTTCCCGTGTCTTCTATTGTTTCCCCCCTTCCCAAGCTGAAGATCATTTGTAGTCAGGTCGATGCAGTGCCCCCCAAGTTCATACATAGCCTCATTGAAGCTGATTCTAGTTCGAGTGCTAGGCTTCATAAATATCGAGGCTAATGTCTATGTTCTTCAAGAGATGAGGATATATGCCATTTTTCCTTTTCTTTTTCAATTCCATTCAGAAATCTAATATTTCCAGAACTTCCTCAGTGACAATTCCATCAAAGACAATAAAGATTTACCTTTAAGCATTGTATTCGCACATTCCATTGAACTAGAACTTAAGGTTTTAGTAAAATGAAAGGAGTATGTCAACGAATTTATCAGGCATAAATTCCACTATGTCATCATATCCTTGTCCAGTACATACGTACATGATTGGTTTCTTAGTGTCATGAGTTATCGATAAAGCACTGCCTCCTTTGACATCAGCATCAGTCTTTGTTAAAATCACTCCATCAAAGCTCGTGTATTTCAAGAATTCTCTACTCTGCGACACAGCGTCGTTTCCTGCGAGAGAGTCACCAACAAAGATTTTGAGGTCTGGGCTAACAACTCTTACTATCTTGAGCACTTCCTCCATTAGGTTCTTGTCTGTCTGTATTCTTCCTGCAGTATCTATTAATACTGCATCGACTTTATGCGTTTTCGCATATATCACTCCGTCTCGAGCGACTGCAGCAGGGTCCGCGCCATATTTTTGTTCGATTGTTCTTATGCCCAAGTTTGAGGCATGTTGTTTAAGTTGCTCTATAGCTCCCGCTCTATGCGTATCACCACACACGACGACAACCGAAAACCCTCTTTTCTTGAAGAGATTAGCGACCTTAGCCAATGTGGTCGTCTTGCCCGTGCCATTTATCCCGAGAAAGATTACTGTGAAAGGCAGGCCTTGTTCCTTCTTGGCTTTAGCTCGTTCAAACATGTTAATTGATTGTGCGCCCTTGAAAAGTTCTAAGATGGACTGCTTGAGACTTTCTCGCACAAATTTCTTTACCTCTGAAGATGGCATCTTTACTCCGAGAATCTTATTCTTGAGTCTTTTTGTCATCTCTTCAGCAACTTCGTATGCAACATCGCATTCGACAAGTGATAGTGTCAATTCTTTCAATATTGGGTCTAGTTCTTTCTCAGAGATTTCTTTTGTCGAAATCGCTGATATTATCGAAGAGAAGGCGTTCTTCAGTTTGTCGAACAAAACTTATGCACTTTGCTTACGACCTAAAGTGTTCTCTACGTCTTGTCTCAGAGCTTGCATCGTGTTGGAAGCCTGCTGCTTCTGCTGAGTGAGCTCATTTATCGCGTTCCTGATTCCCTGTTTCCTTTCTTGGATAAGACCAAGGGTATCTTGAACACTTTTTTCGACTGCAACATCTGCACCCAGAATGACAAGAACTTTCTTCATTGAATTTATACTTCCTGAAACATACATTCCACCGCCAATATGTATTAGCGTGTCATAACCTTCTCCCTTTGACAATTCTCCAACAGTAACCTCAGCATTTTCGATTTCACGTAATGCGGACATCGCCATGCTTTCCCTCGTGGACAAATCCTGCAAATAACTCTCAAGATATCTTATTTGCATTACCTTTGTCTGAAGCTCTTGGGTTGGATCTTGGCTTGTTGAACTCATATTCTAAGCGAATCTAGCATAGAAAATTAAGGTTAAAAAGGGTTTTTCACTAGGTCACTTAAAAGTCATCGAAATGTTCATAATTTCGTTTCCTCCTGTCAGGGATCCAACGACTAATCCCTTAGAGTTTCCAACTATTCCTGAAGAAATAATTGGCACTCCTCCATTTATTGTGCATGGTACGGTATCTGTCTTAAGTATGGCTTCAATTTCTTGAATTTCCCTCTCAGATGAGAGAGGATGCACTAGAGTCCCAACATTTGTAGAGAAGATCATCGAACCCGTGTATATGTATCCAGCTATGCTCATTCTTTCGACAGGAACATCAAGCACATCCCTAATGAAATTCACCTGAACCGTTGACAAGAGGTTAGAAGCGACCGCTCCATGGTCATTGGTAGCTAATAAGTTTCCTATTGCAGTAAAATTTGAAGGAAATCTCTCTACTTTAAGCCCTGTATCTTGCCTTAGACTCTCTAGTTCATCATCCTCAATGAATTTAGACACAAGTATGCCATTACTGTTCATCGATACCAAAGGTCCAATAATTCTCAGCCCATTGACGGAGGTATACACATATGGTACGTGGACACTGGCGGAGAGCTTTTCCACTTTAGTTTCCGCCAATCCTTTGGGAACCAGGAGAACTTTTTCATTACATTTCAGAAATATACCTATGTTACATGACCTGTAGACTTCGAGCTTGACAATTTCCATGAGACACCACGTTCCTCCGCCTAAACTAATTCATTAGATGGATATATCCTATCACAATACTTGCATCGAAGTAGAGGTGGATTCCCTGATGGAACATAAAAGCAAGTTTCCACCTTTTCTCCAGAATTTGTTATGCAATTCGGGTTAGGGCATTTGAACATACCAGAAAACTGTTTCGGTATCTTAAGAGACCTTTTTTCGATTACCTCATAGTCTTTTATGATATTGACCGTGGCGTGAGGTGCAATAAGAGAAATCTTGTTTGTTGTTTCAGGGGACAGATAAATGTTTTCAATTTTTATTATGTCTTTCTTATTATATTTCTTGCTTGGAACATTTATAGCGACCGTGATGACTTTTCCTTCGCTACCAGTTATCCCCAACATAGAGAGAACATGAAGAGCTTTCCCAGAATCTATGTGGTCAATAACTGTTCCCTCCGTTATCTTTTGGACGATAAGCTCCTTCTTGGACATCTATACCATCACTTCCTCATGTTCTTCCCATATATTTTTATTTCGAACGATTCTATCTTTTAGGAGATGAGCAATAATAACCCTTTAGAGACCGCGATGTGATTTCAATAAAGGATTTTTCCAGAAATGACTTACAGTATCTTTTCAAAAAAGCCAACCAAATTGAGAAAATGCCTGCTCAAAAGAGAATCAATCTCCTTGGGGATAAGATTCTGGGTTATCTATTCTTCGAACCTAGTACGCGAACTAGGCTAAGTTTTGAAGCAGCAATGTTATGGCTTGGAGGGCGTTCATTAGGTTTCGCTGAACCAAGAGTTTCTTCATAGAAAAAGGAGAAAATCTTGCAGACACAATTAGAACAGTGGACAACTACGTTGACCTTATTGTCTTACGCCATCCTAATGATGGTGCAGCTAGATATGCAGCAGAGATTGCGAGTAAACCTTAATAAACGGTGGAAGTGGAACAGAAGAACATCCAACACAAGCCATGCTCGATCTCTACACAATAATTGAGGAGAAAGGTTCCATTGATGGCTTGAAAATAGGGTTGCTGGGAGACCTGAAATATGGACGAACGGTCTACTCTCTACTATATGGTCTATCTATCTTCGATGTAGAAGTCAAATTGATATCCCATCCGATGCTTAGTGTTAGAAGAGAGATATTTTTCGACTGGAAAAAAAATCAAAATGTCAGAGTACTCGAGAATGTGGAAGAAGCTTTCCCGACCTGGACGTCCTCTATGTCACTAGAATACAGAAAGAACGTTTCCCTGATCTTGCGGAGTACGAACGTCTAAGAAGCTCATCATTATGAAGATTTGAAAGATACTCCAGAAAGCAAAAAGAATCTAATCATGTTGCATCCTTTACCCAGGTGGATGAAATTTCTCCAGAAGTCGATTCCTCACCACATGCAAAGTACTTTAAACAAATGCTCAACGGAAAAATTTTGCGTGCGGCACTTTTGCTTCGATTCTTAATCGAAGGTTTCCCAGTTTAGGAAAAGTAAAAATAGTGGTACATTAAAGGCAGCGCGTGATGAGACTAATCTGCACTGAGGGTAGGACACGCCCTGTGACGAAATGCATCTCAACTGAAAATCAAAAATAAGAGCTTTCGTTTAGCTGTTCGCTGGTCGAATCATGTTAGTTAGACCCTTTCCATGCTGAAAAGTAGGAGGAATAGGTTTAAAAAACCAATTCCCCAAAACTCAAAGGAAGCAGGGGTCGCCTAGTCTGGTCAATGGCGCGGGGCTTAGAACCTGTCCCGTAGGGGTTCGTGGGTTCAAATCCCACTCCCTGCACTAACAGACGAGCTCTTTGTTAAAATCGATCATTTTCTAATACAGTTAGAGAAATTGATCTGAATGGTAGGCAACGTTTTCTAACAGGAAGAATATGAATGGTAATGCAATAAATCAGTTAAGCTTAGGAATATGTCCTTTTTGAGCTTTGATCTTTAATCGTTCAGAGTACGAGTATTTCAAAGGAACCAATCAGGATCTCCTTTTACGCTCCCTCTCATAATGCATATTACCCATCTTGACTATTCATAGGAAGTTAAGAGTCTTTGTCTGCAGCAATAAACAAGAGTAGATTAATATATCATTTAAAGTTACCAAGTTGGCGAACTTAGTTGATTATGGTTACTGGAGGAACAGGGTTTATAGCTTCTCACCTTGTTAGAAAACTTGTTGAACAAGGTGAAAATGTCGTCGTTTTTGATATTTCTTCCAACTTCAAATTCATAAAGGATTTAGCAGATAAGATAGTGTTCATACAAGGAGATGTCTCCAGCTTCGACGAGGTGATAGATACTCTGAAGAAGTACGACATAGATTGCATCTATCATACAGCATCTCTTCTAGCTGGAATATGTGATAAGGTTCCAGTGAGAGCTGTAAAAGTCAATATCGGAGGAACTACCAATATATTAGAGGCAAGTAGGATAATGGACATTAGAAAGGTATTGTTCACTAGTACAGTGGCAATATTCTCAGGCGCACCTTATTCAGAGAAAAACCAGAGCTTGGTTAGGGTAGACGATGATTTCCCCAAATATCCTGAAACGACTTATGGTGCCACAAAGCTTCTAGGTGAGTTGTATGGGTTATGGTACTTTAACACTTACGGCCTTGATTTCCGCGCTGTAAGATATCTATTGGTGTATGGCCCAGGAGACCCATATGCTTATCATGAAAGGAGTCGAATAATTGAAAACCCCGCTCATGGGAAACCAGTAGAGATTCCCCATGCTCCTGACTTTGTAAGCAACTGGCTTTATGTTAAAGACACAGCTAACGCTCTAATCACTCTATGTAATGCTCGAAGTCCTCGAAAAAGAGTTTACAACATTGGAGGAGAGAATCGAACATTTGGTGAGGTTGCTGAAATTGTAAAGAACATTTTGCCAGAAGCGATTATAAAATTTCGTCAAGCAAGTTCTCCTGTTCCTCGAGGGCTGTTCCTAGACGACAGCTTAGCCCAGCAAGAGATTGGATGGAAACCCTCCTACACTCTAGAAGAAGGCATTAAAGAGACTATTACTGAAACTAGAACTAAGAACTTGTATAGTGAAGGCGTTTACATAAAGGATAAGATAATATAGACAGTTCTATTTTGTCATAAACTCGCTTTTGCTCTTAATGTAAACAATATTTCCCCTGCGTTTGGATTCACTTACAACAGCTTCCAAGACTCTAAGCAATCCAGATGGGAAACCTCACAATTTAACTTTAAAATAACCACGTCCATTAGGTCAATAATATGAAAGTGCAAATAATAGGCCTAGGAAATGTTGGTAAAAGTCTAGTGGAACTTATAATGAACAGGCAAGATAAATTAGATTCAATGGGACTTGACTTGAGAATAGTCTCGGTTTCTGACTCAAGAGGTACAGCAATTGACGAAGATGGCCTTAACTTAGATGATATTCTAAAATATAAGCAGCTTGGATGGAAAGGCTTCAAAAAATACATTAAAGAATACACTTCTCTAAATGCGATAGAAAATATATCTTCCGATGTTGTCGTGGAATTAACACCTTCAACTTCAACTGGAGAACCGGGTCTTTCCAATATTAAAGCTGCCTTAAAATCCGGAAAGAATGTGGTCACAGCGAATAAGGGTCCTCTTGTAGTAGCATACAAAAAGCTGAAAAGATCAGCTGAAGATAATCGCGTCCAACTACTTTACGAGGCGACAGTTGCAGCTCATGTTCCAATATTCTGTTTGATAAACTCATGTTTCATAGCTGATGATATTTTGAAAATTGAAGGGATACTAAATGCTACAACAAACTTCATAATAGGAGAAATGGAGAAAGGAAGAAGCTTCGAAGAAGCTCTTAATGAAGCGATTAGAGCTGGTTGGGCTGAAACTGAGTATTCAGATGACGTAGATGGCATTGACGCTGCAAGGAAAGTTGTCATAACAGCCAATGTGCTATTTGGAAAGGATGCAAAGCTAAAAGATGTCAAAGTTCAAGGAATTAGAAATATTGAATCGCTGATCAAAGAGGCTCTGAAATCAAATAAGAAAGTTAAACTTGTATGTGAGATAATAAAAAACGCAGACAAGATTCATATGAGTGTTGCTCCAAGACAAATATCAGCAGACGATCCATTAGCAACAGTCAGTCAAGACAAAATGGGTGTTAAATTTGTCTTCAAGACATCACAAGAAGTGTTTGTTTCAGCACAGTTCAAAGGGCCAACTCAAACTGCATATGCAGTATTAAATGACATAATCAAAACATGGAATCCAAACAAATGCTGTTGTAATTCGAAGTAAGAAATAAGCTGGTAAAGGTAAAGTCACATATCCAGTAAGATTCATAGATGTAAATGGGCCAGTTTCTGGAAAAGAGCAATTCCTTTAGCTCGAGGTTTGAAAATCTGCAGGTATAACATCGGAGACTCGTTTTACAAGGTAGCCTCCGAAAAGTAATCCTGAGGCAAAAGAAGTCATGTACATTAATACAATAATATAGAGTGGTAGTTCAGGAAGCAACGTCATTTGTAGAACAAAAATATTGCTGGCTGAAGAAAAGCCGCCGGCAATGTAAATAGCAGAATTTTCCAATTTATGGAAAACAATAAACGTCAGGTCTACAACAACACCTTCTACAAGTGATACCAAAAATACGAAAATACCAAGATGACTGGAAAGGAAAAGCTCAACCAAACCTTTAAGAGCTCCTGTCATAGTTCCAGAACCTTCCCTTTTCACTAGTTTCTTGGACAAAATTAACCAGAATACGTGTAACCCAGAAAGTCCTTGAGAAGCGATAAAAGATATCGGGAAGATAGACGAAAATAAGCTACCTATGTACCCTATTATGACACTTGTAGTTCCGCCCAGAGCACTTAACATTATGATAATAGTGAGTTTCTCCAACCCTTGATTTCTATTTGTCTTAATATTCAAGTAACCAGTTACCTCGCCTCATTTCTCACCTGTTCAAAAGGGTTTTGAAAAGATCTGGATTTTAATCCTATTCCGTCTAGGTGTATTCCTTCCTTGCCAATGAATTTATAGAAGTAGTAAGAAGGTGATGTGGTTCTGAATTGACAGGTCATACAAAAATGAAAAAGAGGGGTAGAAACAGGAAGAACATAGGGCTTTGGGGTAAACAACGATAAACGCTATTCTTCATTTGTTACATTATTTCTACTTGTACAATACTTGAATCTTCTATATATGACCTCTAAGATGCAGTTTCCTTTCGCTACAACTATTCTTGAAATCATATACCCGCTATTAATGAAATCTTGAAAGACAAACTTAACTGCACCTTTGTTTTAAGCTCCATTATTAAAGATTAAATAATAGAAATGATGATAATGGATGTTTGTCCTGCCTACAACACCTGCAGAATGGAAGGTACACTATCTTGAAGAAGCTTGGCGAAGGTGGAAGAGGTATAGTTTACAAGGTTAGGGACACCACTTTAGACAGGGTTGTCGCAATCAAGATGCTCAAAAGCGAGGTCTTAACGGAGGAAATTCTTTCGCGCTTCATGCGCGAGGCGCAAGCTGTGGCTAAGCTCAACCATCCTAACATCGTCAGCATTTACGACATTGGGAAGGAGGATGCCAAACACTTTTTAGTGCTCGAATTCATTGATGGAATGAGCCTTCGGGTACTCTTGGAAACCTATCCAGAGGGCAAATGTGACCTGCAGACCGTGTTGAGGATCAGCATGGATATCTGCGAAGCCCTCAAATACGCTCACTCTCAGGGAGTTCTCCACAGGGACATTAAGCCAGAGAACATCATGATAAACGAATTTGGGATTGCGAAGCTTATGGATTTCGGTTTGGCTAAGATCCTTGGCCAGCCAGGTGTTACACGTGAAGGCATTATTGTCGGCACAGTGGCCTACGTTGCCCCTGAGATAGCGTTGGGAAAAAGTGCTGATGCGAGGTCAGACCTTTACTCGTATGGTGCGGTCTTGTATGAAATGGTCTGTGGAAGACCGCCTTTCACCGGAGAAGACCCCTTGAAGGTCATCTTCGGTCACGTTCACGATTATCCGATTTCCCCCAGCAGGTTGAACCCTAAGATCCCGCAACCGTTGGTCGAATGCATCATGAAGCTTCTCCAAAAAGAACCAGAAAAGAGATATCAGTCAGCAGCCGATCTGCTTGCGGCATTAAAGATCATCGCTCAGACTTCATTGGAGCAAATAGCCAGCAGTCCTACCCAGACGCCCAGTATTACTATTAGTTCAGTTTCCCCACTCTCAATCATAGGAGAAATTCAGTTAGTCGACAGAGCTGAGGAAATGAAGCTTCTAAGGGAGGCTGTCGATAGGGTGATTCGACAGGAGAGGGGTCTTGTCTTCCTGTGCGGTGAAGCGGGTATCGGTAAAACTAGGTTGGCCAGAGAACTGGCATCCTACGCGCGTTTACGTGGTATGCAGGTCCTATCCGGCAGATGCCCGGCTCTGTTCAGGATGGGCGGTGTTCTGCCCTACGTCCTCTGGAAGGACGTGATAAGAGATTGTTTTGTGACTCGCACTCCTGAGCAGCTGTTCAAGATCATCGGCTTCTATCCAAGTGAAATATCCAAATTGGCTCCTGAGCTGAGGCAGAAGCTGGGAACCTTCCCGGAATCCCCTCCGATAGGCCCTGAGCAAGAACGCGAAAGGCTTTTTGAAGCCGTGTTACAGTTCGTTGAAAACGTTTCAAAAGAGTCCCCTCTGCTTCTTGTCCTCGATGACCTGCAGTGGGCTGATCCGTCCTCCCTTTTACTCGTCCATTATCTGGCCCAAGGCGTCCGCAAGGAACCGCTGCTGGTCTTGGGCGCTTATCGTAACACGGACGTCGATGACGCGCACCCCCTATCTCCGATTCTGGCTGAATTGAACAGGGAGCGTCTGCTGCAATCCGTCGAGCTAAAGCGCATGCCTTTCGACGATGTTCAGGAGACGGTCAAGCGTATTCTGGAAAAGGAGGACGTCCCAAAGGAGTTTTGCGAGCTGGTTTATGAGAAGACAAAAGGCAATCCCTTTTTCGTAGAAGAAGTGATAAGGTCTCTTAGAGAGGAGGGAGTCATTTACCGCGACGCTAGCGGATGGGAAATTGGGGAGGTCACCAAGATCGAGTTTCCGAAGACCGTCAAGAGCATCATCAAGACCAGATTGAATCGCTTGGACGATGAATGTCAGAACGTTTTGACCACAGCTTCCTTTATTGGGAACGATTTCACCTTCAAGGTGCTACATGAGGCCACAAGCATCGAAGAAGACAAGCTGCTCGAGCTGATGGAAGAGACAATCAAAGCGGGTTTTGTCAAAGAGAGGGTAATCCGTGGAGAGGACATGTACTCCTTTACGGATGTAATGATCAGGGATGTCGTTCACGAGGAAGTCAGCCTTCTAAGGCATAAGAGATTACATAATCTCGTAGGGTGCACCATAGAAAAAGTGTACGCGAATAAGATTGACGAACATCTCGGGGAACTCGCCTATCATTTTCTGGAGGGCGGTGACAAGGATAAAGCGCTTACTTACTTCTTGAAGGCAGGAGAGAAGGCGCAGAAGGTGTACGCGCACGATGAAGCTTTCTCATATCTTCGACATGCGCTTAGTCTCCTCGAAGAGAAAAAAGGTCCTGTCGAAGAGCAGATTCAACTGTTGACAAGGCTCGGCGACCTCAAAACGTGGATGGGAGAAAATAACGCCTGTATAGAATACCTCAATAGAGCGATAACGTTATGTCATCAGATAAGGGATAACAAAGGCGTCGCAAGGCTTCACGCTAAGATGGCATTTGTGTATTGGCAATTTATCGGTGACAAGGAAAAAGCCTCCGAACACCATCATATGGCGCTTGAAATTCTTGAAAAGGAACCAGAGAGCGTGGAACTCGCCGCCCTATACGAGGACATTTCTCATATGCTGTGGCGGAGTGGCAAATCCTTCAGCGAATCCCTGTTTTATGCTAAGAAGGCCTTTGAACTAGCTCAGAGATTCCATGCCCTCGAGGTTCTCTCGCACTGTTTTATCGATTTAATGGTGCTGAGCATGAAGTCCGGAGAATACGATAATACAGTAGAGTATCACGAGCAGGGGCTCAAAATAGCCCTGGAGAACGACTTCATAACAGACGCCCTTACCCAATACAACAATATGGTCGTGAATTACAGTAGCATGGGACAGTTTCAGAAGATGTTTGAGACCTCCCAGAAGGGATCGGAGCTCGCGAGAAAGGCAGGCGCCTTGTATAGTCGAGCATGGCTTGACCTCAACCTAGCCCAATCTTACGGGCAGATGGGGGAAGTCAAAAAGGCAATCTCAATAGCAGAAGAAATCATGGCTTTGGATAAGAGGATCAAGTACAAGGTTCACTTGCCAATGGTGATAACAGGTCTCGGATGGGGTTACAGGATTCTAGGAGAATGGGAAAGGAGCCTTGAATATTTGATGGTAGCCCTTCATGTCGCTGATGAAGTTGGAGAGTACCAGCTATCCTCCTACGTAAACGTGGAACTCGGCGAACTGCACATGGAAAAGGGTGACTATGCGCAGGCCGAGAAGTACATGAAGGAGGCGGTTAGAATTGATGAAACCGCTGGGGACATGGATAGCAAGTTCGGCACGGATTTTCCTCCCCTCTCCAGATTGTACCTGAAGAGGGGAGAGGTTGAAAAAGCCAAGGAGCTGATGGATGAAACCCACGAGCATGCTATAAAAGTAGATAGCAAGTTGCTCATTTCCCGAGTTGGAAGATTGCGGGGGATTCTTTTTAGACAGAAAAAGGATTGGGAGGAATCCATTCGACACTTTGAAGTGAGCCTTCAAGGATACAAATCCATGCAAGCGGAGAAATGGAATGTCATAGAATTCGCTGATCTCCTTTACGAATACGGTTTGATGTACCTAGAAAAGAATGGAGAGGGCGACAAGGAAAAGGCCTTCCTATTCTTGGATCAAGCGATGGAAATTTATCAGAAGGTCGACGCGAAGAAGAGGATAGAGGAGACGATAGCTAAGAAAAAGCTTCTAACGGCGTAATAAACAAGACAGTCAGGCAAATCGAGACATGAAACAACAAACGAAAACACTAATCGTAATAGGCATTTCAACCCTGCTCTTAATCACCATTGTCGTTAGTTCAATTCAGTAACAAGTCTAGCATACCTCGATGGCAACCCGAAAGGAACAGCCAACGCGGAGACGGCAGCGATGCCACTTCTACCTTACAATGATGAACTCGTTTCGATGATGCGGTCACTCTTCAAAGGTTAATTAATTCCTTTTTCTAATACTAAGATAGTTTCATTGTGAAAATACCAATAACGGGTGTGTTTAGATATTTAATTTATAGCCGGCCTCTTTCAGTTCCTTCATTATGCTTAGGCGTTTTTCATTTACTGAATCCTCAAACTCCATGTAAACTATTCCATGAATATCAGAAGGCAATTCAATTTCTCCCTTATACAGGCAGCAGACTCTATCGCGACCTAATAAGCCCATGAAATAACCAAATTCCAAAATGACATTTTGACGTGCTCTAAAATTCATAAGATCTCCGAGGATATCCTCCCAGCCTAGACCTGCTTCTGCAGAACTTATTAGCGCGGTCCTAAAACTATCCACCGTTCCACCAACATCATCTTGAGTCAAAATCACAAATACGAATCCCACATCTGAATATTTTTCAATCTTTTCAACAATTGTCCTACTTCCACCCGGTTGCTCGTGGAGGACTATTGGATCAAGTCCTATTTCAAGGAGTATCAGTTTTAGTTCTTGAACGGGCTTATCATCTCTCCCATGCACTATGAAAATACTTTTATCAGATAAGATTCTTTTTTTCTCTCCAACCATTATTTCTTTTTTTGTTTTGGGTTTTGTGTAAAAAGTGGCCTTTCTCCCTTTAACCGATGCCATCTAAGTCATGGAACTCCATATACATAATATTACGTTTACAGTCATCTTCCTAAACCTCCCAAAGCGAATATTCCGTCAATACTATTTATTGAATAGAGGACCCTTAGGGGAGAGGGAGGGTCTTTTATCAAATAAGGGATATGTAAAAAGCTTACAAAGTCTCCTCAAACACGAGTAACAGATAATTATATCTTACAGGAAGCATCCGAGCATTTACTTACCTCATCCTTTTTCTTCTGCTTTTTTCTTTCTTTGACATCCCAATCACCTGCTTAACTCTATATCCATGTCACTGATAAGAATTTCACGGATATATTCGGGTTAATTATGTTGAGATGATGAATGATAGATTCTAATTGTTAAACCATTTAGTTAAGGCGCTGAACAGAATTCTTTTATCCCCCATCACGAAACTGGCTGGCGGACGTGCTCGCATGCGTCAGAAAACTAGATAGTGAAACGTTCACGTTAGATTAGGTTTACAGGTTTGAGAAGGA
Organism: Nitrososphaeria archaeon; assembly: GCA_963760525.1. GTDB lineage: Archaea > Thermoproteota > Nitrososphaeria > JACIWG01 > JACIWG01 > CAVXDT01. The sequence goes on from CAVXDT010000003.1 coordinate 196,882, forward strand.
ATTAGCCAAGCTCCACCCAAGCAACAGGCACATCCGCCCCAAGATCCGCCAACAGCTCCAAGTATTAAGAGACCACAACATCATCGCATTCCTGGGGAAAGGCACATACAAATTTCATAACTCGAGCAAGGAAAAATCTTATGAACTAGACTCGTATTAAATAAAGCAATGGATGACATAGACGATATTCGACGACATATACAATCAAAAATTGATTTATTGGATGATATATTAGGAAAACCAAATTATCTTTTAGGTAGCTTCAGGCGTGAACCTTTGGATAGGAATCATGCCTTATGGGCATTATGTCAAGTCCAGTTTGAAGCATACAGAATTGTAGCAGAAACGTATATTGGAGAGTGGGATGTGAAAGACACCCAAATAGTCTCAAAAGACCGGCTTCATGAAATTGTGGCGAATATTGCGCAGCTAGTAGGTCAAATATATGAGCAATTTGGATACATACGTCCTGGCTTTAACCTGAACAACTATTCGGTTTGGAAATTCTCTTGTTTGAAACTTAAGTATTTAGAGGAAGGCGTCGACTGCATAGAATGGATAGCTGATAGAATCCACGTCATAATAGAAGTCCCAGTAGAACCATTGATCAAACGCCCCAACAACCTCATAGAAGGAACACAGTACTTCGCACACTATCTAAGTCCAAAAGAAGCTGGAACTAGCCCTTATCCTCTGTTCAAAACTCCTTTTATTCTCCTCCAGCATTTGATCGAAGGAAAAAAGGATTCATCGGAAGTCAGAATCGTAGCGCATGCACCAGATAAGAAAGGCAACTTTTTGACCACCTACAACGTCAAAGGTTTTAAGCATCCACTTGAACTTCCTGACAAGTTCATCGCCTGGGTAAGGGAATATGGCAATGGAAGTTTACAAACACTATTACATAGGCTGCTGGATATTCACGTAATAGATAAACCGATATACGATACCGTCGTTGATAAGATCAAAGCTAAGGTCAAGGTCGAGCCTGTTCCAGAAGGCCCAAGCTTGAAACCCAAATATATTGAGAGGCTCAAGAAGATCGAACAGGTCAAAGACTACCCGACGCTCAATCATGGGGCGCGGATCGTCGGCTTAAAGTCGAAGGAGGCCATGTTCTCCTTTAGGAAATTGATGGTTGATGGCGGATACATCAGAGTCTTCGAAAACCCAAGCGGAACTGGTTTTAGAATTGAGCTGACTGAAAAAGGCCTCAGGGCGATCGGTAAAGCTTCGGATAAACCCTAAAAACCATCAGTAGAGAATATGGCGTAAACCCTAGATTTAAGGTCCGTGCAGACAGTGGACGCCCTCCTGAACTGTATGGAGAAGGGTGAACTCAAAAGGACGCATTTGTCAAATTCCATAATAGCTGCTGTGGAAAAGCTGTACAGGTGATGTCGTCAAAAAAAGGGATTAAGACACTAGGAAAAGCCCCAGACTAAACCCAAAACAAGCACTAGAGAGCATAACAGGATGTGCGTCAAAAAACTGTTTTTTGACGGTTTTTTTGACCGTGATTTTTGACGGTTTTTTTGACGATATTTTGACGCCAATCTAATGTCTGACGCTATGAACGCTGATAGAAAAAGAGCTTAAACAGATGTTAAGAAAAACAAGTCAGGGATAAGTCAACCGAAGAAGAGTTAGGAAGGGAGCTAAAGATAATAGTAAACTGACCGATAATCGGGTGATGTTGGAACAGTTGGAACACGCTTTTACTAATCGTATTTAAGAAAGTTTATTTCAGACGCACACAAAAGGAACATAGATTTAGAGCATGAATCCAAAATTAAGTCGCCTCAGCTATCGGATACTTCAATCCTTTGGCGCAAAATGCAAATATGCTGACATGTGCCTGCTTTCAGAGGATGCTTTCCACTGCACCAAATGCACAGTGGAAAATACAATATACGACATCAAACACTGGCGAAATCGCGCTAATTAAAAAAAGAAAAAAAGTCTTCTTGGGACCAAAGGGTTCTTTCGGGGATGACTAAGCCACTTCTTCTCAGACATCTTAATCTTCACTTTCGAGACAATGGCAGCAGTAACATAAATAACATAAGCGCGCGATTATCCTATGACATCGATGCCCAATTTCCCGAATGCTGAGATGATCTCCCGTCTTGTCCTGTAAAAGAAATCATCGGTTTTCTTGTCATCCAGACCGTATTTCCTGTACACCCAATCGGCATGATGATAGTTCATCCTGTCAACTATCACATAGTCGACCTTTCCCGCAAGTATTTCCGCGAGACCTTCTGACCCCGGGAGCATCGGTGCGATCATGACATAAGTCCTGATACCAGCCCGGTGCAATTCATCAAGTGCGTCCATCCTATCCTTTATTGGGGGAGCACCTGGTTCGAATAGTCTCCTAATGCTATCATCGGCAGTGGTGATACTGAGGCCAACTTCAAAATCTCTTCCTTCTTTTAGAATATCCATGTCTCGCAGGACTAGGGGAGATCGTGTTTGGACTACGACAGGCCAGTCATTATACGCCAGTATTTCCAGGCATTCCCGTGTGAGCTTATATTTTGCCTCTATCGGTTGGTATGGATCACATACTCCACTAACCCAAACCCTACCCGGTTTTTTCTTGGTAATTTCCAGCCTTAATAAATCGGGAGCGTTAACCTTAACATCGACAAATTGGCCCCAAGGTTCCCTGTGTCCCGAAAATCTCTTCATAAAACGAGCGTAGCAGTACGAACAACCATGCTCACAACCCGTATAGGGATTGATTACATAGGGATAGACCTTCGATTTGGAGAGAATGGATTTTGCCTGTATTTCGTTTATGATCATGGTCATTTCCTGTCTTTAGTCAAATCTTCTAAACCGAGCGATTTCAATGTTTCGTATGGAGGAACTCCAGTATCCTCGTCCCGCTTCAGCCTTATCGATTATCGAAGAGTTCGTTGACATATTTGCATCTGCGGTTTTCTGGAGGGTTGTAGAAACACATTTTGCTCGGTTCTTTTGAAGATTTTAGACAGCCCCAACATTGACTGAACAAACGAACTTCATGTTTATCCCTATGTACTCTTTACATAATTCAATAGCTTTACTTCGACTCCAGCTCCTCAAGCTTTTCCAAGCTTCCATGGGAAGCCTTGACCAGAATTCTCGTTTTCTGTAAGCGGTGCCATTATGAATTGCTGATAATACAACGAGAAAGAATTCGTTGAAGTCCACAAAAAACTTACTTAGACAGTTAATCGTTATAATAGCGGGCCCGGTGGGATTTGAACCCACGATCCCCAGCTTCGGAGGCTGATGCCTTAATCCGTACTTGGCCACGAGCCCTTCCTCCCTAAACTTTAATTCTTATGCTGCCTTACACTCGATCATATGATAAATATTATGCTTTACCCCGCTTTGAATAAGGCATGTGATTTCATAAATGAATCATTGAAGTCTAAAAAGCTGCTGATCTGTATTGGCGCTTTCAATGTCGAATATCTTGGTAGAAGCTCTTCGAACCTTAGCCAAGGAGAGCGTTTACTTATTGTTAAAGAAGACGGTTCTGTCATCGTTCATCGAAGCTTCGGGTATAAGCCAGTGAATTGGCAGCCTCCAGGATGTCGGATCAAGTGCAGTTTGGAAATAGAGAAGATCACTATCCTATCCGAGCGAAGAAGGCCTAAGGAGTTTCTAAGGATTGTGTTTGAAACAATGCACGCCGTTCTCTCAGCATCTCTTACTGATAATGGAAGATTTGTCATGGGTCCTACAGAAGACATTCTATGCGACATACTCTTCTCCCATCCGGAATACATTGAGCAAGGTCTGAGACTTGTATCAAGAGAGAAAGCCTTGGCTTCAGGAATCGCAGATTTCACAGGTGTTGATGGAAAAGGGAACTTTGTTATCGTGGAAGTAAAGAGGCGTGTAGCTGGAGTTGATTCTGTGAAACAACTTGACCGATACTTAAGAGCTCAATCGAAGCCATTACGAGGAATACTATGTGCACCCTCGATAACAAAATCTGGAAGAGCTATCTTGGTGAAGAAAAGTCTCTCTTTCAGGAAATTGGATATTAGAGCTCTATCTGAGCTTCTAACTCTTAGAGCAATAGAGGAAACATTAGACAAGCACTTTGATGTATCTCCTTAATCGCGAATTCATTATGGAGCAATTTCCGCTATTACATAACTCAATCTCCCTTTGATTGATGACAGATGCCAGAAGTTGATGGTAATGTTTTTATGTGTATGTTTAAAAGGTAGGTATCATAACGATGTATCAAAATGTCTATACAACCAAAGAGGCCCTTAAACGTCCTTCAGAAGATGATACAGAAAGAAGTAGTCGTCAGGCTGAAGAGTAATATTGAATATCGTGGCACAATGGTGAACGCGGATATTTATATGAATATGATACTGGAAGATACTGAAGAATTCAATGATGGACAACAGTCGGCAAGTTATGGTACAGTGATCATAAGGGGAAATAATGTTCTATTTGTATGCTTCAAGAACAGTTCAGGCATATAGAAAAAAGTACAGAGGATACTTCTGAAGAATCCTCATAAGTTGAGACTTATTGGTCTATATAGAAATGTAGATTTGATTGGAGTTCATTTTACTATTGTCCCATTTTTCAAGGCACAAGACGGAACTCTTAGATGGTAGAACAACGTTTGCCAGAACATAACTCTTTACTTCGTAACATAGTCATATGCTTTGTCGAATGAATATTCGATTTGATATTTCCTTTTAAAAAATCTTACAATATTTTCGATATCCCTCTTCAAGAGCCTCCCGCTATCCGACTTTCCAACTTCGACAGCTTGGGGCCAATCAATAACATAACAGTTCTTTCCATCATACAGCACATTGTATTCGCTAAGGTCACCATTGACAATCTTAACTTCGAAAAAGGCAGTCCGCAAAGTACGTAGTATCTCTTCAAGCATTTTCAACGGATCCTGCAATTTGGGAGTTTTGCAGAGAAGTGTGCCGTCAATCTTCTGCATTAATATTGCATGTCCTTCTCTTGCGATAGCTTCTGGAACTTTACCTCCCGCAAGGTGAACTTGTTTGAGAGCGTAGAATTCTTTCCCAGCAGCATTTATGCAGGCTTTGAGCCATTTTGAGCTTTCTAAAGATGGAAGGAGATTTCTTTTCTTCTTGACACCCCGAAAGCTTATCCTTCCGAGGCGATAGAATTTTATGACACGTTCAATGCCTTTTTCGTCAATGACTTCAAATACATCTGCTTCTTTGCCAACGCCCATGTTTCCACCAAAAGCGGAAATAAGGCCGTTGCTGACAAAAGCTTTCAGTACTACAGCATCCAATCCTGCTGTGGCAAGATAATATCCTGATTCGCCTTTTGAAATCATCTTCATCTTCTGGAGTCTCAAGAGTCTGAAATTTACTTCATCTTCATGTAATTTTGTGAGTTTTCCGATGTGATTTATCTTTAATTCCTTAAATGAATTAATTGATCTTCCAAGCGCATGAAGTATAGAGAGGTCTCGATCTTCGAGCATTTTCAAGAAGTTAGCAGCTATCTCGGCTGAAGACAAACCAGGTTGCGCCTTTTGAGTAATAGTAAGACTCAAAGCTAAATAGTTTTCCTATGATAAAATGTGAAAAAGTTAAAAGCCATCAAAATGATAGAAGTAAGTTGTGAAGGTCGTAACCATTGCCATAATCAGCTTAATGATTCCATTGGTTACGGTAATGACGATATTAATTAGAATTCCTATACCTGCCACACAAGGATACTTTAACTTCGGCGATGCCATGGTTATACTGATTGGGATGCTTTATGGTGGTTATGTCGGCCTAATTGCAGGAGGAACAGGTTCTTCTTTGGCTGACATTCTCTCAGGATATTCTGGGTTTGCTCCTATTACCTTTATAGCAAAAGGTGTTGAAGGATTCATAGTCGGGGCAATCTTTGTCAGATTCCATGCTAAGTCGAAACTTTTAGCCTATTCCTGTGGGATAATTGGAGGCTCGTTCATGGTATTGTCATACTTTGTCTTCGAGAGTTACATAATGACTCCTGCTGCTGCCTTAGTTGAGCTTCCATACAACATCATTCAAATGCTCTTTGGTTCAGTCCTAGCCTACTCACTGTACTGGTTAGTTGAGCCTAGGCTGGTTAAGATTTCTAAATAGTGCCTCTCCTCTTCTCAATACACATTTCAATGAAGCCTCTAAATATTGGGTCAGGTTTTCCAGGCCTGCTTACGAACTCTGGATGATATTGTGAAGCCATGTAAAAAGGATGATCACGTATTTCTATGACCTCTATCCTCCTCATATCTTCACTGTATCCTGAGAAGACAAGTCCTCCTTTCTGAAGAGCATCCCAGTACTTTGGGTTCACCTCATATCGATGTCTGTGTCTCTCCCTAATCTTCTTGACGCCATACAGTTCATACGCTTTCGTTCCCTCTACGATTATCACAGTGTGTCCTCCAAGCCTCATTGTTCCACCAAGTGCTTTCATATCCCTTTGTTCCGGAAGCAGGTCTATAACAGGAAAGGATGTCTTCGGATCAATTTCTGTGGAATTAGCTTTCCCATATCCAAGAACACTTCTTGCAAAAGAGACAATTGCCAGTTGTAAGCCAAAACAAAGTCCCAAGAACGGAATTTTGTCCATTCTGGCACAGTTCGCGGCAATAATTTTCCCCTCGCTTCCTCTACTTCCGAAACCTCCAGGTAAGATTACGCCATCGTATTCCCTAAGTTTCTGAGTGTCAAGCTTCTGTTCTTCAAGCTCTTCTGACTCGATCCATTCTATCTTCACTCTTGATTTTAGGATGCCACTAGCATGTGCAAGTGCATGGTTTATGCTGACGTAACTATCAGCCAGCTCAGCGTATTTTCCAACCATTGCTAATCGTACTTCGTCTTTTGATTCGACAATATTCTTGATCGTATTGTTCCATTCTTTTAGTTCAGGTTTTCTGTAAGTATCCTTAAAATGTTCGAAGAGTATATTTGAAGTACCCTGTTCTTCGAGTATCGATGGCACAAGATATATTGACTTGACATCAGGACTTGACAGGACATGTTCTTTTGGAACGTTGGTAAATAGTGAGATTTTCTCTTTCGTGCTTTCTTTAAGAGGTCTTTTCGCCCTCACAATTATTATGTCAGGTTGTATGCCTATTCTCCGGAGCTCCTGAACGCTGTGTTGGGTAGGCTTAGTCTTTAGCTCCCCGACTTCCTCAATTATGGGGGCTAGAGTGACATGTACAAACAAAGTGTTTTCATATCCTTCCTCAAGCCTCATCTGTCTCAGTGCCTCAAGAAACGGTAATGCTTCGATGTCACCAACAGTCCCACCTGATTCGACTATCATAACCTGCGTGCTGCTGCCTCTCGCAGCATATCTGACTAGCGACTTTATCTCGTCTGTAATGTGAGGTATTATCTGAACACATTTACCCAAGTACTCGCCTTTCCTCTCTCTTTGAAGGACATTCATGTAGACTTGTCCCGTTGTAATGTTACTGGCATGTGTCAAGTTGACGTCAAGAAAACGTTCATAGGTTCCGATATCCATGTCCGTTTCGGCTCCATCGTCGCAAACAAACACCTCCCCGTGAACTATCGGGTTCATTGTGCCTGCATCAATATTCAGATAGGGGTCCATCTTCATTGATGAAACTACTATTCCAGCTGCTTGGAGAATCCTACCTATGGAGCCAGTGATAACACCTTTTCCTATGCCACTAATTACACCACCAGTTACAAATATGTACTTGGGCATATCAACTACTTAACTGAATAATATAAATAATTATCGTATGGATAATTGTCTATATCTCGATGAGTTCTTTGCTAAACTTCGTCAGGATCTTTGCTTTCTCTCCTACGTAAACTGTATCCTCTATTCGGACCCCAAATTTTGAAGGCAAATAGACTCCTGGTTCAACTGTGATGACATCACCCTGTATCAATTTGTCTGTCTGCCCTATTGCGAGTGTTGGTGGTTCATGTACTTCTAGTCCAACCCCATGACCTGTGCCATGAATGAAACAGTCTGAGAATCTACTCTGTCCAATAATCTTCCTGCATATGTTGTCCAAATCACCTGTTATGGCATTTTCCCTGACTTGTTTTGTGCATTCTTCTTGAGCCGATTTGACTGTCTGGTAGGCTTCCCTAACTTGCTCTGATGCTTTTCCTAGAACAAACGTTCTTGTTATGTCAGAAACATATCCTTTGTATCTGAAAAAATAGTCGGCTGTTATGACATCTCCTCTACGTATCTTTCTTTCCGTTATCGGAGCATGAGGGTAGGCTGAGTTCGGGCCACTCGCTATTATAAGAGGTTCGAATCCTGAGCTGAACATTGGAAGGTCTAACCCTATCTCAACTGCCTTGCCTATGACTATGGAGGCGATTTCTCTCTCACTCACGCCATCCTTAATAACTCTCAGCGTTTCTTCATAGAGGAGGTCCATTTTCTTTGATGCTTTCTCTATGATTTTGATCTCGATATCATCTTTTTTTCTTCTCAGCTTATAGAATGGTTCAGAGGAAACTGTCAAAAAGACTCCTATTTTCTTTTCGATAACATTCTTACTTGAAAACGTTATTTCGTCAACTAAGATTTTAGTATCTTTCCCAACGAAATCTCTTATTAGAGAAAGGGCGTCAGTTCCCACGGGAGCGCTAATAACCTTCGTGTTAAGAGAATAATCGAGCGCCCTGAAAGTTTCTATTGCACCTACGAATAGGTGACATTGATCGGATGAAATGAGGCAGTAGCCTCCACCCCAAAATCCAGTAAAATAAAATATATTTTCAGGAAGTGTTACTAGAACTTGCTGTGCCCCCATCTCTTTTGCCTCAGACAGCATCTTCTTCCTTCTTTCTGAAAGAATTTGATCCATTTTCTCACATCCGATTGCTTGTATTAAGGTAATTTAACTTTACGATTTTGCGTTTGACTGAAAATATTAATATCATGGTAACAGTTCTACATGCTGCAAAGAGCGTAATGCTGCATATTAAGAAAGTGGAAGTCGAAGGTTTCAAGACTTTCGGCAAGAAAATGATAATAAATCTGGGACCAGGTTACACAGCCATAACTGGACCAAACGGTTCCGGAAAGTCAAACATCTTCGACGCTATTCTTTTTGCCTTGGGAGAGAGCAGCCTTAAGACGCTTAGAGCTACTAGTATCAAGGGTTTGCTTTTCGATGGTGGTATAAATGGCACGAGAGCATCTAAGGCGGTTGTTTCTATACAGTTCGACAATTCTGAAAGAGAAATACCGGTTGAATCAAATTCTGTTATTTTCACAAGAGAGCTTAGAAATGATGGAGACTCAATATTTAAGATAAATGGGAAACATGTTACCAGACAGGCGGTTTTGAATCTTGCACAGCTCTGTCTAATATCGCCGGAAGCTTTCAACGTTATTCTTCAAGGAATGATCAATAGAGTGGCGGAGTTGAGGCCAGATGAAAGGCGTCGTCTATTGGAGATGCTTGTTGGAGTTGCTCAGTTTGATGAGAAAAAGAATGAAGCCTTACAGAATCTCGCTGATGCTTCACATAAGCTCGAAATAGCATTCGCGAGAATCGATGAGATAAGAAATGTGCTGAGAAAGAACGAAGAAGGCCGTAACAACCTAATAAGGTATCATCATCTGGAAGAGGAAATCAGGCACTTAAACGCCATGAAGACTTCGAAGGCTATCTCGATCCTGACACAAGCCATAAACTCATCGAGCACGAATCTGGAAGAAGAGCGTTCCATACTTAAGAAGAAGCTTCATGATAGAGAAAGATTATCATCTGAAATAGAATCGGTGAAAAATGAGAGAAGTGGTTTCCTCGGGCTTGTGTCAGATCCATCCAAAGCATTTGTAAACTATGAGATGGAATTGGCTTCGATACAGTCACATATTTTGTCACTCAACTCGACCGTCAAGATCCTAGAGCAGAGGAACTACGAAATAGAACAGGACTCTTTGACGCTAAATGGTATGCTCAATAAACTTGAAGCTGACGTTAATGTGTCAACTGAGTCTCTGAATAGGATTGAAGAAAGCAAAGAGCATTTAGAGAGTGAGAGGGCACAACTTTTGCAGAGGATTAAAGCGTTGAATTTACAGGTCAGCGGGACCAGTAAAAGCATTTCTTCGCTCAAGATGGAGAAGATCAAAGCTGACCAAAGGATCAAAAGGATTGATTTGTTACTTGAAAGAATAAACGCTCACAAGAGCAAGGTTGTTGCAACACAGATCAAGTTAAACTACAGATTTAGTGTTTTTGAAAACAAACAGAAGTCCTTCTCTGTAATATTGAATGAACTAAGACAATCTCTAGCAAATCTGGATACCTTGCTTCAGACTGAATCAGTACAGATTGTCTCGGTTTCTAAATCCTATGAAGATGTTGAGAACCTTCGGAAGACTTTGACAACCGCAATAGAAACGTCCCTTGGTACTCTCGAAAATGTTCAGTTAACAACTAGAAAAGCCGAAATGGCCAGAAAAGTTGCAGAAAAGGTTCTTGATATTGAAGGTCTGGAGAGACTTATAGCTCTAGCAAGAACAGGGGCAATTGAAGGATGTATCGGATTCGTAAAGGATATAATAAGCTATGATGAAAAATATTCCAAGGCAGTGTACTCAGCATGTGGCTTTTGGATGAACGCAATTGTCGTCAAAGACCTTGAATCAGCAAATAAACTGATCGAGCTAGCTGAAAAAATTCAAGTTAAACAATTTAACATGATTATATTAGTTGAAATAAAGCAGAAGTCTTCTAAAGGGCTTCCTGTCGATACCGATGTTGAAGGCTACCTAGGGAACTTTGTAAATACTGCAGATGAGTACAAGGAACTTAAGACTTTCCTTTTTTTTAATACAGTATTGGTCAAAGATGTTACAGTAGCGTCAAGAGTTTCAAGAGAAGGATACAGATGTGCGACTGTAGATGGAGCTATGTACGAGCCATACGGTTCGGGATACTTCTCAAGTTTTCCGAATGTTTTTGAAGACTCGGTGTTGTCTTTTGGTAAAGGGAGATATTACGAAGAACTGGAAGATGCTATCTCAAGTTTGAAGAAAATTGTGGAAAGAAGGAGAAAAGACATGGAGTTCCTAGATGCTAAAGGGAAAGGCCTACTTGAGAAAAAAGCTTCTTTTTCAATGGAACTTGGCCAAGTGCATGGAGAGATTGACGCTCTTATAAAGTTCGTTAAAAAATACTCAGAAACCTATGATGAGAACCTGAAGAAACTCGATTCTCTTAGAGTTAAGGTAGTGAAGATCGAAGAGTACCTTAAGAGGTTACAGGAGAAGTCTAATAGATTAGCTGGAAAGCGTGAACTTCTTATGAAGATTCTACAAAGTAATGAAGAGAATGAACAAGCCCAGATGCTCCTTACGTTGAACGGTGAAATGACAGATCTAACTAACCAACACCAATCGATCATAAATCAGCTTAATGAAGTAAACCTGCAATTGGCTCAGACAAAGAATCGGCTTGAAAACTCACTGCTCGCTTCAAGGGATAACACGAAGAAGAGCTTGGACAAACTCAAAGCTGAATCTGATACTAACAAGAAAAGAATCGAAGAAAGTAGGTTAATGTTTACTGAGTCGCAACTGAAGTATGATTCTTTGAAATCTAAGGAGGAGGAATTCAGGCAAGCCTCTGCTAACATGCAGAAGACCCTCTCGGAATATGATATGCGAATTAATGAAAAGACTGCGCAGTTCAACTCACTTAACGAACTTATTAGCAAATCAACACTCAGAATGAACCAGGTTACTTCAAGAATAGACAATCTAAGAGAGAAGTCGCAGACTGAATACAATACTCTCCGAATGTATGGTGACGGAACTTTGGTTGAATATGAAGAAGGATGTGAAGCGGGCTTAACGCTTCTTGACCAAGAAGCTTCAGAGCTTAGAAGCGTTCTGAATTATTTGGCTGAGAAGGATTATCAAAATGTTTTTGAAAGTTACAAGAATCTGTCACTCAGAAGTAACCAGCTTGAAGAGGAAAAGAACAGCATAATCGAAATGATAGACCAGATCGACAACAGAAAAAGAGATGTTTTCATGGAATCCTTCGAAAAGATCGACAGAAACCTTAGAATGGTATTTGCTGAATTGACTAAAGGTGATGCATGGCTGGAAATAGAGAAGCCAGACGATATCTTTTCTGGAGGAGTATATTTGATGGTACAGTTCCCAGAGAAGAAGCCAAAAGAGTCCCTAATGCTGAGTGGTGGAGAAAAGACTATTACGACTGTGGCTTTCGTGCTGGCGATGCAAAGTGCTTTTAAATCACCTTTTTATCTCTTCGACGAAATCGATGCACATTTGGATGCTTTGAACTTGGAGAGACTAATCGCCATCCTACGTAAGAGAGCTACGGAATCACAGATCATATTGATTACATTAAAGGATGTGACATTGACAAAAGCCGACAAAATCTTGGGAGTCTATCAACGTCAAGGCTCCGCAAGCTTGGTTGAATACTCTCCAGAGATGAAAGTCGAGGAGGTGCAATCATGAGCAGTCGGGCACCTCTAACCAAGTTCCCTCTGAAAGCACTTGTAGATTACGAAGAAATCCCTAAGAGAAGAATATGGGATATGAACGTATCAGAGCTTCTGAAGAACTTCCTTGTTATATATTCAATAGATAAGTCAAAAGATTTAAGATTGTATGGAACTGTCGCATTATCATCATCTAAAATATTTAAGATGCAGGTCGAATCTTTCTTTGTTTTTGAGAAACAAATAGCAAGACCTATTGAGAGGGAAGAACTCTCCTTACCGTCCATACTGGATGTGCCTTATAGGCATGAATATTATTCCACATCAGTGGATGATCTTCTGATTGCTTTGGAAAAGATTATCGCGTCATCTATTTCATTGAAACCGAGAAGAGAAGAAACACTAATCTCAATCCCAAGTCTTGAGCTGGAAGTAGATCCCTTCATAATGAATATAAATCAGACTTTAATAGACTTTAGAAAGCAACTCTTAAAGCTCATGGATGAAAGTCACCGGATAAGCTTTAAGAAGATGGTTGAAGGTTTTACCATAATAGAGATTATCAGGCATTTCATATTGTCACTTTTTGTAGCTCAAGAAGAATACGCTGACTTGGAGCAAGTAGAAGACGACATTATCATAACAGTGCTTGTGTAATGAGCGGAGAGGAAATAAGTGTTTTAAAAGGTAAAATAGAGACTGCTCTGTACGCTGCTGGACGTCCTCTCTCGCTTGATGATATTTCACGAGCGACCAAAGTCATTTCTAAGAGAAAGAATCTTCTCTTGGCAAGAGAGGTACAGTCTACTTACAACTCTTTTTCGAATGCCTTGGAAGTGGTTGAGTTGCCTGGAAACCTTTTTGTAATGCAGCTTAGATCGGAATACAAAGATATTGCTAGAAAGTTTGCGACAAAGCCACTTGTGCCTGAACCCGTGCTCAAGACTCTATCATATGTAGCCTTCTATCAACCTGTCACGATAAAAGATATTCTAGAAAGAATTGGCTCAAAAGCCTATCGGCACCTAGCTATACTTGAAGCTTTGGATTTCTTGACTTTTGTGCCTGAGCTAAGGCCTAAGACTTATGTTACAACGTCCATATTCTCTGAGTATTTTGGGCTGAGCAAGGATATTAGCATTTTGAAAGAAGAGTTGGAAGCTAGAGGTCCCAAAGGGCTACAAGTTCCCAAGGAAGCTCGGTAGGGTCAAATTTCTAAATAAGGAAAAGTATATTATCCCATGTTTTTTATCTTTTCTCGCAGTAAGAGAGATGTCTAGTCATGCCACAATATATTGAGAATCTTAACAAACGTAATTTGAGAGGAGGAGTGAGACATCCGAATAGGGGAAGGAGAGCGTACGAGCAGCAGAGTTATCCCACCAATACAAAGATAGGTCAAGAAGAAAAAAGGGTGAAGATAACTAAGGGAGGAAACTTTAAGGTCAAATGTGTACATACACAATTCGCAAACGTAACAGATTCTAATTCAAAGCAGACCAAGAGGGTGAAGATATTGAAACTGGTGTCTAACTTTGCAAGTAGAGATCTAATAAGACAGGGAATAATTACTAAGGGTGCTGTTGTTGAAACCGAGCTAGGAGCTGCGAGGGTAGTTTCTAGGCCGGGGCAATGTGGTATAATCAATGCCGTACTCGTCAAACGGTAATAGCATTTGAAAGATTACGACCATCTCATTCTTTGGCCAGATTATTTCAATTCAAAATTATCTAGGGCAAATGGCAGGAAAGTTTCGCTAAATCTTGCCGTCGATTCTCCAACTTTAGACGAACTCTCAGAAGCAGTTGGAAGACTACATTTGGATTCAGAATTGGTAAAGGCAAGACACCCTAAGAAACAATACATCGAAAGCGGATACGTTTCAGTAAGTAAGTCAAAGAACAAGAATATTCTTCTAAAAGAAGTTGCCAAGACTTTGGGTTCTGTCAGAGGGATGAGACGACAGAAAGGGTAAGTTTAAATCATATCGGACTGACGAAATTGTCGTGTCAAAGAAAATAGGCCATGCATTACACTTGGCCAAGAGTGGAAATCTTATCATAAAAGGAGAATTCTTTGTGAAGTCTACTCTACCAGTCTATGATGACACCGGAAAGAAGATAGGGTATGTTATAGAAACTTTTGGCCCAATCAATTCTCCATACGTCTCAGTTAAGCTTACAACTGAGAGAACGAGGAAGCTATTGGGTAAGGATCTTTATGTAAAAGAGGAGACAAAGTCTAATGCCTACAAAAGATGAATCTTCACAAAAATGCTCTTTCTGCGGTTTTGGATTGATTATTGATACAGAATCTGGCGAGTTAATATGCCCAAAATGTGGAATCGTTGTCAGAGATCGTGTAATTGATGAACATCCTGAATGGAAAGCTATAGATCTAGATGATAAACAAAGACGTGTAAGAGTAGGTGCTCCACAAACCTTCCTATTACACGATGAAGGCTTGAGCACACTTGTAGGAGACAAACCATACGGATTCGGATCAAGCTTCCAGCAGAGTAATGATGCTAAGAAAATGAAAGTAACGTATTCAAGAGTGAGAGTGAGTACTGATGAACGTTCTCTAATGAAACTTCTGGAAAAGATAGAGAGCTTATCTACAAAACTTTCGCTGCCACCTAATGTAGCGGAGACAGCAGCATATCTCATTCGCTCGTCCAAAATGAAGGAATTTGCGAGGAACAAAGGGCAAAAGGAAATCGCGGCATCGATGATCTATCTTGCCTGTCGTATGTGCAATATAAATAGAACTTTGAAGGAAGTGTCTGATGAAGCGAAACTTAGAGAGAAGGATATAGCAAAGTATTATCGTGCGTTGGCTCAGAATTTTACAACATCTCCCATAGCACGGCAGAGTATTTCGAACTACGTAACAAAGTTGGTTAACATATTGGTGGGCAGGGAAATATTATTGTCAACAAATGCCACAAAGGTAGAGCGTGTAGCCATAACCTTGGCTTCAGAGATAGGAGAGTCCGAGATTACATTAGGAAAGAATCCGGTTGGACTAGCTGCTGCATGTGTTCATATTGCCTCTACACTTTCAGATGAGGCAGTTTCTTTAGAAGATATTGCAGAAGCAGTTGATATAACTCCTTTGACTGTAAGAAGTAGGACAAAAGAGATACTTCAATCTTATGATATGACAGTATACTTGAAACCTATGAGATAAGGATTAATAGAAAGTGTTATAGGCTACCGGTTCGATAAACATAATTACCCCACTAAGGTAGGTGATAAGTTTATGCAGGAACAAGACAATTCTGGAGAACAGGACAAGGTGATTGCTGGAAGTGCTGAAAAGCTGGGTGAAGAAGAACTAGATTTAACATCTAGGACATACAAGGCAATAGTGGAACATGGAATGGAAGGAATACTCCAGAGCCAACTGTGGAAGGAACTGAGCCTGACAAGCAGGGACGGCAGTCGATTAGCCATAAGGCTAGAAAAAAGAGGGATGATAAGGCGGGAAAGAGTATTGGAAAATGGTAGGTGGACGTATAGACTCTATCCAATAAGAATGCCAATAAAGACTACGTCGATAAGAGATTCCCCATGTCTGACCTGCAAGGTAGTGGAACAATGCTCTAAGGACGGGAAGATCGCGCCTAAGGTTTGTGGTATGCTTGAAGAATGGGTCAGAAATGAATATGAAAACAGTAAGGTAGTAATGAGAGTTGAAACTAAGTCAGGCTAGGCGTGACTACTATAGACAGAAAGCCAAGAAAGAAGGCTATAGTAGCAGAGCAGCCTACAAACTATCCGAACTCATAAACAGATATCAGATTGCAGTTGAAGGAGATTATGTCGTGGACTTTGGATGTGCCCCAGGAGGATGGCTTCAAGTCGCAAGTAAAACGGTAGGGCCAGAAGGGCGTGTTTTCGGGTTTGATTTAAGAAAGGTAAACGTTAGTTTATCTAATGTCTTCACATATATTTTGGACATCTGTTCTCCTGAGGCCCTAAACTTCGTGAGAAAATCTGTAATATATGAGGTTGATGCAGTGCTCTCAGACTTAGCTCCAAACATCACGGGTATTTGGGAGGTAGATCATATTAGGCAGATTGAATTGGTTTCCGAGGTGATAGACATGATACCAAACCTATTGACAGTTGAAGGTAATGCAATTTTGAAAATCTTCCAAGGTGGCAGCTTTGACAGTGTTAGAGAAAGACTTAAAGGCATGTTCGAGAAAGTTCTTATAACGAAACCCTCAGCAAGTAGAAAGGAAAGTAGTGAACTATACTTTGTCTGCTTATCTTATATGGGATAGACTCATTAGTACCTCATTCACAGCTTTTGAAGGCGCGTTTGTCTTGATCGCTCTATTGTTTAAAATTGTTCTCGAAGAAGTGAAACCATGCGCTCTCAATTTTTCGATGATTTTCTCAATTGAAGGTGTTCTAATTTGGAGTCGGTCGCATATCATGCTGATCAGGAAGTATGTAGGTGGGCTTTCTATCTCTTCGACTGACATATTGAGCATTTTCAGATATCTCTGGAATCCCTTTTCGTCCGCCACATCAATCATCTTCTTCACGAATTCCAAGTCGAACATCTTCCCAACCCACAGGGGGCCGGCGTATGAGAACTTTCCACCGCAAGCTTCACATTTGTCCAAAGGAGTATCTGAAGTGCTTCTTTCGTTGCAGTTTGTGCAATGATTAATGTATCCAATCTTTCCAATCGAGTCTTCTGCCTCTTTTGCACCAGTTGAAACTTGAGCGTAGATTCTGAAGTAGTGTCGGGTTAAATGGCAGAATAAGGGTTTGATTCCTCTATCATATCTTGATGCAGCGAATGCAAGAGCACTGAAAAGGAGCCTTATGCCAACCTCGTGGCAGTATTCGGCATGAAGCGATCTACCGTAATACTTCCTTAGCGCGACCATAGGGTGAATGCCACATAGAACAGGTGCATCCGTTGCTGTCACAGATACGAGGCCTCCTTTCATGATCGTCTTCACAATATCTTCTAGGAAAGGTGTTGGTGTTCCAAATGGGTCTACATCAATCACATTGTACAGATTACCATTGTTTCTGCTCGAAATTAGAAAATGGTTAGCATCATCGCTGGAGAAAATACATTTGTCTTTGATTTGGTTGATCTCTGCATTCATTTTCGCTATCTCTATAGCGTTAGGGTTGGAATCATTCAAGAGAATCTTAAACACACTGGTCTCCTTCGCGATTCTTATTCCTCTTGCTCCAACTCCGCATAGCAAGTCTGCAAAAACTATGGGTTTTCCCATAAGATCGC
Source organism: Nitrososphaeria archaeon (assembly GCA_963760525.1). Classification (GTDB taxonomy): domain Archaea; phylum Thermoproteota; class Nitrososphaeria; order JACIWG01; family JACIWG01; genus CAVXDT01. Next base: position 214,671 of record CAVXDT010000003.1, read on the forward strand.
AATATGATTCGTAGGCTATGATAGAAAGGTCTCTATTTTCTATTCCACGTGGATTGAAAAAAGCGGGTTCCTTAGGAGGATGTTCAAGAACAAGGCTCTCGCTTGGCACAAGAATCTCGGTTTTGCCTTCGATATGCTTGACTAGACTGCAGTTCATTGTGCTCATTCCTCAAATGTTACCATAGAATTGCCTTTTTGATGGGCAATATTGCATGACAGGACATATGGGGCACTTTGGTCTTCTCGCTATACAAAACCTCCTTCCGAAGCTTATGAGAGAAAAGTGAGCTCTTATTCTCTTGCCTGAAGGCACTAACCTTTCAAGCTTTTTCCGTATTTGGAAGTAGGTATCTTTACTGTCGGTAATTCCTAGTCTCTTTGAGAACTCTTTTAACATGCGTGTCTACTGCCAAGATATCTTCATTCTTGGAAAGCGCCAGGAACACATCTATGGTCTTGGGTCCTATGCCTTTTATTCTGAGAAGTAAACTAGTGACGTCCTCTTTTGTCATGTCATTGATTTTATTTGGGTCCTCGAGTTCTTCTTTCAGAGTCTTTGCCAAGTTGATTATTCTCGGAGCTTTTACATTATATAATCCTGCTGGCTTAAGGCATTCCACAATATTTTCCTTTGACGCAGAAAGTATTGAATTCGGATCTATCCCAATATTCCTTTCTAGTGATTCGATTGCCTTGTCTGTGTTTCTGTCATTGGTGTTCTGCGATATTATTGTTCTAACAAGTATCTTAAAAGGTTCTGTCGTACTCTTCCAAGGCTGCACATTCATCTGATGCATTATGATCTCTACGGCCTTCCATTTGGTATTCTTTTCTCCTGTAATTTCCATTGTATATGAACGAAATCCACAAAACTACATAAATATATTGTTCTCTTACCTTAACTGTCGGTCTTGGTAAGGAAAATATTCATCACAGGTGCCCCGAGCATTGGGAAAACTACAATTATAGCTAAGGTTGTATATGAACTTAAGTCTAGAGGATACAAGATCGGAGGAGTTTTGACAAGGGACATCAGAGAAAGACGTACTAGAATTGGTTTTCAAATCGTAAGCCTTAACGATGGAACAACTGGAATACTTGCTTCTTCAAAACTGAAGAATGGCCCGCATGTCGGGAAATATGTTGTGAATCTGAGTGATCTGAAAAATATTTTTGCTTCATCACTGGTTCTCTCAGTGGACAACGCAGATGTCATCGTCTGCGATGAAGTTGGTCCAATGGAGCTTTTCTCGCCAGAAGCTAGACGAGCTATCGAACTTGTGCTACAAAGTGACAAGCCCATAGTCGGCTCGATACACAAGAGGCTCCAAGACCCCTTGATTGATAAGATAAGGGAATCTTCAGAAGTAAAACTTCTTGAAGTTACACTTGATAATAGAGACCTGCTTCCATCCACAATAGTGGAAGACATTATAGGCTATCTCAAGTAGGCGTAGGAAGCTTGCCCGATGAAATTATTGTGGGTGGAGTGGATGAAGCTGGAAGAGGGTCACTTATTGGCCCTCTAGTTATTGCTGGAGTATGTGCTCCCTCCCATAAAATAGGTTTTCTAAAGGAAGCTGATGTAAAGGATTCTAAGATGCTCTTACCTTCTACGAGAACAAGGCTGTATGATCTAATTGCTGGAATTGTTCAGAAGGTTTCGGTTATAGAGATTCCCCCAATCGAAATAGATGATTATGTTTTACATGGCAAGAAGCTGCACAGACTGAACTTCTTGGAAGCCATTAAATTTGCAAAGATTATAGATGATCTTGGGGCAGAAGTCGTTTACGTAGACTCTGCAGATGTGAATCCGAAAAGATATGCTGAAGACATATTGTCTTTTTTGAAGACTAAAGCCAGGATCATATCAGAGCACCATGCTGACAGTAACTATGTTATCGTTTCCGCAGCAAGCATTATGGCAAAGGTAACAAGAGACAGAAGAATAGAAGAGCTTGCCAAGAAACATGGTCCTTTGGGAAGTGGTTACCCATCTGATCCAAGGACAATCAAATTTGTAAAAGACTGGGTTGAGAAAAAAGGAAGTATGCCTGACTTTGTCAGGAAATCATGGAAGACTCTGAAAAAGTTCAATTTGAGTACGTTGGATACATTTAGCAAATGAGATGCTTTCCAATCCGTATTACTATTAAAAGTAAGTAAAATGTATTTGGTCTGATTTACTTTTAAAACTTATTTAAACCAGCTTTTCAACTATTCTTTTACCTTTGCAACAACGAGGGCATGGTCCTTGTCAAAGGGAGAAAGCTCTATTCTTTCCAGAATATAATAACCTCCACTTCTCAGTTTGTCTTCTTCCTCATCAAAAATCTGGGATGGTTTCTTCGCAACGTCTATACTCCTTGACTTAATAATTAGAAAGAGATCGCCTTCCTTCTTCATATGAATCTGACAGTTCTTAATAGCGATAGGAGTTTGGTCAGGTTGAGCAATATCACAGTATACGACATCTGCTTTTCCAAAGACACCGGAGTACCTTTCTGGCCATCTGGCACTTTCCACTATGGTTATGACGTTAGACCTATACTTTCCACATCGGTCAATTAGTTCGTTTGCAACCCTTGGAGCAAATTCAACTGCAAAAACCACCCCTCTGTCACCAACAATGTCAGAAACATGGCTTACTGTTGTGCCAGTGGAAGCTCCCAAGTAGAGAACCCGTGTGTTCTCATGAAAGGGAAAAGCTATCAAACCTTTGTGCAAAGCAGCTGCTAGCTTGCTTCTGAATGGATCCCAATATCTATATTCTATCCCATTAATTAGCAAAGTTCTCTCTCCATAGACTGTCCTTCCAGGAGTTAAATTGAGGGTGACAATTCTCCTATCGTTTCTATCTAATACCCAGATCATTCTTGGAGAACGTTCATCTACGGTAGCCTTGACCAAACTTCTTCTGTTTCCTCCTCTGTCTTCTGAACTCTGTCCCGTGTCTTTCTTCTCCTCTTATTTTCTCCTTGGATTTTCTAATTTCCTTTATTCTTTTCATCAAGTCCTCATTAACAGAAGGGTCAAACTCCTTTCTGTAGAAGTCGATTCTAGCTGCAATAGCAATCTTCGCAGCTAGAGCTCTTGCAATTCTACCTCTCTGCCACTTAGGGGCTTCATGTATCAAAGTATGCTGAAAGATTATTCCGTGTTTTGGTGGTCTAGCTCCCGTCTTTATAGCTCTAAAAAGGGCTTTTTCGGCACCTAAAACCTGTATTGTACTCGCAGGCATTTTTGAGAGGTTCTCCAGTCCACCCGCTCTAGCAATCAACCTAGCCCCTATTGTCGCTCCAACCATATTACTTAGGTTTGGCGCGATCTGATTCATAATCTTCTCAGTAAGGTCAGCCATCCTTTTCCGGATTTCAGCGAGTTCTTTGGTTTGCTCAGCGAGCATTATCAGACGTTCCATGTCTCCTTCTCGAAATATTCCACCTCTAGACATCTGGGCTGCATCATAGAGTGCCCTACGTTTGGTCTCCGAGAATTTTGTTTTCTCAAGCCTTTCGTCGTCAAGGTTCTTTCTATCCCCGACATCCGCAACGAACTTGCAGATCTCTATTGGATCATCATAGAACTGAAGAATTTCAGGAAAATGAATGAAATACCATTCTTTTACTCTCGTGCCTAAGATATTTATGGTTTTGTCAAGCTCATCTAAAGCCAAGACTGACTGCATGGCTTGCAGGTCCAATCTAGCTGACTGCTCAGCAATTCTAATTTCAGACTGTCTTAAGCTGAATTCTCTTAGTTTGGCATAGACTTTCTCTTCGCTCTCTGCAAATCCAGAGTCTAAAATAATTCGGACTTTTTCAGAAACCATCTTGGACACGTCTTCCTCAGAGAGAATCCCAACATTCGACTGTATCTTAGAAACTGCATCTCTAAGTTCCATTGTCTGAACTAGGATTTGTTCAGTTGGCATAGTTCCGAGTTTGCCTACTACTTTCTGCAGCAAATCTGATTCTTCTCCTCTCAATAGTGTTTGATATTCCAAAACCGCATTTTTCACGTAGGTGATCTTGTCAATCACCTTGAGATTCCCATCGAGAAAGCTAACTCCAGCTTCATGTGCGAACACTATAGTCTTCAAAATTCAACACTCTTTTAGCATTACCGCTTGACAACCCTACTTATAAATTATGGGGCTTCTCTTGTGGAATAGGATTCGTATTAAAGTCGAGAATAGTTTTGGGTTCATTTTTACTAGGAGTAAATCTTCTGGATCTTTTTTTTGGACAAAAACCTTTTTGCTTAAGTGCGGGTCATTAGTGGCGATGTCCCCTAATCTTGCAATAAAGATAGCTGGAATATCTGTAGATAATCCGTTAATGCTCGCTTCAGGGATTTTAGGCATGGCACCATCCACACTAAGGAGAGCCGCATCAGCTGGGGCCGGATCGGTAGTAACAAAATCGGTTGGCTTAAACGCGAGAGATGGCTATGCAAATCCAACTGTCCACATTATCGGTTCTTACGGTCTAATAAACGCAGTTGGTCTTCCCAATCCAGGTATTGACGAATTCATCAAGGAATTTCAAAACGAAGATTTCAACTTCCCAGTAATTTATAGCATATTCGCCTTCTCTCCCCGAGGATATTCTGAGGTAGCCAAAAAGCTGCTTATCCTTAATCCAGCGGCCTTTGAACTAAATCTATCTTGCCCGCATGTGAAGACAGTAGGGTCTCTTATAGGAGAAGATCCTCAGATGGTATATAAAGTCGTAAGAGAAGTCAAGAGTTCTGTGAACATTCCGGTCTTTGCCAAAATATCTCCAAATGTGACTGATGTGCTTGAGATAGCTGAATCGGCAGCTAAGGGTGGTGCGGACGCCATAGTAGCGATAAACACGGTGAAGGCGATGGCAATTGACGTTGATGCAATGGTGCCGATCTTAGCCAACAAGTCAGGCGGGCTTTCCGGACCAGCTGTGAAGCCCATTGGATTGAAAATCGTCTACGAACTATATGAGAGTGTAAAGGTTCCAATTATAGGAGTTGGTGGTATACAGTATTGGAAAGACGCTGTGGAATATCTTCTAGCAGGTGCTGTTGCGGCTCAGATCGGATCTGCTGTTATGTGGAAGGGCCTTGATGTCTTTGGAGAAATTCTTGCAGGGCTTAGAAAATACATGGCTAAAAAGAATTTTTCCTCTATCGAAGAAATTGTCGGAGGCGCCCATAAATGAAGGTAAGAAATTCTCTCGAGCTTAACTCCGCTTCGGTCAGAATAAGGAAAATCGGAGAGGTCAGGAAGTACGGAGACTTTTACTCCACATTGTTTTTCCGCGATAAGAAGTCTTCAATCGCTGTTCCTGGCCAGTATCTTATGGTATGGGTAATCGGGCATGACGAAATACCTCTCTCAATCTCGCATGTTACTGAGAAGGAAATCTGCGGGATAACCACAAAAGATGTTGGTGAAACAACTAGACTTCTATGCTCACTCAAAAAAGATGATATACTAGGCGTGAGAGGGCCATTTGGGAAAGGATATTCCCTAAGAGGAAAAAAACCTCTACTGGTCGCAGGGGGAATTGGAGTTGCCGGAATACATCTTCTAGCTCATAAACTCATTGAAAAAAAAATTGTGCCGACATTGATAATAGGGTCCAAAACATCCACTGAAAACATCTTTCATAACGGATTTGTAAACCTCAGTAAAAGGGGTTTACTGGACTATTTTCCAACAACCGATGATGGCTCTTTGGGTGAAAAAGGAACAGCGACTGATTTAGCGCAAAAGTTATTGGAACATAACAAGTTTGATCAACTTTATGGCTGTGGGCCTGAAAAGATGCTCTATTCACTTTTCAAAATAGCTGTTTCGAGCAAGATCGAACCACAACTTTCATTGGAACGTTATATGAAGTGTGCTGTAGGAATATGTGGGCAATGCGTGTTAGATGGTTCCGGTCTGTTAGTGTGTGAGGATGGGCCCGTGTTCGGGAAAGACGATCTCCAGAAATCTTCGGATTTTGGAAGATACATTAGAACGCCATCAGGGAAAAAGATCTCAATATAGTACTTCCATTCTATTGAGCCAAAAAGGTAATGCTTATTTACGCGAGGAAAGGATTGCTCTGATGATAGAATATGCCAACTCATGGAAGCTTGACTAAAGCTGGGAAAGTTAGGTCAAAAAGCCCACCTTTGAAGAAGGAGCATAAACCTTCATCTTCGCCAAGGGAGAGAAACAAAGGGAATTATGTTAAGAGGTTCATTCTTAAAAGGAAAACTGGGCAGAATTGGGTTCTCCCATAGAATTAAGAACAGTCATTAGAATCTTGTAGTTTTTGTGGGATGTAGAATTAATGAGGAATGGTAGTTCTGCAGACGTTCATTCGGAAGCATGCAGAAGAATCGCGAACCTAATCGCAGAGAATTCACCCAAGGACAAAAGAGAATTATATATACTAAAAGCAAAGATCTCAAAAGAATACAAACTTAGAAGGATGCCTAAGAACTCCGAAATACTTCTTTATCTCCCAAAAAAAGATCATATTTCCTTATATAGATTACTGAAAACAAAGCCAGTACGTTCAGCCTCAGGAATAGTCGTGGTAGCTGTAATGTCAAGACCATATCCATGCCCCCAAGATCTCGCATGCTTGTATTGCCCTGGAGGAGTTCAATATGGTTCCCCACAAAGTTATACTGGATATGAGCCTGCTGCTGCAAGAGGTAAAGAGAACAATTATGACCCATATTCTCAAGTGAAGAATCGTATAAATCAGCTTAAGGCAATAGGGCATGAAGTTCAGAAGATAGAATTGATAGTCATGGGAGGAACATTCCTCAACCAACCTCCAGAGTATCAAAGATATTTCATAAAAGGATGCTTTGATGGTCTGAATGGTTTTGCAGCTAGTTCGCTGGAAGAAGCAATAAGATTCAACGAAGAGGCTGATGTAAGGAATGTTGGTCTGACCATAGAGACGCGACCTGACTTTTGCAAACAACCTCATGTTGATACGATGCTGAGGTATGGTGTTACAAGGGTTGAAATAGGAGTGCAAAACCCTTCGGACAGAATATACCAGATCGTTGGAAGGAAGCATACAGTTCATGATGTCATCGAAGCCTTCAGAATTGCTAAAGACTCTGGGTTCAAGATAGTAGCACATATGATGCCTGGTCTACCAGGGTCATCAATAGCTGAAGACATAGATGCGTTCAAGCGTTTGTATGAAGATTCAAGTTTCAGACCGGACATGATTAAGATATACCCTACTTTAGTAGTAGAGAACTCTCAACTCTATAAGATGTACTTGAATAATGAATATGTGCCATATACTGATGAGGTCATGGTTGACATCGTTGCCCAAGCGATGTCAATTGCACCATACTGGCTGAGAATAATGCGGGTGCAGAGAGATATACCTTCTAATCTAATCGTTGCAGGTATAAGAAAGAGCAACTTAAGAGAACTTGCGAACGAACGCTTGAAAGTTTTGGGTAAGGTTTGTCATTGCATAAGGTGTAGGGAAATAGGATTACTTGAACTGAGAGAGATAGGCAAATTCAGTGATGAGGATATGTCTTTGTATAGAATAGACTATGAAGCGTCAGAAGGTAAAGAAGTATTTATCTCGTTCGAGAACCAAGACCGCTCAGCGCTCGTAGGATTCCTCAGATTGAGAAAACCATCAAAGTACGCTCAAAGGCTTGAGGTTCAAGAAGCAGCTCTTATTAGGGAATTGCATGTCTATGGCTTGGTTACCCCTTTAGGTTCAAGGTTAGCTGAAGGTTGGCAGCATAAAGGCTATGGGAGAAGACTGATTGAAGAAGGCGAAAAGATAGTCCAAGAAGAGTTCGGACTTGACAAAATTCTTGTCACTAGCGCAGTTGGAACAAGAAGATATTATGAAAAGCTTGGTTACTCTCTTATAGGCCCTTATATGGGAAAAAGAATTCAGTAGAAATATTAAGTGTAATACTTTTGTTTGGTTGAGATGGTTCTAACTGTTTGTGCTGGCATCTTCGCGTCCACTGTAAAGGAAAGGGTTTTTGTGTAAAAGTGTGTTTTGGGCGATTGACTATAAGCAAAAGCTGCGATTTTATAAGTCGTGCGTAATGTGTACAAGAATATTATCGCGTGTCATGTGAAGACTTGGTCGGTGTCCAATTGGTGTCCAATTTGTGTCCGTTTCCTGCCCAATTCCTAATGAGACAGAAAAGAGGACAGTGTTCGTAAGGTGTATCAGCTAATCTGTATGCCGTGCGCATAACGGTTTTATTTGGACTCTCCGACATGGTCTTGACATTACAGCTACCATGTGATAATAGGCAAGGGGCAGCACAGTTAAATGCAAAGATATATTTCTTGAAACGGTTCAATATTCTCTATTTGGTGAAGGTCGAAAATAAACATTTGAAACAAAATTACATGTGACTGGTATGCAAAAAGGTTAAATCAACTTCTATGCCTAGCAGTTCCGAGAATATTGAAGGATTTGTCTGGATATCACGGTCTTCTAAAACAGATGCTAGAAGATAAAGGAATTGGGGCTGGAGATTCCATAAAGGTAATTACTGTTGATGGCGAATATAAAGGGACTATAATTCCCAGATATGAATATGCATCTCAAGATTTTCTCACACTCAAACTTCTAAACGGATACAATATAGGGGTAAGGTCTGACACAATAGTGACTATCGAGCTTGTTGAGGAGCATGCTCCACCAAAGTTTGTGCCACAACAGATGATAACTCCCTCAGCTGGTCTACCGCGTTCAGTAATAATCAGCACAGGAGGTACTATTGCAAGCAGGGTCGACTACAGAACAGGTGGAGTTAGACCCGCATTGACAGCTTCAGATCTTTTGTCAGTTGTACCAGAATTAGCATGCGTTTCACAGGTGAGCGCAGAGGTTCTCTTCAGCATTTACAGTGAAAACATGATCACATCATGTTGGGAGAAACTAACTGAGAAGGTTCATGATTATGTAATGCAAGGTTATGAAGGTATCGTCATAACGCATGGAACTGACACCCTAGGATATACCGCTGCAGCCTTAAGTTTTACTCTACACAAGGTTCCAATACCTATTGTTCTAGTAGGTTCTCAGCGATCTTCTGATAGGCCCTCTTCTGATGCAGCTCAGAATCTAGTTGCTGCAATAAATATAGCTCTTAAAGCTCCGTTCTCTGGAGTTTACGTTTCCATGCATAAGTGGGTTTCCGACAAGAAGATAGCTGTACATGTTGGAACAAAGGTAAGGAAACTCCACACCAGTAGGAGAGATGCTTTTCGGTCTGTGAATACAAGCCAAGCTGCGATATTTGAAGACGGCAAGCTTACGGTTTTAAGGGATGACCTACCGAAGCGAGCAATTCCTTCTGATTTCCAGGTTTTTCCTAAATTTGAGGACAAAGTTGCCCTAATAAAATTCTATCCGAACTTTGACCCAGAGATTATTGAACATCTGTATGACAAGGGATACAAAGGTGCTGTTATAGAAGGGTCAGGACTAGGCCATGTCAACAGTCCAACTGTTCACGTTTTGAAAAGATTAATAAAAGATGGGTTCATAGCGTGCATGACTTCACAATGTATTAATGGGCGGGTAAGGCTAACGGTCTATGACACTGGGCGTGACCTTCTCGAGGCAGGTGTCGTCCCACTCGAAGACATGCTTCCTGAAACAGCTTTCGTCAAACTCGCATGGTGTCTTGGGAACTTCGAAGGAAAAGAAGGCATAATAAAAGCCCTTAACGAAAACGTAGCTCGCGAATATAATCCCAGGTTGGTCATAGAGGAAAGTGAATAAGTTTGGATTATGAAAAAATCAATCTTAAGGTTGGCCTTGAGATTCATCAACAGTTAAATGTAGGCAGAAAATTATTTTGTAATTGCCCTACAATAGAAACGGAAGAATTCGATGCCAGGATACTAAGGAAGCTAAGACCAACACAGAGTGAGCTAGGACAGGTAGACCCTGCAGCATTATACGAGTTCAGAAAGGGTAAGTTCACTATCTACCTTTACAACAGGAAATCTGCATGTTTGGTCGAATCAGATGAAGAACCCCCCCATCCAATAAACATGGACGCAGTAAAAGCTGCAATCATAGTCGCGCTGTCTCTAAACTCGAAGATAATCCAAGAAATGCATGTAATGAGAAAGATTGTAATCGATGGTTCAAATACTACCGGATTTCAGCGGACAGTTCTAGTGGCTTTAGGAGGTTCCTTGAAAGTAGGTGATTTAGTTATTCCTGTACAGACCATATCCTTAGAGGAAGATGCAGCAAGATTGATAGAAGAAAAGGAAGACTCAAGAATATTTTCATTGGACAGGCTGGGGATTCCTCTAGTAGAAATAGCCTTGGCTCCAGTAACAGATGAGCCCAGAATAGTTGAAAGCATTGCGCTTGAGCTCGGAAGACTCTTGCGTTTGACAAAATTGGTGGCAAGAGGTCTTGGAACAATAAGACAAGACTTGAATATTTCTGTGCATGGACTTTCACCTTCTGAGGTAAAAGGTGTACAAAAGCTTGACTTAATACCGAAGATAGTTGAATATGAGACAAATCGGCAAAACTATCTCTATCAAATCGCGAACACTCTTAAGGATAAAGGGTTGAATGCGGATTCATCCGTAGGAAATTATGTTGACGTATCAAAGGTTTTCCAAAAGACGTCATCACAAATTGTGAAGAAAGCTTTGATTGTAAATAAGGGTGTTTATGGACTTAAACTCATTGGTTTTAAAGGTTTACTTCAAACTGAACCTTTCCCTAACATTAGACTTGGTCTAGAGCTTGCTGAAATAGCTAGAGCAAACGGATTGGGTGGTGTGTTACACTCTGATGAGTTGCCAGCGTATGGAATATCCCAAGAGGAAGTTGATCAAGTCAAAATAGTATTAGGTATAAAAGATCAAGATGGCTTCCTTTTGCTTCTAGCCTCTCTTAGCGAAGACGATGCAATGGATATGGTTCGCCAGAGAGCACTTGCGTTCTTCGAAGGGCCTGTTCCTGAAACAAGGGGTCCTCTAGCTGAAGGGAGGACGAAATATTCAAGGCCAAGACCAGGAGCAGCAAGAATGTATCCAGAAACAGACATCCCATTGATCTTGGTTACAAGTAACCTCATCAACGAATGTAAAGCTTGCGTTCCTAAGTCTTGGAGCCAACTCATAAAGGACTATTCGACAAAGTATAATCTAAATGAAAAACTTGTCATGCAACTCTTGGATTCAAACTATCTCTCTTTTTTTGAAAAAGTGTGCTCTGCGACTAAACTATCTTCAAGCTATGTAGCCGTCACCCTAACAGAATCTATTATTAGTTTAAACAGAGAGGGTCTAGGCATTACTTTTCTAGAAGATGAAAATCTCTTCGAACTATTCATTTTAGTTGACTCAGGTGCAATGTCAAAAGAAAGCACAGTGGATGTGATGCGTCTCATGTGCCAGTGTGAGATAAGTGCCAAAGCTGCAGCTGACAAGCTTGGAATAAAGGCTATATCAGAAGATGAGTTAAAGGCTATCATAGCTAATATCATTTCCTCAAACAAGGATCTTGTTAGAAAACAAAAAGAAAGAAGCTTTGGGTTGCTTATGGGTGAAGTAATGCGCAGTGTTCGTGGAAAGGTTGATGGTGGTAAAGTATCTAAGTATCTCAAGAAGGAAATTGCAAAAGTATCAGAAAGTAAACAATAAAGTAAATGCCATTAAATAAGGCATACAGCAGATTGTCTCATTTCTCCGGAAACATTTATATTCATTTACACCGAAGTTTGCAGGATAGAAATGCGCTTAAGGGTGAAGACAAGCTACTTAGAAACAGAATTCGAAGGCACTTTAGATGAAATGGTTGCAGCAATTGAGCTTATTCCTAAGATAATTGACATAACTAAAGATGTAAAGTCAGCAACTGCTTTGGACCAAGTCATGGTTCAATCCAAGAACGTTGTTCAAATGGGGCATGTTCCTGCTCAGACTCCAGCTCAGGAAGTAGATCTGCCCTCTCCAAATATTCAACTTTCAAAGGAGGATTCAATTGCTGACATAATAATGAAGCTCGTGAACTCTTTGTGGGGGAAGAAGCCTCGAAGACTTGAGGAAATTAAAAGGGCTCTCGAAATTTCAGGTTTCCCACTGACCAGGTCAACTGTAGCTGTTACGCTACTAAGGCTTACAAAATCGGGGAAGATCAGGCGATTTAAAGATAGTATAGGAGAGTACTGCTATTCTCCAACCATATCTGCAATCGCTGAACAAACTCCACAGGTGTCTGATGTAATCGAAACCAATAAATCCAGCTAAAGATGAAGGTATTGTATAATGTCTGAGCCAAACAAAATAAATGTAACAATAACATTTGGTCTGCTAAGGACTGAGTTCTCAGGTTCCCCTGAGGAGGTTGTACGCCTATTCAACCAATTTATATCACAACAAATGCCACAGTATGATCTTGCTCAGAAAATATCAGTTAATTTCAGTCTAAACGACCTAATGCTAGCTTTTTCAGGCTCTATCAGGATAACACCTGAAGGCGCCAGAATCTGGTCTACTGACTTAAGTGACAAAGAGATGATCGCTTTACAACTAGTCGCATCAAAGATCGAATATTTAATGAATCGACGCGCTACCCCTAACCTCTCTTTGCAGGAGATACAAGGCAACACAGGGCTTAACTCAAAGAGCATAAGTTCCAGGATTAGTGAATTAGTCAAAGTGAATCATATAGAGAGGGAAACTGGTGAGAAAGGTATGACCCACAAGATTACTACTATGGGAATAGAATGGTTAAGACAGCAGCTTCAAAAGAAATCAAAGACTTAAGTGCATATCCAAGTATTATTTGTTTATTTCCATCAGAGTTCACATAATCAGACAGGTGGTTTCTTCTGGACATAATGATAGTTTCTAGATTCGCCTTCCCTTGTCAGCACACTTTCTCTAACCAAATCTGTCAATGCGTGAGATATTGCTGACCTATCATAGTGGTATCCTCTTCTTGCAAGTTCTTCATCTACCTCAGAAAGTCTTTTTGAAACAATAAACCATCCTTCTCGCCACATCCTGTCAAGCAAGCCTCTACATGTTACACCTCCCAAATCTCTAGACTCTGAAGGTGACATGTGAACTATGTTACTATCAAATCCAGCTAGAACCTTAGCAACAACATCAGTAACCTTGTTTTCATCGCATTCCAACTCTATCTCCCAACTCCCTCGTTTCAATTTGATTCTAACTATATTATTCATCCAAGCATCTCCAGATATTGTTGTTGTTCAACTTGCGCAACATTTATATCCTTTACCTGTCCACCTATCTTGTTCAACATGAGCAACAAGATAAACATTCCTCTTGAGAGCCTACAAGATCACGGTATAAGCAGTGTCTTTGATTCGTCTTTCGCCTCTCTATCAGATGTAAGAAAGGTCTTTGGTAAGAAGATAATGTTTTGTAATAGGGAAGGAAGCGAGCTAAAACCGGTAGTGTCTCTTTCGGCCTCGCATATTCCCTTACATGTAGAACCGTTTGACCAAATTGAAGAAGGATGTGATATCGCGAGTGTTGATTCGTCATGTATATCGATTGGAGAAACTGAAGATGGTGCTATCTATTCGGTGAAGTCAGGTGTTTCTATGTACAATGGTTCTAGACCAAAGTCATATCAAATCTACGGACCCTACGTGGTTTATGTAGATGAAGAGGTTATAAGGCAAATATACAAAAGGCATCCTCTTAAGAGAAACTCGTTAAACTTGTTACGTTAGATCATAATTACGCAAAGAATCTTGTCAGAGTAATAGTTGAGAGAGATATTTTGAGGTATCTTGCCTTAAATTTGAACAAGAGTATAGTCTTGGTTGACGGTTCTCTAAAGTCTTCAATTTTTGAGGTGGATGGATGTACTTTGAAGGAAATACTTAAAATATCTAAAGAGAAAAACAATATGCTTCTAGGGATTTCGAAGAGTAGTAAACTCAAATTCATCAGAAGAGTGGCAAACTATCTTGAAATACTAAATTATGCACCAGTGAAGGTTGATGTTCATCATGTTGTTGATAATCTTATTTCAAGACTTGAGGGACATATATTTGTAGCGAAGTTTAAGAAACATGGTTTCGCGTTCAGAGTTGATGTGCCATATGATTCAATTCTCGAGGTTGATGAGTTACTAGGCAGAGTGTTATGGAACGATGCTTTTAGGCATGGATATCCGGAATCATTGGTAATGGCTCATAACTTGTCCACGTTTAATTATGTGGAACAGATCTGTGTTAAAAGTGCATTAACGCGTTCCCTCAACTTAACAGAGGTTCCTGCAAGCAATTTAAGAGGAGCACTCTTGGGCGGATTGAAGTTTCAAGGAGGCGCGGCAGCACGATGAGAATAGTCTCGAAGAAAGATGACGAGCTTGTAATACTTGCCCTTCCAAGCGAAGAAATACAGAAAGGCGATTATCTGATAATAGAAGATCTCCCAGTGAAAAAGGAGATGGTCGTTCAAGCATATGATGAAACATACCTAGATTCTTCGAGTTTTCTCGAAGATATCGTAAGAGATGAAATGGTCAAATCATCTGCCCCATCAATAGAGAATGATCCACTGCAGATAGGTGCTCTGTCATACGTTCTAATGGACATGCGTTTTCTGAAATGTAAGATCAGAGGTTCAT
>CAVXDT010000004.1:0-23742 GCA_963760525.1 Nitrososphaeria archaeon
ACGTTCAAAGAAGGGAGCGTGTTCCAAGAATATTTCACCTTCGCTTGTCACTGGCCGGACGTCCCGAACCGGTCGGACGCGGCGGAGTTCCCGGATATTTGGGCGGCGGCCAACGCCGCCGCGAACGCGATTTACGAGAATCAATAGCCCCAGAGCGGTCGTAGCCGGCCCCGGCATCGGGCTGGCGGCGAGGGGATTCCAAGGCAAGAGATGGACATAGCAGTCCCCTATCCCGGCGGCGATCACATCTCTTTTATTTGACCCCTTTACAAGAATCATAATATTTCTTTAACCGCCTATGGTATAGGTTACCATGCGTTTTGTGCGATATAGCATGAATCTATAAGGTCCCAGAAGATTCTACAAAAAGAGCGTACACATGCTCCCAGCACGCTAAGCATGATGCAATGAACATGCCTAAATCTTGTTGATAGCAATTGTGAGTTTTACTTATTGCTCTAAATGATAATTCTTCCCTAGATGAATGAGCATATTTTCGAGAGAAATAGACAGTAGCACACGGTCTAGACCAGTTTGAAAATGGAGACCTCTCCCTCCGACCAGACTTCTTTGAACCAAATGCTTTCGCGATATAGGTCAACGTAGTAATAGGTTTCGTTGTAGGGGTGGAGACGGTTCCAGACTATGACATAACCTGGCCTATGGTCTTTCAAGAAGTTGTAGACGACGTCTGGTTTGTCTCCTGGAAATATTCCTAGGAAGCTCCTGTTTGCAATAATGGGTAGGAAATATAGTTGAGAGCCAGAATTGCTGACTATGCTAGCATTCTTTTCTGAATTGTTTCCAATCCAAACTATTGACTCATAGTATCCTTCCTGTAGGCTCCTGCTCCAAGAAGAATTATTCAATGCCAGTATTGGGTCAAGTGAAGTGAAAAACAACATCAAAATGAATATTAGAGCAATGCTTTGATATTTGAGTAGTTTCTTTAGCTTTGGCGTACACATGAACTTGTCTAGCCAAGAATAAGCAGGAATAATGATTTTCTCATATGCGGATATTGCGATCAAACTTAACGGAGTCAAAGCCAAGAATGCGAAGCGCCATGCGTTAGTACTGAACAAGCTGACTATAACAATAAATGAGAACCATAGGAAAAGAATATTCATAAATCCAAATTTTCGTTTAAGAATGAATAAAATCGAAGCAGATATCGCGCTAGAGCCAAGCCAAGGAAGGAAATTTGCCTCGTACAAAGCTTCAGGATAGGAATAGATCCTAGGAAATCTGCAACAGGATCTGTTAATTCAATAGGAGTAAATGGGCCGGTTAAAGTACTGGGTAACCTAAGAATTAGAGAAGGATCCGCCAAAAGAACTACTACAGGAGAAACTAGGATAAGGCAATCGGCTTAAAGGAAATCTGCTTATGTTCAAAAAAGTTCAAATAAAAGCTAGAGAAAAAAACAGCAGCTAACACAAGAACATTGGAGGAATGTGAAATCAGAAGCGTGATACTACATAGAAACAGCTTGACATATCCTCCTACTGACTGCTTTGTTGAAACCTCAATGAACCATAATATAAACACAGGCTGATAATCAGTCCAAGCATATTAGCATAAAGTCCTGCAGTAAGTAAAACACTATTCCAAAACGAGTTGACGAAAACATATATCAATGACGCCACAATACCTGCCATTCTCTCCACCCATCTTCAAACCCAGAAAGTATATGAAAGGAAGCCCAGACAATATTATAAGCAACATAATAACACGTGTCCACAAAAGCGGATTATCAAAACCAAAAGAAAGCCATACCCCAAGAAACAAAGATATAGCTGGATTTCCAGAAAACAAGCCGCCTTGATAGGTTCCATTTACCAGGCTCAAAGCATTTGTGAGATAGGTCACGAAAGTCGCCACTGTAAAAACATTGGGAAGAAAGGGAAAGCATAAAGATAAAGTAGAAGGGTTATGAAATAGAAAAGCGAAATAAATAGAATAGGCAACTATATTTCGGTTCCGAAATGTGAGGAGAAATTCTTCTCTTCGTAAATAGGGAATACATAACTATTAAACAAAAGCTCCTAAGAAACTCAAATAGTCTACTCTTCTTAGTATTAACCATTGTATGATTGTGAGTAGAATAGAAAAAATATAAAAGAGCCCTACAAAATTACATGCCATGCCAAGTATGCTAGTTTCATTATAAGTTTCTTTAAGGGCACTCAATTTGGAGAATGAAGTCTAAGTGGTTATTAAGTTTATCTTATAATCAAGTCAAAGTGACTACTACGCAATATCCTATTTGATCGATTTCAAATTACTTCAGTTGTTCCCTAAATGTTCAATAGTAAAAGAGATAAGGATGAGCTGATAATATAATGAAAATGAATTGTATGGATAGATAGTTCTATGTTCTTGGTATGCCTTGATATTATTTCGTCGCTGTTACAATTATCCTCGGATAAGCCATGTTCATGAAAAGAGGTAATCTAATTAATATTCGGTCGACTAGAAGTCGAAGATATGATAATGAACTGAAAGTAGGTGCCTCGCAATATTCTATTCCTCGAGGAATCCAATCCTGCGTCAGCAAAGAGGTTCCTCAAATGTTCTATTGTAAACAGAGCATAGTGCTTGTCTAATTCGCGTCCTAGATAACCACCTACATGAACTCCGGATTTCAAAAAACTGGACTTATTTAGGTGGAAACGCCAGTATCCTGCGTTATCAGTAATCAATTGTACTTTTCCTCCAGACTTTAGTATTCTATGAATCTCTCCAATAAAGCTAAATGGGTTTCTAAGATGTTCTAACACATTTCTGCTATACACTATGTCAACAGAACTGTCTCTAAGAGGAACATAAGTGTTTAGGTCTGAAATCAAGTTAGTTGTATCAGACCTGTAAATGTCAATTCTCAAATCTCCCATGACCTGATTTCCACATCCAAGATTCGCAAGCATTACAAGTCAATTCTACTCTTTTTCCATGTTATATAATTTTCATTAAAGAAAAAGACTACTAGACCGATGCTCAGAACATCAAAGTCTATTCTTCATAAGCCAAAGGATTTAAATTAGATTTAGTTCTATTGGTTTGGCAATGAGAATACTGTTCTGCCCTGAATACTTCGTTCCCTCCATAGGTGGTGGCGAAATCTGGTCTTATAATGTGGCAAAAGGGCTTGCTGAAAAGGGGCATAAGATGTCTGTGGTGACATATAAACAGCAAGGCCATATGCTTGATGAAAAAATCGGGAATCTTAGCATAATAAGAGGGGGAACATATGCTGTCAATACAAGCGAGTCATATTGGAAACGGGCTTTAATACAAGCTCCTTCAATAATTAGAATTGGTGCCACAACAGATTATGATATTATTCTAGCCAATAATACTTTTCCACTTTTGCCTTCTTGGTTTCTCTCAAAGATAAGGCAGAAACCAATAGTGGCTGCTTTCCATAATTTTTACGGGTACAGATTTAGTATAGAAGAAAAAGGTGCGATAAAAGGTGTAGTTAGAGGTTCAATCGAATATGTTGCACACGCGTTGAATTATGACGCGATACTCGTGCTGAGCACTTCAATAAAAGATAAACTGATCAAGAGAGGAATTCCAGCTAAGAGAATTTCTATCATACCAGGAGGAGTTGATCTACAATATATCGATTCGATTCAAGAGGAGAAATCTAAAGAACCTATTGTACTTTTTGTTGGGCGTCTAGTTCATATGAAAAGAGTCGATGTGCTTTTAGAGGCTTTCCGTATTGTAAATGAGAAGATACCTGAGTCTAAACTCTTTGTTGTAGGTGATGGCCCACTAAGACCTTACCTAGAGAGTCTTGCTGAGCAACATCGCATAAGAGATCATGTATTTTTCCTCGGTTTTGTCTCAGAAGAAGAAAAGATTAGGATTATGAAAGAAAGCGACACTCTTCTGTTTACCAAGCGTTCTAGAAGGATTTGGTCTAGTCATCTTGGAAGCTTTCGCCTCAGGGACTTCTGTTATCACAACTAACATGGAAGGCCCCAAAGACATAATCACTGAAGGTATTGATGGTTTCCTAATAGAACCATTAAACGCTAAGAAAATTTCTGACAAGATGGTCTTCCTTCTTCAGAATAGGGGCAAAGCTTTAGAAATGGGACTTAAAGGTAAGGAAAAAGTGATTAAAACCTATTCATGGAACAAGACTGTTGATAAGATAGAGGCTTTTTTGCTCAATGTGATATCAGACTGCAGGATATGATTATTATCTATGTAAAGACTAATATTCTCCTCCTATAAATCAAGAATTCTCGATCAGAATTAACCAATTAACTTGCTTAAAATACTAAGACATAGTTATATAAAGCATTTAGGATAATCTACCGGGATGCTTGCTAATTCGCTTTCCTTTTTTCTTCTCAGTCTCTCTTCTTTTGTAGCAGTATACTTGTTTACCCCTCCCATTGCAAAAAAACTTAAAGAAAAACGAATAATAAGCAAAGATCTTCATAGAATCAACAAAGTTGAGCTCCCAAATGCTGGCGGTTTGTCGATAATACTTGGTTTCTCTGCAGCTTTCACACTAGTTGGTTTACTTGAACTGGACACAAAGACAATGTTGTTGGTCTATTTAATTGGAGTTCTATCTTGCTTGCTGGGTTTAATAGATGACATCCTTTTCCTTAGTAAGAAAACCTTGGCAATCCTTTCTTTGCTGATTGGTTTTCCGTTCCTTACTTATCATTCGGGGTCAACTTTCGTTACGCTGACTCCATTTGGTCCGCAAGATATTGGTATTCTTTTTTGGCCTTTGGCTTTGCTCGGTGTTGCGTTTCTAGCTAATGCAGTCAACATATATGCTGGCTTCAATGGTCTTGAAGCTGGTTTAGGTCTTATTACTTCTACAAGCTTGGGTATATGCTCACTTCTTTACGGTTCAATGGAATCAGCTTTAATCCTTTTTATTTTGTCTGGGGCTCTATTGGCTTTTTTGAAATACAATTTCTATCCAGCAAAGATTTTCATTGGAAATAGTGGGACATATTTAACAGGTGCAGTAATCGCCTCCGCTATCGTTGTAGGTGCAATAAAGACAGCAGGTCTAATAGCCTGCATACCATACATCTTGAATTTCACCATGAGGTTAATCGATCGACTGACTTGGACTGTAGGAGATGTAACACCTGATGGTAAAATCATTAGTAATAGAATTACTGCTCTTTGGAGCATCTTCATGTATAAAAGGCCAGCAAGAGAAAAATATGTCGTACTTGAATGTTGGATTTTACAATCTATTTTTGGCTTACTAGCCATTCTCTACGCTTATATCTCTGTATTCCACTGAAAGTCATGTCTTCAGCTTTATTATAATATAAGTCATGTCTTCAGCTTTATTATAATATAAGTCATGTCTTCAGCTTTATTATAATATAAGTCATGTCTTCAGCTTTATTATAATATAAGTCATGTCTTCAGCTTTATTATAATATAAGTCATGTCTTCAGCTTTATTAAATAAAAAAAAGTAGAAGGGGGATTTATGGTACTACGATTGATTTAGGATAGTCTGTGCCAGATGCTGTATGAATTTTGATATCGTAGGTTGTTCCAGAATATAAGGCACTATTGAAATTCAGAGTTAGTGTAGTACTAAGGCCTGTTTTCAATGATATAGGAACATTTGGTGTACATGTACCTGTAATATCTGCTGAACCTATAGGTTTACCATTTACGAATATATCTGAAATTGTGGCATCTGAGGATCCGCTATTCTTGACATTTAGGATGATCTGCGTAGCTGAATTGGCATATCCGCTGGTTACTTCAAGTTTTTCGAATCTTGTGAATGCTCCTGCTAATCCCGCTGCCCAAAAGGCAACTGCGATAGCTATTGCGACTGCGACAGCAACCAATATTACCGTTGCAATTACTGGACTTATACCTTTTCTTTTATTTGTCATTGTTGCTCTATGAGAATGATGATAATATAAACATTTCTCTTTCATCTAGTGACTATTTTGACATTTCATGACATTTGCAGGTATTTTTGTACTATTAACGCCATTGATATTGACATTGTTGCAAAATATTCAAATGCTTAAATATGCCTCTGTGGACTTTCGAAAGATATGGCAAAAGGGATACGAAGCTTCTCGTTCTCTGGCTTCTCCTATGCACACTTCGGATGGTTCGGACGCGCTATGTTGAGGGTGTTCGGCCGCGTCAGCGGAGCTTTGGAAGCTGGGAACATTCGCATCCATCCTGAAACATACCTGTCAATGTGCGGGTTCGCATTTACAGTGTCCTTGGCGGTCTTCGGAAGCTTATCCATAATAGGGTTTATCATTTTTGGGCCGATCATGTTGACTTTGCTCCTCGGCCCACCTCTTGTTCTGATAATCTTTCTGCTCTGGCCTTACATAGCTGCGTCGAATCGTGGCTCAAGCCTTGATACGGAAGTTCCTTTCGCCGCGGCATATGTGAGCGTTCTTGCTTCAGGTGGCATTTCACCTTTTAAGGCGTTTGAAAAGCTTAAGGACATAGATTTTCTTCCGCAGCTGAGCACTTCAGCGAAGCTGGTCTATGTTGACACAAAGGCTAGAGGCATAGACCCAGTCACAGCACTGGAAGAGAACGCTAAAAAAGTCCCGAGCAAGGATTACAAGGAGTTCATCCTAGGCTACGCCTCAACTCTAAGGGTGGGCGGTGACACAGAGCACTATCTCCTCAAACGCACCGAAACCATGTTCGAAAGCAGGATGTTGAAGATGAAGATGATAGGCGAGCGTATGGCCTTGGTGATGGAAAGCTACATAACAGTAGCCATTCTCCTCGCCTTATCCCTGTACATAATGTTCATCGTCAGCAGGATAATGCCCACCGGGATGGAACTCTTCGGAGTGGGAACTTTCGTACTGTTCTCATACATCTTCCTCCCAGTCATTTCAGGCGCGTTCCTATACGTCGTCGACATCGTCCAGCCAAAGTATCCCATTTCCGATTGGAGACCCTACAAATGGCTGCTAGCAACTGTTCCCCTCATGATCGTTCTCTTGATCCCCATGGTGGCATCGTATTTCGTCGACATTCCGCTGGGACCGCTCCAGATACTCAGGGACTTCGTTTCATGGCTGAGAGGTGCCATGAACTTGGACGTCGGATTTGACCCTGGCATCGGATTAGCTGTCTCCATGATGATCAGCTTCACTCCTGCGATGATTTCGGAAATCTATTACGCAAGACAGGATAGGGCAATGACCTCAGGCATCACCAATTTCCTGCGTGATCTAGTAGAAATCCGCAAGACCGGTATAAGCCCTGAAAAATGCATATTCTACCTTTCGAAGAGGGAATACGGAAGGTTCTCCAGCGTACTGAAAATAATGTCGAACCAGATCAGTTGGGGCATATCGTTCAGGAGGGTAATGTCGGACCTGAGAACACGCATTCACGGATGGCTGAACCTGATGTCCCTATTCTTGCTCATAGATTCGATCGACGTTGGAGGCGGAACGCCCGAAACGCTGGAAAGTCTCGCAACGTTCAGCGAATCGATAATGGCGGTTGAGAAAGAGAAGCAGGCGAACCTCAGGCCTCTGATTTTCCTGCCGTACATTGGAAGCATCACATTATTACTCTCGACAATAGTGATACTCTTTTTCGCGAGAAGCATATTTCAAACCTACTCTGCAGCCTTTGGATTCTCCGACTTTGTGAAGATCTTCGTTCCCCCCATTATCTTCAACAACATTTTCTTGGGACTGGTGTCAGGAAAGGTTTCAGGCGAAAAAATAAGCGCTGGCTTCAAACACGCGTTTATCCTACTCCTGGTTTCACTCATAGCGCTTTACATAGCGCCAATGCTCATGGGCTCATTCCAAGTCATACCAACGTAAACCAATCTTAAAAAGTGAGGGTTAAGGAAATCCAACAGAGAAGGCTAGAGATCAACTAACAAAATTAAAAAAAGGGGAGGCCAACATCTATGTTTCGTAAGGCTAGCGTTGTTTTCGAAAAGTTATTCGAGTAGCTTAACTGCTTCGTCTCTTGGAATCGCAACTAGGGTTTCTGATGCGATAATGTCACTCCATTCTATGGCGCTTTTCATGGCTTCCTTCTCATCCTTTCCCTCCATTATGACAACGCTATCGTATCTACCCAGCGTCCAGTATTGTCCTACGATCTTAAAACCTTCCTTAACCGCCTTCCCGAAGAGCTTATTGGATTGAGCAATCATCTCCTTTGTTGGCTTCTTTCTCCACTTGCATAAACAGATGAAGATCATATTATCTCTTGATTTCTGAAAAATCTAAGGCTGTATTTATGCCTTTAATGCATAAGAGGTCAAAGATCTATTAAGCATTGAAAAAAAGAAGCGTACGCTAAGTTTCCTTTGTAATCAAATAAATAACAGTTAACTATTAAATTATATTATTTGCCAAAAGGTTTTCGTATATGATGAGAAAATAAGAGGGGAAGTGTTTGGTATCCATGCTAAGTGATCGTATAGGATTCTGAAGATTCGTAGTTTGACTCATCGTCGTAGATCCAGTTAGCCCTCGAGAGATTGTTTACTGTGAGTGTGTAAGTATGGCCAACGGTCACTCCTGAAAGGACGAAGGTGATTAAGCCGGTGGGTGACGTATTAGCATACGAACCCATTGTGTTCCATTTGTCTCGTCTGTCACTGTGAAACTTACCATCGCGCTTCTGACCGGATCAAGTCTTGCGTCGACGATCTTGACGCTGGACGTAAGCTGCTTCACCAGCGTTCCCTGCTGCGATAAAGTAATGCTGTCCACGTGCATGAAGGGCGGCGAAAGGGCGGGTTTAAGATGGTATTGAGTGTACATTGCTAGATAGTCTAGATTGACAACATCTGCTGCGCCATCGGTTACCTCTACGATTTTCGCTCGGAAGTCGTTGCCATTTAGGTCATCCGGGACCCATCTGTACCACATTGTGGCATCAGTATGATAAGTTAACCCTTGTAATAACGATCGGCCTTACTGGTTGGGCTGGAGTCCAAGTAACTCCTGAGTCCCTGCTCAAAGACATATTCACATAATCATTTCCACTTGATTGAAGCCAGAGGTCTGCCTGCACATCAACGTAATCTATGATAGAATCTGATGGAACATTGAAGTTGAAGCCATAGTAGGTTTCATTCGGAGGCGGGTGAGTAACCACAATCCAGAATTCACTGACTTGAATACTTTCATTTTTACCAAGAATCGACGCTCTAGCACCTATCTGCGAAGCGTTTATCTCATTCCATGTCCAAGCTTTTCCTGTGGCCGGGTTTATTGTCCGCGTTTCAAAATAATCTGTGAAACCTGTTCTTGAAACTGTAAAATTAGAGCTTTCATAATTATTTGAATATGTGCGCCAGACTATCACAGCCTTTTCTACAGAATCATCAGGATCAATAGGAACTAATGCAAAAGCCCTCACACCCCATCGTTGAGCGGAGCTCATTGTATAATTGCCACCCGAGATGGTTCCGTTAGGAGATATTGCTGCAGTCTGCAGTTGGACACAGCCACGTGATCCAGCAGTCGTCGAGAATTCTGCTACTGCCTCAGTCCAGTCCCCGCCAGTTTCCCCAGTGAAACTGTCAACTGCATTATTATAGTTCTCAAAGACAAAAGATAGGGCGAGACGTTTGGGGCCTCCTGTAGTTACTGATTGCGCTGAAATCGTGGATACGGTTCCAAAGCCGAATCCCCCGCCTTCTGCGAAATTTGAAAGAGCAACATTTCGGAATGCGTACATCCGTGCTATCTTGACTGTGCTATTACCTATGGTTACCGTAATCGTACCTGTCTGCGTGCCATCACTGATCCTGTAGTAAATCCATTGGCGCCCTATGCCAGTTGAATCAGGACCATACAGTAACGTGAACCCTGAAGGTATCGTAGGAGTGGTGACAGTATCTCTTACTGTGACTTGAAGCAGGATTAAATCGTTTGCTTGTAAACCAGTAGGGTAAGAAGGTGTAGGATTCCCTGTAGTGCCTGACCCAGATCCAGCGCCTACAAACGTCACATTTATCGCGGTCGCTTTCGCTGTCATATGAGCTGTAACAGAACTTATTGCTCCTGTCTGACTTGTATCCTGAAAACTCTCAGTTTCATTGGCTGATGTGGAGCCTGCTATCTGAACACCAGTATTATCGTTTTGGTCGGAGGTTCTTCCCCAATGGTTGCTTCCGCTGCCAAATGTAGTCCACTGTTGATATGTTCCATTAGAATTAGGGCGCAAGGTTATTGGTGGATTGGTTGCACTTGCGAATGACGTATCATTTCCAAAGGCATTTTGTGGATTTGTCCAACCGCCTCCAACTACGAAGTTTGAAGCACCTCTCTTAACAGCTGTGGCCTGTGTCACACTTCTGAGAGGCTCATATACGTAGTTTGGCTGATACAGTACAATGATAGGGACAAAGTCCAGGTACACTGTATTCGTCCCAGAGAAAGTAACCTTGTTGAGCCTGAAGAAAAAGCTAGAACTTTGGAGCCTAGTGACGTTCCAACCGTACGAATCAGTGCTGTTCAGCTGAACCCAAAGCGGATAAGTGTCCGATGGTAAAGGCTCCGTAGTACCCGTTGTCCCATAATTTAAGACGTATCTGTCCGCAAACGAAGGGAATGTTAAGCCTCCGTCATAACTTATCTCGCTTCTAATATAACACATTCCTGACCCTGGCGGCATCTTCCACGCGTCAAGTCTGAGCCAGATATTCATTATTTTGACAGAAGAAGGTATTTTGCTGAAATCGTAACCGCTAAACGTCGCCTTCGATCCACTAGTAGAGGCTGATGCAGGAGTTGTTCCTCCTTCTCCTAGGGCATTATTGACGTTTGACCAACCGTTTAGGTTTGCCGCATAAAGTGGCTTCACTATTCCAATGACTGGCACGAACGAGACATCATCCACCACGAAATCGATTCTACCCACGTTCGAATTCCTATTTGTGGTAACATTCTTTTTGAACAGAGACGAGGATGTTGCCGTATTCTCTGCTATCCCATTGACGTCTGTTTTGAGCATCAAAGGCTGCCTGTCTGCAGTTGTGACGTTGCCCTCCCAATGCGCGTATATTGTAGCACCTTCTACAGGCTCATTGTGGATCGATACTACCTTCACGGTCGCTTTTGTGCTGCCAGAATACGTTGTGAGCTTAATACTCTTTACGAGGGCTACGTCACTTGGAACCGTGAGGTCCACGGTCAAACCGACTACCACTCCACTGTCATCAAATGCGAAGAGTTGGAACGCATCGACAGTCGTATCAGGCTTTCCGGTCACAGAGGTAACATTGTAAAGTCCATTGCCAAAGTATCTTAACGTTAGCGTTGACGCGTTAATATCTTCAAAAGTTCTCTCTGATCCTATGAAATGGGCTTTCATCTCAAGCAGGTCATTGGTCAAAGTGGCTACCGGACTGTTATCCTCTCTCAAAAGGGTCAAATTGAATGACAGCCTGTCAGGTGCAACCTTGACAGATTCGGGTTTAACCTCTGCATGAAGGTCAACTGTGCGAGTGTCTTCCCAACCCGAAAATCCTAGGGTGGTAAGGTCAAGTTTAATATCTGCAGAAATGGAGGAGTCTCCCTCATAATCCCCCCACGCCAAATTGACGAGGTCACTCATAGAATTGGAGACATTTAATTTGACGCCGAGTCCAGCATACGTCTTGACAACATATTCTCTCCAGTTTGTCAACCAGATCTCAGCATTGGATATCGCCCCCCCTATGTTTCCTTTAGCCTTAAACGTGAGCGAAGCATTAGCAAGAGCCCCGCTCAAGGCCTTCGGATAGTCTATGCTGATCTTCTGAACGATCTCTCTGTAGTTGATCTCTAAATACTCGGTCCTCGATATTATCGCAGTATTTAAGACGGTAGCGATAAGCAGTATTGATATTACCAGTATCACTGCGGTTAAGATGACAAACTGACCTCTTCTAGCTCTTCTACCATGCATGACTACCCACTCTCAGCGAGGGTGATCTGGATGATGACAGTCTCAGACGTGAGCCCCACTCCAGTGGTCAGCCTCCTAGCGATCTCCTCATAGATGCCTTGTAGGTCATTAGCTGTGGGCGCATAGAAATAGTTGGCAGGGTCGCCTGCGATATCTGTAAGAAGGCCCGGGTCGATTTCAGTACCTAAGCCAATTGTAAATATGGTCACGTTCATGTTCCGGGCTATGGTCGCCTGAGTCCGCGCGCCATCAGCGCCTGTGACTGAATAAACGCTACCGCATCCGGCACTTGGCACGTCGCAAGGGTATGTTGGATAACCATCCGTCAAAAGGATCATCACCCAATGGCTGTAACTTTGGGGTCGAGCGGAGCTTCCTTTGAAGATCTGGTTCGCGTCGTACAATCCATCTTGCATGTTGGTGCCTTCAGCTAGTGCCAGAAGATTCGAGATCGAAGACAGTATGGTTGCCTCGTTTCCTGTTAGAACGGACCTGGTGTAGCCATTAGTGCCAAACGCCACGAGCCCAACATGGTCGCGACTTGCAGTGACATTGCTGGCTTTCACAAATGCTGCAGCTGCGATTCGAGCGTTTTCCTCCTTCGTTTTCTGCCCAGGATAGAGTGGACATATCCATCGCCCATCATAGCTGCATCCACTAGGAGGAGGATATGTAGCCGTATCCACACTTGGTTCCACCCACTTCATACTACCTGAAACGTCGTTGACGAGTACGGTGTCCGTCGCATTGAAACCCGTAGGCTTGATAAAAGGGCTTGGAAGCGATACCGAAATCACATAGTTGACGGTCGTGGTCTGACCGAATTGGTCAAGACTCTGTCCTCCCATATTGCTTATCTTATACGTATTGAGCACAGTTCCATTTGCCAAGAGCACTGTAACGTTGAAATATGTTCCTGCGGGAAGAAGGCTCTGTATGAACTGTTGTAGCTGAGCTTCCCATCCCCCGCCTTGACTGAGAATCTCCTTTAGAGCCTCCTTATTATCAAGGGTATAGAGGAGATTGTCCGCTACTTGTTGGAGGTCTTCGCCAACAACCTGAGACGTGGTTGTACTGTAAAAGGCAGATTCAAAGATAGCGGCAACCATGATTAGGACTGCTAACAACGCCTCTATGGCTCTAATCTGCCCCCTCCTATGCCTTTTCAAGCTAGGGCGGTTCATTGTGAGACACTCCAGAAGTAAAACTTTGCCTCATAAATGTAGCTGTCTATGCTCACATATAAGCTTTGTGAAACCATCTTTGGACTTCCCGGTATTCCTTTTGAAGGAAACGTAAAAGCGTCAATTTGAGGTAAACCCTCAAGCACATAATTGCCTTCAACTCCAAGATTCTTCGGAGGTTGCCCTAAGCCGCACGAGCTAACACTAGAATCTCGGATATAGCATGCCTTACTCGCAATCACATAATGATATTGCGCAGTAGAAGACTTGACTTGGATCAACAGAGTAACATTTTGAGGGTTTATGGAAGAAGTGAAGTCCAAGGTTGTCCTTCCGTCAATTTCAGTTAAACTACTATTTCGTGCAAATGCATCGCCCACATTCCAGTCGTCCGTATCGTTGACATAGTATCCCACGACAAGCGCTGTTGGAGCAGGCAAACCTTTCAAATCCTTCACCAGAATCTCAAAGCTGTGGGTGAAACTTGTTGCATTATACCGTACACGTGTTATGGATATGTTCAATGCTGGAGTAATGCTTAATGAGAAATCATAGAGATTCCCTAGGCCAAGAAGGCTTCTCGCCGTATTAATGTCGATTGATTCATTCTTCAGGCTCAGAACCTTCTCCCGGTCGAGACTAAATCCTTCCTTGGCATTCACCTTTGCTAGTCCAAGTGATGTGATGTTGGTCGTATCCCAATTGACCGGGTCACCGGGTGTGAGCAGAAGCTTGTCAAAGATTTCAGCTGCTAACACATTTACCCGTTCGTCTTCAAGACGGTTAACAGCTACAAGCGCAGATGAACTAATGCTAATAAACGCCCATCCAACCAACAATATTATGACTGAAGCAGCAATAATATATTCAAAAATAGCGTTCATTCCCATCAACCACCTGGACTTAATTGTTCCAGACTAATTCTTAGATAGGGGGTGCCACTTACGGTCGTCTTCTCGCATATCGCAACTATCACATTTCCCACCGGAACCCCACCTTCGACTATATTGATTAATGATGAGCTCACAGTCCACGCCAGTGTGGCTTCTCCTAAGATAGCGGGCTGCAGGTCTAACTTCGCCCTAACCCTCCAAAAACCATCATCGGATTTCTCAAGAAATATCGAGTAAGCTCTGTCGCTTACAGTTCCCGGAATATTCAACGTCTTCTGCACAACGAGTGACTCGCTCTTTGAATTCAACGCTAATACAGTCAGATCAACAATATTTGTGGAAACTCTGGTAGCCACCTCTCCGAGTTGGGAGGCGATCGCGCTCTCAGTCATAACCGAGACATAGTTGATAGAGGCAAATGAAATAATCATGAACATGACTAGGCTAGCTATTGTTCCTATGACATGCGTCATGCTTACGGAAGGCATTGTTCAGCCACCTCCTACTATGATCTTAATCTTTACAAAGACTACGCGTACGAGAGTCCTCCTGCTGATTGCGTTACCGCCCAGTTGTGTTAGGGTTACCGATGATGAGGTTGTTCCTGGCCATCCGCCCGTTGCCGCAAAGGTAATATCCTTGTCGCCTGGTTTCACCTTACTGAATATGGGAAGCTGATAAGATACCACGCCTTCGTTTCTAGCTGAAATTGTCAAGATATCACTGCCGGACCAAGGTCCTCTAGTAAGATTAAGATAAGTTACCTCAACTACATTCATATCCTCTAATGATGTGCCATTATAGAATTTGGAGACTCCAAGATAGTTGATTCTCGCCCTTCCATAGTCCAGAGAAATCAATGCGCCCTTAGACTGATTGACCTCAACCCTGCCAAGAGATTGTGAAGGGTCTTTTAAGAGAATTGAGCTGTTGCCAACCAAGTTCTTATCTGATGTTCCAACGAGTGAACTCCCTCTGATTTGAAACACAGCAATAGATGCGTTAGTAGAACTCAGAGGAGTATAGTTTTTTGTTTTATTGGAGACAGTAAGTACAATGTTTTTTCCAGTTTGAATGAAGCTCGGCCCAGAAGTTTTGAAGCTAAATCGAATAAAAGCGCTGGAATCAGGCCTATAAACAAGGTCTTCAATGAGATTCCCACAGGATTGCATTATCCCCTGAGCTTGGTCGAATTCCCTTGAGGCGCTTTCTATTCCGAGAATAAAGGTCGAATAGCCGAAAGCCACTATGACCACTACGAGCAAAATAGCGGTCAATATGGTTGTGGCAATAACCTCAGAAATACCAGACCTCTTTCTTCGTCTTCCCAAGTCTATCGATCCATCTCCGAAATAAACCCAAACAATGACGACTCTGGTATTCCCTCACGCATGCTCGAAACCTTCGTTTTTTAGTGCTCGTGCTATAGTATTTATAGTTTATTATCGCTTTCCAGCTAAGCAACGCAATTTGTTCAATCACATCATGTTTCGTGTCATCCAAGGGACAAGAAGATTATCTTGTTATTCTGACCGTTTATTATTATTATCATTATTTGAAAAAACATCCAGAACATAAGATTCTTGCAAAAGCAGCAGTTGTAAATGGAGTGTAGCATATACTAAGTGTGCGTTAAAGCATGTAGGATTGCTTATTGTTGAGGAGTACTTTTTTGTGCTGCCTGTTTCCATGCCAATATCACATTTCGGAAGACTTCAAATTCTCCTCTTGTAGCAACCTTCGGGTAGGTCAATCTGTATTCGTAGTCCTTAAACACATCCACAACTGCGATAGCAACACGGTCTCCGAACCTTTTTATTTCTTCAACCTTTCTCAAGTCTATGTCCATATTGCTTTTTACTTGATGCCAGATTATCCTCATATTTGTCAGAACGAGCGTTCCTGGAACACGTTCTCCTTCTGGTTC
This sequence comes from Nitrososphaeria archaeon, assembly GCA_963760525.1. GTDB lineage: Archaea > Thermoproteota > Nitrososphaeria > JACIWG01 > JACIWG01 > CAVXDT01. Next base: position 15,947 of record CAVXDT010000004.1, read on the forward strand.
GACATATTCTCTGGCGAGATCGTCAGGCTTCCTTCTAGTGTACTCTTCCCATTTGTTCATCAGGTAGATGCCCTGCCAGAAATACATCACTTTCTCGCCATCAAGCAAGAAACCTAACATAGAGTTCTCTAAGTCACTTAGCAGATCTTCGTATGTCTTCCTCCTCGTTCCACTTACAGCCATAAAGAATATTCCAAACAGAGGATAGAAATATAAGTCTTTTGTCGAGCAAAATCCTAATTCCTTGTTTTGTCCCATAAAAAAGAAGGGATTTAACCTAATACAACAAAGAGCAACAAGAAAAATCTAAACATGATATGTTATCTCATAGTGTAAGTGTCAACAAAATAGATCGTGTCAGAAAATGACAAATTATTTTGGGACTTTATCCGTTTTATTTTGCAGTTCGTCATATTTAGCTAATTTCTGGATTGTATATTCATGCTTCGGTCTCAATGTTATTATCAGTAAAAGTGTAGTAGTAGCCGACTCATATTACTTGGACTTTCTTGTATATCATCTGCACCAGTTATTTATAGTAAGGCAAATCTTTTAAGCAAGTGCAAATTACAAGAACATAATGGACGCGATAGTAGTAGCATTTCTCGTTTTGATTGCTGCAGTTGCACTTATAGTCCTTTATTACTTGCTCAGGGGAACAAAACCCCCAGAAAAACCAGTCGAGGTAAAACCCACTGAAGTAAAACCAATCGAGCAGGCAGTTGAAACAACAGCTTCTGCGATAACGCCTCCAGCACCAGCGCCTGTCGAAACATCTATTCAAGTTCCGGTTCCTTCAGAGACACAAATTCAATATCCTACGCCATCAACTGTTCTAGCTGAAACTCAAGAAGCTGTTCAAACAGAGATAACCACACAACCCCCTCCTTCCACTCAAGCACTGGTAAGCGAGCAGGCTCAGGCACAGGCGCAGACAGTGCAGGAAGAACTGAAACCCCTAGCTGAAAAAGCGGAGGAAGTCAAGGAGCAGGTAGTTCAAGCAGTTGAACCAGCACGAAGTTTTAGCGGCTATTGTGTAAAGTGCAGAAAGAAAAGAGAAATCGCTAACCCCCAGAATATCACGATGGCAAACGGTAGACAAGCAATAAAGGGCACATGTCCCGTATGCGGAACAGGCATGTTTGTCATCGGAAAGCGTGTTTAAACCCCCTTCTTTTTTTAACATTGTTAACGAGGACAAATAGATAGTTAACTGTTAATTTTTTGATTATATGAATTTAAGGTACCTACAAAAAGAAAAAAAGAAGGTAATGCTATAGGTTTGAGAGCTGGTTATAAAACCCGAATAATGGAGATGGCCATAGATCAATGAAAACGGCATGTGAGGTAGGAGTTTGAATCCCAGCTCCTAGATCCATAACTTCGTATCCATTGATGATTATCAAGATATGTATTCGTTTAGGTAATTAGAAGGCCAAAATCTAAGCCGAGCTCAAGCGAACATATATGTCAAATGGCATAGACGGAAATGAGCTTTCCTGTGGACATATCATATTTTGGCCAAAACCAGCTCTCACAAATATCGTTTATAAGAGTTTTTCAGAATATTACCAAAATTGACTTTTAGTAAAATGCTCTACACACCAAAATTGCTAAAAATAGAAAAAGAGGTTAGGGCCTTGAAGTAGGTTGTGGTAGCCTTTGTCGTCTGAAATAAACTGGTTAATCCCTAGCATTATTATTGGCATCCTCGTTTCTTTATTCTTTCTATTTGGGAGCATAGCAGTAGAAATACTTATAATGCATGCTAAAAAGATAATATGTGAAGTGACCCACCAGAGTTGAATGCAAAGCCAACTCGATTGATCCAACCGACCTATCTTCTTCGCCTCATATTATTGATGTTATCCATTCTCTATTTCTTCTTTCCAATTCAGATTATATTGGAATCTCCCCTTACTCTGATCGGTATAGCCCTGCTAATCGTAGGTTTGTTCATAAATTTTAAAGCAACAAGAACCTTGCGGAATAGAGCCACACTCGATTCCAATGGAAACACCGGAACCTTAGTAACTGAAGGTGCTTTCCAATATAGTCGAAACCCGATGTATCTGGGTGGAATCATCCTTGGGTTTGGCTTGGTGATTCTCCTAGGCTCACTAGTCAGCTTCATCATTCTAGCAGTCTTTTTTCTGCTTCTACATTTCTTATACATTCCTGATGAAGAAGCTCGATTGAAGACCTTGTATGGCAAGGAATACCTTGATTACATGGAGCGTGTAAGAAAATGGATTTAGCACGCGCTACGGGAATCAATTAATCTCTTGTTTTCTTTGTTTAAGTTCTTTAACTATCCTTCGTGGCCCATCAAAGTTTCTACAATGTCAACGGGAATAATTACACCTAATCTCGTTCTAAAGAACTTTCTCAAAACGTGAGGATGAACTGTTAACCTATTAGTTGAACTATCTCTTTTAAGAAAACCAGCCTTCCCTAAAGCGTTTTTCCAGATCGCATAAGCGTTATTTTCTTCGAAGGGGAATATCCTATCATCATCTTCTCCTTTTGTGTGAATATTGCTCTTTCCTATTGCTCCTTTAATGTAGTCTTTTCTTACCTTCAACCATTCATTTAAGAATAATACTGCTTCTTTTGAAATAAAGGTTATTCGAGAGTTTCCAGATTTCGTATATTCTTAATACATGTATGCCTGTGTCACATATTCCCTCATCATGCGGTGGCTGTTGAAGTAATATGCGACTTTGCTTATTGAATTCTTCATCATCCTCACCCATTCATGTCTGTTTTCATAAAACATGGGCAGAATGATGTACTCGAGCTTGCTGTAAAGGTCGTCTAACTCTCTCCTTCTCTTTTCATTTTCTGAAAGGACTCGATTGGCTTGGGGCCTATAGCCCAGCCTGTAACACCTTCAATACATCCTTCAAGCCACCATCCGTCTAGCACGCTGAAGTTTATGACACCATTGTGCGCTGCCTTCATGCCGCTGGTTCCAGAAGCCTCGTAAGGTGGCAGGGGAGTGTTTAGCCAGACATCGACTCCAGAGGTCATTTTGGATGCGATATCCATGTCATAATCTCCCAGGTAGGCTATGTCTATATCACCATTCAGCATACTTTTGTACTCGAATATTTTCTTGATCACGTTTTTTCCTGACTGGTCCCTCGGATGTGCCTTTCCAGAGAAGATCAACTGGAGATTCCCCCTTGAATTCGCCTTCTTGAGCCTTTCCAAGTCGGAAAAAATTAGGTCGCCTCTCTTGTATCCTGTTGCCCTTCTCGCAGAACCAATAATCAACTTGTCAGGATCCATCTTAACGCTGGTCTTCTCAGTAAACGAAGGAGAGGAGCTGCTCCTTCGCACGCTTATGCGTCTCCCACACCTCATCGTCGGGGATTTCATCCGCCCTCGCAAGTAGTTCGGGTTCTGTTCGCCCAACCCGGTATATACTTATCGAAAAGCTTTCGGAAATATTCGCAGGTCCAACTGTAAGAGTGAACCCCGTTTGTTATAGCGTTTATTCTATATCCTGGGAACATCTTCTTAGAAAGCTCCATATGCGCAGTTTGTTACGCCATTGACGTACTTGCTCAAGTTCAGAGCCAGCAAAGTCATGTTCAACCTATCCTGTCCAGCATACTGTCTAATGGTGTCAGCGGGAAATTCGGTTCCCAGAAGCTCATCAACGACATCATAGGAGAATTTGTCGAACGCTGCGTCAATAGGGGTGTGAGTTGTGAAGATACAGTATTCTCTTACTTTACGAGCGTCCAAATTGTTTTCATTCAGCAGCTCAAGTGTCAGTAGGCTTGAATGCCCTTCATTCATGTGATAACTCTTGACGTTTACCATAAGCGCTTCCAGCATTCTAACGCCTCCTATCCCAAGCACGATCTCCTGTTTCATACGATAGATTTCATCTCCTCCGTAGAGGGCGTCAGTTATCTGCTTGTCTTCAGATGCGATTCTCTTCAATATTAGTGTCAAGAAATAGGACGGGAACCATGCTGCCTATAGGGCTCCAATTTTCATACAACCAAGCTTTGACCCTGACATTTCTCCCCTCTATTTTGAGAGATACTTGAACGGGAACAGGTGAAAGTAGTTTCGAAGGATCCCATTCATCAGGATATTCCAGCTGTTCTCCTCTGTCGGTAAGCTTCTGCTTCAAATACCCCTTTCTGCTAGCGAGTGTGACAGCTATTAGAGGAATGTTGAGGTCAGCACAGGATTTAATGGTGTCTCCCGCTAACACACCAAGTCCTCCACTGTAGGTTGGTATCTCGCTCTCAATGCCTATGTCCATGGAGAAATACGCTATCTTAGGCCTTGAAAGAAAATGCTGCATATCATATTCGCTACAGAAGAAGTATGTTTTCCCCCACAATGACGCCTTGTACGGAGCTGTTAAAGGGTCGATGGAGATTCCGCACAGGGGGTCCCTCTTTCCCTCCTTGTAAGAATCCAATTTTCGTAACCGTATGTCCTACCATTTTGAGAGCAATATTAGTCTTCCTATATCTAATACAATTGGCCTCCTTCTCAATACGACTTAAAAGAGGATTCGGCGTATCGCATCCCCAGGGGAACTTGCTGATCCTGGACTCAGACGCGGCAATAAAGATCATGAAGTTGGGAAGGTTGAAGTTTCCTGTGATTGGGTTCTTCATGTTCCTTTTCGGCGCCTTGCAAGCATCTTTGCTGGGATCAAACTTCTCTCTTGAAAAAATCCTCTTGGGCTATCTCATCCTGTTTGCTGCAGAACTGTCTGTTTCTTACAGCAATAATTACTTCGACTCAGACTTAGACAGATATTCAGAAGCAACATCGTTTTCCGGAGGAAGCAGAATACTAGCACAAGACCCGAAGTTAAGAGAACTCACCATGAAAATTGCTTTGTTCTGGATGGGCTTATCAGTGATTCTTGGAATAATGGCAACTATCTTATTCTCCCTTCCTTCCTATTTTGTCCCATACGTTGCCCTTGGCAATTTAGCGAGTTGGTATTATACGGCTCCACCTCTTAGATTGGCCTATCGGGGCTTCGGCGAACTAGTTGCAGCTATTACAATAGGGCTTATGATGCCCGGAACAGGATTTCTCATCATTCGCGGGAGCTTTGATACACTTTTTCTGCTCTTTGCAATACCTTCATGCCTGTATTCCTTTGCACTGATGATTAGCATCGAAATCCCTGACATGGAAAGTGACAAATCGGGCAGGAAGAAGACACTTATCGTGTCCAATGGAAGGAGGTTTGGCTTCAATCTCATTGTTTTGTCCTTTGTGCTATCAACACTTTACTTTGCGACATTCTCTCTCTTTGTTCACCTTGATGCTGGAGCAGACATGGTCATGATTGCTTTTCTCTGTTCATACCGCTCGCATTTTGTTTCTCAAACATATTTGTTCCCGTTAGTAACAGAACGGTAGCAATAAAGGAAGCAACGAAAACACTACTAGGAATCATTTTGTTTCTGGTAATGGTGGATATCTATTTTATGCTGCTTTTGATTTCCTAAATTGTTAGAAGAGGCTATTATTCTCTGACATGACTCCTTCCTACTTTTGTCCAAGGGACTTGCTGGTGGCGATTCGAAAAACAATGCTAATTTGGGCGACATTTGATACTAATTCTGAAAAACGGTTAAATCGTGAGAAATTGAAGAATGCAAAAGGATGTATGAGGGAATGAATCAGGTAATAAAGAAATGGCCAATCATATTTTCTGCGTTGCTGTTCGCAGCCGGCGGCACTTCGCCCTGGATGTTGTGGACGTTGTTGAAGACGTAGCCGCCGCCGGGCTTGAGGGCCTGCACGTTCTGGCGGACGTTCGCCGCGACTTCCGCCGGCGTGCCGCGCGGCAGGACGTGTTGCGCATCGCACGCCGCCGCCCCAGAAGACGAGCTCGCTTGCCGAAGCGGCGCTTGAGCTCGGCCGGGTCCATGTTCGCGCGCGCTGATCTGCACCGGGTTGAGGATGTGGATGCCGTTGTCGATGCAGGTCCGGGATGAAGTCCACGCAGGAGCCGCAGGTGTGATACCAGATCTTGGCGCTGCGTGCGGGAGCGGATGTATTGCACGAGCCGCTTGTGCCGCGGCTTGACGATGCGGCGGTAGATCGCCGGGTTGAACAGCGGGCCCGTTCTGTCCGGCCAGGTCGTCGCCGATCATGATCACGTCCACCACGTCGCCGACCTCGTCGAGGAACAGCGCGGAACCAGTCCATCCAGAACTTCAGCGTCTGGTCCAGCATCGCCTCGCAGAACTCCGGCTCGGTCATCAGGTCGCAGAACCACTGTTCCAGCCCGCGCATGTACCAGCAGATTTCATAGACCACGCCGGAGATGCCGCTGACCACGGCGTAGGGCGTCTCGCTCTTGAGCGCCAGCGCCCGCTCGCGCAGGCCCGCGAAGCGGCTCGGGTCGTCGCCTTTGGGCAACGGGTAGTTCTTCACGTCGCGCGAGCGTCGCGTTGGCCAGCGGGTGGAGCGTGATGTCCATGTAGAGCGGCGCGTCATCCGGCATGGACCAGCGGATGCCGAACTCGTCCGTGAGGTCGTGCCACAGCTGTGCCGTCGCGCTCGGCCTGGCACGATGCCGCCCTTCCAGCTCGCCGGCGCCCCGGCGGCAATGTAGCGCGTGTCCACGCGGAACCGCTCCAGCACCGCCTCGCACGGCTCGGCGAGTTGCTGCACGGCGTCCATGATGCGCATCTCGTCCTGGATGCCGAGGTGGTGGATCAGGTTCGCGGTAGGCGTTCTTGTGGATGCCGGTCTGGTTGCCGCCGAGGTCGATCGGCACGCGGTCGGGGATCTCGTGGTTGAGCGCCTTGAGCACCCGCTCGCGCGAGGTCATCGTTTCTCGTTTTGGCATAGCTGGTTCCTCTGGTTTGGGTCAAAGGTATTTTGTTATTCGCTCATGATGTCGCCCATGGGCCATATTATCCTATAATGCTTAGGATTTCTTAATTTAGAAAATTCAGGAATGCTTTCACGATGAAAAGAATGAAATATCTACTGGCTATTGTACTTGGTATGCCCATGGTTTTGGGCCAACCAGTATCCCATGATCAGTCATTTTCAAAGAAGGAATTTGCCAATCCGCCCCAGCGCTACTGGCCGCGGCCCTTATGGTTCTGGAACAATACCCGCGTCACGGCCGAGACCGTCCGCGAGCAAATGCGTCTGGCATGGGAACGCTGCAGGTATGGCGGCTTCGGCATTCTCCCGTTTGGGAAGGGCTTTGCGCCGGCCTATCTGAGCGACGACTATTTCACCCTCTATGGCGCGGCACTCGACCAGGCAAGAGCGCTCGGATTGACGTTGTCGCTCTATGACGAGTACGGCTTCCCCAGCGGCTCCGCGGGATCACAGAATTCCAGCGACACGAGCCTCTTCGCGCAGCGGTGGCCGGGCCTGACGATCAAACGGCTGGACAAACACGAGTGGCAGATCGAGGGCCCGGCCCGCTTCCAGACGGATCTTCCGCCCGGTCAACTGGCGGCGCTGGTGGCCATGAACACCAGGACACTGGCGAGAGTGGAACTGTCCGATACCGTACGCGAGGCACGGCTCGACTGGCAGGTTCCCGCCGGCACCTGGAAGACTGATGGCGTTCGTATGCGTGAAGGATGGCGACCCCATCTGCGACTATCTGGATCCGGAGGCCGCCGACCGTTTCATCGAACTCACGCACCAGGCCTACTACGACCGGTTTCGCCGCCCATTTCGGCACGACGATCGACTCGACGTTTTTCGACGAGCCCACTCTCTACCGGGCGGGAGGCCGGACCTGGACGGAAAAGTTCAACGAA
>CAVXDT010000005.1:0-101603 GCA_963760525.1 Nitrososphaeria archaeon
TCTTTTTCTGAGGAAACCTTTGAGCTAGGCTTTTTATCCTATTAATCATCCTGTGCTCTGTCGGCGTTTTTACATAGCATGTGTTCAACACTATTACTTCCGCTGTTCCAACATTCTCAGTGATCTCAAATCGTCTTGAAACTGCTTCTTCCATTATCTTAGTGTCTGCCTTATTATAGGAGCAGCCATAAGTCTCGAAGTACACTCTTGCCTTGCACATTCTCTAGGACCCTCTTCTAAACCCGGAGCATTATTAAGCTAGCACTTTTACTTTTTTTCCTGTAATCTCTTCCATGTTACGCATAGACTTCTAGGATGGGATGCTTTGACTTCATCTATTCTGCCAATGCTCGTGTTGTATGGAGCCTTGACGACGCTTTCCGGATTGTTGAAAGCTCTTTCTGCTATCTCATTTAGGGCACTAGCATAATATTCTATATCTTCAAAACTCTCTGTTTCCGTTGGCTCTATCATAATGGCTTCTTCAACTGTAATTGGGAAGTATATGGTTGGCGCGTGAACTCCATAATCTAACACTGCTTTTGCGATGTCTTTTGTTCTAACTCCCCTATCTAATAGTTTTTTGGAGATAGTTACAACGATCTCATGTTTTCTTGGAGTCTCTAAGCCATATGGAACTTCATAATAGTCTTTGTTAAGCAGATGGAGAAGATAGTTGGCATTTAATACCGCTCTCTCTGTTGCATCCTTCAAACCATTTTCGCCTAAGAGCCTGATGTAAGCGTAGGCTCTAACTAGTATTGCCACATTTCCGAAGAAACCCCTAACTTGGCCAATACTCTTTGGTCTCCCATAATCTAGGTAATATTGTCGTCCATCAAATTCTATTATTGGAACAGGAAGGTGTTTTTCGACCTCCTTTGAAACGCAAATCGGTCCTGCTCCCGGCCCGCCACCACCATGTGGCGTAGCGAAGGTCTTATGTAAGTTCAAATGTATGATATCAAATCCCATGTCACCTGGCCTGACTTTGCCTAAAAGCGCGTTAAAATTCGCTCCATCGTAGTACGTGTATCCTCCAGCCTCCTTGACAGTTCGGGCAATCTCAACAATATTTTTCTCAAATAATCCCAGAGTGTTTGGCACAGTAAGCATTATTCCTGCTGTAGTCTTGCTTACGGTATTCTCTAGCGCTTCAAGGTCCACTAATCCCTGCTCGTCAGTTGGTATCTTGACCACTTTGAACCCAGCCATAGAAGCGCTCGCAGGATTTGTTCCATGAGCTGAATCCGGTATCAACATCTCCCTTCTGGAATCTATTTCACCCTTTTCCTTTATCGCAGCTCTTATCATCAGCGCTCCGACTAGTTCACCATGAGCTCCTGCAGAAGGAACTAAAGTCACCTTACTTGTTCCAGTTATCTCCGCAAGATACTGTGAGAGTTCATAGAGTATCTGCAGTATCCCTTGGCATGTTTCCTTAGGTTGAAGTGGGTGAACTTGGCCCAGGTTACTGTTTGAAACTATTCTATCTGCAATTTTCGGATTATACTTCATAGTGCAACTCCCGAGAGGATATTGTCCAACATCCACACCAAAATTCATCTGAGAAAGCCTTACGAAATGTCTTATGACTCGACATTCTTGGACGTTTGGCAGATTGAGTTCATCTCTAAAAAGCTCCTGAGGAAAATTGTCAGGCGCATCAATTTTTAGAAAGCACTGATCTGACAGCTCCTTTAGTAGTGGTTCAGTCCATTTAGCTTGTCTATAAACCATCAGGCAACAGCCTCCTCAACAGCTTCAACAAAACGCTCGATGTCCTCTGACCGATGGATTTCTGTAATACACGAGAGTAAGACATTCTTCAATTCGGGGAAATCTCTATCTAGTATTATTCCAGGAATTATTCTTTTGTCCAGAAGGGCCTTGAACAGTGAATACAAGTCAATCTCCTCAGATTTTAATGTAAATTCTTGAAAGAATTCTCCTGAAAATAGCGGTGCCTTTATTCCTCTGACCTCTGACAATCTTCTGCTCGCTCGATGACATTTATCAACTATTTCCACGGCCAAGCTTCTTAAGCCATCAGTGCCTAAAACTGCCAAGTAAGATATGGCGCCAACCGCCAACAAGGCTTCATTAGAGCATATGTTTGAAGTGGCGTTTTCTCTTCTGATATGCTGCTCCCTAGTCTGAAGAACCATAGTGAATGCTCTCTCATCACCAGCTAATGTCGTAGTCATACCTATGATTCTTCCAGGCATCTGTCTAACCAATGACTGATCGCCTCTGCAAGCGAATATTCCCAGTGAAGGGCCCCCAAAGTTTAGCGCAGTGCCAAGAATCTGGCCTTCTCCAACAACAATGTCAGCTCCATATTCACCGGGAGGTTTAACTATTGCAAGGCTGATAGGGTCCACTCCTGCAACCACTAGACCACCAGAATTATGCACGAGGTCTGCTATTTTGGAAGCTTCTTTTTCGAGAACGCCAAAATAGTTAGGATTTTCGAAATAGAAGCAACAAGTATTTTTTAGTTTGCTTTCAAGGTCAGAAATATCTATTCTACCTCTATCTTCTAAATATTCTACCTCTAGAATTTCCGTGCCTAAAGGCTCTAGGTACGTCTTTATGACTTTCTTTCTCTCTGGGCCAACATTCCTTGCTAGCAAGACTGTTTTGTTACCTTTAACCCTTATAGCCATCCGTACTGCTTCAGCTGCAGCAGTAGCCCAATCATACATGGAACTGTTAGCAACGTCCATTCCTGTTAGGTCACATATTACACTTTGATATTCAAACAGTGCCTGGAGCATGCCTTGAGATATTTCAGGCTGGTATGGTGTATAGGCAGTGTAAAACTCGTTCCTTGACACTATGTTCTCAACAGCTGCTGGAACATAATGCGGTGGAAGCCCTCCTCCCAGAAATGTCAAATATTCCCTTCCACATTTATTCCTTCCAAGAACATCACTAACATAGGATTCAAGTTCCTTCTCGCTCAAAGGTTCGGGTAGGTTCAATCGCCTTTTCAAGGTGATTTTTTCAGGCACATCAGAAAAAAGCTCATTAACATCTCTGACACCAACTTTATTGAGAACCCCAAGAAACCTCTCAGCACAGTAGTCTTTTATGAACTTAGTCGAGTCTCTTCACCCACATCATAATCAAATAAGAAACTTTTAAAATTAATTCTTTCTATGAGTTGCCGTGCTAACTTTGCAGAAGACTAAACTGGCAATCATTATTGCAATCTTCTTATTATTGACTGTGAATTTTAGTTCCAACTATAATTCATGTAAGGCAGCAACGCAGATAAGCTTACTTGAGGAATTAGACCATGTCGTTGAAATCAACGAATATGGTTTCCTAATCATCAACGAGACGATGATGTTCTACAACAATTACAGTATGACGGTGTCTGTCCCCCAAGTGACCTTGACCTACCCACCCAGTTACTTTAGCAAGATGTCTCTCGTGAACATTACAGACAACAGGTTCGCTCTTTCAATTTCTAAGACAGCAGACTCAGCCGTTGCTATATTGTCTCCTACAGCAGAAATCGCACTCAACGCTGGAGCATCAATCAATGTGACAGTATCGTTTATTGGAGAAAACTTAGTATCCTCTGGAAGTAGCGAACTTTTCTATGTCAACCTGCTGTTGTATCCAGGAGTAAGCCTTAATGCCTCAAAGACTGTATCAGCTGTAAATTCACCTCTTGGGACGACTTTTCCTCTTCTCCCTGGATATGTCAAAGAGACTTCAGGGGGGAAGGATTACTACTCAAGAACATACACCAACCTGACAAAGAACATGTTTAGTCTTTACAATGCGTCTATGACAGTCTCCACAGATGCAGATGTCGTCATAATGGAAGTTCCTAGGGTTGAAAGAACGATACAAGTTGAAAATGATGGTTCTCTGTGGGTCATTGACATGTTCCAATTGAGAAACCTTGGTTATCGAAATATCTCCTCTATATATGTAAATCTGCTAAATAAAAAAGTGAGCAGCGTTAAACTTGTTCCACCTGTTGGACCTGAAGAGGATTACTCTATAGGGTTTTTTGGGCAAGTGAGCTTTAAAATAACGGTCCAATATAATGGCGCTTACACATTTAGAATAAAGTATCCAGCGCCAGAAGGGTTGGTTAAGTTTACAGATGGAAAGTATGTTGGGAGTTTTAACACTTCTTCTCCATACAATGGCATAGTAGAAGAGTATGTTTTGAGAGAGAGTGCATCGAACGGGTTCAAGACCTCTACAGAAAATCCTGAGATCGTATTGAAGAATGTAACACAATATTCGAAAGGAACTTTTACAATAAGTTATGAACCTAAACTCTTTTGGTCTGCTGCAAATATTATCCCCATAGGTCTGCTTATTCTCGTATTGTTGTTGGGTGTTTTCTCATATTCTCAAAAAAATGAAGCCAAGGAAAGAGAATATTCTGGAGAACTCCTTGGGATTGTACAGGATAAGCTTGAGCTCATAAACTCAACAGTTCAGCTTTACGATCAAAGGCTATCTGGAGCTGTCCAGAAACAGAAATTCAACATATCAAGACAGGAACACTATTCGATGATAAATCAGATAAATGGAAGGCTGGCAAATATTAGAACAGAATTGATCAAAGAAAATCCTGGAAAAGAGAAAAATTATGAACAAATTCTGAACCTCAACAGGGGAATTGACCAAAATCTCAAAACGCTAGCGTCTCACTACGACACTATGTTCTCTGGGAAAATTAATAGGGAAGAATTCGAAAAGCGGCGTTCCAATTCAACGAAGAAATTAAACCAGTTGGAGACAGATATCAAGGAAGAAGTGGAAGGAATATAGTTGAACTGTAATCGGAAGAATTCATTAGATTAGACAACAAAGCAGAAGAAACATCTCCATATACAGAACTAGATATGTTTGCCAAGATTGTATTGTTAGAGGGATTATGACAATAGGTAGATTAAGATCAATCTGCACCTTTATTTTTATAAGATGGCATTCCAAAAGCTCTGATAGTGTGCAGGGGTTCCCAAGACAGGCCAAAGCTTCGTCGGTGAGCGGCCAAAGGGGGCGGACTTAAGATCCGCTGACGAAGGTCTTCGTGGGTTCAAATCCCACCCCCTGCATTAGCGCGTCTAATGCAATTCTCAGGGTTCAAATCATGTTGGAATCCGTATTAGAAAATAGCGAGTAAAACAAGATATATATATAGAATGAATGGAACTAAAAAAGGGATAGATGCTTATTGAGTGTGAATATTCACGGGAAAGATGTTTCCTGCATAAGATGTACGCACTGTGTTCCTCATGATACTGTACGGCATATGATTTTCTGTGACAGGAAGAAAGAGCTTGTAGTCTACAGCGAAAAGAAGTGTGAAAACTTTGAGATTGTGGATATGGAGGAAGTGAAGAAATCACTCAGGGAGAGAGGATGGGTCCATTGCCTTTCATGTAGTAGGCCTGTTTTCCTCTTTGAAGACTTGAACGATCATATAGGTGACATAATCGTCAGAGAGACATTCTCTGATAATGTGGCTTCAGAAGACAATGCGTCTGCTGACTAGGAGAGTGTTCTTGATTGGCGGTAGCTGAACTAAATCTCCTTTTGGGTGGTTCACAAGGAACGGGCTTAGAATCAAGTGCTCTGATTCTTACGAAAGCATTTGCATATCTTGGTTATGGAACAGTGTCAGATAGAGAATATTTCTCGAACATCAAGGGTAGGCATAGCTACATTCACTCTAGAATATCGTCGGACGAACTTCCCTTGTCACTGACTTATCCTGTGCAGCTCGTTTGCGCTTTGGACCCAGAAACCGTTTTCACGCATTTCGAAGATATTGATGCAGGAGGATATTTGGTGCATGATTCGTCGCTAGCAAGCACGAAAGCTGACTCTATTCCAAGCATAGAGCCTGATCTGAAAGAAAGGCTTAGGGATACTTTCAACAAAATAGGCATTGAAGATACAATATCTTCGCTAACCCAGTATTTGAAGGATGCCAGGAAGGTGAAAGTTGTAGACTTAGATTATCGTGCCATACTTTCTGAGCTAAACAGTAAGTTCAAGCTTTTGCCAATGCAAGCTTCTAGATATCTGAGCTCGATAATTGTCGGAGGTGTCATGGGACTAACAAACCTTGATTCTGAAGCAGTGAATTATGCTGTAGAGAATAGGTTTAGCCAGAAAAAAGAGCTTGTAGAGCATAACAAGTTTCTTATCAATTATGTGTCATATTTGGTCAAGGCGAGCTTGGACGCACCATTGAAGTTGAAGCCATCAGAACTGACTCATGACGAACTTATGGTAGCCAGTGGAAACGATATAATCGCAATGGCTAAGATTGTCAGTGGTCTAAGATACCAAAGCTATTATCCCATAACCCCAGCAGCAGACGAAAGTTTCACGATAGAAACTTTTGAGAAAGTTGAAGTTGATGGGAAAAGCCTTGCTTCTGTAGTAGTTATACAGACGGAAGACGAAATTGCGGCGGTCACTTCTGCTTTGGGCGCAGCACTGACCGGGGTTAGAAGTGCAACAGCTACAAGTGGTCCAGGGTTCAGCTTAATGGTCGAAGGACTGGGGTGGGGAGGCCAAAACGAAGTACCCATTGTAATAACCTATTACCAGAGAGGCGCACCTAGCACAGGTCAGCCTACAAGAGGAAGTCAGAGCGATCTGCTTTTTTCTCTTTTTGCATCCCATGGAGAATTTCCTAGGATAGTTTTTTCCTCAGGAGATAGTCTGGAAGCATTTTATGATGCTGTTGAAGCATTCAACTTAGCAGAGAAGTATCAAATGCCCGTCATACATCTTCTTGACAAATTCTTGGCGAATTCGATTGGCACTGTGGTAATACCAGATATTTCGAATCTTAGACTAGAAAGAGGAAAGATAGTCTATGAACAAAAGGACTACAAGAGATTTAATCTAGCTAGTTCTATATCACCGAGAGCATTTCTCGGTTCAAAGAATTTAATATGGTACAGTGGAGACGAGCATGATGAGATGGGGCACATAGATGAGGATCCTGAGAACAGAGTGCTGATGTTCGACAAGAGAATGAAAAAGCTTGATTTGGCGGACAGTGAAATACCGCCAGAACGTAGAGCTATATATTATGGCCATAAAGATGCTGACTTTCTGCTTATTGGATGGGGATATTCAAAAGGTGTATCACTTGACGCGTTGAAGGATATGGAATTAGAAGGATACAAGGGGGCATACCTTCATCTCAAGACATTCTCCCCTTTCCCATCAGACTACGTTCAATCTATTTTGGGGGAATTTGACAAAGAACGGATCGTCTCAGTAGAGCACAATTATCTTGTGCAGGCAGCCAAGGTCATAACGCTCAACACAGGAAAGATGATAGAAAAGTCCATTGTGAAATACACGGGTAGACCCATGTACAGAAATGAAGTGGTTCAAGGTCTTAGACGGATACTAAAAGGTGAAAAGAGAGTGGTGCTTACATATGGTGCGTAGTCCAAGCGAATACAAAACCGATGTCTGGGTAGACTGGTGTTCAGGCTGCGGAAATTTCGGCATTCTCGCATCCGTGTATAGAGCGTACGCAGAACTTGACCTTGATCCCCTAAAAACGGTTATCGTATCAGGAATAGGTTGCTCTGGTAAAATACCCCATTTCGTTAAAGTCAACGGTGTGCACGCCCTCCACGGTAGAGACATTCCCTTTGCAATGGGAATTAAGATAGCTAACCCGGAGCTTACTGTAGTTGTACATGGAGGTGATGGAAACCTATTAGGTATTGGCGCAGGGCACTTCGTAGCTTTGGGAAGAAGAAACGTAGACATGGTGGTCATAATGCACAATAATGGTGTCTATGGACTGACTAAAGGTCAGGCCTCTCCCACACTGTCGAGAGGGCTTAAGACAAAGTCGCTGGTTGAACCAAATATGTTCAACTCAATTAATCCGATAGCATTAGCTTTAGCTTCAGGGTACACTTTTGTAGCAAGAGGCTTCTCCATGGTCTCAGACCACCTCAAGGAATTGATCAAAGCAGCTATTCAACATAAGGGAGCAGCCTTCCTAGATGTGCTTCAACCGTGTGTAACCTATAACGATATCATGACCACGGAATACTATAAAAAGAGAATCTACAAACTTGAAGGTCCACAATGGAATCCAGTAGTGGAGAAACCAGATGCAGAAGAGGTAAATAGGAAGGTTCAACAGGCGTGGCTTAAGTCTCTAGAATGGGATGATAGGATTCCCATAGGCATATTTTATCAGAATCCCAATGTTCCCACCTTGGAGGAAATCATTGGAGAAAGAATGCCTACTTACAAAGATACACTTCTGCCAAACCAGGTGATATCTAGAGGAGATGGGACCCCAATCTTGGATGAAGGAGCCTTCAAAAAGCTTTTCTCAGAATATATAATCAAAGTAAAGAAGAAATAGTGAATTCACAATCATAGCCTAACATAAGATAACCCGCTATCAAATCAGCTCACACAGCTTTTTGAATTGTTCAGGATTAACTGGAATGATGTCATTCTGTGATCTTCTTGAATCTAATAGAAGCTAGGACGAACATTACAATGTCAAAGAGTGACGCTGCAACTATATCGAGTCATTTCTATCGCTATATAATGTGGAACAAAGTGAGAACGATAACTGAAACAGCCAAATCAGACAAAAAACAGACCATTGCAGGATATAGTAGGGAATTTTTATAAACCCCCTAGACTACACAAAATAGGATGACCACGAATGAGTAAGGATCAAATGATAGGAGTCATACTCCTTCTCGGGAGTATCCTCGGAATAATTTTATACGGGTGGCTTCTATTCTTCTTCGCTCCACAATTAATGCTTCAAATTACAGCATTCGTTGTGATAGCAGGAATATTAGGAATAGTAGGGTGGATAGGTTACACTCTAGCAACAACACCTCCACCACAGCCAATAGAAGATCTGACCAAAGACATGCCACCTCCCCCTCCAGAAGCCAAAGAAGAACCCTCCGAAGCCAAGCCGTAATAGAGTCATTCTCTCCCTTTTTTCTTACATCAATACAGCTTAGCATATGGTTTATTCTTAGAGCGTAATAGAAAGAAAATGGTATGCTGAATTATCCGTCGACTAAGAACGCTTAAATTCCCATCAAAAGATTCATAACTGTTGTCAAACGATAAGGATTTTCGAGAAAAGGTTCTAGTTACAGGTGGAGCAGGGTTCATAGGAAGCAATCTAGTGGATTCACTACTTGCTGATCACTTTGAAGTTACAGTCTTTGATAACCTTGGAAGCGGTAGCTATGATTATGTGAAAAGCACTTTGGGAAAGAAGGGTTTCGCATTCATGCGAGGCGACCTACTGGATGAAAATACGATACTCGCAGCTGTTAAGGGGTTTAATATCATATGGCATCTTGCTGCCAATCCTGAGGTCAGACTGAGCTCAGTCAGCCCTGAAATTCATTTCAGACAAAACATTGTCGCCACTTACAATCTGCTGGAAGCCATTAGAAAAAGCGAGAGTGTTAAGGTCTTGGGATTTACTTCAACATCTACAGTCTATGGAGAAGCAACTGAGATTCCCACACCAGAAGACTATGCTCCACTAGAACCAATTTCTGTGTATGGCGCTAGCAAGTTGGCATGTGAAGCTCTAGTTTCTGCATACGCTAACACCTATGGTCTTAAGGCTACAGTATGCCGTCTAGCCAATGTTGTAGGCTCACGGAGCAAACATGGTGTCATATATGATTTCGTGCAAAAACTAAGGAAGAACCCTCAAACACTTGAAATACTAGGTGACGGAGAACAGTCAAAATCCTACCTCCATATCGATGATTGTATAAGAGCAATGAAGTTAAGCCTAGAAAAGCAAAGTAGAAAATTTGAAATATTTAATGTTGGCTCTGAAGATCAGGTTAACGTCAAGACAATAGCTAAAATAGTCATAGAAGAGATGCGATTAAAACGCGTTCAGCTCACTTTTTCGGGAGGCTTTGACGGAGGAAGAGGCTGGATAGGAGATGTTAAGGTTATGATGCTTGATTCTGGCAAGCTTAAATCTCTGGGTTGGGAACCTAAACTAAACAGCGCTGAAGCTGTAAGAAAGGCTGCAAAAAATCTTCTCAAAGAATTAGAATGAAGTAATCTGGCAAATGTAATAGCTGTCTAGAGGCCATATCTCAAATGCGCTTTTGATTTTCTAGGAAAGAAAGTTATGCTTTTGGCCTATCAAAATAGATGTTCTTGCCTGTTGCTGCAAGAGGTAGGCCAAGGATTATGTCTGCATCGATCAAGTTAAGTTTCTTCGCTGCCACGCCAATGGTATACATGATCCTACTGTCAACTCCAAATATTGAGCACATTTTTGTAGCAGAACCTAGTGCTATGCCAAGGTCTATTATGGCGAATTCACAGTTTGGCCCTGAGAAGTCTAATCTGACTGTTTTTTCTGTTGCTGCAAACTCAGCACAGGAAGTGAAACCGCATGCGCTGCAGTCTAATTCCCTTGGCTTCGAGCCTTTGACTCCGAACAAAACAACGACAGGGCTCTTTCTGGTGTTATCTGCATCTCTTTTGAAAGTTGGCTTTCCTTTTTCAACAGCTAAAGACTCCATCTTCAAAGCTACTTGCTCTTTTTCCTTATCAGTTAACACGGCAATCGAAACATCGTCCCATCCTTTCGCTTTAGGCGCTGTTCTTCCAGACATGGCAAGATATTGAGCGATATCGAGTAAAGCCTTTTTCACTTCTAAATCAAAATTAATAGGCATGCCACAGACATGTTTTTTTGTAGGATTTTAATTTTCTTATGAAAATTGCCAATTCCTGTATTATCAAGAAATCTACAAGATAAAAAGATGAAACAGGCAGTCTAACTGCAACCCATCAAGTGCACAAGGGAAACTATTATTGTCTGTTTGAAATCAGAAATATATAGATATGACATTGTCCCACGGTTGTTATTTATGGCTAAGTTTAGTAGGCGCAGGTTATTCACAATAGCAGGAGGAGCTATTGTAGTCTCAGCTGTATATCCTTTTGTTGAGCCATATCTTGTTGATGTTAATGACATATTGATTCCTTTAGGGTCAAATCTTCGTGTTCTTCATGTCACTGATTTCCATTTGAGAAATTTCAGCTTCAAAGATGAGGCGTTCGCGATCATTTCTGAGCTTTCATCTAACGTAGATTTGACTTTTATCACAGGTGACTTCTATGATGAAGGAACAGAATCTCTTGACTTGGTCAAGAAATATGTTTCGAGGATAAAAGGCGTCAAAATTGGAGTTCTGGGAAACCATGAACACTGGGCTTCGAATAAGTTTCCTTTAGAGCGTGGGCTTCAAGTACTGGAAGATGCTGGAGTAAGGATACTCATTAACGAGAAAATCAGTTTTAGAGGAAAATCTGTAGGAGGGATAGATTGGTACGAAGACGAAGATAGTATTGGGAGAGAATACTTATCGGAAATTGGGGAGGTAGACATTCTTCTTTCACATACGCCCGATGTCATAGGTTTGGAGCCAAAAGCAAAACTTGTCTTAGCAGGTCACACGCACGGTGGCCAAGTAGATTTTCCATTGTTTGGTCCCCTTTGGATACCGAGCAGATATGGTGCAAAATACGCAAAAGGTTTATTCAAAATAGAAAACACCTACATGTACGTTAATAGGGGTCTCGGAGAAATAGCGCCAATCAGATTCAACAGTAGACGGGAGATAGCTATAATCACTCTCTGAACTGTTGAAGATAGCAAGATCAAGGGTAAACATACCCCGCCTATGCCCTATGTTTATTCCAAAATTAGAGGTAATGGATAAATATGACGTTTTCTCGATTGAAGAAATATGGTAGTACAGAAGTCTCTGCAGGTTGCTTTGGATTTTGTGAAGCTTTCAGATGCTGTTGAACTGACGAGGAAGCTCGTGAGTGGTCTCGAAGGTGTAGAGGAATGGTTTCTTGAAGCAGGCACACCTCTGATTAAGAACGAAGGGCTCAAGCATGTCATACCTAAGCTCAGAGATTTGGTTGGAAAAGATGTTGCGATAGTAGCTGACTTAAAGACAATGGATGCGGGCGCGCTCGAAGTTGAGCTGGCTTATGCAGTAGGCGCTGACATTGTTGGCATATCAGGTGCTGCAGAAGAGGAGACTATTGCTGCAGCGTTGAAAAAAGCGGGAGAGCTTGGAACTGGCATTATGATTGACTCCATTAGCATAGGTAACATCAACGGACGATTGGACTGGATTCTTGAACAATTGAAAATCTTTGGCAAAAAAGATAGGATGAGTATACTGGAGTATCACATCGCATTGGATATGCAGTCGAAAATCAGAGACTTCACTCCTGTAAAGTACATTCATAAAAAGTGTAAGGTGCCAATTGCTGTCGCAGGTGGGTTGGATGAAAACATCATATGCGATATATCAGACTATGGTGCTGCAATATTTGTCGTCGGTGGAACTATAGTTAGACCAAAGAACAGAAGTAATGAGGAAGCAATTCAAGCCATCAGGAAAGCTGTATATGGCCAAGAATAATACAGAACAAGGGAAAGAAAAGCTGGTTTTCCAGCCAAGGACGAGAGGATTCAGAAGATCAACATATAAAACAACGAGTTCAAAACAAACACTTTCAGAGTTACTCGATTCCTTCAATTCTTTTCTTACTCTTTTTTAGGTAATCCTTCCTTACAAAACCAAGATCTTCGAAATAAATAGGTTTTCCCTTCAATTGGGGAATAGCATCCATAAGATCGTCTTCACTCATTGATACATCTTCAACTTTATTATGATAGTACTTTTTCCCATCAATTTCTATTTTCTCCCATATACGTGGGTCGGGGACCATCTCAAATTGAACGATTCTTTTTTCTTCATCAATAATTTTAGTATCTGTAATCACCATATCTATCCTGATTTTTTTTGATGGCAACTTGATTATTTTATCAATAAAAGCCTATTAAGTCCCATCTTAAAACATATGTTAGAAATAGATAAAAGGACAATAAAATAAGAATAGTTAAAATGCTTGATCCATTGATCAGAAAATGGAACCTATTTTGCTTAAAATGCAGGGGGATGAGGGTGGATTTCATACGCATTATGGTGTTAATTTTGATAATGTTGGTTTGCTTATAATCGAATAGCTTTGCTTTTGTAGTAAGAATTTACTTTTTACGTTTATGTAAAACTTTAAAAGTAATCACAAGAATTATTAATGAAATTAATAAGGCGATAAGGATGTATGTGCCTAAATAATCAGTACGCCATTTTGCGACTATGGTTTTTGCAGAATCGATCTTGATATAGGCGGAATAATTATTTCCATCTCGCTCGTCGATCCAACCAGAAAAAACTTTTTTAACCAAAAAGTTTCCAACAGAAGTTGGATTGACTGCAACCTTCACATATGTTTCTCCATAGTACCATCCGTCACCAGAAACGGTTCCAAAATCTGATTTAACAGTTAGGTGATATATAGGAGCATATGTTATGAATACCTTATGCGGTTCATTCAAAGTTATCGGTATATTTAACATAGTAGATGTAGCGTTAAGAACAAGTCCTGATTTTAGATATTGTGAATCGTCAATAGAATAGGAAGATAATGCATATCCGGTTCCATTATCATTTTTCTCGAGAACATTTGGCGCCCATAGGCTGATATTCGAATTTTGTTTATACCAGCCTGTACCATCTACTCGTCCGCGCGAAGAGCTAACACTTAAAAAGTTTAAGTTCATAGCTGGTTCTTTTAGAAAAAAGTCAAACATGTAGACACGTTTTTCAAAGCTAAAGGCAATGGTATACGATTGAGATAGTAACCCTGAGATGTTTTGAGCTGTAAAATAGAACTCGCTTGAAAACTTACCATTTCCATAATAGGCTAAAGCTATTGGCTTGTTTTGATCTGATTTTGGAAAAATTCTTACGTCTGTAACATTTTCCAACGCTGTTTTGCCATTGTCTTTTAGATAAAAGGAATAGTCCCTGACAACAGAAAATTCTTGCGTGGTAGGGTCGCCAGATAGCGATATCTTCGTTAAACTGGAATCATCTGACATATAAACTCGAACGATACCGTATGGGTCTACCCGGTTTACGTAAGAGCTGTTTGTTAGAATGATATCTAAATTAGAACTAGAAAAATGACCCGCTCGCAACCAGTCTACGTTTGAATTTGATAGAGTTAATCTATAGTTACCTGAAACATATAGTTCTTCAAGAGTACAGTTAAACACGAAAAGGGAATTAGACAGAGCATTATCAAAAACAAATGAGCATCTATCAACTTTTGAATTATAAACTTCTAAAACAAAATCGTAATAAGAGCTGTTTTGAGAAAATAGCCAATGGTTAAGGAAACTTGGTCTTAAGTTTGATATGTTTGATAAAGTAGATATTAGTTCTAGCATATCAAACTCGCAATTACTGAAGTAAGCGCTAGCCTTTGACCCGCTATTTACACCAACCATCAATCCAATTTCCAGATAAACTTTCGAATTGTAAACAACAGTGTTAGAACTCCCTGAAAGCGCCAATTTACCTAGTGATGAATTGGTGACGCTAACCTTTGTGTTGCCTATAGCAAATATTTGGTCATCTACATAAGAATTGTTAATAATCATACTTGATTTGTCAATGAGAGTGAATGAGGAACCGTATATAGCCCCATTCTCGCTTGCAGTAGTTTCCTCTTTAGAATTGATAATTACTATTTTAGATTCATTTTCTGCTGTTATCCATACTGGGTTATTTATTATCGTGAAATTCGAGTCCTTTATCAACAAAGTGGCATTATCTTTCAGTAAGAAATATCCATAAGTGTTTCCATCAAGTGTATAACTGGTTTTTTCTATTTTCATAGTCTGGTTACCTGAAAGAATTAGAAATTTTTGGGGCGATTCGTGAATACCTTTTGCAACTTGGATACTGTTGCTTACTACAATAACTAAGAAAAAAAGGACAAATAAAGCTATTGGCTTCAAATTAACTTCACTCTTTATTGAAGATTGCTGGGCATTTATTTAAGATTTTAATTTTGTTACGAGGTCACTAGTATGAATATTTAATTATAAGCTAATTAGATTTAATATTGCCAATCCCGAAATGATGATAGAGGCTCTGATTCAGTTTTTGTAGAATATCTGGCATTTGTATCTTTTCAATTTCCTGTAACATTTGACATAGTTACTAGGATTTGGTTTTAATTTTGTCTAACAGCCACATACCCATACCATACATTAGCATCAATCCTGCGAAGTATGTCTCTTTCGCTAGTCTGACATCATAATGTGCGACCTGCCTGCAAACGCTTATGAAACTGATAAGCTCTCCCAAATATTTTGTTGAAGCGACACGATCCTTTGAGACATTACTAATAATGCTGTCCAGAAATAGGTTAAATCGTGCCAACTCATTCATTTTTCTCATTCTTACCATAATGTATCACTTTCCAGATTCCATAATTAGTTTTATCGGTATACCTGTATCCATCTCAAAACTCTAAACTACAGTTTGATCATAATGATTTGATTGACATGGGAAAAGAATCCCATATTAAACATAAAGAGGTGGGGGATATTTTCAGAAGTATTTTCAAATTTAAGTTCATAAAATACAGCAGGCTGGTCAAGCCACTTTTTATTCAAGAATTCATGAAATGTTAATAAATTTTCTAATCTCCTTTGAAATCATTTCGATTTCTTTTATAAGACTTTCTCTCTCCTTTCTCTCATCTACGTAGAGACTATTCTTTCCTACTTCAACAATGACATTTTCATATAAATTTCTAAAATCACTTGATGGAATATCCTTGCCTTGGATTAAAAATTCTAGGGTCATGGGTGTTTTTCTTTCTTGAGTCTTCTTTTCCAATAGTTCTTCGAAGTGAACATTACGAAAGAGCATCTGAATTAATGATATGGAATCGTGAATAGTTCGCCCAATTGTAGTTCTCACCCATACATCTGCGTTCTGAACTTCAATTCCGAACATTTTTTTAATTTCATCATTAATTTTGTCTTGAAACATTAATTCTGTAGCAAGATGTAATTGCTGATAACTTTCAATCTTGGTAATCAAAGTTTGTATTTTAACTCTCAGGTCTGTCTCAATAGTTTGAAACAGATAGTGTTTGATTACTTTTTCTATATTCCCATTGACCATTATGGGGTTTTCTCCTTTTTTAATGTTATCAAGAATATTACTTAATTCCGTAAATATCGGACCGTATACATTTTCTCTCATGATGATATAATTTTCTTCCTTCCTGCTTTTTATTCTCGTTTTTGATTTTGGAGAAATATCTTGCCTTGGGGAAAAAAACGAGGATATATAAAATACAATGACAAGCGTTGTGAAAGTAAGTATGACACCGTCTATTACGCCCATTACCCAAATGCCGTAATTTGTCTCAATATATTTTCTTATCTCAGCAATATACCCAAGATATGCAAAAAATGCAATTACAAACCAAGAAATTTTCTTGGCTATCTCTTTAGCATCTAGCTTATTACCATCATTCATATAGACCCCTTTTTCTAAATAGCAGGATTATAATAATTGAAAGCAATAATACAAATATGAGTATGAAGAAATAATCACTTGTAAAGGATAAAAATTGCCCGAATAATTGAGGAAAGATTATTATTATTATGAAAAATATAAGAAAAATCATAACTAAATTTAACAGCGAATTCAATTTTATCTCTGGCAAGATAATTCTCAATTTTTCTAAAGACCAAAAGCAGTATAAATGTTTTTAGAAATAAAATATATCAAGGTTAACGAGTAAAGGTAAGTTTAGCAGATATGGAAATCCCAAAATTGAACCGATATAGATGTTAATCCCACCTGGCCCGCTATTATAACGGCGTCTTCCAAAATAGTTCAGACTGGCTTCTAACTTTGCTTGGAATAACTTTTTTCTTGATTATAATCCCAGCAGACCCAGACCTACTGTATCCCTTTGTGATGTTTTATAAAAACAAGTATAGAAATAGATTACCTTATTGAACCATCCTCTACAAGGAATCTCTATATGATTCGTTCTTAGTAAAAACAAACTTGGAGCATAACCTATAATTTTTGGAAGCATTCCATATTCTCCGAGTATGCGTTGAAGCTTGAGCTTAAACCTGAAATAGCGTCAGCGTACAGAAGCCTATCCCAGAGGGCAAGAGTTCTCACAGAAAATTGGGTTCAGGAAAACCTGTACTGCCCCGCATGCACATCCGACGAACTACACCACACTCCCACTGGAAGGCAGGTAGTAGACTTCACATGTCCGAGTTGGCAGGAAAAGTACCAGCTGAAAAGCCAAAGCCACCCCTACGGGTACCAAGTCATGAACTCCGCCTACGGCCAAAGATCGAAGCCATACGCAGGGGGACGGCTCCAAACTACCTCTTCCTCCAATACGACATGAGCCTGTACAACGTGTCAAACCTCTTCCTGATACCGAAATATTTTATGACGGAATCGATAATAGAAAGGCGGAAACCCCTCAGCGAGCATGCGAGACGACATGGGTGGGTGGGCTCCAACATCCTAATCGGAAACCTGCCAACTGACGCGCGAATACACATGATCAGGGAAGGATATGTGATACCAGAGGATACGGTGAGAGGTTCGTGGAAACGGTTCTCCTTCCTACTCCAACAGTCATCCCTATCACGAGGCTGGCTGGCGGACGTGCTCGCATGCGTCAGAAAACTAGATAGCGAAACGTTCACGTTAGATCAGGTTTACGCGTTCGAGGAAGAATTAACAAAACTCCACCCTAGTAACAGGCACATCCGCCCCAAAATCCGACAACAGCTCCAAGTACTAAGAGACAACAACGTCATAACATTCCTGGGAAAAGGCACTTACAAATTTTACAGTCACAGTCAGAAATAGGAATCGCATATATTACTGCAATTCAATACTGAGGTCTTGTTCAGCATATCCGAACAATTTCAACATTTTTCTACAAAGTCTGACGACTGAGTTTGCACTGAGTTTTGTTTCGACATAAATGTTTGCACCTTCAATCCGCCAGCACTTATCCCATCTAATACAAGCACGAGGAATTGCAGTCGATTTAGTATATTAGTTCCAAAAAAGAAAACTCGAACTTGGTTCATCCCAACGACAAAAAAATAAGCGTAAGCACTTAGCTTTTCTTGTATGATTATAGGTAAAAGTTTTTATTCTTATTTTCATTTAACATTACAATTGAGGCTTAACCTTGGTTACATCAACTTGGAAGGAGTTCTTAGAGGGATTTGAAAAAGTTCAACCTCTTGATGTTGCTAAGATTGTGGAAGAACTTTACAATTGGTTCACAGAAACATTTGCGCATGGGAACGTTAAATTTGGAGGAACTAAACATCCCAATGCAAGGTTTTATTTTCAGAATATGTCAATACCCATAATCTCAATCTGGTACCCATATCCCAAGCAATGTTATGGCCACCTACAATTGAATTATGGTTGGATGAAGAAACATTTTGCTGCAGGAGTTTTGAAGAAATTTCATGAGATGCATGGTTTAAAGGTTACAGATGACTTCACCAGACACCCCTCGGTATCCGTCGTTGATGCATTTGAAGGGGATCCAGAAGTAACTGAGAACTTTAGAAAAGCCATTGTTTGGCTATCAGGGCAGACACATAAAACATCTTAGTCTTTCATCTCCTATCACTCGAACATGATAACATATTAAACCCGTCGCGTAAAACGTCGAGCGCAGAAAGAAACCTTCGAGTTTATCGGCGGTATTATGGAAGCAGCCTTCCCCTAAGCCGGTGCATCCTTTCTGAACTCTATGAATTCTTCATTTCTTTCTTAAAACTAAGAATTGGCCCAACGCACATCCTATAGATCATTAAGAATAAGGAATTATCAAGTGGAAAACCATGTCCAAAAAATTGTCCAAAAATCCTTTTTTCAGACTGTCATCCAATGTCCATTTCTCCTTTTCCGGACTACTAAGGCATAGAGCCGTCCTAGCATGATGCCCCAGAGCAATCCCATAAATCGGACGGTTACCACGCTCATCCTCTTCTACTTCATACAATCTACTATTATTGTAAAAGTCTTGGTTTTTGTACACTTTTTTGTACGCTTTTTGTACGCTTTTTGGACAGCTTTTGTACATATATTGAAGGCTACTTAGACTAGTAGGTTCTAGAAGCAAGATTTTGCTGTGTTTTAAAGCATTTTAAAGCATTATAAAGGCTTATTTTACCTAAAATAAGTAAAAAATTACAAAAATTTATAAGCAACTTGCATTTATGCGTAACTATGTTAGATCCTGATCTAAGAAATAAAATCAAAAACGAGTTAAAAGAAGGTAACAGTTATCGAAAGATTGCGAAACTAAACAACGTTTCAAGTTCCGAAGTGCAAGTTATAAACAATGAAATGCTCGAAGAAGAAACAAAACGCCTATCAGAAAAACGCCAATTCTTAATCAATGACAATAATATTAAAGCCGATACGCGTCAGAAACTCGAAAACGAATGCTCATCCCTCTCAAATGATAAGACTAGGATGGAAAAGGAAACCATAGAAATCAGACAAGAATACGGAAAATGCAATCAATTAAGAGACTACATTGAGAATCAGAAAAGGGAATCTGAATATTGGAATACTACGGTCATAAGTCAGATGGCGTATTCAAGACAATTAGACTTTGATAATGCGCAGAAGGAAGCTTACAATAATAAAAAAAGTCAAGAGAAAAAAAATCTCGAACTGGAGTGTACAGGCTTGATGGAAATAAAAGACGATTGGGAAAAGAAGGTCTGTGAGCTCCAAAATGAAGCAAAATTCTATTTGGCTCTAACAAGTAAACAGGCTGAGGCAGCACAAAGAAATAGAGCTACCCTAGACAACCAAGAACTCGAAAGGATTTTCTTATCATACATGAAATAATGAGACGAGTTAGCTAACTAACTAGAAGCGATAAGCTAAGCCACTTCTCCTCAGACATAAAGGGGAGAGGATTGGAAGACGTAGAAAATAATGTATTGGGAGGTAGCTTGAATTCCATTAAAGAGAATCATCGAGACAATATATTTTTTGACCGTGAATTTTGATGGTTTTTTTGATGATATTTTGACGATGTTTTGACGTTAAACCTTTAATCTTGGCTCAAGGAATTTGAGCGATGCACGACAATCTTATTAATTCTATCTTTTCCAAGATGATGGTCCTAGGGGAGGGTAGGACTAAGAGGGTTTCAAGCTGTGATAGGACAGGGGGGAACATGGATTCCGTGAAGGTCCCAGCGAATGGCAAGGTTGCGCTGGCTGAGATCGAGGGGCCAGCGTGCATGAACCACCCTGTACTTCGCAGTCTCATGGGATTATCAGATTAGTCTTCTTGGTTCCCTGACTCATCTTGTGCACGTGATGTCATACACGCCAAATGAATTTAAGTTAGAGTTTCAAAGCTGTCAAACAATCGGGTCAACTATTGGAAATGGACGTTTCTTAAAGACAGATTATTAAAATATATATTTTAATACTATATGATCAATGTTGTAAACAAAATGCTTTTATAGGCATTTAATTCAAGTCTTAAATAGTGAACTCAATCTGAAGCCTTTTATGACGATAAAGGATCCAGAAGCATTTCAGCTTTTAGCAGATGATACTAGAAGAAAAATGGTTTTTTTGCTTCGTGTTAAAGAGATGACAGTAAGTCAAATAGCTGATGAGCTGAATGTCACACCTCAAGCAGTATATCATCATATTAAGAGGCTTCTAAAGGGAGAAATGGTTGAAGTGGCCCGAGAAGAACGCATTGGTCACCTAATAGAAAGTTACTATAGAACAACAGCTGAAACGTTCACCTTTAGCATAGGAAAGTCTTCCCACAGTGCAAAAGCAAGCAAGGAACTCATAAACACGGTTCTGAACGCTCTAAGGAAGGTTGGTTTTAATGTTGAATATAATAAAGACATAATCTCCCAGTTGGTCAATGTTCAGGCTGATCTAGAGAAGTGCTGTCAAACTGGTGAATTCGAAAGTAAGATCTCTGAATTAGAAGATGTTGATTTTCCTACTAAACTCACTGTCACAGAATGGGCCAGTATTCTATCAATGTCAGATGAACAGTTTGCTAAAGATGAAGAACTCAGGAGAAAGTTCAGAAATTTACTAACCTCTCTTATCAAAAAATGAAATAATGAAAATAGAGCACTATTATGTTTTTTTCAGAAATCGGCCAAAACACACAATCTATAACATGAAGTAATAATGTAGAAGATGGGTTGATATAGGTCCGGTTGCCATAGAAGTTTAGAGTGATTGTTTTCTTAGTTAGCATTGAGTTAAGAGGATGTTCTTGCGCTGAGAGTTACAGAAATGTCAATTGATTGACTATTACGAATTATGGTAATGCTGATAGTTTGACCTGGAGATGTATATCGTTCAAGGTATGCTAAAGCATCGTCACCGTTTGCCATACGAACGCCATCAATAGCGATGATTATGTCGCCTCCAAGTACCACGTTGTTACCCGCAACTTGTGCACGTTGATTTCCCCCATGTAACCCTGCACTTTCCGCTGGGCTTCCGCTTGCGATGCTTTGGATGAGCCAACCATAGGTCACTTCTGCATTCATTGCTTTAGCTATGTAATAATCTATGCTAGTACCTGACACTCCAAGCCATGGATGGGAAGTGTAGGTTCCCAAGTTTACTAGATCCGATATCTCCCTTAGAATAGTAGAAGATGGGATTGCGAGCCCAAGCCCTTGAGAGCCGCTGACAGTTGCGGTGGTTATGCCAATGGCCTGTCCTAAATAGTTCAGTAGGGGACCTCCTGAATTCCCAGGGTTAATTGACGCGCTTATCTGGATTACATCTGCTATTGCATAGCTACTAGTTGTCCCCTCTGTTATTGTTCGACCTAGCTGGCTTACAATCCCAGTTGTAACTGAACCTTCAAGTCCGAATGGATTACCTATGGCCATAACAGGGTCGCCTACTTTCAAACTGTTAGAGTCAACAATGTGCAGAGGCTTGAATTCAGAACTTGGAGCTGTCACGGAAAGAACAGCAAGGTCAGCATAGGGGTCAGAACCTAGGATTTTCGCGTTGTAAGCATTTCCATTGGTGAAGGTAACCGTAATGTTTGACGCCCCATCTACTACGTGAAAATTGGTGATGATTAACGTCCTCCCCGTTAGATTATATACAAAGCCAGAGCCCTGCACTTCTCCGTATAAGGTTCCAAAGAAGGTACGTTCTGATATGATCCCTTGAATTACTACAATAGAATCTTTCACGGATTGATATAGTAGTGGAATGGAAATGCCGTCTCCAGTTATATAAGTAACTAATGTTGTATTTAATGAAGTTGTGGAAGGTTGGGCTTGGTTTTGAAATGACTGTATTTCATGTTGAAGTTCATTTATTTGGCCTGAGAATGTAAAGTAGCTCAATCCTTGGCCGATTAAAACGCCAATTATCAGTACAACTGTCAACATAACTACTATATGCTGTCGTGGTCTCTTAACATTCAGCTGAGAAGCTTGTGTTTCGTTAGACATAATTAATCACCTTTGACCACATCAAATGGCAATAGCATGGTCTGCATGATAGAAATCCTAATTGCTAGCAAGAAACCTGTAGCAATGGCCACTGGAAATGCCTTGCTAATCATTCGTGTAGTTCGTCTAAATACCTTTTCCGAGGGATCCAATTCATACACCCTACTATTTTCAGAAATCTAGTGGATTATAGGTGTTTTTCAGAATTAAACCCATTTTTATCCCTAATCTAGTCTTTCAGCTCATTAGAATAAACTGGGAAGGTTACATTGCAACAGACATATTTATTACCTTAATTAATATAGCTTCGAGACATATTTACTTTGTTCGGAGCGATACTAGATGTATGACATGCGCGAATTAAAATATTTGCTTGGATGGTTGATAGCAGGCACTAGGGGTGGTGTTACTCGAGCAAAAATGATTCAAGCTCTGAACGAAACCCCTCAGAACGCAAACCAACTGGCTACCCTATTAAAAATGGACTATAGAACAATGAGGCATCATCTAGAAGTTCTTCAAAAGAATGGAATAATTACCTCTGCTGGAAGTGGATATGGTACAACATATTTCTTGTCTCCGCAGATGGAGAAAAATTATATCTTATTCGAGGAGATTTTGGATAAAATATGGAAAAAAGAAAAAAGGGAGGAGAACAGAGGGAACATCGCATGAACAGAGACTCCAGATTCTTCACAATTTTGGCAATACTGGTACTAGTGGCTTTGCTCACAACCTTTTTGGCTATCTCACAGGAACCTGGAGTCCCTCCATTTGAACGAAGACCACCTTCTTCGGACCGACCTGGGGATATAGAATTCTATTATATTGCTAAGACAGTAATATCATCGATTAATGTAACGCTTTTGATCTTCTTAACAGCAACATATATTGGTATTTACATGAAGACACATTCAGAATTCTCAATAGGACTAATGATATTTTCGTTGGTTTTGCTCTTAAATGCACTTGCCTCAAATCCTTTGTTAATTGAAGTTTTTGGCTTTCGCCCATTAGGTCTTGGGCCTTTTGCGATGCTGCCAGATATGTTTACATGCGCAGCATTAGTCATACTACTCTATCTCACTATCAAATACTAAGATTGAGCACGAAAAACTAAGTTAAACTCTGATTTTAGAGTTTGGCCAAAAGGTTTATGAGCTTCATATTTCATCTTCACTCTAGGAGAAAGTTATGGTTTACTGCACTAAATGCGGTACCAAGAACGAGGATGGTACAGAATTCTGTGTAAAATGTGGTGCTCCACTTTCTCTGACAGCAGCAGGGTATGCGAAAACAGAACAGTATAGGAGGGGCGGTGACTGCTTTGGATCTAGGGAAAGAGGGCCTAGAGAAGAATGCTTTGGTCTACCCCATGGTGGAGCAATCGTCGGCATAATATTCGGGATCTTCTTGATAATCGCTGGACTGGCAATATACTTAAAGATAGACCTGGGAAACCTCACCGGACCTTTCATCTTGGTCGTCATTGGGGCACTTGTTATCGCAGGAGCAATCTACGGCTATAGCAGAAGCAAAAGATGATAACCTGACACATTCCCCCCTTTTTCTTTATGCAATATTACAGTTCTTTATGCCACACCTTGCACATATCTTCCCATGTTCTAGCTGGGAAAGCTTTGTTCTGGCAAAAATCCAGTAGAATATCAACCCGAAAAGATAAAGTTCAAGAACAAAACTTGCAGTGATTACATCTACCGCAACGAGCAAAAAGAAGGCTCCTACCACAAACAAGATGTTCAAAAGGAGATGTACTACAACCCCTCCAACGTCACGTATGCTATGCTGAATAAGACCTAAGATAACCCATATGAAACCAGTCCAAAAAAGGAGCTGACTAACTCCTCCAAGATTCAGTTCAAATAGAACATAGATTAGACTTCCTATAACGGATATTATGGCGCCTGCAATTAAGCCGGTGCAGCCTGCACAGTAGATGTTTTCACCAAAAGAAATCGTGTGGCTTGAAAAGTTCCCGCAGACCGGATGATGGCCCGCATGTCCTACTATCTGTCGTACTGAACTGGGCTCGCTTGAGCTGTATGAGCTAGGTTTAGATTTTCTTCTCCACCTAATATCGAGCACATTCAAACATTTTGACGGAGAAGTTCCTGCTATTATGCCTAGAAGACATATCAGTACGAAAACTGATGTGACCATCTGTTTTCGAAAAGGGAAATCCAATGTTGGCACTTGAGAGTAAATTGTCAGCATCGTAAGTAGGCTTAAGCCTACTAATGACGTGCTAACATAGTAAAATTGCAAAATCCTGCTCGGTGCTATCGAGAACATGTTCAAAACAGATTCCGTAGGGTCTGAAGAACACCTTGGCCTGCTAGATATCTGTAGGTTTTCCTCTTAATGGGGGATGAGGAGAAGAGCCCTGTTATTCTCCTCCTATAAGATCCATAGAAGCTCCTATAGCAATTGTAGAGTTCTTCCTGAACCTCCTCCTTCGACATATACTCTGTGGGCATGATCGCGTGGACCATGTCGTAGTTTCCCCAATTGTTGTCTTCAATCCATCCACTCTGTCTTGCAACATCGTAGAGTTCAGCTCCAGGGAAAGGAGTGAGAACCATAAATATCGAAATATCAGGGTCGACGCTATTCACATAATTGCGAAATTCTTGCATTGATTTATGGGAGTCTTTCCTGTTGCCAATTATAAAGGTTGCCTGCGCGAATATACCGTTCTTCTTCAATAGATTCATAGTCTCTTTTCCTTTTAAAGGATCTATGTCTTTATGGAAAGAATCTAGAGTTTCTCTGCTGTGACTTTCCAGACCAACCAGCATCCAGAGATTACCCGCTTTACGCATTTTTGGCAATACTTCGCTATTATCTATAATGTCATCGCATCTGGCTTGAAGGAACCACATTATGTCTTCTCCAATACCTCTACCTATTATCTCATCACATAATTCTCTAGCTTTGCTTCCAAGCCCAAAGTTGTCGTCGGTCAGCCAAAGAAACTCGGTTCCGAATTCTCTATGACAGTATTCAAATTCGTCTGCAATACGTTTGGGAGATTTTGATCTCCATGTTCCTCCCCAGAATCTCCGTTGAGAACAGAATGTACATCTGTGAGGGCATCCTCTTGACGCTTCAATCAATGCATATCTTTTTGCTCCAGCCATCATTGTAAAATGATAGTTCTTCATGTTCTGTTCTACAAGGTGATAGCCTGGGAGAGGCAGCAGGTCCAAGTTTTCAATAAGAGGACGATCTGGGGTGTGAACAGTCTGTTCCAAATGTCTAAAGGAAAGTCCTTCAACTTCTGATAGCGACTTCTCTTCTTCCAGAGTTCTTAGGAGCTCAGATAGTGTCTGCTCGCCTTCACCTCTGACTACAATATCGATTTCCGGATACTGTTCAAGGCTCTCCTGTGCCATAACAGAAAAATGTCTACCTCCGACAACCGTCTTGATTTTGGGGTTCACTTTTTTCGCTACCTCGAGAGTTCTTAGAACAGTATATGTGTCGCAGGTTGCCAGAGCGCTGGGCGCTACAACATCAGGTTGGAAGGATTCAATGCGCCTTTCAAGCCCGCTCCAGTCTAATCTCTCAGCTTGGCAGTCGAGAACAGATATCTCCGCATTCTTATTGTGAGCTTCAACATATGATGCCAGCTGAATTATCCCATACGGTGGTGGAAGATACTCGCCCATAACAAACCAAAACTCCTTAGGCGGTTCAACAAACAAGATTTTCAAATGCGAGCATGCTGACATTTGCAGCAGAGGATAAAACTCTTTTGTCTAAGAAAAGCGTTTTAAACAAAATTATCCATGACTTGACTAATGGTTCTTCTAAAGCAGTTATTACTATGCAGTGGATTGCTTTATAGAAATACTTATTAGACATGATACGGAAATTCTTTCGTGCCTACAAAACCGATATGGGTAATGCGAGACTATCCGAGATGTACGGGTTGTCGAAGATGCGAAATTGCATGTACTTTATACCATGAAAAAAAGATTTGGCCCGAAGCTTCAATGGTACGCGTCTTTATGTTAGCCCCAGGTTTGGAATTACCACACCTCTGTACACAGTGCGATGATTACCCATGCGTCAAGTCTTGCCCGACAAAACCAAAGGCTCTGACAGTTGACGAATTGACTGGGGCAGTCATCGTGAATAGACAACTTTGCATTAGCTGCAAGAAATGTATCAGTGCTTGTCCTGGGCATATTCCATTCTTGCATCCAAAAGATAAGAAATCAACGATTTGCGATTTATGTAATGGCGATCCGCAATGCATTAAGGTTTGCCAAGAAGCTGGATTTAACTGCCTTAGTGCAGCGTCCATATCCAAAAGCCGAAGCGAAATTATTTCATAGGGTTTATGCTAAGACTCCTAAAGTAATAACGGAAGGTCTCTCCGAATTGATCTTCGGAGAGAAAGTGGAGGTGTAGAAAAATGAGAGGATATGCAGGCAAGTTTGCTGAAATAGATTTGAGCAGTGGGAAAATTCAGGAAGTTGAAGTTTGATGATACGACCTTCCGAGAAAATATATAGGCGGAAGAGGGTTATCAGCAAGAATCCTATGGGATAGGTTGGGAGAGAAATGGGATACAATTGACCCATCTTGGTCCAGAGAATATACTGATACTCTCAGCAGGCCCTATGACTGGATATTATCCGGGTGGACGAATCTGTGTTTCAGGGAAATCTCCGCAGAGCAATGGTATAGTTGGTAGCACGGTGGCAGGAGAATTCGCAGTTGATCTTAGATGTGCTGGTTGGGATGGCCTAGTCATATTAGGTAAGGCTCAAAAGCCCTCTATATTCTTGTGAAAGATTCCTCAATTGAAATAAGAGAACGCGAGCCATGTCTGGGGTAAAGATAGCAAACAAGTCGTCATTAACCCTATCAAAGGAGGTGAGAGAATGAATGGAACAAGAAGTATCCTGAACGTGAATGGAAAGAGCCTTCGATGGTGTACATTGGTCCAGCAGGAGAGAACAAAACTAGAGTCGCAGCAGTGGAAGTCAAAGTGGGCTCATGGTGCAGGATACGGAGGATACGGTGCTGTAATGGGATCAAAGAACCTGGTCGCTGTACTTGCAAGAGGAACTGGGCCTCTGCCTGATGTCTATGATCAACATGAAAGAAGTTCTGAAACTTATTGACGAAACTGTTCAAGAAGTGTTATAAATAACGATTCTATTAGAAGATGGGGTACAGGCAATCTAGGGTTCTTCTGTTGGAACATAACGAGTTCTGAACCCATAAGGAACTGGCAGGATGAATGGCACGATGAAAGATCCTATGGTGTTGACCAGTTTGAAAGCAGGGTTTGGGTGAAAAGATATTGGGCTGACTTCGGTTGTCCAACATGCATGTGAAAAACTTTCGGTTGTTAGAACTGGGGAGTACAAAGGTGCGATAACAGACAATCCTGATTATGAGACACAAGCATACTGTGGACCGAACGTTAGGTATCTATACACCTGAAGCGGACGTATACTTAATTCTTGATAGAAGATCTTGGGTTTCTGTGGAATACAAGGTGGTAACGTTATAGGTTTTGCAGGTGAACTATACCAACGCGGCATACTGACCAAGGAGGAATTGGGTGGTATTAGACCTTAAATGGGGAGACGTTAAGGAGTTTGCAAAGGTTGCTGAAATGATAGCTTACCGAAAAGGCGTCGGTGATATACTTGCAGAAGGAACCTATCGTGCAGCGTTGAAGTTGGGAAAGATGAAGGGACAGGATCTACTCAAATATGCAGTGCAATGTAAAGGTATTTCATTGGCGCACATGGGATCAGAAGCGGACAGGACTTTCGTGCCTATCATGGGGTATCCTTGTGGTGCTCAAGGAGGAGACCATACATCTCCAGCATATCTACCGTAACCCATGGCAGCAGTGAACATACTGTGATTCTACAGGATTCAGGCGTATACTGCATGTTCAACGCAGGTAAAGTGACACCAAAGTTCCAGATCGATTTTCTGAATGCTGTCACAGGATTCAATATTACATTTGATGAATGGTACAAAGAGAATGCGAAGAGAATTATTCAGATTCAGAGAGCTGCACTACTTATTAGGAGGTCCAGACGCTAAATGGGCTGGAATAGATGAAAACCCGCCAAGGTTCTATGAACCTCTGCCTTCAGGTCCATACAAAGGAAAAACTACAAACATCAAGGAAGTAGGCAGGATGAATCATGATTACTACAAAGAGCTGGGTTGGGATGAAAAGGGAATACCCAAATCTGACACTCTGAAAAAACTGGGATTGGAGAAATTGGACAAAATCTTGAAGAACAAGCTCACCTAATCTTCTCTCGTATAGCGAAATCTACAACATCAAACACTCCTTTTATTTTATTATATAAGAGACAAATGGCAAAAAAAGAGAAGGATGAGTTAGTATGCTTCCATAGTCAAGTGCCAGAGTGATAATAGGGAATCATGTGTCAAAACTATTTATACATTGAAAATTCGACCTATCAAACTACATAAGCATGAGTGTCCGATGCAAATGAAAAAAGATAGAGCATTAATTTTCAATGAAGATTCAAAACCATACATCATCGCTTTTTTATCGGGAATTGGGATAATAGTGGGTTCCATATATCTTCCTCTCTATGCTCATGAGCTGGGCGCGGACGAGATAATGATAGGATTAATAGTTGGAGCCCACAGTATTACATATATATTTATGCCTTTTCTGATTGGGCGTTTTTCAGACAAGATCAGTAGTAAGAGGACGCTTATTTATGGCACAATTATCCTAGGCTCACTCTACGCAATTTACTCAATGATTTCCAGTCCCATCTTCCTTATTCCATTGAAGGCTCTTGAAGGTCTAGGTTGGTCATTTATCTGGCCCTCCCTTCAGTCCTATTTTGGAGGCTTTCAAAAGAAGTTAAAAGTCTATAATTTAATGTGGAGCTCCGGAGTTGTGATTGGGCCTTATGCAGGAGCTGTGATTGTGCAGGACTATAACTTCCAATATGTCTTCGCATTGGTGGCAATTCTTTTTGCAATCTCCTCGATTCTAGGAGTTCTTTTGCATCCCAACATAAAAAATGAAGGCAAAGTTGAAAATAGTCCTTCAGAAGATAGTGTGAAATTCAATTTGATGGAACTTCCGCTATTCCTATTTCCTGTCATGTACGGATTTGCTCTGACTCTTATCTTTACATTCTTTCCAATATACGCTGTCATAAGAGGAATCACAGTTATCGAGATGGGATACATATTGGTATTGTCCAATATTGGAAGAGTGCTCGCATTTATTATTCCAGGCGACTTTCAAAACGTATTCGGTAGTCAGAGAAGGCTTCTACTTCTAGTGTTTGCAGTAGGCATTATTCCAACTCTTATTGTATTTTACGATCAAGTCATTGTACTATATTTTGACCTCTTCTTTTACGGTATAGTCTCCGGACTATTGTTCACTTCAATGCAATATAAGATATTACACCTTAGTGAAGAAAGAAGAGGATTCTACGCTGGACTGCTTGAATCAACTATGGGAGTAGGATCATTAGTAGCTCCGTTCTTAGGAGGGATTGTAGCTTCTGTTAATTCTAGCTATGTTTTTCTTCTGCCGATGTCTGTTGCTTTAGTTGTGATCGGAGGCAACATCGTAGGTCATCGGAATTAGAAAGGACTTTATTGATGAATATCATTCTCTTTTTACTTTACAGTACGTCGGTTAAACTTTTTTATGAGTATCTGGTTTGGGAATTCTTGTAACGTTTCAGGCAAGAGCCTTCTTTATGTAAATTCTCATGTGAATACTTATGTAAAGTAGGGGCCTCTTGATGGTGCTGTTTGGTCTATCCGTACCAAGTCTACCTTACTGAGTGCAATTCCAGTTACAGCGAAGTTATCTTCTAACTGTTGCAGACTGGATGCTCCAACAATGGGCGCTGTTATAGCTGGATTGTTTAGGATCCATGCGAGCGCCAGTTGTGTCATGCTTTTGCCAAGTTCTTTAGATAGATTTTCCAGGTTTTCTAAAGTCTTCAAATTATATGAATCCTCCCAATGGAAAGCATTGAGTTTTATCCATCGTAGATTTGTTTCTCCCCTGCTGCCTGCGGGTGGAGGGCTTCCCGCTCTGTACTTGCCTGTTAGAACCCCACCAGCTAACGGGCTGTATGAGACAATGCCTAAACCTTGGTCAGCGCATAATGGGATAATCTCACGTTCAATTTCTCTGTTAAGGATATTATAAGGTGGCTGTATGACGGTAAAACTTTCTAGATCGTGGACATCGCTTGTCCAAAGAGATTTGCATATAAGCCATGCTGGAAAGTTGGAGCAGCCTATGTAATGAACCTTACCCCATCGGACAAGGTCGGTGAGAGCGCCCAATGTCTCAGTCAAAGGGACAGGTTCTCCGGAGTAACCTGTAGTGAGTTCAGCATTACTGGGTCTATGGACATATAGGATGTCTATGTAATCGGTTCCGAGTCGTTTGAGGCTTTCGTTGACTGCGTGCAGTATGTGTTTACGGCTTAGACCTTCGTCGTTTGGACCAGAGCCCATTCTGTGACGAACCTTTGTAGCTATTACGAGGTCGTCTCTCATTCCTTTGATGGCTTTCCCGACGATTTCCTCAGATTTTCCTTTAACGTAGACGTTCGCCGTATCAATGAAGTTGACTCCCAGTTCTATGGCACGCTTGATTATGTTGATAGATGTGTTCTCGTCGACCTTTGAGCCGAATTCCATTGTCCCAAGACAGATTTCAGATACTTTTACCCCATATTTTCCAAGACGCTTATAATCCAACTCTTTTCACCTATGTATATTTACGCCTCTGATTAGAGTTCCGGACTTTATTAAGTATTACCTGCAAAGAATTATCATGAATCAAATCACTGTTCCAGAAACTTTGATGCAACGATTGCTTTAGCAATGGTAACCTACGCTTTGGAAGAGAAGTCAAAGTTCAAAAGGAATCCAAGCCTAAGAAGCATAAGTTCATGGTGTTCAGAGTTTTCCATTTTTTGTTCAAAATGTTCAAGTGTGAAAGTCTAAAAATAGAAGGATATGATAATTGACGCATGTAACACGGCTAAATGTACCGGTAAAGTCTTATGGTCAAACTGTCTATTTTTGGCTTTTTAAGCACAATAGTGCAGTTTGCATTTGAACAGTTAGTAAAAAGTGTGAACTTGTTACTAGTTAATAATTCGCTTCTTTCCAGTTTTTCTCGCACTTGGGATAAAGTAGTAATCATAAACTTCTCCAGAAATTGGGTTAAAGATAGCTTGTTCGGTAATGGCTCTTTAGGGCTTAGTAGACTATAAAGACATGATAAGCGATGATAAGAGTAAGGCCTCATAACGGCTGGAAACAAAGCAAAATCAAAAAAGCTAATTAGTCAGTTAAAAGGAGTTGCAAGCAGGCGAAAATGATTAGCAAAATCTTAGTCCCTGTTGACGGATCTGAGTCTTCAGAAAGAGCATTGGACTATGCTCTTGATATTGCTGTAAAATATGAAGCTGAACTTTATATATTGACTGTTGTTGAATACGCTAATCTCCCCGCGGAGGTCATTGTCGCTTACATGAATGCAACTGACAAATATCATAGAGAGACACTGTCAAAAGCTGTAGAAAAAGCTGAAAAGGTATTACCCCACCGTATTACGGGAAAACTCGTTGAAGGTTATCCCTCTGATAGGATAATTGATGAAGCGAAGAAAGGTGGCTGTGACTTGATAGTGATGGGTAGGAGAGGGCGAGGACATCTGACTCACACACTCCTTGGCAGTGTCAGCGATAGGGTCGCGGACAGTGCTCCATGCCCTCTACTTATAATAAAATAAGATTGATGAATAATCTGGAAACCAAGAAAAGAAAGAAAGGTTAATCAGTCTCGATGGTTTGAATTTCTTTAAATAAGAGTCTGCGCGTAAGACATTTAATGACTAGCGAAATCGATGAAGGGTTTATTGAGAGCAATCGTAAGATTCTTAAGGACACACTTGACCGTCTGGAAGACCAGTACCAGTATGAAGTATTTTTGTAACTGCAACAAAGCAGGTCATCAACCTGGCCACAGACGACGAACCGAACATTAGAAATAATAACGCTACAGTAAGCTTAGACGCTGATGCAGACGTAGATTCGTTCGATGATGTTATAGCTGCAAAAAATATTGCTACTACAGGTGGGGGCTTGACGAGCTCGATATGGAAGGAATAGACATATCAAATTCAAGCTGGGATTGGTTCAGGGATTATGCTCTTCATCCTCAGCCTGGTAATATTGCTCCACCTTATACTCCTGGATGGATAGAGATTGTAGCAAACGCCACAGCGTTCTCTAACGTAGTTGCTTCGAAGTTCGCAAGGATAGTGACGACAACACAACGACACGAACTTTCAGCGTAGGCGGTGAACTGGCTGCTCCAAGCGCGTTCACAGTACTCGCATCTTGGGTGAGTATTGCCACTGTTCTAGCTTCAACTGCGATCATCGTATATAAAATTAGGCGCAAAGCCTAATTCCATCCTTTATTTTTTTCCGCGCAAGAATCATATACTAATTTTGACTTTTCAATATCCATACTTCTATTTTTGCACTCACTGTTTTCTCATGTCTCATGTAAATGTGCGATTATTCAACGCGTATCATACGTTCGGTTTTGTAGTCAGTTATAACCTTTAGAGTGCGTGCTCGAAGGGCATCATCTAAGTTTTGGTCACCGGTGTCAACTCTTAGGCTTTTCA
Organism: Nitrososphaeria archaeon; assembly: GCA_963760525.1. Classification (GTDB taxonomy): domain Archaea; phylum Thermoproteota; class Nitrososphaeria; order JACIWG01; family JACIWG01; genus CAVXDT01. The sequence goes on from CAVXDT010000005.1 coordinate 33,256, forward strand.
AGCTTCTTAATTTGCCTTCCGTGGCAATCACGATTATGTTATCTAGACCTACCTGTCGAATTACTTTTGGACTTATCTGTTGGTTTCCCCTTCCAAATATGAAGCCTTGACCGCCAATCGGAGTGATAATAATCTGTGCTGTTTTTCCCTTAATTAATGATAATATTTGTTTCTCGTTTACGTCGCTTGCCATATCTTTCTGTTGCAGAAAACATCTACTCCTAAGAGAGTTTTCTTAGCGTCCAAAAGGTCTCCGATGGTGCGCGTTGTTGTTCCTGGGCCAATGATGTAAATCACATCTGGTTTCATTGTTTCAATAATGTATATTGCTATGGCGGCTTGATTACGCAGTTCGCTTTCGGTTATAGGACTCTCCATCTTGATTCCTTGAATCAGGTATGGTTCATAGGGAGTTAATAGGTAGCCTATGAGTCTTGCAGACACCCGCCCCTTCCTAAAAGCGTTTTCATCGACATCCATTACCTCTGTCTCCCTCAGTGGTAGCTCTCCCCACAGAAAACCTGTAGCTATCTTCGCAGCAGCTTTGGGTTCCACCGCAAAAACAGAACTGTACATCTTTACACCTGTTGGAACACCTAGTACAGGAATGTCGATGTGGACTGCTTCCAGTATGTCTCGAGCTGTGCCATCTCCGCCACAGAATATAAGAAGATCGACCTTTGCATCGGCTATTTTCCTTGCGATTTCCCTTGTATCTTCAGCGGTGGTTTTCTTCTTTTTCTCTCCGAAAACCGTACAAGCGAAACCACAGTTCAGAGCTGCCTCTTCACCCATGTTTCCAGCGCCTACAACAAGCCGTATCTTTTTGTCGATGAATTTTAATTCGGAGAGAAAAGATTCAGCCCTCATAGGTGCTATGGGTTTTGCGCCGAGGGACATGGCTTTTTTCAGAACTTCCACGCCGTCAGTGCCTTTAAGTCCGACGGTTCCACCCATTCCAGCAACGGGGTTAACGATCAAACCAAGAGTTTTTACAGAATCTTCATCTCCTGCTGTTTCACTCAAAGTCCGTTCATCCTCCAATTCTCTGTACATCAGAGCAGGCAGTAATTTAGGACAGAAAGCAAATAAAACAAGGGGATGTTATCCCTGAAGCCTCTTGTTACGTTGTATCACATGGTTAAGGTTTTCTTGCAGAGGGCGTTTTACATGTATTTCTTTCTGGCTTCATCTAGCCAAGGATAGAGTTTTCTGAGTTTTTTCATTGATTCTTCAACTTTTTCTGCAGGATATTCATATGGAAGTAACTTGCCATTCATGTAATCATCGTAAGCTTGCATGTCGAAATAGCCATGGCCACATAGCAGAAAGAGAATGACCTTTTCTTCCCCTGTTTTTTTGCACTTCAAGGCCTCATCAATGGCTCCTTTGATGGCATGGGCTGGTTCCGGAGCAGGTATTATACCCTCAGTCTGAATGAACAGTTTGGCTGCATCGAAGACTTCTATTTGGTTATATGCTTTTGTTTCTAGTTTCTTCTCTGAAGCGAGGTTGCTTATAGTAGGAGCTATTCCATGGTAGCGTAGACCTCCTGCATGAATGGGGGCTGGTATGAAATCATGTCCTATGGTGTGCATCGGAACTAAGGGAGTTAGCCTTGCCGTGTCACCATGATCAAAAGTGTATTCTCCTTTCGTGACCTTCGGGCACGCTGTCGCTTCGACCGCTATAAAACGAACGTCTTTCGGCGCCTTTCCAGTAATTTTATCGTAATAGAATGGCCAGATGAGGCCAGAAAAGCTGCTGCCTCCACCTATGCATCCATATATCACGTCTGGGTAATCGCCTGCAATTTTTAGTTGCTCTTTGGCCTCCAATCCGATTACAGTCTGATGCAGAAGAACATGATTGAAAACGCTGCCTATTCCATATTTGGTTCCTTCGTGGGTTAAAGCATCTTCGACAGCTTCGCTTATGGCTATTCCCAAGCTGCCAGAGCTGTTAGGGTCTTCTTTTAAGATCGCTCTGCCACTCTCGGTTTGCTTGCTGGGGCTTGCATAGACTTCTGCGCCATAGGCCTCCATCATTATCCTCCTGTAAGGTTTTTGTTGATAGCTGGCATTGACCATATAGACCGTGCATTTGATTCCAAATAACATGCACGCAAACGCTAAGGCGGATCCCCATTGGCCCGCCCCTGTTTCAGTGGCCATATGTTCTGTGCCTTCCTTCATGTTATAGTAAGCTTGAGCAACTGCAGTGTTCGGTTTGTGGCTTCCCGGAGGGCTGACTCCTTCATACTTGTAGTAGATTTTGGCTGGAGTCTTCAATGCCTTCTCTAAACCAACAGCTCTATAGAGGGGGGTAGGTCTCCAAAGTCTGTAGATATCCCTTACTTCTTCTGGAATGTTTATCCATCTTTCAGTGCTCATTTCTTGAGCTAGAATCTGCTTTGGGAATATTTTAGGGACGATTCCAGGTCCAGGTTCTCTCGTCTTCGGGTCTATTGTTGGAGGGAGCGGTTTAGGCAAATCCGGTAATATACAATACCACTGTTTTGGTATCTTTTCCTCATCTAACACTATTTTCCTATTGGTCATGATTGATTTCTCCTATGTACCAATATGTGCTTGAAAGCTATTTTATAATCTTTTATGCACATATGTGTACACAAAGTCTGCTAGTGATCATAACAAATTGGTCTTTTCGGTTCTTTAGCCATCTTCCCACCTGTACATTTTTTTCTTTTTTTCGTAACTCATCTAGACTACAGTTGAAACATATTCCATTATGGCAGCATATTATTTCACCGCATTTTGGGCACCGCCATTTTCCTCTTGCGCCTCCAGAAAGCTCATTACTCCATTATTTTTAATAAATTCAAGGTTATTAATCGGGCTCATCCTGAAAAAAGTTTGATATCTCCTGTCAATACGTTTTAGCCTTTCACAGGGAAAGTCTTTACATTCGTAGCAAAACTTCACTTTATTGTTCAGAAGCAATTCGCATCTCTTTTTGAGAAAGGCACATTTCTTATCTCTAGGTCGGCAGCCTTCGCAGTAAGGCATCCTAATTCCCTTACTCTTCACATCGTTCTTTAAGGCAAGGTATCCGCTACAAATAGCACAATTCATCCCGCATGGTGCTATAAGCTCAGGCGCGAATTTTTCTTTTGCACAGATATTCCATAATCGAACGATATCTTAAACTGTTTTGTTTACACCAAGCTTGAGAATAGTGTATGGTCTACTTTAGACATTCAATCACATGACGACTTTCTCAAGAAGGAGAAACGCATAGAAATCAGCTTTGCACATACTGTTTCAAAAAACGGAGGGAGTACCTAACAGAATTGACTAATCCTCGATTCAATTTAGCGATTAATTTAGCGCTCAAAACCTTAAGTAGTCATCTTTCGTAAAAATCAGATAATGTCTGATTCTCTAAAATTACTGGTAGAATCCAAGGCTGAACTTGGTGAAGGGCCAAGCTGGGATAGGGGGAGCAAGGTGCTTTATTGGGTGAATATATTAGGAGGCGACGTCCACATGTACCAACCCGATAATGGCGTTGATACAATCATCCACGTAGGTGGCTATGTCAGCTCTGTCGTTCCAAATAAGTCAGGTACTGTTGTGATTACCCTTCAACATGGATTCTACGCGTTGGACCTAAAGACTAAAGCTATCGCATGCTTAAGCGAAGTTGAAAAAGACATTTCTGGCAACAGGTTCAACGACGGGAAATGTGATGCTCGTGGGAGATTCTGGGCTGGAACCATGAGTATGAAGGAGTCTGAACCGACCGGATCGCTCTACGTCTTAGCGAATGATCATTCTGTGAACGAGGTGCTTTCTGGCATAACCATTTCGAATGGGCTCGGCTGGAGTCCGGACAACAGGATCATGTACTATATCGATACGCCAATGCGTAAGGTTACAGCCTTCGACTTCGATCTTAAGACTGGCAAAATCAGCAATGGAAGGACAGCAGTGGACTTCCTTAACCAAGAGGGGAGTCCGGATGGGATGGCAGTCGATAGGGAGGGTATGATATGGGTTGCGCACTGGGCAGGCTCAAAGGTGTCAAGATGGAACCCATCGACTGGCAAACTGTTGGATCAGATAGCTCTTCCTGCAAAGAATGTGTCCTCATGCTGTTTTGGAGGGAAAAACCTCGACGAACTGTACATAACGACCGCTAGAGCTGGGATGGACCAGAAAGCTCTGTCAGAATGGCCTGAGTCGGGCGATTTATTCAGAGCGAAGGTCGATGTAGGAGGGTTGCCAACTTACTCCTTTAATGGATAAAGTCCTAACAAATTTTGAAGTGAAATTGGTGAAGCCTAATTGTATTCATTCATTGTGCTTTTGATGACACATATTCTTCGCTCTTGAAAAGTGGGCTTGAAATTATGTAATCGGCTGTCGCCCTATTGCAAGCGGTTGGAATATTATATACTACGGCTACTCTCAGCAATGCTTTGACATCTACATCGTGAGGTGTCGCCTCCAAGGGGTCCCAGAAGAAGATCAGATAATCCAATTTTCCGTCAGCGATTAAGGCTCCAATCTCCATGTCCCCGCCTAGCGGGCCATGTTTGAGGATGGTGATTTCTAATCCTGTTCTTTCCGTTATCATGTTTCCAGTGTTGCCTGTCGCGTACAGGTTATGCTGGGATAACGTCCCCTTGTTGAATTCAACCCATTCTACCATATCCTTCTTAGTATTGTCGTGGGCTACTAATGCGATTGTCTTTTTCAAATCATGAGCGACGATAAAATCGGATGGTCATAAACCTTTCCATAGAGACAAATAGTAAAAAGGGTCTTCCCATGTATGCTAATTTCCGAAGATGATTACTGACTGTTTATACACAAGAAATGAATGAAGAAGGGGAAACTTGAAAGATGGTGAGAAGAAGGGCGCTCAGTGATCATACCCATATCGTATTCCTTGAATTTCATTGAAGATGCTCAGCAAGCTAGAGTGAATGAGTTAGGAAGTCCGTCCTGCCACCGTCGACGGTCAATACTTGGCCAGTGATGAAGCTAGCCTCATCCGAAGCAAGGAACAAAACGCAGTGCGCTATGTCTTCAGGCTTTCCTTCACGCTTCAACATCGTCTTAGCTTCGAAGTATCGGCGGCGTTCCTCGACTTCATCGGGGCTGTGCCCCACAATGGTCATATCGGTCACGATATGACCCGGGGCTATGGCATTCACGTTTATGCCATACGAACCCAGCTCTAGGGCTAAACGTTTTGTGAGTGATATTACAGCTGCCTTTGTTGGGGCGTAGAGAGTTGTACCTGAGATAGCTGTCCCCAAAGCTGCCACTGAGGATATGTTCACAATCTTACCATAGTGTTTGCTCATCATGTGAGGGGTGACAGCCTGAGAACAGAACAGGATACCCTTAACGTTCGTGTCAACCATGGCGTCCAAATCCTCTTCTCTAAGATCAAGGAAAGGTACACCGCCTTTCACTATGCCCGCGTTGTTCACCAGGATGTCGACTCCACCGAAACGCTTCACAGTTTCGTCCACCATCCTCTGCACTGCCTTTCGATCAGCGACGTCAGCTTGGAAGGAAAAAGCCTCTCCCCCTCCCATTCTGATTGAGTCAACGACTTCCTCAGCCTCTTTGCTCATTAAACGATAGTTTACAACGACCTTCGCACCTTCACGACCAAGAGTTATCGCTGTAGCCTTCCCTATGCCGCGAGAACCTCCAGTTACTATGGCGCGCATGTCTTCTACCCTACCGCGTGTGCTTCTTCCACCCTTTGATTTCCCTTCTGCCATGATGTGCTTGTGCTACAGTTTGACTTATAAAGGCTACTTGGTTAAACATTCGGAAATACTAAAACTTATAAACTTGAAATCGACGTTCTTAATGCAGTATGAGCTTAGCGAGCAAATTACGAAAGCTTTTCGAGAAAAGATATGTTGGTCCCCGTGAGTCATTTGATCATGTTCACATAGGTCTTCTCATTTATTGGCTGGGCGAAAATTCACCTAAGAGTAGGTCTGAAATTTCCGATTTTCTTGGATTGGGTGAAGGCTCTACTAGGACGATGCTCAGGAGGCTGAAGGAGAAAGATATGATTTGCATTACCAAGGATGGAGTCCGCCTAAGCGACAATGGCTTCCTCTTCTTCTCCAAGCTCAGGAATACTTTTCCTGCAATTGAGGAAGGCTCATTCGGCACGCTCTCTTTAGGCAAATACAGTGTTATTGTTCGAGTCAATAAAGGAAAAGAAAAAGTATCGCGTGGGATCGAACAAAGAGATGAATCGATAAGGTACGGTGCCAAGGGAACTATAACATTGGTGTATGAAAACAGTCACTTCATGTTTCCGGGAGTCGAAGAAGAGGGCTGCGAACCCTTACATCCTCGAGAGACTTGGGATAAGATTCGCCACCTTAACCAGTCCCAAGAATGGCGATATCATAATAATTTGTAGTGCTGAAAGCGCTCAGAGTGCATATTTGGGATGTTTTTCAGCTGCTTTGACATTGAATCTGTGAATCTCTTAACCCTGATCTGAGACGCTCAACTAAATCGTGTTGTTTTGTTTTGTTTTGTTTTTTAAGTTGAAGATGCGTAATACTTATTTAGTTGGCTGGATAATCCAACCAAGATGAAGGATAAGATTAGGAAAATCGCACTAGTATCCGTTTTAACAGCTACAGCTGTAGCCTCAAGAATAATTCTAGCACCTTTACCTAACATCAAACCAGTAGGCTTCTTATGTCTGTTCGCTGGCATACTAGGAGGCCCAATTGTCGGCTTCCTGGTCGGCTCGCTAACGATGGTTGTGACTGACGTCATGTTTTTTGGGGCAGGCTGGTGGACCTTTGCGACCTCTTTTTCAATGGGGATTGTGGGTTTTCTTGGCTACGTGTTTGTCAGATGTCGTTGTGGCTTCTCAAGGTTCAACCTTTTTGTCTTCACCTTTTTTTCAATACTTTTTTACGACATCTTTACTTCTATAGCATCGGCTTTCATGTTTGGTAATACCTCGGTTGTCGCCTCACTTGTGATGCTCTTTTTTCCTACGCCACTTCCCTTTGGTCCAGCTCATGAAATTGCAAACGCTCTCTTTGCATCGTTGATCATACCGGAAGTCTATCCAAGAGTGAGGCGGACCTGGGTTTGAACTGGCTGAAGATTGTCATTTTGTTTTTGATTTTTTCAAGCAGTCTTTCTGCTTCTCTAGCCAGCTACTACTACGTCAGAAGCCAAAATTTGGAGGAGGAAGTCGATTACTTGCGGTCTAATGCAGCGAATTCATCAAAGAACGTCACTGTTATCGTAGTCGTAAATTTCTACAATGGTACTGTTTTTGCAAAATCGGTCAATTTTGACTTGGGCAATGAATTCTCGGCTTTCAATGCTACACAACGTGTTTTTGAAGGAGCCATAGACTACAAGTACTATCCGGAGTACAAAGATTTCATTATTTCCCGTTTCTTTGATGTATCAAATGACAAGTCACATTTCTGGTCGTTATATATCAACAATATCCCTTCGAGTTCAGGTGCACTTCAGACCATTCTTTCTGCCAACGATGTTGTGGAATGGAGATATCAAGGATTTTAGTCAAATTTGCTCTAGATAAGAGTTTAAGCTTTACGCCTTTTCAAGACCGCAACACCGTCGCTTGAAACCGTAGACCCTGTCGAAGTCTAGGGTGAAAGTAGTTCGATACTATAATGCTATTAAGGGTCGGCATACACCGAAATTGAATACTAGGTATCATTTATCCTATAATCTTTAAATATCTCGTTCACTATTTTTCTCAAGTTAGGATAAAATGTCTTTGAAAAAGATCGCTCCAATCTCCATTTTGGTAATAATCATTATTGCCTTGGTCGGGTTTGTTGGTTATCTATATGGCGAGAATACAGCGATTAAAGGGCAAACAACCACTATATCATATACTACAACCGCGACTTCGACAGCCACGCTTACTGCAACTGCAACAACTACGACCACTTCAATATCTACTATTATACAGTCTCAGACTTGCACGACGACGATTTCTTTCACACAAACCTACACTTATATACCTGAGAATTTCGAAATAACAGATTCCTTTGTCACTAGGAATTCTGGCGATTACACTATTACTATTGGATACAAGAACACTGGCTTCACCGAGATTTTCATAACAGAAATTCTTATTGGCGATGAGCCTCTGAACACTTTCTGGAGTGCGTCTGTGGTTAACGGGAGCTACTTTAGCTCCATAATAGTAAAAATGGGCACATCTGGTGTGATTTTAGTCACTTTTCCTGATAAAGGTGACGCGAAGGCGTTTGTTTCCGGGCAGGTAATTGAAATTAAAATCAGAGCTCCTTCTGAGACGTATTATGTTGGATCCTTTTCGATACCTTGATATCGACAATTTAAATACGCAGGAATGACTGGACGAACCTTATAATTGTTGGCAATCTTCAATCATAGCAGACTCGAAATATTGAAATATTCACAATTGACTGACATGTTCTAGCGCTTCTTATACAAAAGATTGATTCTACTTCGTATTCTATGTTTAAGCTGGATTAGAATTTCTTTTCAGAAAAAACCTTAAATGCAGCCCCATGCTTTATGAAAGAATATGAAATTAGAGGACGCATGTGTTCTAATCGTGATCGTTGCATTAATATCATGTCAGATAATCCCTTTTATCCCGAGAGCATTTGCTCAGACTTCGTATACTTTAACCGGAAAGGTTCTGTATCATGAAAAACCCATTTCTGATTTTACAGAAAAACTTCCTTCTTTTTGGGCAAGGAACGAAAGCTCCGGTGAAGTGGTTTCGTTGACTTTCCATTATGACCCTTTAACATCAGAATATTCTGTGTACGACATTCTTCCGGGGCAATATGGCATCAACGTATATATTGATGCAGCAGAATCTTCTGGAGGTTATGCAGGAGACTTTGACGGCTGGATAACGCCAATAGATATTCCACAGGACCAGCCAGTAGTTAACATTAACTTGGAAGTGCAGAAGATCGTTCACCTTGTAAATCCGATAGATAACGCAAAGGTTTTGGGTTCAATGTCTGATCTGGATTCTTATCTCCAAAAAGGAATAGTGTTCAGATGGGATCCTATCCCAGAAGCAGTATTGTACACATTGAAAATAGAAGAAATAGAGGAACCATATCAATTTATCAAAGATGTAGTCAGCATTCAGACAAACATGACAGAATGGAAACCAGAGCTACCATTATCAGAGGACAACAGATTCGACCTTTTTACGCTATACGCATACGATACAGCTCAAAAGTACGTAGGGAAGCTCATGATAGTATACTCGAACGGCTACACCTGGGACTACCGTTTTAGGATAGTAGAAAGCATCAGCACAACTACAACTGCAACCCCGACTTCGACTTCTACTGCAACTGCAACTACAACTACAACTCCGACTTCTACTACTATCGCAACAACTACTGCTCCAAGTACCACGACTACTACAAAGCCTACAACTACGACAACGTCGACAGCTACTGCTTCGACAACGTCTTCAAGGCCAACACAGACTTTGAATTCGACAACATATCCTACTACTACTTCCACGACTTCCCCCCCTATAACTCAGACTACACATTCCACTACATCCTCGACATCGCACCCTATGACAACCGATAAACCCTCATCAACTTCCACTAGTCCTTCCACTACTCTTACTTCAACTTCGACTTCAACTTCCACAACATCCGCTCAGCCTACAAAAGGACCGGACCTCCTAGTTGTTGTAGTGTCAATAGTAGCAATAATCATAGCAGTCATGATTCTATCTTTCATTTTGGCGAGAAAGAAGGCGAAGTGATGACTTCAGTTTCAATTGTTGATATCCATAGATCGGTAGTGGCTCGTATCATTGAAGACCTTGCTATGCTCACACGTCTTAACTGCCTTTACAATCCTGCAGTCTCCAGATTCTTTTATGTAATTTCAACTACAAAAAATAGGAAGATAGATGACTAGCTACTCTTGAACAACTATTTTCCCGTCCATTATGCCTGGATGAACCGCACAGGCGTACGTATAGTTCCCCCCTGTACTGAACGTGACTGTGAAGTTTGCGGTTTGGCCAGGGGTTATTGTAGATGTCGAAGCACTAGGGATTTCTTTTATATACAAACTATGTGGCATCGAACCACTCTCTTGGTTGATAATTATGAACTTAACAGTCTGACCTACCTTCAAGTGGATTGTCGGATTTGTAGCGTTGAATCTGGTATCCTTAGCAATAAGAGTAATGGTTGTTGTTGCAGTTGTGCTAGTGGTTGTGGATGATGTGGTCGTTGTGGTTGATGTGGTTGTGCTGGAGGTTGTGGTTGTTGTGTTGGGTGGCATGAAGTAAAGCACGTAGATACTTGCTGCTGTGACAACTATGACGACGACAGCGATAATGGCATAAAACGCTTGCTTCTGCATATTTTTTCCCTCTACAGAGCTACAAACGCATAGGTATTCTAATCTCCTATGTTAGCTTTTTGGTGACAGAAAGTGTAACGCAAATAGGTGTCCTTGGTAGGCTATTGGCACAACCGTCAAAGCTGAGTCCACTTTTGTCCCTGATTTTTTCTTCCATTCGACTCTTATGGTTGATCCTATCATCTTTGTCATGGCATTGTTGTATGCGTTTACTAGAGCTTCTTGGCTTTTCTCGTCCACCAAATCTAGTGGGTGCTTCTTAGATGCTGCTATCTCCTCTATCGATTTATACTCTAAGAGGGACAGGAACTTCTTGTTTGATATCCAATGGTTATCGTCAAGGTAGAGGTACATTGGCTGCTCTGATGAATCAAAGATCGTCTTCAACTGATCATACAATCCGCTCACCAATTTCTCATGATGCTCGCGTTCTACATTACTCAATTTTTATCATCTCCGAAGAAAAGAAACTCGTCTCGCTAGTTAAGTATTTCCCGAACTTATTCGGGATGTCTTCTAGCGGTCTTCTTATTTCAGCGGGATGATGGCAGCCATCTTTTACCTATGAGAGATGTCAGTTCCCTCTACTATTCTTGATGCTTCCTTTTATGTTAACCAAGTACGTGCTGAATATGATCAGTGCTGAGCCTATCAGCGATTGAACCCCTAGCTCTTCGCCTAAGAGTATCCAGCCAAAGAATAATGCTATCATTGGAACGATCATGCTCGAGCTCGACAGTGAAGTGGTAATCTCTCTTTTTACTAGAAAAACCCATATGGTCATCCCAATTCCAGTTGAAGCAATACCGCAGTAGGCTATCGTTGCCATATAATTTAGGCTCCATGATGTGAACGGTGGCTCGAAGAAGATGCCCATGACAAATGATATTAGGGTAGAAAGTGAAGTGTAAGAAAGGCTGGCAACTACAGCGTCCACATTCTGAAGTTTCACCTTATAATAGACAATGCCCACGGACCATAAAGCTGCTCCTGCTACAAGTATCAAGGCTGAAAAAGACATGATAGAGCCTAACTCTTCAAGGAAAAGGATGAGTAATCCCAAGAAACCTAATATTGTTCCGAAGACTTTCAGCAAAGACAATTTCTCGTTGAGGAAGAAAATGGCTAAGATGAGTATCCACAATGGCTGAGTGTAAGTTAGGACCGCCCCAATGCCACTACTCACAGACACAAGGCCTACAGCGGTAAAAGTGAATCCGACTGAGGTCAGTAGGCCGTAAATTAAGAGTCTCAATAACGTCTTTGAGTCTCTCGGAATTTTGGACTTGAATAAGAATAGCAATAATACGCCAAAAGCAAACGATAATATGAATCGATGGAAGTTGAAGGCGAATGGAGGCGCGTTTTCGAGTCCAACCTTCATTATGGACCAGTTCAAACTCCAAAAAAGCACCATAATCGCGAAGAGCACTTTGTTTCTCGAATTCATTTAGAATACAGCCATGGGACGTTGCAAATACTAGTTATATATTGTTAAAAAACAAAGGAGTTTACGTTTCTTTTTCAACTGCTTTTCTTATTCGTTGAAGCTCGTTAAGCATGGCTTCGTTCACGTTCCTGTGCTCTTCAGTCCCTGCTTCAACAGCCGTTGGTGTGATTCCTTTAATAGCATCGATAACAACATCTTTAATCTCTTCAAAGTTTTTAATTCCAAAAATGTCCGCTTCAGCGGTCTTAATACCTGACCTGTCGACCCCTGAAAAACCCGCTGTCTGTATCGCCAAATGGCCTAAGCCAAAACGCCTTGATATAGGACCCTGATAGACATTGATGTTTGTTATCCGGTTGTAGGGTACAACGCTCTTGGTCTTCCACCAAACACCTTTGTCAATTACGATTCTGTCATCTTCAAGAAGATATTTCACTGAAGAAGTGAACCTCGGGATCCAATAGAGGGTGACTGCGACAATTATGGAAAATGGTATTAGCGTAAGTAGGGCAACTATCGTTCCAACAAATGGGTCAATGAAAAGCGTTAAAGAGACGACGAGCGGAATCGCCCACCATACGAAGCCGGCTGCGATCAAGCCGATCAAATATGTCAGGTAAAGCTTCTTCAACTCAGGTGCAACACCAAACTCTCTTTTAACCATGAATAACACATCCTCTAATATTCGAATCGCTTCAATGCCAAATTTAGCTTATAAGGTTTTCCAGAGAATTAATCTTACAGTTATCCGTTTTTGCCTTTTTTTCTTCTTTTATTGAAGCTATCTCTGGGCTTGATGTCCTTCTTATATCTAATATATTTTCGCATTAACGTCGCTCCCTCATGCTTTTATATATACTTATTTCTCCCTCTAAGCACGTCTGCATGGCATCTTATCTCTCCCAAACGACGGTTTCACTGGAACGTTACTACTTCACGTATTTCTCTGGGCTTCTGTCAAACTTCTGTTTGCACATGGGAGCGCAGAAGTAGTATGTTTTCCCCTTATGTTCTGACTTCCACTTCGCAGTCTTTTCATTTACTTCCATTTTACAGACTAAGTCCAAAACCATTTTCCTTCATTATTAACAGAGTGTATGAGGATTATTTATCTTTTATCTTAAGCAACGATCGTTATAAACGATAACTAAAATATCATATGATTTGAAAATTTGTTTTATCACATGGTTCGTGCCTTCTGGTAGGCAAAGGCTATTCCTTCATTGGTTACTGCTCCTATTACTTTACTGGGTTCTTCCCTTGAAACCACAGCTAGAAGGTCGAGCTTCTCGCGCTGCATAATCTTATACGCTTCAAGGACTGATTCATCAGGATAAATGGAGATTAACTTAGATGGCAGTTGTCCAAGTACGAGTTCCTTTCTTTGCTCTGGCTTAATTTTTATGATCTCTTTCCAAGCTACGATTCCTTTGAAGATGTCACCTTCTACAATTAGTATATCATGATATCGTGCCCTGAACATTATTTCCAATGCTTCGAAAAGCGTTGTTTCGGGTTTTGCGAAAGCCACTTCAGTATACATTACGTCTTTTACGCTGATCTGGGCGATGGTGGTCGAGACTAATGTCGACTCATTCTCCTCAGATGCTCCCACATATATGAAAAAACCTATTATCATCAGCCATAAATTTGAAAGACCTCCAAAAACAACCATTCCCATTCCCAGAATCCTACCGATAAAAGCAGCATCTCTTGTCGCATCTGAAAATTTCATTCGTTCTGCAAGCAAAGCCCTCAGAACCCTTCCTCCGTCCATTGGAAAAGCTGGAATAAGGTTAAAGAGGGCAAGAAACAAGTTGAGTCCTCCAAGGTCAAAAAGCACGTTACCCGTTGGGTTTTGGTTAAGTAAGAAAGTCCATAGAGAAGACAGTGTTGAAGGGGTTAGTGATAGTGTCAAGAGCGCTGTGCCAATGGCCAGACTTGTCAGCGGTCCAGAGATAGCCATACGCCATTCCACTCTCGGTTTATCAGGTATATCTTCGATCTGTGATGTTCCTCCTATGGGGTAAAGAATTATTTTACGCACTCCAATTCCGTAGTGTCTAGCGACAACCGAGTGTGAAATTTCGTGAGCAACTACCGAGACGAAAAGAAGAACCATCAACAATAGCGGGTAGAGATCAGGATATGAGAAAATAAACACAAAAGCCATTAGCAAAACAAAAGTTATATGAAGCTCCAGAGGAATTCCGAACAAAGAGCCGATTCTGAAAGAATATTTCATGGATAGGAAAAGACTAAACCCTAGTTTTAAACTTTTGGACAAATGACCCAATAGTCATTGCTTTTGTTATGTTCTAACTTAGAACGCTTATTGAAGGTTGAACGCTTATGGGTATGAAATCAATTCTTAGCCATGTCTTAAGAACAATCAGGGGCTTATCAAAATTGAGCCGGGAAATTAAGTCTGCTTCCTTCTTGTCATTATGAGTGCAAGAATTATCACAATTCCAATTATAGTTATGATCAGAATAAGCTCGATTGACCCAACTTGGCCGGGGGAAGTCAGGGTAGTCGTGTAGGTGGTTGTTGAAGTCTGAGTCATTGTTGAAGTCTGAGTCATTGTTGAAGTCTGAGTCATTGTTGAAGTCTGAGTCATTGTCGAAGTTGTAGTAGAAGTAGTTGTGATGGAAGCGGTTGTAGTTTTGGTTGTTGTTGAGGTTACAGTAGGTCCTGGAACAGTGGATGTCATGGTTGTTGTTGAAGTTGTTGTAGACGTGGATGTCGGCATATTATGAAGGTAGTTCACTGTGAAACTGGATCCATCTGACGTGGGGTCTGAAATAGCGACCAAAGTCGTATTCGTCTCATCCATCATTAGCACTCTTGTGAAAGGAAAGCTGCTGATTGTTCCGGCGACGTTATTTACTACGGCATTTGCGTCGGTGATGGTCACAGCTCCAAAGTCCGCTAGAGAGGTGAGCGAATTGTTCACTGTGGGTCTCTCAACAATCCATTCGGCGGACAACATAGAGGAGCGATAGCGTATGCTTGTCTGAAACGTTTGCCCTGTTGTAACATCTGCTATTACTATTGACCATCCATCTATTGCAGGATTAGCGAGGTATATTGAAGCCGATATTTTGTCGCCTGAGGAGACGTCTAGTCTGCCTATCGTCCTAGAATATTGAGGCAGCACCTCGAACCAGGCGGAATAAACTTCTTGTCCTCCTACATAGTCCTGTTCAGTACCGGTCTGGATTAGCGTTCGGTCAAAATATCCGCCTATTCCAATCCACATAGCAGAAAAAGTGTCGTTTTGGGAAATGTTCACTCTGGGAACGACCCAGGAGCCTGTAACGTTGACTACTACAGGCTGTGGGTTACTGTTGTCTGAAACGACGACATAACCTCCCCAATCCAAGCTTGGAACATCAGTAATCTGCTGTAATAGGATTGGAGATAGATTGGAAGATGATGTTGCAGATGGAATAGGAACAATTAGTAAGAATGATGATAGTATGATAACTGAAGTCCATAGACTTCTACTCGGATTTCCATAACACAATATTATTCCCCTACATGTTAGCAGATGATGCTTGATATAAACTGTTCACCTTGACAGTGAGCGAAGGCTATGCTTTTTTTCATAAACACGCGAGGGTTTAAGGTGAATCCAACGTTTATATCCCAGATAAAAATGCTTGCGTTCAAGAGGTCCAATTAATGGAGTTAGCTATAGAAACCAGCGGCCTGACAAAGAGGTACGGCTCACTAACCGCAGTGAATAAGCTTGACTTGAAGGTCGAACAGAAATACGATCCACGGTTTTCTAGGCCCTAACGGGGCTGGGAAAACTACGACAATGAAGGTTTTGGTGGGATTGTTGAAGCCCGACGAGGGGGCTGTTAGAATCCTAGGGCAGGAGATGCGCGGGGACCAGCCAGATATTAGACTGCGGATGGGTTACATGCCTGAACTCCCAAAGTTCCCCAAACACTTGAAGGGGTGGGAACTTTTAGATATTTATGGAAGAATGTATGGAATGACTGAGCAAGAGCGTAGAGAGCAGATACCCAAGCTTCTGAAAATTGTCGGACTCAAGGGCAGGGAAAGAGACCTTGTTGGAAAGTACAGCAAGGGGATGCAACAACGTATAGGTATCGCACAAGCTTTGCTGGATGAGCCTGAACTGGTCATATTGGACGAGCCAAGCATAGGTTTAGACCCCGTTGGCATGGTTGAAGTTAGAGAGTTAGTAAAAGAAATCGTGAAGAAAGGCGTGACCGTTTTCATCTCCTCTCACCTTCTGTTTGAGATTGAACAGATTTGCAGCCACGTTACCATCATCAATCGTGGAACATCCTTGGTCTCAGGCACCATTCAAAACGTTTCCAGCATGATTTCTGGACCGTCCACTTTGCAGGCGGAGGTGGTTAAGCTCTCTGACGCGATCGTTGAAAACGTGAAGAAGCTACCATTTGTCTCTAACACGTCGCAAGACGGCAACGTGTTAAGTGTCGAGTTGAAAACAAGGGATGATGTCAGGTCACAGGTCTCCCAGGAAATAACAAGATCTGGAGGAATCATCGTTTCCATGAGTTTGAAGGGACAGAATCTTGAGGAAGTCTTCATGCAGCTCGTCGCTAAATCGCAAGGAGGTAAGGCAGAATGAGCGCCGTTAGGAGTAGGAATGCCAGAGCAAATCCGAGCTGGACGACTCGTTTCTGGGCAATTGTGAGATACGAGCTTCTCTGGAATATTCGAAAGAAGAAGTTTCTGGGCCTGATCATTGTCGCGTTTGCCTTAGCTACCCTAGGTTTAGCTTTACCAGCGATTCTAAGCAACATGGTAGGTCAGTCGCTTGGCCAGAACCCCGACTATGCGACCAACTCCGGCACTGGTGCCTTTGGTTTCTTTCTTTTCGCACTCGTAATAGCTATGAACAGCATCTCAGGCGAGTTTGAGAGTGGCACAATTGTCCCACTGTTGACGAAGCCTGTATCCAGAACACTGGTTTTCCTCGGCAAGCTATTTACAGCTTTCATCATTCTTCTATCGACATACACTATTCTCTTTCTTTACACGACTATCGGTGGAACAATCGTGTATGGCCCTCAAAACAACCTTCAACTTGTTCCCCTCGTATTATTAGGGGATGTTATCAGCACTCTTGTTTGGGTGGCCATAGTTTTGGCGATAGGCTCCATTTCTAAGAGCTCGCTACTGGCGGCTCTTGGAGCTTTTGGCATTTTCATGGCCCTGTTAATAAGCGCCCCAATTGTCTCAGCGTTTTCAGATCAAGCGTGGACTCTCAACTATATTCCGGGAAATGGGGCTTCAGGAACTTTGCGGAGCATTAGTCAGGTAAACCAGACACGTGTAATAACTGAAACCATATCAACTGGAACGAACAACATTGGCACAAACTTGATCGCTTACATTCTTAATCCTTCGGCCAATGTAACATTCTATAAGTTGGAGATTCAGCGTCCTTCCAACATAAGCCAAATACTATTGTATACTGAACCGCTTTCTCTTGTCGTCTTTAGAACGGTCGCAGTAGCCTTGATCTACATCATTGCGTTCACGTTTTTAGCATTGTATGCCTTCAAACGAGCACAAGTGGCGGAATAGCGTAGACATCCCATAGAACAGTAAGAATCATAGAATTGTGTAGGTTCCAATTCTCCCTATAATATTTGTGTTGTTGCAATCGCGAAAATTCTTGGATTTCTTAAGACGTTAAAAGGAGAGAGGAAGTTGTAGCAAATATTTAATCATATAGAAAACAAGCGACTTGATGGCTTTCCTTAATCTGTTTGAGAAACGGCTTGACATTTGAGCATTTATCAAATGCGTATGGAAATTGATGCTAGGCTTCGAGATTACGTGTTAGACATCACTAAGATCGTCATCAGGGTATTAGTTCTAGCGATTATTGGGATGGGCCTCATCTTAATTGGAATTTTGTTCCTTTGCATGGCGATGGTCAATTACATATCCATCTATCTTCCTTCATGGTTAGCCTGGTTGTGAGCTGGATTTATGATCTTCTTCGTCAATTTTGTTATTTCCATATTATCATTGGAAAGAAAAAGGTGACCCGAGAAACATCTGTATCTTATCGGGATGATCTTATTAGCGTTGGATTTTTTTATTATCTTTTAATATGCATAAAAAAGGGGAGTTTCAAGATTTCTATGGCTGCCCGCATGTTAAAGCGGATTCAAAATCAGGAAATGCACAAAAAAGATGTTCTAAACATAAAAAATAGGTGTAACCCATTTCGATGGAACAGATTCCAATGGAGAAAATGGGAAATTATGCAACGATTCGATTGACAGATTCCTTGATCATTCTTACTTCTTGGCATGTTTGCTTAGGTATTCACCTATTTGTGCTGTTTCTTTAGCGAAGGTCTCGTAGGAGTAGTTTTGGGCGTGAATCATAGCGCTCCACCTGGAGGTGTAGCTGGCTAGGAACGCAATCTCGGCAAATTCCTCTGGTGTGGCTCCATACAGTTGGGCTGCGCTCTTGTGGAAGAGTTGGCAATACGGACATTTTATGTTAGCTGCTACCGACAACCCCATGAGCTCCCTATACTTTGCGGGTATCTTGCTCTCTCCGAGAACGTATTTTTTGAAAAGAGGCCAATCGTGATTAAGGACATCCTGTGGCAGTCCTTTCATGAAGCCTGGGACAATTCCGAGGCTTTTCTCAATATCTTTTAACGTATCTTCATATTCGTTCATTTATTTCGAAAATAAAAGGAACAATCATTCACTTAAATCTTTCCAGTTAATAAAAAAAATTAATAAATATCTTCTATTTTAAACGCACCAAGTCATACATTAGCCACTAGCAACTAGCTCCTTGGCATTAGCATTAGCGAAGATCTTCGGGAAAGTCTTATATGTGGAGTCTAGAGTACGTTACATCTAGAAGAAAATCTTAGTTTCTATTTGATCTTTATTACAGCTTTAACATCAATTATTTCCTTTTGGCCAATTGCTCATACTAGGAAGAATATTCTTTCTTCGACGGGTTTGCCTTACAAATTTTTTTCTATGGTTTGATGTCTTTTAAGGTGTCTTTATATTCGTCCATTTATCTTACCTCCACTCCTATCATCTAGCTTTTCTATATAGTAATTGAGGAGTAACACCTGTTACCTACCATCTGGAAACAGCCCTAAATATTCATAATCTGTTGACTGACAAGTTGATAGATGAGGTAAAGGGGTTCTGATTATGGAAGATATTATAGTAGTTGATGACCTGCGCTTCTGATTTAAAGCGATTTCTCGAGGATAAA
Source organism: Nitrososphaeria archaeon (assembly GCA_963760525.1). GTDB lineage: Archaea > Thermoproteota > Nitrososphaeria > JACIWG01 > JACIWG01 > CAVXDT01. The sequence continues at coordinate 52,408 of CAVXDT010000005.1, forward strand.
AGAAATGTTGTGTATTTCTTAATGACAGTAGCCCCTTGATAACGCTTTTCATTTCTATACGTTATCTCCAAAAATGCTGGATTCACAAATACCCTTTCTAATTATTTTCTTGGATACTAATCCTCCCAATATCCTAACTTACTTTAACATACAAAAGTAGTGGAAGACAAGAGGCTGAAGGCTTCTGGCGGATGACATCTCCCACATAATATGGTCGTAGGTCTCTTCCGCATTCTGGGCAAAAGTTTACCCTGGTAAGATTCAACGATTCCACTGAGGTTCCACAGTTGGGGCAGAACTTTATTTTCATAAGGATCAAATTGTATGTGTGTATGAAACTTGTTATTTAAGCTTACTAGAACAAACAAATTATCCTGTATTATGTCCCATGGAAAGGGAGTCCTGTTCTTCTTCCACCTTCCTTGATCAACTTTTTGAAAAGCGCATTTGCTTCAAGTGCCCAATCGAACCCGAATGGTACATTAAAGTGAGTGTGGGATCGATCTGATTTGATTTATATAATTGAGAATTGTTTCACCTGAGGACGGTGTGTAATATGGATCACAGGAACAAGATACTCTTTTCTGTCATGGTACTTACGTGGGGCTTGAACTGGTCCGTCATGAAGATGGGTCTGGGAGACGCGCCTCCTTTCGCATTCACCTTCCACCGGTACCTGGCATCGTTTCTCTTTGGCCTAATACTATTGTTTCTATTCAAACCGAAAATTCCCAGAGACTTTGATACAATAAAGAAACTCCTAATCTATGGCTCACTTACTGCGGTCGCATTCACTCTCAACACTGTAGGACTCGTGTCACAGTCAAGCGGTGTAGGAGCTGTGCTTACAGCTTCCTCACCCATATGGATATTGATCTTGGCTGTCTTCTTCCTCGACGAGCATTTGTCGCCAGTAAAGACAGTTGGCACAATCGTAGGATTCGTCGGAATAACCATCCTGTTCCTTGGTGAACTAGGATCGATCGCATCATTTTCGTCCCTGATTCTTGTACTAGGTACTGTCTTTTGGTCTGTCGCAAGCGTCTACGGTAAGATTAAACTGAAGAATGTGGATGCGATAACAGCTAATCTTTCGCTCATGTCTCTTACTGCCTTAATAGGGCTTGTTCTAAGCAGCCTCTTCGAGCCACCATTCACATCATGGAGCTTAAGCTACTTGGGAATAGTAGCATACTCTGGCATCTGCGCTACTGGGATCGGGATGACCATTTGGGTGACTCTCCTAAGAAGCGAAAACACAACCACTTTGTCCAGCTTGACCCTAGTCGTTCCCATGTTAGCCTTGTTCATCGGATGGCTCATCCTCGGCGAGAAGCTAGGCCAACAAATCTTAGTGGGCTCAGCGTTGGTAATCGCGAGCACCTATCTAGCTAACCGAAGTGTTAAATCTAAGAACGGTAAATCCTTGATAGGCTAAGTACCATTTCTTATTAAGAGACATCAAACCATTTTCCTTCATTTTGAAAAATTCGCAAAAGTAATATTCATACTTTGTCTTAACCCCTTTTGAAATTGTTTGGATTTGTCTAGATGGCAAGAAGCAAGTCTGTGAAGTACATGAGAAGTATGCCAATTACCATGCCTGTAAAAGCGCTCTTGGGTGAAAACGTTGTCCCCTTTACAATTTCCACTATGACATAGAGCAAGGCTCCTGCAGCTGTCGAAAAGAAGAATGCGCTTATCAGATCTGAGTACAGTATGGATCCAACTACACTCCCAAGAATAGTAGGAGCACCTGCAAGGAAACCCATAAGCAACAGCTCTTTTGTTCTAATTTTTGTCTCTGAAATAGGCCCAGAAATGGCCATACCTTCCGTCCCATTGTGTATGATGAATCCTATGACTAGAACAGTGGTTAGACCCAGTTGTCCACCAGCATAGGCAGCACCGATAGCCAACCCTTCACCTAGATTATGAAGCCCTATTGCAACCGATATTACATAAGCTGTGAAGAATCTGGCAGAAACATCTTTGTCCATAGCAAAGGTGTCCGTATCATCCTTCCGTCTTCTCAAGGAGGCAGCAAGGGGAACGCCGAGCCCTACAATTAAACCAACTGCGAACAAGATTGGGCTATACATGGTATGCTTCGAAATTTTTACAGCTTCCGCTGTAACATCAACAAAAAGAAACAGAAGTATGCCGAGAGAGAAGCTGATGAGGAGATCGCGCTTAGGCCTAGAAAGTCGTCTGAAGAAGGGAACCGGAAGGAGTCCAAGATATACAGGTATGACACCCGCGACGAAACCTAACATTAGAGCGTAAACTATGTCAACCATCAAATGTGATTATTTTTGTTGTCTGTTTAAAAGATTTCTCTTTTCAGGTTCATTTCAAGAAGATTGAACTTATTTTCCGTAACTTCTTCCTTTTCCGTTTCATTATCTCTCAAGCTTGAGCACCACTGAGGTTTCTACCTGTCTATCTGGGATCCTCCAGTATTTTCTTAAGAGTCTGTCTTTTTCCATATTTGACACTAACTCGAAACCATTCACTTCGTAGAAGTGTATTGCCCACTGCGCGTCCTTCCATGTTCCAACTAAGATCTCAGGAGTTTCAGCTATGTTGATCAGATACTTCAATAACTTTCTTCCAATGCCTCGTCTCTGATATCGTTTAAGCACGTAGGAGTGTCTTATCAGCGTAACATCCGAGATGGGCTGAATGCCCATGACGCCGATCAGCTTATTGTTCTCAACCCAGCCATAGAATCTGACTCCCGAATCAATTTCCTCCTTCAATTCTTCGCTTGGCATGTAGGGTTCTTTCCACCTATCTCCCGGTATTACTCCTCTGTACGCCTGTGCAGCGTCGTTCACAACCGTTAGAATAGAATTGAAGTCGGATGACGATAGTTCACGGATCATTTTCAGTAAGCAGTCACCAATTACTATAAAAACCTATATTTTCAATTAATGATCGTCTCCTGATATCGTCTACTTTCTATGTTCCGAAAACTTTCTCAGATAATCATCTTCGGTCTCGATTTTGAGTGGGCATTTGCTTAGATCTTATAGTATTTTGCGTACAAGGCTATGCCTATCACCAAGATGGCTAAGCAGGATATAGATGTAATAGCCAAGTCCAATAGTATGGTTGGGCTGATGATGGCTGCTCCTCTCAGGAATAGCGAGGTTAGTGCATCAGTAACGTAGTAGCTGGGTACGAATCTGCCTGCCACTTGGGCGCCGGAGGAGAGGGATGCGCCGACGAAGGTACCCAAGAACAATTGAGGGAGCACAAAGAGGAAACTTAGACCTGTTGCTGCGCCTGAGGATTTTGCTATAGTGGCTGTGATTAAGCCAAAGCCGACGTTAGAAAGCGAGAATAGAAGCACCAGTATGAAAGCGAACACATAAACAGGTATTCCAACTGCGGTCTGAAACCCAAAGCGTACATCATGACGAAAACTAAGGCTGCTTGGATTAGCGCGATGCCCATGTAGGAGATGACTTGACTTGTCATAAATTCGGTCGGCGTGGTGGGTGTGATGCGGATACGTTTCATCATGCCATTCTCGCGGTCTTGGGTGAATGATTGGGCGACCATCATGATGAGAAATATGGATGCGAAAGTAAACATGCCTGGAGCAATGAAGTCGAGTGCGGACGGGAGCCTTCACCTCAATCAGAGAAGCAATCTCTAAGTGGAATGGGATTGCGGGTGCTTGCTGGTTTTGACCAGCGATGGCTGTCAGAGCTCTGCTGGATAATAGGCGGAATGGCTTGGGTGGCTACAATTGAGCCCTTGTCCAGGTAAAGACAACTGTAGCGTTCGTCCACGTGCTCGGCTCGTTAGGTGCTGTCTGGTACGAAGCGAAGCTCTGGCTAAAATCGGTTGGAACTATCATGACTGCTTGAATACTGCCTTGGGACAGGTCGTTTTGAGCTGTCTGGTTGTCAGAGTACATTTGGAGATTCAATATTTTCGTGTCGGACAATGCAGTAAGGAGTATCTGCGATGCGTTTACCGAGTTTCCTTGATCCATGTTAACTACACCGACATTGTAGATGGGTTGTCCACCTCCGACCCCACTGAAGGCAGAGCCGAAAGCGAAGACGAAAACTATGGGGAAAAGAAAGATCATGAAAAGCACCGCAGGTTCACGAACAGTTTTCTTCATTTCTTTTTTCGTTAAAGCTATGACCCGTTGAAGTTTCATCTATATCTCCTCCCTTATCCTTCTCCCAGTGAGTTTAATGAAGATCTCTTCCAAGTTCGTTACTCGTCCCTTTGAAATCAAATCTTTGGGCGAACCAAGTGCTATCAGCTTTCCATGGTCGATTATGCCGACGCGGTCGCAAAGTGCCTCAGCTTCTTCCATGTAATGTGTGGTCAGAACGATGGTTTTGCCTTCTTTCTTAAGTTCTCTTATGAAGTCCCAAACAGCATGGCGCGACTGCGGGTCCATGCGCTACTGTCGGCTCATCTAAGAATGCGATTTGCGGGTCGTGGATAAGCGCAAGGATAAGGCTTAGTCTGCGCTTCATGCCGCCGCTGTATTTCTCAGCCTTTCTCTTAGCAGTCTTGTGTAAGCCCCATTTTTTCCAGAAGCATAGCACGTCGCTTTTTGAGCGTTTCTTTGTCCATGCTTTGTAGATTTCCGAAGAGTTCTACGTTCTCAGCACCAGTCAGATAAGGGTAGACTGCGGTCTCTTGAGGGCATACACCTATCATATCCTTAACCTTCCGCCTTCTTTTTGAACGTCGTAATCACCAACCTTTGCGGTGCCCTTGTTGGCTTTGTCAAGCCGCAGAGAATGTTTATGGTAGTGGTTTTACCTGCACCATTTGGACCCAACAATCCGAAAAGCTCACCTTTTGCAACCTGTAAGCTGACGCCATCCACTGCAGTAACATCCTCGAATTTCTTGACGAGGTTTTCTATTACGACGGCTGATTCAATCATGTTTGCACACATATTCTATTCCCCCCGAATAAACACTATTATTCTAGGAATATAGGTCCATGTCAATGTGTTCATTAAAGAAAACGCCTAAAGAAGGCTCCAAAAAGTTACTTTTCCACTATTCTAGGTTAAGGAAAGGTACATACACAGCTATTTCTCGACCAGTCGATTAATCCAAGTTTTGAAGATATACCCTGTATAAAGAATGTTAGCTGAAACAGACTGAACCGTTGCTTCTTGCTCGAAGCCCTCGCGTATGCTCTTCAGTTCCTTCATAGTGTTGGTCCATACAAAGGCGAGAAAAGAGTTCGGAATGTTGCTGAAGCCCCAGTAGAAGATCATGTTGGGCCAGAACTTGTTTAAGATTTCTCCAATCGCGTTTTTGTCGGTTCCGGATTTTAAGTGAAAGTGGAATATGGTCATTATATCGTTTGAAACATCCGGATACCATTCTATTGACAGTTCCACCAGCCCAAGTTTCATCATTCGTAAAAGACGACGGCGCACGGTTTTAGCTGAAACACCTAACTCTTCAGCGACATCTGATGTAGCCTTACGCGAGTTGTCTTCTAGAGAGCGGATAATCTGATAGTCCAGGTCGTAGAGCGTTGCATTAGTTGTGCTGTAAGCATTGATGGGAGAGGCGAAAGACGTTATGCCCACGGTCGGTTCAATTATACCTGCTGTCCCTTTGACGTAGTCCACTAGGGACCCCAGTTCAGTAATGTTTTTGAGGTAAGCGCCCACGTATAGGAAGTTACCGCCACCGATGGCGAGCCAGTATATTGAGCCATGCTTCTAAATTCCATATTTAGATCGTGGAGTGGAGCGACACCAGACACTCCGAAGATCAAGACAGGAACTGCATTTAATGCGCCAGCGTTTACCCTAGCGAAGAACCTCCGGATTACGCCCATTTCGACTAGAGACCGAATGCGTGCGTGAACGGCAGTCGTGGAAAGGTTTAACTTATCTGCTAGTTCGCGATAGGAAAGCCTAGAATTCAACAATAAAAGTTGGCAGAGAATCACGTCTGTCTTGTCCATGCACACCTGCTTACTTCCATATCTAAAACATACTTAAAAGATTTTGACTTTTTAAGGTATGGTTACATCAAAGAGGTCAATTACATCTTTACTTGCGACTTTATCTGCTAAGCTGGGTTCGAAGGGGAGGTGCTATAGTGGCCTTATCTGAATTCTCTATTGGCTATTTCTCGTGGTTACCTCTTCCAGTTACGATCCGGGGACTGAGTGCAGAGCAAGTTGAAATTGTCTTGCACAAGCAATCCCGTTATGACAATATTAACCGATGCCCTGCTCTCTATTGGGGAAACTCCTACCACAACTATTTCACTGCATGGATCCAGGCTACCAAGTAGTTGCCATATCAAACGATGTCAGATATACCGTAATATTGTCCGCCTACTATGGGAATGGGGTGATAATGATCACAGGTCAAGACGCGGACTATCACGCCTACTATGAATCCCAACTAGGTGCCTATATACTTCTAAACAACATGTTAAGCTATGGCTGCTCTTATAGGTCTAAGAGTCCAGTAGGAGGCGAACTAGTATCGGGCAGCTTACCTATTTCAATGGCGCCATATGTCATGCTCGTCGGAGCTGCTGGAACAGCGATTATCCTGCGCAAGAAAAGAAAGCTATGAGAAGGAATAGAAGATAATATCTTCCTCTCACCAACTTTTTTTATTTAATTACAGTGTGCGCCCTTAAATCCCCCTATCTATTTTTTTCTATGGCTCTTTTTGACGAAACATCGCCTAAAACAATGAATCTGGTTTCTTATGCAAATATAATGCACCTAAAACAAAGAAAAAACGGGATGAGAAGATGTTTCCCGAACCCTTTTGTTCGAGCAAGCTGTCTTCTCTTTTGAATCTAGGTGAAGGTTTGGTTTGCTTCTTCTGACGGCACTCCTGTAGGAAGCTCTGGAAACTTTTCTTTCATTCTCTGTTCTGCTACTGCCGATGCTTCTGCGACTATTCTTTCAGCGTCTTCGTTTGCTGCCTCAAAGTTAAGTGTTGCACCACTTACGGTTCCAGCGTCCATCAGAATGCCGCTGAGCAGTCCGCTGATCTCATTAATCTCTCTTTCAGCTTCAGGCATTGCGCCTGCTATTCCATTCTTCACACTTCTCAACACGGACATTGCTGGAGCCAACGCTACTACAACGTCTCCAAGCTCTGTTACAGTATTTAGTCTTAGCGCAATCTGTTCTAGGGCGAGCTTTGACGAAGTAACAGTCTTATTCATTTTTCTTATTTCTGCAAGCTCGTTCGCGTAGACGCTAGCATGCTGTGTATCATGCTTCTGAATGGCGGTGACGACCTTGTTGAATATTGCGGCATCCTTCTCCTTCTGCCTTGTGGAAATATTCTCCATCTTCGCAGTCTGAGCCTGTATCGCACGAACAGCATCCTCAAGCCTAGGCTTCAGTGGGCTAGGAGTCCTAATAGCCTCCCTAAACCTATCACCCACGGAAGGCTTCTTTTCTTTAATCCACTTTTCTTCAAACTTGGACATTCTTACCCCTCAACCTTAGGCGACATGATCAACTATTACTCTCCTATGTCACCCATAACATTGTAACCAAGGTGACAGGTATGACGGTGACAAAGATCGCCGTAGCAACGAAAATATATCCTTAGAAGAGTTCGGCCATTATTCTATTTTTAAGTTAAATTAGTAAAATAAATTAGAGGAAGACTAAAATTATAACGTTGCAAAGTGATTGTCGTGAAAAGAAGTCTTGTATGATAATAGCCCAAAGCATACTGCCGAACACATCTGTCCAGGAGGAATGATAAAGCCTTACAAGGAATTCACTGCAAAACTAGAAAAGAATCTGAAAGAATCCAAGTGAAGGTTGTAGGAGGATACATAGTCGCACCAAGAGGTCACACATGAGTACTTCATTATCGAAGCGGATACCGGCGAACGTTGATAATGCCGTTGAGCGCTGAGGCTAGTTGGAAGACGAAGATCGTTCCTGTTAGAAGTTCCTAAAGGGTATTGTTCGGACAACGCAGATGCGGAATCCTGTTGTGAGCCTATGAAAATACTAAAAGAACAAGAGGAACAAAACAATCATATAGGCTTTAATCCCTCCTTTTTTTATTGTTACTTCTGGTGATTAGTTTCATGATTCGTTCCGGCTGCTGCCATATTCTACTTGGAAAAGAGAAAAAGCAGAAAGTAAGAGGAAGTATTAGACAGCAAATCCTTCTTTTTTATCTGTCACCGACAATTTGAAAAAATAAAATACTGGAAACTAGCTAACTTCTGCATTATGCTGGGTTTTTGTCTATCGCCAGCGGAAGTCCACTGTTAGAGAGGTTGGTAAGAAAGGTTTATATGTACTACGCGAGAAAAGTACTACTTGAAGGCAGATGGAATCAGAAGTCGTAGTAACAAGGAAAGGTCAGACAACAATACCGGCCAAGCTTCGGTCTAAGTACAAAATCGTGGAAGGCACAAGGCTCGAGTTTATTGACACAAAAGAAGGGATACTCATCAAACCGAAGAAGTCAACTATCGACCTCGCTGGTTCGGGTTCTTCACATGCGACTCCTGAGGAAATGAAGTGTCTTTTGGACAAGCTCAGGGATGAAGATGTCTAGGGTCGTCTACGATACACGGTTCTTTTTTGAACATTACTACTCAAAAGACCACATTATTTCACAGAACGTACGCAACGAAATTGATTGATAACTCTAGTCAACCCAAGAACGATAGAAAAAAAGAATATGGGGGTTCTAGAGTTTTAGCTTTTTCCTGGCAACTAGTATGGACGTGCTACTGCTGCGAGCACGGTGATTGAAGTGAGGAACGTGGAGGAGAGAACGGATCCGATGTCAAACGCAGAATTGCTTACAAGCTCACCACCGACCGGAGGCTGCCTTCCAACACAGACGAATGTAATCTCGTTCTCCATCATGTCCACAGCCTTCGAATCATGCACCTCATCGAGAAGGAAAGTGTTGAGCAAAGTTCTGCCATAATTGGCAACCACTATGAATGCCTGTCCGTCCGCAGGCGACGACGTGATACCACCTAAAGCTGTGCCGCCATCGATCACCTTCTCAGTTATCGCATCAACACCGTATACTTTAGGTGTAACTTGAGAAAGCGGATTAGGTATGCTATTTGGTATGCGAAATATAGGATGAGCCCAATTCCACTGATACAGAGATGTAAGACTTGTTACTTCAACAGCAGAGCTCTGATCGACACCGAGGGTAGCCCAAAGAGGATGAGGAATTACATCTACCAGCCACGAGCACATGATTAGCTTGCCACCACCCACCACGTAAGCATTGAGCGCATCATATGTCTCAATATCCGGAGACCGAAATTGGTCGTCGAAGATCACGCAGCAGGGATTCATCGTTTCCAAAGCAGTTTTGAAGCCTGCGAAATTGGCATTATAATATGCTACGTAAGCCTAAGCCTAAGCCTCTGCAGAGCCTGGTCGACTATGGTGTTCGGAGCTGTGAAAACAACTCCGTCAGCGTAGACGAGTATACATGGATCGCTGCCAACGCGCTGTGAACTTACCTGTGAAGCCTCCTCAACTGGATTTAGAGAATTAATTTCTTGCGATGCCATATGATGGATCAGGAAAATGATTGCCACTATTATGTAAACTAAGAATATTTTCTTCACAGCAATATTTCAACCCTTCACCGCTTAAAACTTTTCCTGTCAGTTTTCCAAGTTTTATTTATAAAATTAACAAATTTTCTGAAATTATCAAATATTTTACCTCTTAAGAGAAAAACCGTGTTTTCCCAAGATCCATTCCTGATAATAGTTTCCATTTCGATATATTATCTCCAGATACCAGATTCATAAATACGCTTCCTAATTGCTTTCTTAAACAAATAAAGTATCTAGTAAGATGCGTAAAGTTCAAAATTGTTTAGTCCTGTTAAACTCCAATTAATACAATTCCATGCTTATGCATAAATCACAGTAGTGTAAAAAGCGGATTTCGAGAAACTTAATGAGAAGCTGGTAACAATTATTAAAGATGGGGTATATCTCTCGAACGTGCAAGAATTTTCATTCAGAATCCGCTGTGCCAAAGCTGTGGATGCTGCTCAAATAGCCTCAATTTACAACCAATGTATTGATGAGCGAGTAGCAACCTTCGACACAGAACATGTAACCGAGGAAGAAAGGCGGAATCGTATTGAGCAAGGCGGTGAAAAGCATCCAGTGATCGTCGCTGCTCTGAATGATTCAAGTAGGATTGTGGGATGGGCTTCGATCTCCCCATATAGTCCACGCAAGTGTTATTCTGGAATTGGTGAAGTCTCAATATACGTGGAAAAGAAATACCGTGGTAAAGGCGTCGGGAGATCTTTGCTCCAATCCTTGATAGAGACGGGGAGACAGCAGGAGTACTGGAAGTTGATGGGTAGGATCTTCGTTTTCAATCAGGTCAGCAGGAATCTTTGCAAGAAACTTGGGTTTAGGGAGATAGGATTCCATGAGAAGCATGGTAAGCTCGATGGGGAGTGGATTGATGTCGTCGAAGTTGAAAGACTGATCCCTGAAAATATCACTTGAATACTGCAACCCCTCCAATGTGGTATGTTTTCAAATCTTGATACTTTGATCGTTTGTTACATTAAAGAGATCAGTTACATCTTTAATTACAACTTCATCTGCTAAATGTTCGAGTTCGTTCCAAGGTTTATCATAGTACTCTGGCAATAGCGTTGTTTTCAATGACATCTTCAGCCTTCGCGACCCACTAAAAAAAGTTAAAAAAAGTCCGTCTCCTTCTTCAACACAAATTTCACATTTGGAACATCGCCTTTATCCCATCTAATACACAAAGGTAAGGTTTTCTCTTTATTGTTTTCACAACACACTTCGAGACATCGCCTAAGACATGTTTAGCATGTAAGCAAGCTTTTAACCCTAACATTAGCGATGGCCCATAGTGTCCATGTAAAGTTACAGCTTTTTCAACGAGTTCTTTTTCAGAATCCATTGTTCCTTCTGACCCCGGTTCTTTCCAATGCTGCCAGTATTGGATAGGATAGTATTAGGCTGATGGCGCCACCAACCGCATGCAAAGGTCCCCAGATCAAGAATGCCCATTGAATAGTCCCACTCATAAATAGTAATCCTATGATTACGCCTGCTACATAAGCGGAAAGGATTGTTGAAAAAGAGACTGCCAAGATATTCTTTGTCTGAAATTTAATATCGTGTTTTACGGTATACAATAGCAGATCAAATAAAAACGAAGATATTGTGAATCCAATAACCAGGGTCATACCTGGTCCTAGAAAGAGAACGACAAGAGTACTGATAATTCCAACGCTTGTCGCACCTCCAAATCTTCTCAAAACCCAAACAGAAAGAAGTAAGCAAAAGAAGACTAATATGTCATGGCCAAATGGTAGTTGGGTTATTGAAAATATGATAGGAGCAACAAATACTTGCAGAACCCCAGAAAACGCACTCAACATACTTACAATTGCGATATATTTTGATTTCACCATTATGTGATTCACTAGTCGTCTTTGCAAATAATTTAACTTTTTGAAGCATACAGGATTAAAGCGGTTATGACCGTCATTATTCCTAACCAGAAGGCGAGGTCTAGGGCTAGAGCCATTGCGTCGACGCTCCATTTGTCCACCGCCCCGGCGATCGTGCTCGTGGTATGGGTGCCCCAATCTAATGGGAAACCGTAATCTGTGTGAACATTATCTGGCCAATTCACTAGAACCCCCCATGTAAGCGCGAGTATCGTCACTACAATCCACATTGCCATGAAGGCTGCAGCTTGGGTATTTTTATTCATATCACAACTGAAAACTCATTTCATCTATTTAACATTTTTCTTAATTCAAGCATATTTAAGAAAACTAACTAAATCTCCTTCGTAGAAATCAAAAATGGAATGAATAGACTCGATCTATTGAACTCTGTAACATATCTAGAAAAGACATAGGCACCCGAGAACCTCTTTTCATCCTTACTTCGAGTTTGCATGATTTTGATTCCTGTTGTCTCCTAAAGGAATAGGCTCAAACAGCACAAAGATAAATGAAATAGGAAAAAAGAAAAAAAGGAGTGTTGCTAAAACTTTTGTTTCCTTTTAGCAGTCACCACTACTAGAACGGCTCCAAAACTCCCAGCAAAGCCACAATAGGCGATACCAACGCAAGTCTGTTTGCAGGCATAAGGCTGCCACCGACAGCGCCAATAGTTGGTCCAGGACAGAATTTAGCATAGAAAGCTCCTGCTCCATAATGTGCAATAATTGCCTGAAAGCAAAATAGTGTATTCCAGACTGTAAAAGCACTCGGAACGTATCGTGGCTATAGGTTGGATCAGCAAAAGCCACGTCTGGATCTGTTACACTTCCAGAAACCACTGGCACTTGAGGCGTTGTGCCGATCAGGTTAGCTATTGTAGGATGGACACCATTCACTTCATACACTTCGAAATAGTCTCCTTTACTAAATGCGTCAGTAACTGAGATATCAACGTACATCGGCTGCATTACATATATTGACACAATATCATCAGCCCACCCTGACCCCGAAAATGGAGGCAGAGTACTACTATCAGACCATACTATGTGACCAGGCCATGGGCTCCAAGTGCAGTTCACCTTCATAGGCAATTCTGTAGGTGTTATCGGGCCTTGCATCGCGATCTGGCCCCCTCCGTTGTTCGACGAGGCTAAGATTGGCTGCATTACACCTAGCATCAGCAAGAGCGTTAATGTCTCTAACACTAGCAATTTCTTCAATGCGATCAACTCAAGGGATGAAAGGCATTATTTATGCTTATTCTTTTTTATATGATCAGACAGCAAATCCTTCTTTTTTTCTCTGTCACCGACCATTTGAAAAAATGAAACTCCACAACTTGAACGAGCTCTCAATCAATCCTTAATAGGGAGACATAAAATAGTTGCTAACATATGGCAATATCTGTCTACCTCGATCTAGCTTTGCTATCGCTAGTGAACTTGATACTTTTGTTCGTCATCTTTGGCATTCCAGGGCGCAGAACCAATAGTGAAGAAGACCGCGATGTTCGATACAACTATGGCATACTCAGAACAATAGCTGTTATCATAGTAATTTCCATTATACTGGGATTGCTATTCATTTTCGTTACAGTTACATTCCTATACGAACTGCTCGCCGACATAGTGCTCGTAGGCCTTTCCATGTCAGCCCTGCAGTATTCGAAGAACATAAGAAATCCGGGCAAGAAGAGCACGCTCCTCATAGTTTTGTTCATCTTACTCGGCAGTGTGGGTGCAGGCTATTATGGATGGTATGCCCAAGTCAACAACGCTTACTACTTTAATCATCTTCTCGAATTCGAACCGGGCAATATTCTATTCAGCAATTCAACTTTACGGTTAGGAGAACTGCCTTTGGTTTCAGAAGACTACGCGAAATCGATTGCTTCTTCGCATCTGAGTGAGTTTGGAGGCAGCGTGCAACTCGTAGACGAGGAGCAGATCGTTCATCAGGGCCAACCGTACTGGATCTTCACAGTCGCGCCGACAAACACGTTTGCAGAGAACCATGAGCTGGGTTTCGTACTGGTTGATGCTGTGAACGGCAGTTACATAGATATCAAATCGCCTAACGATGTGGGGCCAGGACTCTTCCTGTTCAACGAGATTGACTTTCATTCTTTTTTGGAGGATACGACCATCGTCATCGGAAATCACTATCCGACTCCCTCATTACAAGGCAACTCGACAGTCTACTACGTTTTTACGCAGAACCAGGTGCAGTTGGACGGTGCGACAGCCTTCAATGGAGGGACGATTTATGGGCCAGACGGGTCCATGGTTTCCAAATATGAAGGATTGGATTCCCCTGCTTATGTCAATCAACCTTGGGATAAATTCGTGGTTGCTCAATTGGCAACGAATTGGGGTTCGACTAGGTCGGGAAATAACACCTTCAGCGTTTTCGCAGGAGGATTCTTCACCATTCCAGCAAGTCAGTTTAGACTAGCTCTTAGCACTGATCAGGAATTAATTCCGTACAGAAATGGGACGGCCTTCATGCTCTTTGTCAGCCCAGCCAATGCCCCGAATTCACTTGTAGGAGTCATCCTTACGTACAGGGACCAATTTTCCTTTTACGACATGCAGGGAATCAATCTTATCTCACCGGACTATGCTAAAGCGACGGTGCAGTCAAAGTTGCCAGCATTGAGCAACGGAAACCTATTCGCTGCAAACCCGGTAATATATCCCTCGAATGGCAAATTCATTTGGATCGTGCCATATTACTATGACAGCGGCACTGGCGTAGTTCAATTTCAAGGCATAGCTGTAATGGACGCGTCGAACGCAGGTAACCTGATAATTCAGGAAGCTCAAGGGGGAATCGAGCAGACCAGGGACACCGCCCTAGCCAGCTTCCTCGGTGAGGGCACCGGCAATCAGACGAAGACAACTCAGATTACCGGAACCATACAAGACATCCTCTCCTACGTACAGAACGGAAGCACATACCTCTCGATCGAAATCAATGGAACCTACTATTATGCGACACCGAATACCTTGTCCTTTGAACAGTGGGTTCAAGCTTTACGACTAAAGATCGGGGATGCGGTCAAACTCCAGGTGGAGGGACAGAAGATAGTCCAGCTGAATATTGGAACATAATGCGAGATTTCTCGGCATCACATTATGAATAAGGAGGCTGTCTGCTATATCTAAATTTCCAAATCATAAAAGTGATAAAATAATCCTTATATGTTCCAAACTGGACAAGACTTTAGGAGTGAACAAGAAATGGAGGAGTACATTCTCTCACTTTTTCCCGACCTAAACCGGATAGAAGATGAAAAGATAAGGAGGAAGGTCGTGCAAGTCTGGAAGGTCCTCATAGAAAGAAGTGGAGGGACAAAACCCGAGGATCTCCTGCACCCATTATCCGAATATTCACCTCTCAAGAAAACCCTTGTAGAACACTTGAACGATGTCACTGAAATGTCCATTGAAATAGCGAAATTCGCAGAGAAAGCCTTTAACATACGGGTTAAAATGGACTATTTGATCGCGGCAGCGAACCTTTCTGATGCCGGCGCGCTCTTGGAAGGCGGTTGGCATAGGAAATCGAAGAAAGTCGGCGAAAATGAGACGGGGGAAGTCGGAAAACTGATGGCTCATGCCTTCATCAGCTCGCATGAAGCTCTAAACGCAGGCTTACCCTTGGAGGTCGCTCACGCGATAAGCGCGCACGCTACAGAATCGAGTAGGCCGCCGAAGACAGTCGAAGCGATTATTTGCAGGTACGCTGACATGATCGTAGACGACGTACTCGCCGTCCATCTAAAGAGAAAGCCTCTGCTGACGTCGAAAATGTCCTTCTTCGAGCCACATTTCTTCGAGAAAACAGAATAGAGGCTAGGACGCGATCGCGTTCTCATTACGTGGATTTTCCGACGTTTTAACCGAAGCTGTTGTTAGATTTTTTCACGAGCTGTCTTAACCACTTCTTCCAGGTTTCCTTCTGCTGCGTTCAATGGTATGACGCAGCCAGGGCCGAGAATAAGCCTTCTTCTTCCCGTCTGGGAAATCGCGTCTAGAACTTCCCTTCTCACCGACTCGGGTGTTCCTATCGTAAGCGTCTCAGTCTGCTTCAACCCTCCTATCAGTACTCCCTTAAACCTATGAAATGCTTCCCTGAGCGAAGGCTGCGTCGCCCTATCATGCCAGTTAACAGCTGGAACAGGATAACTATTGGCGACTTCGTCGAACATCAAATTGGTGCCATGAATGTGAAGCACATTGAAAAAGGCCTTCGTTTCAAGAGCTTTCAAGATCGGCACATCGTACCTAGAGCCAAATACTCTAAATTCGTCCATGCTAAGTATATCATATGAGGCTTGCTGGGTTGAAAAGAAGATACCGTTCGCGCCCGTATCCAGAGCATTCCTGCAGAACTCCAATGTTGTCCCACTGATTAGTTCCAGTGCTCTATGAACCTTCTCTGGCTCAGTCCTTATGTCTCTGAGGAATCGTTTTCCTGAGATTTTTGAAGCAACTGTAAGCGGTGAAAAGACCGTCGCGATAAATGGAACCGTTTCTCCAATCGCCTTCTTGAACAATTTGATTCCCTTAAGCATTTCAGCAAGTACGCCCGTTTGAACGTTGGGTTCCTTCAGTTTCTCCCAATCTTCAACCGCGTTAATGCTGTACTTTGTGACGATCGGAGCGCCTTCAGTGGAGTTGATGTATTCCATTTCAGTGCCGAAGGCTATGTTCATGTATCCTCCACTCAGAGAGAATTTTACGAGGTCAAGGTCAAATTTTCTCTGGAGCTCTATATGACGTTTGCAGAGAGACTCAGCTCTTAGATCGTCGACTGGAAAGTGTTTCCAAAGGCTGACTGGCACGGCCTCCATGACTTCCCCCTTCATCAGCTTTTTGATTAAATCGTATTTAGAGACCAACTTCTTCACCGTAAGCTATTCTATCACTTGCGTTCGCTCTTGTCGCCGACGTACGCTATCGCGTTGATCTCCACCAGCTGGCCGTAGCCCCTCGGATTTCCAGCCTCCCAACAGGTTCGAGCCGGAGGATCTTTTTTGAAATATGTTCCGTAGACAGCGTTCGCCTTTGCGTAATCGTTCATGTTTCTAAGGATCACCTGACATTGCACTACATCATCCATTGTGCCTCCGCCTGCCTCAACTATGGCCTTAACGTTCTCCATCACCTGTCTCGTCTGGCCTTCAACATCTTCCGGTGTCTCCTTCGTTTTAGGGTTTGTTGGGCCCTGTCCAGAAACGAAGATGAAACCTCCAGCCTTCGTCCCATGTGAATATGGCGCAATTGGCGGTGGCGCATCCTTCGTGTGCAAAACTTCTTTTGGCATTTCTATCTAACTCCAGCGTCAAATTTGGCAAGGTCGTATATAAACCCAATTCTTCGTCTTATGCGCGCTTATCCAAAAGCAGCTGTTCTAGTACCAGTGACTGCATGATTATTTTATGTCATCAATTAGTATGTCAATGGGCTTCACTGTCGAGACTTCAGAGACGGTAGCAACGACCACTACTTCTGTAAAAACTAGTGCTTCTACTGCAACCAGTACTTTTACTACAAACACCTCGACTTTGACTTCTACAACCACTACACAAACCGAGATGTTGTCGCCATTCTTTTCTGCCCTTGACTTGACTTTCTTAATGCGTGTATGTAAGAAGAGTTTATAAAATGGGAGTTAGGCGTGTGGTATAGAAGTGGGAGATGTGTTAATCGTAGGGATAAGCGGTAGTCCTAGGGTTGGTGGAAATACTGACATGATCCTACAAGAGGCTCTGGCGGCTGCGAAGGAGGAGGGTGCGAACGTGAAGCTGATACGCATATCCGACTACAGTCTCCAGCCATGCAACGCCTGTAGGACCTGTTACAGTACTAAAAAGTGTGTTATCGACGATGATGGCGAGAAGATCTACCAGGAGATTCTCGAAGCGGATGGCGTTATCTTGGGCAGTCCCTCATACTTCCAGGGGGTGACAGCGCAGATGAAGACTTTCATTGACAGGATCGGCTATCTCGCCTTGGCAAGGGGAAGAAAGGGCTTCGCAGGGAAGGTGGGCAGCGTCATCGGTATCGCCCGTCGCTCTGGCGTGGCGAGAACTTGTGACCAGATGATGATGTTCATAACAGGTATGAGGATGATAATTCCGAGCGCTGGACGGGCATTCGCCATCGGTAATGAAAAGGGCGAAGTCGCGAAGGACACGGAGGGCATGGAAGGTGCGAGGCGCTTGGGAAAGATGATGGTTAAAACTATAGCAGCTACCTATAACTTGAGAGAGAGTTAAAGTACTTGAATGCTGTTGACAAGACGTAAATCTTTCTCTTCCTCAACTTCGTCTTCGAATCCAAGGATATGATCTGACAAGCGTCATATTCAGCATACTTAGATAGATCAAAATATTATCAGGACTATTTTAGGGCGATATCGAGTTCCATTGACCCCCAGGACGCGTTTATGGTTCGTGATGAGAATCTTGACAAGGTCTTCAAAGCTCCGGTTCACTTCAGGAAACTTTTTTTTCATGAATATAACACGTCATCATACTGGAACGCGTTAGGCTTTACATAAGTGTTAATGAACTCGGGCAGGCAAAATTTTCTGACGATTTTTTAAATATCTGCGATCTTAATCGTTCCAGCAACAGCCATATTCTACTTCGAAAAGAAGAAGAATAGAAAGTAGATACGAAGGAGTATCAGATAGCAACGAACCATCCTCCTTTTTTTCTCTGCAGACGATGAATCTCCAACGTTATTGTAAGCCTATAAGCCCTAGTTGGAGGTCACATCAATGAGTTAATACATTCTCCTAGCCTTCTTTCTCTTTTCCTCTTCTCTCAGGGCTGAACCCTCCATTTCCTTTTCTCATCCTCGTTTTCTCTTGTTGGTTTTGTGATGCTATGATGGTAGTTCCTTTCCGCAGTTGCTACAGAAACGCGCGCCTACAGACACTGGCCTTCCACAATTCACACAAAATCTCTGGGGCACTGCTTGAATTGCTGGGGGAGGTTGAATTGCTGATCTGCTTATCCTATTTGTTGTCGTTTCACTTAGCTTGCCATAGGCGAGGAGAAAGAGAATCCCGCTTATTATTCCATAGAATAGGCCTATTATTCCGAGTATGAGGCTGTATGTGCGTGCTTGGCTGTACCTCTCTCTATCGATATTTCCAACTGTAATCCAAGCGAATATCGTGAATATTACTCCCGGAACGAAAAGTAAGAGGAAGATCAGAGATATGAAAAAGAAACGTGGGGGAACAACAAGACTTGGAGATGCGACTCCCATAATTGCTCTAAGAAGGAAGAACCTAAGAACCAAGAAGCCGATGAACCCCATAATCGTCGAAATAATGTAGAATATGAAGCCGACAAAGGCGTATGTCCTAGCGACGCTTTCAGATTGACCATGCATCGGATCGCGTTCAACGTTGATCAATTTCCATCATCTCCCGACAAGAGTATTCTGTTTAGTTAAATTTTTCCTAGCCCGAACATTTGCGGGAAAAGTGTATGTGGAATGCTTGTGGAATGAGTTCGAGGTGAACAAAAAATGTTAGGAAAACCAAATGAGATATTAGATGTGCATGAGAAGGGGTTTGTCTGCGAAGTATGTGGAAAGGTGTTTCAGAGTAGGGACGAATACAAGCAGCACAACTGCGAACAACACATAGAGGGCGGCTGTAGCATAAAATGGCACTAGAGAGATCTGGGCCTGTGCTGTGCTGAAATACTTTACGTCCAAGAGAAGCTTTATATAAGAAAAGTTAGTTGAAGTATGAGACAGAGAAAATGAGCGAAAAACTAGCGAATCCAGCCCCACTCGGTCTCTTAGGATTTGGAATTACAACCGTGCTGCTTAACATGCATAACGCTGGCTTTTTTCCACTTGACAGCATGATCCTCGCGATGGGCATAGCCTATGGAGGTCTTGCGCAGGTAATAGTTGGCATAATGGAATACAAGAACAAAAACACATTTGGTATGGTAGCATTTACTTCATATGGCCTGTTCTGGTGGTCCCTTGTAATACTATTATTATTGCCAAATAATCTCGTTGGAGTGAACGCTGCAACAGCAGGTTCCATGGCTGCGTACTTCTTCATGTGGGGGCTGTTCACGTTTGCCATGTTCTTTGGAACCCTAAAAACAAATCGTGGACTACAGTTTGTTTTCATGAGCTTGACCATCCTCTTCTTCCTCCTGACTGTCAGAGAACTGACTGGAAACTCTGTCATAGCCCAAATCACAGGTTACGAAGGCATCATATGTGGGCTGAGCGCTGTATACGTGGCTTTGGCAGAAGTGTTGAATGAGGCTCAGGGAAAAACAGTACTACCCATAGGGAAAGTAAAATAAGCAAGTTTTTTTGTTTAGTTCGATCAGAATAGCGTCCAATAATGCATGAATTTCTTTCATATCAAAAAAATGTGAAATGCAGAAATGATGTCTTTGAGCCCCTTGCGGATCGATTGTACTGGGACATTTGTTGATGTCAAAGGTTTTAAATAGGGTACCCTAAACATCCGCTTTAAAGGCGGTCTTAAGCCTTGACCCACCACTCCTTCAATCATTATGGCATTTTTCTAATATTGTACGGTTCAAGTTTCTAGCTTTGTTTTTGTTGTTCTGCTTTTGTTGGCCGGTTGAAGGGTTGGCTGCTGAAGGTTCTGTTTTAGTTTTCGAAGCTTCCATCTCTTCTGCTTCTTTCGTATCTATGACATTCGACGTGACCCCATTCGCTGAAAGCCTGGTACAAAACCTCCTTTTTCTTCAGGCCAATTATCGTGCCTGCTTGAAAACTTCATAGGTTTGCCGCACACACTGCATGGAACCCTGAAGTTGTCCTCCTGTTCTCTGACCTGCTTTCTTCCCTGCTCCCTGAATGCTTCCGTCGCGTTTCTCACGCCTTCTGCTACTTCAATAATATATTGTTGGGTTAGATTCCTGATGAAGGTTGCGTACGATTTTTTTCCCTTAAGCGCATCCAAGGTACTCTTAAATCTCGTGAGAGACATATAGAAATAGAGGTGTGGGTCTTCCTATACTTGTAATATGCTGGGGGATAGTGATATTTTCGCTTTGGCATAGTCAAAGGCATATGTCACATCCATATATTAAAGGTATATGTTTGCTATATGTTAAAGCTATACACCAGAAATATGTTATTGTTATATGTTTGATATATGCTAATCCATATCTTAATCCATATGTTATTTGTATATGTTAAAGCCATACCATTTTTTTGCTTTTTAGCGGGGTCATGTAATTGACGTTTTCCCTAGAGAAATGCCCCAGACTACGCTCGACTTTTAGGCGTTGCAAACTCCTTTTTTTACAGTTTTAACGGTCGAAATTTGGATGCAAAACCCCTTTTTTAGCGGTCTAAATTTGCGTTTTTGGAGGGTGTTTTTAGACGATTTTGGAACTTGGAAAAATAAGCGAAATCGATAGATCGCGCATGGGGAACATGTCGTCATCATCGTCATCAGAAGAGGAGATGGGTTCCTTTAGGACAAGGATTTTTACTGCTCTTCGCGTCTGACTTTGGATGCACTGGGATAACGTCTGTAGACCAGAAACAAATGCCTCTCGACGTAGAATAATCCAATCTGGTACACTTCGTTAGGGAGTCAATGTTGAGCGAGCCTCGCTTCAACAAAGACTTCTTTTCAACTTCACCCTAAGGGCGACGGTCTGAGATTGTTTGCAAGCTTATATACTGTAATGGCTCACATGGATTGAGTTGAGTGATGGTTTGACGCGTTACAAACGCCTTATTGTATTCTCGGTCGCATTTTTTGTTGTTTTGGTGCTATCCTTGTCAGCTGTTCCTGTCTTCGCTGAATCAGTGCAAAGCCCATCCGCTGGAGTCTCACAAGCTGATGTGCAGGCGAGCAGCCTGGTGGGAAGATATCCGCCCAAGATCACTATAGGGGAGACGATAACGGACAATCATGATGGTACGTGGACTTACTCCTACGACATCTGCTCCAACGAGGAAACTGTGAACATTTGGTGGGTCCTCATATATACCAGATTTGACTATGCGTCGACGGCGGTGGGCTCCTTCACTGCATTCGGAGGTCACACGTCGTGGGGTTTCGAAATTAACGAGCCTATCAACGCGAATCCCGAACAGGATGCCAGAAACATTGATCCGACCTTAACCGCGTTCCAGGACACTTATGCCCAGGTTGGCCGGGACCGCCTGTACAGGAACCCATAATCCCTGGAGAGCGAACTTATGGCTTCTCTTTCACAGCGAACGCCTACGATCCTAATCCGAAGGTCTTCGCGTATGAGGTTGAAGGCCAATATTTCCATTATGATAGTAAGTTCGCTGCTTGGGGTTGGACGACTGGACCATGTAGGCAGACTCCTCCTGTGGGCGGCGAACTAGTTGTCTCCTCGAAGTATGGTCTAGTGTTCTCTGCTGCGGCCTTGATTGTTCCAGCTGCTGCCATCTTCTACGTGGAAAAGAAGAAGAGAAAGTAAAAGGAAGTATCGGACAACAAAACATCCCTTCTTTTTTTATATCATAAATTCCCATATATCAAACTTAGACTGTCCCGAAATAATGAATGACACGTGCAATACTGAAGAAGCGCACGCAAAAATCCCAAGATAAAGAATCCATGTGCTCGAGTTTCACGTCTTTTACAGGTTCTGCTTCAAGTTCAGAGCAAACTCTTCCGCATGTTTGAGGTCTTCAGCATTAGGTCTACCCTTGTTTATTCCCCCAAATATTTAAGAAAACTATTGGTGTTGAAACCTGCACAACTAAATTCATCAACAATCATGTAACCTTTAGATTGCAGTTTTTCCCTAAGCGCGAGTGATTTTTTGCACAACTTCTTCTGTCATACCTATCGCTGGAACTCCACAGGTTGAGAAGATGAATGCTTTCTTATTTGTGACTTGTGGCAGTTTATCGGCAAAGTCAAGCAGAACTTTATGGTGTTTTCCACCATATATCCCTGAGCCAAAGCCTATCAGATCATACTCCTGAAGCTCTTCAGGGTTTATTTGCTGTGGCGTTTTTATTTGTGCATCAAGAACTTTTGCAAAGACGTTAGCGATTTTCTCAGTATTATTGTGATGATATGAAAACAAAACTAATAGAGATTTCATTGGAGACACAACACTAACTTACTTATGCCATCCGATTGATTCTTTCCCAATCTTTCCACCCTTAAGAGTATTTGCTGCTGGTTTCCGCTAACTGATTATAGGCGTTTTCTTCGATTTCAGCGATTTCTCTGAATTTCTCGGAGGTAGCACTTAGTCTTTCGTTGATGTCCTGCATTTTTTCAGCGTTTTCGAACATCAATCCTATTTCAGTGAATTTCCTGCCTGCCTGATCAAACATCGCCGAAGCTTCTTCAAGCGCTTTGTCTCCAACGATCTTTGCTGCTTCCTTCAGGAATCTTGAATACATGTATCGGAAACAGCCACCGCCTGTTCCGCCGATCTCGATGTAGATGTATAGGCTAAACAGGTTCATTCTGAGCTCTTTGTCTTCAAACATCTGTGGCCATTTCAGTATCTCGTTGGCAGTATATCGTAGCCCTTTTACGCCAAGGTTTTTGATGGGCGGGTTGAGTTGAGATTCTGCTGTTTGCTTCAATGCTGAAAAAAGGTCTTCGGGTCGGGGATCATGGTATTTTTCAAAATCAAATTCGAGGTAGGTGTTCTTTGGCGGAAAGGGCTTGTGAGTTGAGCCCCTTGCTTTGCGCAGTTGCTCAAGCGTGATTTCATGATAGAATCCCTTCTTCAGGCCAGCTGCTTTCTGATCCATGTCCGAAGCCAAAGCGGTGTTTTTTCCGTCAAAACCGCAGACCACGAAAGTGTGTCCTCCAAAGTGATAATCTTCAGGCAATTGGAACCATGGTAGCAGCCCCATGTCTCCGAACATCATCACTGGTTCTTTTTTCGCAAGCTTTTCTAATAGTGATGCTTCCGCTTTGCCAGCGCTTAAAGTGGATAAAACTGATATTTTAACGCCAGTTCTTTTGCCCAAGTCATCAAAGAAATCCTTGTTGTTGCCCCTGCCACCTATGAAGACGTAAGTTCCCAGACCCATCTTCATCTTCCAGTAGATGAAACCCATTCCTGCACCTAGTCCAAGGATCATATCTTCTGACAATGGATGACTGTAGTAATGGAATATTTTTGCCAATGAGTTGGTCTGACAATGATATCCGTCTAAAACGGGACAGTTGCTGAAGGGTTTGATGGCGACATTTCTTTCCATTGTTTGACACTTCAGTCTTTAATTAATCAGTCCATTTTTAAATTTTTTTTGAATAGATTTAATCTTCACTATTAAATTCTTATATATCAAACATAAACTATCCTAAAATAATGATAGGTATTCGCTGTAGTGAAAAGGAATGTGTAATGGCTTCTAGACAAAACCACGTGCTTTTATCGGACTCAAATCCATCGTTTGATCCGACCACTTTAATATCGATATTGTGAAGGGATGACGGAGAAAGCATCTGGCATGAAGATTTTGGAAGATAATATGTCAGCTTCAAACGGAGACACGAGCCATAGGATCAGGTCTTCTATCTTGAGGATTATAGCACGAGCAAGAAGGTCTGGTGCGTGGAATAGGATGGAGAAGATTGATAGGGGCATTCTAGTGTTGAGTTCGAGGCTTGAGATAAAGTTCAGAAGCCTCAACCTGCTAAGGTCGATAGCAGTAATAGCGAGGAAGATAGCTGAGATATCATCTTTCACCTACAGGAACTATGTTTTGGGAATGAAAACCGCTTACAGGATGGCAGAGTTCGCGGTTCAAAATGGATACGATTCAGCAGCAGACTGGGTCAAGGAAAAACAATTTATCGTATGGTGGGGTATATTCGTAAGCCCGAGGACCTACACAAAATGAATAGAGTAAGAAAGAAAGATTGAATGTGATCAGCGTAATGGGCGAAAACAAGGACTACACTTGAGAAAGGTCAGAAAACAGCACAGGTTTGTCGACCCAAAAAGGTTAAGTAGTACTTTAATACTATGTACTACTTGATTGGGTGGTTGAACTGTGGAGGTCAAAGTGACCCGTAAGGGTCAGGTTACTGTTCCAATAGGATTAAGGAAAAAATATAGAATAGTGGAGGGAATGAGAATGTCCGTTGAAGACTCGCCTAAAGGCATTATATTAAAGGTCATTCCAAAGATCGAAGACCTTGCTGGCATCGATGCTGGGAAGTTGAAGATCGATGACGCTTTCAAGAAGTTGGATAAGATGAGATCAGAAGACAGATACTAAAATGAGAGCTGTTATAGACACAAGATTTTTCATAGCGCACTTTCTTGCTGAAGATAGGGAGACAATAAACAAGACAAGGAGAATTTTAGAGGATTTGCAGAAGGAAGATAGTCGAGGAATTATCCCAACTGTTGTAATTCACGAACTTTACAAGTTCGAAATGGAGAAATTTGGGCGCGAAGTCGCAGACATAAGAATTAACTCTATCTTAAAATCTAATCTGAAATCATGAACTTGATTCCCAAAAAGCCATCGAATCTGCACAACTGAGATCTAGATATTCAGATTTGCCAATGGCTGATGCTATCATAGTCGCTACTGCAATTAGCTCTTCTTCTGACTTTGTACTGACAGACGATATCCATATCAAACAGATTAAAGAAATAAAGACAAAATGGATATGAATAGATATAAGCAATTAACATCAGAGAACACAAAAGAAAAGGTTAGGTAGATAATGCAAGCCGACAAGTCAAAGATCATAGCCTGCATTCCAGCTTTTAATGAAGAGCGGAGTATAGCCGGTGTCATCATCAAAGCGCAGAAGCATGTTGACAAGATCATAGTATGCGATGATGGGTCAAAGGATATGACAGCGGAAATAGCTGAGAAGCTGGGAGCAGAGGTTGTCCGGCATGAAAGGAACATGGGGTATGGTGCAGCCTTAGCCACACTATTCAAGAAAGCCAGAGAAAATAATGCTGATATCATGATTACGTTGGATGGTGATGGCCAGCATGATCCCGATGATATTCCTAAGATGATGTCTCATCTTGCATCCGAGGAAGCTGATATTGTCATAGGATCAAGGTTCATGACTATCGGCGGAGAAGGAGTTCCAAGTTATAGGAAGGTGGGTGTTAAGGCAATTACGAGGATTTCGAACATTGTTTCCTATCAAGAATTAACGGACGCCCAATCCGGTTTCAGAGCGTACAACAAGGTGGCATTGAATTCGATTATGCCGAGTGAGACTCAAATGGGGGCGAGCACTGAAGTCCTGATGAAGGCAAGCGAGCTCAAGCTCAGAATCAGGGAAGTCCCTATAAAGATATCTTACGCTGGAAAAATTCCAGCGCGCAATCCAGTATATCAGGGGTTAGACGTTGTTCTGTCAACGATAAAGCACCTTTCGATGAGGCATCCACTTCTCTTCTATGGTGTCCCCGGGTTTGCCTCTCTCGTGGTTGCTGCTTTCTTCTCGTTTTGGACGCTAGAAATATTCGCAAACACAAGAGCAGTCGAAACAAACATAGCATTGGTAGCTGTAGCAGCAGCGATCGTAGGGCTGATGCTCATGACAACCGCGATATTGCTCTGGGTAATAATCAGCGTAGTACGGGAAAAGCAATGATCGCAGGCGAACGGAAATCAGGGCAAATTGACCTGAATAGTAAGAATTATAGCATCGTCTATTACATAACTGCAGTGTGAAAATGGATTGAGCACTATTCTGGTGACTGGTGGAGCAGGGTTCATAGGTTCTAACCTTGCAAAGGAACTCAGACAGAGAGGTCACCATGTTATCGCTTTAGACCAGTTTAACACTGACAATGAAGGCTATGTTAGAGCTGATGTTCAAAGCTTCAGGCAGGTGGAGGAAGCTTTTGAAAAATGGAAGTTCGACTATGTCTACCATCTCGCAGCAGAATATGGCAGATGGAACGGAGAAGACTACTATGAAAACCTTTGGAGGACCAACGTCATAGGAACAAAACATATGCTGCGATTGCAGCAGAAGCTCAATTTCAAGCTCATATTCTTCTCCTCCGCTGAAGTATACGGTGATTACGGAGGGCTTATTACAGAAGATGTTATGGAAAGAAATCCCATCAAGGACACCTATCAGATGAACGACTACGCGGTGACCAAGTGGGCAGGTGAGCTGATGTGCATGAACGCTGCCAAAATGTATGAGGCAGAGATTGTGAGGGTTAGGCCCGTCAACTGTTATGGGCCAGGAGAGCATTACACGCCCTACAGAGGTTTCATCCCGAAGTTCATCTTCCATGCGCTCTTCTGTAAGCCATATATCGTCTACAAGGGGCATCGGAGGATAATCGACTACGTTGACGACTCATGTCGAACTTTCGCCAACATTGTAGACAACTTTGTTCCAGGAGAAGTCTATAATGTGGGAGGAAGACTGGAGTGGGAGAAAGACATCAAAGAATATTCGGACATCGTTCTTAAAACAGTTGGCAGAGACGATTCTACAGTTGTATACAGGGATGCTGAGCCTTTTACTACAAAGATCAAGCACATAGACTGTTCAAAGGCAATCCGAGACCTGAAGCACAATCCTATGGTCTCTCCAGAAGAAGGGATAAAAAGAACTGTCGAATGGATGAAATGGTACTATAGGATGGGTGAATAGTGATGGAAGAATCATATGATGCGTTCACGGGAAAGATCATTCTTGTCACAGGAGGAGCAGGCTCCATTGGAGCAAATCTGGTCAGAAGATTAAGTTTGCTGCAATATAAAGTAAGGAAAATAATCATTTTAGACGACTTATCATCATCCTACGAATGGAATATTCCAAGAGGACCTAACATTCAATTCATAAGAGGCAGCATTCTAGACGAAGAAAAATTGAAGTGCGCCTTTAAAGACAAGCCTAACATAGTATATCATCTTGCAGCCCATTTCGCCAACCAGAACTCCGTAGACAACCCTGAAACAGACCTCATGGTGAACGGGATGGGTATCCTGAAGGTTCTCGAATACTCCCATCTTGCCAAGGTGGAACGGTTCATCTACTCCTCTTCAGGATGTGGCATATACGGACCCGATTCCAAAATACCCTTCGAAGAACATGACGTGTCAATGAAGCTCTACACGCCATATCAGGTTACAAAGATGCTCGGCGAACTCTACACAAACTACTTCCACAACTTATATGACCTACCCATTGTAAACGCTAGGTTCTTCAACTCTTACGGTCCGGGAGAGGTTCCGGGAAAGTACAGGAACGTCATACCCAACTTCTTCTATTGGGCGATTAGCGGAAAACCGCTTCCCATCACCGGAACTGGCGAGGAAACGAGGGACTTCACCTATGTCGGAGACATAGTTGACGGTCTCTTGGCAATGACATCTAATGATAAAGCCGTAGGGGAAGCCTTCAACCTTGCCACGGCAAAGGAAATAAAAATCATAGATCTCGCCATGTGGGTAAATGACCTTGAAGGAACCAAGTCTGCAATAATATTCAAGGAAAGAAGAGAATGGGATAAGAAGACAAGGCTTCTCGCATCAATAGAGAAAGCGCATAGAATACTAGGCTATGAGCCGAAAGTGGAATTCAGGCAGGGGCTTATACGCGTTCATCAATGGTTTAGAGAGAATTGGGAGAGCATACAGAAGTCAGCGGAATTCTAGAAACCACCTGCTGTAAACCAGAAAACTTTGTCTCCAACGAAGCATCCGAATTTACGTAATACTCGATTGCAGCCTTGAAGTAACCGAAGATTGAAAATAGCGATAGTCCTAGGCACAAGACCTGAAATAGTAAAGATGTCGCCTATTGTCAGGGAACTTGAGCAGTCGGAATCAGATTTTCTTATCGTTCATACAGGCCAACATTATTCCTACAACATGGATAGGCAGTTCTTCGAACAACTTGAAATTCCAGAACCGAAATATAACTTGAACGTTGGCTCAGGCAGTCATGCAGAAGAAACTGGAAAAATGCTTATCGGAATAGAGCGGATCCTGATCAAGGAGAATCCGGATATAGTGCTCGTTGAGGGAGACACGAACAGCGTGCTTTCTGGAGCGTTAACTTCTTCAAAACTGCACATAAAGGTAGGCCATGTTGAAGCTGGACTGCGCAGCTTTGACAGAGATATGCCAGAAGAAATAAACCGAGTTTTAACAGATCATATTTCCGACTATCTTTTTGCCCCAACAGAAAAAGCAAAAGAAAACCTGCTCAAAGAAGGAATAGAGGACAACAAGATATACGTTACAGGAAATACTATAGTTGACGCTGTAATGCAGAACATTAAAATGGCTAATGACGTCAACTCCCTCTCAAATGTCAGTTTGAACGAAAAATACTTCCTTGCTACCTTGCACAGACAAGAAAACGTTGACAAAGAGAAGAGTCTGAAGAGCATAATAATTGGTCTGGAAAATGCAGCTGAAAGGTTCGATATTCCCATAGTGTTCCCCATCCATCCGAGAACGAGAAAGATGATAGAGCGGTTCAACATCCACATTAGCAACGGTGTGAAGCTCATTGAACCGTTGGACTACTTGGCATTCCTGAAGCTTCTGAGTGGGGCTAGTCTTGTGTTCACGGATTCTGGAGGCGTACAAGAGGAAGCATGCATCCTTAAAGTACCGTGTGTAACGTTGAGGTACAACACTGAAAGACCTGAGACCATAGATGTCGGAGCTAACATGCTTGCTGGAACTGAACCTCAAAGTATAGTTGAGAAAGCGTCAACCATGATCAGCAGGAAAAGAATTTGGGCAAATCCCTTTGGCGACGGCAAAGCTGCCGAGAGGATAGTAAGAATTATAACATCATCCATAACCTAAAGCCTTGAAGGTTAAAAGCTTGAACACAGAAGGTAGCTACCAAACTCATGCCCAATGCGGCATATTTGGCATTGTAATCGGGGAAAACCTCCAGCTGTCGGTTCCTGAGCTTATGGGGACAATGAACAATATGTTCAAGCTTTCAGAGTCGCGGGGCAAAGAAGCGTCGGGGATCGCTGTGAGGGTTAATCAGTCAATTTACGTTTTCAAGGAGCC
This sequence comes from Nitrososphaeria archaeon, assembly GCA_963760525.1. Classification (GTDB taxonomy): domain Archaea; phylum Thermoproteota; class Nitrososphaeria; order JACIWG01; family JACIWG01; genus CAVXDT01. The sequence continues at coordinate 81,976 of CAVXDT010000005.1, forward strand.
TGTTTCCTCGTCTGAACTGATCAAATCGGCAGAGTATCACAATCTCTTCAGGACCGTAATTAAGAGTGAGGGCTACGTGGAGGGCTGTCTTAAGGCTCCTCTGGTTATTTTTGGCCACTCCCGTTTGGCGACCAATGGACCTAGTGGAATGAATTCTAATAATCAACCCGTGGTTAAAGATGGTGCCGTAGGGGTTCACAACGGGATAATTGTTAATGATGGGGAACTTTGGAAATCGTTTCCAGTGCTTGAAAGGAAGTATGATGTGGACACGGAGGTTTTTCTCAGTCTCTTGCAGATGTTTAGGAAGCAGGATGAATCTTTTGTGAGCGCTGTTAGGCGTGTATTTGAGTGTATTGAGGGCTCAGCGTCTGTGGCTGTGCTGTTTGAGGATGCTGACGCCGTCTTGCTTGCGACTAACACGGGTTCCCTGTATATGTGCTTGAGCCACAGTGGAAAAGTGTTAATTTTTGCTTCGGAAAAATACATTCTCGGACAGATTATCAGCGCTAGACATATGACGAACCTTTTTGACCCCAACGCGATCGTTCAGGTCAAGGCAGGGCAGGGATGCCTGCTTGATCTCGTTACAATGACAGAGAGCATGTTTGCTCTGAAAGACGGGGAAACTGGCAACATTTCAGAACCGATGATACCTCTGAGTGCTAAAATTGTCGAGCTTTATGACCCTAAAGCCAGTATGAGCTCTCCTAGTATGGATCTTTACGCGCTTAGGGATGATGTTAAACAGTCTATGATGAAGACTTGGGAGGATCTATATTCTGGTGTAATTAGTCTGCGGCGATGCTCTAGGTGTCTTCTGCCTGAGACGATGCCTTTCATCGGTTTTGACGAGGAGGGGGTCTGCAACTATTGTAGGGACTATGAACATAGAGGTAGCTTTCTGAAAGGGGAGAAAGCATTAGAAGAGTATATCTCAAAGTATAGGAGTGCTTCTGGTGAGCCGGATTGCATCATAGGTTTCAGCGGTGGCAGAGATAGTTCCTATGGATTGGACTATTTCAAAAACCGTTTGGGGATGCATCCCATTACTTTCACTTATGACTGGGGTATGGTTAATGATCTTGCGCGCAGAAACCAAGCACGTGTCATCGGAAAGTTAGGCATTGAACAGATCGTGGTTTCTGCTGATATTAACTGGAAGAGGAAGAACATCCACAGGAATTTGAAGGCTTGGCTTAAGAAGCCTGACTTGGGCATGGTTCCTCTGCTGATGGCTGGGGATAAGCAGTTCTACTACTATTTCCATAAGGTGCGCAATCAGACTGGGGTTAAGTTGTTCGTTTTCTGTGGTGGTTATGAAGCTGAGGAGGGCACTGGTCTCTTCAAGTATGGTTTCTGCAATGTGAGTCAGGGTAGCAAGAATGCTTTGAAGAGGATGACTGGAATATCGTTGGTTGACAAGCTGAAGATGATATATTATTACATGAAGCAGTATGTTAGGAATCCATCCTACATTAACAGGTCAATATTAGACACTTTGTTTGCGTTCTATTCCTCGTACATACTGCGTGATGATTACCTGTATTTGTATCATTACTTGGATTGGGATGAGAATAAGATTCTTTCGCATATAGTTGAGAAGTTTAATTGGGAGCGAGAGACTGACACGATAGCAACTTGGCGCATAGATGATGGTACCGCTCCGTTCTATAACTATATTTACATGACTATGGCAGGCTTTACGGAATTTGATATATTCAGAAGCCACCAGATACGCGAAGGCAAACTGAGCAGAGTAGAAGCCTATAATCTTGTGAAAGAAGAGAACAGGCCTCGCTTCAAATCAATCGAATGGTACGGTCAAGCAATAGACTTTGACATGAACAGAGCCATTGAGATAATCAATTCAGCACCGAAACTTTACCGAAAAGCTTCAGGGAAGAAAGATGTTTCTCAGGATGGCGCAGCAGGGTTTAAGGAGAGTCAAGAGCTTTCGGCTTCGACGTTAACAATACAGGATAAGGTAAATTCTACACCTTGAACGTGCTAGCTAGTTATTGCTCTACGCTTCTTAGGAAACTGCTGGATAGGAGAATAAATTAAGTTTTGAACGTACTAATTGTGGCACAATTCTTTCCACCTGACTTGGGTGGTTCAGCAACACGCGTGTACAATGTAGCCAAAGGACTGGTCCTTAACGATTGCAGGGTCACTGTTGTCACAGCATTTCCACACTATCCTCAAGGGAGAATATCCAGAGAATATAGGTGGAAGCCTTTGAAGATTGAGATGCTAGGTAAGATCAGAGTTATCAGAACATTTCAGCTGCCACTAGCATCAAAAGGAATTGTGAAAAGGTTGATCTTAAAAGGCGTCTTCGTGATAACTTCCCTATTTGCCATGCCAATTGTGGGTCATGTTGACTCGGTTTGGGCTTCCAGCTGGGTTTCGGGAACACTATTTGCTCAGATAAAAAGAAAACCTATTGTTCTAAATGTTGATGATCTTGATCTTGAAGATATGTCAGATCTAAAGCTATCAAGAGAGGATTCAATAATCATCAAATTAGCCAGAATAGTGTACAAGTCTGTTCTACCTAAAGGGGGATGCAATAACACCAATCAGTCCAGGTTACGTCAGTAAAATCGTAAACAAATATGGTGTGCCAAAGGAACGGATTCAAGTGATCAAAGGCGGTGTTGATCTAACAATATTCAAGCCTGAACCTATCCATCATAGCACTAATGAGAAATTCATCGTACTTTACTCGGGAGCATTTTCTGTTGCTTATGACTTTGAACAAGTTCTCAAAGCTGCTAAGAGCTTGAAAGAAGATAAAGCAATCGAATTCATACTTCAAGGAAAAGGCGAACTCATAGATCAAATAAGGTCAATGATCAGAGAATTGGACCTAAAAAATGTAAAAGTAATAGATAAGATATTGAGTAGAGAGGAAGTGTCAAGGCTACTAAACGAAGCTGATGTTCTGCTTCTTCCTCTACGGGACTTCGGAAAACCCTATCTTGGAATATCATCAAAGCTCTACGAATATCAAGCAGTTGGAAAGCCAATAATCTGTTGTGCTAGTGGGATGCCAGCATCCTATGTTTTGGAAACAAAATCAGGAATTGTAGTCGAACCTGGTGATTATGTCACTTTAGCTAAGTCTATACGTTATCTGAAAGAAGACCATAACGCTGCAATTGAAATGGGACAAAGAGGAAGAGTTTATGTCGAAGAAAATCTTTCTATTGAAAGGATTGGTCAAAGTATGAAAAGTCTTTTTGAACATATTTCCTGAAAACAGAAATCCATTGCGATCACCGAGTAAGGCAATAATCCTTGCAGCAGGTATGAGTAGTAGATTACGTTCAGTGACGGCTTCACCCAAGACGCTGTTAAGTTTTGGTTCCCACACGCTCCTAGATAGAATATTGCTCTCTTGTAGGAAGGCTAGCATATTTAGGATTGTTATTGTTGTAGGCTACCGAGCAGAAGAGATTGAACATCACTTAGAAAAGAATGAGAGCATAATAAAGGGTCTAAACATGAAAATTATTTACAATCCGGAATATGAAAAAACAAACAATATCTATTCTTTTTGGCTTGCGAAGGAAGAGATGAATGAGGATTTTGTCCTATTTAACTCTGATGTCCTCTTCCACGAAGGAATCATTGACAAAGTAGCTAATAGCAACAAAAATTCATTTTTGTTAATAGATGATAAGAAGAAGTTAGGGGTGGAAGATATGAAGGTCATCCTGAACGATTCTGGGTTTGTGACAGATATTTCAAAGACAATTGACCCTAGGCTCGGCAATGGCGAATATATTGGCATTGCAAGATTCTCCGATCAAGAAGTTATAGGAAGGATTTTGTCAAAATGCAGATTGTTGCTTGATGCGAATAGCGTAGGCGTATTTTACGAAGAAGCACTTAGGCTCCTATCCGTCGAAGAGCCTTGTATTCAAGGATTAAGTACTGATGGTTTGCCTTGGATAGAAATTGATACCCCTAAAGATTATGAGAAAGCAAAAACGATAGCTAATAAGATGAAATAGATGAATCTGTATCTCAAACATATGATGGTAACATAGACTCATAATATTATAGATATTTTGTTAATTCTTGCTGTCACAACTGATTTCTAAATTAGGAAAAAAGGAGCCTAGGATGGTTACGATTATTCTCATATGTATAGAATGTATGACGGAATTTTTGGATTATATTTTTCATAAGGACAGTAAGATAATAGTTTTTGGTTCTAATACGGGACAATATGCTTCAGGTTCGTCAAAAGCCTTGTTCGATTATATTAAGAGAAAAAATACTAAATACAAGATCTATTATTATGAACCTTTTAAGAAATCCTTAAGCCTAAATTCTAGGATACAATATATTGTCAGTTTCGTTCCTATTTTTTTTAGAGCGAGTTTTCTGGTTAGTACTCATCCACCTTCAGATTTCATTCCATACTTATCATGGTCCAGAAGGAAAGTGTTTGTTAATGTGTGGCATGGTACTCCTTTCAAATCCATTTTCTTTGCAGATAAGAGTGAAACAAAACTAGATCTATATAGACTTTCGAGACTCAACAATAGGACATCTGCTTTCATTGTTTCATCAAACTTAGAGGCCAAGTTGATTAAGAAATGTTTTCTTATAGATTCCAAGAAAATCTATTGTCTAGGGCACCCAAGAAATGACATATTACTGAAAATAGAGCATTCCAAAACTCTTTCTAATCTCATCAAGAATATCCCTGAATACAATAAAGTAATTCTGTATTGCCCGACTTATCGCGAGAGCAACAATGCATCTTTTTTTCCTTTTAGTGACCTTGATTTGGAGCATCTGAATCGCTACTTAAAAGAAAATAAGATGCTTATCCTTATTAGGGCGCATTATTATGATCAGAAGCTCGACAATCGTTTCTTCTCTGAAAGAATAATCTATTTTGGTTTTGATGTGTGCGAAGATATTAACCCCATCTTGCCTGAAGTGGATATTCTCGTTACCGATTATTCTTCCATCTACATTGACTACCTGCTCATCGACAGACCCATGATTTTTATCCCATATGATCTAGAGAATTATAAGGCAAACAGAGGCATTCTCTTGGAATATGAATCATGGACACCAGGTCCTAAGGTCCTTACATATAGAGAATTAATCCAAGCAATTGAAGAGATAATATCGGGAAAGGACAAATACAGCAATTGGAGAAACGTCTTAAGTAGACAATTTCATTCTTGTCAGACCAACAACTCTTGTGAAAAAGTCTCCAAATTAATTGATAAATGGAAATCAAATAATACTTCAATGGAAATCCCAAACAATACATCAATAAAAATACTGCAAGTTTGCCATTCATTCTACCCTTGTCTTGCTGCTGGCGGAGTGGTAAGGGTTTCACTTGAAATGTCTAGAAACCTAGTAAAAAGAGGCCATCTAGTTACAGTTTACACAACAGATGGCTGTACAAAAAGACTGAAGGTACCTAAGAATCGTCTAGTTGACGTAGAAGGTATCAAAACATACTACTTTAGTAATCTATCCAATTGGCTAAGGGAAAGTCTAAAGGTCGCAACTCCTTTCTACTGGTTTGTCACAGCAGATAATGATTTTAAGCATTCTGATGTAGTGCATATTCATGAATTCACTACAATGTTGTCAATACTTGCTTATTATTATGCTACTAAATATAAGGTTCCATATGTATTTCAAGCCCACGGATCTCTACCAATTATTGACAAGAAGTTGAGACGTTGGTTTTTTGATAGGCTATTTGGGAATAGAATCTTGAAGGGAGCGTCAAGAGTCATAGCACTATCCGAAGTCGAAGTCAAAGAGTTTCAAGAAGCTGGAGTTCCAAGGGAAAAGATTACAATTATTTCTAATGGAATAGACTTTGAAGAATATGAAAACTTACCACCTAAAGGCGTATTCAAGAAAAGATATAATATTGAAAAAGAAAAAAATATAATACTTTTCTTGGGTAGAATAAATCAGTTTAAGGGCATAGATTTTCTAATTAACGCTTTTTCATATATAATCAAAAGCAAGAAGAATGATAATCTAATATTGGTGATAGCAGGTCCTGACGATGGATACTTAAGAGAGACAAAGAAGCTTGTTAATCAACATAAGATTGGAAACAAAGTTATTTTTCCAGGGCCTCTTTTTGGAATGAGAAAGATAGAGGCGTATGTAGACGCCTCAATTGTAACTTCGTTAGATTCGCTGAAGGAAGTTGTGTTTTTATTGGTTCCGTTGGAAGCAGCAGCTAGTGGGACTCCTATAATAGTTACAAAATCAAATTACATCGCTACATTAGCTGAAGAAGGAAGTTTTGGATTCGCAGTAGAATATGGAAACATACCCGAACTCGTTACTACTTTTGAAGAAATACTAAGTAATGAAAAACTACAAAAGCAAATGGGATTAAATGGTCGTAAGTATATATCTGAGAATTTAGATTGGAAGATTATGATAGATAAGCTCGAAGATATTTATCAAGATGTTATGAAGAAAAATCATAAATAACAAATTAGTATAGCATTAGAACACTCTTCTCTTGTATCGTGTTAAAAGGGATATTTTCATAGATAGCGAGTTTTTAAAGAAATTTTTCGGTGATTAAAGCAAGTATGGTTTAAAGAAGGGAATTCCATTTGAAGTTGCTTATAGTTGCATCATCTTCTGGGATCCTTAGTTACCATATTGCTCGCTTATCTATGAACTTGAAAAAGAAAGGGCACGATGTAATAGTCCTTTCTGGCCCTAAAGAGCAAGTTGTTGGCTTATCAGACGAGCTTACAAAAGCGGGAATCCTGCACTCTAAGAGTTATTATATTGATAAGAAAACAATTCAAGATATTTATAAAACTAGGAATGATATTAGGAGAATTCTTGAGTTAGGGTGTGTAGACTCCATTCACGCGCAAGGTGCAACGCATGCATTGGCAGCCTACTTAGCTGTTAAAACATTACGCTCTGCTGAAAGACCATCAATCGTCACAAGTGTGCATTCAATCCCAAATAATGGGTTTCTCGAAAAAATAGAATGGACAGCGATGATTGCAATATTAAACATTTGTTCTGATATGATTCTTCCCGTATCGAACTACACGAAGAAATTGTTGATAAAGCATGGTTTGAATCCAAAAAAAGTAATTACCATTTACAATGCCATTGACCTAAATGAATTCGATAAAACTACTAAGAAAGCTAATATTGAATTTAAAATTCTAAACACTGACCCAAATATAGTATGTGTTGCAAATCTAACCCCAATAAAAGGACAGGAATATTATTTAATGGCGGCCAAAGAAGTGCTAAACCACTATTCCGCTAATTTCTATGTTATCGGAGATGGTCCGCGTAGGAAATACTTAGAAGAAATTACACATAATCTAGGGATTGAAAAGAGTGTCATTTTCACTGGACGTATTCAATGGCCTGAAATATACAATCTTCTCTGGAATACAGCTGATATCTGTGTGTCTTCTTCTCTTTCAGAGAATTTTCCCTTCTATATTCTAGAGTGTATGGCTGCAGCAAAACCAGTCATAGCAACTGATGTTGGTGGTGTGTCTGAAGCTGTTTGACAAGGTTACGGGATACCTAGTACACCCAAGAGATTCAAATTCGTTATCAACAGCCATCCTTGAGCTATTAAATAATCCTGACAGGGCTAGAGAAATGGGTATGGAAGGAAGGAATTGTGAAAAGAATTTTCTATGCAAAAGCAGACTAAAGCTCTTACTGAGATATATGCCCTAACAAAACAACAATGATGAATTAGTAAAATCGGTGAAACAATATGAAGATCTGCTTTCTCTCATTAAATTCTTATCCCATCCTTGCTGAAGAAGATCTAGGTTATTCCGGAGGAGCTGAAGTTGAACAGGTAATACTAGGAAAGGAGTTATTATCAAAGGGTTACAATATATGTTTTGTGACTTACGATTGTGGTATAGACCAAAAAAATATGATAGGTGGAATTGAAGTAATAAAGACTTATGATCGTATCAAATCAAGTCAAATGAACAATATGTTGAAGTTCAAATTGATATGGTCTTCTTTAGCAAAAGCAAATGCAGATATATATTTTCACGAGTCGGGTTCAACAGGTATTCTTCCTCAATTTTGTTTCTTAAATAGGAAGAAATTTGTTTACAGAATTCCATCTGATGCAGTCGTCCTTGGCAAACCTCTTTCAGACGAAGACTCTGGTCTCCAAATGAAAATCGCGCACATTTTAGAAGTTAAAGGTGCTGATGCTGTGATAGTTCAAAGCAACTTTCAAAAGGAGATTTTAGTGGAAAGATTTGGTGTAGACAGTGTTGTGATCAAGAACGGTTTAACATTACGGAATTCTTTCGATAAGAAACTAGATCCCCCTATCATTTTGTGGGTTGGGTCTATATCAACGTTAAGAATCCTGGATTATTCATAGACCTAGTAAAGCTCCTACCAAATGCGCGTTTTGTAATGGTAGGCGGTAAAACAGGAAATCATGAATTATATGAAGTGATAATGCGTGCATCGGAAAAGTTTCCGAATTTTTCATATAGCGGATTCGTGCCTTTTCATAAAATTGATGATTATTTCAAAAAGGCATCAATTCTAGTAAATACTTCGAGCGTTGAAGGTTTTCCAAATACATTCATACAGGCATGGGCTAATCATGTACCTGTAGTCAGCCTTAATGTTGATCCTGATGGCATAATTGAAAGCGGAAGATTGGGTTTTTGTTCAGGTAATTTTGAACAAATGGTATGCGATGTAGCAACTCTGTTGTCAGATCAAGATCTCAGAAAGGTAATGGGTGAAAATGGCAGAAAATATGTGGAAAGAGAACACGATATAAGGAAGATTGTTGACATATATTCTGGCGTCTTCAAAAGCCTTTCCTAAAGTGAAATGATTTTTGACGAATGGTTTGAACATCGATAAAGTCGATGTAGTGATACTGACAAAGAACAGTGCAAAAACCCTTGAGCACGTTCTCCGCTCAGTTTTCAATGACATTCCCGTTAATAGACTAATAATCGTGGACGCTGGTAGTACAGATAGAACTTTAGAAATTGCTAGGGAATATAAAGCTGAGATAGTCATTGAAAAAGGTAACTTAGCTTTAGCACGCTATAAGGGTGCACTTCATGTAAAAACAGATTGGTTTTGCTTTATTGATTCCGATATTCGTATTATTTCTCCATGGTATGGCAACCTAGAGAGATGGAAAAGACTTTCACGAGTTGCGTGGATACAAGGGCTTACACTTGAACACAGTAATATTCTAAATTCCTATGCTTTTTCCAAGACAATGCGGTATGCCAAGTATGGATGTATAGCATTATCGAATTCTTTGTTGAAAAGGGACGTAGTGATTGATTGTGAGGACTGGTTGCGTAAAGATATACAGGTAGGAGAAGATGCTGTACTACATGAATTTGTTAGATCACAAAATCTTAAGATATTAGTTGACACTAGTGCTTTATGTTTACATCTTCCAGACAGTTTCCTTCACGATATTTATGCAATATATCGGGCAGGTTACTCTGACCGCTTAAGACACAAGCACAACTTACTCCTTTATTTGGGTGTCCCCTACGAATTCCTAAAGGAGGGCTTGTTAAGATTTCTTCTAACTAAGGATCCACGTCTGTTTGGGTATTTCTCTATTTTAGGTATCACATATATTCTAGGCTTCTATGAACTTGAAAGAGACAAGCTTAAACCCTTTATGGAGAAGATAGATGCAATAAGTAAGACCATGATAATAAATGAGGCAGAAATAGACTTGGCAAGAAGAAGGTTAATAAGAACAAATCGAAACAATTTGATAGAAATGAACTAGATTGGAAAACAGAAATAATGCTTCACCATATAATACCGGTCGCTTTAGGTGTGTCTCCTCTCTTATACCTACTAGTAATTTACCTGCGTACGCTCTGGATATTGGTTGTAGCACAGGAGAAATGGCTGAAATAGTCAAGAGGAGAGGTTATGTATACATTGGCAATGATCTATTAAGAGAAGTTCTCCCAACAGAAAGAAACCCAGAGATAAAAAACGCTCATTTTTTTCAAGGTGATGCACAGTACTTGTCTCTTAGACAAAGCTTCAAACTGGTACTCGCATTAGAAGTAATCGAACATCTAACAAATCCAGAGAAGTTTCTCTCAGAAATACACAGGATATTGGTAAAAGGTGGCTATTTGATAATATCTACTCCAAATAAGATATCCCTTGAAGGTTTGAAGGGGAGGTTATGGGAAACCATGAGTGGGAGAAAATGGTCTGCATGGGATGCTAAACACAGGCAATTGTTCTCATCGTCAAAATTTCTATCCATTCTGGAAAGTTATTTCTCTATCAATAAAGTCTGTGGTTATTATTATTTACCTACAATTCCACGATTATCAATTTCGAATCGATTAAATTCATTTATGAAAATCTGTGAAAAACCGTTTAATAGGGTAGGTTTTCAGATAATAGTCTTGTCAAGAAGAAATTGAAAGTTACACATGAAAATGTTCTTAAATATTAGGTTCTTCAGAAAGCTTTGATACAGAAAGAATGTATCTGCTATGATTAATAAAAGAAATGCAAACGCTAATATTTCAATAGTGATTCCGACAAGAGATAGACCCGATGATTTACATGACTTATTGCTTACTATACTTAACCAAGAAGTTCTGCCAGCAGAAGTTGTTGTTGTAGATGATGGTTCGTTGCCTAGCTCATTATCGAAATATAATATTTACATAGATTCTTTTCTCCAGAAGTTTTCATCAGCTGGAAGCATAATAATATATATTAAAGGAAGTGGTGAAGGGCTCCCCTCTGCTAGAAATCTCGGAGTCAAGAACTCCAATGGTGAGGTGATTTTTTTTCTCGATGATGACACACTACTTGACAAAAATGTCTTATCCGTAATAGACAATTTTTTTAAGAACCACTCGAAAGCTTTAGGCATCCAAGTTAATATTAAGAACTATGATAACAATAATAGAAACTCTCTAGTAATGAAATCATGGAACATCTTGAATAGGATATTCATGTTGACTTCTTATTCACCTAACAAATTGTTGGTCCGTAGATCAGGGTTTACAACTTTTCCTTATCCACTAACAAAGGTTATAACTGCCCAAAGACTTTCTGGTTGTTCCTGTTATAGAAGAATAGTCTTTAATGATTTGGAGTTTGATGAAAAAATGAAGAGGTGGGCTAATTTGGAAGACACCGATTTTTCCTATAGATTGTATAAGAAACATCAAGATACACTTTTCGCTATCCCCTATGCTAAAGTAATTCATAAAGGATCAACGCAGTCACGTCTGCCTATGAAAACCAAGATCTATATGTCAACTGTATACTGGTTTTATGTATTCTTCAAGGATATATACGATAATTCAATACTTAATCTATTCGCTCTCTTATGGACGATGGTTGGAAATTTGTTAACCACTATAAATAGTGCAATAATAAAGAGGAACGCAAATAATGAATTGCTATTCCTAGTATATCTATTAAAGTCTTACATTATGGTATTCAAAAATTTGAAGTGCATACTTACATTTAATCTGGACTTTTTCAATGAAAAATTGGGTGTTAAATATGATCTTCATTTAAAGGTGTAATAGATGCAACCAAAAACCATTGCTACAATTGCAATATGTGCTATCACGTTCCTGTTGCTGAACTCAACAATTTTCCTTTTCACTACTCCTCCTCATTCGTATGTGCTTTTTGTATTAATCTCACTTCTAACTGCAGTCATGACTTTCACTGTCTTGGGAAAGATTTTTATTATCAGAGTAAATATCAAGAGCAACATCCTATGGATAAGCATTTCTTTCGTCTTGTTAAGTATTGCATTGATTGCTCTACAATCCGCTGGTTCTTACTTTGAGATTCTAAAAGCTCTGCTTTACATAGTTGTTCCAGTTCTGGTCCTTGGCATTTCTCTTCTTTTCCTTTCCAAATTCAAACCAAGTTATTCTCGTTTGGAATATATTGCTTTAGCTTTTCCTCTAAGTTTTTCTTTTATTACGATACTTGGAACCTTCACATTATTCATCCCTCCATATTTGAGGGGAATATCTATTCTGTTTGTAATTTTGTCTCTATCTATACTATCTGTTCTTGTATTAAGAAGAGAAAACAAAATAAAATCTCTAGAAAATAGTCTACTGTCAATAGGGAACCAAGAATTGATATTGATAATCATTCTACTATTTCTTTTGTACTTCTATGTCCAATTGTATCCTCAAGTTGCGAGGCTCATCGGATTAGATGTCTCAAGAAACTTCATAATAGGAATTTCTTTTACTGGAGCCAAACTTGGAGAGTTTTTTTCAATAGCTGGCTATTACCCATTATATGGTATCTATTTATCCACTATAATTGATATCGTCAAACCATCCTTCGGGCTCTTCCAGATTACAACAATTTCCTTAAACATTTTAGTTGTACTCTCATTTTATGCGATGGCAAGTCAATACCTAAAGAAATATGGCGATCATGTACCAGCAGTCGCAACATTGATCTGGGCACTTTTCTCAGGTTTTGGCTGGTTCAGTTTTCTTTCGGAGACAATCAGCAATCCAAATATGTCATCCAGTTGGTTAATCGAAGTAAGTGATATGCTCTCCTATGGTGATATAACTTGGAAACGTCTACTTTTCTATTTATCAATGGAATCTTCCTTCACATTAGTATTCGCATTATTCTACTTTTTGAAAAAAGATGACTTGCCAAAAACCAGACTGATCTTATTAATGTGTCTACTGTTGACTCCTTTACCATTATTACATCCATATGCGTTATACCTTCTATTCCCCATATTATTAGGCTTGACGATTTTCTGTTTTGGGGAATTAAGGAAACAGCTTAAATGCATCGCATTTTCCTTAATTATAGCCTCTTTTTCTAGTTTGTTGATTAACTATCTTCTATATCTTCTTGAACCATCCAATTCTATTCGCTTTCTTCCATTTATCGAGTATTTATTATTCGGTTCTTTCATGATTCTGTTCATTTCATTCAAAGATAGAGTGCCAAGGAACTTCCATTCAGTCCTCAAGAAAACTTGGATCCCCCCATATCTTGGTTCTCTTATTGCCATGTTACTGCTACTTTTCTATGCTTCTTTTCTATCTTCATGGTTGAGCAAAGATCAGGTCTTTGACTTCTCAGCATTAACCCAGTTTGGTTATGTCCCATGGTTCCTATACCCAGTCAAAATCGGGATAGCAGGGCTCCTAGCTCTAATAGTTGTATATACGTTTATCAGGAGAAAAGAATCATATTTTGGAGATCTAAAAGCATTAATGGCTTCAGTCGCGCTCTTGGTACTTGTCTCAAGAATATTATCCACTATGCAGATGCAATATGTCAGCCAATTTGAATTAAACTCAGGATCATTTATCTCCGAGATCATCCGAACAAATGTAATCAACTTCAGAGAAGAGCGAATGTTCGAGATCATCAAAGTCCCATTAGCAATGCTTGCTTCAGTTGCTCTAAGTAAACAAGTATTTGGCAGAATTAAATCTAATCAAGGTAATTTCTCGAAATATCTGATGGTTTCTAGTTTGATTTCTCTTATAGTTATTTTTGGTATCTCATCGACTTTCTTGGGTTTCGAGTACTATGATGATTTATCCAAGACGAGGCAAATCAGCCAGCAAGAATTTGACATAATAAACGATCTCAGGGAAAAGGTGTTCTTAAGTGGTAAATCCATCATAATCAGTCCCCAGACATCGTCTTCATATTTGGAATTCACAGGTGCAACAGCAATTGTTACCGAATCACTTGCAGCTTGGAAATCAAAGAGCCCCGAGTTCCCACTTTTTGTCACAAGATATTCAGAAGGAACACCAACATACATATATTTGAATTCAAATCGCGATTATCAGGCATTGTCGGGATATGCTGGAGGATATCTGGAACACTTAAGTAACACAACCGCAACCTATCTCCAAAATGAGGACGTTCAAATTAGAATTCTGAATAATATTTCTACACCTTCTGCTCAAAGTACCATCGCTTTGGCGATTCCATATAACTCATCGACAATGAGGATTTCGAGACCGTTCTTCCAAGAAGTGTATAGGAAGAATACAATTCTTGCGCTCTTCTTTGACAGGAATCTGGAATCAATGAATTCGTTCAAGAACCAATCTACTTCAACAATGTCCAGGTAAATGAGACAGCATTCTTTAATGGTTTAAACAGTTCAATAAGAATTAATGGGAATGAAACAAACACAAATAGGATTTTCATAGAATTTGAATTTCAGCCGCAAAATCTAACAACTAACCAAGTAATAATTAGTAAGTTTGACTGGGGTAGTCCTCCTAGGAAGAGCTGGGAAATAGCGCAATATGGGAAGAGAATAATTTTCAAGATATCTCCAGACGGAAATAGCGAATATACTGTAGAAACGGGAGACATACTTAGCTTGGATACGCAATTCACAGTCAGGTGCGAATACGATGGCAGTGTAATGAAGATATTTGTTAATGACGATCTTATGGCTTCAAACTTATACAATAAAGGAATTTTCAGCAGTAATGCTGACATCCTTATAGGAAGCGAACTCTATAACAATCAACCCGGATCGTTTGCAGAAATGATCTTGAAATATGTTCGAGTTCTAAGTGACAGTCCTCCTACGACAGAATGCCTTTTCTACGCTTACGATTTTCTCTCACTAATCGAGTTCAATTATACTACAATACTTTCAAGTGATAACTTGATAGGTAAATACAGGACTCTAATATTACCATATGATGACATTACAACCTATGAGATTCTAACAGATGCAGTAGCTGATGAAACGAAGGATACACGCAATATAGTCGTATTGAACACAAATGGATATGGTCCATTGTTGAGTCTTTTTGGAAATCTATCATCAGACGAATTATCAACTGATAAAATCCTTATAGAAAACAACTTTGAAATGCCTTTTAAGGCAAAAGTTGCTCAAGTCGAGCCAAGTAATGGGACTGTTGTTAGTGCCTGGTATTCAAATCTCTCACAATCATCCCCGTTAGTCATGAGCATCTCAAGAGACGGACTCACTCTAACCTACATCAATATCTATCCACTGCTTGAGCAGAATGAACTTTTCAATGCGACCATATTAAGAAATCTCACACATTTCCTCAGCGACAAAAGTGAGGTTGATAACCAGACAGCAATCTCAAGATGGTTCACTGAACCGAGTCTACTTTTTACCAATATTAGCGCTACTGGTAAAGTTAGTATAATACCACAATCAGTCGCCTTGATAAAAGCTCAAGGAAAGAACACTGTGTACATAAATTCTGAGACTTCACAACGTACCATATCTAATGTGTCCAACATAAATATAGGCGAATGTAAATTGATTGAAATCAATAGCACAAGAATTGTTGCTCAGAAAGGATACGGTTTTTACACTAACATAATCGTCCAGAATCCTACCATTTCTATTCATGACGGTGGAAATGTCAGCCTGATTCTAGACGGTGAGAAAATAGAGGGGAAGTCATTCTCAATGCAGATAAATGGCAACATGACTTTGATGGTTAGACAGCCACGCATATCCGTTGATGGGAGTACCAAGTTCGAGAACTTTTATGTAATGCATCCCCCCATAATCAACACAAACGGGCAGGCAACTACAATTATAGGCAGTCTCAACTTTCAGCTCTTTGTATCTGATGAGTTCACTATCGCCATTCCATACAAATTTGGCTCATCGGTCTCCGTCAATTATGAAAAACCTTTAATGAGTTTTGATGAAATAAAATCCTTTTTACTCGCTATTCCTTTTGTGATAGTCTGTGCAAGCCTTCTTGCAGTGTTTCTCATAATATCTCGGATAAAAATCAAATCCAAACCAACAAACGAAGATGATAGTGCGAATTAATTAATGCCAGTTAACACCAAACAAGAAAGGCGATAATACTAAAATGAGACGGAATTATACCACAACAAGTGTAACGGTTGAAGCTACAGTAAGAGTAGACGTTGAAATAGACAAAGCATGATTATTACTTTGATATTGAGAGTATTATTTCTTTTGAATAAAATTGTTATTCCTCCCTCTTCTATGTATACTAATAATCAAGGATGATATATCGATGAGTAAAGCGATTGAGATCGCCAAGATTTCAGCTAGGGGTGGTCTTCACCTCTTTTGGGGCTTGGCGATTTCATCAATCATTTCAGCTCTATATGTCATAGCATTAGCAAGGCTTCTCTCACCTTCAGAATATGGCCTTTTTTCAGTGGCTTTAATTGCACCTAGTATGGTTTCGATATTTAGGGATTGGGGAGTAAATTCAGCTATTATTAAGTACATAGCTCAATATAGGTCAGAAAATAAGATTACTAATGTAAAGAGTATTCTAAATGCAGGGTTGCTTTTTGAAATGATTTCAGGGCTGTTCCTGTCACTAGTCTCTTTTTTGCTTTCAGGTTTCTTAGCTGTAAATATTTTTCAACGCCCTCATATACAGCTCTTAATTCAAGTGGCTTCTTTCACAATTCTTGCTGATGCCATGATTGTAGCTGTTCAATCTATCTTCACAGGGTATGAGAAGATGAAGTTATACAGCATTACAATAGTCTGCCAGTCTATTATCAAGACGATTCTAGCACCACTTCTCATAATCTCGGGCTTTGGAGCTTTTGGTGCAATACTTGGATTTACAGTGTCCTCTTTCGCTGCTGGGTTAATTGGGATAACGATTCTCTATTACTTTTTCTACAGAAGTTCGAAGAAACAGGACGATTGCGACCTAAACGTTGTAGAAGCAATTAAAACAATGTTCAAATATGGATTACCCTTATCAATTTCTGCTATCGTAGCAGGTTTCCTCTCACAATTCTACAACTTTCTTATCGCAATATACTGTACAGATTTGCTGATTGGTAACTATCAAGTAGCAACTAACTTCACTGTTCTAGTCACCTTCTTCTCTACACCAATAGTCACAATGCTTTTTCCAGCTTTTTCAAAACTAAATTGGCAAAAGGAGATGGAAACGCTTAGAAATGTCTTCCAGTTCTCAATCAAATATGGTGCTCTTTTAGTTACGCCACTTGTGATAGCGATCATGATCTTATCCGGGCCAGCAGTATCCACATTATTTGGTGAAAAATATTCTTATGCACCTCTATATTTAACTTTGCTTGTTATAAACTACATCTACTCAATTTTTGGAAGCTTAAGCCTTGGAAGTCTCATAAACGGTCAGGGGAGAACAGATGTCAACCTAAAACTGACCCTAATCACAACCGCAATAGGAATGACGCTAAGTTGGTTCATAATTCCGAAGTTCGGAATCGTAGGCTTAATCGTAACAATTCTCACTGCTAGCATCCCAAGTTTAATTTTACAAATTTGGTTTGTAAAAAAGTACTTCTCTGTCACAATCGATTGGGTTTCATCAGCTAAGATACTTCTAGCTTCCACTCTTTCTGGCATCATTACATTTCTTATCATAAGTCAAATTAGCTTATTTGACTGGATGAATTTGATCATCGGTGTACTTATCTTTTTTACGAACTATTTGATAATAGCGCCTTTAATCGGTGCAATAAGCAAAACAGATGTGCGCAACATAAGAGAAATTTTGAAAGATCTTGGCCCAATATCCTATATGTTTAATTATCCACTTAAAATAATCGAAAACTTGGCTCGTGCTTAATTTACAAGCATAGTATAAATATAGATTTATTATCTTAAAAAAGTCAATATGACCATTCGAAAAACTACTGAAAAATTGAAGATATTGTTTACTGCTTCAAGCGTCGGAGTAGGTTTAACTTTCTCTTATGCAAGACTTGCTCTTGCCTTGAAGAGGAAAGGTTTTGATCTGGTCGTTGTTTCTGACTTCGGGGAAGAGTATCAAGGATTATCGGATGAATTGAAAAAAGAGGGGATAGAATACTACAAAGTGAGAGGTCTTGATGAAATTACTAATTTACATAGTATAAAAGAGATACTCAGACTAATTAAAGCAAAGAACCTCGATATCATCCATACAAGTGGGCTTGTAAAGCTTTACAAGATTCATCTTGCTAAATTACTATCAAGAGAAAAAATACCAATCGTTGTAAACATTGAGAGTGTTGAAGACGAAACAATTATAAGAAAAGCTATCTATATGATTTCCTTTCCCCTCTTAAATTCATGCACAGTTATACCTGTGTCGTTTTGGACCAAGAGAAGCCTCTTAAGGTATAGAGTAAAAGAACATAAAATGATCACAATTCATAACTCGGTTGATCTGGAATACTTTGATTTGATGATGAATAGAAAACCTTTAGAATATAGTTACATCGACAAGATTAAAAGTAAAACTGTCATTGCCCAGGTTTCCAGGCTACATCCTTTAAAAGGGCACAAATATTTTCTATTAGCAGCAAAAGAAATATTAGCTCAGACCACAAATGTCCACTTTCTGATAGTGGGCAAAGGAGACTTCAGAACAAAATTACAAAACATGGTTGTTGATTATGGAATATCTGAGCATGTAACCTTTACGGGAGGTATTCCGAACGACGCTATTCCGGGGATGATTTCAAAAATCGACATAGGTGTCCTAGCATCACTGAAAGAGCAATTTCCTCGTGTTCTATTAGAGTACATGGCAGCCAAGAAACCCGTTGTAGCCACAGATGTAGGAGGTATCACAGAAGCAGTGTTGGATGGAGTAAATGGATATGTTGTTCCACCTGCTGACTATATATCGCTGGCAAAGGCAATTCTCAACCTAATATCGAATCCTAGTATGGCAAGACAGATGGGAAATAACAATAGGAAACTGGTGGAAGAGAAGTTCTCTTTGCCAATGATGATGGGCAAACTAATCTCCAAGTGCTATCTACCACTGCTGGAGAACAAAAGTCAATAGTCACATATATGATGTCATAAAGTGACAGCAACTGAACATTAGCAGCACAAGGTTAATATCCTTCGCTGTCAATCATGGATTCAAAAAAGAGAAAGATAGCGGTATGGAAAGGAGACGGAATTTTATTAAGGTAGCAGGTTTGGTAGGGGGATCGCTGGCTCTCAGTTCGCTTATAGGAGGGTCTTCAGCAACTATTGATACATCTAATCTGGCAGAAGTTCAGCCTTATTCATATATTGTTTTCACTGACGACAGTGGAGAAGTTTACGCTAGGAATGGTCAGACTGGAGATATAGACTATAGTGGCACAGACGCATCTACTATTATTCAGAATGCAATAAATAACTTGACCATTGGCAGAACATGGGAAGAAACCATTGTATTCAAGGGAGAGTTCACGGTTGAAGATATTGTTCTACCAAGTTATGTGAGAATTGTTGGAGGCGTGTTCAAATTGAAGCCGGGTGCTACGAAGATCTTCAAGCAACCCGCACAAGATGTTTACAATTGGGCTTTTGAACGCTGTAAATTTGTTAATGAAGGAACTGTTGGAGGAGTTGCCATTTATCCTTTTTATTATGACGGTTCATGGAGACGTGCTTATAACATCATAATCAGAAGTTGTTACTTTGATAATTTCGATGCTGGCATCACTGGCATCATTAATCATTCCACGATAAAAGATAGCCATTTTCCCAACTGTCTTCGAGGTGTTGTTTTATATGCTGGCTT
>CAVXDT010000006.1:0-6608 GCA_963760525.1 Nitrososphaeria archaeon
TGACACCTGTGAATAGTGTAACCCTGACACCAGAGCCCTTAAGGAATGCCAATTCTGGCGAGGTAGTCACAGAATCGATATGATAGCTCCTCACAATAAGGATATTAAGAGAAGCTAAGTAGTGTGTTTTATTCAGTATTTCAGAATAGAACAAATCCCTAGATACGGTGAAATAATGTTTAAAGTCAACAACCAGATGAACCCTCAATTCTTATGTTCTTGGAAGAAAGTGATAACGGAAGTTGTTATTATCCTTAAGCATACGCCATCTTTCGCTATTTATTCTTTCCATGGTCAACCCTAGGCCCAAAAGGTGAGAACCTTCTCTAAGTTGTTCAGCTAAAAATGCAGGAGCTAACAAAATTGACGGGATATACTTATCATGTTTTTGCGGCTCTGTCTGTTTTTAAAATCTTGTTCAAGATCACATTCCTGGGTTAGAACTATTGCGTAATTGTATGATATTTCAGTAACTTCTATTTCTTCCCCTTCTTTTTCAGCTAATGACTTAGGAGATTGGGTTACTCTAATTTCACTATATATATCGCCTTGACAAGCCCTGCATATGGGCTCAGGTTGGTGAATATACCTATCCATAGTAAGGGCAATTATTTTTTTACAAGTCGATATGTCACTTTTTTGACTGAGGATTTCTTGTAATTCTCAGTTGAAAGCGGAAGTTCTTGAGAGAAAACTTTTTCTCGATAAGATTTAGAGTCAGGCTTCACGGTTTGTGAATACAGGTCTGTGTTCAGGGGGAGTTTTTCAGACGGGAATTTTTCAACTTCGGTTTCACTTTCGCCCTTCAACACAATGGTATCTGAGCATTTGAAGTAATCGCCATCAAGACAATCATTCACGCTGTATTTCATTTGACTTCTCCTTCTTTCATAAGGTTTCTAAGTTTTTCATCTATACTCTTCTCAAAAAGATCGTAAACCTCTTCATTAAATCTTTTGAATTTATCTAATATTGAATTTGGTTCATGTTCTTCTTCAGATATACAATCGTAATCTAGAATAAATTCCTTTTTTGTAATTGTATTCGGATACTCACTATTGAAAATTCCAAATTGAAATACTATCTTAAAGTCTTCTTTGTTAAAATGAAGTTGGTGCATTGAGCGTGAAACATTTACTTGCAAATCCGGAAATGCATGCAAAACCGAAAATAACTTTTCATTAATAAGATATTTCCACTCAAAAGGATTCCCATCACTTATACGAATTTCATTTATATATCTTAACCCTATTCTGCTGACAATAGTGGGTTTATAGGTTTCAGTAAAATGGTTATATGTTTTTGAAAGCTTTTGAAAAAAATCTTTAAAATTTATATACCCCACTGTTTTAAAAGCAAAAAACTTGAAAGACAAAGATATCTCATCTTTTTGTTCTTTATTACTGAATCTCCAAATGACTGGCTTCTGTGCCGAAACCGACGACTCGTCGGGGGGAATCGAAATCTGTAACTCCTGGATCTTCGAGAAACGTGGATATTCTTCTCTTATTAACTCTTGAAATTCGGCCGGCTCTTTTTCTTTTAGGATCAAGATGGGTTGATAATCTACTCTGGCTATCACATTACTTAGAAAATTCTTCGGATACGTTGCCATATTTAGGCCTCCGATTTCTGAAATAACTATACAATAATAACGTCGATCTTAAAAGTATTAAATTTCAATCCTATAAACATAGAACCCAAATCGAAAGACATGAACCTAGACTAAAAGAATTGTTTCTTGGGATGAAGATAGATTTTTTATTTATGGAGTCGGTCTACGGAATTGATAAAATAAAACTCCTCAAGTCATGCTCAGTATAGAGAGAGTGAATCTTCATGTCAAGCGAAAAAGCATACTCTGTTCTGTTCAAACGGTGACTCCAGGGGTTGTTGAGTTCCTTAACTTCTTTTCTCCAGGAAAGGGGGACAATCCTCTTTTCCACAGATGCTGACAAATCAATAGCATCCTTTTGGCCATATCACAATTCTCCTTTGAAGGCTTTGTCGAGGATGGATGGTAATGAAATTGAACCCCTTCCTCCAATTACATGGTTTTATCTTTTCGCTTTTTCACTTAGCTCCCAATAGCCGTGCTTATAATGCTTCAGGTCGCTTGATCAAACCTTTACTTTTTGCAACTTCCTTTGCCAAGGTTATAAAATATTGCCATCTTGTAACTCCAGTTGAAACTATTTCTTGATACCATGGTGTCTCAAATACAAATTTAAGCCTTTGCATATATTTCTTTCTCAACTTGTGCTTTATGTGCACGCCCCCCATGTCTCCTTAAGATTTTGATTATTAATGGAATTAGATCATCGAGTGATATTTTCTTATCTTCAGCAATGGGTTTACTCTTTGGTTCCTTCTCGTCAAAATAAAACTTATTAATCTTTTTGCTCTTTGGCTGGTCGCCTGAAATTTCCTCTTCTATTCCTTTTGCTCCAGGAAAGGAAATGTCTTGGAATTCTTCAGCGGAAGGACCTGTCCTATGGAATCCTGTTTGTTCAGCATTAGTGGAGTTACCCGAACCTCCTTCCTGACTCGTCGGATAGATCCTAAGTTGATCTAATGTGCTCCACAGTTTTTCGAGAGCGGCGTCAGGGTCACGGTAAAAGGTGCCACCTCTCACCCTCCAAAAAGTCCATCCGGATCTTTCTAGCATCCTCTGACGTGCCATGTCTTCTTGAAATCGTTCTACGCCATGCCAAGTATCCCCATCACATTCAACGGCAAGACGCCCCTCCATTCCCTCAATCACCAAGTCGATCCTATATCCAGCGATCTCGAACTGCGGTATGACCCGGTACCCACGTTCAGCAATCTTAAGGAAAACATCTATTTCAAACCAGCTATCAAAAGGAAATGGAGGTTTGACTCTATCTCGATCGGTAGTCTGTGCAGTGGCCCGAAGCTTTTCAATATCAAGACCCTCTATAGTAATTGGCTGAACTTGAGGATTTTGACAGTATTGGAGGAGACGATAACGGAGACAACTGGGACTCAAGTCATTGATTGTGGCTGTGTGGAAAAGCCACATTTGATCTCTTGCACGGCTTACGGCCACATTAAAACGCCTTTCATCTCTCGGGCTTGCAAGTGGGTGCTATCCGATGTCCTTCCGTAGGAGCAGATACAAGGCTAAGAAACATCACATCGCGTTCATCGCCTTGGAAAGCATAGGCATCGCCGCAGACGAGATGCCTTTTTTCCATTTCTTCGGGGCCGATCTTTTCTAATAATAATTTCTCAATAAGCTTTGCTTGATCTTCTCCCAGAAGACTTATAACCCCCATAGTTTTGCCATCATAAATTGAGTCTTCACAGCATTTCTTGATCTGGTCAACAATTGCCTGGGCCTCTGGCTGGTTAACCACCCTTGGTGAGTGTCCTTGTTGATATCCCTCCGGGACATGGCGAGTTACAATAACTGGTGTAAGACGGCCCGCGCCGTATTGTCTGAGTGGAATCAGTGGCTCAGAGCGGTAGCAGAGATTATTCGAGAACTGAATAATTTCTGGCATGCATCGAAAGTGCTCTCGTAAACGTATTCGGCCCCCATAACGGATCTCAGCCTGGTCGAAGAAACTATGTGTCAACCCCAAGGGCATCACTGTGTGGAATATCTAAAATGTGGCGCTGTCTGAGGAGTTCTACATCTTCGCGTGTAATGCCCACAAATTCAGGGCTAATCTGTTTGTCATCTCCTACAACAACAATCCTTTTCGCCAAGTAATGAAGAAAAAGAGCTTCAGGACCAGATTGGCTTGCCTCATCAACAATCACAACATCATATTTGTCCGTGCCTGGATGTATAGTTTCAGCTACTCTATAAATGGGCATAATCCAGCAAGGAATTGCTGAACGGCATTCGTCCATGTGTTCACGAGCAGCCCTTCGGTGCATCGGCGCGTATTTACCGGTACCCTTACCAATTCGGCGAATAGCACTTTCCAAGCCATAAGGTTTTGGCGTTCATGCTCCGTTAGCCGTGAAAAACAATGTCTCCAGGCCTTAGCAGCCGCCAGATCACGAATAAGTTCTCGGATACGACTTCTATGGAGGTCGAGAGCATTGGACAATCGTTCTTGTGCCCTGGGGTCATTCAAACGACTCAACCATTGATCAGCCCGTGCCCAATTCCATGCGTTCGTGAATTTGGCCATTCGAATATCCCAGACATGATCTGCAAAACTGGACATGATTTGAGAAGCAAGTTCTGGAGCGGCAGTTTCCAATCGCTTCAACAAACTATCACGATGTTTCAGAACCTGACTCAAACGCTTTGCTCTCCACATAAATTCATATATACTACGGCATATCTTTGCTCGTCCCGTTTTTGGACTACTTCGAGTGCTTCTTTCATCATTCGATGAGCATTAGGAATCATGGCCACAGTTTGAAGACGTCTTTCTAAATCATCGAACTTGTTCTTCACCTGATTAAGTTCTTCTTCAAGTTTGACAGCTTCTGCAGCGTCTTGTAGAGCCCGCAGATCTGTGGGCTCATGCCAGTTAGGCTCTACAAAACCTGGGATTGTTGAGATAATTTGTCTAATTGCTTCAATTTTTGTTTTGAGTTCTAAAGTTCTCTCTAGGAGTCCACAAAGATCCTGATATTCAGCAACTTGCTCAGTAAAGGGGCCAGTGCGAGGCTCGATGCACCTCGACCAGTGAACTCTGAGGACATTAAGGTGGTCAGCGATTTCTATCCATTCAAGAAGATTTCTCAGTGGTTCCTGTTTATTGCATAATTGCCCATCTACTCGCACCTGTTTGATGAGGTAAATACCTTCTTTTACTACCTTTGGACGGAAAGGTCCAAAGCCTAATCCTCCTCCAGCCTCTAAGTGTTGGAGGAGTGCCGAAGCTGCAGTTTTCACAATGCTACGTGTTCGTTCACCGAGACCCGTAATTTGACACTCTGATACTCGACGAACTCGATCCCCCATCATCCCAAGGTGCTCTCTTGTTACGCTCAATAACTCGCACCAAGGTCGGTCCTGATCTGTAAGGATCTGCAAAGCTGCCTGTCTAACCCATGGTTGGATGTGCTTTGAAAGGGCCTCGTATGCTGTACGAAGTTCTGAAAGGCGTTCCATGAGTTGTTCTCGTTGGTCCTTAGGAGTTTTTGCAAGTAACGAATAACATGGATGGCTTCGATTAATTGCCGCAGCCTCATAATGGGCACGAGCTTCTGCTTCATTCTTAACAAGATCAACGAATTCACTGACGCCAATTAGAGAATCAGGGTCAATTATTACTTTTCTCAGTTCTTCTTCTTGAACCTTACTTATACCTCGCAGAAGTTTTATAAGCTCTATTGCTTCATCATTAGACAATGGAGGCTTATCCTTTTCTTTTGGTTGTATAGTGATCCATTTGTAAAGAGGTTCTTCCACTCTTAGGCGATTTGCGATACTTTGTAACGTACCTTGGTAGGTATCAAACCGAAGAGGATGTTGATAAGTTTCGGCTTCACGTATAGCCCGTAAATCACTCAGCGTGGATGCCTCAGCCTTCCGGGTTTCATAAAGTCTTTTTTCAAGCTCGGTTATCAGCTGTTGGTTCTTTTTCTCATCCCAGGTGTTATAACGTTCGCTAATTCCACGTACTGAATCTTCTAGAGATTGCATAGCACTGAGGTCATCCCCAAGCAAAATCACGCAAAGTTCTGCAATCTCCTTTGGGAATTTGTCACGTAACACTTTAAGGGCACGAGCTGTGTGGCTGGTCACAAGGACTCGTTGCCCCATCGACAATAGATGACACACTAGGTTTGCAATAGTATGTGACTTTCCCGTCCCCGGTGGTCCTTGAACAAGAACCCCTTGTCGGGTTGAAAGCTTTTCAGCAATCTCTAATTGCTCTTCGTTTGCGGGTAAGGGAAAGTAAATTTCTTTCAAAGATAAAGGTAAAAGTACCTTATTGTTATCATCTGCCTTAATATCCATATCGCCGGAAGTGCCACTATCGTCCACAATCTTAACCAGGCGCTCAACGCCTAGGGGGATAGGATACCCACTACGAAGTTGTTCTAAAATCTCTTGTAACACACGAAGAAGACTCCGCTCTGTGCGTTTGCGTAGAATCACCGCAGGAGCTAAATGAATCTTTGGGTTGCGTCCAACCTCCATCGAAGGGGTCAAAGTATTATCAAACTCCCCATAAGATGATACAGCATTAACCCAAGCTTTAAGGGCAACTTGAATTTGAACCCCATCCCACAAAGCATCACTGATTTCTTCCACTTGACGATCTATTGCGTTCTGTTCCACAGGATCAGGGCGCTCCTGTGGTTCCAGCATATCCTGTTCTAATGTAGGTTTCGCACCTTCCCCAGCTGGACCAAAAGTAATCACTCCTCTAGGTGCATCGAAAGTGAGGCTAGTCTGAGCTGTAATAATATGGCGCTTGACGTCATGTCCGCTCGGTGTCTTCCACACTAAGTAACCTAGACCGAGAATAACTTCATAGGCTTCACCGAGTCGCTGCTGCTTCTGGTAGATGGAAAACAGATCTGTGTAAACCTTCTGGACTTTCTGAAGCCTTCGGTCCTCTTCAGCCCAGGGCCACCATTTTCTCTCAACGTACTGCTCCCAAGCA
>CAVXDT010000007.1:0-7415 GCA_963760525.1 Nitrososphaeria archaeon
AACTAACCACTCCGATCTGATATTTGATTCAAGGAGGTCAAAGCTTCGCTGGGCCTGAGGCCCGTAAGTCCTTGAAACATAACAGGAAAAGCGTAGTGAAAAGGAAGCGCCCTGACCTGCTTGATCCATACGTTTAGATGACTATCGCTATTGTTACCTGCAGAATAGAGCCGCTTGAAAGTCTCAAGACCGCTCTCTCCGCCCCACCTCACACCTGCCTCTTCTTTGAGGGCCTTAAACCTCGAATAGCAACCCAAGTATTTGGATAGATTGGCTAGAGCTTCCAACACTGACCTGCACTTGCCTTTGCTGAAACTCTGAAGCGGCCCAAAGCCTTCGTCGAGAAGATTATGGTATTTCAAAGCATAATAGTAAACAGTCTGTGTATGCTTCCGAGAAGCCTTATTCGCCATCCACGTTCTGAAAGCGGGCCAATCAAAGTCGTCCCAAGTTCTTACTAGTAAAGTTCCTGAATTTACTAGTAACTCAGAAAGCTCTGATTTAGGCTCTTTTTCGCCAAAGAAGCTTGATGGATGGTGGGCCGGATGGGGCTTGATCCCATGACCTCCCGCGCGTGAGGCGGGCGTTCATACCACTGAACTACCGGCCCATTAGGTTTCACTGCGAGTTTTCTAAGAGGGTCTTGTTTTAATGTTTTCTGTTTTCCTGACTGGCGCAGCAAAGCATATCAAGGACCAACATGTTTTATAAGGCATATCGAAGTTGGTGTGGAAGAAATGAAAAAGGGATTAATTACCATCCAAATAGTTCTCATTGTCGGAGTAATAGTCGTGGCACAGTCTTGGGGGCCTACTTCCTCTATCCACGCCCAAAGACACAGCTAATAGTCTCAACAACCACCAGCCTATATGAAACAGGCTTCCTCGACTTTCTGAAGCAAAACTTCGAACAGACAAACCCAGGTTTCAATGTCTCATTTATCTCACAGGGAACAGGGCAAGCAATTATAACCGCGCAGAATGGAGGAGCCGACATGATACTGGTCCACGCTCCATCATCAGAACTACCCTTCCTCAACAACAGCTATGGCGTAAACCGAAAAATCGTAGCCTACAACTTCTTCCTAATAGCTGGACCGAGCAATGATCCTGCCGGCATAAATGGCAGTTCACCCCTCGACGCATTCAAGAAGATTAAAGCTGCTGGTGAGGCTGGACAGGCGATCTGGGTGTCCAGAGGAGATGGCTCAGGAACCGAGACTAAGGAGAAGGCACTGTGGGCCGCTGCAGGAATAAACTACACACAAATCAGCAAAGAGTCATGGTACCTAAAAGCAGGACAGGGCATGACTGCCACATTGCTGCTGGCCAACCAGAAAAACGCGTACACACTCTCCGACATAGCAAGCTACCTCAACAACTTCAACAAAGGAAACATCCAACTTCGAAACTTCGTCTATGGCGGAAAAGACTTATTGAATGTTTACAGCGCAATCGCCTGCAATCCTCAAAAACTCACCAACGCAAAATTCGACGCAGCGATGGCATTAATAAAGTACATGGTCTCCGATGCCGGCCAGAACCTATTCAGCAACTTTGGGGTGCAACAGTATGGCGGCGCAGTATTCAAACCATGCGTGCAGATACTGAAGAGTGGAACACCCAGCTGACATAGCGCAGATGATTAAAAACTACGCGTACTTCAAAGACAGTACAGGTACACTAACCGAATGCCCAACACAGTGCAGATACAATGCTGGCGACCTCTACAGATAAAGACAAAAACCAAATATTTTTTCTATTTAACATTTATTCTTCTCTGAAGTGATGCGAAATGTGGCATAGAATATCTCTGGAATGGGTTGACTGAGGCTATTCACCTCATAGTCACTGGAGACCCAGAACTAGTTGAGATTACTCTAAGAACTCTTCAGGTATCCTTCTACGCCATTCTCTTAGCATCGATAATCGGCATTCCAATTGGCGTGGTCATAGGGATGAAGGAGTTCCGAGGCAAGAGACTGATCAAGACAATTTTCACCACCCTTATTGGGATACCACAGTGTCTCTCGGGCTTCTCCTATTCCTGTTACTAGTAAGAAACGGGCCTTTCGGCTATCTCGAACTTCTATACACTGTTCAGGGAATATCGATTGGTGAAGCACTTCTAGTAATTCCCATAGTTGTGAGTTTCACCACAAGCGCAATAGAATCTACAGATATCCGGTTGAGGGATCTGGCTCGCACACTAGGTGCATCGGAGATGGATACATCCATCGCCATTATTCGAGAGGCATTGGAACCCATGGTGTTGGCAGTAGTTGCAGCTTTCAACCGCGCTTTCGCTGAACTGGGAATAGCAATGATGATTGGAGGAAATATACAAGGCTTATACACGGGTTTTGACGACAGCTATATCCCTACAGACAGCCATGGGTGAAATTCCGCTCAGCATAGCCCTCAGCATCATCCTCATGATAGTGGTTTTCACACTCACCATTATAACTCGCAATATTGGCGCTTTAGTCAAGTCTTGAGGAGGGAGAACTAATGCCTAGACATTTACAAACTTGATAATGTCTCAAAGAAATATGGGAGAATAGTTGCCTTAGATGGTTTAACCTTAAGATTGGAGATGGCCCTGTTGCTTTACTTGGCTATAGCGGTGCTGGTAAAACAACTCTACTTAAACTCCTCGCAGGCCTTGAGATGCCTTCTACCGGAACTATAAGATTCAAGGATATGGAGATAACAGAGAAGACTGTTCCAAGCCTCCGGCGAGCTGTCACAATGCTTTTCCAAGAACCAGTATTCTTCAACAGAAGCGTCTTGGAAAACGTAACGTATGGACTCAGAGTACGAGAGGTAGACAAGAGATGAAGCCACCAAGAGGGCCAGTGAGACACTTGACCTCTCTAAGACTTGAAGGATTTGAGAATCGGAAGGCAACGAAGCTTTCAGGTGGCGAACAGCAGAGAGTGGCATTGGCCCGGGCTTTGGTACTGGACCCAGAGGTTCTGCTCCTCGACGAACCAACATCAAATCTTGACCCAGCTAATGCAACGGTCATCGTGGAAGCAATTCAAGAGTTTGCTAAGAAAGGTCTAGTAATCATTTCCACCCATAACTTCACGCATGTCAGAAAACTTACCAAGTTGGCCATCTACCTAGAAAAAGGCAGTATAATCGAAACAGGAGACACTGAAGATCTTTTGGGCAGCCCGAGGGACGAGAGGACCATGAGATTCATTAAGGGTCTTTTCTAGGTGCAGCTAACTGTTATTACATAGCTGAAGAGCCATTAATATGAGAGAAATGGAACTGAAACGCGTTAGAACTAATTTCAAGTTCTGGCTCGAGACAGAGGATGGCTATGTCTTTGGAGAAGGACCCTTTGAATTGCTCTGTAAGATAAGAGAACTCGAAACCCTAACCGCGGCATCGGAGGCCATGCGCATGTCCTACAGGCATGCTTGGGGAGTTATCAAGGATGTTGAGAAGAAGGTCGGTGTACCTATTCTAAAGACTCGGAAAGGAGGCTCCAGTGGGGGTGGAGGAGCAGAACTAACAGAGGAGGGGTATTCACTTGTCAATGAGTACTATCGCCTCAAGGAGGCGTACTCACAGGCTTCTCGCGCTCTGACGGCAAAAGAGGCGGGACGAGCCCTAGCCCTTGAGGGCCACTTCAATGGGCGGATACTAAAAGTCTGGCAAGGCAAACCAGCCATGGTTGAGGTTAAGATAGAAGGGGGAGACATAGCAAGATTTCTCTTGGATGAGACTCAACTCAAAGAGAAAGGGTTAGTTGAAGGTCATACATTACAGTTCAAATTGAAAGATGCAAGTCTCATCATCGAAAAAGAGTAGTCGAAAACTAATAACAAAACGAATACAACAACTCCTAAAAATAGTGGGCAATTATATTGGACCCCTAAATCCAAGACTGCCTTTGTCATAATCGTCCATTGCTTGTATGCTTTTTAAAAAACCTTTACAGTATCTACTGTAATCATGGGATTAAAGAGGACTCTAAACCTTTACGACGCCACTTCAATTGGAATAGGGGCAATAATTGGTGCCGGAATCTTTGTCGTGCTAGGCATCGCAATAGGTTATGCTGGGCCCTCTATCACTATTTCCATAATAGTTGCAGGTATAGTTGCTTCTTTCACTGCCTTCAGCTTCGCCGAACTGGGTTCGGCAATTCCAAAGGAAGGCGGCGTGTACGTCTTCGCCTACGAGATAATATCTCCATCTGTAGCTTTTCCAGTAGGTTGTCTGTGGCTGTTTGGACAAATAGTGGCAGGAGCAGCAATCAGTTTGGGATTTGCGAGCTATTTTGTCGCCATATTTCCAGGCTTTTCAATCAAAATTGTTGCGGTTTCAGCTGCGTTGATATTGACTGCTTTGAACCTCATAGGAATAAAACAATCAGCTACCATCAACAACATACTAGTTCTGGTAAAGATCGCGATCCTCTAGCTTGTTCATTGGATTCGGAATCTTTCAGATTCATCCACAATATTTTTCTGAGCTCAGCCCAAACGGCTTCTTTGGAATCCTTCAGGGAGCAGGCTTCATATTTTTCGCGTATCTTGGCTTCGGAAGAATAGCCACGCTTGGTGAAGAGGTGAAAGACCCAGAAAAAACCTTACCATTATCCATTTTACTTTCACTAATCGTCTCTGTCATAATTTATGTTTTGACAGGATTCACAGCAATTGGTCTGCAAGACTATAGAATACTTGCACAGTCAAGCTCACCGATTGCTGATGCTGCAGCAGCCACAGGAAACTTGCGATAGTTGCAGCTGTTTCTTTCGGAGCCTTAGTTGCCACAGTAAGTGTTCTTTTAACCAATCTTGTTGGCTTATCTAGAGTTTCTTTTGCAATGGCAAGAAATGGCCAGCTTCCAAAATCTGTGGCAAAAATATCCTCAAGATTCAGAACACCCTATATATCCATCCTTGTAATGGGTGCGTTAATGGCTATATTGGTGTCAGTTCTAGATTTAAAACAGACAGCAGCAATAACAAGTTTTTCCATCTTATCCACTCATGTAATTGTGAACTTCTGCGCATTTAGACTTAGAAGAAAAAGGCCAAATTCTACGACGTTTAAAGCTCCTTTCTATCCAATAATTCCTTTGGCAGGTCTTACTCAGCTGCCTAATTCTAATGTTTTCCTTGCCTGTGGAATCTTGGATCGTAGCTACATTTGTTGTGACAGCTAGCTCAGTTTTGTATCTGCTAAAGATCAGGAAAACTCCTTAACTATATTTGATGTATCCAGCCATAATCCGAGTATATCTTCTTGGCCTCAGGTGTAGTTAAGAAATCAATGAATTTCTGGGATAATTCCAAATCTTTAGTGCAACTCAGTATCCCAGCTGCAGTGCTTCTATAGACCTGAAGATTAGGCGGAAGTTCGATAGTTAAGCAGGTGTCGGGCCAAATGTTTTTGAAGGCGTTCCAGCCGAAAATGGCGTCAACTTCTCTCGTATGAATCAAACTCATCAAGGTTCCGCATGCGTCAGCGTGACGAGTAATATTTTTCCTAATTGAATCTACCAGTCCTGCCTTGCTCGCGATATCGTCCCAAACGCCTTTCAGACAACCCCCCGTAGCTATTCCAATTCGAACCCCTTCTCTGCACAGGTCGTTGAGAGAGAAGACGTTTGCAGGATTATCGGGAGGAACAATAATGACGGATCTTCGATAACCTAAGGATCTCCTTATTCCTTTAACAACTAACTCTCGATCTTCGGCATCATCTAATACATATTCGGCCCCACCTGAGAAGACATCGCCTTCCTTCATCTCGGCGATCGCCATCAACAACGCTTCTGGCTTACCGACAGTTACTCGGCACTTTACTCCAAACTTTTCCTCGAAGAGATCAGTTGCTTCTTGGAGAGGAGGTGCGACAGCCCCAGCCGAATAAATCCTCAGCTGATAAGTTTTCGATGTCATATACTCAACCCTCGAATTCTTACCGGCCGTAAAATAGATTCTCGTTAATAAGTTTCTCTTACTCAGCCAGCATCTTTAGAGAAGCAGCCAATTATGGTGAAAACCAATGATAGCCTACAGAAAGAAACTTAGAACCTCATTAAGGAAGATTGTGCTCTACTCCCTAACATGATCAATCTGATTCTGAAATTTCGAGGGGAAAACAATTTCTAAAGCAGACTATATTGTATAGACGGTAGAATATGGAAGAGGGCATAAAGTTCCAGGTCACGCTTTTCTGCCAGGGCATAGAAAACCTACTCAAACTCTGTGAGGCCCTGAAGAACTCGAAAGTAGAACATAATATTCAGATCACGTTTGGGACCGATCAGGAAGGCTTCGAATTCGTATCCAAAGGTATGGATGCTGCCATAAACCTCAGCAATTTAGCTAAACTTCAGACCCAAATAGACGAAGCAAAGAGAAATATCGAGATTCTTGAGAAGCAAGTCGATGACTTACGTAAGGCAAGGAAGGAAGAGGAGTCCCTCTTGAAGAAGCAGACCTTACCATCAACAATGTAAAGGACGCACAGGATAAGAATACAGAAGAATGCTTCCATACCATCTACTTCTTTTTTAGTGTTGTCTATTGGGACGTTAACATAGACGCCCCTGCTTACTTCATTTCTCCAGCCAACTTCGTTTGCCGAACACGCTCGTACATAACCAGGGCGGCGGCTACACCTACATTCAGAGACGTAAGCCTCCCCATCATCGGAACCCGAACCACCTGATCGCACTTCCTCAGAAGCACTGGACTCACACCTTTATCTTCTCCTCCAAGGATAAGTGCTAAAGCCCCTACGAGGTTAGCCTCGAAATAGTCCGTAGACCCTGATGGGTCCACGGCGATGCATCGAACCCCCTCCTCCTTCAATT
Source organism: Nitrososphaeria archaeon (assembly GCA_963760525.1). Classification (GTDB taxonomy): domain Archaea; phylum Thermoproteota; class Nitrososphaeria; order JACIWG01; family JACIWG01; genus CAVXDT01. Next base: position 6,852 of record CAVXDT010000007.1, read on the forward strand.
GCTTAAGGGCTGAGAAGAGATTCTCCCTAGCCACTGGAACATAGGCACTTCCTCCCATTGATGCCCTGTGGACAGCTGGCGTTATTCCAACGCTACTCCGTTTGGGAATCACGACCAAGTCTACGCCCGTAGCTTCAGCACTTCTAAGGATGGACCCAAGGTTCTGCGGATCCTGAACCTCATCCAAGATCAGAGCGAAAAACTTGCCAGTATACTCTCCCAGAAGCTTCTTCAAGGATACATATGTTGGCGGGATCATGGTAGCGATGACACCTTGGTCCAGACCAGTTCTGGAGAGCTTTCTGAGCTGTTCTCTAGGCACGAACTCAACCCGCAAATTTCGGCCTCTTGCTAGCTGCAGAATCTCTTGAATGACCTGCTCTCCCTCGGTACCTTGTGCTACCTGAAGCCTACGCACAACACTATGTGACCGCAGAAGTTCCAACACAGGGTTTCTACCTTCCACTTGAGCCAAGACCATTACCTATGTGGAGTATACTCGACAGGATCTTGAAAAACTATATCGATTTGCTGGATTTCAAATTCTATTTAGTTGTATTGAAA
>CAVXDT010000008.1:0-61510 GCA_963760525.1 Nitrososphaeria archaeon
CGCATACTACCGCTCATGTTTGGGTCTATTAATGGTGCAGGCAAAGCATCCGGAAGCCCTTTACCAAATCTATCTTTTAGAGGCGTTATGAGAATCAGAACTATCTTGGGCTTTTCTTTCGCAAGTTTGGAGAGTCCTGGAAAATCTACCTTTCTAATAGACATGTTGTAAGTGCTAAAGTGGCTGATTATAGCATCTGCTCTTCTAATACTCTCATCAGCCATATATTTCTTATCATAGAATAAATAAATTGACCTGTCTTGCTCTTTATAAGATAGGTATGTGAATAATATTGTTTGCAATTCCTCAGTCCCATACCCTGTAGCGTTATACATGGCGCTTACCTGTATAGTATTGCTGGTTTTTATCACAGTAATGTTTCCTATCTCAAGATCAACGCTGGGCATTATTGTTGGTGCTTTCACTTTAAGTTCTGTGGTTCTGTTATCCACAACTAGTAATTCTAATGTGTATTCTTTATTCTCAATCCAGGAGTAGCTAAGTGTTAGATTCGCTTGATCACCTTCTTTGACTATAGTTTTATCAGCTGACCAATCGTATACGGTATCATTGTTCACAAAAAGATCCTTTAATTTTATGTTACCTTTTTCCACTTTCACAGAGAATTCTATGCTTCTCTTACTTACACCCAAATTGAATATTGGGTCTGTGATGTAAAAAGATGGAACAAGAGGCTTGTTAGACACGTATATGGCTATTCCAGAAATGAAAAGAAGCAATATTATGAACGATACGATTATGTCAGGAGAGCGGAACCAACGCCAAAATCGCTGCCCTATCGAGCTCACTGAGCCAATATAATCTTTTGTTGGATTCTGCATATTAGCTGGTCCCACTGGTCACCTATAAACTTCATATCAAACGAAGATGCTCTTTCCACACATTTTGAACTGACTCCTTCCGAGTACCCGTTCTTCCATAAACCTGCCGCCTTATTCAAGAAGTCCTGGTCATCACTACACAGCCATCCTGTCTCATTATCTATAATGCTTTCCATTGGTCCTTGTTTCTTGTAGGAGAGCACGGGAGTCCCGCAAGCCATACTTTCCAGAGGTATGTATCCGAAAACTTCATCAGTGAAAGCGAATGCTGTGAATAGAGCGTTCGAATACAGGTCAATCAGTTCTTTATCACTCACATGACCGACTAACTGTATGTTATCGTGTTTCAGAAATTCGGAGGTTGAATGCTTCAACTTGCCACCAAATAATTTCAACTTTATCCCCAAGTCCGCGAGCTTTTTGAGTATATCTATTCGTGTTTCCTTCCCTAAGTACGATAGGACATAATCTCTACTGGGGTTCTCAGTCGATCGCTTGAATAAGTCAAGATCTATTGGGGGATATATTATGGTATCAACTCTGGCCCCAATGGATTTGTACGAATCCGAACAATATCTTGAAATTGCCACAGTGCATTTAGACCTGTTCATTGTATTGATGAACTTCTTATCTCCCCATTTAAGTACGGGTTTCGATAATCGCCCTGCAAGCTTATAATGCAATGGCATATATGGGACCATGTTGTCAACAGTGCTTGAAACAGTTCCACACAAATACCATAGTGCAGAATCCATTAATATTGTACCTGAGAAATTCAGGATACAACAGCTATCTGATAATATCTTTGAGACTAATTTACCGCTAGAGCCTGAGATAACTTCTTTGAACCAAGACTCAAGCCAAATATAGGAGCTGGACTTGCTAAAAACTTTCTTTCCAAGGTTTACTACTTTTACACCTTCATTTTCCAACAATTCTCTAACATGCTTGGAAACAATTGGTGATACGAATGTTATATCGTAACCTTTCTTTCTTAAAGCAATTGAAACCAGGAGAGGTGGTCTAGATGGTCCGTAATCATCCAAGAGTGGGTCAGAAAGTACTGCAAGCTTGTTCATTCCTACAACTCCTTTACACCATCAACTTAAATTTTGGCAATATAAGTTTTTCATAAAATAAGACGGATATCTCAAATAATTGTCTGCTCATTTTTGCAAAAACCCCCAATTCCGTATGTTCTGCCATGTCCATGACCGTCAACCCATGATTTGGACCTTTTCTAGTGTCCATGTTGTGCGTCCAACACCCTATCATAAACCTGAATATATTGTTCTGCGACATTTTTCCAGCCATATTTCACTACTGCGTCTTTACCCTTCCTAGCATACTCTTTCCTTACAGATCTGTCACTTAGGGCAAGTAGGGTGTTGTGTAGCCTATGTGAGTCTTTGGGCTTAACTAACACGCCAAATTCCCTCACTACATCTCTTAATCCCGGGAGATCAGACGCTACTACTGCACATCCTGCTGCAGCTGCTTCCAGAGTCACCAAACCAAAAGCTTCGTTTATGCTAACACTTGGAAGGACGAGCACATCACTGCTCAGATATCTCTGCTTCAATACTTCATCTGATACCGCACCATGAAAATGAACATTATTGAGTCCAAGTTTCCTCGCGTAATCCTCATATTCAACTCTGTCAGGACCATCTCCAACCACATCGAGTTCAGCATCCAAACCATTCAAAGCTTCCAAGAGAACTCTTAGACCTTTATATGGCCTCATCTGTCCGACAAAGAGAATTCGATAATTGTCATGTGAGATTCTCGCACCAGAAAACTTTTCGAAGTCCACTCCCCAAGGTATTAGATATCTCTTCGAATACGAACTCAGCATATCGAAGTAGGATTTTGACGTGACCACAACTGCGTCAGCGTGCTTGAGCATCAAACCATTGAATATGTTATTGTATAATGCGCCTATCGGCTTCAGGTAGTAGTTGACAAGGCAGTGCAAAGTATACACAACCCTCTTTCCAGACAACTTCGACTTTAGAAGTAGATTATCTGAAAACATCGGAGTGTGCCCATGTATATGCACTATATCGTAGTCACCTCTAATGTATTTGTTTAGGTTGCCTGTACCTAGTACGACCTTGATCTCTCCTGCCTCCTTTAGATAGCAATCTTGAGCAGATAGTACATCCACGTCATGTCCCATCTTAGAAAGCTCCCCAGTAAGCCTATCAACAGATCTAGCGAAACCACTCTTAGTAGGCGGTTTTTCACTGATCAGATGAAGAAGCTTCGAAATCGTTCACCTCAGCGCAGACATGCTGATAATCAAAAGTAAGTTATATAAATCTTGGCTATACGATATGACAACATTTGACAATTTCTTCTGTATTCTAACCATTACGTATCGTCTGTTGCGGAACACCTGCAAATTTCACTTGTAGGGGACGTAAAACCAGTCCCACGGCCTATTACATCTTGGGTCTGATGTACTTCCATTTATTGTCCTCGGAATTATAGTTGGATCATTCCATGCTCTCCGAATTTCATCTGGGCTACTGTACACATAAAGCATGTTCACGAAATACACTAATGTTGCGAGTTCGTTGCCCACAACTTTGAAGCCATGCCAATACTTGCCTGGGACCCTCACGACTTGAAGGTTTCCTTCGGTTGAAATGATTTCATCAAGTTCCTGACTAACATCATCAAATGCGCATATCTTCAAAGCCCCTTTCAGAACGACGAAATAGTCTATTTGGCCACGCTCATGCCTATGCCATGCTCTCACCATGCCAGGATAAGTCACTGAGAGGTTTGCCTGAGATAAGTTGTCCTCCCCAAGAATGTCCTTCCAGTCCGTCCTAAGAATTTCCGAGAAAGAACCTCTCTCATCCACGTTTCTTTTGATGGGCTTGATGATTATTCCATCAAGCAAAAGCTTCCACCTCCGACTTCAGAAAATTGACTGCATCAGATATTTCAAGAGGCTTGTTTCTTAAACAGGATCTAGCCTTCCCAACATCCAATGAAGAGTCCCTTGGCCTCCTCGCTGTCCAATTCATCTCCCGCATTCTAGCCTCGTTGATTAGACCCGTGTCAAGCTTAAAAGCTTTAGCCAATTCCAATACGAAATCATACCTTGAGATTCTTGTACTTCCAGCCATATGATATATCCCTGTAAGTCTCCTTTCGGCAGCCTCCACCATCATTCTGGCCAAGTTGGAATTTAGTGTTGGAGACGTGAATTGGTCAACTAATACTTTGACATACTGCCCTTTCTTCAATCTATCTAATGCCCAAAGAGCAAAATTGACTTTGCCACTTGCGGGCCTAGAACCGTATATGACACTCGGTCTAGCTATAAGATAGTCTAAACTAGAATTAGTGACAATTACTTCTCCCTCAAGTTTTGTTGATCCGTAATAGTCTACAGGTGCTGTCTGCTCTTCTTCCCTGTACATGCCTTTCTCTCCGGAAAAAACGTAATCTGTGGAGACGTATGCGAAGAAGACTCTGCCACCGCATGCTTTCACAATGTTTCTCGTTCCCTCGACATTTATCCTGTAAGCTATTTCACGATTCTTCTCACAGTAATCCACATCAGTTAAGGCTGCCGAGTGAACAACCACATCTGGACTGACGTTCTTCAATGCATCGGACACTGACTTTTCATCTGTCAAATCAAACTTCAACGGATGGCCAACCTTGGTGGAACGAGTATTGTAGCACGAGAAAACATCGTGACCCCTTGATAAAGCAGTCTCAGCAACTTTTGATCCAAGAAGACCGCTTGCTCCTGTTATGAGAATCCTCAAATGACACTACGCCCATAGTGTATTCTAAAGAAAATCTATTAAGTCTTGCAACAGTTCATGCCCGACAAAGCCAGTTTCAGCTGAAAAAGGCGAATACAGAATGAGTGCCATACGATGTAATATGTATTCTACCGTCTTTCAGTTCAACTATGTAACCCTTTTCTTTCAGAGATTGCAATGTATCTAGGTTAGACACTACCTTCTCTTTTTCGATTGCAGTCTTCTCTGATGTGGCTTTATAAGTAAACAATAACTCTTCTAGGAGAGCATATTCTTCGCTAGGAGGGCTAGACTTTGTCATCCTGCTTTATCATGCGCTGTGAAGGCGTATATATATGTTTTAGCTTCATGAGGTTTCAATAATCGACAGAAGCTTTGTTTCATATCTTAGAATTGGTTCGATAAATGGCCCCATTATCTTTACTTTTCTGAATAGAAGTCTAATGTTTCCTATATCTGATTGGTTGACTGTTTTGGTCAAAGGTAATAGTGTCAAGTAACTGAATAAGAACATGGCGCCATTCAAGACTAAGTTTATCGCAGGGTTGAAGTGCACAATAGATACTGTGACAAGAACTGGTACAGCTGAAAGTGCTGAGTTTAAGCATATCCTTAGAAAACCTTTAAGATCCAAACTGATGCCTATCTTTCGGTTTGCTCTAAACAACCCATACACCAATGAGATTAGACTTGACGTCAATATAGCAATAAGGAGACCTGTTATATGGTATAATGGAGATAGAACAAGAGCGATAGGTAAGAATAGTAATAAGTTCATTAAGGTATATTCGAATACAATTTTGGTTTCTCCTATTCCAGAGAGTAGATATCCAAGTACATTGGATCCTAATCCCGAATATATGAATGTCAAAACGTAAAGTTGAAGGAACAATGGGGCGAGTGAATAGGCGCGTCCATAGAATGTGTATACCACATCTTTGGACATGATGACTACGAAGAAAGTAGCTGGAATACTGAGAATTGACGCGTACCTAACAGAGAGCTTGAAGAGGCTTTTTATTTCATTGCTGGCTGCACTGATTTTGGAGAAAGCTGGGAAGAGAGCTGCAACTGGAAAAACTAGGACGCTTACCAAAGATAAGAGCCCTCCTGCTACATTGAAGTTCCCAATTTCGGCATTCGAAGCATAGTAAGCCAATATTATTGACTGAGACTGTGACATCAGTAAACCAACAAGAGATGAAGCGTATATAGGGAGACCATAACTCAGCATGATTCTGATGTTGTCTCGAAACTCATTCTTCAAAGAATTATCCAACAATCTATAATACCTAAAGAAAAAATAACCGCCTAAGATACAGGCTATTACATAGCTAATAACATGACCAGCTAGAGCACCAACAACGCTAAAACCAAGTAATAGAAGCAGAGGCGTTACAGCAATTTTCACTACCGCTTCCATGACCATTAGCAAGGCAGTTCCTTCCATTTTTTCCAATCCGCCAAATGACGATGATAGAGAATTGAAGATTGTCAGAAGAATGATCATGATCGAACCAATTTGTATTAGAAAACCTATTTCTGGCCTATTCATAACATACACCGCAAGAAAATCTGAGAAGATATAGCAAAAAGCTGCAGCAGGTATGCTTATCATTAGTCTAAAATTAAAACCTGTCTTCAACATATTAGCTGCGAGTCCATTTTTGTTTTCAGCTCTTAGCTTGGCTGGAAATCTCGTTAGGGCTGAACCTGAACCCAAGTCAATGAGACCTACAATCAGGCTTGGAACAACAAAAGCAAGTCCGTACAGTCCAAAATTATCTGGACCTAGGAGCCTTGCGACTACAATTGAAGAGAAAGCCAGCAGTATAAGAGATATAAAATTTCCTGTGAACAGAAAAAAGCTCCCGCGCCCAGAAACTTCAGCTATCTCCTCAAACTTTGTCACCTTGTCACCACCATTGGTTCATCAACTTAACCATCTAAACTCTTTGCTGACATAAATATCATTCACCTAAAGACTTGCCCATGATTTTTTCCCGAAAAATATCGGTTAGCATCATTGTACGTTTCAATATTTCCTATGTCCCACCATCTGCCATGTAGTACGTTACCAAAGGTAGGCTCTTGTCTATAGAGCCATTCTATGAATTTGCCTGGAGCATCTGTGTCATGACCTCCATCAATATATTCTGCTATTCTTTGGAGAATCCTGTTAGGAAACAAGTAAATGCATGTGCTGATAAGAGTACTGACAGGCTTCTCTGGTTTCTCTGTGAAGCTTGTAATTCTGGATTCTGAGTTAATAGCAACTACTCCGAAATGCCTGGCCAACCTGATATCTCCTATATCGTATAATGCAACCATGGGAGCTTTCTTCATGTAATATGCTTTGACCGTGCCTTCGAGGCTACCAGTAAAGAGGTTGTCGGCAGCCACAATAAAACAATCTCCTTTTATCTCAGAAACAATTCTTTCGATGGCTTTTATAGCGCCAAGTTTCTCTTTCTCATTCTTAGAAGACTCTATGACCAAACGAATATTCTTGTATTTGCCTTGAGCTAACCATTCTCTAAAATCTGCCTCAAACTTAATATTTGTTGATACTATTATTTCTTCAAAGTCGAGTTTAGCAAATTTCTCAACAATATAATCTATAATAGGTCTTCCTCCTATTTCAAGAAGAGCTTTAGATCTATTCAAAGTTATAGGCCAAAGTCGCTTCCCAAACCCTCCAGCGAGGATTAAAGCCTTCACTAGAATTCGCCAATTCAACTAAAGATGCTGCAAGTTATAAAGTCTACATCAGACATCTATGTTTTAGACCCTATCCTGCAAAGGCACAATATCAGCTAGAGATTGAATGCTAATGCATATCCATACGTTTGTTCCATTCTTAAACCAAACCAAGTGCTCTATGTTTTTCTAAGATGTTCCCAGCCAGCCTGTCCAAAGCTTTGAAATCGTCGCTTCTCGGATGCCCTTTTACGATGACAGGCTCAAGCAATTCGACCTTAAGATTAGATAGCATACCTTTCAAGTCCTCCACCATCTTGCTTCCCCAACCGTAAGATCCTATTATACCAGCGAATCTCGTCTTCGGTCTTAGTGCGTTAACTAGATAGGCACCATAGGCCATGACGGGATGAGGCCCTGTCAATACTGTAGGTGAGCCCACAACAATTGTAGCAGCATCTACTAAACACATAGCGAATTCTCCGATATCTGTTGCGGTCAGGTTGAACGGTCTTACAGTTATGCCTTTTTGTGCTAGAGTTTCCACAAGGTAGTTCACCATTTTAGCGGTGTCACCGTACATGGAAACATATGGGATAACAACCATGTTCTTGACTTGATCTGAAACCCAATCCCTGTAAAGGTCAAGGATAAAGTCCGGTTTGTCATATATTGGACCGTGACTTGTCGCAATGACTTCAATGTCTAGACCCTTTATCTTTTCAAGGTTATTCTTTATCACTGCTCTAAAGGGCATCATTATCTCAGCATAATATCTTTTAGCTGCTCTCTCAACTAGTGGTTCATCATCAGCAAACAAACTTGCTGTGGCAAGATGCGATCCCAAGAAATCACATGTAAACAGTATTTTGTCTTCTCTCAAGTAGGTGAACATTGTTTCTGGCCAATGAACCCATGGAGCAAAGATGAATTCCAATGTCCTACCGCCCAAAGAAAGCGTTTCTCGATCATTTACTGTTACAAACTTGTCCTCTGCCACAAGGAGCGAGTCCATTAGTACGTTCTTGCACTTTTGATTTGTGACAACTCTGGATTCGGGGAAGGCTTCGAGAACTTTGGGGATTGACCCTGAATGATCCTGTTCAGCATGATTACATATAATATAGTCAAGTTTGGTGACGCCCAACTTCTCGAGGTCACGTAGAAGCTCTGCTGCTCTTGGTGTGTAGACCGTGTCAACAAGGGCAATTTTCTCCTTCCCTTTTATCAGGTAAGAGTTGTAGGTTGTCCCTTCTGGAAGAGGTATAAGTTCATCGAATAGCCTTCTATCCCAATCTCTTATGCTGGTAGAAAAAACATTCTCCTTTATTTCTCCAAATATCATTTTCTATTCGACCTTTTCAAACATGTCTTTGCTTGCTCCACATTCAGGGCATACCCAACCTTCGGGTAATGTTTCAAAAGGTGTGTTAGGCTCAATATTTTGGGTTGGATCGCCAATTTCTGGATCGTATATATATCCGCAGACACCACATCTGTACTTCTGCATTTTCATCACTTGCCTTCAGCTTCTTCTAGGAATAACATATAAGCTTTCCCCTACTGGTTACTCTTATGCCAAGAAATAACAGCATTAGGAGACCGTTGGAAGAGATTCTAACCTCCTTCGAGCTACTTCTTTTGAATCATATATGTACTTCCATTCTGTACTATGTTGAAAGTTGTCCCCAATATCTTCTCAGTTAGCCAAATGTTAGTTTGTAAATGATCTGAAATCTTCCTTGTGACAAAATAGGAGCTTTGTGGGACCAGAGAAACATAGGGAATTATCATGTCTGCCATGTGTGTGTCCATTGTCACCTTGCCATCTAGTTCAGCAAGCAAGTTGTCCGCTGCTTCTAAACCCACTGTCTCACTCTGCTTGCGGATCTCACCAATCGCATCTCCGCCCATTATGACATTTTTGTCCGTTACTGTCCAAATGCATATTGAGCTACCCTTCTGAAGCTGATTGGACTCATCGTAGACTACCTCGATATTCGATTTGTATCCTCTCCTATTCAGATTCCTTTCGGCTGCTTTTGCCTGTCTTTCTGCGACATTCCTATCTTTGAGAAACGTGCTGACTGAGATGCCCTTTACCATATCTACTTTTCCCTGTTCCTTGAGCAGAATAGGGTTTAGCCTAGGAGAGGGTTCAGTGTGTAAGATAGCTTCACCCATTCCCACTGGATAGTATCCGTATTTCCTAACTGTTATGCTTGCCTTCGCATTCATTTTGTTTATGATTTCAAGGAACACGTTCTTCATGTAGTTGATGGTTGGGGAGCCTCTCACATCAGTTCCGCCCTTTTTGACTGTCAGGTCGACGCCGGTCTCTGAAAACAAGCAAATTGGTAGAACGGTCATGAATAGCATGGGGATGCTGCCAGCGGTTCCTATTTCAACTTCGAAAGTGCCTCCTTTAAGGTTTCTAGGTTCGAACCACAGTTCTTGTGAGTTCAGATGCGCTCCTTTGACTTTAGCGTTAGTGAGTTTTGCAGCAGTCAGGACAGCTTCTAGATGCTGTGGTCTAAGACCTGGGACACTCCTCTTCTTTCTGATATTATATATGTGCAGGTCTTGCCTTAGAATTGACGCAAATGCAACAGCCAATCTTAGTATTGTTCCACTGCCACTCTTCTCACTGCCATCTATTTCCAGCATAGTAAACCGATCATAGACCTAGGCTTAATATTTTTTTGAGATGTAACTTGAACCCAACAGCATGCTCGGAGAAATCAACAAGTGGCTTGAAGAGGATTACGCCCTCTGAGAGAGCTGTAAACGAAAGTCTTATTTCCCATAACACAAGTTTCTTTTGGATGCCTTCCAAAAGCATATCTAAACACTCGAACGCTTCTACATATTTCATTGGAGTAGACATTGGAAGTCAAAGCGTTAAGACATGCGTGGTAAATACTGAAGGACAAATCCTGACCTCATCTTCATACTCTTATGGGATTTCCTACCCTGAATCAGGATGGGCGGAAGAAGATGCGAATCTATGGTGGATTGGAATTAAAGTAACTCTGTCTAATGTACTAAAACAAGTCAAAGCAGACGATGTTTGCGCAGTCGCTTTCAGTGGACAAGCTCCGACAGTAATTCCGATAGACAAAGAAGGAACACCATTAATTCCTGCAATAATATGGACTGACAACAGGTCAACTGAAGAGTGTAAGATGATAGAAGAGACTGTTGGTGAGAAGAGAGTTTTTTCAATTAGTGGAAATAGGATAGATCCCTACTTTGGAGGTGGAAAGATTTTATGGTACAAGCGCAACAGACCAAAACTCTTTGGAAAAACCTGGAGAATTCTGCAGTCACATAGCTATCCTATATTCAAGTTGACAGATCGGACAGTAACCGATTATTCAACTGCAGGCTTATGCTCGCCATTCTACGATTATTCAAGAAAAGATTGGTCTCACGAGATTTGCAGAGATCTCGGAATTGACTATGAGCTGCTTCCAGAAATTGATTCTTCGAGCGCAGTTGCCGGAGAGGTCACTGGTAATGCAGCTGAAGAGACTGGTCTAAAGAAGGGGACGCCAGTTATAGTAGGTGGTGCTGATTTTGCATCGTCCACCTTATCGGTTGGTGTAGTTGAAGAGGGAGATGCAGCCATCATGTTGGGTACAGCATGCAATTTCATAATCTCTATGGCATCTCCTAAATATGATGAGAGACTTCTGAGCACTTCGCACGTTGTCAAAGACACCTATTTGACAGGAGGATCTTCATATGCTGGTGGAACCTTAAGATGGTTGAGAGATCAAATCCTTGACTTGGAAGCAGGATTTCTCAAAGACACCGATGTCTCCTTGTATGAGATGATGGATAACAAAGCCTCCAATATACCAGTTGGGTCTGATAATCTAATTATGTTCCCTTATTTGGTAGGAGGACTTTCTCCTGTGTGGGACCCATACGCAAGAGGCATTTACTTTGGACTAACACCAAAACATGGTAAAGCTCACCTCTATAGAGCTGTCTTGGAAGCTGCAGGATACTCCTTCTTATGCACTTGTTCCATAGTTGAAAGCAAGGGTATCCGTCCGAAGATAATCTATGGGGTGAACGGTGGAACTAGAAGTAGATTATGGCGTCAAATACTGTCTGATATTCTCGGGATACCTATGGCACATATTCAAGAAAATGTGGGGGCTCCAGTAGGAGATGTTATACTAGCTGGAGTAGGTGTTGGACAGTTCAAAGATGAGAAGATCGCGAAAGACTGGGCTAAGGTAAGCGAGACGAACTATCCTAACATAGAAAATAGTATCAAATACAAGAAATATTACAATATCTATCAAGAACTCTATGAGAAAACAAAAGACCTCTTTGCCTCCTTATAGCTTAAGACCTTACATTAGGAGTCTCCCAAATCCTACCGGATAGAATATTCAGGTCTAACGGGAAGTCTACTTTCGCAAACTGTAAAAAGAGAGAAGAATGAAAGAAAAAGAGAAATGAGCTCTATTTAAGTGTGTTTCGAGTGGGTTTTTTTCTAGAACGTAGGCCAGTACCGTGTCTGGAATTCTACTTCAGGTTTTGTTATTATTTCGAGTAATGCTGCTTTTCCGGATTCGAGATGTTTAGCAGCTCTTTTTATCGCTGGAGATATCTCATCAGGTTTTTCGATTCTTTCACTGTACCCTCCTAAGGCTTCAGCTATTCTAGAATAATTTCCAGAGAGAATGGAAGTTGTTGGAGTATCTCTAAAGTAGGTGCCCATCCCTGAATTATTCACAAGAATAGTCAGAATAGGTATCTTCTCCCTTACTGCTGTTTCGAAATCCATGCCTACCATGCCAAATGCTGCATCCCCCATGAAATTCACGACCATCTTGTCAGGTTGAGCTAGTTTAGCGCCCATGGCACCACCGAGCGAGAACCCGAGCGTGCTATGATGGCCCCAACCCAAGTATCCTCTTGGAACTGTAGCTTGATAGAACGCAGCTAGATGATCCCTCGCGCTTCCAGCATCATGAGTCACAATCGTATTCTCTCTATTTACCGTATGCATTAGCTCCCAAACAACACGATATGGGTTGATTGGGACGGAATTTGAGGTCAACTTGGGCATCCATTCATTCAACCATTCATCCTTCGATAATCTGATTTCTTCTTGTACGTTCTTCCTCTCCGACCTGTTCACTCCCTTCTTGTTGACTTCATCTATTATCTGCTTGAGGACCAGCTTCGCATCTCCTATTATGACGTGGTCTGCCATATAGTCCTTGTTTATGTCAAGTTCATCTATCGTTGATTGTATGATAGTCTTTCCTTTGGGAATCGATGCCCCAATTACGCCCTGTGGCAATCCTCTTGTAAGGCTAGCGCCAATTGCAAAGACCAAGTCAGCTTTCTGTAAGAATTGAGCTGCTGGCTTTCCCCCTGTTCTCCCTGCGTTTCCCACGGAAAGAGGATGGTCTTCTGGAAAGACACTCTTCGCCTTCAATGTAGTCATAACTGGTACCTGAAGGAGCTCTGCAAGTTCCCGAAGCTCGTCCCAAGCGTTTGCGTAGAAGACACCTTCACCTGCATATATTAGGGGGTCTCTTGCAGAAAGCATGGCTCGAACAGCCACTTCCACATCATGTGGGTCGCCTGCACTCTTCCAACCTTTGACTTGCTTATAGTCAAACCATGCCTCATCATACTTTTCTTCTGCTATGTCTTCAGGCAACTCGAAGACGACTGGTGAAGGCCTTCCAGATTTAAGGTATGTGAAAGCTCTCCTCATTAGTTCTGTAACGCGATCGGGATAGTTAATCCTCTCAACCCATTTGGCTACCTTATGCAGCGTGAATAGTGCGTCGAAGTCCTGAACTGGCCTTGACCCCAGTCTGTGGGTGGAAGACTGATCTGTAAACAGTAGCATTGGAACAAGATCTGAGAAAGCTTGAGATAGCCCTGAGAAACCGTTTTCCATGCCAACTCCTCCTGCAACCAAGGCAACGCCAGTACGAAAACTCACTCGCGTATATGCGTCAGCGATGTTGACGGCTACCCTCTCTTGCCTTGTAAGTATAGTCCTTACTCCGGCATCAGCGGAAGGGTTTATGAGCTTATTCGGCGGAAAACATGTTACAAACTTGACACCTTCAGCCTTCAATACTCTCACGATTGCGTCAGAAGTTTTCATGATAGCTCACACTCTTTCAACGGACACGGTGGCAAACTGAAATTGAATCTTCTCCAAATTCGATCTATCTGCAGAAATTTCACCATTTAGTAGCGAGCAATGCTAGTATTTAATGCTTAATTTACTACTGCCCTTGAAAAGTCTAACGTAGGAGAAATCTTCAACTATCTCAGTCTGTGAATAAAGAGCCTTTACTCATAATGTTAAATTCAGGCTAACCATAATCACATTTGGCGAGCTCAGCACTGTCTACCTTCCTCTCTTTTGAAAAAGGCAGTATTATCATCAGAGGTGAAGGTAGAATTCCTTATGCCATATGGGATTATAGGACCAAGGTCTTCAGGGCTCAAGCATTGTATTATAGGGAGATAGTTGAATATCTTCAAAGAAGTAGGCTGTCTTTTGAAGATCGAGTCCAAGATCTTATTCCATGCCCAAACCTTACCTGCAAAGTTCGATTGAGGGACTACCAAGAGAAAGCATTGGGAAGTTGGGATGACGGTGGCAGAAGAGGAGTAATTGTTCTTCCAACAGGATCGGGCAAGACTATCATAGCTTTGAAAGCCATCGAACTAGTTAATCAGCCATCAATAATAGTAGTACCAACACTTGACCTAGTAGAACAGTGGAGAAGTAGATTGGAGAATGAGTTCAAAGTGGAAGTTGGAGTCTATGGTGGTGGAGATAGCAGGCTAGGACCGCTTACAGTATCCACTTATGATTCTGCATATCTTAGAGCAGCTGAGATGGGGAACAAGTTCAGTTTGATAGTATTCGATGAAGTTCACCATTTGGCAGCTGAAGGCTACAGGCAGATTGCGGAAATGTTCACTGCACCCTACAGAATGGGGTTGACAGCTACGTATGAGAGAGATGACCTGTACCATAAAGAGCTTCCAAGATTAACTGGAGGAGTAGTATACAGACTGAAACCTGAAAGTTTGGCGGGAATATATCTTTCTGAATACACTCTCCACAGGATAAGCGTCGAGCTTACCGAGGAGGAGAAGAGCAAGTATAAGGAACATTGGAAGACATTTTCTGACTACCTTTCCAGCAGAAGAATAAGAATCTCTTCACCTATAGAATTTCAGAGATTCATTATGAGAACGGGTAGAGATAAAGACGCGAGGCAGGCTCTACTCGCGAGAAATCAAGCTATAGACATAGCTTTCAATTCAGAAGCAAAGATCGACGCTCTGGAGGGAATATTGGAGTCTAATCCTGATGACAGAATCTTGATCTTCACACAACACAACGAGCTCGTGTACAGAATTTCCAGAAGATTTCTCATACCTTATATCACATATAAGACAGAAAAAGATGAAAGACGTGAGATACTGGAACGCTTCAAAGACGGACGATTCAGGGCAGTAGTGACATCGAAAGTTCTAGATGAAGGAATTGATGTCCCAGAAGCATCTCTTGGAATAATAGTGAGTGGAACAGGCAGTGCAAGAGAATTCATACAGAGATTGGGGAGGCTTCTAAGAAAGAGAGAAGGAAAAGAAGCGAAGCTCATAGAAATCGTGTCAAAAGAAACTTCTGAAACAAGGACAAGTTGGAGAAGAAAGAGAAGTCGAACCGAAGAGGATGCCATAGGAAATAGGTGAATGTGCATGCTTCCATCAGACCTACTAAGGGTGAGAGTTCAACGCGGACGGATATACCCAATATACGCACAAATCGACTCAGAATGTTTGAGGTTTACTGAAGAAATTCTTAGAGTCTTCATAAATAGCGTGGGAAAAAAGAAGGGTGAACTTGAAGAGAAGCTGAAAGCCTTTGAAGACAGCGGTTTCGACTACAGGCTTGTCAGAGGCATTTCCACCCTGCTTGAGAGAAGATGCGTTTTCGAGGCTGACAGTCCAGCTAACCCAAAGGTTGCTCGAATGATGGTTTTCGAAGAAGCAAGTAGAGAGAGAGTGGTTAGTGCTACACAACGGGAGGAGGTTCTAAGGAACATTGCGTCAAAGCTCAACATCACTCACGAAGACCTTGAAAAAACACTTTACTGTGATGTTGAAGAAGAGCTCTTCGTGAGAGATTTCACTCCTATAGCATCCGATTTGCTTTTGAGAAATTACAATCTTTCGATAACGCAGACACTATTGTTCAAGTCTCTGAAGATGGAATTCACGTCTTCAGAGAACTGGCAAAACATATTCAGAACTATGAAGCTGCTAGGCTTGATGTATTCAGTCGAAAGAACAGACCAAGGCTTTATGGTATCTGTTGACGGACCGCTTTCTCTATTCAAAATGACAGATAGATATGGGACGGCGTTAGCCAAACTCCTACCACAAATACTAGCAGCGAAGTCTTGGAAGATCAAAGCAGATGTTCTCGGAAGGAATAAGAACAGAATATACTCGTTTGAGCTTGAAAGTGATCAAGCAAAGGGTCTTATCAAAGATGTGTCACTAGAGGATACAATTGCGAGACAGTCCTATGACAGTACGGTGGAAGAGCATTTTGCCGTAAATTTCAACTCATACGATTCAGGATGGAAACTTGAAAGAGAGCTTGATCCTCTTATTGTAGGAAGTCATGTGCTGATCCCTGACTTCAGATTAACAAGAGGCCCCCTGAAAGTGTACTTGGAGATTGTGGGCTTCTGGACACAAGATTATCTTGAGAGAAAAGTCAGTAAGCTCGAATCCCTTTCAGGAGTTGACATGATTATCGCAGTGAACGAAAATTATGCAGGCTCCAGACTGAATAAACTGAAAGCACAAATTGTAACATACAAGAATGACGTACCCATAAAACCTATCATAGAGCACTTGAGGAAAAAAGAAGAGGCTGCTGACAAGGCTGATGTTCAAACGTTCACACCTGCAATCTCCCGATTGGAAGGCGATATTGTCAGCATAGAGGATATTGCAAGAGACCATTCCATTACAGTTGAATTAGCGAGAAAAGTACTACAATCTCTGGTTTTTGATGGCTACAAAAGAGTTGGCGACAACTACATATCAATTTCAAAGCTGCAAGAAATCGATCACATATTACATAGTATAGAAAGACTTGGAGACGCTTTAGCAGCTATTGAAGCACAAAATCTCAAGGAACCATACGAAGTCATCGAAGCCTTAGGTTATACAATAGAATGGCATGGCCTAGACCTCCAGAAAAGTAAGATAACAAAACAAAAGGAGAGAGAGTCATAGGCCTTATGTGAGGAAGCTTACAGATTATTTTTCAATACACGCTTACTATTCTTACAAAGGTTTAAATTATCAAATGGACTGCGCTAGTCCAATGAAGTTAGAAGATAAGATTTGTCTTGTGACAGGCTCGTCCCGAGGAATAGGAAGAGCTACCGCACTAACCTTCGGCAAAGAAGGAGCGGACGTCATAATAAACTATCTCAAAAACAAACAGAAAGCAGAAGAAGTAGCAGAAGAAATCAGCAGGCTAGGAGGCCACACCGTCGTAATACAAGCGGACATCTCCAAGAAAGCTGACGTCACCAAAATGGTCAACCAGGCTATAGCCCAATTTGGAAGAATAGATGTCCTGGTGAACAATGTCGCACGAGGCGCGACGAGCCCAAACATCCTAGAGGCAACAGAAGAAGACCTACGTACGACGTTAGAAGGCACACTATATGCGCCATACTTCTGCGTACAGGCTATCGCACCTCAAATGATGAAGCGCAAATATGGGAAGATCATAAACATCTCAGCCAATGCTTCATTAGGCACTGTTGGCAGGACGAGCGGAAAAGCAGTAGCTTACGCGCCAGCTAAAGCAGCCCTCAACATCCTAACCAAAAGGCTAGCATATGAGCTAGGACCCTACAACATAAACGTCAACGCAATCGCGCCAGGACTAATCGACACAGATGTACTAAGGATAGGAAGAACTGAAAAAGAACTTCAAGAGATATTTGAAGAAAAGGCTAGATCTTCCGCCTTAAGGAGAAATGGGATACCTCAGGATATAGCTAATGTAGCACTCTTTCTAGCATCCGACGAGTCAAGTTTCATAACAGGACAGCTAATAGTCGTAGACGGAGGAAGATTCGACTACCTATCACACAGCATATGATCGTCAAAAACAACTCTTCTATCTTCGTAAGTAGAATACGTAACTGGGTTATTGATATCACCTACGTTTTTCGTAAGATTTTTATTAAGGTATCTACTAACTCGAATTGACGAGTATGAGTGATGATTGGTTTTCGAGAAGAGCTAAAAGAAGATGGCCTTTCTTTAGAGGATGGTATTCGGAGGATATTGATGAAATGATTGAAGAAATGGAGAGGATGATGGAAGAAGAGTTCAAAGACATCTCTAACAGAGTCCCGAAAGACCTTGTAAGAGAGCGGAAACTGCCCGATGGTAGCAATATTAAGGAATGGGGACCTTTTGTATGTGGATATAGCATGACGATTGGACCTGATGGTAAACCTCAGGTCAGAGAGTTCGGTAACATAAAACCAGGGGGAAAACTCGGCCGTCCAGAACTCCAGATAAAGGAGGAAAGAGAACCTCTGATAGAGACACTGACCACTGATGGCGAAGTTAAGGTCATAGCTGAACTTCCAGGAGTTGAGAAAGACGACATAAAGCTCCATAGCACTGAAACTTCTCTCTCAATATCAGTTGACATTCCGTCACACAAGTACTTTAAAGAAGTCGACCTTCCAGCAAAGGTTGATCCCAAGAACGCAAGGTCCACATACAAGAACGGAATTCTGGAAGTCACTTTGCCTAAGAAAGAAGAGGGAATGCCACAAGGAGAGCCAATAAACATAGAATAATAGCAACAATAAACCACTATACCTTATCTCAATCCAAATTGGGGACTTACTTAGACTCTTGCACACTTTCACGTGCTGAAGTAAAAAAAGTCATTTTGCCAAATCACTAAATCACAAAAAGACAAATGTGCTGCCATAGGTGAATGTTTCAAATAACAAATCATAATATTTTATGCTCTCTAATGAAGAGAGTCCCAGTTATCTTTGTAGGATGAATCACGCAAATTCTCGTAACCTTGAGTTCTGCTTCAACATCTCGATTTTTCATATACGAATCGAAAGTCTGTGGCATTCTATATTTATCTATCAACATCTGAAGGTAAGGAATCATCTCTTCTTTCTTGCCAATGATTTCGACATTTCCAAAGACCATTACACTCTTGTACATTGTTATATCCGACACTGATTCATCTACTTCAAAGCATACACTAGGATTCTTTTTCATAGCCTTCATCTTCGTGCCTTTGTCACAACTATGGAATACGATCTTCCCATCCTTGTAAACATACCCCAATGGAAAGACATAGACGTTATCATCTAAGAATACGCCCAATCTGCCAACTTTGGAACATATCAAAAATTGCTCAATTTCTTCTGAAGTCATAATTAGATAGGACTTCACAGCCATATAGCAAGATACAATTGCATTGACTATTTATTTTTTTGTTCGGTACAACAGATAAACATCTTTCTTCAAATTTTAGGATATCCCAAAATGATATAAATGCTTTATTTTTGATTAAGGATATTGACGTAAAGGAGATAAAATTAGAAGAACTAAAACCTCAAGAATTCATAAAAGAGAAAATAAGTGAGATATCTTCTACCGTTGGAGATAATGCAGCTCTAAACACTCCATCGAAGCTGTTTGAAGAAACTCAAATTAAATCTAACATCTATCTTCACGCGCTCAGAATGAAAGACATATAACCCAGACACAATTATAGGTAAAAAGAATGGCAAATAAAAAACTGCTTATCATATACTACAATGCAGATGGCAGCACCAAGGAGATGGCTTATGATATAGGGGAAGGAGCCCACAAATGGGGAGTTGACGTTGAAGTAAAGAAGGCCGATGAATGCCAGCTCAATGAGCTTCTTACAGCTGATGGAATAGTAATAGGCTCTCCAACATATTTTAGCAATGTGGCATGGCAGGTGAAGAAGCTTATTGACGAATCAATAGACCTTTACAATAGAGGAAAACCGCTCAGGAATAAGGTAGGAGGATGCTTCACTTCTGCAGGAACACAGAGAGACGCTAAGGAATGCGTGAAAATGATGGAGTTAGCGTTTGGTTTTCACCATAAAATGAATATGGCCGCAGGAATCATAAGAGTTTCTGGCGATGAAGAGAAAGCGGTCAAGGAAATGTGTCAGAAGTATGGTTCAGATATCGCTAAACAGATGATCGCCTAAGATTCATTCGTACGAGTGATACTATTAAAGCTCAAAGTAAAGAGACTCGCGGGAATCAGTTGAAAGGTTTTTATTATGCATTAATTTACCATTATAGAGAAGTGCCCCGTATTGGTTAGTTTGCTTGACCCTCTACAGATTAAGGGGTTAACATTCAAGAACAGAATCGTCATGCCTCCCATGCAAACCGGTCTAGCTACCAAGAAAGGCCGTATTACAAGTAACCTAATTGACCATTATGTTCGACGTTCAAAGGCACTAGGCTTGGCTATTATTGAACACAGCTACGTGTCCTTGGAGGGGAGACTCAGTGAGAAACAGCTGGGAATATACGATGATCGACTAATTCTCGGACTTGAAAAGCTTTCCAGCAGTATTCATGCAACGGGCACTCCAGTAGTAATACAGATCAATCATGCGGGGAGAAGTGCCAAAATGGAGATTATTCATCAGAAACCTGTGGCACCTTCAGCAACTGAAAATGCTAGAGAACTTCAGACAAGGGAGATCGAAGACTTGGCTGAAACATATTCTGTGGCAGCTGAGAGGGCGATGAAGGCTGGATTCGACGGAGTTGAAATTCATGGAGCACACGGTTTTCTGTTGAACCAGTTTTACTCACCGCTCTCCAACCAGCGAAAAGACAAATATGGGGGTCCTCTAAGGAATAGAATACGGTTTCCCCTAGAGGTTATTGAAATGGTTAGGGAGAAGGTTAAGGGAAAACTGCTTCTCTATCGAATAGGCTCAGATGATCTAGATCCAAAGGGAACTAAGATAGAGGATTCCTGTAAGTTCGCTTCTAAACTTCAAGCAAGTGGAGTGGACATAATCGATGTTTCAGGAGGGTTATGCGGCAGCAGGCCTACTCAACTTCAGAACACTCCAGGCTACTTTATTCCTCAAGCTGAAAGCATAAGGAAGGCTGTTAATATTCCAGTTATAGGAGTGGGAGGCATCACAGAACCAGAATATGCAAACAGGATACTCCAAGAAGGACGTGTTGACCTGATAGCTGTTGGAAGACAGCTTCTAAAAGATCCGGACTGGGGATCGGAAGCCATTAAAACATTAGAAAGATAGTATAAATCTGCTTAAGCCTAGGCTCTGACCCTACTCAATGACTCTTTAGCAACAGAAAATAGAATCTTTCCTTGAACCTAGCATTATATCATATCTATGCGGGAGAAAATTGGTAACGAGAGAATACATATGATGGCTGCAGCAATGAATCCTATTGTATAACCTAATGTTGCCATTATCAAACCTCCTAGTGTTGAGCCTAGCACATTAGCCACTGCGTTGACTGACATAAGTGCGCCTTGAGTGGACCCTCTTCCGTTAGCTGGAGAAGACGATATTGCGAATGTAACAATGGGAATCCAGATCATTGCGTAGCTTATAGGCCAGATGATAGCTAAGATAAGAGGAAATATGAAAACATAGGGTACTGGATATACTAGTAAAAGGGAAAGCCCAGCCCACCCAAGTATTAGAATTCCTCTGAAGATTATAGAGATGTTTATGATCTTTCTATGTTCTAATTTTATTGCTGGCGCAATTTTGGCGAAGGCAAGAACTGAAACAAAGCTGGATGAGGCTTGGACTGCGAGGACTTCGCTGTCGGAGAGATTAAGATTTTTCATAAGAGGTATTTCGCCAACGTTCAATGCAAAAATGCCAATCCATTGTACGAGGACTGCTAGGAAGAGCATCTGTATTGGGTTGAGCCTAAATCGCTTCCTTCCCTTTGAAAGCCTGAAATTTTGGAGAGAGAGATAGTGGAAGATGGGTTTGGGTGAGAGAAGTCTTTCCACATGGAAGTTTCTCATGTTAAAGGCATGCCTTTCCAGTGTTATCTCCGGTTCTTTAGCTGACCACCAGAAAATGATGACTGATATAAGACATAAAAAGGCTGATATGTAGAAGAGCCAGCTTACGTGGAGGAATGAGGCTACAATCGTGTCCAGTATGAGCCCGCATATGTTTCCCAAGTTTGTTATGGAGTTATATTTAGCAACTTCACCTTCCCAATTCTTACTCCTGCATTTCTCAACAGCGAACATTACCGCGATAGGGGTAATGCCGCTTGAGAAGATGTTAAGCATTGCATAGAAAAGAATTAGCTGAGGAACAGAGTTAGCAACACCTAATATGACAAATACAGGACCTAGGACCGCGAATATAATAATTAAATATGTTCTTCTTATCCCTGATAGGTCTGAAAGCTTTCCCCACATTGTCGAAAACATGACTGTCGCAACAGCTCCAGCAGCTTGCAATAAGCCAACTTCAGCAACATTCGCGCCTAAGGAGAGAGCAAGAAGAGTTATTATAGTACCTATTGAGCCAACAGCCATGTTTATTGGAACCATAGCTGCATACCAAGACACCTTGGGCTTTCCATCATACACTGAACGACTTCGGACACTCATCTGGCTCTCCCAGTCTGTTCCTAAATAGGCCTTAAAAAACGACACCAAAAAATAGGCTTTCCATCTAAAACGAAGATTGTCTTTTTTTGCTAATCGGATCAAGTAGGTTACGAAGACTTAAATAGAGTAATTGTAGATTGCAAACTGGTCGGTTAATGAAGACTAGAGCTCGTATCAGTATCATTGTAATATTTTTTATTCTCTTCACTGTTTTGCCAAGCTCTGCTATTCTGTCTGCTAGAGCAGAATCTTCGAAGGTTGATGTAATCATAGGCTTCACTTCCAAGCCAGACGTTGACCTGATCAGGAAAAATGGTGGTGAGGTAGAGAACACTTACACAATTATCAATGCTGTTCACGCTCTCATGCCTCAGACAGCAGTAGGAGCATTAGAGAGCAATGGGAAAATAGCCTACATCCACGAGAACGGTAAGGTGCAAGCCTTGGCACAGACTACACCTTGGGGCATCCTTCGAGTAAATGCGACCATAGCATGGCCCTTAAGCAAGGGAACAGGTGTTAAAGTAGCTGTCCTCGACACTGGAGTTGGCCCTCATCCCGATTTAATCGTCTACGGTGGATACAACTATGTGGGAAATAATGGTGATTATAGCGATGATAACGGTCATGGTACACATGTCGCTGGAACCATCGCAGCTTTGGATAACACAATCGGAGTTGTAGGCGTCGCGCCAGAAGCAAGAATCTATGCCGTGAAAATGTTGAATAGCGCTGGTTCAGGCACGATAGACCAAGCTGTTAATGCTATTCAATGGTCTGTAACTAATGGTATGAAGATTCTGTCAATGAGCTGGGGTGCTACAGTAGACTTTCAAGCATTACATGATGCAGTAGACGCCGCTTATGCTAGCGGGCTTCTGCTGATCGCGGCAGCAGGAAACACGGGGAATTCTGCTGGGACAGGAGATTCCGTCAACTATCCAGCCAAGTACGATACTGTTATGGCTGTAGCTGCTTTAGACCAGAATAATGTTAGAGCTTCATGGTCCAGCACAGGACCAAAGGTTGAGATTTCAGCGCCAGGAGTAAGTGTCTACTCTACATACTTGAACAACGGTTATACTTATTTGAGTGGCACTTCCATGGCTACACCTCACGTATCTGGAGTCGCCGCGCTTGTTTGGGCGAGGAATCCAAGCTTGACCAACGCTCAAGTTAGGCAGATCCTTCAAAACACAGCCATAGACTTGTGGACTCCAGGTAGAGACAACCGGACTGGATATGGCCTAGTGAACGCTTACGCAGCTGTTTCTGCTGCAGGACAATATTATGTGGGAGGCTCGGAATTTCGATCATCACCTGCCGAAGGCCTTAGCACCCTTTTCGCAATCATCGCAATAGCGCTGACCTTCGTGTTGGGCCAGAGACTGATAAAAGCAACCTAAAAGTGTCGTCTTATATGGGAAAGGATATCTTGGTAGAGGTTCGTACTGACAAAAGCAACTATCGAATAGGAAATGATGTGAGATTGTCTATTACCATAGCAAACATATCCTCTAACCCTATCAAGCTTTCTTTCACATCAAGTCAACACTACGAATTTATAATTTCAAAGGATAGTGAGGAAGTTTGGCGTTGGTCAGGAGATAAGATGTTTCTTATGGTTCTACAATCCTTAGTTTTGGAAACTGGTGGAAAAAGAACTTACACAGAGACTTGGAAACCAAAAAATGCTGACATTGGCAAATATGAGGTGCTGGGGACGATTACGAGCCAGCCAGCTTATAAGGCCACATGCACCTTCAAAGTTGGAACTTGAATAGAAATATTAGATGTAATGTTGCATTGAAGATATTTATCAACTTGTAGCATCTGCTATGCGTCGGCTTTCAACGTGATGATCCACCCCTTTTACTCGCCACTACACTTTTATGAATATGCTGTTATTGCTGATATTGCTGAGCTGGCGGAGGAGGTTGAAAGCCTTTTCTTCTTTTTGGTAGGATCATCAACAATACCACCACGACCACAATTGCTGCAGCAAGAGCGACGATCAAAGGAAGAGCATAGAGGACAAGGTTCACTTCAGTTGACTGGGTTGAAGTAGTTGAGGTTTTTGTTGATGCTGTCTCAGTCGCTGTTGATGATGAGGCCTGAGGCGAAGTAGTAGAAGTAGAACTTTTGGTGGTTGTTGTTGAGTTTGTCTGGGTCGCTGTTGATGTTGCGCTGGAAGTTGTAGTAGAAGTAGTAGTAGATGTCGTACTAGATGTTTTAGTAGGCGTTGTAGAAGTCGTTGTAGGTGAAGAGGTTGTTGTTGACGTGGTTGTTGAGGTAGGTTTCGTTATCAAGAGAGTCTGTATTTGACTTTCAGCTCTAGTGTGGTCAGTGTCTCCGTTCCATATAGTTTTCACCTGATATGAGCCATCGGTGGATGGTGTCCATGTACACGAGTATGTACCATCTTTTCCAGAAGACACTTGGGTAACGTTTACCCATGTGACACCATTATCAACACTATAGCACACGGTGATCATGGCTTCATGTGATGGGTATATTCTACCTCCGATTGTGGTTGGTTGTCCTCGTGTCAACTGGGTGGGCAGAACGTAGCAGTCTATTTTTGACTCTAGTTTAGTGACGTTAAGATACTGTATTTGACTTGTGCTTTCATTATGGCCTTCATCGCCTAGCCAGTATGATCTTACAAGATAGGTTCCTATATTAGGGGGAATCCAAGATAACGTGTAGGCGCCTTTCGAGTCTGTTTTTCCATATGTCATATCATTCCATGTGCTTCCATTGTCTGCGCTGTATTCTATTTGGACTTGTACACCTGAATAAGTTGGTGTGATAGAGCCACTGATTGTGATAGGTGTCTTGTAGGGAGCTGTTGATGCTGATAGGCTGCATGAGATTGTGCTTGAGGCTTTAGTTACAGCGAATGAGGCTGCAGGGCTTGTTGCTTCCCTATACTCTTCGCTGCCAGCCCATTTTGCTTCAACATTCCATAAGCCAACTTTGTCAGGCATATAGGTGTCCTTGTAACTGCCATCTGACTCAGCGACCACTGTCTTCGAAAAAGTGCTCTTGTCTGGCCTTGTGTATGTCAACGTAATCGACGTTCCAGGTTGAGCAGGGCTCAAAGAGCCTGAGACGATCACCTCAGAGTCAAACGTGATCGAAGAAGGCGACACCGAGCAGGAGATTGTGGTGGAAGCCTTTGGCACTCCAATGACAGCTCTGATCATGTAGTTGTTTCGGGCTACGATTTCCCAGTTCGTACCATTCCATATCCAACTTCTGTCCTCAGCTGGGTCATATGGCTCCTTCATCCAGCGCGACCAGTCACATCCTAGGCTAGGATCGCCTTTGGTCTTCCATTCCATTCCTATGTAATAGTCCATACCAGCGTTCAATGTTACATCGTAGTTCGATAGGTCCACGTCAAACCAGCCATGGGTGGAATAAGGTTGCTCGAATGTAGGAGTCTGGTCGAACGCTGTTATAAGATCTCTTCTACTGGAATCCATCACGTGGACACTAATCGTGTGCTTGTAGCAGTACGTGAAGTGGAAGCGTACTGCTAACAGCTTATTCGTTATTAAGGGCGTAAATCTTACTGCTGCAATATCCCCTGGATTCCTGGCTGATCCCACTTCAGCATCAGAAGTGCCATCATCGTAGAGGTATTCGATTCGACGCGAGCTTCCGACTGCTCTGAGCGTGCCCTGGCCTGTAACTGTGACTATTGTGGATTTTGAAGAGGCATCAGATACTCTCACACCTCCTCCTGTCTCCCACCTCATGAAAGCGTAGCCACTGTTGTACGTCACATTATAGCTTCCTCCTGCCACTGCGACATCCTGTGGAAGCGTTTCAGTGTAAGTGACCCAACCTGAGTCGTATTCTGTTATTATGCTAACAGATCCTATGTTTGATGTGGCACCAGTATCTTGGAGTGACTCCAAGTGAACACTATAGATGGGTGCAGTAACATATTGGATTTCCAACTCTGGACGGTTGCTCTTCGTTTCTCTTGAGTCGAAGTCCGCGTGGGTATATTGGTCTGACCAGTCTAATACGAGCACTTCCGTTAACCTTCCAGTGCTTCGCATTACTTGAGCGTCGACAGTAATGTTCCACGCTTTATATCCTAAAAAGACTAAACCACTTAACTTGACAGCAGCTGTAGCCTGTGATTCGAACGCGGGTTTGTTGCTCCACGTTAATTCGGATTCCTTCCATGAACTGTCGCTACTGCGGTGAGCACCAATTTCGCAATTATACCCTGAAACATGTGCCAGACGGACGCGGAGTTCGGCTGACAATATAACAGCGTTGGATGGAATACTTGAAAGGTTAAACATGATATATGAGTGGCATTCGTATGAGTTTGTGTGTATAATCAGCGAATTGCTACTGCCGTAGTTAGCATTTGGGTTCGTTGAGTTAACGTAAGCGTCAGCTATCGGATGTAAGAACACGGTCTTCGAGCCAATTACTGTTTCCGCTGAAACCTCTTTAGCGAAGGGCGTAACCAAGAGCATCAATAATAATAGTAGATGCCATTTCCCCATAATCACGGAGATATTCTGCTTCGGTTGATTTAAACGTTTCCTTTTTATTTCAATAATAGAAGAAATTTAATAAAAAAAATATACTATTCACTTTGATAATGATTAAAGTGTTAAAGAAAGGTTACTAATAATAAATTTATTTTGTCAATGCTCATATTATGATTAATGTTGGCAACCTAAGTTGATAAATCAAGGATAATAATTTGAGCCAAGTTCTAATAATAAATCGTAATCGAAAGGCTTAAAGCGAACACACTCCATTGTTTAGATTAGATGATGATGTTTATATGGTGAAACTGTTCATCGACTCAGCAAGTGTGAGAGAGATCAGGGAGTTTATGGGATGGGGTGTAATAAGTGGGGTGACAACGAACCAGAAGATTTTTTTGGCTGAGAAGGGAGTGAACTTTGAGGAAAGAGTCAAGGAGATACTATCTCTGGTTAACGGGCCATTACATGTTGAATTAACATCTAACAGTATTGAGGATATGATCTTGGAGGCGACTAGATACGCTAGGTGGCATCCAAATGTTGTGATTAAGGTGCCTATGATGGGTGATGGCACAGGCTTGAAGGTCACAAGCAAACTTGCTAAGATGGGAGTGAATGTTAACATGACATTGCTTATGTCAGCAAACCAAGTTCTCCTCGCAGCGTTGGCCGGAGCGGTCAACGCAAGCCTCTTCTATAACAGGATAAAGGATGCTGGCGGAGACGCAGCTAAAGTCATCAGAGAATCCAGACACATACTTGACGACGGAAGCTGCAAAACACAGCTTCTTGTAGGAAGCATTCGAAAACCAGACGATATAATAGAAGCAGCTGTTGCAGGCGCTCAGATTATAACTGTAACACCCAAGATCTTCGCACAACTGCCATATCACCCTAAAACAGAGGAGACAATAAAGGAGTTCAATCAAGCATGGGAAGAGTTCAAACAAGCTGAAGGAAAAAGCACCAGTTAGTTTCTGAACCATAGAAGATCAAGGGGGGAACTTTTTAAGCTGATAATGAAGAGAAAACCATTTCAATTGAAGCCATAGCATAATAAGAAAATTAGAGACCTGACGAATCATCCTCGGATAAGACAAATTAAGAATACAATAAAGATAGATCATTGGGTTCAATCCAATCTCTTAATTAATTTTCAGTATGATCCGCATTCATTTATACTAGAAATAGTGTAGGGAATAGAGGTTAGAGATGATCCCACATGAAAACCGGTCTAACTAATAATGGTGACCGAATATTTCTAATCTTCTGCGCTTTTGGAATGTTCGCGATCTTAAGTTCAACGATGTCAAAGAATCCAGTCCTTAATCTGTTCGCTACAAGTCTTGGCACTCCTAATTCATTGACAGGTTTTATCGCAGCAGCATCCACCATCCCAGGAATATTGGTCAGTTTACCTGCAGGCTCACTTTCAGATCTATTGGGTAGAAGAAAGTTGCTTTTTATATCCAGTTTTGTGTTTGCTACCGCTCCTTTTCTATACCTGTTGATAAACTCATGGTGGCAACTTATACTAGTCCGCTTCTTCCATGGTTTTGCCACAGCAATATTTGTACCCGTCGCAAATGCGACTATCGCAGAGCTTTTCCCTCAGAAAAAAGGGGAACGAATTTCAACCTTTTCCTCAGCCACAATAGTTGGGAGGAGTATTGCACCGTTCATGGGTGGATACATTCTAGTTGCAACTAACAACAATTTTAACACGCTTTACCTCGCAGTGGAAGCTGCAGGTCTCGCAGCTTTTATTGTGGCAATACCATTTCTTTTCAAGAAGCAAGCGTCATCTGATAACAAGTATTCGAAGGTTACTACATCGGTTATGTTCAAAGGATGGAAGGCTGTTGCCAGAAACCGAGGCGTGCAGCTTGTGAGCTATATTGAAGCCACACAGTACTATGTATATGGTTCCATTGAGTATTTCCTCGTAGGCTATTTGAAAGACGCTGTTGGCATGGACTCGTTTCTGATAGGCATCATAAATGGAGGATATCTACTCATTGTTCTTGTCTTTAAGCCAATGATAGGTAGGTTCTCAGATAGAGTAGGGAGAAGGGTTCCCATCATACTCGGTTCCATTTTAAGTGGACTCCCACTAATTGTGATTCCATTCTTTAAGGACTTCTTCCTAATATTTTTTCTCGCGATCGTTTATGGCTTCGGATTTTCTATGGTGACCTCTTCAACTCCAGCCTTAGGCAGTGAACTCGTATCTCAAACACAAATTGGCACTTCAATGGGCTTCATAAGCACAATAATGGATGTTGGCCAAACATTAGGCCCTATCGTATGTGGATTCATAATTGGCGCAGGCTCAGGCTACTTTGGACTATTCTTATCGCTTACCATACTTTTACTATTATCAAGTGGGGTATTCGCGCTTTCAGGAATAGCTAGGTCAAAAAAAGACAATTCCTCTAATTCATCATTCTCATAAATGGCCAGCTCGTTTCGTTTTCCTCATTTGAAGACTCCAAGCAACTAGTGTTGAGACATATCAAAGAGCATAGTACTATGGTTAGAATCTAGGCAAAATGTGCCCCTTAAGATTTTAAAGCACTTAGAAGTCCCTGCACTTCTCTGGTGTTAACAATATCTTTGGCAGTTGCCCATCCTCTCCTTCCTTGGGCCACACCAAGTTCCAAGAAGCGTATCTGAAACTTATTATGGGAATCAGAACTTATGCCAAGTTTAGTACCCATTTCCACAGCTTTTCTTATGTATTCATCCTTTAGGTCGAGTCTGTCAGGATAAGAATCAATGTCCAGAATCGTCCCATTATCTTTCGCCGCTTCAACTATCTTTTCTATATCCAGTTGGATCGGCTCTCTTCTCTGAATTTGTCTTGCAGTAGGATGGTAGAGTATGTCCACGTTTGGGTTTTCAATAGCCTTCAAAACTCTTTCTGTCATTTCTTTCTTATCTAAATTGAAATGGGAGTGAACAGCTGCGCCTACAACGTCTAGAGTCTCTAGAACCTTGTCGGACATATCCAGACTACCATCCTCTAGGATATTTAGTTCTACGCCTTTCAGAATCTTGAGCCCGGTGACCTTTTCGTTCGCCTCTTCTATCTCCTTTGCTTGTTCTAAGAGCATCCGTTCGTCCAAGCCACCGGCTATGGCAAGAGATTTTGAATGGTCGGATATTACGATGTACTCTAAGCCAAATTTCTTGGCCTCTTCAGCCATTTCCTTTATCGAATTGGATCCATCAGTCCAATTAGTGTGAACCTGCAAGTCCCCCTTCAAGTCCTTATAACCGATCAATTCTGGCAACCTGCTGTTTGCTGCAGCCTTTATCTCTCCAGTATTCTCTCTTAATTCTGGAGGAACCCATTGTAAACCTAGTTTGTGATAGACTTCTTCTTCTGTTTTCCCAGCTATTTGGCTGTCCCCCTGGAACAGGCCATATTCACTCAGCTTCCAATTCCTATCTTGTGCGATTCTTCTTAGAGCAATGTTGTGGTCTTTGCTCCCGGTGAAATACTGTAGAGCAGCACCGAAGCTTTCCTCCTTTAGTACTCTAATATCAGCGTCCAACCCTGTTCTGAACCTTACAGATGTCTTAGTCTCACCTTTGACCATGATATCTGCAACCTCTGGCATGGAAACGAAGAAGTCCATCACTTTCTCTGGATTATCCGATATGATGAGAAAATCAGCATCGCCTATAGTCTCTTTCATTCTTCTCACTGAACCAGCTGCCAAAGCCCTTTTTACTTCAGGCAAAGTTCTTAGCCTATTTTCTATCTCTCGAATTAATGGCAGAGTAAATCCGAGAATGTGTCTTCCTTCACCTTTTCTTGCTAGCTCTATCCCCTTAAGGATGTTCTGCTCGGTTCTCTCTTGAAATCCTGAAAGAGCGGATATCTTGTGAGCAAGAGCAGCCTTCTCCAAGTCATTAATGTCCTTAATTTTCAATTTTTGCCAGAGGGTTCTAATTGTCTTTGGCCCCAACCCTTTTACCCTTGATAGACTTTCTAGGTCGACAGGAATCTCCCTCTTCAATTTTTCATAATATTCGAGTTTTCCGGTCTCCATCAATTCTTTTATCTTTTCAGCTATGTTCTTGCCGATGCTGGGGATTTCCATCAAGGCTTTAGTCCCTCCTCTCTTGTAAACCTCTTGTATATCATCCTCTAGAGCTTCTATTGAATTGGCAGCTTTTTCGTAGGCTCTTGGCTTAAACTGCACGTCGTTCATCTCCAAGAAAAGGGCAATTTCCTTAAGAATCTTAACAACTTCAGAGTTCCTCATGTTAATCATCTAAGCTACATGTTTTCTCGTGATATTCAAGGAATGATTCTTTTCTAATACTATTAAGTGTTACTAATCAAAAACATTATTTTAGAAAAATAATATCGTTCTTTCCGCATACATATTTGTCAGCGATATTCCGATTCAAATTGTAAACGCTTAAATCATTCCTATTGAAAAATGAAGTCTCGAACCATGACTAATCTGTTGTACATGACAAATTCATATCTTAAGGAATTTGAAGCTCAGGTCATAGAAGTCCTTGAGAACCAGATTGTCCTAGATCAAACTGCCTTCTATCCCAGAGGTGGTGGTCTTCCAGATGACACAGGTTATATCATTAGAGACTCAGATAGTTTTCGAGTTACAGGGTCGAGAAAGGAAGACGATAGAGTATTACATGTTGTTTCTTCGGTGGGATTAAGGGTAGGTGATAAGGTCATTGGCAAGATCGATTGGAACAAGAGATACGCCATAATGCAAATGCACACTGGAATGCATAGCTTAGCTTCCATGTTCAATAAGGTCACAGGCGCTCTGATTACTGGCAATCAAGTTGATATAGACAAATCTAGGCTCGATGTGAATATCGAAAAAATTGATCGACCTCTCATAGACAGAGTGTTCTTTGAGACAAATAAAGAACTTGCAGCACATAGGGATGTCAAAACATATTCTTTGCCAAGGGAAGAAGCTCTCAAGATACCAGGAGTGATAAAGTTAGCTGAAGCGACTCCTCCAAACATTAAGAACCTAAGAATAGTGGAAATTGTAGGATTAGACCTTCAGGCAGACGGTGGGCCGCATGTTTCAAATACTCGAGAAGTCGGGCAATTGCTACTAACTGGGGTAGAGAATAAGGGGAAAGCAAATAGACGAGTTTACTTTGTACTAGAACCGCGATCTAAATAACAGTATAGTAACAAGTCCAAACTAGAACTAGCAAATATGATATGGCTTGTTCATTAGTCGCTGTTTTTGCAAAGATTTAAATTCCCACATTGACAGCTGAAAAAAGAAGATGGCTTCTAATAGGTCATACACATTCATAGTTCTCGTTTTGATAATAGTCTTGTCCATAGTAGGTTACTCAGCGTATTTGTCATTTCTCCCAACGACGACCACAACAACTTCCTCGACGACGATAACAACAGGCCCTGTGTCGATTAACGCTTACTGGCTGAACACTAATATTACGCTTGGAGAGTCGGTTACGTTTATTGTGAAGACGCCAAGCAGTAACTTCACAGCGGAAATATGGAAGGTTAATGCTCCGGATAAACTTGTCGCCCAGTACAAAGGTAAAGGAGGCCTATCCCAAGATTTTTCACCTTCAGAAGCGTTCAACATATTACATTAAGGTCAGACTTCTCGATGGGACGGATGTGTGGGAGCAACAAGTGGAATACCGACTAAAGGTAAACTAGGCATGTATTCTTGTGGAATTGAATTGAAGCCTAAGCCTAAAATAGCATATGAGGATCATTTTACGTCATTATGGACGATGTACTGGATTTTGGCGATAGAGACGATTGGAGGCTTTGGTTGGAGAAGAATCATGACAGGGAAAATCAGGCTTGGCTGATTCATTACAATAGGCGTTCTGGTAAGAAGGGGATAACGCTTGAGGATGCTGTCGAAGAAGCGATATGTTTTGGGTGGATAGATGGTAAACTGAAAAAAATAGATGACGAAAAATATGCAATAAGGTTTTCACCAAGAAAGGCTAACAGTGTTTGGTCAAGAATAAACAGGGAACGAGCCAAGAGGCTGATAGAATCTGGGAGAATGACTAAGGCGGGATTAGCTAAGATAGAGGAGGCGAAGAAGTCTGGTCACTGGACTAACGCTTACACTAGCAAGGATAAAGAAAGAATGCCTTCTGACTTGAAAGAAGCCCTTGTAAAAGACTGTAGAGCATGGGATAACTTTCGAAACTTCGCTAACACGTACAGGAATATGTACATTGGATGGGTCAACAGCGCAAAGACAGACATAACACGCAAGAAAAGAATCGAGAAAGTCATAGAGCAATCGCTACAGAATAAGAAGTATGCTTTTCTATAAAATCTAGCACATTTAGATGAATAATTAACTCAGTGAACTCGGGGACTTGGTGTACTTAGATACACTTTTTCTCCGAAAGACATAAATATGTACGATGGGTCGTACTTTCTGGGATGGCGGAAGAAAAAAATGCTGTGACCGAGGAATATTTGGAAGCAATATATAGGCTTCAGTCAAGAACGGGGGTAGCTAGAACAGGCGAGCTTGTCTCCCTCCTAGGTGTCGTACCCGGAACTGTGACTAATACGATAGAACGTCTTGAAAGAGAGGATCTTGTCACTCATGTGCCATACAAAGGTGTTAGGCTCACTGAGAGAGGAGCTAAGATAGCTGTTGACGTGCTTAGAAGACATCGTCTATCAGAGCGCCTCCTCACTGATGTTCTTCATGTGAGCTGGGACAAAGCTCACAAAATAGCTTGCAGGCTAGAACATGATATTACTGGAGACATCGTGAGAAACGTTGAGAGAGTCTTAGGCTATCCGAAGACATGCCCTCATGGGAACCCAATACCGACAGAACATGGCTCAATTGATGAGGAAGAAACACAGTCGATATCAGAGCTTGCTCCACAGGGAAAGGGAACTGTGTCAAGAATATTGGATGAGAACCCTGAGCTTCTCAGAAAACTTTCCATATTAGGACTCAAGCCCGGTGTTGCAATAGAGGTCTTGAAGAAGTCGCCTTCTGAAGGAGAGGTAAGCGTTAGGATAGGAGAGAGAATGTGCACAATAGACGACAAAACAGCTGCGTCTGTGCATGTTCAGCGGACGGAGAATGCGAGAAATGTTCAACCTCTCGTAAACCTTAAGGACGGTGAATCCGGGATCATCACCTCTGCACTAGCTATAGGAAAGGGACAAGGTTACATGAAAAGGCTTATGGACATGGGTCTGACACCTGGAACGAAGGTCAAGGTCGTCAATTCCGCACCTTTAGGCGGTCCTGTCGAGCTGCAGGTCAGAGGCTCTCGACTTGCTCTTGGACGTGGCATAGCTCAGAAGATCTTAGTTGAGATGATATAGCGGATGGCTAGGAAGCTGAGGATCGCTCTAGCTGGAAACGCTAACGTTGGAAAAAGTGTTGTGTTTAACCAGCTTACTGGCCTTCATCAGCATGTTGGAAATTGGCCGGGTAAGACTGTGGAAAAGGCTGAGGGAACGCTCTATTTCAAAGGGTATGAGATAGATATCGTGGACCTGCCTGGCATATATTCTCTTTCAACCTTCTCTTTAGAGGAAGAGGTTGCTAGAGAGTATATTGCTACAGAGAAGCCTGACGTAGTGATTAACATAGTTGACGCATCAGTGCTTGAGAGAAACCTGTTCTTCACCTTGCAGCTGATGGAACTTGGTGCGCCTATGGTAATTGGGTTGAACCAGATTGATCTGGCTGAGAAGAAGGGTATCCACGTGGACTTTCGGAGACTGGAGGAGGCTCTTGGGATACCTGTTGTGCCAACTGTCGCGATAAGAGGTCAGGGAGTCTATGAGCTTTTACAGAAGTCTGTAGAGTCCGTGGAAGAAGGAAAGAGTAAACCGTCTACTATCAGATATGGCGAAGAAGTCGAAGAAAGAATAGAGAAAATCACCGGACTTGTGGAGGATGTAAAGTTTAGGTTCCCAGCTAGGTGGACAGCGATAAAACTTCTTGAAGGTGATGAGAGGGTTGAGGAGGAGATCAGAAGACTAGATCCTAGCGTAATGGATACAGTGACTAGGCTCTCTAAGGAGATTGAAGAAATACATGGCCATTCCTGCCCAACTGTGATAACTTCAGAACGATATGATGCAGCAGCACGCATATCACTGGAAGTTCAGAGCGTGACGTCTAAGGTAAAAACTACGGCCAGAGAGAGGCTACATACGATTACGACAAGTAGGATTTCAGGCTACCCTATAATGGTGCTTGTCATAATAGGGATCTTCGAGTTCATATTCACTTTTGGCAACTTCATGTCCCAGTTGCTGAGTAAT
This sequence comes from Nitrososphaeria archaeon, assembly GCA_963760525.1. Classification (GTDB taxonomy): domain Archaea; phylum Thermoproteota; class Nitrososphaeria; order JACIWG01; family JACIWG01; genus CAVXDT01. The sequence goes on from CAVXDT010000008.1 coordinate 34,967, forward strand.
CTTTTCTACAGTCTGGAACCTTCAGTTGAAGTTTTTTTGGGAACGGGCTTACTCAAGAACCTAGTTTGGGGTGGGATAGCTGAGGGGCTAATAGCGAGCGTTTCAGTGGCTCTGCCTTACATCGCGCCATTCTACTTTATACTTCATATTCTGGAGGATTCCGGATACATGAGTAGAATAGCCTTCCTCATGGACAGTTTCATGCATAAGATAGGCTTGCACGGTAAAGCATTCATTCCTATAATGCTCGGTTATGGTTGCACAGTTCCCGCATGCCTAGGATGTAGGATACTTGAAACTCGAAGGGAGAGATTGATCGCAGTCTTTGTTGTGACGATGATACCTTGCGCTGCCAGAACCGTCATAATATTAGGTCTTGTCGGAGCCTTCGTTGGAATCTGGTGGGCCATAGCTCTTTACGCTTTCAACCTGATTGTAGTATTTCTCTTGGGTAGACTAGCGTTTAAAGCCTTGCCAGGTGAACCGACAGCTTTGATCATGGAGATGAGCGAGTACAAGTTACCTCACTTGAAAACTGTTGGCGAGATGACTTGGTTTGACCTGAAAGAATTCGTTAAAATATCTTTTCCCCTAATAATCGTAGGAAGCCTTGTCCTTAAAGCTCTTGAAGCCTTCAATCTCTTAGCACCGATAGCTGAAATTCTCAGCCCTGTCACAGTCAGCTGGCTCCAATTGCCTTTGATCACAGGAGTTGCGTTGATCTTTGGAGTCCTGAGGAAGGAGCTTACGTTGGTCATGTTGGCAACACTTGCAGGAACTACAAATTTCTCGCTTGTTCTAACACCAGTGCAAATGGTGGTTTTCACGCTCGTCGTAATGTTTTATGTACCATGTGTGGCAACAATCACAGCACTCGTTAAGGAAACAGGTTACAAGAAAGCATTTCTGGTAACAGTCTTCGAGATAGCCTTCGCCCTCCTGATTGGCGGACTTGCCTCCAGAATCCTTACAATCCTAGGAGTTCCATAAATCGTGAGGAGTAAATAGAAGCTCGTCGAACTTGTGAAGGCCATATTTTCTACTTTTAGCTGGAAATATGAGGGTTAATTATTAATATATCTTCAAGATACAGTTACGAGTCATTCTAGTCCTTATCAAGATTGTATATGTACAAGCTTGCGGGTTACGTCGTGTTTGGTTTACTGCTTATTTTCTTGAGTTGGCTGACTAGAATTATTATCCCTGTCAAGCCTAACATACCCATGAACATAAAGGCGGGGATAAATGATGAAAAGAAGTTGATTATGTAACCTATTACAGCTGTCCAGAGAGAACCCACTGAGAAGAGGAGGGTGAAATAGATGCCTACGACTAAATCTCTTGAAGATCTTGGTGTTACTTGAATCAGATGGGATTGTGCAAGAGTTGTGAATGAGAAACAGAAGAAACCTAACAGGAATAGGTGAACTGCCAGCAGCAGATTAGCGGATGAATAAAATGAGAGTAGTACCACGCTTGTGACTCCTGCAGCCGTTGATATGATTCCGGTCCTGATATAACCATGTTTGGCTCCAATCCTTCCGATGACGAGCGGCCCAAGAATAGCCCCTGAAAGCTCGATCGTATAATAGATGCCGCTTCCGACAGTATCCAATTTCAGTGCGCTCGAGAGAAATATTGGGGTGTAGGTGGTTAACAGCGCTATGTCTATCGCTCCCGTGATAAAGGCTTGAGCTAAGAGTATTGATATCACCCCTCTTGTTTTCAAGATTGCCATGACATCAGATTTCAGCGAGGTAGAGACGCCTTCCCTGTTTTGTATCATCTTTTTCCCTTCGCTTAGGTACCAGATCATCGTTATGCCAACGATCAGAGAGGGAACTGCGAATATGAACAGCGACATTCTCCAGTTGAATGTCACTGCGAAAAAGGTCATCAGTATTGGCCCGATTACATTGCCAAGGTAAGCTAGCCCATAGTGGATGCCTAAAGCCCAACCGATTTTCTCATCTTTGAACTTTGTGGATATTATGGCTGTTCCCATGGGGTGAGTTGGCGCAGTACCTATGTTCGATAGTATTCTAGCACCCAGAAAATCTAGAATGCCCTGTGAGATGCCTGTCAAGAAGGTTCCCACTGACAGGATTATGTTTCCAACCCCGTATATGAAGTGCCTTGCAACTCTTCTGCTGAGAATGCTTGGGATCAGCTGGAAAAGGCCACCCGCCAGCGATGAGAGCGCGACTACTAACCCGAATTGCGCGACGTCGAGCTTAAGATCAGAGATTATGAGAGGGTACAGGATAGAAGTCCCCAAAAAGATGTGCTGCATCATATGGGAGACCGTTACGATAGCCAATGTGCCGTTCGGCGACCTAGCCTTCTTCTCGCTGCTAACCTGCAATTTTCATCGGAAATCCCTTAGAATATGAGAAGATAAAGATTCTTGCTCAAACACCTTTTCTACTTGGCAGGTGACATTGGAAACACATTTTATCTATTGACTAGGTAGACACCAGTTAGGACCGTGATTATGCCTACTATCTGAAGTGGGTTAATCTGTTCCCCCAGCACAATTGCGCCGGTAATGAAGGCTATTATGGGAATCGTCAGAGTTGAAGATGATACGGTTGTAGCGTCCTCGTTTCTTATCAGGTAGAACCACAAGAAGAACCCTAATACGGTAGAAAGGACGGTCAGATACAATAGGGATAGCAGGTATGTGAGCTCACTTGGGAAGCTGATTCCGCCTGTTACGATAGCCAAGGGAAACGCTATAATGGAGCCTATTGAAACTTGGAAGAAGCTGATCCAGTATGGATGGACATCAGCTGCGATCGTTTTGTAGAATACTATTGATACAGCCCATAAGAAAGCGCCTAGTATTAGTAGGAGAATTGGTAGAATACTTCCGCCTCCAATTGTGTCAAGGTAGATTATTCCTATCCCCGCAAAACCTAATAAGACGCCTGTGATTTTTACCTTGGTAATTTCGTTTTTGAGAAATATCGCTGATAAGCCAAATACGAAGAGGGGTTGCGTATAAGTGAGTATTGAGCTTGTTCCCGAGCTCTCAGATCCTAGCCCCAACATCATGAAAATCATGCTGAAAGCCCACGTAGCTGACAAGACGATGACCTTTGCGATAGTCCTGTAGTCTCTTCGAATCCCGTTCTTGCACAGCAGAAGAAACGGGGCGATCATGAAAGTTGAAAAGAACAGCCTGTGAAAAACGCTGTTCATCGGAGTTACATAAGTGAGTCCAATCTTCAAGTTAGCCCAATTTCCACCCCAAATCAGGACCAACAGCGAGAGCAATATCAAATCCTTCCGATTCTTCAAATTATCTTTTCTCCACGATATGGCCGACCTAAAACCTTCTTATTAAAATTCCCTTAGGAATAACGCGAATGTTCACAATGCTTAAATGACTTAATTTTAGTTTTTCCGAGTTGTTTATATCCCCCCCAGGGGGATGCTTTTGTGATTTGCCACACAAACATAGGAAGGACGTGCTGGACCGGTTGTCAAGGATAGACGGCCACATATGCGGAATTAGGAAGATGGTCGAGGAGGACCGGGATTGCTCCGAGTTACTCATTCAGATAGCTGCTGTAAGGGCGGCTCTGAACAAGGTTAGCAAAGTCCTTCTGGAAGACCACCTTGAAACCTGTCTTGTTGATGCCGAGAAGGCAGGGGAACACGAGAAGTATTTTTCAGAACTTAAGGAAGCGCTCTCCAAGTATTTCTGATACGGACGGCTGTGGAGGAGATCAGTAATGACAGAAAGATGGAAGCAAGTTGTCCTTGTAGCTTCGACATCCTTCGCAGTGATTAGCTGGCTCTCGTCCACACTGTCTATCTTGCCTAACTCGACGAACATGACGTTTGGTATGATCGGTGCGGCTCTGGCAACGGTCTTCATGGCTCACAGTGCAATCACATCCCTTAAGGAAAGCGTCTTCGGCGTCGACATACTGGCGACAATAGCGGTCATCACGTCAATCATTGTCGGGGAATACATCGCGGCCACAGTTGTGGTGTTGATGCTGGGCGGAGGAGAAATACTGGAGGACTTTTCTTTCAATAGGGCGACCGAGGCAATGCAGAAGCTGATAGAGAACTCGCCTAAATCAGCGATCGTAGTGAGGAACGGAAAGGAGACAGAAATCCCAATTGATGAGGTGAAGCGTGGAGAGACAGTCGTCGTGAAGCCAGGTGGGAGGATCCCTGTAGATGGAGTGATCCTGAAGGGTAATGCCAACGTCAACCAGTCTTCCGTCACAGGGGAATCGATGCCAGTCGACAAATCCAAAGGGGACACGGTATACAGCGGAACCATTGTCCAGCTGGGCGTGCTAGAAGTACAGGCGACCGCTGTCGGGAAAGAGAGTACCTATGGGAGAATAGTTCAGATGGTGCAGGAAGCGGAAGAACACAAGGCTCCTATTGAGAGGATGGCTGACAAGTATGCGAAATACTTCACGCCCATCATACTCGTGACAGGGGTTATCGTCTACCTGTTCACGAACGACATACTGAACGTGGCCTCGATCTTCGTGATAGCCTGTCCCTGCGCTCTGACCTTGGCTACACCCATCGCTATCGTTGCCAGCAGAGGAAACGCTGCGCGGGACGGGGTTCTGATAAGGAACGGGGAAAGTTTGGAGAAGCTGAGCAAGCTGGACGTGCTTGTGCTGGACAAGACTGGAACTGTCACCAAGGGGCGTCCTGAGGTCGTTGATGTCACAGGATTCGGGCACTCTGAGGCTGAAGTCCTTCGCCTTGCCACCACTGCGGAGAGCTACTCCGAGCACCCCTTAGCCCGAGCTGTGCTGAAAGAGGCCGAAGAACGTGGTGTGAACGCTGAAGCCTGGACTGACTTCGAAGCTCTTCCAGGGTTGGGGGTCCGTGCAAGAACCCGCTCGGGATTCATCGTCCTAGGCAGTCAGAAGATGCTCGAAAGATTTTTCATCCCCCTCACCCACGAAGCTATGGAGTACCTTGCTGTGCACGGGCGTGAAAGGACAGTGTTTTTCGTCGCGAAGGACGACGAAGTAGTAGGAGCGCTTGAGATAGCGGATACGCTCAGGCCTGAAGTGAAAGGTATGCTCTCAGAGGTAAAAGCGGGTCATGCCCTGAAGACCGTAATGTTAACAGGGGACAAGAGAGCTGCTGCGAGCGTGGTCGGAGAAAGGATCGGCATCGACGAGGTCGTATCAGACCTGATGCCATCGGAGAAAGTAGACTACATCAGAAATCTGAGGTCTAAGGGGTCGACCGTAGCCATGATAGGAGACGGTATCAACGATGCCCCAGCCCTGGCGACAGCTGACGTGGGCATTGCAATGGGGCTTACTGGCACCGACGTGACCATAGAAACAGCTGGCATAACTCTGGCGACTGACGACCTCAGGAAGTTGCCCAAACTTCTTAGAATAAGCAGGGCGACGATGAAGATAATCAAGCAGAACATAGCTTTCGCGATGGCTGTCAACCTCATCGGCGTGTTATTGTCGGTTCTCGGTTTCATGCAGCCTCTGGTCGCAGCAGCGATACATGAGAGCAACTCCCTTATTGTCGTGATTAACTCGTTACGTTTGCTCAAAGTCGACTAATGACCCATAAAGAAACGAACGTTCAGTTCAGTTTAAGTGCCCTTGTTTTGTCTCTTTTTAATGAAACCAGAATACTTATTATGCCCCGGATAGGGCTTGGTCAAGGTCTTCCTTTAGGTCTTCAACGTCTTCCAGTCCAACTGACAGTCGTATCAGATTCTCTGTTATGCCAAGAGCTTCTCTGACATCCTGAGTCATGGCAAATGAAGCACTGAGAATAGGATAGGTCGCAAGTGATTCAACCCCACCTAGACTAGGAGAAGCCCTTATCACCTTCAATTTCCTGAGAAAGTTTATGGTTCCATCTTTTCCACCCTTAATCTTGAAGCTCAGCACGCCCCCATAGGTTTTCTCGTAGAAGATCCTGTTGGCGGTAGAATGATAGGGGTTGTCCTTTAGCCCAGGGTAGTATACTCCCTCAATTTTGGGGTGATCGCTCAAGTATTCTGCTATTTTCATTGCTGCTTTGGACTGTGCCGTGAACCTGACCTTGAAAGTAGATATCCCCCTGAGTATCAGGAAGGCTTCAAACGGATTGAGTATTGTCCCCAATCTCCTTCTCCAATCCCAGAGTTCTTTAATGGTCTCCTTGTCCCCTGTGACAGATCCGCCGATGACGTCGTTGTGTCCGGCCAAGTACTTTGTCAAGCTATTCAGCGAGACCCATGCTCCCTCCTTTATCGGCCTCAGAAGCAGTGGGGTTGCAAACGTGTTATCCACCAGCAGTTTGGCTCCTACCTCCGAGCATCTCTTGCTTATCTCGCGGATGTCGATGACCTTCAGAAGCGGGTTTGTTATTGTCTCGACGATGACCATGTTCGTATCGCCAGTAATGGAATCGATTATGTCCTGTGTTTCAGGCCCGCCTAGTATTGTTTTCACGCCGTATTTTTCCATGCAGAACGACATTTGTTGAGTCGTCCCATAGGCTTCTAAGGTGATCACGACTTTATCCCCACTCTTAAGTGCTGACATGTACGCGGTGACTATTGCGGACATGCCACTATTGAAGGCTAAAGTGTCATCGGCTCCTTCAATCTTGGACAGCACTTTCTCTAGGGCGTTGACCGTCACATTCTCTTCTCTCGAATATTTTAGGTCTGTGTCCCTCTCAGTTTTTCTGGCAGCTCCAATCTGCTCCCATACAGCTGTCTGAAATATGGGAACCTTAAACAATCCAAATCTCGAATCATAAAAATCGTGACCGTGCACGCTGTCAGTCGAAAACCTTCTCTGCCGAGAACCCTTCGACGATGATGGACTTCCACTTTTTTTGGTTTCCATGATTACTTTCTCAACCCTACTTGTGTTGCCACACAACCTTGAATATAACATTGTTAAAAATATATTTTTTTTCTTGTTATTTTTTGGAATAACAGAATTCAGCGACATGTCTTAAACGGATAAGGAAAAACTTCTCAAATGCCTTGTCTTGTTCCTTCTTATGGGACATGCTCAGATCCTTCTAGTGCCATTTTATGTTGCAGCCGCCTTCTATGTGTCTATCACAGTTGTGCTGTTTGTATTCGTCTCTGCTTGAAAACACCTTTCCACATGTTTCACAGACAAATCCCTTCTCGTGCACATCTAATATTTCCTTAATATCCACCATCTTTTGTTCACCTCGAACAGATTTCCCTACCATTTCATATACGCTTTTCCCGCAAATGTTCGGGCTACTGCTACCTTTGTCTTCTTGTCTTTGAAAGGCTGAATGTTTGTTTGGCTGTTAATCTGCGAGAACTGCCTTCCTTGCAGTATTTAGCGAGATGCAAACAGTTTTAAGTAATTCGCCTGTAGCCTATTTGGTTGGAGCGAGACGTCCCAGATTTGCACGTTAACAGGTCTTTTTCGAACTTTGCAGAAGCAACAGGCGCTTAGGTGATGAATTCAGAATGAATAAGCGGAACCTCCTCAAATACGCTGTTTTGTTTCTCGCAGCGTTTATCTTCGTGTTCCCTGTCTACTTCATGATCGTTGCTTCTTTATCCGCTCGAGACCCTTCTGTTACGGGCTCGCTCGTCCCAGAATGGTTTCTCCGCTATTTCCAGACCCTGTTCACGGAAAACATAAGGACGACAAACTCGTGGCCGCGATCAATCTATAATTCGATCATAGTATCAATTGCAAGCGTTGTCATCACGCTTTCGGTGAGTTTTCCTGCGAGCTACGTCTTTTCAAGGAACCAATTTGCAGGTGACAAACACATCCTACTCCTGCTTATGATAATGAGAATGCTCCCGGCTGCTGCAATCTTCATACCCTTTCTAATGGTCTACAGCCATATAGGGTTATATGACACCACCGCAGGTTTGGTGATAGCCTACCTCTCGTTCAACGTTCCAATAGGCATTTGGCTGTTCACGAGTTTGATGGACTCGATTCCCAAGGAGATTGACGATTCAGCGTTCACAGACGGATATGGTCTCTGGCAGTTTTTCAGGAGGATTTTCATTCCCCTTAGCATGCCAGCCATCGGCGTTGTAACATTCTTTGTGTGGTATCAGACCTGGTCGGAGATGTTCCTCGCGACCGTCCTAACACAAATCTATGGGATGACATTGAATGGGAACATGATGGTACGTGGGATAGGTTCAGCAGGATTAGCGTCTGCTGTAGGAGTTTTGACGATGATACCTGGGATTCTTTTGATCATCTTTGCGCGCCGTTACCTGTCAAAAGCGTTTACCATGGGGAGAATCTAAAGCAAATATCCCGTAATACATATTGTAACGATTGGTATTTGCATTTCCGTTCTTTTTTCAAATGCCTATAAGTAATATTGTTCCAACCTTCAAAGAAGAAGGTTCAGATGGATTCTTATCAGCGAACAAGTCACCAGGGCGAAGACCGTATTGAAGAAGATAGAGCAAGAAATGTTACATCCCTGAGTGCACAGGAACTCCTTAGCCTTCCAGCTGAAGAAATCCTCACACGCCTAAACACGTCTATTACAAACGGTTTGAGAGCTGAAGAGGCACAGAAACGCCTTGAAATCTACGGTCGTAACGAACTTGCTAAGAAAAAGAAGCGTGCAGCTATCGTCAACTTTCTTTCACGCTTCAAAAGCCCTCTGGTAATAATACTGATAATTGCAGGAGCTATCTCCGCGACCCTTGGGCAAATCCCCAGTGTGATCGTAATCTATGCAATGGTTTTTCTAAGCGTCTCTCTATCGTATTATCAGGAAGCCAATGCCTCGAAGGCAGCAGAACTATTAAAAGAAAAAGTTGCCACCTCAGCAACGGTCTTAAGAGACCGTGTCAAACAGGAAATTAAGCTTTCATTCGTCGTTCCAGGAGACATAATCTTTCTTTCAGCAGGTGACATAACTCCTGCGGACGCACGCGTCATTGAGGCTAAAGACTTGTTCATTAACCAGTCAGCGTTGACCGGTGAATCGTTTCCTGTTGAAAAAACACCTATGCCCGTGGATGTAAAAGGAGAGTCGATAACTGAATGGAACAACTATCTTTTCATGGGAACTTCGATTGTCAGCGGAACGGCGACAGCGGTAGTCGTTAGGACTGGAGGTTCGACGGAGTATGGGAAAATCGCTCAGAAGCTGGTTGGAAAGGCTCCTGAAACTGAGTTTGAAGCGGGCATCAGGAAATTTGGTTTTCTCATTATGCAGGTTACCATTATTTTGGTGCTGTTTGTTTTCATGATAAACGCGCTTATGCATCCTGATAAGGAAGGCGTCTTGACCGCTCTGCTTTTCTCTGTTGCGCTTGCGGTGGGTTTAACGCCTGAGATGCTGCCCATGATAATTACCATAAACCTCTCTAGAGGCGCTATGGCAATGTCAAAGAAGGGTGTCATCGTAAAGAGATTGTCATCGATTGAGACGTTTGGCAGCATGAACGTTTTGTGCACGGACAAGACCGGCACGCTAACTGAGAACCAGATAAGACTTTTGCTTCATGTAGATTTGGAGGGGGAAGACGACGAAAAAGTACTATTGCACTCCTTCCTAAACAGTCACTTTCAGACCGGACTGCGAAGCCCGCTTGATGAAGCCATCCTCAAACATGAGGAAATTGACATAACAAAGTTCCAAAAGATCGATGAAGTACCCTTCGACTTTGTGCGAAGGCGTGTCTCGGTCGTAGTTGAAGAGAAGGGAGAAAGGTTCTTCATAGCTAAGGGGGCTCCGGAGGAGATCCTCAAAGTCTGCTCTTATTACGAGTTGAAGGGGTTGATCTCAGATATTACAGAAGACATTCGTAAGAAGATCGAGCAGAAATATCTTGACCTGAGCGCTGAAGGGTTAAGAGTTTTAGGAGTTGCTTCTAAGAGGCTCAAGGAAGAGAAGGCCGTCTATTCGATAAACGATGAACGTGACATGACCTTTTTGGGATTCGTAGCATTCCTGGATCCGCCTAAAGAGACAGCTAAACAGTCGCTGCGGATGTTGAAGGAGGCAGGAGTAGAACTCAAGATTCTCACAGGCGATAACGAGCTTGTTACAAAAAAGGTGTGCAGCGAACTGGGATTCGAGGTGAAAGGCATAGTTCTCGGGAGTGATATTTCCAATATGCAAGATGACGCTCTCGCAGTAGTCGTTGAACGAGCAAATGTCTTCGCAAGAGTAACTCCTGCTCAGAAAGATCGAATAATCAACGTTTTGAAGAGGAACGGGCACGTGGTCGGTTTCATGGGTGATGGGATCAACGATGCGCCTTCATTGAAGACTTCAGATGTGAGCGTTTCCGTGGACAACGCGGTGGATGTCGCAAGGGAATCCGCTGACATTATCTTGCTAAAGAATGATCTGACTGTTCTAGCCCAAGGTGTCTTAGAGGGCCGAAAGACGTTTGGGAACACCATGAAGTATATTATGATGGGTGTGAGCTCGAATTTTGGCAACATGTTCAGCGCTGCAGGCGGTTCACTGTTTCTTCCATTTTTGCCGATGGAACCCATTCAAATCCTACTGAACAACCTGTTATACGACACTTCACAGACTCTTATAACAACAGATAATGTTGATCCAGAATACATTGAAAGGCCGAAGAGGTGGGATATTTCTTTCATAAGAAGGTTTATGGTGACAATGGGACCTGTGAGCTCTCTCTTTGACTTCGCGACCTTCTTTACGATGTTGTACCTCTTCAATGCTTGGACAAACGAGCCTCTGTTCCAGACCGCGTGGTTTATCGAGTCACTGTGCTCGCAGACGCTGGTTGTTCTAATCATAAGAACAAGGCGGATTCCTTTCTACAAGAGCAAGCCGAGCAAGTATCTGGCCATCATGCTGTTGAGCGTCATAAGCTTTGCCATAATAGTCCCATTTACGCCGATAGGAAAGTTCTTTGGTTTCACAGCGCCTCCACCCGCCTTTTTCCTAGTTCTAGCTGGGATTCTCGGCGCATACGCGCTGCTCGCTGAAGCTGTCAAGAGATGGTTCTACAAGCGCTACGCGCACCGTCTAGAACAGGCTTTAGTGCCTAAGAGAAGGCAGTTCTAACTGAACAGCAGCAAGTGCAGAATCCAAAGAAAGGAATAGGAAGTTCGAAATGTAAGAGAAAGAAAAGCAGGTCTAGGGAAGATACCTGTTAAGAATCGATAGTTTTGATAAAAAAAGAAGGGGGAGTTATCCACGGATCTTTCAGATAGGTCGTGAAACTGTCAGACGTTTCCTGAGCCTCGAACCAGCCAGAACCGCTAAAACGCACGCTATAGCAAGAGACGCCATCAGCACAGCTGATGGTGTGGATGTGAGAACGAGCTCGCCGCCAACTGGAGATGGACGATAGTCAACCTGGAAGACCTGAGCAACCCACGTAACACAGTCAATTGAAGTTGCTATATCTGCGACCGCAGAAGTATCTCCTGGCAATACTGTTACATCAGCAGTTACCGTGTCCCAGAGCGTCCCATTTACAAGGTTGGGAGAACCAGTACTGTCAACAACATCCCTTCCTCCAAAAGCATCCGATATTATCGTAGCCCCATTCCAAGAGGCATTATTACGATAAGAAGGAGGTACGCCGTGGAGTTGCCCATCGCCTACGATATATGTGGTCTTAGCTTGTGGATTACTGCCTGCTGCAATGAAACCAATATTGGTTGTAGTTTGACCGGTAAAGGTGACTCCTCCATCGTAGATTTGTACTATCCTATCTGGCAGCATCGAGTTTCCGTAGACGATAACGAGGGAAGCGCCTTCAAGCAGAGGCCAAGGTTGGGTTACGAATGGACCAGCGCCACTTGTCGTACCAGAAGCGAATCCAGTGAGAGAGTATGCTCCGTTGATTCCAGTCTTGATCAAAGAGGTAACATCAGCCCTGAACACCCACGCATAAGTTGGAGGCCAACAGGGGGAACCTGGATTAGCTATCATGGTGCCAGTTATCGCCGCGCCCTCAAACGTTCCATCATACATGCTCGGACTCTTAGTATCGTTCAGTATCTCCCAGTATAGGAAGGCTTGCACTACATGGCTGTTGGCTGGCACGCCCGAGATGTCTATCGTGCCGTAACCGTAGTTCCTCATGCATACGCCGTTTGCGACGTAGCCTCCCCTAAGAGTGTCTTCGAATGATAGTGTAAGAGGAGTCCCAGTCGCTTCTTGGTGCACGCAAGTCGGACATGCTGTGCCCTGATCAGCGTACGCGAGAGGAGAGATTGAAACGGATAAAATTATGGCTAGAAGAAGCGTGTAAATCGCTGTTTTTCTTATCATTTTACTCGACTTCAGTGTCTTCGTTTGAAGTATTTAAGTTTACTCGACTTGGTTAGGGAAAAGAATAGAATTATGACAATATTGAGCTCAAAGTGAAATATTTTCAAAGTGCGAAAAATCAAGAATATCTTAGACATACATAGAGGGAGTTTATTTGAATCTTTAGTTGTCTGGTGAGTTAAGTACCTGATGCTATTATAGTATATGTGTCGCCATCGTTTGGAGCGTTCACGAAACCGTCAAGATTTGTGTCGTTCCATTTTACGATGATCCAGCTTACATCGTACGAGTTCAGGTTGGGATAGATCGTTGTGTGAAAGTATTTTCCTGCAGCGTAGGTGCCTTTCCATCCGAAACCGTAGCAGAACATCACGTATCTTCCACTTTTGTCCATGAAGACTTCTATCATGAACATGTCCTGTCCTTGACCGATGGTAAGTGATGACATGCTTGCGCCTGGAATGCTTGTCCCGTTCGAATGCTGGAAACTGTATATGTGCCCAACCCAGTCGTCGTGGAACTTGAGCGGTGCCCTATCCTGTGCTGGTGTCGTATCGAGCTCAGCGTATTTGACGGTTGGGTTGACGAATGATCCGCCGAAGGATATTATGCCTACGCCTGGACTTCCTAGAACCCTGCCACTGGTCTGATTTACGAATGTACCGTTCGTGTCCAATCTCTCAGTTACATCATTTAGCTTGGTGTATATGAAGGCGGACGCGGTCCAATCGCTTACCAATGCGGGTCCGCAGCCCAGAGGCTTAGGGGTTTGGTCGGACGGGTAGATCATGGTTACATTGTTGCCTGCAAATAGTGTTTCAAAGTCGCGCAGGGTGGTCTGTAACATTGCGACCTGGACATAGTAGTTGGGCCCAGAAGATGAGACGACCCTTATTTCGATGTTCCTTTTCACATCCTCATATACTGCACCGACCCCGTAAGCCTGTAGTGAGGGATTCATGACGCAGACAATGCCATGCCCGGATTCCAACGTCTCGTTGACGAATAGGACGAGGACTCCTTGACCTGGCAGGTAGGTATCGTATCCGACCTTCTTCCTGACTTCCACAAGATAGTATACAGAGGAGGAGAGAGGTATCCTTATCGCCTGGAAGGAGGCTGATGGAACTTCAAGGGGACTGAGTAGAACGGTCACGTTTTCTCCCATATTGACTTGGCGAACGTTTGAAGCGTTCAGCCAGCCAAGTTGAATTTTACCATATGAAGTGCAGTGAGCGGGAGAGGAGCCTGGAAGGCCAACGGGTCCATTCCAGGAGCCCGCGTCCATGAGATCCCACTCGCCCACAAAGGTCTCGATTCCATCGTAGTCGTAAAGGTCTGGTAACCCCAGCATGTGACCACTCTCATGTGCGTATACGCCCATGGGATCGAATTCTGCTACAGTACAAGTGCCTATTGTAACGATGCCGTCGTTGGTTAGGAATGGGACGCCGCCCACGTATGACATTGACCAAATGTCTCCTGCGTAATGGGAGTATGCTTCGTCGTCGCCTGCGTGAACGACGATTACGAACTGGAAACCGTTAAAATTCACGTACGAGTCTACGAGGGCTAGGGCGTTACTGATGTATTGATTGAAGTGCGTGTCGCTACCGTAATAGCTGTAACTGTGGGGCATCATCATCCACATACTGACATACCACACGGAGAAGTTGAGCTTGCCAAGGGAATTCTCCAAATAGTAATCCCCCATGGAATTCACTACGCTCGCAACTTCATACGTTGTCATCATATTTTCCTTATCACTGAATATGACAGGGATAACGAGGACATTAGGATTGCCAGTTGAATGAAAAGACTCTTGTACGATTTGACCGCTGCCAACGATCAGCTCACTTACGTTTAGTAGTGTTGATTCATTCACTGCAGCGAACAAACCGATCGCGGTGACCTTCAGTCCGAGGTACGCCTTCGGATGCCATGTCGAATTGAATGCCAGGTCCACAGCATAACCCTCTTCTACAAGCTGGTATTCAATGGCTCTACCGGCGATTGCGACAAGCGTGCCGTTCACTTTAATAATCTTACCATCATAGCTTGCCCTATTCGCTAGAATGTCTTTCACCGTGACGCTGATTACGTCCGAGTCTCCGTATCGGATATTCCCATACACTTTAGCGTTTAGTGATGAAAACAATAGAATTGGAATTATCGAAAGAATTAGGATTTTATCAATACTTTTCTTAACAAAATAATATGAACATTCAATTTTAGTCATATCATTCAAGTTATCACGTATTTGGAAGTATCTTATAAGCGTTGGAACAGTCTGAAAATGAATGAAAAAAGGAGAAAGAAAAGTATTTAAGGGCAAATTATTCACATATATCTTTGAATGAAGAATTTACTATTAGTTGTCATAATTGGGGCAATACTCTTCCTTAGCCCTTCATATGTCCTTGCTCTTGATCAGAACTCTCTAAATCCAGGCGCTACTTCACAGGTAAGTTCACAGAGGGTAGGCAGCGATCCATGTATTCTTGTCTACGCTGACGGAGTTGTTTTCACAGCTCCGAACACCATAGTCGACCAAGCTCTGCAAAGACTGGGCCAAGCTTACGCAGCATATTACAACGGCGATTTCGCAGGATTCAAAACAGCGCTGAGCACGATGAATCCCTGCTGTGTGATCTTCGACAACCAGAACAATAGGGTGGATTCTGCAACGTACGATGCACTCAACGCATACGTGGCAGGCGGCGGCAAGCTCATCATGTGTTCATGGCTGGTGAACCAGAATCCTCATCCTCTTTGGGCTACCCTCGGTGTCGATCAAGGGTCCGCTGTCGCGATAGGAGTTCTTGCATCTCTGTACGCGTGGGATTCCACGCACGCTGTTTTCAGAACACGGAATACCATTCCCAACCCGCTCGTTCAGACAACACCCCAGGTTTATGGTGTTAGCGCGATAACGGAGAAGGTGATAGGCAGTGCTTATGCTGTAGGCGGAATCACGTCGTCACCTGCGGACGCAAAGGCGTTTATCGTGATAGCTAACAATGGCAGAACCTTGCTCAACACGTTCCTGCTTGATGAAGTCCGTGGCGACGGTAATGGCAACGGTTTGGCTGATGCGGTGGATATGATGGAGAACGAGATTTCGTTCGTCTGCATCGGAAGGGTGCCTCCTGTCGGCGGAGAGCTTGTGAGCAGTTCCGCGCTAAACATCGGCCCAATGTTGCCCTCTGTCTTCTTAGCATCGATTGCAGCGGTGGCAGCGATAACGGTGTCAATGCTAACTGTCAGGAAGAAGCTCAAAGTCTAAGAAACCCCTCCTTTTTTCTATTATGAATTCGAACTATATCGAGGCCTATCAGGTAATCCTTCTCTTTATTTTTTGAATAGTATTGCTGATGAAAGCCTAAATTCTCCGAGGATGCCATAAACCAATAATATCATAAGGACAAGCAATGGAATCTTTTTTGCGAGTTTCAAACATAATATTATGAAAAATGTGTAAACTATTAATTATAAATTTATATATTATTGCATAAGACATCGACTTGGAGAGAATCATGAATAAAGAACGTACATACAGTAAGTTGACTGTGCTTACAATAACACTGATAATTGCCATAATCTTTCTTCACACTGGCATAGCCTACGCAGCAAGCGGATCATCCAAGTTCGATCCCCAGGCACAAACGCCGCAGCCAATACAATCCACGTCAAACCCATACCCATACACTGGGTCACAAAACATCCTGCTGATCCAAGACGTTACCCCATGGGGAATGGCAGCAGGTGGAAGCCCCTATGGTGCTGTAGTAGACGAGCTTCTCGCCCAGAAAAAGCTGTTCTGCATGATAACATCATCTGAATTAGGCGCGACCGACCTTAGCCCATTCAGAGACATTATCATCGCGTCAGCTCAGACTCAAGCCTTCTACGACAACCTCTTCCCAGGCGGAGTAATAAGTCAGAAGATCGTGGACTTCGTCAACGCCGGAGGAACCCTATCAGCTAACCTTGCTGACTTTGCATCTGGACCCGGCAATGATGGTAACTGGAGCAAATACACTTTTGTAGCAGGCGTCAAAAAGACATACTACCTTTCAAACGATAATAGTATTGCGGATTCTAGTCATCCTGTTATCGCTGACATGCTGCCATGTTTGGGGCACGACAATGGACCCATAGTGGATTCAGGTAATTTAAATGATATCGACGGCTGGGGGTCTTCATCTCATGGCTACTTCACCAATCTGCCCGTTGACACGTGGACCATATTGACTACGTTGGATGCCGCAGGCGCTCCACAGCCAGTATTCATCGAATACGCGTATGGCAGTGGCAAAGTAATAGCGACAATGAACACCCTCGAATGGATGTACATAGGCACTTTTGGCAACGATCATCCGAATAAGAAGCTGCTTGCGAACGAAATCTGTTACCAAAGCCCTGCTGTGTTACCTGTTGGCGGTACGCTCGTTCAAGCGAACAGGCTCAGCCTACTTGTGCCAAGCATGGGACTGATGTTCGTCGCCGGAGCGATAATAGTACTGGGCTCAAAGAGAAAGGAGAAAAGGTCCTAACAAAGCCTCCTACCCACTTTTTTTATTGAATTTCTTTATGAAATAATAGTATTCCTTTAGCTTATGAAAGCCCAAAAAACCTATTTTAGCATGGGAAAAGCAGTAAATAAAGAAATTGAAATTTCTTCTTGAACAAGAGTTATATGCATGCTACAGACAAATATGTGTATTGAATAAGATTGTATGATGCTGAGAAAGCTGACAGATTTCTTGTGCCCGCGATAAATATCGTAGAAGTTCTTGCGATTCCTGTGTGTATCTGGGATTTCATTACTAGCCCATACAGTTTATCGTGGTTGGAACATCGTGCAAAGAATACAAATTAAGAAATAGGAAATGGTTTAGGATTAAGTGTGAATACAATAAAAGAGGATGGTCAGCTGTTCGATATTTTACTTCTCTCTATCTTCTCCTCTTCTTCTTTTCCAGGTAGAATATGGCAGCTGCTGGAGCAATTAATACCATGGAGAACAGTAGACCGTACTTCGATATAGCACTTTGTGGTTCGCTTGAAACGACTAATTCACCACCAACAGGAGGTGTTCCGTGGCGGCATACGTTACTGGTCCAACCCCAGCCAGAAACAATTCCATCACTGAAAGCAGCCCAGTGACCCTCCACTTCATATTCGAAGACCTTCGGGTTGGGATCGTACGCGTTCGCCCTGAAAGAGAAGCCAGAAGCCAGTTCTCCAGGAACAATAGGCTCTAGTAAAGGTGGCCCGGGAAACGAAGGCCAAGTTTGAGTGAATTCAATTTGAGTTATTGACGAATCAATGTTTCTGGCATCATAACAAGGATACACAGAATCTATGGAACTGTAATCGCTGAACCAAGACGGGTGGCTATTAAAGTTGGTTAAGGAACCCAATGTTGTTCCAGAAGGAAATCTCGTAGATATGATAATCATCCATATGTTCTTGGTTTCCGCGTTGAAGCAGATCTTGTAAGAATAAGTCCATGTCTCATCAAGGTTGTCAGTTATAGTTTCCACAACGCTGATTTTTTGCGAAGGACTACCTACTACATTACTTGCTTGCACGCTTTGTGAGACACCGACTACTGCATTTTGTTGCGATTCAGCGAACACGGGAATGGCGGAAAATGATAAAATAACGATCAGCAAGACACCAAACATCGTGACAGGTTTGTATTTTGTCAAGTCATCACTTAGCATACGAGGAACGAAGGTGTTATATAAGCCTTTACGCTCGCAAAGATCTACTCCATTACCTCTTTTAATTCTAACTTTTTTCTAGGTTTTAGTTTGTATAGCTACTGAGAATATTAGTTTGAGAATATTATTAATTATTAAATGTGAACGTGAAGGAAGCGGTAATTGAAGTATGGTTCTCGTTCTGGGCACCCGATGATTCTGTTGACCAGTATTGGGTGAGATTTACTGTAACCATCCCCGAACTCAGCAGTTTGACTGCGTATCCGCTCCAGCAGCCTGGGACGGTTGAGGTGTGGTTCTGGCCCTGATAGAGCGGCATGATGAACTCAGGACAAAGGCATACGGGCCCGCTGGAAATCTCTTGAAGTACTGCGGAGTCCGCGGGAGTGGACAGGTAGAGTCCGCTGCCGCAGCCTCCGACGATGTAGATGGTAGAGTTGCTTGTGTTCTTGAGCTCGACGGTAAAGGTGACATATCTGTCTCCGTTCTCAGCTCGGGATACGATGGCTTGAACTGACTGTATCTTGAGAGGAGACGATGGCGAATAAGTGAATGAGCCACTGGTCATGTTTGTTGGAGTAACAGTGGACGCACTCGTAGTAGTCACCGTAATTGTAGAAGTAATCGTTGATTTAATTGTTGATGTTATTGTAGTCTGATTAATTTTCTGAGTCTCCACGATCGTCTTTGTTGTAGTCTGATTAATAGTAATCGTCTGAGTCCTAGGGTTGTAACTGCTTCCATATAGGAATCCGATAGTACCCGCTAGAATTACGATGGTGACAACTGCAATACTTGTGATATAGTCCGTTAACCTTCTGAAGCTCATATTATTTTTCAATCTATTTTCTGTATGACTGTTTTTTAAGTATTTGCATCATTGACTAAACTTGAGACAACCTGATTTCACAATCCAATTTAGTCTTAAGCCAATTATCCTGTCTACTTGGAAGATCAACTGGTTTATGTGCTGCTGCGCAGAGACAAATCTATTATAAAAAATGTGGAGAGGGGAACTATTCCCCACCCTTTCAGCTAGCTAGATAGGCTTCGAAATCGCAAGACGTTTCCTGGATATGGTATGAACTACAAGCGCTAGTACAATTACTTACATAATATTTTCTCAGACTACAACATGCATGGCTTGCCCTAACTTATTACAAATAGTCTTTCACAAGCTTCGAGCCTACGACTACTGTTGAAGCCATCACGACAAACATCATAATATTACTCAAACCCGAATCAGCAGAAAATCCAGATTCAGCGACACGCGCATCAGCAGGTGAGGTACAGGCACATGGATACGTAGTAGTTTTAACTTCCGTGTGAGTACAGGGATAGGTCGTGGTTACGCAGTCAGGACCGATCATATCACTTGCAATAGTCGAAGTACAAGTAGAGGTGTGAGTAACAGTCCAGGTAGAAGTGCATGTACACGTCGTAGTAGTGGAGTAATATGAGGTAGTAGTCTCACATTCAGGTTCTACTTGCCCTTTTACTGGAAGCGTAGCTAGATATCCGAATCCAACAAACACTACCAACATAAACAATAGGGGCACTATTTTCTTCATTGCGGTTATCTTCATATTGTGAGTATTTAAGTTTTATTTTGATGAAATTATTTACAAAAAATGACAATTTCCCTGTCAGAAACCCGATTTTTGTCACTTGATGACGTCTTATGCCAATCTATGACATATCAATTCTAGATACGTTCAGACCAACTTAAAAAAATCGTCTGATTGAGCAATCTCAATTGATGACCTTCTACGCTCATACATGGTATTTAGGACATTTTCCGCATTCCCTATTCGATAACATGACTTCAAGCAGTCCATCAGATTGGGACGTAGTAACTTAGTACCTCAAATATTAGGCGTAACGCATAGTTTAGCCCGGTTAACACTATGGCTATGATTATTGCTGACTTCAATCTGGCATATCTTCGAGGATCGATTGTATTCTTTAGTGGAGTCAGGAGCGTGCTAACCCCGTATGCGGCCAGGATTGAGATGGGAAGATTGTACATTATTCGAGACTGCAACACCAGGTCGCTGAGCGTAAAGGGAATTGCTGATGCTATGAACCAGCTCATCAGGTAGATGTTAGCGGGCTGTTTATCATTCAGTAGGGTCAATACGCCGACTAGGACCAGGAAGAGTATCATTGGGTTCAAGAAAGTCTTGAACATGTACAGGAAGAACGTCTGGTCAAGAGTTGTCCAGTAGTTGGCCAAGTTTTCAAGGGACATACCGGTCTGGACTAGTCTCACGCCTTCGATTCTGGGACCGAGGGATAGAAGGTAGTTTCTGATCGTATTCGCTGCAATATTAACCAGTACTATAATGGTTGAGGCCTTGAGCTCCTGAATATGACAGAATGCCTTTCCAGCTGTGGTTTCTTATTATCTGAATTAGACCGTATACGACTATTACGCCCATGAGCATGGTCCACGATGACCCGTGAGTAAAGAAAACCAGTACGCCGATTAAGGCTGCCATAAACCCGTAGAATGTCGAATTTTGCCTAATCGACTTGATGAAAAGGCCGGAAAAGATGTAGATTTCAATTATTGCCATCCAATTTGACAGGAGCCCTGCCACCGTTCCAGTGACAAGATAATATGAGAAGGCTGTGAAGATTACAGTTAAGGACGCAACCGTATTACTGAAGCGGGCTTCGCGGACGAAAATGTATGTTGACAGAACTGTCAAAGGAGCCAGTAGTATTGGAAAAAACATGGAGACAGCCAATCTTGAACCCCCAATAATCTGATGGAAAGCGTACATGAACAAAAGACCCAAAGCCCTATCAGAGAACTTTGTAAACGTGTAAGTCACGGTTTCCAGGAGAGAGGATTGGCTTTCCATCCTTGCAAGATAGATTGAAGCATAATCATTGGTGTCAGTACCTATTGTGCGTAGGTTGGGGTTTAGTGCTGGTGAATAGGGAAATAACGCGAGTAGGGTCGCAGCAGCCATCGAGCACAAGAGAACTAATAAGGTAACATCTCTTCTATCCAACTGCTCTTGGAGCGTAAAGATGTGTTGAATCCTTGAGAGGCTTTTGTTTTGGAACCTGTGCGATAGTTTTGTTTTGGAAATGATATTTAGTACCGGTTTCGAAAGCCATGAGAAGATGGTTATTGTGAACATTATAGGTGCGACCACAGCTGTTATATAGAATATGTTGGCTTCTTGTTTTACAAGTTCCTGTCCCAAAGATGCGCTTGTTTCTATTACACCAAGCGCTAGAAGGATCCAGTATGAGAGGATGACGGCTTCGAAAAGGGATAAGATTACGAAGAAGTAAATGGAGACGTCCACTATAGTTTCTTTCCAGTTGACAACTGTCCCCTTATCCTTCAAGCAATCCCTATTCTACACTTTAGCGAAGGGAACGTATTAAGGCTTGTCCTAAACCTATTACAAATCCTTTTACTGGAAGCGTAGCTAGATATCCGAATCCAACAAACACTACCAACATAAACGTTAGGGGCACTATTTTCTTCATTATCACTATCATGAATGATATCACTATTCAAGTCTTATTTTGGTTAAATTTTTTATAAGAAATGGCAATTTTCTTGTCAGAAACAGGATTTTTGTCACTTGATGACTTTTGATGTCAATAACTGACATTAATTTCAAGGTTTATATATGAGGAATCCTATTGCAATGCAATGAAAAATTTAATGCTCCCACTGCTTGCAGTATTTGTCATAGTGGCAGTTGCTTTATCGTCAAAGATGGCTATAAGCCAAGGAGCTAGAGCGATTGTTGACGATACTACAAGTGATACTACTACTTACTATTATTATGAGGGAGATTCTGCGTTAGAGTCATCACCTGTCTCAGGTTTTGGCATCCTTTTAGCAATCTTCGCAATAGCATCAACTACTGTATTAAGTGTAAGACTGGTAAAGATACTCTAAGGTAAATTCCAACGAATTTAATTACTTTTCCAACCACCACACGTACTTCAAGCTGCTGAAGTAGTTGTCTCATTGTCTGCGAGTAACCTAATGGTAACTTGAGAGCTTATGTAGCGTACGCTAATTTTCCACGATAAGTTTATATATATAGTTAAGTCTTAATCCAACTCATGAAGAATACTTTAGTGACATCACATGGGGTGAAAATATTGTCGATACTCATCTTGGTAACACTACTCACCATGAGCTTTGGCGTTGGAGCTGTTGCTCTTCCTTCTGTTTCATGGGTAGGAGAAGACACTTTAACCAAAGGAGACTGGCTTCATCCGAAAGCTAACCCTCTTGGCGACTGCCAGTATGGAAAATATGCTTTCATTTTACCGAACCCCCCTAGAACTCACTATCAGATAGCGATAGGCAACTACACTGTGCCAATAGGAGGCATAGTAGACCTTCCTGATCCACCATTTAGTTGGACACAAGAGCAAGTTGATAACTTAGACGCGTGGAGGGCTGAACCGCCATACTATGACGAGTTCGTTTCACAGATTCAAGGCTTTAGCTATTACATTAATGGCACGAGAATATTTCCAGGAGAACCTCCCTACATTCAATACCCTGCTTTTGAATTTGCATGGAAAGACTGGGACACCTCCCAGACCGACCCGAGAGAAGTATACTTTACCAGGTCAATACCGGACACAGGGAATGGTCCGGGATGGAGACTGACGTGCTGGGACGATGGCGGAGAACGCTGCCAGCCAGTACATGGTTACTTTAATGTAACTCTCTGCTTCCCGATGGGAGCATACGTCCTATCATTATATGCCTACGATTATGAGACGACCTCAAGGTATTCAGAGGAATATCGCATATATGATGAGACAGGCACACAGCTTTTAGCCAGCAAACAAATAGCGGGAACCGTTTTCGACGGAGGAGTCTACGAGATATTCAGAGTTAACGCACCAAAAGGTGGAAGTAAAATTATCGTGCAAGTATACAATGATGCAGGCCATGTTCCCTTCCCCACTTCAGGACCTTATCCAGCAGATAGAACATTTAACGTACTCCTCTTCAGGAATCTTCGTAGACAAGATGATGAATTTCGTCGGCGGAGAACTGGAAGCACCAGCCGGACTCGGAGCAATAACATCCTGGCTTGGCATAGCCTCAGCAGTTATAGCACCAGCTTCACTAATCGCTTACACACTGTACAGAAAGAAGAAGTAAAACCGAAAATAACATCATCATCCCCTTTTTTCTTTTTTTTAACAAGTTCACAGAAATAATTTCGTTTTATATTTAAAATATTGGTATGTATTATATTCACTCAAAAAGTTACCGTTAATCAGGTTTGTTATTGTTTTCCCCTTAACACGAAGAAGGATTGATATGCTAGAAGATTTCTGAGTTTGAGAATGATCTTGGAACGGATTGCAGACTTTGGCAGGAATGTTTTGAAATCGATCACTCTTATTCCGAGTTTCTTACAGAAAAGGTAGAAGTCGTTAACAGTCCAAAAGTGTAGGTGAGTGAATGAATGTCTTGGAAAGTAACCTCTCAGCATTTGGAGCCTCCAGACTATCCATCCCGCATTCGGTATGCTCACAATCACGTACTTTGCATGGTTTACTGCTTCCGTTAGCACTTTGTGTGGATATTTTAGATGTTCTAGAACTTCCGTAAAAATGATGTAGTCATAAAACTCGTTGTCCTTCAAACCCAATCCATTGTCAACGTCTCTGATATGGCCTTGAAAGCCTGTTTTCTTGATGAAAGATTCTATCGCTTTTTGTGAGATATCAAGACCGACTACTTCAGCATCCTTGACACGCTTAAGGTGGTCTGCTACTGTACCGTCACCACAGCCGACATCCAATATCTTCGCTCCTTGAGCTATTATGTCTGCGACTATCTGTGCTCTCCAATAAGAGAGAGGATCAATGCTTCCCTTTTTGTGATAATCTTCATAATCATAAAACATTTCATAATAGTCTGGTATAGGACCAAACAATGCTTCCGATACTAGCTTGAAATGGTAAAAGAAGCTATTAGCTTTCTTCGACAAATATCCCATTATAACAGAATATAGTGCAACTTAATAAACTTCTAATAAGTCACTTCTTTAGCTATTAGGAATCATACGTTTTCTATTCTGACACTTACTTTCGCTGTGGCTCCAAATGTTGCACTTGCTGTTTGAACATAAATGTCTACTGTTAGCTGGGTTGAAGTTATATCCTTTACTTTAGTGATGAAAGCACAATAGTCGTCTACGTCAGTTTCTTCAACGATCGTCGCCTGAACATCCTGCGCTAATGGCACATAATCTAATCCGTGGCTTACAGTAACAGAATTACAACCAACAGAATCTACAGCAAATGGCCCAGATAAAAGACTGTTACTTGTTCTATATCCGACATTTCCTTCAGCTATTAAAGTGCCCGTTTCCAGACTTGGCGTGGAGGTCAGATTCAACATTATATTATGTCTGAGAATAACGTTATAGTTGTTGCCATATAGTCTAAATCCTTTGTAACCAATGTCAAGGTAATTATTTTCTATTACAACATTGTTTGCTATATTGCTTCCTAATACACCTACATGGGCGATGTTATGGCAGCTGTATCCTTGGTTACCGATTATGTAAATAGCTTCGCAAGCATTTTTTGCGCCAACGCTTACCATGCCATCGATTTCAAAGCCAATCCCCACGTATTCGAAGAGATTGTTTGAAACAAAGACGCTTCTCGAGCTAAAAGGTCTAGTGTTATTATCAAGCACAACCCCAGAGTAATTTAGACCTCTGAATTCGTTATCGGTGACTTTCACGCTGAAACTGCTATCAATACCCAACCCAGCGTTTTTCCAACTGCAGTGTGCACCATCACCAATGAAAAAGTTATGTGCTACAATTGTGTTTTCAACGTCAACAAAGTAAATACCCAGACTTCCATCTGTGACAGGGTAGAAGTGATTGCCAACAAGTCGATTAGACAACGGAGAGGTGAGGGAACAGGGCACTATCCTGATAAACCATGCCGATATTCCGTTTTTCAGGTTCGAGTAATGTTATATCCCATCATCAATCCATATTTCACCGTTCTTCACCTTGTGCAACCCCGCGATTGTCTCAAGCAGAAGCGTCTTACCAGCGCCAGTCGGCCCGACCAGTAAAAAATAATCACCCGACTCAACTTCAAGATTGATATCGTGTAAAGCGAAATTTCGGAATTCAAGATTGTTGTCAATCAGCGATATGGGACACTTTTTGCACCGAACACTTTGGCATAATCAGGCGGCGTTAACAAGCTCTCTGAGGCCCTGGTTATAGTCTCTGCGACGTGTTGTCAATCAGCGATATGGGACACTTTTTGCACCGAACACTTTGGCATAATCAGGCGGCGTTAACAAGCTCTCTGAGGCCCTGGTTATAGTCTCTGCGACGATTAATTGTTTGTATTTGCACCTCCTTTCGGCGCTCCAGGATCGCCCCTCTCCTGCCATATAAGACATCGGCAGGCGTCACATCACCGAGTGCCTTGTGGTAACGGCGGTGGTTGTAGTAGTCGACGAAGGCGGCAATCGCCCGTTCCAGCTGGCTGGGAAGCTCATAGGGTAACTGGTTCACCTCTCGTTTCAAAGACTGCTGGTAGCGTTCCACCTTGCCGTTGGTCTGGGGATGGAAGGGTGCGGCCAGGATATGCCCGATACCCACCAAGTTTAGATAATCACGAAAGGCTCTGGAGACGTAGCCAGCGCCGTTATCCGAGAGGAGTTTGGTGCGGTCCTCGACAGGCACATCGGTCATGCCGGTAGCGTCCACCGCTTTCTGAATCACCTCGATCAAGGAGTTGGCTGACATGTCTTTCTGCAGCTTCCAGCCCAGGATGAAACGGGAATAGTCGTCCATCACGGTCACCAGGTAATAGTAGCCCCAACCGGCTACCCGGAAGTAGGAGGCATCGGTGGCCCACATCTGGTGTGGCCGTGTGGTCTTGGTGTGGTACTCCTTCCCGGCTATGAGCTGTTCCTCCAGTCGTTTCACCAGGCCTTCCCTTCTTAGAATGCGGTACACCGTCGACTCGGATACGGCAAAACCCTCATTATCCGTGATCCAGGCTGAGAGTTGCCGGCTGCTGAGTTCAGGGGACTCCCGGGCTACCGCCAGTATCTTGTCTTCTTCTTCGGGAATGATCCGGTTCCACGGTCTTTTCCGGTTTCCCGAATCGGGTTGCGCCTGGCGCCACCGATAGAAGCTGCTTTTGGGTATCCCCAGTGCCATGAGCGCCTGCCGTTTGCCCCTGGACTGGTTTTCCACCTGGGCCAAGATAATAGCTTTTTCCCCCGGCACTCATGCGCCGTCGCCATTGCGGCCGAGCGGAGGAATAGTCGTTTTTTTAAGACGGTAAGCCTCCAACGAAAGGTCCGCCACCAACTGCTTGAGCTCGGCGTTCTCCCGCTTTATCTCGTCGATCTCTCGACGTGTGGCATCCCTGACAGTATCCCGTGTTAGCCGCTCCTTCCCAGCCTCCATGAAGTCCTTGGTCCATGCATAGTAAGCTCCTGGCTTGATGCCTTCCCGCCGACAGAGTTCATTGACCGCCA
>CAVXDT010000009.1:0-93532 GCA_963760525.1 Nitrososphaeria archaeon
AGGCTTGATTAGGAAATCCTTGATATATCTAATTTAAGATTGAAGAACGAAAATCTTAATGAGTTAATCTCTACCAAGCTTTGGCAAAGAGAGTTGATCTCCCAAAGGTTTCTTAATATTGCTGATCTTTCCAGAAGGATCAGTCCCAATTTGTTGTGAAAATCCATTTTTTTACATCACTTTTTTGTGCAAAATTCAGAACTGTGAATAATGGGCCAAAATAAGTTATCAGTTCCTTATAACTGCTTTTTTCTATTCCTGCTAGAATCGGTTTCATACATATTTCAAAGATAAAATTCTTTAGTTGTTTCTTTAGGTTGGCTGCCTTTACTTTATACCTTTTTCTAGCTTCTTTAACAAATTCGCCTTCTTCAAGTTCCGTGATGATATGAAATACGAAACTCATTGATGCCAGAGAGACAGCTCTTTTGGTAGTTGAAAAATCCTCTAGGATAGTTAATAAAGATTCTAAGTCAAATGCAATGGCATTTCCAACAGAACCTTCACTTTCTGCTAATGCTTCTTTGATTTCATAATAGAAAGCACGTTCTTCATTGCCTTCTATTCTTTCTTTAAATTGCTCAACCATTTTTCCCATTATAGGTATTTTCAAAGGAGCAGATGCCCCAGCACCTAAAAAAATCATTCTGGATCAGACAAATAACAATAATCAGATATTAAAAGTTTCATAAATGGAGTTAGCTGATCAATAAGTGAACTTTTTTCTGAAATCCGTTTTTCCTGTTTTGGGATTTCTTTGCCTATATCAGCTTTATTTATGTAACTTATTCTCAACTTTCAGTATAATAAGTAATATAAAAAGACAATTAACCATTTATTTAAAAACACTAGTCTAAAATTGGAACTATTAAATATAATCTTTACGAACTCTGAATATTAGCCTTTGGCGTAAATATGGACAATATTATATGAATTTTTTGATTGGAAGGTTTTGTGACTTTATGTGTTCACAAGTAATGACA
Source organism: Nitrososphaeria archaeon (assembly GCA_963760525.1). Taxonomy (GTDB): domain Archaea; phylum Thermoproteota; class Nitrososphaeria; order JACIWG01; family JACIWG01; genus CAVXDT01. The sequence goes on from CAVXDT010000009.1 coordinate 984, forward strand.
TCGATCAGAGTTTTAGCATCGTATTTCCAACCCTTCCCCTTAGCATAAACATAATATCGTCTAAAAACCTCTGGATAGGATTTTCTGGAATATAGCTCTGGGGCATAACTCCAAGGTAATATTTACTATGGAAGATTAGAAAAATTTATCCCATAGGAATCCGATGGGATAATGGACAAATTGGTTAACCGACCCAAATCGTTTAAACCCAACGTAGAAAGGAATGAAAAATTGTACTTTTATTGGAAAAGTGGGTATACGGTTGAAAAAACCTCAGCGGTTACTGGAATACCGGGGAGCTCCGTCGGATACTACTTCAATAAGTTCAATAAATGCGCTCGAGAAGGTAAGCCTATAGCATTCCCGCAACAGGATGTCAGAGTAAAGTTTGCAGAACAAAGTGGCAGTGATTACGATTGGAGAGTCTACAAGAACTTCCTCAACTGTAAGAACGCGATGAGAATAATGGCTGACAACAAATTTGAAGAATTATTTTATCGCCTAAGTTGCATGAAGCTATTAAAGGAGTTATGGAACGAAGAATTTAGTATGACAGACGAAGAATTCATAAAGTACGCCCTCGTTGATGAAGCATTCGAAAAGTCTGATCACTCATACAATAAGGTGTTCCAGTCACAAGGTAGCAAAATACCACCGTCTCAAAAAATTATGTTTGAAGTACTTAAGGGACCTACTAAAACCCCCGACAAAATTCCCGATCAAGGTATTCAGGAAAAAGGGAGGAAGAAAAGATCCCTGATTCTGAAGAATTCACATTTGAGCCAGTTAGTTTCTACGTCGAGCCAATTCAAGAATCTTCATATGAGTTTCGGGAAAAAAGAGAAAAGCAAAGAGAAGAGAAATTGAAGAAAGACCCTAACTCTATAATTAGTGAACTCTAAGACGCGAAAAGGAAATTTCCTAATTGATAGAATCAACCACTGCTATTAGACTTTTGGATTGGCAACGTTAACTGGCTTCTCTCCTTTGAAGAAGAGTTCTAGGTCGGTTGCGTTCATCATGTCCGTCCTCCTCAGCGATTCAAGGGTAAAGTTTGCGTTATGCGGTGTAAGAACAATATTGTCCAAGGTCAAAAGCGGACTGTCTTTGCTTATTGGCTCTTGTTCGAAGACGTCCAACGCAGCCCCAGCGATCCCCTTTTGCTTGAGAACTTCACAGAGGGCTTTTTCGTCCACTATGGCGCCTCTTGACATGTTGATCAGGTACGATTCCTTCTTCATCAGCTTCAGCCTATCCAAGTTCATCAAGTGCTTCGTCTCCGAGGTGAGCGCGACGTGGAGTGTTACAACGTCTGAAACACGAAGAAGACTTTCCAGGTCAGAAGCCGTCACACCAGCCTTCCTAAACTCTTCATCTTTGACAAAGGGATCATACGCCATTATCTTGACTTCGAAACCCTGAAGCTTCTTCGCTACCCTTTTCCCAACAGCCCCGAAACCAACTATCCCAACCGTCTTACCCATCAATTCAAAACCCAAGAACCTGCTCCATCCCCCATTCAACACGCCCAGGTAAGCTTTGGGAATCGATTTCATGACATTCAGAATATGGGCTATAGTGTATTCAGCTACCGAATCCGAGTTAGCGTAGGGCGTATATGTCACGACTATGCCCTTCTTCGTAGCAGCCTTCAAATCGATGTTGTCGACGCCTACTCCATGTCTCGCGATGATCTTGAGCCTTGTCGCATGCATCAAAATATCTTGGTCAGCTTTCTCATTGCCTAATACGATTCCATCATAGCTGTTGACAGCGTCTCCCATCTGGTCTGGGCTGGTTATCAGTTTGGTTTCGACTTCCGCAAAACTGTTCAACGTTTCGATTGCCTCTCCACAATGGACTCCGAAGGACTTTGACGAGACGAGTATCCTCAGCTTGCTCATATGTTCCCACGTGGTTACCTTATTAAAATTCTTTTAAACATATTGTTAACCCTGGTACATTCTTAATCAGCTTCCGGTTCCTGTTTTCTTTCCCCTTATGTTCATCAAGAAACATTAAATACTCACTTACGGTGAGATGTCCCTAATGAATTGTCATAAAAGCGTTAGAAAAATGGCGTTCGCTTCTACTTTGATTGCATTAATCGTAGCTGCCAGCATACCCTTGCTAACAGCCCTTCCCACTTTCGCACAAGGTTCTAAGCCAGGTGAGGTCTCAGATATTGTCATACAAACCCAAATTCAATATATATACGAAAACGGCACGCTAGTGACACTGCCATTTCCAGTAAATCCAGGAGATGTGGTATTGCTGGATGACGGAGGCAATGTGAATGACCCCAGCACTTGGAGTGATGTACTTCGTTTCAGCGACGACCCAATGGGAGCAAACCCATTTCCCGGTGGGTCGGTTACCCATTGTCAGCTCTTTTCGAAAAGAAGTGAAGGTGCTTCAGACTTCGTTGACAGGTTCACAGGGTTTAAGATAACACCTGCTGACCTACGTAATTATGGCGCATATACTGAAAATCCTTCAGGTGTTACGACGTATGCCTTTTACTATATTTACAGTCTGGAAGAGCCGTCAGTAGTAGGTGGCACACTTGTTTCAGCGAACAGGCTCAACCTACTCATCCCAAGCATGGGACTCATCTTTGCTGCCGCAGTAATAATAAAACTGGGCTTAAGGAAGAAGGAGAAATAGTCATAAAGACTCCCCTCTTTTTCTTTTTATTCTTATTTCCCTTGATCATTTCTTCTGATAATGTTCTGAATCAGCTACCATCCTGCTTTCTTGTTCAATTTCGAGCAGTTTCTGGCAATAGGTCCTACATCCTTGATATGTTGATTTGTACAGTTCAAATATCTTATTATAATATTCGTGAGTTTGCTGTGATGGTTCTTGACTCTTTCCACCTCTGACCATCTTTTTCGAAGCATCCTCCAATCCATGGAAGTCTCCTACAGCTATCCCCGCAAACATCGCAGCACCAAGTGATGAAGCTTCCTCGACATCTGTTTTGACGACCTTCTTCCCACAGACATCACTCACAATCTGGCGCCAGAGCGCTGACCTCGCACCTCCACCGCTTACCCTGATTTCATCCAGTTCAAGGTGCTCTTCTATCGCATCCAGTATCCACTTCAATGTGTAAGTCACCCCTTCCATCATGGATCGAATGACATGGGGTTTGCCATGCGCCAAATCTAGACCGAAGAGCATGCCTCTCACATATGGGTCTCTGATTGGAAACCTCTCTCCAGCCAAGAAGGGGAGGAAGAGTAAACCATCGCTTCCAGGTGGCACTTTAGCAGCTTGTTCATCCAACAACCTATACACGTCAATATTCCTTTCCTTGGCTTGTTCAGTTTCCTTCTGGCCAAAATTGTCTCTGAACCATCTTAGAATGATGCCACAATTGTTCACTGCGCCACCGACCAACCAATTCTTGGAAGCTATGTAGTAGCAGAAGAATCTCATTTCCCTATCCAAGAGTGGCTGCTTCGAGACGACCCTGATGGCTCCGCTTGAGCCCAAATTTAGTCCGCCAACATTTTTTTGGACAGCGCCCATGCCGATATTCGATAAAGAGCCATCTGAGGCGCCTAAGGCCACTGGGACCGAATCATCAAGCCCCAGGTCTAAGGCCCTCTCCCTGGGTAGTGTGCTGAAAACGGTGTCTCCTTCTACGAGCTTTGGCAGAAGCGACTCTTCAATCCCAACGGCCTCGAGAACGGTGCTGTCCCAGTCCACATTTCTTATGTTGAGAAGTTGGGAGCCTGAAGCGAGCGACGGGTTAGTGTAGTAATCGCCAAAGATCTTGAACACTACATAATCTTGTGCTGTAACAAACTTCCGAGTCTTGGCAAAGACTTCTGGAAGATTCTCCTTCACCCATAGAATCTTAGGCGCCACATAGATGAATAATGGGGGGCAGCCTGTTTTTTCATAGAGTTCGTGCGATCCAATCTTTGCTCCCAGCTTTTGCGCTTGCTCTCCAGCTCTCACGTCAGCCCATGGTATCAGATTTGTGAGTGGCTTTCCTTCTCTGTCAAGACAGCATAACCCGTGCATCTGTCCAGTGAAACCAATAGCTCTAATCCTGTTACCCAAGCCTTTAGTTATGTTTTTGAGAGCTTTCAGAGTTGAAGTGTAGAGTTCTTCAGGGGATTCTTCTGCCCAGCCTGATCTCGGATGATTCATTTTCACCTCCATCTTCGAATCCTTGACAATTCCACCATCATAGTCGAAGGCGAAGGCGCGAACAGCAGTTGTTCCAATATCAACGCCTAACAGAATGTCTTTGGCAGGCATTTCTTATTACTGCCCTAATCGATAATATAATCCTTTTCTAGATTCTTCCTTTCCAAAACCATCATAGAAGCAAATTAACAATAAGTTTTTGCCGCTCATTGAAATCCAAGTTCAGACTGATATCATGTCCAATCCTGTTGACACAGATATTTGAGCTCAGACACTAAGATTGCGCTCTTTCTTTGAGGGCAATTCAACTTCACGATTGACTATTCGCACCTGATTTTGGTATCTCTATCCATCTTGGAGTTCGAACAAGAATTACTTCTTTTTCTTTGTGGCTTTCTTTTTCGCTGGCATTTATAGCTCGTTAGCTGTATGTGAAAGCATCATATATAAAGTAAACCAAGGAAAAAGAAAAAGAAAATTCTACAGTATGAAGGTGGTGAACGTCTTCGTTGAAATTAAATGGTCTTATGCCAAGAGACGAAAAGAATCTATGCGAAGGAAACCTGCTTTTGTTCTATTCCTAAAGCAAGGTTAAATAGGCAGGTTATGATTCGATATTATAGGTGTTGAGGATTTTGGCAAAGAGGAAAGTCGTGAATGTGAAAACATTCCATTCTCTTGGTCTGCCCATCTCATGGGGTGTGAAGGCTTCAGGGGAACTGCTTTTTACTTCTGGTGTTGTCCCATTCGATCCAGTAACAGGGAAAGTGGTAGAAGGAGACTTCGCAGCACAGACAAGACTGGTATTTGACAATTTGAAGGAAGTTCTTAAGGCTGCGGGCACATCTTTGCAAAATGTGGTCAAGGCTAACGTCTACATTTCAGACTGGAAAGACTTTGCTGCGTTGAATCAGATTTGGGTCGAATATTTTGGAACTGATAACCCACCTGCACGGACAACGATCCAAGTTGCAGGATTTATAGGCGGAATCAAGGTAGAAATAGAACTTGTGGCAACAGTGCCGATATTCATGTAAACCATACTGACCTTACATCGTTCTAGGACATGATAAGGTCACCCTGAATGCTAATTCTAAAGTGCGAGCATCTGTTTGAGTCAGAAGGTTACTCTTACTTCTTTGGCTAGGATGTTAAACAACTTTATAAAACGCTTTTGGTTATAATGTCAAATTGGGCTCGCGTTTGATTATCCCAGATCAGTGGCGATTCCCTAGAATATTCATGCACACTTTTCAATCGCTTTCTCTATGATTTATCTTCGGGAAGGCAACCAATGATTAGTCGATTTGTCCTCTGCTTTGTAGTCCTCCCATGCTTTTTAGATTCTGGAACCAGTCAAGGCTTTAGTTTCAGAACAATTGTTTTATCATCTGAGAGTGTTAACTGATGGAGAGAGCGTTTTAAATTGAATGCGGATAAGACATTTGAGAAAATATGTGAAGAGATGATAGAGAAGTATCTGGATAATAATCCCGAATTCGCTACTTTTGTTGGATTACATGATCCATACGATCATCTGCTTTCGAAGGGTTCTACTGGAACACTTGAAAGAAATCTGGAAATCGGGAGAGAATGGATTGAACGCTTGTGCCAGAATGTAAAACTCAATGAGTTAAGTGACGAGCATAAGATCGATTGGGAGATAGTGCGAAAGTTTCAGATGGATTCGAAATTCCATTTCTACGAGCTTCGAATGCACGAGCTGAATCCTGACGCTTTCAGTCTATTAGGTGACCTATTTTTCGTCATGTTAACAAGAGACTACGCGCCTTTGGAGAAAAGGGTGGACGCGATTGGGGCTAGGCTTGAGAAGACTCCAAAGTATCTGGAGGAGTTCCGTTCCAGGTTCAAAAATTCACATCCTATCAGACTGTGGACGGAGACAGCATTAGAAACCGCTCAGGGTGTAATTGGCTTACTCCAATTTGTTCTCACAGCAACGAAGGATAAAGTTACAGTGAAAACTTACAATAGGCTTGCTGCAGCAGTTGAGAATCTGCAACCTACGTTTAAGATACACATTGCTTGGCTTCAAAGCTTGCTTCCGACAGCGGAGGAAGAATGGGCATTAGGAAGAGAGAAATTTGAGAAGCTCGTACAATTAAGAGAATTGGGAATGACATCAGATGAAATCCTGAACTTGGGATGGGAGTACTTGGAGAAACTGAAGCTTGAAAGAAAGCGTTTGGTCGATCAGATCGCACCTGGTAAGACAGTTCAAGAAGTCTTAAGTAAAATTGAAGGTAATGCGCCTAAGACCTTTGAGGACGCGCTAAAGTTCACTAAGAAGACCATGGAAGAAGCCAGAGATTTTGTTCGAGAAAAAGGTATCGCGACCGTTTACTCAGAAGACGTATTGCTTGTTGAGGAAACGCCAGCCTACATGACGCCATTGATTCCGTTTGCAGCACTGATGATGCCTGCTAAATATGACAAGCCTCAGATTGGCATATATATTGTCACAAGACCAAAAGATGCTGCGAACCTAGGTAATCATTTGAATTATTCTTCGATAAGGAATACCGCTGTTCACGAAGCTTTTCCAGGACATTTCCTGCAAGGTACAGTTTCAAACCGTGGCAGTATCGTACGATTGCTTGTCGATGGAATAGAAACAATTGAAGGGTGGGCTCACTACTGTGAGCAGATGATGACTGAAAGCGGTTTCATAACCGATTCAGAAACACGGATTATTCAGGTTAACGGTATGATCTGGCGGGCTGTGAGGATAATATTAGATGTTAGACTCTCAAGGGGCGAGATGAGTTATGAGGAAGGCGTTAATATGCTCGTACAGGAAATCGGCACATCAAGGGAGGCTGCTGAAGCGGAGGTTAAACGTTATACTCAGACTCCTGGATATCCACTTTCCTATCTTGTCGGAAAGCACCTAATAATAAAACTAAAGGAAGACGTGAAACATGCCATGGGTAAAAAGTATAATGATAGATTCTTTCACGATACGATAACTGCGAATGGCTATTTGCCAATTAACACACTCAAGAAGGTCTTTGAACAAAAAATAAGATTATCTGAACAAAAATAGAAAATAACACTTGAGCAAAGAAAAAAAAGGGGTGCATAGGCCACTCAATCACATATGCACTTTTATGCGCCTATGCTTGTCGTTACAGATGATGTTTGGCTTTTGTCAATTACTGTTCTCGTAACCACTTCAATCCTAGTTACGCTTCCCGCGTTCAGATCGACCAATACTGCTGCATGACTCATTCCATCTTGGCTTGTGAGCATTACAATCGCGCTTGACGCCTTTGAAGTAACTACGCCATCTGCGTCAACTACCGATGTAATGAGCGGTCTTATTCCTGTAACATTGTAGCCTTGGGCGAGCAAATCTTGTACGTCAGTGTCTTTTTCTGCAATGCTGACAACGTTTGCTTTGAACTCCTCGCTGACTTCAATGGACCCCATTCCGCATCCTCCTCGTCCCATACCATGCTTCATACCTTCACCTAGCATTCCATCTGGGCTGAGCATCATAGTCTCTGGTCCGATCGCTGTTGTCGTTGTTGTGTTAGTTGATACTTGTTCTGTGGCTGCGAGCGCTGTGATCGCTACACCGCTTATGACTACTAGTAGGGTGAGCAGTGAGAACAGGATTGCTGTTTTCCTTTTATCTATCATCTTTTTTCATCGCACCTCTTGTGTTTACGGATATCTTGTAATTTATTAAAGGGTTTTTCAGAATCATACCAAAATGTGACCATAATTACGTACAAATTATGCATAATTGAGCACAAATTATGCGCACAACGTATTCTGTGTTCGAGGAATCCTACGAAGAACTTGATAGGGCATCGTGGTCGGGTAGGATGTCTTCAGCATTTCTGATAGTCCTAAAACTGTAGGCTGCCAGAGCTGTAATTGCTCCTATTATCCCTGCGAGTATGAACATGAGAGATATGCCAGCTCCTGGGCCAGTTCCGACTAGGTTGCCAAAGACAGCTGCTAGGCTGCCATTAGGCATCATTGCTGGTTCGAAAACTTTGTCAGCAAGCGGACCTGCGAGAAGCTGACCAATTGGAATTGACATCTGAGCGATAAACAATCGCGAAGCAAAAACGCGTCCCTGCAAATCGGGATTGACTTTGGCTTGCCAGATGGCTTGATTGCTCCCGTTCAGGATCGGAATAAAAAAGTACCCAGAGAACGCTGCTATCGCCCAAATATACCAATTTCTTCCTAAACCCAACACAATCCAACCAAGAATGTTGACTAGGACATTACCAAATATTACTCCGTGAACCTTATGCTTTGGTCCGCCCCATAAGCTTAAGGTGATACCCCCAATCAATCCTCCCAGACCTCCGAAGGTCATGACACTGCCTAGAATGATCGTGGCATTTCCTGTGCGGGTCAGAATCATGGGGGAGACAAGTGTGCTCCCGAAACTGGATAATAGATTACTTGAAAACATAACAAGCTGTAACCCGAGTAGACTGTGTCGTTTAAGGATGTAGCTGAACCCATACAATGATTCCTTCCATATTCCACCGATACCTTTCAACCCCATCTGTTTTGTCGTAGGCTGAGGAACGTGAACGAAGAAAAGCATACTGATGGCTACGATGAACGTGATTATGTCTACTATCATAACGCCTTCAATTCCTATTGAACTCAGAAATATCGCAGCGGCAACAGGAGCAAAAATTCCAGATGCGAATTCAGCCGTCGAAAGCATGCCACTAGCACGCCCATACTTCTCTTTTCTCACCATCATTGTTATTGCTGCAGAGTATGCCGGAAAATGGAAAGCTTGAAAGGTCCCAGAAACTGCGCCTGTGATGAAAAGGTGCCAGATCTGCATCTTCCCAGATAAGAAAAGCATCAATAGGACAACTGTCGGCAGACCTGCCAGAAAGTCAGCAGACATCATGACATGCTTGCGGTTCAAACGGTCCACAATCGCCCCCGCAACAGGTGTCACTATTAGGAAAGGCACGAAATTGAAGAATCCGACCAAAGCCAAATCCGTTGCCTGTCCCGTCTGCTGCCAAGCCCACACAGTCAACGCAAATTGGGTCATCTGCGTCCCAAGAAGAGAGAAGACCTGACCGATCCAGACAATTGTGAAACCCACCATACCCGGCAAAGGCTTAGCTTGTACTTCCGTACCCTCTCTGCCCGACATCCTATCCATCGCAACACATGTATCATTCTACTATTTCATATTACTTACTAGAAAGCGGAGGCAAAAGAGAAATAGTAGAGCATCAAGTAATTATCGGCGGTTATGAAAGGGGCCATACTCCATAGTCAAGGGCAAGTAAACTCCGATTCTCTGATTATTGAGGATGTCGAACGACCTCAGTCAAGAAGCCAAGATGTGCTCTTGAAGGTGAAAGCTTGCGCTGTCTGCAGGACAGATCTTCATATAGTTGAAGGTGATCTTAAAGCTGTCAGGTTACCTCTTATCCTAGGTCATCAACTCGTTGGAGTAGTTGAGGAAATTGGCACCAATGTTTCTGATGTGAAGATAGGTGATAGGGTTGGCGTGCCGTGGCTTTACTGGGCATGTGGCAAATGCAAATACTGCAATCTCAAGCTGGAGAACCTGTGTGACAAACCGCTCTTTACTGGGTATAGTGTAAACGGTGGATTTGCAGAATATATGCTAGCAAAGGACCGTTTCATTCACAGGTTACCTGCTAAGTTTGATGATGTTCACGTCGCCCCGTTTCTTTGTGGTGGTGCGATAGGTTATAGGTCGCTTAAGCTAACTGGACTCCTGGATAAAGAAGCCGGAAAATTGGGGATTTTTGGATTTGGCTCCGCGGCCCATCTCATAACCCCTGTAGCCATAAGGAAAGGTTTGGATGTATATGTGTTTACTAGGGGAGTTTCCAGGCAGGAGCTTGGGTTAAAGTTGGGTGCGAAATGGGCAGGTGAACCTTCTGCAGACCCTGGAATAAAGTTGGATGCTGCGATCATATTTGCGCCAGCTGGATGGGTAGTTGTTGAAGCGTTGAAGAAGTTGGATAAAGCGGGTAAAGTGATAATCGGAGAGATTCACATGAGCCCAATAGAGAAGCTCGACTATAATCTGATCTGGCTTGAGAGGGAGATAAAGTCTGTCGCGAACGTGACAAGAGCTGATGTGAGAGAATTTCTGGAAGAAGCTGTAAAGTCAAACATTCAATCAGATGTAAAAGTGTACAGACTCGATGACGTAAATCTAGCACTTCAAGATTTAAAAAACGGTTCAATAATAGGCTCAGCAGTTCTGAAAATTGGCTAACCAAAAAAAGTTGGACCGTCTCTAAGGAAAAAGTTAAATTTGATAACTAAGTAGAATGGCATGATATGCCTATTGTAGCAGATATTGCGATCATGCCTGTAGGAGAGGGGACAAGCTTGAGTAAATACGTTAAGAGAGCTGTCGAAGAGTTAAAGAAATCTGGACTTGAAATTGAGGTGGGTGCTATGTCGACGTGTGTCGAGGCCCAGTCAACCGAACAGATTTTCAAAGCATTTGAAAAAGTAAAAGAAGCGCTCTTTGAAATGGGGGCGAAACGCGTCTATGCAACTATAAGGATAGACGAGAGAAGAGATAAACGTATATCTATAGAAAGTAAAAAATCAGCTGTACTATAATTATAGAGACAAAATAAGAGCTCAGGACATGAACGGGTGATAACAGGGTGAATAAAGAAACGAACAGGATAATCGACCTGAACGGGAGCAATATAGACGATTATGGCCTCTTTTGTCGTAAGTCAAAGAAAAAGGGGGAGGGATATCAGAAGAAACTCAAGTGGGTAAGAGAACGGTTTAGGGAAGGCTTACGTATTAAAATACTTCTCGTGAACGAAGGCGGAAAACGAGGTTTCACGTCAAGGGGTTTCATAGAATACATTCCCGGAGAATATGCATGGCGTGGGATCAGCGCTGAAGGCTACATGGTTATCCACTGCATTTGGGTTGTGGGAAAAAACAAGAACAAGGGATATGGCACAAAACTATTAGAGGAATGCATTAATGATGCTAGAGGAATGAGGGGTGTTGCAGTCGTTACGTCCAACACTGGTTGGCTACCTCGCAAGAATTTATTTGTCAAAAATGGGTTTATGAAAGTCGATTCAGTCCAACCGGACTTCGAACTATATGTAAAACGATTCTCCGATGATTCTATTTTACCTAAATTCACTCCTCTATCAAAGGAAAGACTGGAAAGCCTAGGACCAGGGTTAACCGTATTGGAGTCAGACCAGTGCCCCTATTCCAGCAATCTTGTAAAACTCTGCGTGAAAATAGCGGAAAAGGGTGGGACTCCAGCAAGAATATGGCATATTTCAACAGCTAAAGAAGCACAGAACAGTGGCATTCACCCATACGGCAGCTTTTGCATAGTACTAAACAATAAAGTAATCTCATACAGACCTGGCGACCCAAAAGCAGTTATGGAAGCTTTAAGACAAGACTGACAGTTAGTTAGATTTCTAAGAGATTCGAAAAACTATTTAGATGTATAATTGGGCTTATGTTGGCAATGAAAATTCTAAAAAGGGAAAAACTAGAGAGAGTCTGCGAGAAGATACTTTCTGCAGCAGGAGTCGAAAGTGATGAGGCAATAGTGGTCGCAGAATCCCTAGTCGAATCAAACCTGCTTGGGATCGATTCACACGGTGTACTGAGAATACCTGACTATGTTAGGAAGATAAAGAAAGGAACCATAAAATTAGGTACGAAGATTTCCGTCATAAAAGAAACAGAAACATCTGCTCTGATCGATGGAGCATTTGGTTTTGGCCAAGTTGTTGCTAGGAAAGCAACACAAATCGCTGTCGAGAAGGCTAAATCAAGTGGGATCGGAGTTGTCGGATTGATAAAGTCAAATCACATCGGTAGACTAGGCGAATACACCAGCAACATTGCTGAAAATGGAATGATCGGATTAGGCTTCTGCAATTCTGTACCAGTTGTCGCTCCTTTTGGCGGTAGCATGCGTAGGCTTGGTACTAATCCATTTTCTGTAGCTTTTTCTAGCAATAAGTATCCCTTTCTCTTGGATTATGCTACTTCAACTGTTGCGGAAGGGAAGTTGAGACAGAAATACTTCTCAAAACAGGAGATTCCTCTCGGATGGATCATTGATGGAAACGGAAATCCTTCGACAAATCCTGCTGACTACTACGACGGGAAAGGAGCCATGCTACCCTTCGGCGAATACAAAGGTTACGCTCTGTCCATGGTAGTGGACACGTTAGGAGGAATTCTCACAGCCGCACACTTCTCTTCCCACAAGGAATTTGTTGAAGGAAATAATGTCATGCTAATCGCGATTAACATTTCAAGCTTTAGACCATTGGACGAGTTCAAGGCGGAAGTCGACCAATACTTTCAAGTATTGAAGTCGACACCTCCAGCACAAGGCTTCAGTGAAGTGATGATTCCAGGAGAAATTGAGTATAAGACAAAGGAAAAGAGGGAAAAAGAGGGAATCCCCGTTAGCGAAGAAATTTGGACTCGCATTGTGGATACCGCCAAGGAATTGAAAGTAGACTTAGAGAAGGAAACACCATAATTTGTCTAATGTGCTGATATTTTCTTTGTCACTAGGATGACAACAGCTGCGACTGGAAGGCCAAGCAACAGATATACAGCAGGTTCAGTTGGATCAGGTGAGCTTTTTGGACCTGTCTGTTCGACGGTGAAACTTATCGTTTTCACCGTACTATTGTTTGCTCTATAATCGAGAGTGTAAACCCCTCGCTCAAGCTGACCTATATTATAGGTGTGGGTCATGTTTAACATTACAGCTGGTGCGGGTCCTGTCCATTCGAGGATGGTCGAGTCGATCGTAATCTTCGAAGAATTTGCTAGGTGTGTAATCTGGCCCCAGTCAACCTTAAACCCTCCATGGTTAAGAATCATGTTCGCGGTCACATTCGCACTTCTGTCTGAGAAAACGTCCACTTTCAAGTTCACATCCTTTGGTATATACGGTCTCCATTCGTATTCTTCCTCTTTTGTTTCATTTTTAAGTGAAACCATGACATCTCTGCGGAGGCCGTTGAACATTTCACTTTCTTCTGTTATATTGTAGGTTTCATTATCGGATTCCACTGTATGGTGGAACTTGCTGCTTCCCGTCGTAAGACTCGGTGGAGGTACGAGACTTATTTCCATATCATATCCTTTAAGACGTGCGAGATTGACTGTGACATATGCTGTACACCTTTTTCCGTATACGTCTGCGAACCTTCCTGTGGCCATAGCGTAGAGAGCCTTAAATTCGCCATCTTTCGGTTCAACCTTGTAAGAGTATTCAACTGTAATCTCAAATCTGTCCGGCACATCGTCAATGGTCCATTGTACCAATGGATATGTCCCATCAACAGTTTCATATGTGAACTCTTCCTTTTCTCCGTTCTTCATGAAATAGCCTTTCTCAGCTGTAGTCCAAGGTAGCTCTTTTTTCTGATTGCTCATCCAAACTTCAAAATCTAATTTTTCACCAGTCAGAAGAACTTGTGGCGGGACAGGGAAGAACATGGTAACATTTTTGTAGCCTATGTTAGCGAACGGATACACGCCTCTAACATCAACCAGAAGAATTGAGCGGCTCATTCTGTTCAGGTTGATGAAAATGTCTTCTCTAAGCAGGTTGAGTGTTGGCACAGGAATGGGGTTAGCGATACAAACTGGGGCAAGAGTTAACATCAAAATAGAAGATAACATAAGAACAAACATCATCGAATGACTCTTTTTTAAGGCCGAGCTGCGAGCTGACACGTTCAATCACACTACAATCATTGAGCTGCAGATATAATACTACGGTTTGGAACAACTTCGTTCTATGTCTTGAACAGCATTAGGTGTTGGCGTTTTCCACAGCAGCTTTAACCTTTTACATTGGTATTGGTGGATATATGTCGAGAGGTTGTAAGAAATCGTCTATACCATTTTTCTTTGTTCCTTGAATCCAGAATGTTTGTCCACTATTCCAAGTATTAGTGTCGGGTCTATATGTTCTGACGAGTCTATTGTCTATAAATATTTGTTTGTTATACATTCCAAAAAAGGCGGAGTCCACGCACATTATTGGTGTGTCCTCACTCCAGTTTGGTATGTTGTCTAAGTTTGTTGGTAGATAATAGAGTCCGAATAATATATCTGCTTTGGCATCTATTTCGTTTTGGTGTTCAACATCATCGCATCTTATGAAAGCTGAATACCAACCTTGCTTTGATAAACCATAATATTTTATTGGTTCTGAAAAAATAGGGTTTCTTATGTCTCTCCAGAAATAAGGTTCTGTTATGCTCCATGTTGAAGGAAATATTTTGATTCTTATTCTATCGAGAGCTTGCTTGAACATTAAAGTTTTGTTTTTGTCTTTTGGAAAATATGGTGTAATATTTTTAATTGACATTTTCCTCCCTTGCACTAAACTTATAATGTGCCTTCTAATATTATTATGTAAAGGTGCGACCAATTGGGAGTGAGATTTAATGCTGCTACCGTTTCAGAGCCAAATGTAATAGAGGTTAGAGAATACAATAAACCTGAGTTGGCTTCACAAGATTGGTTGCTTAAAGTCAAAATGGTTGGAATCTGTGGGACAGACCACCATATGATAAGCAGTAGGAAGCCCTTTCCATGGGAAGAAACTATCTATCCTTTTATTCCAGGCCACGAGTTTGTAGGTGAAATAGAGGAGACGGGATCAGATTTTAGCGGAGTTGACGCACAAGGTCTCCCACTGAAAAAAGGAGACTATGTTACAGCTCGCCCTATAGGCAAAGATAGTGTCCCCTGTGGGAAATGCTATTACTGTATGAATGGCATGCCTATGTTCTGCCCAGCTCGTGTTCCCATAAACCATCCAATGCTTCTTAGAGGTTTTCAAAGAGCTTATGCCGAGTGTAGGTACATGCATAGTTCTGAAACCATCTATAAACTTCCTGAAGACATGCCTTCGGAGGTTGCCGTGCTCACTGAACCGTTAGCCGTTGCAATACATGCTTTTGAGAGGGCTTCGGATACTGGAAGCTCTTGGCTGTTTCGGGGAATGGGCCCAGGCAAGACAGTTGTAATACAGGGATCTGGCACAATAGGGATTCTGCTGACGATAATGGCTAAAATTCTGGGTGCATGGAAGATTATCGTCGTAGGCGCTCCAGATAACAGGCTAGCCCTATGCCGGGAATTCGGAGCAGACGAGACAATAAGCATAGAAAGACTTTCTACCCCTGAAGAAAGAACTAAAGCTGTCAAAGAGTTGACGAGCTACAAGGCGGGCGCAGACGTTGTGATAGAGGCGGCTGGTGTCCCAAACGCTTTCGTGGAAGCCCTTGAGATGGTAAGGTCCCGCGGAACCATTGTTGAAGTGGGACATTTTACGGATAGGGGGACTGCTCCAATTAATCCCTTCCAATTCTGCGCGAAAGCAATCAACATATTCGGTGTGTGGGGAGGAGGGCCTGGAGGCTTTCTATGGGCGGAAAGGATTCTAGAGCGAAACTGGCATACAATACCATTTCAGAAGATAGTCACTCATAAGTTTCCCTTGGCCAAAGTTAAGGAAGCTCTTGAAATATCCAGAAAGCTTGAAAGCATGAAAACCGTGCTAATGCCATAGAATAGATTGCGGCATCTCTTCCGAAAAATAGAGTACCTATTAAAGAAGAAATTCCGTTAATCTGGTTTCTCTTTGACCGTATCTTTCTAAGGAACAAACACATCAATCCTGTCGCCGCTTCCGCACAACATACAACAAGTCTTGTAAAAGTTAAATACGTGCAATAGGGTGTTTCAATAGATGAAACGATTAGTCTCAGTGGGATTAATGATGCTGCTTGCTAGCTATCGCACTAATACCTCATGTCACAGCAGCATCCGACTCCAACGTAATTGGCGTTGTGACTCAAACGGATGGCCACTACGAAATGCCGATGAAGTGAACTGCGAATGGAACACATTTATCTGGGATAATGCCGAAAACTTTTCCACCTCTGCCTGGAACACAATGGGCTTATGAAGTAGTTTCAGTCACCGTACCATATAACTCGGTAGTAGACATCTACATGACAGACGTATTGCTAAAAGGTGACGTCTTTGAGATTTACGAAGTCAATGGGGTAGCTGCTACACACTCTATTCTGATCGGTACAACACCATGGGTGCCTCAAGGGCCAAACCCTGACCCGACAATGACTAGTAATCCTGATGTCGCTTGGAATGACCCAACTTATAGTCATGGCAAGTTCACATGGTCTCTGAGCGCTGGAACACACTACTTCGCCATCAGAGCAGCAACCAGCCCGTGGGGAATTGGTGGCGCGTACATCAAGTTCTGTCCAGAAACCGCTATCTCCTGTCGGAGGCAACCTTCTACCCAGAAGTAGCTCTGTTATATCGGTTGTCGCGCTGTTCGGAGCTATTGGCGTTGTAGTAGTCGTAGTCGGTTCCAGAAAGAAGAAACGCGTACTCTAACAAGCCCACTACTTTTTTCTTTTTTTTCTCACATATTCGTCGCCAAGCTGTAGAGCTTATGGAATTCAACCGACTTCTATCTGCCCAAAAATCTTAAATAATAAGTCGCCAATTGCATACCAAGTGCTTGCCATTAACAATTCAAAGATTCTCATAATTGGATTGGGACAAATGGGCAATGACGACGCAGAATACCTATCATCTAGGGGAATAATGGCTGACGGATGGGATAATGATGAAAAAGCAGTTTGGCAAGCTGTAGATAGAGGGGTAATATCCCAAAAAGCTAAATCTTTTTCTGGATATGATTATTACTTGATCTGTATTCCAACGAATGACCCAAAAAACATCTTTGAACCTTCACTAAATGACCTTTTTAAAATAGTTGAAAGGTTATCTCGACAAGGTAAGACAGGTGCGTTGATAGGAATTGAAAGCACTGTAATGAAGGGAACATCAAATAAAGTCAAAGAAATTCTAAGACACAGGTTACATGTAGCATATTTTCCACATAGGTATTATGTCCGTGAGAAGGAGAATCATAGGATCAAGGACAGACAAGAGTTTTAGGAGGATGTGAGCCATGCTGCCTTAACGCTGCATTACATTTCTACGGCGAAATGCTAGAGATTCCTATCCATCCAGTTAGTTCTGTTGACTATGCTGAACTTAGCAAATTAGTTGAGAACGCATACAGATTTATGGAAATTGCTTTTGCAGAGGAAATAAAAATGGTTTGTGATGAACACGGTCTAGAATTTGAAGAGTTGAGGAGAGCAATAAACTCCATGTGGAATGTAAGGTTGCTCGAAGCTAAGGAAGGCATAGGGGGACACTGCTTGCCAAAAGACAGCCAAATGTATTTGGATCTATCCAACTCCTTCTTGGGAATCAGCCTCGTTGATTCAGCGAAGAAGATAGACTTTCAATATAGATTGCACTTGTGGGAGAAGAATACTATGAAGAACATTCGACCTCTGTAACATTACTACAATAACCAGCCTAAGAAATTCTTTATTTATTGTTTCATTTATAAGGATAAATAAAGCCTCTGCAAACATGAGAATATGCAATTGGATGGTATGAAATTTGGGAGAATAAAGAAAGTCGAAAGCATCTCAAAAGTTTCAAATAAAATAATTTTTAAATGCAAAACAAATAGAGGAAATGAAGCTGAAGTCAGGCTCACCGTTTTTGATGATGGTATTTTAAGAATTCAAATGATGCCTAAACCTGCACTCGAAAAAGAGAAGGCACTTCTGGAAATAATGGAGCCGAGAGCTCTGAAACACTTTGAATTCAAGGAGGAAGCGGGCTCAGCAAGGATAACAGCAGACTCCTTGGTGATCACTGTCCGGAAGGACCCTTGGAATCTTTCGATAGCTGACAAGTCAGGCACAACTGTATTTGCTGAGAACTCCGAAGATATTAATACTCACGCTGTTAGGACGACTCTCCCACTTGGATACTTTGAAGACAAGGAAGGCAATGTCGCAGGTGTCAACGATTCTTTCACTCTCTCTGCAGACGAACACTTCTACGGTTTAGGCGAGAAATTCACGGAGTTAGATAAGAAGGGAAGAACAATTGTATGCTGGAACATCAATCCATTCGGAGTGGGGACGGAGGAAGCGTACAAGAACATTCCGTTTGTCATAAGCACGCGAGGCTATGGCATATTTCTAAATTCTACTTACAGGAGTGAATGGAAGCTCGGAAGCGAGTCCAACATGTCATACACCATATTCACCGAAGATCCAAAACTGGACTTGTTCCTCATTTACGGGCCACAATTGAAGAAAGTTCTTTCCAAATATAGTGAAATAACCGGAAAACCTAGTATGCCACCGCTTTGGTCGCTGGGTGCTTGGTACACCGTCCACATATGGGACGATGTCAGAGAACTTGAGGAACTATGCAAGAAATTTAGTGAACATGATTTGCTTTCTAACTTGATCATGATCGAGTGGGATTTTAGGTTATGGATGGGTGATGTCAAAGAGAGAGGACCATTAGAATGGAACAATCAAAGTATACCCGTATTAAAGGAAATAGTTGGAATCCTGGAGAAATATGATAAGAAGTTAATACTGTGCGAGTCACCATACGTTGATAGAAGCAGTGAAACTTTCGAAATATTGAAGCAAAGAGGTTTCCTTGTGAAAGACAGCAATGGCTCAATTCTGATAGAACATCTTGGATACAAGTATGTGAAGGGATTGGACCAGCTGAAACAAGATAAGACGAAGGCGTTAGGCGTCGGAGACATAGTAAAGGATTCGGAGAAACTAGAAGCTCAAGGTATGGTGTCAAACAGGTTTGAGGAAGATTGGAGGGAGAGACACGTCAAGGAATTCTATACTCCTGTAGGCTTCTTCGATTTCACAAACCCCGATGCTGTCATCTGGTGGAAAGACATGCATAAGAAACTAATAAACATCGGAGTACAAGCATATTTCTGTGATTTCGGAGAGGACATACCAGTTTACGCGTCCTTCCACAATGGGAAAACGGGAAAAGAAATGCACAATATCTACCAGCTGCTCTATCAGAAAGCTACGTACGAATGCTTCGAGGAAACTGGAAAGGAAGGAATCTTATGTAACAGGTCCGGATATGCTGGCTCACAGAAATACCCCATACATTGGTCAGGCGATCCAGCAAGCACTTTCCTGGACATGGTGGCGAACATTAGAGCAGGACAAAGCCTGGGAATGTCTGGAGTCCCATTCTGGAGCCACGACACTGGAGGATTCAAGGGATTTCCAACCCCGGAACTCTTCATTCGCTGGCTACAGTTCAGCATATTCTCACCATTCATCAGATTCCATGGAGCCTTAGAGAAAAAAGGAGATGGCCCAAGACTACCATGGCACTATGACAGCAAGACCGTCAAGACTACAAGTACACTACTTAAGTTAAGGTACAACCTAATCCCATATCTGTACTCTTACATTTATGATGCGACAAGGACGGGATTGCCCATCATGAGACCGATGGCTCTGGAATTTCAGGATGACCCGAGCACACATACTATTGACACACAATACATGTTCGGAAGCGAGATATTAGTCGCACCGATTATTCAAGAGTCAAGAGATGGCTCTGGAACAAGCTCTCGTTCCATTTACCTGCCTAAGGGAAAATGGGTAGATTACTGGAATAATGCGATATTGGAAGGACCCACGAATATCACGTACAAAGCGGAACAGGACAAGATTCCATTGTTTATCAGGATGAATTCCATAATTCCCACATTCTCTGAAAAATGCAGCCTTAGGGAATCTTCATTCAATAATTTAGTTCTCAAGTGCTATGTTGAAGATAAGGCACGCTTTTCGCTTTATGACAGTAAGAAAGTGACTGAGATAGGGTGCATGAACAAAAAGGATATGATCATCTTAGACATAGGTCCATCTGAGAGAACATATACTATCGTGCTCAATTCTCCTCATTTTGCTCCTTCAACGGTAGAGATAAACAAAGAAACCTTGGAAAAAGCTAGGGACCTTACGAATTTGGAGAGCAAGAGTGTCGGATGGTGCCTCAACGATAAAGACCTTATAGTGAAGTTTCACACGAATGGCAAGAGTTGTTTGATAACGATTCACAAATAAGCAGCGATACAGTAAGATGATATCCAGTAGTAAGACACTATTCACAATCTACGATGCATACGAGCACATGTTGCGTAATATGCGGGTGTACCTGCACTACGTGATCTAAACCTTTAAACCTGACTCTGCGAGTTCTTTCTCAACTCTACTCCGGATTTCAAGGAACTCATTGCTGGGAGTTCTGGAGCGCAGGTCAAAACATTCGAGAATACTCCTTCCTTTGGGTGGGTTGCTGAGTCTATCCTTATACTTCATATGGAGTTGCCCTATGATCTTGTTCGCTTCTTCTCTCCTTAATCTCGAGCTCACTGCTGCTTTGGCAACATCGATCATCCATAGTGCTTCTGTAGGCGTCTGCACATTGTTCCATCTGGGAACCGACGTTGTACACGTGTGCAGCGCGATATTTGCACCGTCTCCGACAAGAGCAATCGTCTTAGCAGCCACCTCTTGCAGGCACATGTCCGTACATGGACCAGCGTAATGCGTTATGTATTGCAGCAAAGGAAGCTCGGTGTTCCGAATTAGAGCTTGTATTGCCACACTCCTTGCCCAGACGACTTCCCTCTCCCTGTCCTTGTTCATCCAAATGTTCCATACATCCGTACTTCCAAAATTAGGACGATAGGCCAGAAGCCCGTTAATCTGCGCTGAAACCGCCCCTATAGCGCCACCCTCAGGTTCGCCTGAGTAACCACCTATACCTGCTGGTAAACCACCACCAACAATATTACAACCGTATTCTTGGGCTACAACTGAGGCTGTCAAGTACTCATATTCTAATTTTTGTCCGTTGAGTGGATTAAGGCTGACACCGTCATTGTGTCGGATACCATACTCTGGCTCAAGTATAGAAGTTATCGTCGCAGCTTTTGGTGAAATAGGATAGGCAAGAATTCCCATTCCAGGTCGCCCAGCTTTTCTCACTCCTTCTTTAAGCCACCCCACTTGCCTCCTGACCCCGTAGACCTCGAGAGGTAACCCCCAAATCTGATGCCCCTCTATTGTTGGGAAATTGCATCCTTCAATGATGTAGGCTTCAGGGATCATCGCGACGGCCTTAATCAATTCTGGAATTATGTTTTCATTGTATGGCGCATGGAAACCGGGACAAATCCCTGGTGGACGCGAGTCTTCGATATTCCTCTTGATGAACCTTCTTTGATCCCGTCCCTCTCCGAAGACCACTTCATTCCTTATATTTCTTAGGTAAGTTCTGATCTCCTCTTCTGTCCACTTAATTATCCTGTTCGTTGTTACGCAGTAACCTCCTGTTTCCAGCAAAAGCTCTATTCCAGCTTCAAACACGGAGTCAGCCATACCATCATCCAAGTTGATGAAGATGTTCGGATTCTTTGGAGATTGTATCTTAGGATACCTTTTTCTAACCTCTTCAGTCTTCCTGAAGTACATAAAGTCGAATTCCTTTTCAGTCACTTTTTCTCCGGACTTCGCCCTTTCTAAGACATCTAACATATCCAGCACAAAATCACCTTTTTGATTTGCTCTCTACTAGTCTCTTGATGACTTCTACTGCTTCAACCGCGTCCTTGCCATACCCGTCTGCACCTATCTCTTTAGCCCATTCGGGGTATACGCTTCCTCCCCCGATAACGACTTTGGATTTTCCTTTGAGACCTCTACGCTTAATCTCTTCTATTAGTTCCCTTTGAGCGGGCATAGTTATGGTCATCAGCGCTGAAGCAGCTATAACGTCAGCTTCGACTTCCAACGCCTTTTCTATGAACCTCTCTGGTGAGACATCCTTCCCGATGTCGTGGACTTCGAACCCTGCAGCTATAAGGAGGGCTGCAACGATGTTCTTGCCAATGTCATGTATGTCGCCTTCAACGGTTCCTATCACGACTGTTCCGTGTTTAGCCAGCTTAGCTTTTTCTTTAGGTATGGCTTTCTCTAATATTCTGAGCGCTTCTGTCATCGCGTCACCTGCCATAACTAAGTGTGGCAGGAATGCTTCGCCTTTTTGAAACTTCTCACCTACCTTACGAACACCCTTGGCTGCTCCTTCCTCTATGGCCAGTATTGGGTCGACCCCCGCCTTCAAAGCTTTCTTGGCAGCTTCCCTTGCGGCCTCCACGTCACAATTTTCAACTGCCTGCTCCAAATCTCTTAGAATAGACGCCACAATCTTTTCCTCCAAGACCATTATTTCTTTGCCCACCTTATTAATTTTTTACCTTAAGATACAGTGACGTTATCTAGCTTTTCAGTTCCCTTTCCTTAATCTCCTTAACTATTCGTTCTAACTTAGCTTCAACATCCTTTTCCAGAGGCGTCGGTTGATATTCTCTTAGGATCCTTCGAACCTCTTCTCTTGCCACATCTTTCAATTCTTTTGCGCCAGCCCTCTTCCATTCGTCTCTTGATCTTCTATCACTGAGCTTTGGGAAATACTGCTCAGATTTCAGATATTCTATGGTATGTTTCTGTCCCAAGAATTGTCCGCCAGGCCCGACCGATTCTATTATCTTGGTCGCCAGAGTCGCTTCGTTTACATCGATTCCGTCAAGGGCTCTGTAAGCCATCCCGCATATTTCGTGGTCTATGACTAAGCTCTCATAGCTGACCGTTAACGCGTATTCTATCGTTCCCGGATACCATATATAGTTCACGCCAGCCAAAGCTGCCATAAATAGGGTTATGGCTTTCTCGTATCCCGCTTGAATATCGAGAACCTTGGATTCCGTATCACTCGCGGTTCCGCGGGAAGGCACTCCGTAATATCGAGCTAGCTGGGCTGTTGCCACGTTGAACAATCCAGCTTCCACAGCGCCCTTCGCAATTATTCCAGAGCGCATATCCATGATTGTGCTCGCAGTTCCGTAAAATACGGGCGTGCCAGGATTCACAAGCTGTGCAACAGTAATTCCACTTAAGATCTCAGCGTTTTGGATCACAAGTGAGCCCGCCAAGGTCACCGGTGCGGTGGCACCTGCCTGCACCTCAGAAGTGATATCAACGGGCAACCCATGTTTAGCATATTCTATCAGGCCTTCAGTCTGTCCTTCCTGTAGCTGCAATGGCGCGACGGTGTTGCATGTTGTGAAGATGTTGGGTTTTTTTCTAAGGTCTTCTATTTCACAGCCTGCTAGAGCTGAGGCCATCCTGATGCAGTCTCGGGCCTTAGCCTTATCTCGACCAGTTCCTTTAACAACTTTCTCTGAGCTCTTGACGCTCGTCAAGTACGCATACGCATGAACCACTTGATCGGGTACACCCTCTATGTGAGGCATCATCACTCCACTATGGGGTAGCTTGTAATATTCGAGGGCACTCGCGATCCTGGTGAGGTTTGCCACATCGTCGAGCGTAGTTCTTCTTTTCTCACCGGAATCTAGGTCGATGATGTTTATCCGCCCTATCATAGGACCGAAGTAAACTTTATCAGGTTCTATCTTCACGTTGTTTATCGGGTTTCTGGCATAAAGGACGAATTCGCTCGGCGCTTTTCCCACGCTTTCTTCCACCAAATGCGATGGCATCTTGACAAGTTTACTCTTCTCATCCACATACGCTCCAGCATCTTTGAGTAAACTGACTGCTGATGGCGAATAAACTTTGATGCCCACCCTCTCTAGAACATCTAAGGTGGACCGATGGATGTCATAGATCAGATCCTTGGACAGGATTTCATATCTACGCAATTCTTAAGCCTCCTTATCAGCGCACTTATCGTTTTCTTTGCTTAAAAAATTATTCCTGCTGAGAATAGACCATGACATCTTACGTGATGTGTAAAACTTTAATATCATGTCCCTAATTTGCTTTCAATGAGGTATTCCAGATGGAAAAACCTAAATTTGCCATAATTGGCGCGGGGCATGGAGGCCATGTTTTCGCAGCCCACCTAGGCATTATGGGTTATAACGTAAAGATATACGATATCGATGAGAGAGCTATTGGGCCGATACAGGAGAAGGGTGGAATAGAGCTGTCAGGTGTCCTTCAAGGATTCGGGAAGGTTGAGCTCGCTTCAACAAACATAAGAGAGGTTATCGAGGGTGCAGATGTCATAATGGTCGTAGTTCCTGCCTCCTCCCACAGGAATGTTGCGGAGAGTTTGGCTCCGCACGTAGTGGATGGGCAAATAATTGTGTTAAACCCAGGCCGCACCTTCGGAGCACTCGAAGTCAAAAACATCTTAGATAGTAGACAGGTTGGGGAAAAAGTAACTATTGCAGAAGCCCAAACGCTAATCTACCTTGCCAGGCGTACCGGACCAGCTCAAGCGCGGATGCTTGCCCTCAAGAAGGAAGGAAGCATTCCGTTAGCAGCTATCCCATCAAGAGAAACCAATAAAGTGTTGAAAGTTTTGAATACGCCGTTTCCGACATATGGCAAAGCTAACAATGTTCTTGACACGAGCATGAATAACTTTGGAGCTATTGTTCACACGACCCCCCTTGTTTTCAATGCTGGTCGCGCAGAGTCCAAGTCACCTTTCAAGTGGTATCATGAAGGGATAACGAAATCCGTGGCAGATGTTCTGGAAGTACTGGATCGGGAACGCATGAATGTCTCAGAAGCTGTAGGAGCGGACACGTATTCCTTGCAGGAATACATCTATCACGCCTATGGCGTAAGAGGGGCAACTGCGTACGAAGCAATCCAAAACACCGCTGCCTACGGAGGAGTCATGGGCCCAGATACACTTCAGCACAGATTCATGTTTGAAGACATTCCAACAGGCTTGGTTCCGTTCGCGTCCCTCGGAGAACTCTTGAACGTTCCTGCACCGAACATAAAACTGATCATACAGGTAGCATCACTACTGGTCAAAGCGGACCTCTGGCACATGGGAAGAACAGTTCAGAAACTGGGGCTAGCAGGCCTGAGCGCCAAGGAGATACAGAAGCTTGTAATCGAAGGCAAAATATAAGCCTAGAACTGCCCATTTAGCTGACATAACAAAATAGGATGCACAAAAAATACCCCCCTTCTACCTATTCCATTTATTATCTCTTTTCATACAAAAAAAGGAGGAATGGTTAGCTGTGTTATGTTTTTCCTACTTTCTCCTCTTCTTCTTTTCCAAGTAGAAGATTCCAGCTGCTGGAACGATCAAGACTCCTGAGAACAGTAGACCGTACTTCGAGAGTAGACTTTGTGGTTCGCTGGAGACAACTAGTTCGCCGCCGACAGGAGCTGGTCCATAGTGGCATACGTTATCCGTCCAACCCCAAGCAGAAATCTTGTCATCTTCAAGATAGTGACCCTCCACTTCATACCAGAAGACCTTCGGGTTGGGATCGTAAGCGTTCGCCCTAAAGGAGAAGCCATAAGCACGCTCTCCGAAAACAATAGGATCAAGCAAAGGCGGTCCGGGGTAATAAGGGTCAGTTGTTCCCTGAAAACCAGTTATTGAAGGATCTATGTTTCTAGCATCAGCCAAAGGCAGTACTGAATTGATGGGAAGATTCATAGTTAGGGTCCAAGATGAGTGGCCAGCAAATCTGGTGAAGGAACCCACTGTTGTTGACGAATAGCTAAATCTGGTTTCAATGCCAACCCACCAAATGTTCACGGTTTCCACGTTAAAGCAAATCTGGTAGGAGTAAGTCCAAGTTCCATCAAGGTTATCCGTTATCTTTTCCAATACGCTAATTCTTGGCGGATGGTCAGCCACCATGCTACTTGCTTGCACATCACTTTGTGAGACACCAAGGAATGGATCTTGTTGTGATTCAGCGAAAACGGGAACTGCAGAAAAGGATAAGAACACAACTAGTAAGACCGCAAATATCATCATGACACGTTTGTACTCTGTCAAACCATCACTTAACGTGCAATCGACGCTGACAGTATTTAAACCTTTGGCTTGATGGAAAAGGTTTTCGCACACGGTCTACTGATTTTTGCTCTGGACAACGTCGCAAGAAGAATATAAAACAACTGCAAAAACGAATCAAAAAATCGTTATGTGATTTTACTTTTTCTTGTGTGTTCCTACTAATCTGTCAACCTTTCTAAACAAAGAAATAACAGTCAACTATCTATTTGCCACCACTAATTGCGATGTCTTTAACAGATGGAAATCTACTTAGATCTTCATGCGGGATCAGCATAGCTTTCAAGAATTCCTTGCTAAAATCGGGGTTTGCACCCAGTTCCAGATAACGAACTTTCTTCGATATCTCATCAGCATCTCTTCTGGCTTCTTTGGAGATTAAGGCCATCTTAGCACCCGTTACAGCAGTATTACCGACAAGCCTTATCTTCTTCGTGGACACATCTGGTATCAAACCGATGAGTTTCGCGTTTTCAGGATTGATGTAGGTTCCGAAGGCACCAGCGATAAAGACTCTGTCAATCTCCCTTTCCCTAACATTTTTGTCCTTCATTAATATTGAGCATCCCGTGTATATGGCTGCCTTCGCAAGCTGTATCTCACGGACATCCTTCTGGGTTACTGTAATCTCTCTACCCGTAGCTGTTCCGTGGCCCCAGGCTATGACGAACTCAACTTCACCAGCGCTCTCCCTAACTCTTGGAGTTTCCATTTGGCGGTTAAATCTTCCTTGGCGGTCTATGATTCCACGCTTGAACATTTCCGCAACAGCGTCAATCATGGCTGATCCACATAACCCAGTAGGCTTCTCATTCCCTATTGTCTCATATTCAACCTCAAAATCTGAGCTTATGCGGACTCTTTCTATGGCACCTTCAACAGCCTTCATACCATGTTTTATGTGCATTCCTTCAAAGGCGGGTCCAGAAGCGCAGGAACATGAAAGCAAATCATTAGTATTCCCGATAAAGACTTCAGTGTTCGTCCCTATATCGACAAGCAGCGAGAGCTCATCGGACTCGTATATCCCAGTAGCCAAAACATCGGCAACAGCATCAGCCCCGACGAACCCCGCAACAATCGGTAGAACAGTAACGATGCCAGAAGGATTCACATTTATGTTCAGTTCCCTAGCTTCAACATTAACCTGTCTTTTCACCGCTGGTACAAAGGGTGATAGTGCAGTATACTTCGGCTGTATTGCTAGAAGAAAGTGGTGCATCGCTGTGTTACCGACAACTACGACTTCGTATATTTTCTTCGAATTTATCCTAGTTCTTCTACATACCTCATCTAGAATCTCGTTTATTGCTTCTACAACAAGTTTCTGCAGCAGCTTCAGATTCTCAGGTTTAGCTGTTGCAAACGTTATTCTCGTCATTATGTCTTCGCCATACATGATTTGAGGGTTTTCAACTGATCCTGTATCTAGAATCTCAGCAGTTGTCAAGTCCACCAAGTAACCAACAATCTTTGAAGTACCTACATCGACAGCGAAGCCGAACAGCCCGTTTGAAACATTCCTTGGCTCAACAGAGATAACTCTTTGGTTATTCCAAATGGTTACGGTCAAGTCGAAACTTGAATTGCGAATAATATCAGGCAGCCTCTTAAGAATCGCGTAGTCGATCTCCAGGTTATCAACCTTTGTCACACTAGATAATGAATCAAGAATCCTTTCATAATCCGGCCTTATATTCGATAATGTAGGCTTCAGCAATACGACATCAAATTTTTCCACAGCTGGATTTAACTCCACTGACCTTTCTGCTCCAGTAATCTGAATTTTACGAAAACCCAGCCTGCTCTTGGGTGGGATTAATATGGTAACGTCCCCTAATGCCTTAGCCTGGCAAGCTAATCTGTAGCCAGCCCCGATTTCCGACTCAGATAGATGCTTTTTTTCAGCTTCAGTGAACTTGCTCAACGCCTTAGAGTTGGCAACCACTCTACATTTTCCGCATAAGCCTTTTCCACCACATTCAGATCTGATGCCAGCCCCAGCTTTCTTGGCCACTTGGAAGATTACAGTTCCACTTGGCGTTCTTATCTTTTTCCCTTCAGGCTCAAAGACTACTGTTATATCGGTCATCATGATATGCCTCGATTCACGTCTTGAGTATAAATTCCTTCAGGTTTATGGCATTCACTGTTGGAAGAATATTGAATAAGACACAAATGGACATGCCATAATTTGTCATGAGGTTAGTTGTAACAGTATTCATTGCTGGTTTTCTATTGTTAAACAAGTAGAAAAAAGGTGATGGGGATGATGATGATGCCAGACGTTAGAACAAAAGTTTCAGTATTCCGAACCCAAGAAGTGCCAGTATAGCGACTATCACTACGAAGAATATCACTGCAACAATAGCTATCACAAATGCTTTTAGCCATCCACAGTCGAAGAAGTGTTTAATCAGTGCAAGCCAAATTACGAACATGATAAGTGCTGATGCCAAGGTTCCGAAGAGAGCGCCGACTACCGCACCTGCTACTGTTCCCATAACTACTATCCATATTGCGTCTGTGAATTTTGCTTTTTCCTTCCCAACGAGCGCCCTTCCAGCTAGCCAGAGAACTGGCGCGATAATGATGACCCCCACGACAACCTGAATCAATAACGCAACGAGGTCCATTCCTCACTACCTTCGCTAACTAGATTTGTGCGCTTCCCTTTAAGTTTATAGTCGCTCTTGCTAGTTGATTTCATAAGATTTGTTCCTAAAGCTTAAATATAGAATACGTGATTTCATAAAACAAGTGAACTGTTTTGAGAAAGACTATGAAAGCAGCATTTAAAACACGCAAAGGAGATTTTGAGATAAAAGAAGTGCCCATTCCGGAAGTCACTCGCCCAGATTATGCTCTGGCAAAGGTAAAAGCAGCAGGCGTATGTGGCAGCGACCTTGGCTTCTGGAAAAGATCTTCAATATTCGATGGCATGATAACAGGACATGAACTCGCAGGTGAAGTCGTCGAAGTAGGAGACAACGTGAAGAATATCAAGAAAGGTGATAGAGTAGCAATTGAATCGCTTGTGGGATGTGGACATTGCTTCTGGTGCAGGGTAGGACAGTACCATCTTTGCCCAGAACTCTTCGATCTACGATTCGCAACCTTGTCCAGAGCATTCTCCGAATATGTTGCAGGTCCAGCAAAGAACTTCTACAAGATACCCGAGCATGTTCCCTTTGACGAGGCAGCCATACTCGACGTTTACGGCACGAGCGTTCACGCATGCAACCGTACAAACATAAGGATGGATGAAACCGTCGTTATCATAGGAGCAGGACCTATCGGCCTTACAATGCTTGAACTTGCCAATGTAGCTGGAGCGAAAGCGATCGTTACAGGAGTATATGAGTATCAGCTGGATCTGGCAAAGAAACTAGGCGCATATTCTGTCATCAACAGCAGGAAGCAAGACGCTCTGAAGAAGATACTTGAATTAACGGACGGGAGAGGAGCTGACAAGATTTACGAATGTGTAGGAGGAAAACACGCTCCCACAACTATGCAGGAAGCAACATCCTACGTGCGAAGTGGAGGGAAAATTGCAATTCTCGGACTGCTTGGCGAAGACTTGCCTCCCATGAAGTTCAACTGGTCTAAAATCGTTTTACAAGAAGTCGATATAGTACCCGTAATGAGTTTTTCGCATTGGGGAAATGACAGCGAATTCAAAATTGTCTTGGACCTATTGATAAACGGGAAGCTAGATGCGAAGAGCCTTATCACACACAGATTTCCGTTGGAGAAGATAAACGAAGCCTTCGAAGTAGCTGCGGATAAGAAGGTGACGAAAGCCATAAAGGTAGTATTGGTTTCCTGACCAATCTTTACCGCCTCCTTCCTTTTTGTTCAAATCACGAACGTCAATATGTAAAAAGCATGATTGAATGTTGACATAGAGCTTCCAGTGAAGAATTCTCTAGGTTGAATTCCATTTGTGAGATTTCTTTAGGTTGAACAATACTGTTGTGAAGACAAATCCAAACAATAGATTTAGGAATCTGGATAGATCATAAAACATGGATGACGAGATTTCGGTTAGAAGCGTGGAAAAAGTTAACACAAGTATGGACAAGCTAAGAAGTGTAGACACAACAAGGTATTGTCTGTGCGACCATTTCAGTCTCATGAAAGCATATAGCAACAGGCCTAATGCAAACCCTAAGATTGCATAAACGACAACTTGAAAACCAGACAATCTTGGAATATGCAAATTGTAGCCATATAGAATAAGATACATCAATACATTTACTGTGATAGTTGAAACTATTGGAATTAACCATGCAAGCTTCACCACTTTATCTAGTAGAACTATATCTGAGCTCACACTAAACATCCTTGAGAGAGATATGGCCAAAAAGAGGATTATTATCAAAAATATGGTAGAAAAGACATTCATGAAAACGCTGAAGATACTCGTCTGCAAGAAAATCGATGTGATGATCCCTAACGGATTCTTAGAGGAAAGTTCAAACTGATAGGCAATATCACCATTCAGAATCAACCATATGTTTACACCTATGAGAATTGCAAGTAGAACTATGTAAAAGAGAAAAACAGACTTGTATTCACGCAAATACTCCCTTGGAATAATTTTTCTAGAATTGGGAGTAAGGCTTTCCTGCATTAGCGCGTGAGTTGTTTTTATCTTATATAATGTTGTCGTTTGTATAAGACCATATTAGTCTATGAATGACAACACAATAATAACAGCGTTTTAGTTCAGGCTTCTAGATCAACCTAAGAGAATGGTGGCATGCATTATTTATTTTATTATTCGCTTACTTGGGAGACAGTAGCACTGTTTATGGACACGATTTCATCAGGTCTTATTTCAAGCAAAGCATGCCCTATTCCTCCACCACCTACTACAGAATTGAGCTTCATCAAGCCCTCATCCACTATTATGGGCACCTTGTTCTTATGGCAGATTGGGGGAACTCCACCAACCTCGTATCCCAAGATCTCTTTTACCTCTTTCGCCTTCGCAATCCTCATATGTTTCATACCTAATAATTTTCCTACCTTCTCCAAAGAAACCCGTTTGTCACCTCCATTGATTATCAGAAATGGCTCGTTCAATTCACTCATGAGAAGGAGGCTCTTCGCGATCTTGCACTTGGGGATGTTCAGCTGTGCTACTGCAGCATCAACTGTCATCGTGTGCTTTTCAAAATAGAGTATTTTGGCATCTACCTTGTTCTTTGTTATGAATTCTTGAAGCTCTTTGTCGCTTAGCACCGTAGTACCACATGACACATCTGCATTTGCATACTAAAACCTATTCTCTTCGAGTAATTCCTATTTAACATGAAAAGGTTTTACTAGGGCAAAAGGATTTAGTTATTGTGTGTATGGCACTTGAAAGTAGCTGCGTATTATGGATTGAATGATTTCAGGATTGAAGATGTTCCAGTTCCTGGAGTGGGTGCTGAAGAGATACTGGTTAGGGTCAAGGCGTGTGGGATCTGTTCTACAGACATCTTCAAAGCTAAATATGGTAAAGCCAAAGCTGGAGCAGTTCTTGGCCATGAAATTTCAGGGGAAGTTGCTGATGTAGGATCCAGAGTAGTAGGCTTCAAGGTTGGAGATAGAGTCGGAGTCCTACATCATGCCCCATGTGATACCTGCTACTTCTGCTCGAGGGGACAGGAGGACCTCTGTGACCAATATAGGCGAGGTGGGATAGTCCCAGGTGGTTTTTCAGAGTATATTCTGGTGTCGCCAGAGCTGGTGAAGAAGACGGTGTTTAAGATTCCAGATAATATGACATATGTAGAAGCCACCTTGATGGAGCCAACCGCATGTAGTGTAAAGGCTCTATCTAAAAGCCAAATTTCACCGGGTGACACTCTATTGGTTGTAGGAGATGGGCCGATGGGCATTCTCCTATCTACTCTCGCAAGATATTTTGGGGTATCACAAGTGATATTAGGCGGACATCATGATAGTAGGATCAGAATAGCTGAGAAAGTAGGTGCTGACCACGCTTATAATTCTCAAAAGGTGAACTTGAGAGATCAAGTGAAGAATTTGACAAACGGTAGAGGAGCGGACATAGTAATAGTTGCTGTGGCTTCGACAGTTTTGGTTCAAGAAGCCTTCAAGATGGTTAGGGACGGAGGAAAAATCTGCTTGTTCGGAGATTTTAGGGATGTTCCCGAGCCTCCTATTGAAGTCTTTCCGGACTCGATGATCAGCCAGAACAAATCGCTTTTCGGAAGCTGGGGATGTTCTCCAAAAGACTATCAGACCGCCTTAGACTTGATACGGATGAGCCGTGTTCCAGCAAAAGAACTGATAACACACGTTTTGCCTATTGAAAGTTTCAATGAAGCGCTTAGTCTGATAGAAAGAAAGGAAGAATGTTTAAGGGTAGTCATCCAACTTCAAGAAGGAAAAATCTAGACGAAAGCAGTTACATAGAGGACTGTCAATGTCTCCTTATTTGGATTACTTAAGCCATGAGGTACATCGCCTGAGACATAGAACACAGAGCCTTCTGATACAGCCTGCTCTTTATCTCCCACCATAATGATTCCCGATCCGGACATTACGTAGTAAATCTCTTCTTTTTCTGGATGAGTATGCTTTGGGAAGACGCCATTTGAAGGAATACGTAGAAAACCTAAACCCTCAAACCTGCCCTCACCTGGCTTCTGTCTCATAATTCTCTTGATATCTGCAACACCTTTCGTATAGGGTTCAAAAGCTGCGTCCTTAGAGTTAATTATTCTCCACATACCATCACCATCTCTTTAACATAAAACTGCAAATAACAATATAAATCTTCTTCTTTCCATTAAACTAAAGCACATTGCCTGACTTACTTTTGCTTAAACATAGGATAATCATCAAAGCGTGATTACTATGATTGCCCTTTGAATTCAACGCCTAGCCTTCCAGCCAAGTATCAAGTGTTCGTTCCCGGTCAGGAAGAGATTTTCCAAAGCCCATGATAGAAAAAAGTTGTTCAAGACTCCTTAGAATCTTACTCTTAGATTTAATACGCTTATGTGAAAAGATCTTTTCAACCCTCTCTTCTGTTAAGCTTAGGAGAGCGTTCAGGTCTATATTGTCCCAAGAACCTCTAAAGCCAAGCTCTCTAAGGGTGAAGTGCTGCTTTAACTCCCTCTTAATGCTAGCGGAGATGTCTATAACGAGGTTTCTCTCCATAACATCCATGGAGAGAAAGTCCTTCCACCTGTACCTTCCCATCAATCATCCAAGAGGTTTTCCACCTACCATGGCATAAACCTTTGATTCAATGTGATCGTTACCAGCAAGACTGATAAACAATCTAAGAAAGAAACGTGAGTCTATGAGAATGTGGATTTGACAGAGGGATACTTCAAATGAAAACTAAACTGGTGGCGTACAAACTAGAAAAAGTGAATAATACTAAGTAAAGGACTAGACTTCATATTATAAGTAAAGCTATTCTAATATAATGGCATAATTCATTTTTACTTGCTTACATGATATAATAAGCTTATTATGGTTGTCCCATAAATTCAACGAATTCTTTGGGAGTTCTTTCCTTAAGAGTATAATTTGTTCTTTTCTCTATCCCAATTGTTGAATAAGGCATTGGTCCATAATCGTGGCCTGGATAGACTTCTATGCCATCATCGAGTTTCATAAGCTTATGGAAAAGGCTTTTATACATTTCCACAACACTTCCTCCTGGCATATCTGTTCTCCCACATTCTCCTACAAAAAGTGTGTCGCCTGTCAGCAGTTTTCCGTCGACTAGAAGACAAATGCTGTCAGCACTATGCCCAGGAGTATGTATTATGCTTATTACCACTTTTCCTAAGGCGACAGTATCTCCATCCACTACGCCGACATCTTTCCTAGAATTTGATAATGTGTGCGCAACTAGTTTTGCATTATACTTTGATACAAGCACATGATTGCCAAAAGTATGGTCGCTGTGACTGTGAGTATTAATTACATATTTTAACTTCATGTTTTTGTCGTCGAGTATTTGAATAATAGCGTCTGCATTGTAACTGGGGTCTACAACAGCAGACTCCCTTGTTTCAGTATCTGAAATGATATAGGAGAAGTTGTCACCTTCACTCTTGACCTGTTCAAAGTACATAAGAAACACCTACAACTTTCTAATATAGTTCCACTAAAGTACTCTTTTTATTTCTTCTTTGAGCTGTCCATCTGTTTTATCTGCCGGATCTATGCCTAATGCTCTTGCAGCCTCTTCAAGCTTCAGTCTTTCAGGCTGCTTATTCAATTCCTTCTTCAACATTTCCGGTGCCTTATTCAATTCTTTCTTCAACATTTCCGGTGCCTTATTCAATTCTTTCATCAACATTTCCGGTGCTTTGCTCAGGTCCCCCTTCAACATTTCTGGCACCTTGTTCAGGTCCACATTTAATGGCGTCATATTAAGTTCCGACTGAGCCTTATCTATTTCCTTCTGTATCTGCATCCTAGCCTTCTGAAATTCCCCAGTAGCTCTACCTATGGTCTTTGCGAGTTCGGGTATTTTGTTGCTGCCAAACAACACCACAACTAGGACGACTATGACCCATAACCATTCTTGCCCGAGTATTTGCAGTACGAAGTCTTCTAACATACACTCACAGCAAGATGGTCCATATTGCGGTTCTATTTAGCTTTACCTTATCTGTCAAATGTTCAAGATGTAGAAAAATGTAGCAGAACGTAGCATAGTACTATGATACCCAATAAGCTCGGCGGATAAAATAGATAAGAGGGCAGAGTAGTTTCGGGGATATTGTTCGTCTTCAGGCTACGTATATGACCATTAGATCCATTAGATTCGTTCCTGTGTCATATGTGTAGACAGCATCTTTTATTCTTCTAAAAACGGAAGATGAATTATGCTTTCTCAGTTCTTCCCCGATGTTTATGCCTTTTCTCTCTGCTAGTTCAACCGTTTTACCATCCACTATTGCTCCAGCTATGTTAGTCGGCCCGTCGGTACCATCTGTAGCTATTGAAGCGATGAAGATTCTGTCGAAACCAGATATCTCCTGTGCAGCTGAAAGTACCATTTCTTGGTTTCTACCTCCTTCACCATGGTTTTCTCCCTGCATTGAGACAGTTGTCTCTCCCCCTGCAATCAAGACGCATGGTGGTTCAAAAGGCGTGCCAACATTATGAATCGTCTTTGCTATGCCTGCGAGCATCCTTCCGACATCCTTCGCCTCACCTTCGACCCCAGTTGAGAACACATGCGCCTTCATGCCCAGTTTTGCCGCTTCTTCTCTGGCTTGCGAGCACATCATAATATTGTCCGCAATAACAATATTATGCACTTTAATCCTTCTTCTATCGTAATCCTTCTGTTTTGGAGTCTCTCTCTCAAAGCTATCTTCTTCAAGATAAGATTTCACACTTGATGGAATACGCTCTATCAAGTTGTATTGGTTAAGAACTCTGATTGCGTCCTCAAAAGTCGAGTTGTCCGGGACTGTTGGCCCCCAAGGCAACCCTCCGATTTCGTCAACTGATATCAGGCCAATCACAGTGGCCTCATCAGCTAATATGGCAAGCTTACCTCTTCCTAAACTGGACAGATGATTTCTCACAATGTTCATTTTTTCAATTGGTACACCTGACTTCAATAGTAGATCATAGGTTTCTTCAAATTCCATACGAGTAACTCCTTCTGGGGGGGATGATGCTAAAGCTGTCCAACCTCCGCTTACACAGACTATGAGTAGGTCCTTCTTGCTTACTTTTCCAGCTATTCTGATTACCTCTTCTGCTCCTCGAACACTCTCACGGTCAGGTATAGGATGTCCTGCGAAGATTGTTGGCATCTTCCTGGTTTTTAGTTGACACCCTTTCTTTTCGATAACAACCCCTTCGCTAATTCTCTCTCCAAGAGCATCCTCCAAGGCAAGAGCCATAAAGCTTGAGTTCTTCCCGCCAGCTATGACAAAGATGTGTTCAACGTCATCTAGTTTTATTTCAATATCATTTATCTTTAGAGTATTATCTTCTACTCTCAAAATCCTCTTGATAATGGTATAATAGTTCATTTCTCTGATGGTCTGCTCGATTATTTTGATGATAATTCCACGTTCCTCCCTAAGATCTTTGGATAAGAGTTCTTCCTTGTTCTTGATTATCAAAACCTGTGCCCTCACTTAATCCATTTCATAGGGGGATTCTATAGTTTCTTCCAGCGTATCTTGCCATCTTACCTAATTCTTCCTCTGTTCTTATTAGCTGATTGAATTGTGCAACTCTCTCGCTTCTCGTCGGTGCTCCGTTCTTTATTTGACCCGCGTTTATTGCTACTGTCAAGTCAGCAAGCCATGTGTCTTCGGTTTGCGCTGACCTTTCCGAAACCAGGACGCTATAACCGTTCCTGTTCGC
This sequence comes from Nitrososphaeria archaeon, assembly GCA_963760525.1. GTDB lineage: Archaea > Thermoproteota > Nitrososphaeria > JACIWG01 > JACIWG01 > CAVXDT01. The sequence goes on from CAVXDT010000009.1 coordinate 37,443, forward strand.
GTATGAAGCTGTTTCCAATGCCTCGCTTAAAGTTCCTATCTGGTTCACCTTAAGGAGCACGGTGTTTGCTGCTTTCATCTGAACTCCTTTGATTAGACGACTGATATTTGAAACGAAGAAATCATCTCCCACTATTTGAATGCCTAGCCTCCTCGTGATTTCCGCGAACCCTTCAAAATCATCCTCGTAAAGCGGGTCCTCTATTGACTTTAGAGGGTATGTCTTAACGAGCTCTTCATATATGTCCATCAGTTGCTCTCTCGTGACCTCTTTCCCTCTATATCTATAGTTCCCAGTTTTCTCGTGATACATGTGCGTTGAGGCTGCGTCCATCGCAAGTATGAAATCGTTTCCATATCCTTCTTCATCGATTGCTGCCAGTATTATTTCATAAGCTTCTCCAGGATCGCTTATTCCAGGGGGTGAAAACGATCCCTCATCACCAGTGTTCAAAGAGTACTTTCCATATTTCTTAGAAAGCATTTTTCCTAAGGTATGATATACTTCACAACCCATTTGCATGGCTTCTGCGAAAGTCTTTGCTCCCACTGGCATTACATTGAATTCCTGAAAATCGAGGTCAGTGGCAGCAAGTTTCCCGCCGCAAATATAAAGAAACATGGGAACAGGTAGGACATAGGAATCTGTTCCGCCAATATATCGATAGACAGGCAGTGAAAGAGCACTTGCAGCTGCTTTTGCTACTGCCCAAGATGTTGCGACCAAAGCATTTCCTCCCAGCTTTGATTTGTCGCTTGTGCCATCTTTTTCAATCATAGCATAGTCTATTTCTCTTTGATGTCGAACATCATATCCTTTGATTAAATTTGCTATGACTTCATTCACCATCCCTACTGCTTTTCGAACTCCTAACCCCCCATACCTTTCACCTCCATCTCTGAACTCAAAAGCCTCATATCTTCCCCTTGAGCGCCCAGCAGGCGTGTCCGCTCGCCCCAGAAAACCTCCTTCAGTGATAACATCAACTTCTATAGTAGGATCGCCTCTGCAATCCAAGATTTCCCTAGCCTTAACCTCCCCTATTCTAAAATTGTTTTCCATTATTGATCTTTCTCATTTTACGGTTCCAATTGTATCATTATATAAATCTTAGTCGCGCTGAAAGAAGACTTCCGAAAGAACAGTGAAATGAAGTCTTTATGTGTTCATTCTTTTATGACTCGACCCAACATCCTCAACGTGCTAAGGTATTGATCTTTAGTAATCTTACCTTTTTTCTCCTCTGCTATTTGCTTGCCTAATCCAGCTTGTCATATAGTAGATCAGCAACTGTCATTGCCATAATCTTCGCAGGAATAATATATGCCATTTCTTTATCTTTCAATTCGAAGTCCTTTGTGTGAACACCTCCGGTGAACCCCCCTATCATAGGATGTAGAACTGGCATGATCATGCTGACATCTCCCATATCTGTTGACCATGCTCTATGTACTGGTTCCTCCATGACTTGTGCAAACTGGGATGCGTTATTCGAAAAGATTTCAGCTAGTCGTATGCTTGGAGACAGGGGCATGAAATTGCAGAATTGACTGATTTTAACTTTGGCTCCTATGGCCTGCGCTCCAGAAACCAAGGCTTTGTTTATTCTACTATCAGTTTCTGTTAACGCTTCAAGAGTGCGTGCTTTGACATATGATGAGACTTCTACTTGAGAGGGGACAATGTTCTCACTTTCGCCCCCTTTTGTTATTATAGGAGTGAACCTAATGTAGTCCTCATCTCTAAATGTTTCCCTTAGAGCGTTTACAGCCTGTAACCCTAACAGAGCGGCATTCAAAGCGTTTATTCCATCCCACGGAGCCCCAGTATAATGTGCTGCCTTACCCAAGTACCTAATCGACTTGATAATTGATGCATTTGTCGAAAGTCTAGGCCAGATTTTCCTTTCTGTCGTGTTTCCTTCCGCATGACACATCATTGCTATATCTATATCATCGAATCCTCCAAGCCTAATCAATTCCTGTTTTCCAGCCATAAACTCCAGTTTTCCTTCATCAACAAGTTTTCTTCGATATTCGTAATCTGAACCTTCTTCTGCAGGTGCTCCAAATAATGTAACAGATCCATTTAGTTCGTCAATGACACCTGAATCGACGAGACCAAATCCAGCTCCTATAACTTCTGTAATCTGTGCAAAGTGACCGCATGCGTGTGCAACTGTCCCCACTGCCATGGGATGTAAAGGGCACACTACTGCGTCCAGTTCGCCAACTATTGAAACGTTAATTTGTCCAGTTCCAACTTTTCCTCTTATTCCTGTTATTGCTAGGTCGTCTTTGATTTCCAAGTCTAATTCCTCAAATTTCTTCTTCACCTTGCTTGAAGTTCTGAATTCCTTAAAACCTAGTTCGGGATTCCTTTGGATATCATCTGCAAAAGACGACAACTCCTGACTTCTCTCATCAATCGCTTCACAGACCCTTTTCTTCAGCTGGCTTAACGACATTTCTCAAATCTCTTGATATCAACAAACAAAATATTCATATAAAAGACTTGCCATCGAATTTCCTGAGAAAGTCTTTTGTTTTTATGAGTTCACAGCAAATCCTCTTCAGTTCTTCGATACCCTTGTCATATATACCGGAGATCGCATCTTCTATCACTACAAGTCTGAAATCTCTTTCACTAGCTTCATATATCGATGTTCTTGGACAATTTGGAAAATTACACCCTGTGAAAACTAAAGTTGATACGCCCTTTTCTTCGAGAAAATCCTCCAACTGAGTTGCATAAAATGCACCCCATCTAGATTTATAAATTACAAACTCGTTTAGCCCAATCTTCTGAATTTCGCCCTTCAACAGTTTTTCAGCATCTAATCTAGCATCATTAGGTCTTAGCTCCCTAACTAATTCAAAACCTTTGGAATTTGGGGGAACTATTCTTAACCCTTCCTCAATTTTCTTTTTTCTGCACATGTCAGCATTTGAACCATTTTCCTTGTAGATTCTAACCACATGTACTATCAGTTTACTCCTTTCTCTAAATTTATTCAAAATCGCAACTATGTTTGGAATAATTTCATATGTTCCCTCAATCTCATAAGGTCCCATTCTTGATGAGAAATCATTTTGCATATCAATAGTCAGTAATCCAATATTCTCATAATTTGGTTCAGTATATAGATCCATTATGATTCAATTAGGATTATCTTGATTAAAATCTTTCTATAATTTCTTTGGGAGAGATTCAGAACCCAAAACCAAGAACAATATATCATGTCTAATATCGTATCTAGTATTGTATCTGATTAAGCTATTTTTTTCAGCCAACCCATTGTGAGCTTGACACTTTCTTTCCAACCCTTGTAGAGATGATCGCTTTTCTCTTTAGACCATTTTGGCTCGAAAACTCTGTCCACAGCCCAAAGTTTTCGTAACTCATCCAAATCTTTCCAAAATCCAACTGCAATACCAGCAGCATATGCCGCACCCAAGGAGGTAGTTTCAGTAAACCTGGGTCTTACGACATTGCATCCTAAGATAGACGCTTGGAGCTGCATTAGATAGTTGTTAACACTAGCCCCACCGTCAACCTTCAAGGCTTCTAGTTTCATATTAGAGTCATTAACCATGGCTTCAAATACATCTCGCGTTTGCCAACATATCGATTCAAGAGTTGCGTGTACAAGATGCTCCCTTTTTATGAAACTGGTCAATCCGCAGATCACTCCTCGGGCGTTAGAGTCCAAAAAGGAGCGTAGAGTCCACTGAATGCTGGAACAAAGTATATTCCTCCAGATCCTTCCTCACTTATCGATTCAGCTATCTTTTCTGTTTCAGAGGACGATTTGATCAGCTTGAGATTGTCCCGAAGCCATTGTATAGCAGAGCCAGCTATAGCAATAGAACCTTCTAAAGCATAGTAGCATCGGTTTCTTTCTAGACTAAACGCTACAGTTGTGAGAAGCCTATTCCTTGAGAATCTTGGTTCCTCTTCCTATAGTAGCTAGTATAAAACATCCCGTTCCATACGTATTCTTGACCTCTCCCTCTTTGAAACATGCTTGCCCAACTAGAGCTGCTTGCTGGTCACCTAGGTCTCCGCAAACTGGAATCGCTGCTCCAAGAATGCCATCAACTTGTGTATACCCGTATATTTCCTTGTCAGAGGAAGGTCTGAGTTTAGGTAGAATACTTTCTGGAATCCCTAGAAGATCCAGCATTTCTTTATCCCAAACTAACTTTCTAATGTTCATTAACATTGTGCGAGAACCGTTTGTGTAGTCCGTTACGTGAGCCCCCTTTTTTGGTCCTCCAGTAAGCCACCATATTAACCATGAATCAATATTTCCAAAGTATACCATCTCCTTTTCAGCTTTTTCACGAATTCCTGGCACATTATCTAAAATCCATTTTATTTTAGGACCCGAGAAATAAGTAGAAGAAAATAAGCCTGTACGCTTTTGGATAAAATCATCGTGTTCCCGTAAACTATCGCATATATCCTTTGTTCGAGTGCACTGCCAGACAATGGCATTGTAATAAGGTCGACCTGTTTTAGGATTCCAAAGTATAGTAGTTTCACGTTGATTGGTGACGCCTATTGCTGCGATTTCGTTTGGCTGGATTCTAGTTTCTTTTAATGCTGCATTTATGACATTGCAGGTTTTTTCAATTATCTCAATAGGATCGTGTTCTACCCATCCCGGTCTTGGGTAGGTCTGCTGATGTTCAGAGTACTTCCAGGCAACCCTATTTCCGTCATGGTCAATAATCAAACATTTCGTTCCAGTAGTCCCTTGGTCAATAGTCAAACAGTATCGTTTATCCGTCATGATTACCATTTAGCATCTGACTTGAGCTTAAAAGTAGTATGTTTTCTTATCTTTACTGATAAGTGAAGTGTCAATTTCAACATTCCATAATATTTTTATATAAATTGGAAACTAGATTAAGCTGATTCACATTTGAGAATGTTAAACATGGAGACACTAGTTTCGCATGGCAATACAATCGGAAGAAAGGCAGTGGCTGAAATCCTTGAAGCTGGACTTCTAGCAGCAGATCCATATCGCAATACTAGGAAATTGATTAGGTTACAAAATAATAGTTTGATAGTAGGTTGTAAGGAGTACGAACCGCCTGGGGACCCCAGCAGTGGGGATGCAGTTTTTGACCTATCCAAAGTTGGAAGCATATACGTTGTGGGAGCAGCAAAAGGAGTTCAAGGAGCAGCAAAAGCAATTGAAGATATCCTGCAAGACAAATTGACTGGAGGCCATGTCATAGCGAAAAAAGGCGATCCGCTTATTCTGAAAAAAATTGGAGTTACCGAAGGCGCTCATCCTGTGCCAGATGAGAACTGTGTGGAAGGATGTAAGAAGATTGTTCAAATCGCCGAAAAAGCAAAGGAAGGTGATCTTGTGTTCACAATTAGTGGAAATGGCGGTTCTTCGCTGCTTACTCTACCTGTGCCTGGTGTAAGCATTGAAGATGTTAGGCAATTAACGTATAGAATGCAGATCGAATTGGGTGTACCTACTGAAGACTTGAATGTTGTCCGAAATCACTTGGATGTTCTGAAAGTTGGCAGGCTTTCAAAGCTAATATATCCTGCAACCACGATACATATCCTTCTATGGGATCCTGGAGATCCTTTACCTTCTACAAGTGGTGCTTCTGGCTATGAACGGCTATTATCGAACAATCTTTGGCTTCACGCTCTCCCTGATCATACAACCTTTACTGACGCTGTTCATGTGTTAAAGAAATGGAAAATGTGGGATGAAGTTCCAAAGTCTATTAGATCACACATTGAGGCTGCTGATCCCAAATTTGAGACGCCTAAGAAAGAAGATTTTGACAACATGACGTTCCGTATTTTCGGCATATTGCCTAGGAGGGGAGCCATAGAGGAAGCTAGAAGAAAATCAGAAGCTTTGGGTTTCAATCCAGTTATTCTAACTGAATGGATGCAAGCTGAAGCAAAAGACGCAGGTAGGGTCATAGCCCAGATAGCCAAGAATGTTGACAATGCAGGTAGACCGTTTAAACCACCATGTGTTTTAATAACTACAGGAGAACTTCTTGTATCAGTTGGAAATGAACGAGGTATAGGTGGCAGAAATCAAGAGTTTATCCTTTCTGCAGCACTGGAGATAAAGGGAAGCCAGAACATTGTGATGGGAGCGGTGGACACAGATGGAACAGATGGCCCCGGTCAACAGTTCGTCGAAGGACAGGAAAAAGTACCATGCTTATCTGGAGCAATAGTTGACGGATTCACTTTTGGAGAAGCCACCAGGATGGAACTTGACATAATAAAGGAACTAAAGGCTCACAATTCCTCAATACCTTTGATTAAGTTAGGCGATGGCGTTATCGCAACACAAGGAGTAAGCCTTGGTGACCTTGGAATAACGCTTATACTTTAACAATTCTGAGGTAGATGTGGTTAAATGAGCTCTAGAATAAAATCAATACACGCAAGACAGATACTTTCGATAAGAGGGCATCCTGGTATAGAAACAACTGTAACAACAGAAGATGGTTCGACCGGAACAGCAGTCGTCACCGCTGGAGTTTCCATCGGAGAACATGAGGTATTCTTTGTTAACGATGGTGGGAAAAAATGGAATGGACTTGGACAACAGAAAGCAGTTGACACGGTCAACAATATTATCGGACCTACTGTTGTCGGTTTGGATGCAACTAACCAAAGCTTGATTGACGAAGCAATGCTCAAGTTGGATGGTACGCCAAACAAAACAAGATTGGGAGGAAATTCCATAGCAAGCGTTTCAGCAGCTACACTAAAGGCTGCATCAAAAGGTCTTATGATTCCATTATATCAGCATATTGGTGGCGTAAATGCCCGAGTGATTCCAGTTCCAGGGGTAATCTCTTTCGTAGGTGGTGAGAGATATGGTAGTGGCCAGAGAGCAGGAGACAAGCCAAGCTATTCTTTCATGGCCTACGGTTTCAAATGTTTTTCTGAAGCTTCCTATGCCTGCTGGGAACTCAAAAATGAATTTCATCAGACATTAAGGAAGAGGCTTGATATGAGGGTTCCGACGTTTAATTTTGGCTTTGCGCTGGTTCCACCTGGCAAAGTCGACCACGACCGTGAACTGTGGGAAATGATGGTTGAAACCATTGACAATCTCGGATATAAGAATAGGGTTGGAATACAAGTAGATGTTGCTGCAGGAACATACTTTGACAAGAAGAAGAACGCGTTTGTAGGACTCTTTTCCAGAGAAGATAAGACAAAAGAGGACATGATAGAGCTCTACAAAGAAGTTGTGAAGAACTACCCATTCCTAATTATTGAAGACCCACTGGACGAAAACGATTACGAGGGGCATGCTATTGTAACTAAGGAGCTTGGGATTCAGATAGTTGGCGACGACCTTTTCACTACTAACATCGAACGGGTAAGGAAAGGCGTAGAAGTGAAAGCATGCAATACCATACTTCTAAAAGTTAACCAGATAGGCTCTATAACTGAAGCTTTTGATATGGTAGAATTTGCACACAAACACAACTATGCAGTAATGCCTTGCAGCAGTAGAGGCGAAGGATCTGATATAGCTGACTATTCTGTTGGACTTGGAACTGGGCAGATGAGAGAAGGAGGATTTGATGATACTGCTAACAGAGCGCTGCAAATCGAAGAAGAACTTGGCAGCAGATCTAAGTTCCTAGGAAAAGCAGCGTACAAATCCTCTTAGGTCACATTAAAAAGAATATGCTATGTAATGAAAAGAACGTTAAGCAAGCTGCTATGCCTTTGCTTGCTCTTTCTACAGCATAGCTGTCAATGAAATCTAGTGTACTACTTGATCCAATAGACGACCTTCTCTGTCTAAGAGCTGTATTTGTAAAGGCATCTGACCCCACGCATGAGTAGCACAGCTTAAGCAAGGATCAAAAGCTCTCACAACCGCTTCTACCCTATTGAGCATTCCTTCTTCTATCTTCTTTCCTTTGACAAACTTCTGAGCCACTTGTGTCACGGCCTTATTGTAGGCTAGATTGTTGTGCTCAGTCGCAATTATCAAATTGCAATAGCCTATCCTTCCTTCTCTGTCAACTTTATAGTGGTGAATTAGCGTTCCTCTAGGAGCTTCGGCCACACCTACTCCTTCGCTGCTATTGACAGACGCGTTTGCCCGAACTTTATCTCCTAATATATTAGGGTCTTGTAGCAACAGTTTTGTCTTCTCCAAGCAGAAGAGTATTTCTATTAGTCGTGCGTAATGATAGTGGAAAGTGCTTAATACAATACCGTTCTTGCCAAGTTTTTTGAACTCCTTCAGCTCTTCATCTGCTAATGGGGTACCACAATGCGAACAAACGTTTAACCTGGCAAGTGGACCTACCCTGTATATCCCTTTTGTATAACCTAGCGGTAGATAGTAGGGGAATTTCATATAGGACCAGGGTTCAACCGCTTCTCCAATGTATTCATAGTACTTTGAAGGATCAAGCCTATCTGCAATAATTTTGCCCTCTGAACTCACTATTCTAATGGTTCCATCGTAGTGTTCGAGACCGCCATCAGATGTTACGAGACCCAAGAAGTAGGTTGGAAAGTTGCCAAAACTTTCTATTTCATCCTTGAAATTGGTGAACATATTCTTGAAAGTTGAAATTGCCTTGAGAGTCGTATCCATAGCCTCAGGTAAACCCTCAGAAATCTTGTCCAGCTTTTCCTTAGAAGCAGGCACCTTTACACCGCCTGGAACAGTCCAGTCGCTTGCATGCACCCTCTTGCCTCCTAACGATTCTATGATATTTTGACCGAATTGCCTCAGTCTTATGCCCTGTCTAGCGAGTTCAGGATATTTTTCAATTAGACCAAATACGTTTCTCTTCGCTGGATCTGAATCAAATCCTAAGAGGAAGTCTGGGGAAGAAAGATGGAAGAAGCTGAGTGCATGCGATTGAATCAACTGTCCGTTATGCATAAGACGACGTAAGAGCTCAGCTGTTCTAGGAATCTTCACAGCCAGGATTTCATCACATGCTTTAGCTGAGGCGAGCATATGGCTTACTGGACAGATACCACAAGTTCTAGAAGTAATGTTTGGCATTTCATAGAATGGACGACCTTCACAGAACTTCTCAAATCCTCTGAAATCAGTAACATGAAATCTTGCCTCTCTCACGGACCCATCGTCTTCGAGAAAGACAGTTACCTTCGCGTGCCCTTCTATCCTTGTTACGGGATTTATTATTAAGACTTTTTCTGTCATTCTTCTTCACTCTTAACCATACTTTGTCAGACCTTCCATATTCGGAACTCTCCCGGAAAGGAGTTCGGTCACCACATAGTTGATGAGATCTGCTGAGGGCGGACATCCTGGAACAAAATAGTCTACTTTAACGATTTCATGCAGTGGGTGAACATATTTGAGCAGTTTTGGAACGTCATCGGGAATCTGTTGCTGGATTGTAGAGTTGTCGATGAACTCCTTTTGAAGAACAGCATTCACACTGTCATTGATAGCATTTCTCAGGGCGGTTACATTGCCTGTGACAGCACAATCGCCTAGTGAAACAAGTACTTTCGTCTTAATTCGAGCGCGTTTCAGCAGCTCCAATTGCTCATGGTTTGCAACAGCACCTTCAATGAAAGTCACATCAACACCTTCTGGAAATTCTTTAACATCTACGATAGGGCTATAGACCAGTTCAATCTTATCAGCCAAGTTAATTAGGCGTTCATCTTGGTCAAGGAAAGACATGTGACACCCTGAACAACCACTTAGCCAGATTGTGGCCACCTTTACTTTTGCCAATTCCTTCTCACCTTCTCCTCCTTTCCATGACAAATGCTGTGAAATCCTTGTTCTTCACATCTTCCAAGGGTTTACCTCTGATGTATATTGCCCCCACTGGGCAAACTACTGAACATTTCTGACATGACGTGCAAGAGGGAGAATTGCCCCAGGTTTCGTCAAGGTCCATAATAATCTGGGAGCCCTTTCCCCTATTCTTAAGGTCAAGAGTGTGAACGCCTTCTATTTCATCACATACTCTAACGCAGCGAGTACAAATGATGCACCTGTTTCGGTCTATAGCGAATCTCTCATGGGAACAGTCAACTTCTAGAGCAGTCCATTCTCGGTTGAACCTAACATGGTCCACTCCCAGCATCTTTGCGAGATCCTGAAGTTCACAGCTGCCATTGGCTACGCAGACCGCGCAGATATGAGTCCTCTCAGATAGGATCAGTTCCAGAAGCATTTTGCGATAGTTCGTAAGCTTGTCGGAGCTTGTTATCACATATAGTCCGTTAGCTGCTGGCGTCGTGCAAGCAGGGAAGAGTTTTGACGAACCTTTGATTTCAACGAGGCATAAACGACATCCTCCCATTGTGGAAAGACCTTCCATGTAGCATAGCGTAGGAATATATATGCTATTTTCTTTGGCAACCTTGAGTATTGTATCATCCGCAGCAGCCAAAACTTCTTTTCCATCTATTATGAATTTGATTGTCTTAGCACTCAAGTTCCTATTCAACCTCGTCAAGTAAGGTTTTATCCAACTCCTTCACTCCTTTGAAACACTTGCCAGCTGGACATTTATGTTCAGTGATATGGGAATCATATTCGTCCCTGAAGTAGCGTATCGTAGATAAAACTGGATTTGGAGCAGTTTGACCGAGTCCACATAAACTGGCATCTCTTGTAATATAACCTAGACTTTCTAGTAAATCTAAATCTTCAGTCTTTCCTCTGCCATTTGTAATCCTTTGAAGAATCTCATCCGTTTTAACAAGACCAACACGGCACGGGACACATTTCCCACAGGACTCGTCAACACAGAATTCAGTGAAGAACTTTGCTGTGTCAACCATACAGGATGTGTCGTCTATAACAACTATGCCACCTGATCCCATTATTGCCCCTGCTTTGGTCAGAGAATCATAGTCTATAGGTAGGTCAAGACAGCTCTCAGGGAGACAACCGCCCGAAGGACCGCCTACTAGAACAGCTTTGAACTTTCTACCTTTGGCAACACCACCACCTATACTAAACACGATATCCCTTAATGTTATTCCCATCGGAACTTCTATTAACCCAGGATTGTTGACTTTCCCAGTCAGTGAAAAACACTTTGTGCCCTTACAGGTTTCAACTCCAATTTCAGAGAACCATGTAGAACCGTTCAGCATGATTATTGGTATGTTTGCCAAAGTCTCAACATTGTTTATCAAAGTAGGTTTCCCAAATAACCCTGACGTAGCAGGATATGGCGGACGTGGACGTGGCATAGCTCTACGCCCTTCTATGGACGCAAGAATACCCATTTCCTCACCAGCAATAAAAGCACCAGCTCCCAGTCTCAGGTCGATGTCAAATGACAAATTTGAACCGAAGACATTCTTTCCGAGAAAGCCCATAGACCTTGCTTGCTGTATAGCCTTTCTCAGAGTCTGTACAGCTAATGGGTATTCAGCACGAATGTATATGTAACCTGTTTCAGCTCCAATAGCGTATGCTGCTATGAGCATGCCTTCGAGGATAGCATGCGGATCAGCTTCAGCAAGAGTTCTATTTGCAAATACTCCCGGGTCACCTTCATCTAGATTCGCTACAATATATTTTGGTGAACCTTGTGCCTTTTCCACAAAATCCCATTTCTGCCCTGTTACAAAACCTGCTCCTCCCCGACCTCTAAGACCACTAGCTCGAACTTCATCTATAACCTGCCTTGGGCTCATTTGTGTAACCACTTTAAGGAGAGCATAATACCCTTGCATAGCTATGTAATCTTCAATTCTGAGAGGATCAATTTTGCCCGCGTTCCTCATAACTACCCTATGTTGCTTCTGGAAGAAACCAGGGTTGGTGTAAAGCAAGTCTTTCACAGGTCTATCGTTAACGATATGTTCACGAACTATTTCGCGAGCTGACTCAGGATTAACATTTTGATACATATGATCTCCTGGGTCAACGATCACTACTGGACCTACATAGCAGGTTCCCACACAACCTGTCCTAGCAACCTTACACATGTCCTTAACGTTGAATTCTTTAACAGCGTCTTCGAAGGCCTTCAATATCCTCAGTGCTCCCAAGGACATGCAACCGCTTGAGCAGCAAACACTAATCCTATACTTGTATGCATTCCTGTCCTCGAGCTCTTTTTCTCTCATTTCCTTAAGAAGAGTTTCAAAAGGCATGCTCATCGCACCTGCTCATTTGATTTCAACTGATCCAGTACTTGTTTTATTTTGTCTATCACAGCCTCTTTTGTCGCCTTTGAAATAGTCTGATCGTCGACTGTAACATTGGGAGCCATAGCACAAGCACCTATACATCTTGTGATAAACAGGGATAGCTTTCCATCAGCGCTTGTTTCACCACGTTTTATGTTAAATTCCTGTTCAGCCGACGTTATTATATCTTCTACCCCTTTTACGTAACAAGCAGTACCTAGGCAAAAAGTTGCTGCATGCTCTCCAGGTTTCTTCAACCTAAACAAGTTGTAGAACGTTGCCACACCAAGAACGTGGCTCGGAGGAATATGCAGAGATCTAGCGACATGTATCAACAATCGCCTATCAAGATATCCGAAGATTTCTTGGGTGCTGTGAAGAATCTCAAGAAGAGAGTCCCTTGAATATTGATGTTGTTTCATAATATTGTCCAACAGCAACATACGTTTGTCATCCTGCAAAATTGGTTTTGAGCTATTTTCAGACAATATAGACCGCGCTCTCAAAAAGTTGCTTTTTACCCTTATTTAACAATTATCATAGGAAAGTTCTGAGAAATACCCAATTTGACCTTTCTGGAGTGCAGTAATTTTCATCAAAGTGATTATATGATCCTACAACCTGCCCTATCCAATCTATTCATTATACTGTAATATTAAGCAAATCTTAAACATGTGTATAATTGATATGTTTACGGTGGAAAAGTTTGGTCAAAGTCGGGAATTTTGAAGTAGTCGAAGATCTGTTTTACTCAAAAGATTGGATGTGGGTAAAAGTGGAAGATGGCAGAGTCAGAACTGGAATAACCGATTATGCGCAAAAGCAACTGCGCGAGGTAGTGTTTGCTGAGCTTCCTGAAGCAGGTAAAGAAATAGTAAAGGGCGAGCCGTTTGGTACAGTAGAATCGGTTAAATCGGTATCAGATCTGGTGGCATCAATTAGTGGTAAGATAGAAGCGGTAAACAAGAAAGTGAAAGACAACCCGGAAATACTTAACGAAGATCCCTATGGCGAAGGATGGATTCTACTTGTATCTCCAACCAACCTTGAAAAAGATCTTGAAGCCCTAATGAACTTCGAAAAAGCTTTAGAATGGCACAAAGAAATGGAAAAAGAAGGTTAAGTAAATGCCTAAGAAAATAGTTATCGTAGGAGCAAATGCGTCAGGTGTTGACGCAGCAGTAGCAGCTCGAAAAATTGACAGGGAAGCAGAAATTATGCTTCTAACAAAAGAGAATGTCGGAGCATACTCCAGATGCGGTCTTCCCTTCGTACTAAGTGGGCACATACCTGCTTTCGACAACCTAATTGTTTACTCGCCTACATTCTATCGCATGATGAAATTTGACCTACGTCTGGAGACTGCAGCTACAAATATTGATACAAAAAACAAAAAAGTCGAAATCGAAGCGAAAGACGGAAAACAGGAAATTCTTCAATATGATAGTCTAATACTAGCCACAGGAGGGGGTCCTTTTAGTCTTCCTATAGAAGGAATGAATAAGGAAGGCGTCTTCAACCTTCATACTCTGAAAGATGGTGAGAGATTAGCAAATGCTATGAAGACCGCTCAGTCAGCCATTGTCATAGGATCAGGCCTTGTGGGCCTGGAAGCTGCTGATGCTTTCAGGGAAAAGGGAATAAAGTCCACAATCAGTCGAGATGCTTCCAGTCGATTCTTCCAAGGCTTCTTGACCGAGATATGTCAGAAGAGCTCCAGAAAGGCCTTGAAGGGAACGGTATCCGAATTATTTTAGGAAAGCCGGCGGGAGCGATACTTGGAGCAGACAAGGTGCAGGGCTGTATCGGTGGGAGGAGAAGAGGTCCCTGCAGACATAGTCGTCAACGCTGCAGGAGTCAGACCAAACGTCGAGCTGGCCAAAAAAGCGGGATAGTCATCGGTGAGACAGGGGGCATAAAGACGAATATTCGAAAATGCGGACAAGCGCAGAAGATGTTTATGCTGTTGGAGACTGTGCTGAGACAACTCATCATGTTACTCACAGGCCGGCTCTTCCTCTGCTTGGGTCAACGGCTGTCAGAGAGGGTAAGAGTAGCGGGTATAAACGCTGCAGGAGGATACTCGATATTTCCAGGAACACTTTTCTCAGTGGGTCTCCAAAATGTTCGACTTCGAGGTAGGGGCAACCGGTCTAACAGAATTTTGGGCCTCTAAATCGGGATAGAAGTTGCTGTTGGCAAAATTAGTGGTCACACAAAGGCACTTTATTACCCCGGAGCCTTTCAATTAAAAGTGAAGCTCATAGTTGAAAAAGAAACCAAAAAGATTGTCGGCGGAGAAATTGTCGGCGGAGAAGAAGTGACCCAGAGTATCAACGCCCTTTCATTGGCCATCCAGAACAATATGACGGTCCATGAGCTCATGAAGGCTGACACCTGCTATGCTCCTTCTGTATGCGAGACTTGGGAACCAATGGTTCTGGCGGCAGAGATGGCGATCAGAAGACTGTAGCCTGCCACTATTAATGTTAGAAAGAAAGGGCTAAAGTAATCACTTTAGCCTGTAATATTGATAGAGAATTAATGCATTAAAGTTGACTTGCAAACACAAAGATTATTTACCCTTTGGTATGAGAAAAGGGAGCAAGTCAAAACTATGTCGAATTCGGTTCTAGTAATCGGAGGCGGAATAGCGGGAATTCAAGCCTCTTTGGACCTTGCTAATCGTGGAATCCAAGTCTACCTAGTTGAAAAACTTCCAAGCATAGGTGGACGCATGGCACAGCTTGACAAAACCTTCCCGACATTGGACTGTTCAATTTGTATACTTGCACCAAAAATGATTGAATGTTACAGACACCCAAACATTGCGCTTCTAACCTACTCAGAAGTTAAAGAAGTTAGGGGTAAAGCAGGCGACTTCAATGTTAAAATCCACAAGAAAACCCGCTACGTAGATGTAGAAAAGTGCACGGGATGTGGCACTTGCATGGAAAAATGCCCTGTGAAGGTTCCGAATGAGTTTGACATGGGACTTGGAAACAGAAAAGCCATATTCATGCTCTTTAAACAAGCGGTGCCCTTAGTTGCAACAATCGACCCAGAACACTGCTTATACTTCACTAAGGGCATTTGCAGGGTTTGCCAGAGATTCTGTCCCTCGAAAGCTATCAACTACGAACAAAAACTTGAAGAAAAAATAATAGACGTTTCATCCATAATCCTAGCAACGGGTTTTGATATCTTCAACCCGTCTTCTATGAGCGAATATGGCTATGGTAGATTCAGGAATGTCATTCATTCAATGGAATTTGAAAGAATTATATGCGCTTCAGGACCAACGGGAGGCCACCTTATTAGACCCTCAGATGGAAAAGAGCCAAAAAGCGTTGTTTTTGTCCAATGTGTTGGCTCAAGAAGCCAGCATGGACAATTCCCATTCTGTTCAAGCGTGTGTTGTGTTTACGCTACAAAAGAATCCATTCTAATTAAGGATCACGCTCCAGAAACGGATGTGTACATAATGTATATCGACATGAGAGCGGTAGGGAAAGGTTTTCAGGAATTTGTTGACAGAGCCAAAAGAGAATATGGAATCAAGTACGTAAGAGCTCACCCAGGTGGAATAGCCGAAGACCCCATCACAAAGAGTCTGCAGATTCACTATGAAGACATTCCAACCGGTAAGATGAAGACTTTGGAGGCTGATCTGGTAGTTCTTTGCCCAGCACTAATACCTAAGGAAGACAACAAAGTCATTAGCTAAGGCGATGGGGCTTGAACTTGACGAATACGGGTTCTTTAAGTCAAAGGAGCAGCTCATAGCACCAGTTGACACAAACGTCCCTGGAGTATACATATGTGGATACTGTCAATCTCCTAAAGATATTCCCGAAAGCGTCGCTCAAGCAAGTGGTGCAGCTGCGCGTGCTGCGGAAGTAACGGAATACAAAGTTAAGGAGGTCATGGTATGAGCGAGAAGAAGAATCTTCGCATAGGAGTGTTTGTCTGTCACTGTGGAGTCAACATTGGAGCAGTAGTAAACGTTCCTGAAGTAGTCAAATACGCAGAGACCTTACCTGATGTTATATACGCTGAAGGTAATCTCTACACGTGCTCATCTGAAGGATTAAGCAAGATCAAAGATGCAATCAGGAAACACGAGCTCAACCGTGTAGTTGTAGCTTCATGCACTCCAAGGACCCACGAACCACTCTTTCGAAGCGCATGTGAAGAAGCAGGAATGAACAAGTACCTATTTCACATGGCTAATATAAGAGAACAGTGCAGCTGGGTCCATGCTAAAGAACCACTGAAAGCCACAGAAAAAGCTAAAGAGGTTATTAGGATGGGTGTGGCTAGAGCAGCTTTGCTTGAACCCCAAAACGAGCCCGAAATCGAGGTTCAACCATCAGCACTCGTAATAGGCGGTGGGATTGCGGGAATGACCGCATCGCTGAGCCTGGCAAACCAAGGGTTCCAAGTACACTTAATTGAAAAGGAGCCTGAGCTCGGGGGAAAGCTTCGAGAACTTCATAGGTTATATCCGAGTGAAAAAGACGCTGAGGAAGTTTTGGGGAAATATGTGCAAGCTATAAGATTAAGCCCGAACATAAAGACATATACTTCATCTACTGTAAAGCATAATGGAGGTTTCATAGGTAACTTTAAAGTTACAATAGATCACAAAAGCAAAGAAGAGTCTTTGGATGTAGGAACTATAATAGTCGCGACAGGTGCAGAAATCCTCAAGCCGCAAGGAATGTATCTCTACGGAGAAAACAAGAATGTCATCACACAACTTGAACTAGAACATCTCTTAAAAGAAAGAATGCTTCCTAAGCCAAACTATGTCGTCATAATCCAATGTGCTGGTGCAAGAGAAGAAAAAGAGGGTGGAAGAAATTATTGTTCGAGAATCTGTTGCGCTGTCGCTCTCAAAAACGCTCTGGAAATCAAGGAAATGTATCCAGAAGCTGAGGTTGCAATACTCTATAGAGACATGCAATCTTATGGACGGGAATATGAGGAACAGTATAAAGAAGCACGAGAGAGCTTCGTGCAATTTATAAGATTCGACAAGGAAGACCCACCACAGGTTTCATCGGATCCAAATGGAAAGATCATTGTAAAAGTTCACGATATCTCAGTCAACACAACTCTCGAACTTCAACCTGACCTCGTTGTTTTATCAACTCCATTAATTCAACCCGAAGAAATCAAAGAGCTCTCTAGAATGCTTAAAGTTCCACTTGGAGCGGACGGGTTCTTCTTCGAAGCTCATGTCAAGCTTAGGCCGGTTGATTTTGCCACTGATGGGATATATGTCTGTGGGACCGCCCATAGCCCAAAGACTATTCCAGAAAGTATCGCTCAAGCTTATGCTGCAGCTTCACGAGCAGGTATCCCGATGGCTCTGAGACATGTTAAAACTGAAGCTATAACAGCCTCAGTAAGAGGAGAAGTGTGCACAGGCTGCGGAACCTGTATCAAACTATGTCCCTATAGTGCCATACAGAAAGACGAGAAAGGAGTTGCAAAAGTCAATGATGTGCTTTGCAAAGGATGTGGAGTTTGCGCTGCAAGCTGCCCGGAAAGAGCAATAACAATGAGACACTTTAGTGACACGCAAGTGCTAGCTGAAGCAATGGCGGCTTTGGGGAGGTAATGGTAATGAGCGAGTTTGAACCCAAGATTGTTGGTTTCCTATGCAATTGGTGCAGCTATGCAGGCGCAGACCTTGCCGGGGTGAGCAGAATACAGTACCCACCCAACATAAGGATTGTTCGCGTCATGTGCAGCGGAAGAATCGACCCGACAATCCCACTTGAAGTTCTGATGGGAGGGGCTGATGGAGTGCTTGTGTTAGGATGCCACCCTGGAGACTGCCATTACGTTGAAGGAAACCTATATGAAGAGAAAAAGATCGTATTGGCGAAGAAACTCTTAGCGCTAACAGGTCTTGAACCTGAACGTCTCAAACTTGAATGGGTTTCAGCATCTGAAGGACAGCGATTCGCTAAGTTGGTGACAGAATTCACGGAGCAAGTAAGGAAGTTAGGCCCTTCGCCAGTGTCAGGAATGAACCAGGATATTTTTTTGAATATTCAAGCAGCAAGAAATGCAGCTGCAAAATTTAGATTAAGGGTTATCGTAGGAAGAGAAAGGGAATTAACTGAGAAGACTAATGTTTACAAAGAAAAGATCTCTCAAGATGAATATGATTCTTTGTTAGATGAGATAGTTGAAACCGAATATATTCGCCAAAAAATTCATCTTATTACACGGAAAAAACCTTTGTCTATCACAGATATAGCATCAACTGTTCATATGAAACCTGCTGAAGTACTTGGAGAAATCGTGGAAATGCGCAGAAAAAACATGATAGCGGTGGACTCAATAAAAGATCAAACACCACTCTATAAGGCGTTGGAGGTCGAGTGAACAAATGGAAGATAAGAAGGTGGGCGCAGTTCTCGTATTAGGAGGGGGAGTAGCTGGAATACAGGCAAGCCTCGACCTAGCAGACTCAAGCTTCAGAGTTTACTTGGTTGATCAAGGTTCCAGTATAGGTGGAGTGATGGCTCAGCTTGACAAGACATTCCCAACAAACGACTGTTCAATGTGTATCCTTTCACCGAAACTGGTTGCAACAGGAAGACACCCCAACATAACCATCTTAACAAATGCTGAAATAACAGGTCTAAAAGGTGAAGCAGGAAACTTTGAAGTTGAACTTCGAAAGAAGAGCAGGTACATAATTGAAGAAAAATGTAATGGCTGCGGACTATGTGCACAGAAATGCCCAATTGAAGCTGTGGACACATTCAACGAGGGTCTGGGAAAGAGAAACGCAATATACATTGAATATCCTCAAGCTGTCCCATTGAAATATACTATTGATCGCGAAAAATGCATAGGATGTGGAACATGCTCAGAAATATGTAAAGCACAAGCGGTCTTTTACGAACAAGAAGAAACCGAAACCACACTTAAAGTGGGTTCGATAATCCTTGCCCCAGGATTTGAGCCCTTTGATGCGAAAATGAAAAGTGAATACGGATATGGTCGATACCAAAACGTTGTGACAAGCATAGAATTTGAGCGAATACTAAGCGCTTCAGGACCCTATGGTGGTCTTGTGCTTCGACCTTCAGATGGTGAAATCCCTAAGAAGATTGCTTTCATTCAATGTGTTGGTTCACGGGACTACCAATTAGGTAACAACTATTGTTCTGCAGCATGTTGCATGTACGGAATGAAGGAGGCGGTCATAGCAAAGGAGCATACTCCAACGAAGCTCAATGCGTCCATTTTTTATATGGACATGCGATCATTTGGAAAGGAATTTGATGCTTACAGGAATCGCGCAGAAGAAGAATACGGAATAGGATTTGTGAGGTCAAGGGTCGCTAGTTTGACAGAGGACCCGAAAACAAACAGTGTCATAGTAAATTATATCGTGGATAATAGTCCAAGAACAGAAGATTTTGATATGGTTGTATTGGTTACTGGAATGCGGCCACCGAAGGATGCTGAAAGACTTGCTGAGAGTTTGGGAATAAAGCTCAACAAATACAACTTCTGTCAAACTGAGACTTTTTCACCGATGGAAACCTCGAAAAGAGGTATTTTTGTCTGTGGCGCATTTAGTAGTCCGAAAGATATTCCAGAAAGTGTCGCACAGGCAAGTGGAGCAGCATCTATGGCAATGAGCGTAATTGCTAGCGAAAGGGGAACCCTAATCACCAAGAAGGAGTACCCGCCGGAGAGAGACGTAAGCTTAGAAGAACCTCGCATAGGTGTTTTTGTATGCCATTGCGGCATTAACATCGGTGGGGTAGTGAATGTTCCTGAAGTGGTTGAATACTCGAAAGAACTACCCAACGTAGTCTATGCAGAGGCCAACATGTACACGTGCTCACAGGACACTCAGAAACTAATTGCGGAAAAGATTAAAATAAACAGACTCAATCGTGTTATAGTAGCTTCGTGTACACCAAGAACTCATGAACCACTGTTCAAAGAGACAGTTCAGGAGGCGGGGTTGAACCCATATCTCTTTGAGATGACTAACATACGTGATCAGTGCAGTTGGGTGCATATGCACGAGCCCGAGGAGGCAACGCAGAAGGCTAAAGAGCTTGTAAGGTCTATCGTAGCTAAAGCAAAGCTTTTGAAACCTTTACAGAAACCAAGAGTAAGCGTTGTACCCGTTGGGCTGGTCATAGGTGGTGGCGTCTCAGGAATGACCGCTGCATTGAAACTGGCGGAGCAGGGATTCGAAATTCATCTTGTCGAGAAAGAGAAGGAATTAGGTGGTTACTTGCGCAATATCCATTATCTGCTCGAAGATGATATTGACCCACAAAAGGAACTTTTACGATTGGTTAGGGCTGTTACCGAAAACGAGAAGATACATGTCTATACTGGAGCAGAAGTCGTTGACGTCTATGGATTTGTCGGCAACTTCAAGTCCAAAGTGAAGTTGGAAGAGGGGATAGAAAAGGAAATCAAGCACGGCACAGTTATCGTTGCCACAGGTGCAATTGAATACAAACCGACAGAGTATTTGTACGGTGAAGATCCTAGAATTGTCACACAACATCAACTCGAAGAAATGATTGCTGAAGGCAAATTCAAGGCGAAAAACGTGCTTATGATCCAGTGCGTCGGAGCCAGAAACGACGAGAATCCGAACTGCTCAAGAATATGCTGTGGTCAAGCTGTAAAGAATTCCTTACGAATCAAGGATATTAGTCCTGAAACTGAAGTTTACGTTTTATATAAAGACATGAGAGCTTATGGTTTTAGAGAGGATTATTACCGCGACGCTGCCATGAAGGGCGTATTATTTGTGAACTATGATGATAAGAAGAACCGAAAGTTGGAAAAGATGACTTGGGAGGACTTGCGGTTACATTCTGGGAGCCCACGTTAGGTGAAGAGATAAGGATTAATCCGGATATGATAGCTCTAAGCGCTGCTACAATACCTAATCCGAACAATAAGCGGTTGGCTGAAATGCTTAAAGTGCCATTGACAAAAGATGGCTTCTTCTTGGAAGCTCATATGAAACTTAGACCTGTAGATTTCGCAACGGAAGGAGTGTTTTTGTGTGGCATGGCACATTCACCTAAGTATATAGATGAAAGTATTGCTCAAGCTTGTGCAGCAGCAGCAAGAGCTGCAACCATACTTTCGAAAGAAACTCTTGAGATGGAGGGAATTATCGCCAGTGTCGAAGAAGACTTATGCGGCGGATGCAAGATTTGTGAGAACCTATGCCCATACAGAGCAATCGAAATGAAAGATAAGGAAGGTAAAACTGTTGCGCATGTGGTTGAAGCCCTATGTAAGGGGTGTGGTGTTTGTGGTGCAGCATGCCCGACTAAAGCCATTACTATGGGGCACTTTACGACCGAAGAGATATTGGCTCAAGTCAAAGCCATATTACTGGAGGTTAAGGCATGATGGAAAAAAATGAGTTTGAACCCAAGATTGTTGGTTTCCTATGCAATTGGTGCAGCTATGCAGGCGCAGACCTTGCCGGGGTGAGCAGAATACAGTACCCACCCAACATAAGGATTGTTCGAGTCATGTGCAGCGGAAGAATAGAACCGTCATTCGTCTTGGAAGCCTTCAAGGATGGTGCGGATGGAGTGCTTGTTGCTGGTTGCCATTTGCCATCTGACTGTCATTACATTAGTGGAAACTTTAAGGCTTTTAGACGTGTCACGCTGCTGAAGGAGGTTCTCAAAGAATTCGGAATTGAGCCAGAAAGGCTGAGACTAGAATGGATTTCAGCAAGTGAAGGAGATAAGTTTGCTGCTGTGGTTCGTGACATGGTGGAAAAGATGAAAAAGCTTGGGCCAAATACAATCATGGTTAAAAAGGTTGATGTACAATGAGTGAGATAGAAAAGGAAGTAGTAAAAGCGTCTGAGATCGATCCCAAGTTCAAGTATGAAATCTCAAAGATACACGGTGGCGAAAAACTGATGCGCTGTTTCCAATGTGGAACATGCACTTCGGACTGTCCAGTTGCAAGATTTAGTGACACCTATAGGCCAGGACAGATAATCCGCATGGCGCAACTCGGATTGAAGGACAAAGTGTTGAAGAGCGATACGCTGTGGTTGTGTGCGTCATGCTTCACATGCACCGACCGCTGCCCACAAGACGTTGAGGTCGCAAGTGTTATACGCGTACTTAGAAATCTGGCGGTAGAACAAGGTGCTGTACCTCAAGTGTTCAAGGAACAATATGCAAGTGTACTGGCGTCAGGATACGCTTATAAGATTCCCGAATTGCGCTTGAAAAAACGCGAGTCTCTAGGATTGCCACCATTGCCAACAGGGAAACCTGAAAGTATCCGCAAATCACTGAGCAGTGTGAAATTCCTCAAACATGTAGAGGGGAAATAGAAATATGGCAGAAAACAGATATCTAATATTCCTCGGATGTGCAATCCCATATCGTGTTCCAGCATTTGAAATTTCAGCTAGGAAGACACTTGCAAGGTTGGGTGTGGAATTAGTTGAGATGCCTGAGTTCAACTGTTGCGGTTTGCCATTAGACCCTGTTAGTCATGATACAATGCTTATATTGGCTGCGAGAAACTTGGCGTTAGCTGAGCAAAAAGGTCTAGACATCATTACCTTATGCCCCGGTTGTGCCGGGACATTGAAGAAGGTCAGCAAGATGTTGAAACAAGACAAAGCACTATGCGATGAAATAAATGGCCATTTGGGAGAGGTAGGGCTTGAGTTCAAGGGAACAGTTAACGTGAAGCATCTTATGCAAGTATTGATTGAAGACATAGGAATAGAGAAGGTGAAGAATTCAGTCGTTAACCCACTTACAACGCTGAAAGTCGCTGAACACAATGGATGCCACATCTCGCGCCCTAAGGAATATATTGGTTTTGATGACGCAGAAAATCCAATGACACTCAAAAAACTGATTGAAGCAACAGGAGCAACATGCTTGGACTACATGGATGAAACAGAATGTTGTGGCGCCCCAAGTGTAGGCGTTAATGACACTATCGTATTAAAACTTGCAAGGGACAAGCTGAATAATATTAAAGTTGTAGGCGCTCAAGCTCTATAACTATCTGCCCATTTTGTCACATTATGTATGACACGAATGAAGTGCGCATAGAGAAAATGTTCAGTGAAGTTTATGGTATTCCAGTGCTTCATTATCCACAACTACTTGGTCTGGCAATGGGTTTGAAACCTGAAGAGCTTGCTTTCGGCGATTTGAGGGTTACACACGTCCAAAATACTGAATAGTCTCCCTCAAGCTGATAAATGATGTCGAAAGAAAAACTGAAGGTAGCCTTCTATTGGGCTGCCAGCTGTGGCGGATGCGAAATTGCAGTGCTTGACATAAATGAGAAAATACTTGACATAGTGCAAATTGCTGACATCGTCTTCTGGCCAGTAGCAATGGACATAAAGTACAAAGATGTTGAGTCGATGCCAGATAATTACATTGACATATGCTTCTTCAACGGTTCTGTGAGAACTGAGGAGCAAGAGCATATGGCTAAGCTCATGAGGAGTAAGTCTAAGACACTCGTCACTTTTGGCTCCTGCGCTCAAGAAGGATGTGTGCCAGGACTAGCGAATCTGTATGAACGCAAAGAGATACTAAATAAAACTACTTGGAGAGCAGATATGTCTCAAATCCTGATGGCGTCATCCCATTGAACAAGACGGTAATTAGAGAAGGAGAGCTCAGGCTTCCTAAGTTCTATGACACTGTGAGGACTCTGGACCAAACTGTTGACGTGGATTACTACTTGCCCGGCTGCCCACCTCCAGTAAAGCTAATACTGGGTGCTCTTGACGCCATAGCGAAAGGCAAATTGCCACCTAAGGGTTCGGTGCTTGCCCTCTGAAGTCAGTATGCGATGAATGCCCAAGGAAGAAGGAGAACAAGAGGATTTCAAGGATTTACCGTGTTCATGAGAAAGTTCCTGAACCCGAGAAGTGCCTACTTGAGCAGGGGATAATCTGCATGGGACCTGGAACCCGCAGTGGCTGCGGGGCTCAATGCTTGACTGCTGACATGCCATGCACCGGATGCGGTGGACCATGCCCAAATTCAGTGGAGCAAGGTGCTGCCATGATTAGTGCAATAGCATCTATACTTGGATTAGACGATGAAAATGAGCACTTCACCAAGGAAGATGTTGAGAATCTAATGAGCCAAATCAAAGATCCTATCGGTACATTTTACATGTATTCTTTGCCAGCATCAATATTGAGAAGGAAAGTGATAACCAAATGAAAGAAATAATCATTGACCCAATAACAAGGCTTGAAGGGCATGGTAACATTTCAATATTCTTAAATGACGCCGGAGAGGTAGAAAATGCCTACTTGAAGGTTCCCGAGCTTAGAGGATTCGAACAGTTCTGTATTGGAAGAAGAGCTGAGCTCATGCCCGTTCTGACTTCCAGGATTTGTGGAGTCTGCCCAGTCGCCCACCACACTGCAGCAACCAAAGCCCTAGATTCGGCATTTAAAGTTGAACCTCCTTCAGCAGCCAAGAAGCTCAGAGAACTTATGTACTCCGGTTATCTTATTTATGATCATATCTTACATTTCTACTATTTGGGCGGTCCAGACTTCATAGTTGGCCCTGAAGCGCCACCGGGCAAGAGAAACATCTTAGGGGTGATCGAGAAGGTTGGTATTGATGTAGCAAGGCAGGTCATTAAGCACAGAGCATACGGACAAAAGATTACTGAGATTCTGGGCGGAAAGGCAACACATCCTGTCTGCGGTTTGCCTGGTGGATTCTCAAAGCCTTTGAGTGAGGAAAATCGGGTCCAAATTGAGGAGATGGCTACTTCCTGCCATGATTTCGCTAAGTTTACGCTTAAAATATTTCATGATATTGTACTGGGAAATAGCAAATATGTGGACATGATTAAGAGCGATGCTTATACGATGAGGACCTACTACATGGGTTTAGTCGACAGTAATAACAAAGTCAATTTCTATGATGGAAGAGTTAGAGTTGTTGACCCCAAAGGGAATGAGTTCTTGAAGTTTGAGCCAAAGGATTACCTGAACAATATTGGCGAAAGTGTTGAGAAATGGACCTATGCGAAATTTCCATATCTCAAGAAGGTCGGTTGGAATGGATTGACTTGTGGAGAAGCAAGCGGGATTTACCGTGTAGGACCTTTAGGTCGACTTAATGCATCGGATGGTATGGCTACACCATTTGCCCAAGCTGAATATGATGAGATGTACAAAACTCTCGGTAGGCCTATACATGGGACGTTGGCCTATCATTGGGCAAGATTGATTGAGCTTCTATATGCTACTGAGAGAGCGCTTGAGCTAATTAGGGATCCAGAGATTACGAGTAAAAACGTTAGGAACAAACCTGGTGAGCCAGGTGAAGGCGTAGGAGTAGTCGAAGCAGCGAGAGGAACTCTGTTTCATCATTACGTTCTTGACAGCGACGCGTTGATCAAGGATGTAAATATGATAGTAGCCACAACAAATAATTATCCAGCAATTTGCATGTCTATTAGAGATGCTGCCAAAGGTTTAATTCATGGAGCTAATGTAGATCAAGGAATTTTGAATAAAGTGGAGATGGCTTTTAGAGCTTACGACCCGTGCTTTGGATGCGCTACACACTTCGCAATCGGGCAAATGCCTTTGACTTTGAAGATATACAACCATAGAAAGGAACTTGTTAGACATTGCAAAGATAGAAGTTCCTATTTTCCCTTAAAAACAATACTGTCCTGTGAAGGCTAATATTTTCCAAGCGAAAACCTAAATCGAGACAACTCTCTTGAAAAGAAAGGTTAAATATTATTCTGTCGTTGATAGGGTTGAATGGAAATGCAAGTTGCATTTGTTCTTATAAATGCAGATTTGGGAGCTGAAGAAGAAATAGCGAAAGAACTGAAAAAGATACCTGAAGTCAAAGAAGTGTACGTGGTCTATGGTACCTATGACGTGATTGCTAAGATTCAAGCAGAGACCATGGACAAGCTGAAAGATACGATTACTTGGAAGATACGACATCTGCAGAATGTACGCTCGACTCTGACGATGGTCGTAATGGAAAGCTCCAGAAAAAGCAGGTCTCAAACAGAAATAGCTACTTTCGCATATGCGTTGGAATGTGTTATTAGAGTTTTCTTTATAATCTTACGTAAGGATACTAAACGAGAGTCTTGATTGTGCGATTCTCATGACCGGAACCTAAGCATTCTAGCCTGATTTATTTTCACCCAGATAGGAATTTCCTCTACTCTTTCAAGACGTTGGGAGAGTAGAGAATGCCATGTGCAGATATCCTCAGTCTAAGAACCTGTCAAAGAATTCTTGAGGCAATGAACAACATGCCTTGACAATGTTCAGACGGAGCTTCTGAGCTATTTTCGCCCTTGGCACAGCTATCCTATCAAGAAAACAATCATTAATTAATCCTTCATCAAAAAGGCTTTTGTATTTCGGAGGTCTCATACAACCAAGTGCAATCTCTCCTTGAACCTTTGCGAGTATGAGAATATCTCAGTTTAAATCACCTATTCTCGGAGACTTGAAGTTAGCCATGGGAGTATTAGCTGTTGGCATAAAGATCAGAAAGGTCATTAGATAAGCCCGATGGTCTATTACAATATCTATAGCTTCTCGCTCCTTTCAATTTCACCATATCTTGAACCTATAAGAACATGTGGAGCTATATATGAGGGACCATGTCCAAGCAAAAGTTCGAAGCTTTTTACATAGTCTGAAGGCTCTTTTTTTAAGCCTTGGACTTCTTTAATTACTACCGGATCAATCATCATTCCGTAATCAACCACGTCTACCTTATTGTTTCTCATCTGTGTTGCCAAATCTTTGTCCACTAGACCAGAGTGCACACTGACAACTAGGTCAAAGTCTTTTTTTATTTCCTTTACAATCTGTAAGAAAGGCATTATAGGTAATACGCCTTCAAGGTTAAATCCCCCACTCAAGAGAATGCCCCTCGCACCTTTCGAGGTTAGAAATCGAGCCACATCATACAACTGCTTAGGCGTAGAAGCGCCTATCATGCCTTCAAGATAGTTTCCCATGCAGAACTTGCACTTAAGTTGGCAGCTTGCAGCGGTAATACTTACTGCAGGATACTTTACTCTTGGAAAGAAAGCAATGGTTCTCATCTTCACCCACTGAAGTTTTGTTTAAGCTGCCTTTGGACTAGCTGATGTTCAACCTCAAACATAGACATTGATGGGTAATTGTATATTTTGGATGGTCTTTCGTTGTAGAAAGGACGGTTACATCCGGGGCAACCAGAAGTAAGAAACGCATACTTCAAGTCCTCTGATTTCTCGTTTAGGTCAATCTTGAGATCATTTCCCTCAAGTATTTCGTTAAGCTTTAAACCCTTACTAAGCAGGAACCTAATCACTTGAATTCGCCTGTATTGTATTATTTCTGGCTGAGAAAGATGCGCCATTGGCGTTCCCTGCGATGGTGTGAATGAAAAGAGGGCGACCTCTGCACCTTTTTCGTAAACTTTCTCCATCGTCTTTGCGAACTCGGTTTCAGTCTGACCTATTCCGAATATTAAGTGGACACAGACATGTCCATTTCCAAAGAGCGCGACGCTTCTTTCAATAAACGCCCAAAAATCATCCCATTTAAATGGCTTCTTAATTATGTCAAATGCTTCACGAGAAGCTACATCTAACCCGACACCAATACGATCAATTCCAAGATACTTCAACGCCTTCAGGGTGGAATAGTCTACGGGTGTAGTTCCTACAGAGATAGGTGTCTTAATACCTGCATCTACTATTTCCTTCACGATTTTTGTTAGTTCATTTTGAAAATCGTTTTTGACAACATTCTGAACACATATCCTGGTAAATGCAGTGCTCTTTTTAAGGTCAACAATAAGTCGCTCCAATTCAACTCTTGGCCAACGAACTCTTGAGATAAAGTCCTTGTTGCTTTGATTAGATGAACTTTGTGAGCAGAAAAGACATCGCGCCTGACAGCCTTTATAGTTATATTGCAGAAGATATGCAGTTGTAGGATGTTCCAGCATGTTCATCTTTTCCCTACCCAATGAAGCCAATGTGCCAATTGAAGCTCTGACCAGCATGTTACCAACCATCTTATCTAATGCCCTATTTCTCTTCTTTTTTACAGTTACTTAATTGGATAAAAATATTGCTATTCTGAAACCTGTCCAAAAAAAGCCATACTATGACTTCTAAGAATGGGATCTTCTTTCTAATCTTTTTTTCTTAAATGGAGATTAGATAGCATATATAGGTGAGTTAAAGTTAATCAATCCTGCCTTCTTTCTAGGGCGGATTGTGGGAAGTTTGAGCCTTCAGGATAATAATAATGATAACACAGTCAGAACATCAATCCCAGTATTGGGAATGGATTGCTACGAATGTTCCAAGATCATTGTAAAAACTGTCAAGAAAATAAGTGGGGTTCAAGATGTTAAAGTAAACTACATGATTGGAACAGTGGAGGTAAACTTTCAGCCCGGTAAGACTTCAAAAGTTATGATTGAGAAAGCTATAGAAGATGCAGGCTACAAAATTGCCTATAAGAGTTACGTAACTATGACAGATAAGATGAAGAGCTTTTTTCTGAAGAAGTGAGGATTTTGCTTGAAAGTTTTAGATATGTTGGAGACTTATTAGGAGGCTTGACTTAGCTCATGTTGATTCTGTAGATTCGCTGTTAATATGTTAGTAAGGCATACCTTCCAATATAGATCCTGATTTTTGGCCTCCTTTGGTATGTGAAGACCTTTAAACAAATGAAACAGAAATATTCTCATTTGGTGAAGAAAGTTTAAATCTGATAAGCTAGGAACTTGCACATATGAATTCCCAGCCTAAGAGAACTCACCTTTTCAATTTTCATAAAAAGTATGGGCAGATTACCGAATTCGCTGGATTCGAACATGCCTTGTGGTATGAAGGTATCGCTCAAGAACATCTAGCTGTAAGAAACACTGTTGGAGTATTTGATGTTACACATATGGGAAGGACAATAATTGAAGGAGAAGATGCTATCAACCTTATGGAAAAATGCTTTCCTAGAAAGGTTTCTAATATGAGCGTGAACCAAGGTAGATATGGATTTCTCTTAAACGAGAAGGGCGGGATTATGGATGATCTCACTGTCTTCAGGCTCAAGGAGAAGGAGTTCCTGTTGGTCTGTAATGCTTCAAATAGGCAAAAGGACTTCTCATGGATAAAGAAAGCATCTGAAAACCTAAATGCCAGCGTGACGGATGTATCAGATCAGTCAGTAATGCTAGCTGTTCAAGGGCCTAAAGCAATGGATACGCTGCAACAGATGTCGGACAAAGAACTTGCTTCTATAAAGAGATATTGGGGTGACTGGATCAAGCTTGATGAATTTCATGTGCTAGCCACAAGAACAGGTTATACGGGGGAAGATGGCTTCGAAATCTATCTCTGGAATACGCCACTCACTATGACTGAGACAGCAGAGAAACTCTTATGGAGCATCCTTAGAGCAGGTGAGAAATACAGTATAAGACCCTGTGGCTTAGGTGCAAGAGATACCTTAAGACTTGAGGCAGGAATGTGCCTTTACGGAAACGACATCGATGAGAATACTTCACCTTTGGAAGCAGGTTTTACACCATTGATAGATTTTGACAAAACAGATTTCATAGGAAGAACAGCTCTAATAGAACAAAAAGAAAAAGGGATAGACAGACTTAGAGTTGGAGTTCGTATGACAAAGACTGGCATCCCGAGACACGGATATGAACTCTATTCTGACAACAAGAGGATAGGAGACCTAACTAGCGGGACATTCTCACCGCTTTTGAAGGTTGGAATAAGTCTCGGATATGCTCTAACTGAATACTCCAAAATAGGGACAGAGATCCAAGTCAAGATAAGAGACAAGTTAGTAGACGCTTTTGTCGCAGAAACACCATTCTATGACACAAAGGAATACGGGTATAAAAGAGCTGTTCAAAACACTACAGCTATATAGTATCTCATCTACTTGGAATATCTGTCGTTCTCCCAGACTTTAGCAGTGTCACTGTATCCTCTCTTTTCCCAGAACCCAAGTTCCTTTGCTTTTGCGAAACGTATCTGTTTTATCCACATAGTACTCTTGTATGCGTACTTGATAGGTACGACCAGCCTAAGCGGCCCTCCTAAAGACACCTCAAGAGGCCTCCCATTGAGTCGATAGGCAAGAAGAACATTTTCCTGTAGCAGGTCAATAAGATCGAGAGAAGTTGTGTAGCCATCGAGACACTTGAAGAATACATATTTAGCCTCCTTTTTTGGCTCCACCATGTCTATTAATGTTGTAAATTTAACACCATACCATCTGCAATCGGGAACACTCCAACCTTCTACACAATGGAAGTCACTTCTAGATTCTATCGAAGGTAATTCTAGGAAGTCCTTCCAACTCAATTCAATTGGTTTTTCCACTTCACCATCCACCGTCAGCTTCCAGTTCTCTAAATCTATTTTGGGGTTATTTCGGACTATTCCGGGATGGTCTATGTTCCACCTAAGGATTTCTTTGATTTCATGTTGGTCTGGTGGCAGGATACTATCCTTCATCAGTCTTGATTGCGCGTTGCAAAATACTTAAAGGTTATTGCTATCTAATTGGTTACAATAAAATAGAGATTGGCAAAGCTGTACTTTTCATCTTATTACTGCGAAGTATATCCCCAATAGTATCAATCCCCCTCCAGCAATTACAAGATACGAAGGTGTCTCATTAAAAAGTATTACTGCGAGCAATGTTGAACCAAAGGCTTCGCCATATACTGTGGCGCTAACATTTGAAGTCTTCATGTATTTTAGACTATAATTGTAAGAATTGTGTCCTAAGCAGGAAGGGCCTATCGCTAGGAGCAAGAAGACTAAGAAATCTGTTTCAGTATAACCTATGAAGGGAACTCTATACACTAACATGAAAAGAAAAAGAAACAGAGCTGAGAATCCATAGACAAATGTGACATACGGGACAAAATTGATCCTTGGACGTAGCTTTCGTCCTATGTAGAAGTATAATCCTGCTAAGACTGCTCCTCCTAGGGAGAGAATGTCACCATAGATATTTCCTAAGCCAGTGTCAGCGCCCAATATTAATATTGCACCAACAAAACACAATATAAGACCTACCGAGAATCTTCGGTCAACTTTTTCTCTTAGGAAAACGTAAGCGAAGAAAGTTGCAAAAAAAGGGGAAGTATCAACGAGAATCACGCTCGCAGCAACGGTAGTGAAATTAAGAGAGGAAATCCAAAGTGCAAAATGAATAGCTAAAACCAGCCCGTTAAGAATCAAAACCATAAAATCAATGCGACGCAATTTTGTGAAGGTGTCTAACTTGATTAAACCAAACAATGCCATCAATATTGTCGCAAAAAAAAGTCTGTAGAACGCAATTGCAAGTGAAGGTGCTGAGCTATATCTTATCAATATGGCTCCGAATGCGAAACTTATCACTCCTACCATGAGAAAGAGCTTTGGACTTATTGTAACCTTAGTATTGTGCTTCGCTTCCAACAACTTCCAATATAATCCATGGCTTAAAATGATTTTACATACGATATATTGGATTCCTTTTCTCAATTGCATTTCTCTTTTTACCGTAAATTATTTTACTAATAGTATTAATGCCTCTCCGATAATAGCTGCGAACAAATATCCACTGTGTGTGTTGGTTAAGGCGAAACTGATATGACGATTTGGCTTTGGAAGCGATATTGGCTAAATCCATCATAGGGGAAGCTAGCTTCTACCGAGTATTCTCCTTGACGTCGGAAAGTGTACTTGTATTCTAATTCGATTTTGGAACCAGATTTCAGAACCCTTCCCTGTATCACTTGAATACATGTCTTGTTCATGTCTATACCGATTGGGAAGATCTCAGTTTTAGTGTTGTCTGACTCTATAATGAGTACTCTGATATCCGGATGGCATGGAGTAGGTGATGAATACTCAAAATCGTTTTGTGCTGGATTTGACACTTCTACTTTTATGGTAACCTCTTCTCCTTCATTGTACTTTTCTTTGTTTGGTTTGATCAACACAATCATGCTGTCATTTCTTACAATGAGTTGGTTGATATCTGAAACTAGGTTAGCCACGTTAGTAAGGGGAGTAGGTTTTTTGCTGTATCTGTCCATATGAATGTCAAAAGTTCGTCTTCTCCGTATACCTTCATATTGTAATTGAAATAATCAGCTGAGCCTCGTTCTGCCTCAAGCTCCAAGCCATTTGGATAGCTGTCAGTCAGAATTTTTATCCTTCTTTCCAGCTCTTCCAATTGGGAGCTTGACGCTTGTGTTCTTCCAGAAAAACCAGTTTTTGTGTTATTGTAAACCGCAGTTCTATCACGTAAGAAGTCAGCATGTATCTGCATATTTGCAAACCCGCCTGTGATGTCCAATTCAAAAAGCTTTTCTGGCTCATAAATTGGTAAAAGGAAAAGTACAGCTATGAAGAGGCACAGGGATAATGCCAGACTTGCTATGGTGACTGTAAACAAACGCATATTAATCGAAAGCATTTACACCTATCTTGATTCTTTGCAACTATCTATTTAAGGACTGTCTGTCTTAACATCATAGTAGTAGAAATGTTTTTCCCATCCGCTAAGAACATTGTAAGCATGCTTCCCTTGTCCAAATATCATTATTAAAAGACACCCTAAGCATAGCCAATAGTTCATATGCTTATTATGGCTTTCTCGATTTAGACTTGCACACTTGCTATTTAGTATAAGCTTAACGACTGTTCATAGCTCTTACTCTACTTTGATGAAGGATTGAAAAATAGTTGGGAATACTTTTCGCCTGAAAGCAAATCGCTAGAC
The DNA here is from genome assembly GCA_963760525.1 of Nitrososphaeria archaeon. Lineage (GTDB taxonomy): Archaea > Thermoproteota > Nitrososphaeria > JACIWG01 > JACIWG01 > CAVXDT01. Next base: position 70,501 of record CAVXDT010000009.1, read on the forward strand.
TTTTCGTCAGCTACCACTTTTCCACTCAACAAGACGTATCCTCGATCTGATATTTCCAATGCCTTTTTGACATTCTGTTCCACAAGGACTACAGTAATTCCTCTTTCCCTTATTTCAGAAACTTTTTTGAGTAAAGCTAGAGTCGCTTTAGGAGAAAGACCAGTTGTAGGCTCGTCTAGAAGAATCAGCTTGGGCTTAGAAACTAATGCCCTGGCAACAGCGAGCATCTGTCGTTCACCTCCACTTAATGTCTTAGCTAAATTACGCCTTCTCCGTTCAATTTCAGGAAAAAGCTTGAAAACGTCATCAACATCACCTTTAACGTTCTCTCTATCTTTCCTGAGGAAAGCACCCAGTGTTAAGTTTTCTTCAACTGTCATTGCAGGGAACACATTCTGCATTTGTGGCGTATAAGCGATACCCATACCAGCAACTTTACTCGATGAGAAACCCTTGATGCTGAAACCATTGAAGCTAACATCTCCTTTGAATATAGTTGTTAGCCCATATATTGTATTTAGCAATGTCGTCTTGCCTGCACCATTTGGGCCTATTATCGCCACTATCTCCTTTTCGTTGACAGTTATCATGACATCATGTAATATTTCCATCTTGCCATAACCAGAACATATTCCTTCAATAGACAGCATAGGATGTTCGAGTGACATAAATCATTCACCAATGTAAGTCTCAATGACCTTTTTGTTCTCTCTAACTTGCTTTGGGGTTCCTTCAGCTAGCATTTTTCCCAAGTTCAATACATAAACATAATCCACATAGTCCAATAGTACTTCAATTCTGTGCTCTATAATGAACAGAGTCAAACCAAGTTTTTCACGCATCATTTTAATGTGTTCAAAAACGCTCCTTGCAGTAGCATAATTGACCCCTGCTGCTGGCTCATCCAAGAGAAGCAGCTTTGCACCTCCCATTATACTTCGAGCAGTTTCTATAAGTTTTATGTAGGCAGCAGAAAGCTCGGAGACACGAGATCTTTCGAAACCTTCAATGCCAAATATTTTGGTTAACTCGAGAGCCTTCCCTGCAAGTGAGATCTCTTTTTGTTGCCAATTCTTGCTTCTCAAAGCTCGCAAAGGGTTCTCATCATCTTGCTCTGGATCTGGAATGAGCATATTTTCTAGAACAGTTAACCTGTTAAATAGCCTAGGTATTTGGAAAGTTCTAACCAGCCCCATTCTGAAAACTTCATTTGGGTTTAATCCATCGATCCTCTTACCTTGGAATATTATCTCACCACTGTCTGGAGGGTAAAAGCCAGTTACTACGTTAAAGAGGGTTGTCTTACCACTTCCGTTTGGTCCGATTAGACCGATTATTGAGCCTTTGTTAATGCTTACGTTAACATTGTCAAGTGCTTTTATTCCGCCAAAACTTTTGGAAGCCCCTCTGACCTCAAGAATGCTCTCCATCATTTCTTTGCCTCCTCCTTTGACATCACGTCTAGAGCTACTGTCTTGATTGGTTTTTCTGGGATTAGACCTCTAGGTTTGAACATCAGTGTCATGATAATAATAAGTCCGAGTATCATCCATCTAAGAAAATTCGGATCTATTATAAGAGAAGGGAAGAAAACGTTGAGTAAGAATGACAATCGGTCTATTAATGTTATGATCAAAGATCCTATCAGAGAACCCTTAATATTTCCCATACCACCCAAAATAACCATACCCCAAACATCAAAAGTAACTGTTGTTATCAACATGTCAGGGGTAGCGAATCCAATGTATGAGACAAGTAGTACACCTGCTATTCCAGCTAATCCAGATCCTATGAAAAGAACCTTTGCCTTGAACTTTGGGACATTTTTACCAAGACACAATGCAGCAATTTCATCTTCCCTTATCGATTTCATCACCCTCCCAAAGGGGGAATTGACCAATTTCACAGCAAATACGTACGTTAGAGCAAGAAGTCCCATTACAAGAGATAGGAAAACGATTTGTTTAGCCATCGGATCTGAAATCCACGAGAACGGATTTGGGACACCAGCTATCCCATAAGTTCCTCCTGCGGGATTATAGTTTCTTAGAAAGACCCTCAGCATTTCCCCAAAACTTACTAAAGTTATGCCTACAAAGGCAGGACCAACACGCAAAGTGGGGTATGTGATTAAATATCCAACTGAGCCTGCAACCAAAAAAGCTAACGCCAAGACCAGGATGAACAAAAACATATTCAGGGCAGGATTCGCAGAACCGTACTTAGAAAGCGCTGTTATTGCTTCAAGTGATGCGATAGGTGCATTTACTCCGTTTACAGCTAATATGACCATCACAGTTATTAGGGCATTCAAGTAAGCACCTATCCCATAAAATGCTACCTTTCCAAAGTTAGATATTCCTGTGAAACCAATTTCAAGATTGAGACTTACGCTGAGGATAGCGTAAACTCCATACAACGTAAGCCAAGAAACTAAAAAACCGACAATATCCACATTCAATTCTTTTCAGCCCTCTTTTTTCTGAACCTATACGGTAGACCGCCTCCTGCGCCAAGAGGAGGTTTAGCAAGAATCACGAGTAGAAGTATACTAAACGATATAAAAGGACGAAAACTCAATTCGAGGCCAACAAGGTCATGCAATGCAGATGTGACAATATTCTCCGCGAATGAAACAGTAAAGGCTCCGACAACTGTTAGAGGAAGACTGTATAAACCACCTATGACTGAAGCTGCAAAAAGCTGTAGAATTAAAGTGTCACCTGTTTCCGGCGTTGCCTGTGCAAAAAGAGCGTACATAACGCCTCCGACAGAAGCCATTCCGCCTGTTATTGCCCATGTTAGAAGCATTATTCTATTCTTGTTCAAACCCACTATTTCGGATAAGGAAGCATTCTCTGAAACTGCTCTCATGGACAACCCTATTCTGGTCTTGAACATAAGAATGTAGAAAGACAACATGACAACTACTGTTGTCGCAACAATTGTCTGAAACATTCCACTTAGATTAACGCCCATGAATGGAACAGTAGCGAAAATGTCTATCTTAGGCTTTGCTAGGTAAAGCTCCACCTTGAGCTGAGTTTGTAGATAGCTTAATATGCCGTAGAGCAAATACTTGAGAAAAATCCACAAGCCTAAACTTGAAATCATCCACATAGTAGGGTTGTTCTCTCTTTTCTGAATGGGCTTGAAGACTAATATATGCATTAATGCCCCCAAAATTGCACAAAACGCAAAAGCAAATATCAGGATGAGGAAAATGTTGGATGTGAAGAAGAAACTCAATAACACAGCAACATATGCACCATATCCCAAAAAAATAGTGTGAGCGAAATTAATGAACTTTGTGACTCTGTAACTTAGAGTCAGTGGGATGGCCATCATAGTATATAGGCATCCTACCATGATCATGTTTAGTAGGTCGATTAACGCGACCAAAAATCATCACTAAAAAAAGAGATAGAAGGCGGTTAATCCCACGTTAGCGTACCGCCTGAATAGCTTCCAATGTCCTGATAGACATAGGTTGACCCTGAAGGTGCTATTGTCCATATGCCATAGTCCTGAGCAGCTTTGTCTCCGTTTGCATCAAAAGCCATAGGACCTGAAACGCCATTATACGTATTGGCAAAATTCACAATCGCTGCAGCTAGTGCTGCACCATCGTTTTGCCCACCTAAATCTAGGATTGCATTTCCAGCAATGATTATAGCATCATATATGTTCGCTGAGAAGACTGGGGGATCAGAACCTGTTTTGGCTTTGTACTGTTGCACGAATGCTACATAGTTTGGATTCTCTCTGAAGAGAGGCCTTGTCCCATACAATGAGACTATTTGGGCGAATTTTCCAATTGGCTCGCTGAGTAACTCCTTTGTACCTTGGATGCCTTCACTTGAGAACCACCTGACATTAGATAGTATTGCATCATCTTTAGCGTGGGAGAGTATGTTAGTCCCGTCTGTGTCGTATGTTATTATGACGACGCCATCAGCTCCACTAGAAGTGACTTTGCTGCTTAGTTGTGCAACTTCGCTAGCATAGTCTGCTTGTCCCACAGCATATTTCAGATCTTCAACTTTTCCACCATATTTAGCGAACTCTTTTGTGAAGAAGTCTGCGAAAGCGATACCGTAGTCATCGTCTCTGTGGAAGAGCACCACTGAATCTATGGGTGAACCACTGAGTGACTTTTGACTTGCAACCATTTTAGCTAAGGCTGCGGCTTGACCTACATCAGAGCCAACAGTTCTGTATATGTAGTCGTCAGGGATAGCAAGTGTAGGAGCGGTTGAAGAGGGAGAAAGCATGACAATCTTGTTTTCATCGACATAGCTTTTTACTGCCTTGGCCTGTGAACTTCCTGCAGGTCCGATTATGACTCTTATTCCTGCTTGGTAAAGATTCTGAACATTCTTCAAAGCGTCTTCTGGAGTTGTCTTGTCGTCAAGTTCCACTAAAGAGAATTTGACACTCATACCGTGTAATGTTGATGGCGAGTTCAGTTCGTCTAAAGCCATTTCTATAACAGTCTTCCATTGAGTTCCTATAGAAGACAGTTCGCCTGTCAGAGGAAGTGTTGCTCCAATCTTGTATTCAACAGCTGCAGGTGATATTGTGGAAGTTGTTGTTATGGTACTTGTGACAACGTTTGGTGCTAAAGATGACATATATGCGTAGACTGCGGCAGCTCCGATTATGATCCCTACTACTAGGAATACTAGGACATTTGCACTTAATGCCTTTCTCTTTAAAGTCATTGGACAAAAGCACTTGAAGCCAATTATTTAAATGTAATGCTAGAGAAAATTGAGATTGCAAATTTCTTCTTATATTTTGCATATTTTATGTTCGATAATTGCAGTTCTTTTTTTGCCAATAACTAGCGATCACATTTTTATCTTGACATAGAAAATAAATGGATGTACAAGATTTATATAGAAACAAATTGATTGGCAATAGCTGAATTTCATGACCATTCTAGAAATAGGTTCTAAGCTGCCAGATATTGAGGTATTAGACCAAAGTGGAAAAAGATCGAATTTAAGGGAACTTGTAGGAAAACCTACCGTAGTCTACTTTTATCCAAAGGATCAGACACCAGGCTGCATTAAGGAGGCTTGTTCATTTAGAGACACAAGAAGCATGTTTCAAGGTGTAAATGTTATAGGCGTGAGCACGCAAAGCATAGGTTCCCATGACAGATTTGCCAGGAAATATGGATTGAATTTCCCTTTGATAGCAGATGAAGACAAACGTGTATCGAAATTCTTTGGCGTACTGAGGGAAACTGGGGTTGCAAACAGAACCACATTCATCTTTGATAAGGATGGAACATTAGTGTTCGTATATCCAAAGGTGGACCCCGAAGAACATGCAATGGAAGTTCTAAACAAGATAAGAGAACTTAAACTAGTATAATACGCATACACCAGTATTTTCATAATTCCGTTTTTCTTGCTCCTTCTACCATATTCTTCAATTTCTGCATTATGATTTTCCAATCCCTTCTTGTTCTCAGTCCACAGTCAGGATTAACAGCGATCTTGGAGGAATCTCCTATGATCTTGTGGACATAAAGAAGACGATCTCTAATCAGCTCAGGCGATTCTACCAGAGTATTGTTTACCATCTTGGCATTTTCCCCAATTTCGCCTTCAAAATCATGCACATTGAGCACGCCAATGCCAAATGCCCCAGCGTAGCCATTTTCTACAAACTTTCTGAGATGAGAATACCCAGGCCTGTCTTGGATGCCAGTTCCCAGTCTCAAGCTATCTCTGTTTGCAAATTCCAGTGTCAACTGACAACAGTTCTTAAGCTCGGGAGCATACTTGGCAAGAATCGAGTAGTCGCTATAACAGTTGTGGAGGCTGAACTTTGAAGGGAAACCTTTTGTCAGAGTATTGAATGATTCCACAAATATCTGCATTTCTTCTTTTTGTGTATGACATGCGGCAGCAGGTTCGTCGATTTGAATTCGTTCAGCACCATTCTCAACGAGTTCTTTGATTTCTGGCCGAAGAACTTTTTCTACTAGATCGAAAACAAGCTCGGCTTTTGCCTTCTGTTTTGCTTCTTTAAGTGAACCAGCTTGATCTAAATTCTTTCTCATGTAATAGTCATTGAGTGTCCAGTCTGCTAGAGTATATGGGCCAATTATTGGAACCTTCAATTGCCTTTTTGCAATTGACTTTGCAAGCTTCAGTTCCTGAAGATATATTGATTTCTTACGAGCTACCGCTTTGGTAACAGAGGCTATTCTGTAGTACTTGTTATCCAATGATTGGACTTTGCCTGAGAACTTTAGACCGCTTATTTTGCTGGCTGGATGCTCGTACATTTCAACTCGGAGCATTTCTCCAGTGTAAACTATGTCAAGACCGGTTTTCTCAAGAAATCTAATTGCGTATGTGACAACCCATTTTCTTATTTCAGCTCTCTTTCTTGGGGAATCTCGCTCTTGCAGCAGTCTAGTAAGCTCATCATTATCAGCGATCTCAAGTTCATCTCCCCAAGATTTCGCTTCTATCAAATCTTCTCTAGATACTGATAATCCAGCCCTACTTTTCAGAAACCATGCGGGTTTTGGCAGGCTTCCTACTTCTTGTGTTGTCAGCATTCTATTTTAGCCTCTATCTCTTCTCTCAGGAATCTAAGAGCATGAAGTTTTCTGTCAGCTATTTTTCTGGGCAAGTAGTGGAGATCTGTATTTGGACATATCGCTATCTGATTGAATCTAATTCTGCTTATTATCTCAACAGATTTATCCAACAATTTGGGTGTTTCTTCTATCGGACTTAATGAATCCACTATTCCCAAAGCTAACTTGCATCCTTCGAAATTGCTTAGAGCATTTGGAGGGGTCTCTGTTAGGTCGACACCCAATTGAACATTATCGAGTTCTAGCATAAGATCCTGTATTTTTGATATGTCACCGAAAAATGTGTGGATGATTGTGCGAGACTCGTCATGAATTAGCTTTCCAAGAATTTCAGATATCTGGGAAAAGCATGCCTTATCTGGCTTGAAGCTTTCTGACACAAGACAGGGCTCCTGAAACATGAAAGTGAGCGTTCTATCTTGAAGGAGTTCTTGTACAAAACCAGAGAGAACCTTTGCATACGCAGACATTAATTCCCAGAAATCATGATAGTATCTGTCTTCTGAAAGTTGGGTTAGCGTATATGGACCCGGTAAGATTATCATTTTGTCATAATTGCGGGGGATTGCTTGCAGTCTATATGATTTTCTTAGAGGGGTACTTTCTAGTGATAATTCTCCGAGTACAATAGGCTTTCTGTAGAACGTGTTTGTTTCGAACCATCTCGAATAACCTCCTGGGATTATGCCTTTCATATTCCTTACAAATGGTCTTAGAGGGTCGGGCCAGCAGAGCATTCCATCAGAGACAATAGTGAGATTCGACCTTATCTGCAGGTTGACAAGTGCCCTCGTGTCTTCTGCCCAGTATTTTTGGAGTTGAATTTCACTTAATTCTCCTTTGTCAAATCTCCTAGTTGCTTCTAGTAGCGTATCGGATCTAGCATGTATTCCAGAAAGAAAAGCGCCTACATCCACATCCACTTTTTCTAATCAAAGACTTAAAAGGCTTCTTTATTTGAGCAGTTACAAGAAACATTTCATTCACAGCACGTCGAAATTGATTTGAATATTTCCATTATATCTTCACAATTCTAACGTTTCTTTTTTCCAGATCAACAATTGCTAAGGTTGATTTTCCTGTCAAATAGCCACAAAGTTCACCTGGATTAACTAAGATACCTTTTGCGAAGATTTTCTTGACGACTTTGTGCCAGTGTCCGTAGACGACTAAGTCATACACCCCATTGGAGGCTAAGACTTCAGCCAGTTCTTCATCTTCGCCATGCATAAGAGCTACCTTATGATTGCCAATCATTACAGTGACCTTGGGCCATATGAGTGTGCATTTCTTGTTTGTGGACATCATTTCTTTGAGCCTGATCCTTTCTCCATCATTATTGCCAAAGGTAACATAAAGCGGTTGATTCAGAGTAAAGAGGAGATCCAAGGCAAATGGGCTCACAATGTCACCAGCATGTAGTACGAAATCGACATTTTCTGAGTTTAATAGTGACACCGCCTTCATGATGACTGGAAGATTGTCGTGTGAATCGCTTATTATACCGACTTTCAACTGTCACACACAACATATGCTGCTGCAAAGAACACAATAAGTCTTTCTGCGAGAAACCAGGGAAGAGCTATTTGAGAAGACCCAGTACGTCATCCAGAAGTTTGAGGCCACTGTTCAGCTCTTCTTTTCCTTTACTTGTGACTTCGTAATATTTCCTATAATTGCCACTTCGTGTTATATACCCTTCTCTTTTGAGCCTATAAAGTACCGAATAGACCGTAATAACTCGGGTATTTATCTTTTATCTGGAGCGAATCTGTTCATATAGTTCTCTGCTCAGCATTGGCTTCTCTGAAATTAGCTTAATGGCGTAAAGCCAGAGATTGTTCAATATAAGGGACTCCTTGAGTCGGTCGAGAGGTTTCCCCATATCTTATTGTGTGTGAACTTGATAATATTTAAGTTAGTCAACAAACATTTATATTAGTAAATATTTATAGCAGTAACATGTCTAAGATTAAGGTAGCACTTGCTGGAATAGGCAACACCGCTTCAGCTTTAGTGCAGTCAACCTTCCTATGTAGAGAAAAAGGAGAAAGCACCTCTTTAGGAGGATACAAAATATCAGATATAGAATTTGTCGCTGCATTTGATGTTAACAAGAAAAGGTTGGAAAAGATTTGTCAGAAGCCATTTTCGCAAAACCGAACATAACATCAAAATTTGCCCATATGAAGAAAATTGGGACTATAGTGAAGCAAGGACCTGTGATGGATGGAGTGGCGGATCACATGACAAGCATAATGAATCCTATTTCAGGAGCTTGCACCCTTGAAGAAGCATCAAAGGAAATTAAAGAAGCGGATGTTCTACTAAGCCTTCTTCCTGTTGGAAGTGAAAACGCAACTCAATTCTATGCAGAGCAAAGTTCTTAAAAAGCAGGAATAGCTTTTGTAAACACCATACCTGCATTTATTGCGAGCAATCCTAAATGGAGTATTAAATTTGAAGAAGCGAACTTGCCAGTGCTCGGAGACGATATCAAAGGACAGATCGGAGCAACGATACTCCACAGAACACTTGTTCGCTTGTTCAAACTCAGAAATGTCAAGGTTGTTGAGACATACCAGCTCAATGTCGGAGGAAACACCGACTTCCAAAACATGCTCGACCAGAAAAGGTTAGTTAGCAAAAGGAAGAGTAAGACAGACGCAGTGCTTTCAATACTTCCCTATGATATCGGCGTAAGAATTGGCCCAAGTGATTACGTACCATTCTTAGGTAATATCAAAGGTTGTACATAGATATAAAATGGAAAGTTTCGCTGGATTTCCTGTTTCAATTGATTTGAAACTCTCAGTTGACGACAAGTCAATGTTCGCCTCAAGTGCTCTAGATGCTACAAGACTTGCAAAAATAGCATTGGATAGAGGCGAAAGCGGACCTATAAAGGAAATTTCAGCATACTATTTCAAACACCCCCCAATTCAGGCTGAAAGCGATGAAGTAGCAGCCCAGTGGGTCGAAAAATGGCTAAATAAGAAATAAGACTCTGGCGATCGATCAAAAAGAAGTTCAATAAGAGAGTGGATAGCTAAGGTTCACAGATTTTTTTATTATTATTCAATACGATTCATGAGTCAATCACAGAGTTTAGCTTGATAGGAAGAATATGCGTTATTCCATTTGAGAAGGCTTATTAACTCTGCAGATTCTCGTTTGATCGTGAAATTCCTCAAGACAACTGTTGGGAGTTTACCCCCTAAGAAACTCCCAATAGAAGAAGCCATTAGATGGGCAGTAGACACCCAACTTAAGCATGGGTTAGACATAATTTCAGACGGCGAGCAGAGAGCGGACATGATAAGCTATTTCAGTATGTTCCCTGGCCTTGCAGTCAGCTCAAAGGGAGTCTACATAAAGTCTCGAGTTTCCCCTTTGGAAGATCAGAAGACTTTTTCCAAGATAAAAGATTTCCACTTTGTAAGAGACTATCTGGACAAGCTTAAGCAACAGAATATCGATGTGAAAGTCACGGTGACCGGGCCCATCACATTGGGTTTTGCTTGTGCGGTCAACGATACAGGAGACTATAGGAGTGTAGGGAATCATGATTTATATTTGGATTTTGCATATGCATTGAGTCCTCTTATGGGAGAGATCGCGCAGACTGACTGTTACCTTCAGATCGACGAACCTAGCCTCTCAATCGGAGTGATGAACCCAAAGGAATCTATTAGAATTGTGAATGAAGCTTTGAGAGGATTATCGACTAGTTTCAGTGAGAAAAGGCTTTCTGTACACATTTGTGGCCAGCTCAATCAGAAACTTGTCAATGAAATTGTTAAGTTGAACACCCCTGTTCTCAGTCTTGCTTTCAGTGCACCTGAGGTTAAGAGAAATATCGACTTTTTTTCGAAATCAGTTCTCCGAGAGAATGCGAAGAGGATAGGAGTAGGATGTATATCTGTGCAAGCAAAGGAAAGGGAAGATGTAGAGCAGAGTGAGAAAATCATTAAGAGACTTAAGGAAATAGAAGGAAAGATTGGAGTTGAGAGAATTGCTTATCTCCATCCTGATTGCGGGCTCAGAGACAATTCCGAAGAAGTGGCAGATCTGATCCTCGAAAGACTGGCTTCTTCCGTTACAGCTTGGGCTAAATAGATAGAATAATAGAACGGTTATTTATCAGAAGTATATCATACCCCATATGCACGAGTGGGCTCTTGCAGAAGCAGTAATCACAGCAATATCGGATATAGCAAAAAAAGAGAAATTGAAAGAAGTAAAAGAAGTCAGAATAAGTATAGGAGAACTTCAACAGATAGAACTCGAAATCTTCAAATTCGCGCTAACCCAGATGAGAACTGACATACTTAAGAATACAAGAATCAAAATCAAAAGCATCAAAGCTCAGTTGAAATGCAAAGCCTGTGGCACTTCTTGGCATCTTGCTGACCAAAATCTGACTGGTCAGGCATCAGAAGCCATCCATTTTGTACCGGAGTTAGTACATACTTATGTGGAATGTCCCAAATGCAGTAGCCCAGACTTCGACATAGTGGAGGGACGTGGGATGTTTATTGAAAGTGTCAAAGGTGTCAGATGACTTTGATAGATCCGAGAACTAGCATAATAGAACACAGACTCGCAGACATAAAGAACATCATTGTTGTCACAAGCGGAAAGGGCGGGGTTGGCAAGAGCATGATATCATCAACACTCGCACTATTATTGTCTAAAAGTGGAAACCAAGTAGGTTTATTAGACTTGGATTTCACGAGCCCATCAGCTCACGTAATACTTGGAGTCGAGAACTTGTATCCGAAGGAGAAGAATGGCATTGTCCCTCCTGTTACACATGGGATAAAATTTATGTCGATTATCTACTATTCCAAGGAAAAAGCAACACCTCTTAGAGGCATCGATCTCACGAATGCGCTGATCGAGCTCTTAGCCATCACGCAATGGGGTCAAATGGATTACCTGCTACTCGACATGCCTCCAGGAATTGGAGATGTGACATTAGATGTTATCCGTCTTGTGAAGAAAGCCAGATTTCTTATCGTAGCAACACCATCACTGCTTGCATATGAAACCGTCAAAAAGCTGATAGGACTGCTGCAGAACCTTCGAGTGCCAATAATCGGAGTGATAGAGAATATGCGTCTGGAACCAAAGAGATCTATCAGAGACAAAATCGAGAAAGATAATGTGACGTTTCTTGGCGAAATCCCTTATGATGATCAGCTTGAGAAGGCAATAGGAGATGTTGAAAGACTTCTTTTAACAGAATTTTCGCATAAGCTGGAGAGAATATCTGAGAAAGCCTTCTAAGCAAATGAGCCAAAAATGGGATAGAATTAGGGTTCTAGAACCCTAATTCTATTATCCTTTGTTTAGACGCTTTATCCTACCAGCTTGGTAGAACTTTGTTCGCAGTGAGCTCGAAAAGAGTATCATGCAACTTAAGCCATTTTTCATACAAAGTACTATACTGTTGATGCGCATTACTGTCAGGTTGTATCGCCTTTTCCCATTGAACCAAAGATTTCACAGCATCTGTTATGTTGCTGTAGATACCAGTGCCTACACCTGCGCACACAGCGACTCCTAAAGAGGTTGCTTCTTTGACCTTGGGAACTTTAACAGGTATTCCAAGTACATCCGCCTGTATTTGAGTCCATATTTTGCTTTTCGCAGCGCCTCCACATATTCTAATTTCTTTCAGGTTAAGTTTTGATATTGTTTCGAGCTGCATGCAATTACCTAAGACAGCGTAGCATGTATTCTCGATTATTGCTCTGGCGAACTCCTTTCTTCCTGTCAGGTCTGGTCTTGAGCCATTGATTCCGAAGAAAGCTCCACGAGGCCTAACTTTCAGTGTTCTTGACGCATCAAACACGCTCGAGAAGACAGCCATGACCCCGTTACAGCCTATTGGTGCTACTTCAATCTTCTCTATCGATTATTTCGTAGGCATCAACCTTGAGAACTTGGGCAACTGCCTTTTCCAGATCTCCAATGGAGTCCCTAAACCATCTAAAAGGTAACCCAGTCAATGTTGCATTACTCTCTAGAACCCATCTGTTGCCTGTTGCATGAGCGCCTGTCCAGGTCTTCGCTTTTTCACTGACAAGTGGCCTATTGAGTACCATCTGTGTAGGAGTTGTCGTTCCAGCTACTATGGTCGTTTGACCTTCTTCAACAGCAGCTGTGCCCAATAGACCACATTGAGTATCAGCACCACCAGTAATGACAGGTGTACCTTCTTTCAATCCTGTTGAAGCAGCAACTTCTTTGATTACGTTACCTATCGGTTCCCCACTTTCATGAATTTCTGGAAGTATTTCAGATGGGATACTTAGCCATTCAACAACTTCTCTTGACCACCTTCTCTTTGTTATGTCAAAGATCATAGATGAAGACGCATTCGAAGGATCGCTTACAGTCTGCTTTGTCAGCTTGAATAGAACCCAATCGCTCAGCATGAGAAGCTTGTTTATTGATCTAAACTTTTCTAGCTGGTGTTTTCTGAGCCACATCAACCTGCATGGAGCAAGAAGTGGAACTGGCCATCGACCTGTTATCTTATATATTTCCTTGCCGTGTTCCTTCTCTATTTCTTCTGCTTCCACAAAGCCTCTCCAGTCAACATTCGGAGCTGCGTAGATTTCTTTTCCTTCTCTGTTCAACAGGACAATTCCTTCTCTCTGGCTCGTTGTGCTTATGCCAGCGATTTGATTTGGTGAGAGCTTAGACTTCACTAAGGTTTCATGTATACAGTATTCAATTGTTGCCCACATTTCGTTAGGGTCAAATTCAACAGCAAATGGAATATCTGGAGGATATATGTATGCCCATTCTCTATAAGTACTCGCCACTTCCTTTCCCTTGAGATCAAATATGAAACATCTGCCACCACCAGTTCCCACGTCGATTCCCATCAGATAATTATCCTGCATCAATCTCAATCACAATTATATTGTCTTTACTTTATCCTATTTATGTTTTGTTAGCCGGAATCCGCATCATACCAAAACTTATTATTGTCAATTGACAACCTTTAGACAGGAATTGCATATGTTAAAGATATTGGTTGCAGGAGATACTTTCATGAAATCAGATGTCATAAAAAGGCATCTTATTAATGAGCTTAGAAACTTGAATGGGAAGGTTGAGGTACAGACTATTGAATGGATCACAAGAGAATACCAGAAAAGTCAGATAAAGGGAGTGAAGGGAAGGATAGAAGAGTTCGCAGGAGATCCCGCAGAACTAGCGAAGCACATGAGAGATATTGATGCTTTGGTGGTTCACGTTGCACCAGTGACAGCTGAAGTACTGGATGCTTCTGATCGCCTTAAGGTTGTCGCTTGTACCAGGGGAGGAGCTGTGAATGTGGACGTAGACGCTGCGACTGAGCGAAACATTCCAGTCCTATTTACTCCTGGCAGAAACGCGGAAGCGGTAGCTGACTATACGTTTGGCCTTTTACTATCTGAAACTAGGAATATCGCTAGGTCGTGTGAGGAACTTAGGAAAGGGATATGGAGATATGAATGGTATGACTACGATGTGTGTGGCAACGAATTAGCTGGTAAAACTTTGGGCATCATAGGATTTGGCCAAGTAGGAAGAAAGGTGGCAACACGAGCCAAAGCATTCGGGATGGAAATACTTGTACATGATCCATATGTCACTGAGAAGGAGATAGTCGGAGCCGGATACAAGCCAGCGAATCTGGAGTCTCTACTCAGAAACGCGGATTTTGTATCCCTCCACGCTAGGCTTTCGAAGGAGACAGAGAAGATGATAGGACTAAAAGAACTCTCTATGATGAAGAAGACTGCATACTTAATCAATACAGCAAAGGGAAAGCTCGTTGACGAAAAGGCTCTTCTCGAAGCTCTGAAGAATAAAATTATTGCTGGAGCTGCATTGGATGTCATAGAAACAGAACCGATAGGGAAAGGTCACCCGATTCTATCAATGAACAATGTCACAATTACACCGCATATAGGAGGAGCTGCTAAAGGCGTGGTGGATAGGGCAGCTCAAATGATAGCGGAGGACATGAAGAGAATAATTAATGGCGAGAAACCAAAATATTGTGCTAACCCATCAGTACTAGCAAGCAAGAAGCCCTGAAAGATGAAAAGGACTAAGCCAAATATGCTTTGTCAAGAAATTTGTACACTTTCCTATACTTATTGTAGATCTTCATATAGTTATCATGATTTCTGGTTCTGGAATGATATGCCTTTCCGAATTTCACACATCTCCTGACCCCATCGCCTGCGCTTTTGAAGACTCCCGACCCTATGCCTGCTAGTATCGCTGAACCTAACGCTGCAGATGCATCAGCGACGCCTGAAATCCTTATTGGCATGCCAATCACGTCAGCCTTGATTTGATTCCATAGTCTGCTTTTCGTTTCGCCGCCAGACATGGTCACCTGCTCCATTTCTGCGCCAAGTTCGTGGAGCGTTTCCAAGATTTCAACGTATTGAAAGGCAAGACCTTCTAGTATTGACCTTATGAAATGTGCCTTTTCGTGCCATAAAGTGAATCCGAAAAAGACGCCTTTAGCCTGAATGTTGAACTTTGGAGCCATAGCACCCATGAGGTAGGGGTAGAAGAAAAGCATGCCAGAACCCTCATCGGCTTTTTCGGCGAGCTCATCAAGATATCTGTAGGCATCATCACCCTTTTCTTTTGCTTTCACAACCTCTTCGTATCCAAACCTGTCCCTAAACCATCTTAAGGCAGCACCACTCATCATTCCTGTCTCATATTCCCAGGTATTTGGGACAACATGGCATTTGCAGTCAACCCTCCCATCGATGTCAATGATCGGTTCGCTCAAAGGCACTTCAAACTCTGTTGCTGTACCTGTACCGATGTTTATTTGACCACGAGTTATGACTCCACTGCCTAAAGCTTCGCATGGCCGATCTCCTCCTCCGCTGACAACTGGCGTCCCCTTTGCCAGCCCTGTCATCTTTGACGCTTCTTCTGTCACCCCGCCAACAACCTCCCATGCTCCTTTTACCTCTGGTAGAATGTCCATCGGTATGCCAAGAGCTTTGCAGATGTCTTCATCCCACATTCTTTTTCTTATGTCAAATAGCATAGTCCGCGAAGCCATCGAATAATCTGTAGCGTTCTTGTCTGTAAGCCTGAACACAACATAATCCTTCGAGAATGCAATCTGCTTTGTTTTGTTGAATACTTGAGGTCTATTGTCTTTTATCCATAGGAGTTTTGCTGCGGATTGTATATGATCGATCTTGTATCCAGTCTTATTTCTAACCTCCTCTTCTGACAGTATGTTCCTCATCTCTTCTGCAATACGTACTGTCCTCTTGTCAAGCCATGTGAAACTATTCATCAATTTTCTACCATTAGCATCCAACGGAACAAAGGCTTCTCTCTGAGAATCTACTCCGATGCCAACTATGGATCTTGCATCCATCTTTTTCTCTCAATCAGATTCCTCACGTTGGTCAGAGCTGCATTCCACCACCAATCAGGATCTTGTTCAGCGGAATCCTTGTCCTCTTGCAGGATTCCATATTCACTTTTCTCAACTCTTACAGTGTTACCTTCAAGGTCAAACAGAACACATTTGAAAAGTGTTGTCCCACAGTCTATTCCCAGAAGATATTCCTGCATACATACACTTTTGGGAATTTCGAATATTTAAGAATAATCACACGGAGAAGCAAATCGAATATTACGACAACTTTTCGCAGGTCCAGTAAACAAAAATACTCATGTAAGTCAAGATTTGGGGTTTTGTGCTTTTTATTTTACTTAAACCAGCTTTTGGCCTTTTTCAATGTTATAAGAAAAGTTAGGAAGAGGCCTACCTCAACTAATTCAAGTGCCATTTTTTGACCACAACAACTTGCTTATCATCGAATATAGTCTCCCAAATCACCAACTTCACCTCTATTGATGAAAATTAAGCAAGGGGCTTTTGACAATTCTATGATTGACTCTATGGTTGATTGGTAAATGCAAGGGCTGGTGCACATCTCTCCTTTCAAGATTCTGCTCAAGACTACATCATAGAGCTGAACTATTCTATTCACCCAGTTTGATGACAGGATTTCTGAGCACACCTATTTTTTCTATCTCTATATCCACTTCATCGCCAGCTTGTAATTTGAAATCGTTAGGTGGCACTATTCCTGTACCAGTCATACAAACCAACCCAACAGGTAAAATATTATCCTTCCTCAAATATTCAAGAAGTTCATTTATCGTGCGTTTCATCCTTGAAGTGTTAGTGTTCTTTTCGAACAAAACAGACCCGTTCCTCTTTACAGTCATTGAAATCTTCAGATCGTGGAGGTTCCCAATCTCGTCAGCCGTTACAACAATAGGCCCAAAAGAGCATGAGCCCTTGTAAGTTTTCGCTTGGGGAAGGTAGAGTGGATTCATTCCTTCGATATCTCTGGATGATACATCGTCTGCTATTGTGTAACCGAATATCTCTCCATCTATACCGATGACGAAAGACAGCTCGGGTTCTGGTACAGTCCAATTCGAGTCGCTTCTTATGCATATTGGTGAATTGGGTCCAACATATCTGATGGGGTTGGATTTGAAGAATATTTCTGGTCTATCTGCCAAATAGACTTGACCATAAATGGTCTTAGTCATCGTCTCAAATTCTCTGGCTTCCATGCTCACCTCATATGTCACACCGCATCCCCAGACTTCAGGGGCTTCAACAGGAACCAAGAGACGATCCGAATGTTCCAATTCTGAGAATGGAATCCTCTTATCGGACGTAGTTGTTATTAGATCCGACATAGCCAAACCAGATTTTGTCAAAGTATCAAGAAATTCTATCAGACCATAGAAGGGACGCGAATGATCAGGTTTTTCGAGTACTACAACTTCATATCCATCTACGAAACCTAGATTAGGGGACATCCCGCCAGAAAGAAACCTAACGAACTTCATGCCTTTTCGATAAAATCACTATTCTATATAAACCCTTTTCGCTTTGAATAGTCACGGAATCTGGGAAGAATTGTGCTTCAGAGTCATGTTGGTTCAAATCCCACCGGGCCCGCTATTATAACGGTCTTTAAATAGGATTTCTTATATAGGATGCATGTGTACACCATAATGACTGATCCGATGACAGTGTTCAGGGATTCCATAAGAAGCCCTATGACCAAAAACAGGTACGAGAAAAGGTTAGACCTGTTCTTCAAATTCATTCAATTAGATGGTGTAACTGTGGATGGAAGAGCCAAAGCCTTCGCTTCAAGAGCAAAAAGCGACCTAGATTGGGTGACTAATGAAATCATGACCTATATGAGAAGTCAGAAGGAACGTGCTGAGAAGGGTGAAATATCGGAATCAACAATATCTAACTACTATAAGCCAATCAAACTCTTCTGCGAGATGAATGACATCATGTTGAACTGGAAGAAGATAACACGGGGTTTGCCAAAAGGAAGAAGTTCAGCAACGGACAGAGCACCAAATATAGATGAGATCAAGAAACTGATGGAGTATCCTGATAGAAGGATCAAGCCAATAGTTTTAGTGATGATTTCATCTGGTATCAGGGTTGGGGCGTGGGATTACCTCAAATGGGGGCACATCGAACCAATGACGCAGGAAGATGGGAAGGTTCTTGCAGGGAAGATCACTGTTTACGCTGGCGACCGAGAACAGTACACTTCTTTCATATCGCCTGAAGCGTATGACGCATTAAAGGATTGGATGAGTTTTAGGGAGAAACATGGGGAAGTTGTAACTAAAAGTTCTTGGTTGATGAGAAATATTTGGGATGCTTCAGAGGTTAAAGGTGCGATACTTCCTAAGAAACTGAAAAGTTCAGGGGTCAAGAGATTAATCGAAAGAGCGTTGTGGACGCAGGGGATAAGGAGTAAGTTGGAAGCAGGAAAGAAGCGACACGAGTTTCAGGCTGATCATGGTTTTAGGAAGTTCTTCAAGAGCACTTGCGAGAAGCACATGAAATCTTTGCATGTTGAAATGCTGATGGGGCATGATACTGGGCTGTCGGAGAACTATTATAGAGTGTCTGATCAAGAGATGTTAGATGATTACCTTAATGCGTTGCCTGATTTGGTCATAGGTGAAGAAGCGAAGATAAAGGCAGAAAGCCAACTTCAGTCAGAAGAAGTGAACAAGAAGATTGCAGAACTCGAGGATGCCAAGAGGATGCTTGAAGATCGTGTTGGTACAATGAACGGGAGATAGAACAGTTGAAAGAACTTTTTGAGAAGTTGGAAAAGGGAGATCAATAGCTAATATTGACTTTTCTGCTAATTTTTACTTTATGTCCAATTGATCATTTATTGTTTCGTCCGTTTTCTATTTTTCTCTTGTAGGAGAGATGTTACTTTCTCGGAATACGATTTAATGTCTTCCCGTAGATATATGGTGTCTAGTTCGAGCGACCATATCCTTTCCATAATTTCAGATATTATCTTCTTTTTGTCAGCCAAGTTTCTTACCCCCTTTTCCATGTGAATTTTTAGAAAGTTCTTTTGACAATAGTTTAATGGCGCTTTTTAGCTGGTTTAGGGTAGGTTCTTCTGCCAGAAATAGGCTCTTACTGCACACTGGCTCGTGTTTGACTACTTTGGTTAATGGATTCCAGTGGTATTTTATGATGCGAATCAAATAATGCGTCATTTGGAAACATCCTCACTTGGTGTAAGATTGTTGATACGTTCCACAGTAGATTTGGGCATCAACCAATATGGTTCTAAAGAATAAGAAGGTCGTGAACAATGTGTATAATGTGAATAATAATTAACACTCCTAGGAGCAGGGCCTATCCGTTGAACTGGCTCTGTTAGCTTGCATGCCCCCAAAAGTTGATACCTTAGTTCACTATCAGGTTTTATATTGAAATAAGGTGGATTCCCTATTACAACGTCAAATCCCCCTGTCTTGAATATTTCACTAAATACTTCACACCAATTAAACGCTTTGTTACCTGCAAATTTAGGATCGTCAATTATTGAGTTTCCTAGCCTAATGTTGTTCTGCAACTCTGGTAGAATTCTTCTCTTTTCCATTGTTCTTAAAAGTAGATTAAGTTGAGTTATCTCAACTGCCTTAGGGTCTAAGTCTACACCAAAGATGTTTTCTACAAGTATTTTTTTCTTAATATCAAAATCAATTTTCTCACAAGATGTAACAAGTGCATCATAGGCTTTTATCAAGAAAGAACCTGAACCACATGCTAGATCTAAGATTCTAATTCCTTTAATGTCTCTCTCCTTTAATATTTTTCCTATTGTATTATCTACTATATAATCCACCACATAGGCCGGAGTATAATAAATGCCCATTTCCTTCTTATGTACGTGGTTCTCTGCTATTTGCCCCTTCCCACTTTTAAGCACATAACCCAAATATTCTTCATAAATACTACCAAGAACATCAGCATCTATTGCTGAAAAATCATATCTAAGAGTTCTATCTACACTTTCATACAAACCGTTAATAATATCATTCAGTACTGAATCATCAATTACTAGTTCTTCACAAACGTGTTCGGAAAAAAGTTTACTATTATAGTATCTGTCAAAATCTCGATATACTTCACTTAGAACTTTGATAAACGGCTTTCCTTTAGTATTACCCTTCCATTCCCGAAGTTTTGATAATAATGTTGGTGGTTCAATTTCTCTGTCTTCACAAACTCTAATGAAAATCAATCTATCTAAAATTCGTTGTATGCTCTCATCAAGAACTTCTTCGGATTTGAGGATTTCTTTGTTTTCACTGTGCCTGACAATATCCTTTGTTAATTCCTGTCTCCATTTCATCAAATCTTCAAAAAGCTGTTTCATAACAGGAGACACTGGGGTTTTCTTTTCCTTTCTACCCCATTCTTCTGCTATCTTATTTAATGCATTTTGTAAGAAACTATCTTTACTAAGCAACCAGAGTTTATCGAACTTCTCAACATATTCACTCCACAAAAGCGGGGGTAGCATTTTGTCAATAACTCTATCGGATTTCCACTCAGCATTATAGATTTTTAACTGATCAAAGTTTGTTAGAACTGCCCAAGTTGCGGATTTCAGCCATGAATAGTTCACCGCTTGTTCAGCAAACTTGGATTCGAGACTTTCCCTTAGCGCTTTCGTCTCAAGAAAGAACTTTGGGATTCCATCAATTCTGAAACCATAATCAACTCTCTTCTTAGAAATAGTCTCTTCCGCACTCACCTCTTTAGAGTTCTGTGTATCCCAGTTAAGAGCGTGAAAAAGAGGTAAAATAAAATCCTTCTTTGTCTCTTCTTCGGTGAGTTTCTTTGCATCTCCACTTTCAATCAAAGTCTTATATTTTTCAACTAACTTCTTTACTTCTTCTTTTGCTTGTTCCTTAGTGAATGAGGTATGTAAAGAACTCATACACCCAATTTATCATTCCTTTTTTATAAACTTGTTTAAGTAAACGATCTTCGCCATTCATGTTTTCTTAATTGAATTAATGACCTATTAATATTCATCGAACAAAGGAGGTTCTTCAGCTTTAAGGGATGCATAATATTCTTCGAGCTCTGCTTTATGGAACTTACGTAATTCATGATATTTCAAGATAAGCGATGCAAAAGATACCACAAAAAAAGGAGAACAATGATGTTCCATGAAAAATATATCCAATCTTGATGATAAAATGCAAAAGGCATAACAAGAGAGACATAGATGAAGACGCTTTCCAATATGCTTATAGTCATCGTATCTACAAGAAGTCTTCTGCCAATAGAAATAATTCTACTATTTATGATGTTAGAAAACCCAATAATTCCTGTGCTAGCCATAAGGATAAGTAATTGAAGTTCTTCATGACTAAACAGTGTTCGAGGGGGAATGCTAGAGTTAAGTGTAAAGAAGTAGATAGGACCAAAAACGAAAATTGAAGTAGTTATCAGTAGATGATTTGCCAAATCCTTCGATTCTATGAGAAAGGATGCGCCTAGAAAAGCAAAGGAAATCCAAATAGGAAGCATGATAGGAACTCCCCATTGCCACCTCTTGATAACGTCTACAATTATTTCAGTTTTCCCTACAACTATACCTAATGGAAGACTCTTTGAATTGTTAATCGTCACCCAATAACTTGATAATGTTTTTTCTTTTTCTCCTTCAAAGTTAGCACTTGGATAGATTTCTGAACCTTTATAATAGTATGGTAAGTCCAAACTGAAGTTCATGAAGTAAGAATCAAAGGGATAGTTTTCAGGATAACCTGCCATACTCCATTCTATCTTATCTGTAGAACCAGAAAAGAACCCATCTGCAATTTTATTAAGCCTAATATCAATTGGTTTCCCCGAACTGGCAATTAGAAAGTGTATTTCTTCAAGATCTGATGTGAAGTTGACAAATTGAACTAAGAATGACACAGTCGCTGTGTTATTTGTACTATTAATATCATAAACTGAAATAACAATATATCCTTTCGCTAAATTATCTTGAGCAAAAGAGACTTGAACTACGGAACTTAGTGCAAAAAGAAACATAACAATGATAACTTGTAGTTTTTTCATTGTTATAGTTCATATAGAATTCAATATAAATTCTTTTGGAAAGGTTCTGATTCAGAACAAAGAATCCATAGCCTAAAAGTTATTCCTCTTTTATGTATATAATAGAAGAAGGTCGCTTGTTGCTGTGAATTCAATTTGTATAAGATTATATTGGCTTTGAACCCTTTTGGGTATGAAGCCCACTGTCTTACAACTATCAAAATTCATGGGGTTCTCGGTAGAACTGTTACCACCAAATCCTGAACCGATGCAGTTCCGCTTGAAATACCTCTTATGGTCACCGTGTAAGTCCCAGCGACAGCATCAGTGAAGTTCCCTGTCACAGTCGAAGAATCACCGACACTTATCAGGTTGGGTTCAAAGCTGACCGTGAAGCCACCGCCAGACGGTTCGATGTTGGCCTGCTGAAGCTCTATCAGACCACTCCACGTTGTTGTGACAGAACTGCCATACTTGTATGCACGAGCTGTCACCGAGCACAGGGCTTTCTCCTCTCCCTGAACAGCCTGAACTGAATTTTCGGAAAGGAAGATAGCGAAGAATGATTTGGGTATTATTGTACCAGGAAAGGTGCTTGTTTTAGTAGTGAAGTTTGTCGATACAGTGATTGTAGAAGTTGTAGTTGCGGTTACGGTAGTAGACGGTGTTGAAGTCACCGTTGTGGTGTAAGTAGTTATGCTTGAACTCTTCAGCTGCTCGACTTGAATGTATTCATAAGCGGAAATAGAACCGAAGATTATGGTAAGAACTGCGAATGCCACCAACAACATACTTCTAAACTTGGACGATGACATTATACTACTATCAATTTAGCGGATAAGCGGACGGTTGATATTAAAGATTTTTCGACTTATTAGAATACTTGCGCATAGACTCTCCCT
>CAVXDT010000010.1:0-88049 GCA_963760525.1 Nitrososphaeria archaeon
CCATTAGGGTTCCACCGGTTCCAATTGAAGCAACGAAGGTGTCGACATTGTTTTGTGTTTGATCAAGAATCTCTTTAGCCGTCTCATGGTGGGCTTTCACATTGTTTGGGTTGCTGAATTGACGTGCCCACCAGACATTCGGATTATTTTTCTCAAGTTCTAAGCATATTCTTCTACCTGGCAGTTCGATTTCTGCTCCCGGAACACTCTTTTCTTTTAGCAAATCGATTTCCTTCGGGGTAATTACATTCACTTCAGCACCGAAATTCTTCATTATTCTTATTTTTTCTTGTCCCATCATGCCGGGTATAGTCTCGTAAATGACGACTTTGTATCCTTTCATAGTCCCAACGAAGGCCAATGCAATACCAGTATTTCCTGTGCTAGATTCAACTATCGTGTAGCTTGGCTTTAGGACACCTTCTTTTTCAGCTTCCTCGATCATTTTCAATGCTATCCTATCCTTTATGCTCCCACTTGGGTTTAGGTATTCCAATTTAACCAGTACATTGGCCCCATCACTTTTTGAGAGTCTATTGAGCCTCACTAAAGGAGTCTTTCCGATCAGGTCTAAAACGCTGTTTGTAATCACCATTCTGGCTTGCCTTCAAAGCAGAAAAGATATTGACGAAAGCTTTTAAACATTCAATAGCGGTTGAACTGTTTCAGAATTCAAATACATTTGATCCATACAAGGTTAATAATGCGTTCTTGATAGTTGCGACGAACCTGAATGTTGCTTAATAGGGCGCGAGCTGAAGAAAAAATGAAGGAATACGACCTTGAAGCTCTGATTGCGACCTCATCTTCCAACGTATTCTACACGAGCAATCTATGCCCATATGGGAAATGCTTTGCCATTCTACCACGCGATCCAAAGATTGAACCCGCTATCATAGCACCAATTTCTGCTCCTACACCCGTAGCACTCATGTCAGAACCGTGGATTGATGATGTTAGATACTATGGGGAGTTCTATACTACAACGCAATATGCTCAGGAGCCCCTTAATAGTGCCGAACTAAGGTTGATTCAGGCTCAGGAATCTTGGGAGAGGACAAAAGTAGCAGACCCGACAAGTGCCTTAATTGGATTGTTGAAGGAGAGAAATATCGTAAGCGGAAAGGTTGGCGTAGACGAATCAAATCTGCCATTAGGGCATCAGTTCTGGCGAAGACTAAAAAATGATTTGCAGTCTCTTGAACCTGTCAGTGCACAAAAGATATTCAGTGAGATACGCATGATCAAGTCCGAAGAGGAAATTGAACGCATCAAGAAGGCAATAAGGATAACGGAGTCAGCCTGGGAAACTGCGTTAGAACAGTCAAAGGAAGGAATGACTGAAAGGGAATTCGAGGAAATAGTTCAACAAACAGCATTCTCGAAAGGCGGAAAGGTTGTTCCATATATGGGAATGTATGGGTTCCCTCTCGCATTTGGGCGTCGAACAGCATTCGTCGACATTGCCAAGCCTTCAAGTTACAGGTTGAAAAGTGGAGATCTCATTCGATTTGATGGTGGTTGCAGTTACATGGGTTACCCTTGTGATATGGCGCGCACTGCTGTCCTTGGAGAGCCAGATCAGAAACTGAAGAAGTACTATGAGGCGATACTTGCAGGAGAGCAAGCAGCTATCGACATGGCTGAACCGGGCGTGATTTCTTCCGAAATATTCAAGAAAGCTGTTGAGACTGTTAGAAAGAAGGGGATACCTCATTATCGTAGACATCAGACTGGTCATGGATGGGGTTTAGACGGTTATGATCCCCCGCTCATTGGACCAAATGATCATACACCCTTAGAGGAAGGGATGCTCTTGTGTTTTGAGACACCATACTATGAGGTAGGATGGGGAGGACCTATGGTTGAAGATGTGATCATTATCACCAAGAACAAGGCGCACTTTCTAACAGAAGCCGAGAGGGAACTCCGCATAATAAGACAATAGGATCGATCAAAAGCGGTTCTCATGGCATGATTTTGATGGCTTCTCCATATACAGCCAAGTAACTTTCTGGAACTAGAAGCAGACATTTTTTCAAAGACAACAATAACTTATCACCTTCTTCCGCTGGCCAGTCAACTAGCAACGTTACTGCTTCAAAGCTCCTAATTCGTAAACATCTTCTTCCTTTACGACTT
This sequence comes from Nitrososphaeria archaeon, assembly GCA_963760525.1. Lineage (GTDB taxonomy): Archaea > Thermoproteota > Nitrososphaeria > JACIWG01 > JACIWG01 > CAVXDT01. Next base: position 2,143 of record CAVXDT010000010.1, read on the forward strand.
TACTCATTGTGATTAGTATGGAGACATATTCTTCTAACCTACATTTGGAAATACCGTAATTATAGGACACAGTCGCAAGCAAGTTTACAAACGAAATGCCTTCTAAAAATGTGCCAATTCCCTAACCTTCAGTTCCTTGTCTCTCCGACCAAAATAGACAAGCACAAATTCCTTTCCCACTCCATCCTTTCTCTTACCTGCCGTCATTTCTCGCAGAAATTCCAGTTTACCTTCAATCTCCTTCTCTTTATCTTCGCAGGAGAAAAAACTTGTGCTAAAAGATGTAATTTTTTCACTTACACCAGCCATGTCAACAGATTCCATCCCTCGGCCCACCCACAGGAAACGTGAAATATTCCAATTCCAAATCCGAAGGCCCTTTCAATCCCCGAAAATATTCCGAACATAAAACTTCCTGCATAGACGGAGACCAGTCAGGGTCAGGACCAGTTCAGGGTCAGGACCAGTTCAGGGTCAGGACCAGTCCAGGGCAGGACCAGTTCAGGGACAGGACCCAGAGCTCTCCTATCTATTGAACTCTCCAAAAGTTCAGGCTCAAAGAACAAAACGGACATAACATTCCAACGTGGAAGCCTCACGACTAAAGTGTAAAGAAATATTACGATTTTCGTAAAGAAATCTTTAGGCGATCAGGAATCGTAAAGATTCATTTAGGAAATATAACAAACAGGACAGGACCGTGAGTTTGCTTGAGCAGAAGGTGTCATATTAATTGTTTTTTGAACAAAAGTGTCAATTTAATTAGGGTTTTTTACCTGCAAAAAAGAGATACTTGTCTGGGACGTAGCACGCTCATAATTGTCAAATATCAAAACTCAAAACATGGTAATTAATTGACACTTTTTATTTTGGACAGGTTAATTAAATTGACACTTTTTTTTGGGTTAAGTAGACACTTTATCCGTGGCCATAATTTACTGTCAACTTAATTCATTTCTTTACAGTTTCCCTAAAGATTTCTGTAGGGTTTAAACGAACAAATACCCATTCTAAGGCATATGACGTGAGAGGACGACCTTTACTAATTCTTCTGATAAACTTAATATAGGACAAAAGCACTTCTGACCAAAAAAAGCATGCAAAATCGAAGACAGCCGGTATGAGTCTAGACATCAAGTTCTTGTTGGTCTAGTCCACGTCTAAGCTTTAAACATGTTCGAGCACAATTTGAGGGTTAATGAGGCAGAATAGGCCTAACTTTTGTCCTAATTGTGCATATGAATTAGATAATAGATTGGTAAAATTTTGTCCCCAATGTGGAAGTGCTTTAAGCCAAAAAGGAAAGAAAAAAGAAAATCGGTAAAACATTAGAATACCCTTCTGAAGAGGATATTGAAGAAGAATCTAATGAGGGAACATTGCAATCTCCAATATATAAATTAGGTAAGGATTTCGAGAATACAGTTGAAAAGATATTTCAAGGGAGAGGTTATAAAACACAAAAAAGAATACAAAATAATTGGTAAAAGCGGACGACCGCATGAGATTGATATTTTTGCTAAAAGAGGTAATAAGATTCGCAGTAGTTGAATGTAAGAATTACTCTTCGCCTATTGGTATAGAAAAGATTGAGACTTTCCATGATAAATTGTCAGATGTAGGATATGAAAATAATGGATTATTTGTCGTTTTTAGTGGTCTAACTGACGGGGCATCGGATTATGCTAAATATCATAGAATTGAAGTTTGGGAACATGATGAGGTCGCAGAAAAATTTTTAGCAATTTTTTCAGGACGTGCTGTTACAACAAAGGGTATGAGTGAAACTTTAAAACAAATACTACCAATAAATGTTAATTATAAGCAAGCTACCTCGTTAGAACTTTTAAATAAAGAAAAAGTATTGATCGATTCAGTAGAATTAATATGTCATCCTTACTTTAAAATTGAGTATTCATTTCATGCACAGGTATATGATCCAACGAAAAAGATACACAGATTTTCAGATCGTGAAATAGTATTTATTGATGCCTTAGATGGGCAAATATTAAACCAATCAAAGGATGTTTTAAGCACAATAGTAAAAACCCTTAAAATTATATCCTCGACAACTGCAAAAGGTGAGGATCAAAGAAAAAAGGTTTTAATTGAAGAAATGAAAACAGCTAAACCTTTAGCTGAATATTCTTTGGATGTTAATGAAGATTATAAAGTAATCAAATATGATCCTACTATAAACTTTAAGCAGGCAACCGAACATGCAATCGATTATGCTATAAAAAAGAATACTCATAATATCATTTATACTCCGAAGGGGGAACTTCTTGAAACTAAGAAAATTAAATACGTTCCGAAAAGGAATAAGATTAGAATATTACTTAGAGATATATTTCATGTCCCAAAATGGTCAATAAACTATACTTCAATAGGATCAAATTATTCCCGGGAAATTCTTGCATATTCAGGTAAGGTTCTTGAAGACACCATAAATTACTGTCCAAAGCATTATAAAATTGGTTCGACAACGCTTAATCCAAAAAAAATAGTTGCAGTATGTGAGATTTGTGGACAAAGTTATTGTGAAGAACATGTTAAAACATGCCCTGTCTGCGGTAAATGGGTTTGTGATGAACATGCAATAGAATGCAGTGTGTGCAAGAGAAGCTATTGCAAAGAGCATATTGATCTTTCTTGCCCGATATGTCATCGTCCTTTATGTTATGCTTGTGTTGTAACTTGTCAAATATGTGGGAAGAAATATGGTGAGAATCATTCTGTAATTTGTGAAAAATGTAGTTTGATTGTATGCCCAGACTGTATAAAAACAACAGGTGTAATAAGAAAGACAAAAATATGTATAAAATGCTTTAGCATGCCCAACAAATAGAATTATAGAATCCTTAACCCCAGCCTTTTCAGAAATTCTTTTCAGTCTTTAGTGATAGTGTGGCACATGGTAATATTCTTAGGGAAGGTCAGGTTAGCTTTGACTTGTCGATATGTTTAAGCCGCTTGTTTATAGCTGGATGCGTTTCAGACGGTTCATTCAAGCTGTTCTCATGCCCAAGTGCAAACAGTGCTGACTTCATCGCATTCTTACCAACATACTTCGACGCAGTAACATCTGCCTTAAATTCTAACAACCAGTTAATGGGAACTATTGCAGTAGCGATATAACCAAACAACGTTTCTACATTACTTAGCTTTCTATTCGTTGCATTAGGAGTCGTTGGTGATGCTTTGAACACGACTCTTGTCCTGCAGCCTATGATTTGGTTGCTACTGGCTGTCTTTGCTGGGGTGCATGCGATAGTTCCAGCCTTGCATCTCGTTTCAGCTAAGCATTTACTCGGCACAGAGAGTGAAAGCAAAAAAGGATAGCAAATTCTTTTCGTTTCCGTGATGGTTTCTTCTTTATCCATCAAATTACTTTTTCATCAACAAAGGACATATTAACATTGTGATTCTTCGATTGACCAGTGAAGAACCTTTATAATAGGAAAACACAAATAGAAAATTATGAAGGAGGTGAAACAATGAGTTATTCACCTGACGAACCTTTCAAGGACCGTGAGCACATATTATGGGAAATCGGATACTGCAGAAGGACCGTCATTTATATTACAATTCTAAGCTTAGCATTCATTTTAATAGGAGTCATAAGCGATTTCATGAATATGAAACTTATCTTAGGTTCAACGTCTTGGTTGCTACTATCCGTTATTGCTTGCGTGTTTTCATTGGCTCCCCAATTGCATGAGGTTATGGCACGTCATCTGCTTGGCATGGAAGTAATTAAGGTGAAAAGAGATCAAGAGGCTTGATCCCATCTCTTTACCTTTTTGGCAAATATGTTCAAGAACAACAAACTGATAGCTTTTTCATTCAATACCGGTATTATTTAGTTCCCTCTTCTCAGTCTTGGCAGAAACCTCCCTGTTCTGGACATATAATCTCTGTATTCCTGTCCAAAGCCTTTTTCAGAGGAGAGAAGTTCTTCCTCAACAGCTGCCTTCTTATACGCTAGACCCATCCAGGCAAGAAGGCCGATGAACTGTAAGACATTAAAGAATAGGAGGAAGATCCCCCAATCTATTATCATCCGAGCGGTATAACCTGGATGTCTAATACGAGAATAGGGCCCTGTAGTTATCAGGTGGTGTTTCTCCCTTACGATAGGGGAGTCGCTTGCCTGTTGCCCAAGATTCTTAGAACTCCAGGCCGCAAGTACAACACCGAATAAGATGACGGGGACGGAGGCAACCTGCAGAAACTCTGCTCCGTTGAACGAAAAGTTAAGAAACGTGCCGTAGACCCAGCTTGGCACTATTGCTCCGAGGAGACAGAAGATGATTGGCACAAAATTCAGGAAAATGCAGAGAAAGGCAGCAAAAAAGCCTATGGGCTTGTAAGCCCTAACCGAGCCCAAGCCTTCTCCTATGAACCGAGCGAAGAGTAAGGACAACAAAAACGGACGATTAGGATTACAGCTAAGAAAGCTGAAATAACACGAATTACAGAAGCGTCAAACATGATCTTATACCTTGACGAGCAGTGCAACTGCGGCACCAACGATGCCAAGTACTGCACCAGCTAATATGCCAATAGAAGGGGAAAGCCAGTAAGCTAAGAGGCTAACAACCGAGAAGACCAATACCATAGACCCCCACCATCTGCAGCATACACGTAAGCCCATCGTGCCTTCTGAAGGACGAATTTCGAGCATAATGCCAGCAAGTAATACAAGTATTCCTGACACTATTCCGATAATCATCCCGATATCCCCAAATGCTGTATAAAGGCTGCCCGCAATAATCAAGATTCCAGCAATCACTGACACGACGACTGCTGCGGTGATCATCTTAGGTTCTGACATCTTTTCAATCCTACAAAGTGCCTCTTTTATTTAACCCTATACGACGACTCCACTAACTATTTCTGAAGTTCTCAGTAAAAGGACACAATTCTACTCCCAACCATAAGAAGAAGACAAACTTTCCAGAGCAAATGACAACCTCAACGAGAATCAGCTAATTCACAACTAAACGATGAGATAAGGCTGGCAATTGTCATGCGGTCTATTTCACAGTGTAATGAATCGTTCCTCAATTGGCGAGTCGGTTAAATAGAGTGTTTGAACCCCGACTATTTGCGTTAATAGGCCACCTTATATATCATATTATACATATCCATCTGATTAGATGAAATTGACTATGAGTTTTGGGAAATTTATCGGAACATGGAAGCTTGTATCCTACAAACTAAAGCGTGGTGATAAAGAGAGTTATCCATTTGGTAAAGACGCTATCGGTCAAATTATGTACAATTCTGACGGATATATGGCCGTCTTTATATCTCCTAAGGTGAGAACAAAGTTCAATTCTGAGGACGTCATGGGTGGCACAGTGCAGGAGAAGTTAGCTGCTGCAGACGCTTTCATAGGCTATTGTGGAAGTTTTGAAGTGTTAGAGGACCTGGTTGTTCATAGGGTGAAGGTCAGTTTCTTCCCGAACTGGGTTGGAAGCAAACTCGAAAGGTTCTACAAGTTTGAAGGAGATAGACTTACTCTTAGGTCCGCACCAATGTTGATTTACGGTGAAACGCAAAGTATTTACTTAATTTGGGAAAAGGTAAAATCAAACCAGCTGGAAGATGCCGGAGGAAAGCATAACCGAATATTATAATTGATGTTTGAGCCCAAATATTTGTGTCAATAGCTCCTAAATCTAAATAATAGGCCAAATATTAGTGAAAGTTTAAAATGGAGTAAGCTCTCTATATATGTTTATTAGTTCTGAAAAGATGAATAAAGCAGAGAGTGCAAAATGTCCAAAGATGATATCGTAGGTGGGTTAGGGTTAGCTTTGTCAAGTGCTCTTGCATTTCTTGGTTTTCTCTGGAACATAGGAATATTGCAGACGCTTTTCACCTTCTTGATTGGGGCTTTTGCAACCTATATAGTTCAAAACAGGCTTCAGGCACAAGCAGAAAAAAGGAAAACAAAAAGAGAAAACGCCATAGTCATGAGAGATACCATTTATGGCCCAATACTTATGGCACTCAGCCAAATCATGGAAAAGATAAGATCAGGAGAAGCGTATTTTTCTCCCTCAGTTACACAGGATTTGGATAATGTGATGAACCACTATCTGTTCTATATGGTCAGTAAAGATTTGAAGGACAGATTGTATGATCTATCAAAAAGAGTTGAGAAATATGAGGCAATCAACTTGGCAGCCACTAATATACTCAATGATTCCATTAAGGAAAAAGCCAATAGAATCTATGGAATCGACATTGGCAGCCAAGATCCATGGATCAGAATAAAACTCGGCAACACTCAGGTTGAAGCAATTTCGTTAAAGCAAACCCTTCATACTAATATGACACCAAGCAGATTTGTGGAAAATGGTGCTCAAAAATGGGGGGAAAGTATATCTGTGGATATATCAATTTCAGGAACAAAGGAGAATGAACTTAGTAAGTTCGAATCTCTATATGAACTTGTGTTAGATGATATGAGGAAGACTCCTCTTTATGTAGAGGAAAGAAGACAAAATACACGTCTTATAGAAGAACTTGAAGGAGTGATTAGCCAAATCAAAGTTCTCGTCAATTTTGAATAATATCAGTTTGGTCTAATTTTACTTTTTATTTCGCTAATAAATATAAACCTACGATTATTGTAACTATTCCACCAACTGCAAGAATTACGAGAAATGTCGTACCCCAACCCAAAAGTTCATCCCCCAATCCTGGAACAAAGCTATTTAAAATGCCGCCAATAGCAATACCGAGAATACCAGCTATCGCTAAAGCAACGAAGATAACACCTATTCCAGTAATTACAAATGAGACAACTACTTTTATCAGACTACCCAAATTACCATCCTCATAAAAGAATCAGCTCTTCTTTCATATTGGCAACCTCATTTTCTTAATCTTAACGTTCTAACATCACCTTAAAGACTACCAAAATTCCACCAAGAAGTAGCAAAGCGTAACCTATCCAAGACGGTATAAGTTCAGGAACTATTGCTGAAGCAAACACAACTATGATTCCCACTATCATCACCCAAATAGGTAAAGGTATATCCAACTCACATAACCTCTTCCCACCTTGTACTCCATAGATTATTAGAGGTTATTTAGACGGAGGCTCTCCACCAATTTGAAGGAGCCTTTTTTCCGACAAGTTCTGTAAATACCATACTGATAAAGTAAGAGTCAGAGACACTATACCTATTAGTACATAGTTCACAGGAGAAACTTTTATACCAAAAAACATTTCATTTGCACCTAACATTATAAGGTCTGCAGACAACGATAAAATAGAAGCGAAGAAAAACAATGGAAAGATTAATAGGTTTATTTTTTTCGTACCATTCCTTGTGATTTTTAGCATCTCTTTTCCCTTAATCGCTTTTACTTCAAGATATCCATCTTCAAGTAACGCATTAACCATTCTTCGAACAGGTTCGTCGTCAGCATATTTCAAAGCTTTACTTAGAGCTGACGTATTATACTGGAAACCATTCTTTTTCCAAATAAAGTATAAAATTCTCAATTTAGGTCTTAGAAATTCCATTGACCTTTGCTTACTCATATAACAAATTTCGATAACTACCGTCATTTAAATTTTAAAAAATACTTACAAAAACATAAGGTTGTATAAATCTAATTTATGAGAAATTTGGAATAAGCATAAATCCTAGAGTATGATAAATAAGCAAAGGAGGTTTTAGTCTGTGAAGGAAACAGTTAGCCACACACGTCTTTTGATAACTTTGCTAGTCGCCTTAGTAATTGCTGTCGTGGCAGTCCACATGCTTCTATCAACTCAGATAAGTGGTCTAACATCAACGACAAGTAGCCAAGCAAAAAACAAGATTTCCATTCAAAGCATTCATCTTTGGGCGAACGCCTCCAACCTGTATCCTCCAACTCTTGGAGCTAATCTCCTTATCAGTTCCGCATTGAAAAATCTGAGTATTTCCATAGATGGCGTTAAAGTATATTCTGAACCTTTCAATCAATATAACATTACAGATTGGAAAGATGAAGAAGGAATAGAAATCAGAAATCCGCGTGTGGCTATTTTGGTTGGAAAAGCCTATGCTGTAGATTTTACAGGATTGTTCAACGACGACAGTGTTTACACTACTTCTGCTACGGTAATCGCACAGCTAACGTTCCAATCCTATATTTCTTTGGAAGGTGGAGTTGAGCTTGCTACAAAGAGCATCTATCCTACACCATACCTTTCGACAGATGTCTTCGTTAATAGAAGCGTCCCTCTATCAAAGCTAAGCCTATTCATCAATGGCACGTTAGAAGCCAGTGGCTCTCAAGGGGAATCAGATAGAACGGTTTATGGCATTGTTTATAAGGCACAGCCGTCGAATCAGGAAATGCCCATCATTGCTGGGAGAACCTATGAGGTTACTTTTGTCGCCACTTTTGAGGACAACAGCACTTCTACAGCATCAGTAATAGTTGTAGCTGGATAAAAGGTCTAATTGTGCTTGAGCCTAAATATTTATGTCGGAAGAAAAGATTGACAAAAATGTGATATTCGGAATATCAGTCACTTTCTTCCTCCATATAACACAAAATTATATTTTTGCCATTTAATTCCAACATCTCTAAATCTGGCTTCCTCCAACCATCGAATTTCATCAGCCAGTCTGAAAGGATGGCCTTCACCTTCCTTCCTCGTACTCTTTAAGCTTGCAATCTGCTTTTCGCTTAAACTTCTAGACATGAATCTATGTCTTCATCAAAGCCGTAGGACGTTTTGTTTCTATTTGTAGAGTTCTGGTGAACAGAAAAGTAATTTGTGTAGTATTATATGAGTCAACACATAGAAAATCATAGCATACTTTGAGTACATGAACTCATAGTATCTCTTTATGATACAATATCTAGATATCTGGAAAGGCCTTCCCGCTAACCAGAAGGTAGATTCCCTGTGCTAAGGGCGAGGATATTATCTTGTCATCTTCCATGTAACCTTTAGCAAGTATCACTCCCGCTATCGGGTTGCTGTGGTTCGAGAAGTCCATATCCGTGTTGGGGAATCCGTAGCACCATCCTACACCTAGCCTCTCCGAAGTTCCATCAGAGATATAGAAGGTGATTTTTATGTAGTAGACTTCACAGGTTGTCATATTGTGTGGCATGTTGTAGAAGGTGACGCCTTCAAAGTTGACCGACGTTCCCTCTGGGAAATCCGACAGTCTTTTATAAGCAAACAATTCGGATTGCGTCTTATTCGGAAAAGTAATACTAAGTTCCCCTTCGTCTTGCACATTTGGAACTGTAGCTGTGACGACCACCACGGAAGTTGAGATACGGGTTTCCGTGGACGTTGTAACAGTGAAGGTGGTAGATGGCTGTAAGGTCACCGTAGTAGTGGATGCTATCTGGCTTGAGCCCGTTAACTCTTGAACTTGAACGAACTCATAGGCGAACAGTGAGCCGAAGATCATGGTGAGGACTGCGAATGCAGTCAACAGGAGATTCTTAAACTTAAGCGATGACATTATACTGCTGTCGATTTGATAGTTAAGTCTCTTTTAAGTTTTTGCAGATTTTTATGATTACAATATTCGTGTTTCTGCTCATGGCAAGGTGACTGTTCGAATATAGTTAGATCCAATTTCTGTGTGAATCGAGACTTTGTAGTCGACATTTGAAGATAATGGGGTACTGAAGCTCAATATAACAGTCCGCACCTCTCCTATTTTCAAGACAAAGGGCATTTCAGGACTTGATATTATGCCATTCATGGAGTTGACAGGTTTATCGTTTATGAATACGTCTGTGATATTAGCCTCGATATTGCCAGTGTTCTCGACAATCACCGATAACTCGGTCAAGCTATTACGGTGAACATCTTTTACTGTAAGCCTTTCAAAATGAGTTGTTAACCTCACACACTGACCAGAACGTAGATTCCTGCGTTTAAGGGCGAGGACACTATTGTCTCACCTGATTGATAATCGCGTGGGGCAAATATCATTCCAGCTCTCGGGTTACTGTGGTTCGTAAATTGTATACTTATCTTGATTGGATAACACCATCCCACATTAATTCTCTCCCAAGTCCCGTCAGGGAACGTGGCCCTGATGTAGCGAACCGAGCAGCCGGTAATTGTGGTGTTGAGTGGCATACTGTAGAAGGTGACGTTTCTAAATGAAACCGATGCTCCCCCCTGCAAGTCTCCCACATACTTGTACTCAAAAGTGCCCATGTTTACAATTTCAAATTCGCCTTCATCTGGCAATTTTGGCACCGGAGAAGTGGCAGTTATAGTAGATGTAGTATACCAAGTTTCTGTTGTGGACGGTGTTGAAGTTACCGTAGTGGTGGAAGTAGTTATCCTTGAACTCTTTAACTGCTGAACCTGAACAAATTCATAAGCGGAAATAGAACCGAAGATTATGGTAAGGACTGCGAATGCCACCAAAAGCACACTTCTGAACTTGGAGAATGACATTATACTACTATCAATTAGGCGGATAAGCGGACAGTTGATAATAAAGGTTCTTTAATCTGTCGGTTTGTAATCCTTCACAAATTCTCAGTAAAAGAATACAGTTCTCCTTCTCTAATGAGAAAAGGATGAGCAATCATTGTATGGCCTATTCCACAATGTAATCGAGCATTTATCATCTTTCTTCGACCATAAGATAGAATCCTTCAACTATGAGTGAATTACCGTTTGAGATGATTATTCCAGCCTTGGGAGAGTGGATTGTGAAATACATGAGAGGTCGAGATTCTAAAGGTATTATAAATATCTTTATCACTTCTGAAACTCCGTCTCTAAATGTGACCTTTATGAAAAAAACTGGAACCATATATGTTTCAGTAGCATTATGTTTTAGGTTAGTGAAGTTTACATTTCTAAAGATTATTGACGAGCCTTCTTCGAAAGTTTCTATACGCTTGTACGCATAGTCCTCTACATCGTTTAATATTATAGACCCTTCATCTGGAAGCATAGGTTTCGAGGTCATCACCGTGGAAGTGAATGTGGTGGAGTAGGTGGTTTCTGCCACTGTCGAAGTGATCATAGTTGTGGTCATAATTGTAGCGGTAGTAGTATATGTAGTTGGGGGTGTGCTCTTTAATTCTTCAACCTCGCTATTCAAGCGGGAAATTTCCTTGTTCAGACCATCTACTTGAACAAACTCATATGCTGATATGGAACCGAGTAACAGAAACATTATAGCGAAGGCTATAAGTAGAGCGTCTCTAAACTTAATAGAAGACATTATCTTGTTCAACACTGTGTTTTTGCTTAAAAACTTTAGAAGGGAGTAAAAGTCAGGTTTGAGCCCAAATATTTGTGTCAATACCCGGCCCTCGGCACTATTATTTGCCCTCTTTTGCATGTAAGTTTATAAAATTATTGTCATGAGATTAGAAAGAGAGCAGATAATATGAAGTCTCTGTCCTGAATGCGGAAGTCAACTCCCTTCTGAAACCGTTAAGTTTTGTCCAAATTGTGGTTTTAGCATAGCGGCAATTTCAGGCAGAGAAACTCCTTCACTTGAGGATTCCACAACACCATCATTATCCACGCTTCCACTTGCTGATTCTCAAGCTCAGACAAACCCTACAATCCCCACTGACTCAACTCCTCCCCCCAATGATCAACCTCCAACTATGAAGGATTCCTCCAAAAAGCTCGCAGTCAGCTCCGGCAAAACTTCTGGAAAAACCGCATTCGCTGTTGGCAAACCCACAGGGCAAAAGGTTCTTCCCAAACTACTCGAACTCACCGGAAAACAGTTACAAGATTTAATAGAAAACGCATCAAAAGAGGAAGATAGTGGGATAGAGGAAGGAGTAGCAGGGAAAGAGCTCGAAGGATATCGTAGCAGACATATTTCAAATGCGGAAATATGAAGTCCGACAAAGGAACTACCACGTTTACGAAAGAGAAATAGACATAGTGGCGGCAAGAGGAGGGAACGCGGTTATGGTAGAGTGCAAAGCGCGTTCAAATCCCCTGAGAACAAGAGATTTAGATTCATACATCTACTTATTCCAACATCTTAGGCATCAACGTTTTAAAGACGCAACAATTCAGAAACTCATAATTGTAGCCCCAAAAGGCGGCGTTTCGAGTTCCGCCAAGGACAAAGCGTATCGGGAGATGGGCGATTCCATAGACTTCTGGGAGAAAGATAGGTTCATTCAGGAATACGAGAAAGTCAAATATGAAGTCAAATATTAATAGCAAGAAAGCCATCCTGAGCCAGAGTATTAAAGTATAATAATAGTTACTTCCACAATATACTCGTAAGGGGAGAATAAGTTGGCTGGTTCAGACTTTTTAGTATCATTGGGCTTGTGGTTTGTTCGAGCTTTCATTTCAAGTCTCATTTGTCTGGTGATTGGATACATCGGAATTAGATGCATCACACTTATGACGACGAAGATCAAAGAGTTCGAAAGCCTCAAGGGTAATTCTTTAGCAACTGGCCTTTTTGTCGGTGGCTTTTTTGTTTATGCTGGTTTGGTTGTCTATGGTTCGATGGTCAATCCTTTCTTCCTTTCTCAGTCAGTGACTGTGGGCGCATACTTCAACTTGCAGAGACTCCTCGTTGTAATCATCAGTTTCTTCGTAAGTCTGTTCTTCGGTGGCATGTTCTATCTGGTTTTTGCCAAGCTCAGACCTTTCGGCGTTGACCTAGACGATATCAATAAGCATCCTATGGCTATTGGAATCTTCCTGTTCTGCTATGAGGTGTTCCTAGGACTCATCATGTTAGCAAGCTTGACCATTCCCATGGGATAGCTGAGGAACAGCAAATGACTCGCATACGGTTCCTGACTTTGTTGTCCATTTTCTGTGTTTAGTTGTTTCTCAGAGCCAAACTGCCAACGGACTTCCAGCCTCAAGATTCACTATGAAGGAAGGCGATTGGTACGACAACTGGGGAATAGACAGAAACTATTACGCGGGGAACTCACGGTTACCTACCCAACCTTGCGACTGAAACGCTCAACGAAAACAAAGAGCTCGCTTACGGTATTGGCGAGAGGTTTAAAGCTAACTATCCAAGTGAAACAGATAGGGCAGTTGCCATTTTGAAGTATGTTCAAACGTGGACGAAGTATGGATATGATAGCGATAACGTCGTTAGAGATGGCGTCCCTCAAGAAGAGTGGGCATGGAACGCTGATGAGATGGCGCACGCCTTCAACGAAACCACAGGCGTTAAGGCAATCGGAGACTGCGAAGACATGGCTTTCTTATGCGGCACAATCTATGTCGGTGCAGGTTTTGACGCTGCTATCGTGGATGCCCCCGATCACGTGTGCTCTGTTGATTTGGCTTCCTGAGTTCTCAAACGCAAACAACTATTGGGATATTCCGAATGACGGCAGAGACGCTGGTTGGATATGGGTTGAAGCTACTGGTAGCTCTAACCCTCTAGGTTGGACTCCGCCAGATTTCGAAGACGGCGGTGGACCGCGTATCCTATAGGTAGTTTGGAATTTGTTACTAATACTGTTACTCCCACTGCGTCTGAACCAACTCAGACGACCTCAACGTCAACCTCGATTGACATTGACCTTCTGGTGGCAATTGCTGTAGTAATATTCTCAATCATTTCTGCTCTTACGAAGGCGCGTGGACGCTGAATTTACTTGAATATCATGATGAGCGATTCCACTTAATCTGATGACTCCTTTCGCACGACAAAATCTGCCCCTTCATCATCGACTTTTGATGAATATACATCGAACCCATATTCGGTAAACTCCATCCTAACGAAGTATTCTACATATCAAGTTGAAGGCGTTAAGGCTGCTCCATTCATATTTCTGGGTAGCATACTTCAAAGATAATCATAACAAAGTGGAAAAGCTTATTGTGAATCTTACTAACGAAATTAATGCAAGCGCATAGCACAAATTTAAATAAGCATTTGGGTCTTACATTTTATTGCGGGGAATAGTGGGAATTAGTGAGTTATGACTTCAAAAAATAGTTCGGGACCAAAAGAGCTAAGTGGAAACAACTTTTATGCAGATTCAGAAAAAGGTTTAAGCTCAGATGAAGTTCAAAAAAGATTAGAGGAATTTGGATACAACGAAGTTCCAGAGAAGAAGGCTAACCCTCTCTCCCAATTTGTGAAGAGGTTTTGGGGCGTAACACCATGGATGCTTGAAGTAACCATAGTACTCGAATGGCTTCTAGGAAAATTACTTGAAATGTACATAATATCTGGGCTTCTAGTCTTCAATGCAGTTTTGGGCTTTTTGAAGAGGAAAGAGCTAACTCTGCGCTTGAGCTTCTTAAGCAAAGACTGAGAGTCAACGCGAGAGCAAAACGTAGTGGGGCTTGGACATTGATTTCTGCAAGAGAGCTAGTACCTGGAGACATCATTAGGCTTAGAGCAGGTGACCTTATTCCCGCAGACACCAAGGTATTAATTGGGAGCGCTGAAGTCGATCAGTCATCACTAACCGGAGAGTCCCAAGCAGTCGAAAAACAAGTTAATGAAGTATTATATAGTGGTTCAATCCTTAGAAGAGGCGAAATATCCGGTATTGTTGTCTCTACGGGTGTAAAAACGTATTTTGGAAGAACCGTGGAGCTAGTCCAAGTTGCGAAACCCAAGTTGCACATGGAAGAGGTGACTTCCAAGGTTGTAAAGTGGCTTGATGGCGATTGTGGGATCATTTCTTTCAATTAGCATAGTCGTCTCCATCTTGAGAGGGATGGATATACTGGAGATACTTCCGTTAGCGGTCGTTCTTTTGATTTCGGCAATACCTGTTGCTCTGCCTACGATGTTCACGGTCACCATGGCCCTTGGCTCCTTGGAAATGATGAAGAAAGGGATACTGGTTACAAGGCTGAGCGCAAGCGAGGATGCGGCGACGACGGATGTAATATGTGTTGATAAGACTGGGACAATTACCATGAACAAGCTTCAAGTGGCGGAGACTGTGCCTGCAAGAGGATACAGAAATGAGGATGTAATATTGTTTGGCGCTTTAGCATCTAATGAGGCAAACCAGGACTCGATCGACCTTGCTTTCCTATCAGCTGCGAATAACATTAGTGACCCAATTTGAAGGTTATTTGCAAGAGAAGTTTGTGCCCTTTGATCCTTTGACCAGGAGAACAGAGGCTATTATCTCCATAGAAGGGAAGAGATTTCATGTGCTTAAAGGAGCGGTTGGAACTATATTCTCTTTGTGCAAGATGGGCCAAGAAGCATCAAGCCAGATGGGAGAGGGAAGTTGAGCGATTATCAAATAAGGGGTATAGGGTGATAGCTGTAGCTGAAGGTAAAGCTGACTATGACATTAACATGGTAGGTTTAGCTGCGTTGTATGACAAGCCTAGACCTGATTCCCAAGAGCTAATAACTGAGCTTAATGAAGTTGGCATTTCAGTGAAGATGTTAACTGGAGACGCTTTGCCAGTAGCTAAAGAAGTTGCAGAGCAGGTCGGCTTAGGCAAAAACATTGTCAAGTTCTCAGATGTAAAAGGGCTCCCGGAGGACGAACTCATTAAGACTTTGGAAGGAAATAGTGGATTCGCGGAGATCTATCCGGAGGACAAGTACTCTATAGTTAAGAGTCTTCAGAGAGGAGGGCACATTGTTGGAATGACAGGCGATGGCGTCAACGATGCTCCTGCCTTGAAACAGGCTGAAGTAGGTATAGCTGTAAGTAACGCTACGGATGTAGCTAAGAAGGCTGCCAGCGCTGTCCTCACAACAGAAGGACTAGTGGGTATACTGGACCTAATTAAAACCGGTAGGATCATACATCAGAGGATAATAACTTGGATTCTTAATAAAGTGGTCAAAACATTCCAGATAACCATTCTAGTAGTCCTCGCATTTCTTCTGACAGGAACGTACATAATATCCGCGTTTCACATGATCTTACTGATATTCTTAACAGATTTTGTAACCTTATCGTTATCAACAGACAATGTTCGATATTCTGAAAAACCAGATAGCTGGAATATAACAGGCCTGGTCAAGGTGGCTGTTTGCCTTGGGGGTTATAGTTGTGGCAGAGTTGCTGATCATACTCGGAATAGGCCTTAATTACTTTGGGCTCGGGAACAATATCAATCAATTGTATACTTTTTCGTTCGAACTGCTGATCTACGTGGAATTATGTGATATGTTGATAGTTAGGGAACGGAAACATTTCTGGAATTCGAGACCCAGTAATCCTTTACTAATAATAATTTTAGGCGACCTATTGCTTGTCTTCCTCATATCAATTTTTGGGTTACCTGGGGTGACTCCGATAAATCCAATCATCGCTCTGATGGTTCCAGCGTTTTCTTTCACTGCAGCCTTCTTAGTGAATGATTTCATCAAGGTACCTTTAATAAAGAAGTTTTGGTCGAGAGTAGGTTTCTGATGTATGACTCAATTCATTTGAGTCTGTCCTAGACATAGGCAATCAAAAAGACAAAGAACATGAGGGCATCATCACATCAAAGAGAACATAACCTCTAATGCAGCCTTTCCACATGATTCTCTAGTGTTCCATTTATGTAAGCTTGTACTGCCTCATCAGCATCAATCTTATCAGTCAAAAAGGGTTTGATACCTGACTGTTTGATGGATTCATACGCGCCCCATCCCATTCCTCCTGCTATCAACGCTTCACAGTCCAGCACGTTAGAGAGCATAGTATTATGTAATGCAGTCTCTCCGATGCCATGGTTGTGGTCATGGCTCAAACTATCGTCATGATGACTCATGCCTTCAAGATGACGCCCTGCCTTAGGCCTCGTTTCTATTCTTTGCGTTTTCTTATCCTGTATATCATAGACCTGATAGTATCTGGCTCTTCCAAAATGTGAGGATATCGTCTTCCCGTCGTCTGTAACTACGGCTATCTTCATGTTCCATTCCCCTATTCAAAGATTACAGAAGCAACCTTCTTCTTGGCCTCTGATAGTATTTCATGTATCTTGTTCATCTTTTCTTCGTCAACGTACTCCCCGTTTTGGAAGACCATCGCTTGAATGTCCCTCACATCCCTCATGAAACCGAATGTGCCCATTCTATCTGTGTACTCTTTTCCAGCCTTGATTCTCTCCACTATGTCCTTATTATCATCAAGGTACTTCTTACCTTCAAGAGTCAACGAGTAGATCTTCTTTCCTTCCTTCTCTTCGTAAACAACATACCCTAGGTCCTCAAGCTCTTGAAGTGTAGGATAGATCATTCCAGCACTGACAGGCCGCTGATGTTCCCTACCTATCTCCTGGATAAGGGCGTATCCGTGCATTGGCTTTTCCGATAAAGCCATCAAGACGAGGAAGCGGAAATCTCCCCTCCTCACTCCGAACGGTCCCCAGTGCATGTGCCTTCCTCCAGAGCAACCCATCTCATCTGAGCATCCATGTCTCATACTATTGTGTCCACGTTCACACATATTATATCACACAACATATCTATTGATATATTAATAAACATATCTTCATTTTCTCCCTATTAACTCCTATATCGGTTCAATTTTGGGATTCGAATTAGAACCACAAATAAGTCATTGAGTTGGTCACCAGAAGGGTGTCTCGGACAAGCTGTGGCATTTTTTTGTACTCAATTGGCAATCTTATTTGTTCTTTTCGATTGAACATTGCGGACGATAAGCCGAGACACTCCAAGCATCTCTCCTTCTGTCGACCAACGCCCCAAGCTCAAGCGTAAAGCTCCCAACGCCTGTTCTCTTGTAAGACCCATCGCAAGAAGCACAGCAGATGGTTCTGTTGATCCAGCATGGCAAGCTGAGCCCGTAGAAGCAGCGATTTCAGGCATCTGGCCTAATAGTTCCTCGCCTACCACATCCTTGATGCTTATGTTAAGAGTGTTAGGTAGTCTCCGTTCAGGGTGACCATTAAGCTTTACAATCTCTTCGCCCAAGCCAGTAAGAATGTTGCGGTGTAGCTTATCCCTCAAGGCCCTAATGTCTAGACCGAAATTGTGGACAGTGCCTGAAGCTATCTCACACGCGCGACCCAATCCAACAATGTATGGCACGTTCTCTGTACCAGCCCGTCTTCTCTTTTCCTGTCCGGCTCCATGGACGAACATATCGAGGTTGGTCCCACTTCTAACGTACAAGGCGCCAATTCCTTTTGGAGCGTACAACTTATGCCCTGCTATCGTGAGCAAATCCACGCTCAGTTTGACAACGTTGACGTCAATCTTACCGCATGACTGGGCTGCATCACAGTGGAAGATAACATCCTTCTCTTTTGCGATCCTGCCTATTTCTTCAATAGGTTCGATAGTCCCTACCTCGTTGTTTGCATGCATTATGGTGATGAGTACTGTTTCGTCTGTTATCGCGTTCTCCACATCTGAGGGATTTACCATTCCATATTTGTCTACGGGTAAGCAGGTTATCTTGAATCTGAACTTCTCCTTCAGATATTCTAATGTTTCAAGAACTGAAGGGTGTTCGATTCGCGAAGTAATTATGTGTCTTCCCTTTCTAATATTAGCGAGAGATGTTCCGATAATAGCATGGTTGTTGCTTTCGGTACCTCCGCTTGAAAATGTGATTTCGTCTGGTTCTGATCCAATCAGTTCAGCAACTTGTTTTCTTGCTATGTTCACAGCTTCTTTTGCCAGTTGCCCGTATGCATGATTACTTGACGGATTTCCAAAACGTTCCTTGAAGTAAGGAAGCATTGATTCAAGAACTTCTGGGTCAATGGATGTTGTAGCATTATAGTCCAAGTATATCGGCATCATGGTTTTCATCTATTCATACCACCTGTCCAATTTACAATAGCCATCTTTCCACATCTCTTAAATAGTATGAACATAAGATCTTCTCCTCGTTACTCCACGTACTTCCGAGTTCTTTATCCACCCCTCTCTTAGTCAACCAAAAAGCCTTAACCAAACGTTAACACTTTATCGGATTCTTCCACCAGCTTCACCAAATCCTTCATAGTGGAAATTGGACAAACCGCAGAACCCCCTTTTTGTCTAGCTTTCAAGCAAGTGCCGCATGCCAACATTTCCCCCTTATTCGCAATGAACGAATCTATTTGTTCTTTCAAGTTGAACTTTTCACCTTTAATATTTTCTGCTTCTACACCTTTATTAATCAAGAACATTTTTACTGCGTGATTTTCCTTTAGCGCAACATTCCCAAATCTAAACGCGTTCCAGACTTCCTCATCGTCATTAGTGCTCAACACAATACCGATCTTCATCTTTGTAACACAATAGAAACATCTATAGATGGTATATAAAACCTCCCCCATTTGGATAACATGAAAATAAAGGTATTTTCCACATAATTATCCTAGCCTTAATAATCTAGAATGGAATCTTCATTATTGTTCTATCGTTTATATATTGGGTATCTTAAGTTAACACAGAGAGTGGCTTTTCATAGCAGTTAGCGGTGACAATTTCATATTATCTGTATCAAACTTAAGTGTAAGAATTAAAGACCAAGTAATTTTAGACAACATAAGCTTCAAACTCAAGAAAGGCACGACCTTGGCTATAGTGGGACCTAATGGCGCTGGCAAGACCACGTTATTTAGAGCATTACTGAACCTGGCACCTTATACCGGTAAGATCGAATGGGAGGACAAAGTGAAAATAGGTTATGTTCCTCAGAAGCTTTATGTGGGAGACATACCGATTTCAGTAAAGGAGTTTCTGGCATTCAAATGTGGCATGAATGAGCAGGTTAGAAGTTGCGTTGAATCAGTTGAGTTGGAAATTGAATCGATACTTGATAGAAGACTCAGCGTTTTATCAGGAGGACAACTTCAAAGAGTGTTGATAGCTTGGGCTCTACTTGATAACCCGAATGTTCTCTTGCTTGACGAGCCAACAAGTGCTATACATATCGACAGTGAAGAGGCAATCTACGAAATGTTGAACAAGCTTGAGAGAAAACAGAGAATAACCACGCTCATGATAACACATGATATACATCTTGTTCGAGACTTTTCAGAATACATGCTGGCTTTGAACAACAGGTTGGTTTTCTTCGGAAAATCTGAAGAGATAACAAATCCTTCATTACTTCAGACCATCTACGGCAGTGGAACAGTGTTGAAGTCGCGGAAGGAAAGAGGATTATCTGCATGACGGAAACGCTCTTACTTAGCCTTATCACCTCAATCGCAGTAGGTCTTGCAGCGGGTTATCTTGGCTCACTTATGGTGTTGAAGAGAATGGCTCTAGTTGGCGATGCCCTATCACATGTGGCTCTTCCCGGACTGGCTTTAGGTATACTGTTCAACTTCAACCCCTTCTTTGGAGCATTTGTTTTCCTTTTCGTATCTGCAACTGTGATCTGGCGTATCGAAAGGATCACTAGATTACCAGTTGAGACGATTGTAGGTTCACTATTTACACTTTCTCTTGCTGTTGGAATACTTGTTATTCCTCAATACGATTTACTTGAAGCACTCTTTGGTGACATCTCCAAAGTAAATTTGGAAAGTACAATAGTCGCAATAGCTGCTTCTCTTCTTGCTATTCTCTTGACAAAGATCATTTACAAGAATCTGATTTTGAGCATGATTTCAGAGGAGCTTGCTACATCAGCGGGTATAAATGTTGCGAGAACGAATCTGTTATTCCTCTTATTCGTGTGCCTTACAGTAGCTGCAGGATTGCAGATTGTTGGAAGCCTGTTAGTTGGATTCCTAGTTGTAGTTCCAGCTGCAACTGCGAAGATTGTGAGTTCTAATATATTTCGATATGCTGTCTTAAGCTCTCTATTCGGCGCAATAAGCTCCTTCTTTGGAATTTTATTATCTAACTACATGGGTTTGCCTCCTGGCCCACTAATAGTCTTGTCCGGAATTCTCTTGTTTTTGGGAGCAGTCACAACGCGGTCTATCTCTAAAAGCTTTATTTACTAGACTTCAGAATTTACCATTTTGAGATTAGTGCCCAAGCTACTTTGACGGTTTATTTCAATAGACTCAAGCAGAACTAGCGTCCTGATAGGTCTGATTGGAGTTCATAAAGCGATGATACTGGTTTTACTTTGCTAATGTTCCCATTGGATCCCAACATGGGAGGACAATAGGTTCGGTGTCTAGAGCTTTTAAGAGCTCTGGAGAGAGGTATTTTTTCCTAACGGTTATTTCGTACAGGTATTCGTCGAACCATTCATCCATCATATACATATAACCTTTGTCCCCAATCGTAGCCCCCCAGCTGTTTTCAACTCGCCATTTTCTCGGTTTGCCTTTCTCATCTAGGTCCACACCTGTTAAGACCATGGCGTGAGTCATCTCGCTGTTCCTATAGTCCAATCTTCCAGCTTTATCAAGTTTGAAATCCATTCCGAAGACGAGTTTATAGTCATATACGTTCAAATCCATTGCGCCCATCTCTGTTTCAAGCATCTGGGCTACGTCGCAGCCGAACCAAACCGCATGGTTATCCTTTATCATATCTACGGCAGCTTTCTTCAATGTCATCATATCAACATTTAAGTAACGAACCGGACGTCCACCGATGACGTTACCGAGATACTGCACTGTGTAGAGTTTATTATAGGGCTTGTCCTTGGTTGGGGCGTTTATTAGGCAGACTAGATCATTCAGGTCAATATCCACATATTTCTTGTAGAACTCTTCTGGTGTTATGTTACCATGCCTGTGGAATATGTTGTCCTTGTCCCGCCACTCCCAGTAGAAATTGGTCGGAGGTTTCCCAAGTGAATGGCGAGCATCCTATAGAACTCTTCGAGCATTTCTCCTTTTGACCTGCGCAGTTCCTGTGCAGGAGAACCCTGAGAATGCAGGTCTCTGAGCGTTTTCGCATATTCCCTTAGCTTGGCTACAAGCAGGGTGTTCATGGGATCAGAGTTGCTGCTACTGTCTGTCTCTGGCATAAAAGACTTCGGTACCACGCCGTACTTCTCTACGAGATTCACAAACATGTCCCATTGCCCACCATCGGAAAGTGGGTCAGAGAGAAGCGACAGCACCAACCTGCTATCCAATGGCTCATCCCTGGTCTCGATGATGTTCTCAAGAAAGAAGTTCGCCTTCTCTAGTTTATCCCAGAACATCTGGTAGGCCTCCGAAAGTTCAAAAGTCTTAAGGTTCAACTTCTTCATAGCCTCTAGGCAAAGAGAACTAAGCCCGGAGAATAGCCAACATCGCCCTGACCGCTCCTGATTAGTAGCCTCCGGCGACTCTATAAGATGACTAAATGTGTAGTTAATTCGGTCAACTTCCTTCCGACTCAAAGCTACAGCAGCTATACCGTTCTCAGTCACAGCGTTCAACGCAAGAAGATTCTTAGGATCCCTATCAAAAGATGTTAAAAACCGCTTAACATCCGCATTCTGGATAGTCTTATCCAAGATATTTCTCAACCATTTGGGATACCTTAACTTTTAAAGTTTTGGATTAATAAGTTTGAAGCAATAAGTAACCTAACTAATTAATTTCTTTCCAGTAATCATGATTTATTAGAGACCTTGCGTCCAATAGCTTCTTTGCGTTTGATTAAAGGCTTTAATACTTGACTGTGTTATGATTCCTAAAATGCACATTAAGTCAAAGTTGAGAAGGATTTCTGCCATAATACTTCTGCCAGTGTGCCTGATAAACCTGTTATCTTTAACGCCTTTGGTGCTGGCTAATGAGCAGGGACAGCCAAACCCGCTTTGGAACCGAAAATGGGACGTATTATACCCCTCCAATATTGCTGTGGGTGATGATGGCATCTATGTTGCTGGAGCGTGGGGTGGTCAGAGTCCATCAAATGCTACTCTAACCAAGTTTAATTTTAGCGGGCAGAAAATTTGGAATCAAAGTTGGGGCGGACCAGCACCTGACGCAGGCTTTGATGTCGCTGTAGAAAACAACAGTGTCTATATGGTAGGGTTTACTTCAGTTGGAGCCTACTATAAGGCTTTTCTTGTAAAATATGATGGCGACGGTAATCTGATTTGGAATAGAACTTGGGCAGAGTACTCTGAACACTCCTATGGCGTAGCAGTAGACGGCAACTACATTTACGTAGTAGGTGAAAGAAGCTATGTCCAAGGAGGCCAAGATGCGTTTATAGCCAAGTTTGATGCTGAAGGAAACCAACTATGGAACACCACGTGGGGAAGACAACCTGACGATTCCGTTGGCAATGGAGTAACAGTTGACAGTAGCGGAGTGTTCATAGTTGGAAACACTGGTGAATTCGCATTCCTGACTAAGTATGATGCTAACGGAAACCAGTTGTGGAATTTAACTTGGCGAAGTGAAAATGGATGGGCTTCTGGCCAAAGAGTCGCAGCGCATGACGATAGCATCTATGTCACTGGAATCACACGGCCTTTTGACGGAGTAGATGACGCTCTCCTTATGAAATACGATGTTAATGGGAACCAAATCTGGAACAGGACATGGGGAGGGTCATCAGTTGAGGAGGGTTTTGGTGTTGCGGCTACTGATAGCGGGGTCTACATGGTTGGAGATACATATTCCTTTGGAGCTGGACTAATGGATGCCTTCTTGGCTAGGTATGATATTGATGGAAATCAGCTATGGAACACTACGTGGGGAACGTTAGAATATGAAAATGGTCTCGGAGTCACTGTTGACAGCAACAATATTTACATGGTTGGAGACAACATAGATTCACATTATGGTTTCTTAGTCAAGTTCGCCATCTTCTCCAAACCTCACCTATCAGACTTCAACCTGCTTTTCGTGGAAAACGATGTTCGAGTCATTTATCCCTCGGATGCTGGCAGCAAGCCACTCGGATGCGTTCCAGCGAAGCCCACCGACTGGACAGCGTCAGCGTACGTTACGACGAAGCTCGGAAGCTATGTTGAGGGCTTGGACACAGATAGCAGTTTCGTGGACCAAACGTGGGGTAAAGCAGTTGGAAGCCGTGGAAATGGTATTATCAGCTTCGGAGGTCCAGCGGTGAACCCTGTTCTAAAATATGCTGAAGCCGACTCTACGCCGGAAGTGGATAGGGCTCCGGTTAAATGGTATGATGAAGGCGGTATCGTCTATCGCTTCAAATACTCTAATGGGACGGATGTTCCTGGTGCGGAGGTCAACACGTCTAGGTTCAACAGTGAGGACCTGTTCGTAATCGAAGTCTACATGGATGGGGATGGTAGGCTGATCCTGTTGTCCTATGGCTTCGGGTGGAAGGGCACTTATGCGGCAGGAAAATACTTTCATTCTGTGATCTACCCTAACATAGACTCGTATGATGTGGGCTGGCTGATAGTAAGATGGGAGGATACGAACCACGACACTTTCGTTAACCTTCCAGGCCAAGGCGACACCTACACCCTAATAGCGTCAGCGTAGACAGACGAAAAGAAGCCTGCTTCAACTGAACGATTAGAGGGCAGAAGTAGGATATATGGCAGCGGAGGCCTTCGGCAACACTTTTTTGGATAATGATGCGTGCGTAAGCTGTAAAAATCCTAGAAGGAGCTTCAAATCCTATAAGCATTGAATTTCTGTCAGTCACGAACCCTGATTTCGGAACCAAATATAGCACTGAAAACGCATTGCATCCCACCCGTTCACTCTCACGGATAATGTATGAATACCCCATAACGATATAAATATATGAAAAGCAACACTGATGATTGAGAAGTCTTATGTTTGATTTGTTTCTTGGAAGTCTAGCGAGAATTCCTAAACTTGAATCACGTTCAATTTCAGCAGAGAACATGCAAGGAGAAAAAGGTAAAGGTGGAATCGCGTCGAGTTCGCTTGGCGTTGGTCGCAAAGGAAGCCCTTGTATACGACTAAAGGCAAATGAAACTAGAACATTAGCTGAGATAAGAGGACCAGGATGTATTAGGCATATATGGATAGGGTTTAGAGAGGATTTAAGATTCCTCAGAGGAGCCCTTATTCGCATCTATTGGGATAACTTGCCATATCCCAGTGTTGAGTGCCCAATTGGCGACTTCTTCGGCGTTTCTCATGGAAGATGCGCACCATACGCTTCTCTACTTACTGCGATGGTTGAAGGGCGAGGATATAACACTTGGATACCAATGCCATTCAATTCAGCTCGAGTCGAAATAGCATACGAGACAGTCATAGACACAAGAACAGATAACAGACTCTTCTATCAGATCGATTACACTCTAGGTGACGAAGTCGATAACGTTGGAAGGCTCTGCTGCACTTTTAGAAGAGAAAATCCAACAACCATTGGTAAAGACTTCACTATCCTAGAAAGAGTCGAGGGAGAAGGTCGTTTTCTCGGAGATGTTGCCGGGGTCAGGACGATGGGAAGGGAATGGTGGGGTGAAGGAGAAATCAAGGTCTACTTGGATGGTGACAAAGAATTCCCAACCATATGCGGTACAGGAACTGAAGACTACATCTTATCCGCTTGGGGGGTTGGACAACATGCAAACCTATATCAAGGATGCCCACTTCATAGAAAAGACTTGATATCATTCTATAGATGGCACATTCTAGATCCCATTTACTTCCATAAAGACATCAAGATCACAATCCAGCAAATAGGTTTCCGTTACAGCGATCGAACATTGTTTGAGAGAAGTGATGACTGGTCTGTAGCAGCATTCTACTACGTTCTACAACCTAAAGAGCTGCCAAAGATCCCTAGCGTCGAAGAAAGAATAGCAGACATCACTGAACAAAGAGAAAGTGTTCCCGCACCTTTGTGATATGGCTTCTTCTTTATCTAATAATATTCCAACTGTTTTACCTTATGTTGTCTGCAAATGAATAGAGAAAAGAGCATGTACGTCCAATTTCTTTCAAAGTTTTAATAAAACAAAAACTGAACTCAAATTATGGACTATCACGAAATAGAGACTCCGGCCTTAATCTTGGAAGCAGACGTCATGGGACATAATATGAAAGTCATGAGAGAATGGTTGTATGGAAAGAATGTCAGGTTAAGGCCTCATTTTAAGACACCTAAGACACCTATTATTGCATGGCAACAAATACGAAATGGCGCCTTGGGTGTCTGCGCTCAAAAGCTTGGCGAAACCGAGGTGCTGGTTAATGCTGGAATTGAAGATATACTGCTTACTAATCAGATCGTAGATGAGAATAAGATATTGAAGCTGGTAAATATGCGCAAGTATTCGGATATCAAGGTGGTTGTCGATAATGTTGCGAACATAAGAGATCTATCTAAACATGCGTCAAGGAAGAAAGTCGAAATTGGAGTTCTTGTTGAGATTAACGTGGGAATGAACAGATGCGGCATCGATGATCCTAGGGAAGCTCTTAGTGTTGCCAAGACTGTAAACGAAAGTGAAGGTCTAGTTTTCAAAGGTTTGCAATGCTATTCAGGACATTTACAGATGGCTGACTTGAAGATTGGACGAGAAAAAAAGATAGAAGGATGTAAAAAGGTCTGCCAGAAGATAAACGAAACTAGAGAACTTTTTGACAATGAAGGCCTTCACCCTGAAATCATTTCTGGTGCGGGCACGGGAACTTACAAATACGAATATGAAGTATTAGATGAAATTCAAGCAGGATCCTATATTTTTATGGATGTTGGTTACAATAAGGTTGCGCCAGAATTTAGCATTTCTTTAACGTTGCTCGCAACAGTAATTAGTACACCTTCGAAGAATAGAGCGATAATAGATGCTGGGCTAAAAGCGATTTCCACCGACAACGGCATGCCAGTATTGAAGGACATTAAAGGCGTTGAATGTCTAATAAGTTCAGAGGAACACGGAGTTCTTATAGTAAATGATCAATCTACGCAGTTCAATATAGGAGATAAAGTCGAACTCTATCCGAGCCATTGCGATACAACAGTAAATCTACATGATGCATACAACGTTGTCAGAGACGGTGAACTTGAAGCCGTATGGCCAATAAGCGCACGAGGACAATTTTATTGAGCCAAAGTTTTTTTCCATGATCTCGACGCAGCTTCGAAAATACTGATTTCTAAGCATCATTGCTGTACGATTTTCCATAATCTCCACACGACAGTTTTATGATTCATTTGTACCTCTTGTGCGCCATATCTGACACGGATACCCTCGTTTGCGGAGTATCTTGCTACGAAAAGCTGTCCACTTATGCTTCAATCTGCCTTAGCTTATACCAAAAGATTCAGCAAATTTCTCTAACGCTCTGAGCCCTCTTTCTTCCCTATCTTTTTCCAGAACCTCTTCAGATTCAATGGAAATCTGAATACAATCAGAGCAATTCTTACGGGAGCCTTCTATCCCATTCGTTATATCTGATGGGAGTATCATTCCTTGTTGAATATCTTGTTTCTGAGTTTCTTTGTGCGTTATAAGAAACTGTCTCCACTTATGTTTCAATCGACCTTACCTGATTTCCTGTCTGGTGAATAGCATATATGAGGCGATGAAAGCGATGATCATCACCAATACAAGCACTAGGATGTTTGGCCAAGCAGAAGATAGACTCTCCGTGACCGAAACACTTCTTACACTGGAAGAGGAAGAAGAAGTGGTAGTTGTGGTAGTTGTTCTAGTAGAATTCCCCCCGGCAAACCCTCCTGGAGGCACTCCACCAGGCCCACCAATCCCTCCTCCGGTTCTACCTATATTTACAGAATATTCTAAAATGTACTGCGCTATTTTACTGAAATGGTAGTTTGGTGTAAAACTATTTATTGTTTCTTCGATTGCAGTACGTTTAGTATATAATGCTATGAGTTCTGAGTTTCCAGTTCTGGTTATGTTCTGTCCTGGTTGGAAGCTTATGGGCACCATGCTTGTTGCGACAAGAGAAGCAATGATAGATATTATGAACGCTGAGATGATCCAGATTACAACACCAACGATCACGCTTGTTGTAGTTCTCTTTGAAACTGTGGATAAGAAGATGGCTATGCCATAGAATGTCATAGCGAAGATGATGGAGAACAACATGAAGAGCGTGAGCCTTGCGACATCATCGCCTGTTGGGGTTATCCCTAGAGCTATCACGGAGACTGCAATGTTTGAGATGGTTGCTATTAGTGTTGCTAAAGAGATGGCGAGAAAGGCAGAAAGAAATTTCCCATTTATTATTGTGTCTCGGAATACAGGTTGGGCTAGGGTTAATTTAAGTGTGCCTTTTTCCTTCTCGCCAGATATCGCATCAACACCAAGGGCTAGACCCAAGATTGGGGCGAAGTATGACATCATAGTACCCAAGCTATTTGCGACTCTGCTGAGAAACGAGCGGGGCATGCCAGCTTGTGCTGCCGTGTTTTGTGCATTCGAAAGATAGACTGTTGCTACAGCAGCACCCATTACTAAAGCAAACACTGCCACAAGTAAGATGAACCTTCTGCCTTTCACTATGTCTGAGAATTCCTTAGATGCAATAGTAAACGTATTAGCCATATATTATCCCCTCTCTATTATAGTATTTAATAAATAGATCTTCGAGGGATGGCTCCAGTAGGTCGAGTGTAAGGATTTCAATCCCATGTATTGGTGCTAGTTTACCGATTTCTATTCTGATATCGCTGGTGGCGCGAACAATGAGAACCTTTCCTTCTAACTTGACTTCCTTTACACCATTTAGTTCTGCTAGACTATTAGCGAATAGTCCCAAGTTCCCTGTTCCCTCAATCTTGATCCTATATCCTTCTTCAGTCATAAGTTTTTCAATAAGCTCCTTGACGTTTCCCTGTGCAACAAACTTACCATGGTTAATTATGCCAACTTCTTTGCAGAGAGGCCCCACTTCAAAAAGTAGGTGAGTGCTAAGCATTACAGTTTTTCCCTCATTACTGAGTTTAATAACCAAGTCCTTAAAGGCTCTTGCTCCTTCAGGATCTACACCAGCTGTTGGCTCATCGAATATAAGAAATTCTGGGTTCTTTATAAAAGCTTGAGCTATACCTAACCTCTGCTTCATTCCTCTTGAGAAGCCACTATACTTTCTGTCTTTAACTTCATGTAAACCCACAGTTGTCAAAGCTTCGCTTACCCGCTTTTCTCTTTCTTCTTTAGGAATATCATTTAATGCTGCAATATAGCGGAGATTTTGCTGGGCTGTCAGGTTGTCGTAGAAACCGAAGCCTTCAGGCAAGAGACCAATCTTTTTCCGAATCTGTATAGACTCTTTCATAATATCATATCCGAGAACCTTTGCAGTGCCACTTGTTGGCAATGTTAGACCAGACATCATCATTATGAGAGTTGTCTTACCTGCTCCGTTAGGTCCCAATAAACCAAATACGGAGCCTTTTTCAATGGTTAGGTTTATATGATCCACAGCTAACACAGTGTCTTTCTCAGACTTGTATGACTTGGTTAGATCATTAGTTTCAAGAGCGTATTCCAATCATATTCACCTTCTTCCAAACCTCCTATAAATAAAGAATAGCCCCACGACTGCTAATATAATGAGTATTACTGCATATATGATCCAGTTCGTTGTTTGGAGAACTTCAACCCTTAACGTGACGACTTGGGATGTGGTTTGATCAGATGATATGGTGAAGTCGATATAATAGTTGCCAGCATTGACACTTGGGTCTGTCTGGGCTGTGATGGTGAAGGTGGACTCCTGATTTGTTTCTAATGAGGATGTGGATGTAGGGTTAACGCTTACAGTGAAACCATCTGGTGCTGTTCCTGCGACAACCTTCGCATTTGTGATCTCTCTGCTTCCGTCATTCAGGATGGTCAAGGAGAATGTTCCTTGACTACCAACATTCAAAGAGGTGTAGAAGTTCTGGTTGGTTATTGTGACTTCGTATTTGCCTACGATGTTAAGGGTTAGATCTATTGTTTCATTTAATTCAGCATTGAATGCTGAGGTAGAGAACGCTTGGGGTCCTAATTCCACCTTTGTGGGTGTTGAGACAATCATATAGAATTGTTTTGACTGACTTGCCTGCACGTAGACCTTAGTGATCTCTTGTTCCGTAGTGTCTTCGAACCAAACCTTAAAGTCTTTTGTTAGTCCTACAGTTGTAAGGTTAAGAAGTTCATCATAACCACCTAAATCAGAAAGTTTGAGCGTGAACTTTGCTTGGGAGCCTCCGTACACATCTTCATAAGGTGGGATGGCTTCTAATCCGATACTCGCGGTGTGTCTTTGTATAACTAGAAGCAATGGTAGATCCTCAGACAGCCATGTGGACTTTGCTGTGAAGACTAAATCATATTTTCCTTCGCTGACACTTAATGGTGTGGAGACTGCAATGACAAGATCTACAGACCCGCTTCCTTCCAACGTCACTTCTGACACCGTTTCACCTTGGGTGTTCATAATGGACACAATCCAATCTTTCTGGATTGAGTCAACCGAAACGCTGAAAAGCTGTTTGACATCTGTTGGGTTCATCACATTAACTTTGAATTGAACGGTTTCGCCAGGTGCAGCAGACTTCCCAGGAAACTGGCAGGATATTACTGTCTTAGTTGAAGGCTGGACCTTTATCATAAAATCTAGTGATGAATTTATTTTTCCGATAGCTGTTAGAGTTAAGTTATAGTTCAAGAGAGCCGTTGATGGAACCATGACTTCCAACGTAAGCGACAAACTCTGCCCAGACGCCAACGCAGCCTTTAAAACCTCTTGGTCATCCTGACCGAGAATTCGCGTAGACCACCCTCCAGGATTGGATACCAAAAACACTATGGTTTCTGACACTCCGCCAATATTGCTCACCATGAATGGAATCAGCAGCTTACTGCCAGGACTTGCAACCACACTCAAGACCGAGGAAGACAACTTGACAGCTTTAGCCAACACTATTTCCCCAACATCGACATTCACATCTTTCAAGACAACATTCTTAGCGACTTCAACATATCCCTCCCTCGAAAAGTGGACGGAGACCGTGGTGGAAGTCGGCAATTCAATTGAGAAGGCTCCATTGGGAGATGTGTCTGAACTCCCAATAAGAACCCCATCAGAAGAATACACTTCGATACCAACTTCCTCCATCCTCTTGCCATATTCATCCACAACGTTACCGGAAAATGTGATAGCAGGCTGGGAACGAGTGACTATCGTAAAAACCAATGACGAATTAGTAGCCGTTCCAATAACCGTTAATGGGATATTATAATCCATATCCAAGAGAGCCGTTGATGGAACCATGACTTCCAACGTAAGCGACAAACTCTGCCCAGACGCCAACGCAGCCTTTAAAACCTCTTGGTCATCCTGACCGAGAATTCGCGTAGACCACCCTCCAGGATTGGATACCAAAAACACTATGGTTTCTGACACTCCGCCAATATTGCTCACCATGAATGGAATCAGCAGCTTACTGCCAGGACTTGCAACCACACTCAAGACCGAGGAAGACAACTTGACAGCTTTAGCCAACACTATTTCCCCAACATCGACATTCACATCTTTCAAGACAACATTCTTAGCGACTTCAACATATCCCTCCCTCGAAAAGTGGACGGAGACCGTGGTGGAAGTCGGCAATTCAATTGAGAAGGCTCCATTGGGAGATGTGTCTGAACTCCCAATAAGAACCCCATCAGAAGAATACACTTCGATACCAACTTCCTCCATCCTCTTGCCATATTCATCTAAGACCCTGCCTGAGAAGGTAATCGTGGGTATGGAACGAGTGACTATCGTAAAAACCAATGACGAATTAGTAGCCGTTCCAATAACCGTTAATGAAATATTGTAACCTAGGTT
Source organism: Nitrososphaeria archaeon (assembly GCA_963760525.1). Lineage (GTDB taxonomy): Archaea > Thermoproteota > Nitrososphaeria > JACIWG01 > JACIWG01 > CAVXDT01. The sequence continues at coordinate 33,755 of CAVXDT010000010.1, forward strand.
CAAGACAGCTGTTAATGGAACCGAAACCTCCAACTTAAGCGACAAACTCTGCCCAGGCGACAACGCAGACTTTGAAACCTCATAGTTCTGGTCCATAACACTTACAGACCAAGTTTGAGGCTTCGAAACTTGATACTGCACAACTTCGGATCCTTCACCAAGATTGCTCACCGTAAACGGAATGCTGATTTCGTCCCCAGGAGCAGCTAACAAGCTTAAGGTTGAAGCTGAAAGCTTCAAAGCCTTACTCAAAACTATGGAACGAGTGACTATCGTAAAAACCAATGACGAATTAGTAGCCGTTCCAATAACCGTTAATGAAATATTGTAACCTAGGTTCAAGACAGCTGTTAATGGAACCGAAACCTCCAACTTAAGCGACAAACTCTGCCCAGGCGACAACGCAGACTTTGAAACCTCATAGTTCTGGTCCATAACACTTACAGACCAAGTTTGAGGCTTCGAAACTTGATACTGCACAACTTCGGATCCTTCACCAAGATTGCTCACCGTAAACGGAATGCTGATTTCGTCCCCAGGAGCAGCTAACAAGCTTAAGGTTGAAGCTGAAAGCTTCAAAGCCTTACTCAAAACTATGGTACCCAAATTAGTGAGTATGTCCTGCACGTTGATGTTCTTAACAGTTTTAGAGTATCCAGTCTTAGTAAAGTAGAAGCTGACTGTTCCGTATTCGACAAACATATTAAATGATCCATTTGAATCTGTAGAGGTTGTAGCAATAAGAGTTCCACCAGCGTTGTATACACTTACTTTGACATTGCTAAGCTCCACACCTTCTTCGTCCACAACTACACCATAAGTTGCAGCGTATTGAGCCGCGAATGAGGATGGCAAAAAGGATATGGAAACTGCCATAATCACCAAAATCAAAGTCAAGCTTCCGTTTACTTTCTTAATCATTTTCTATCTGGTATTGTTCGCTTTGAGACATGTTATATAACTATTTTTCAGAATTAAGCCAAAATTCATTCCAATTTGAAAATGCGAGGACTTCAATACTCGACCTTCGAGGTAAAAGACAGCACTCTAACTATATTTGGGCATGATGCTTACAGTTGTTGACGATCAAGTTATTCTCTTGGAAATATGCTCAAAATAGAAGGATGTCTTATCGAGAAGTGACAAAAAGTAGCAAAAGTGATAATAACATTTTAATAAGGTAAGATATTATCAATTCAAAATGGGAGATGTATAGAATGGAATTAACTTTGGAAGAAGCAAAAAAGATCGTACAAGATGCAGAAGCTAAAGCAAAAGAGATAAGCGTCATGATGAACATCGCAGTTGTAGATATCGGCGGAAACCTAATCGCATTTGAGAGGATGGACAAGGCCTGGCTAGGAAGCATAAACATAGCCATAAACAAAAGCGTTCACAGCAGTTGCGTTCAATATGACGACCGAGGATTTAGGCAAAGAATCTCAAGCAGGCAAATCACTCTTTGGAATACACGCAACAAACAACGGCAGACTGGTAATATTCGGCGGCGGCATTCCTCTAAAGAAGAAAGGTGAACTTGTAGGCGCAATCGGCGTCAGCGGAGGAGCTGTACCCCAAGACATAGAAGTCGCCAAAGCAGGCATTAAAAACTTCAAGTAGGCAAACAACCCTACTTTCCTTTTTTTCGGTAATTTTGGACAAAAGACCAGATTTTTATGGTCTCTGAATCACCTCTTGTGATTATAATGATATAAAGGGCTGAGGATTATTCAAAAAAAATGCCCCATCTGATTATTGAGAAGTTGCATACTCAGTACTTGCAAGGGACAGAACCTGACATTTTAGGAATTCCCAGATGCTACACTTTGACCCATTCTGATTCGACAGGTGATTTATTCTTGACAATAGGACCCAACTACGATCGACAACAGATTTCAGGTTGGTACACACGTTTGATGAGAGATGAAGTACTTGCTGAATGGAAACTCGACTCAGATAAGCTAACACTAGATGTATTCTGCCACATCAGCGGAGGTTTAGTTTTTGGCAGAGCTGGATGGAGGAATACAATTTTTCGAAATGAGCTACCATTGGTCCTTGAAACTTTCAGATATGGGGACAAAACACTATATGACAATGATCCTAAACTGGACAAATCGCCTATTATCATATACTTTCAATCATCAAACAAAAAGTACAACAAAATCGAAAAATGGGGAATTCCAGCTGACTACAAGATTTCCTAAGATAGCCTGTCTACTTTAGAATGATCAAACCAGGAACTATTGTTTCAAACTAAGTTTTATATACAAACCGTTTAATTTAGAGATACGTATTGAACATCATTAAGGACATAGAAAAGCTTACTACACACGGCAACATTCAAGGCAGACAAATCGTCTTGGAGATCCTCGAAGCGGGGCTTAGGGCGTCTGACCCATATGAAAACACAAGAAAACTAATCAATTTTGTCGATGGAAAACTCATGATTGGACGGAAAGGTTTAGCATGCCACACATCGGATGGGAGATTTACAGCTAAACCGTTGCTCTTTGACCTATCCAAAATTGGAAAAATATTCGTTGTAGGGGGAGGAAAAGCAGCTCAAAGACAAGCCAAGGCGATAGAAGATGTCTTAGGTGATCTTATTTCGGAAGGCCACATAAACGCAAAGAAAGGTGAAGAAATCCTACTGAATAGAATCGGTGTGACTTTAGCTGGTCATCCAATACCAGACGAAGACAGTGTTAAAGGCTCAATGAAGGTAATGGAAATTGAAAAGAAAGCCCGTAAGGGTGACATCGTATTCTTCTCTGAATCAGGCGGCGCTTCAGCCTTGATGGCTCTACCTGCACCTGGAGTGACTCTACAGGACATAAGAGAGGTTACTAGAAAGCTCTACTTTGAATGCGGAGCGTCCATGTGGGACACAAACGCTGTCAGATGGAATCTTATGATTTTGAGAGGAAAAGATGAGAGGTACATAGGAGAAGCTACGTTAATTGAATTTCATACTGATGAGAGGCCCCAAGAGGTAAATGTCGATATCAGAAGACACAGGCGTGGCACAGGATCCTACAAAGATGCGATTAACGTCCTCAGAAAATACAAAATATGGGATACAGTACCATATTCTGTCCGGAATCACTTGGAGAAGGCCGACCCACAATATGGACAATTAAGATATGAAGAAATCAAGGGCAAGCCACATTATCATTTCAGAGTCATGGGACCAGAATACATGCTAGAAGCAGCGACGAAAAAAGCTAGGGAAATGGGAATAAACGCCAATATTATTGCTTCAAGTTTAAGCGACATAGAAGCTCGATCAGCTGGAGAAATGCTAGCATTTATGGCCAAAGAAGTTGAAGTATATGGGAGACCATTCACGCCACCCTGCGTCCTCATCTGTGGCGGCGAACTGCTTGTCAGGGTTGGAGAGAGCAAGGGGGTAGGCGGTCGAAATCAAGAATTCGTACTTTCAACTGCAACTAGAATAGCTGGCAGTAAGAACATAGTTATAGCGTCAGCTGACTCTGACGGTGCAGATGGACCCACAGACGCTGCAGGAGGCATTGTTGACGGTTACACCCTGAGAAGAGCTAAACAAAATGGCGTAAATATACTGGAAGAACTTGATAAGCACAATTCCTATGAAGCTCTAAAAAGATTGAAAGACAATATCTTCACGGGCGTACAAGGAACAAACGTCCAAGACCTTCGAATAGCGTATGTAGGCGGAAGGACAAAGGCACGTGCTAACCGCTTGCCAGAGGTCATCCGCGCTCTAGTTGCCAAATAGACAAGATGCTCATCTTTTTCCTTACACTTACATTTTGGCAGGAACTTGTCTTGCAATGAATAAATGTTGATGAGCTTTAACTAATTCACCATTTACGTTAGACCCTGACCCCTTATCGAGTAAAGCGCGCATGTGTTCCTTCACTAGAAGGTGTCATAACAGTACAAAAGGTTATAAGCTTGCTAGAGCGAAGAAAGTATCAAGTTATGCCTAACGGATATATGGGAAAAATCGGCGTAATCGATCTTTCGGATAAAACAGTGAAAATTAAGGATACACTTGAAGAATACGCAAAGAAGTATCTCGGAGGAAAAGGCTACGCACTGGCACTCCTCTACGAATACTTAAGAGAATTCGAGTCTAAAGGCAACGCAGCAAGGGACTTGGATCCCTTAGGCCCAGACAATATTCTTATTTTTGCAACAGGTCCTGGCACAGGAATACCAGGTTTCCCGTCGCCCGGAAGATATCAGGCAATGGCGTTACGTTCTCCACTAACGGGTTCCATAGGTAGCGCCAATTCTGGTGGAGAATTCGGTGCCTTCCTCAAGTTCACAGGTTTCGATGCTTTAGTAATAAAAGGTGCTTCTGAAAAACCAGTTTACATCTCTGTCGTAGATGGTTCAATAGAGGTTCATGATGCATCTGGATATTGGGGGAAGACGGTCTTCGATACTGACGATTTTCTTAGGAAGACTGTAAGCGGGAAAAACGTAAGCGTAGCATGTATAGGAGTTGCTGGAGAAAATCTTGTGCCAATGGCTGTAATCGTGAACGATAAGCATCGCGCAGCGGGAAGAACTGGATTAGGGGCGGTCATGGGGTCGAAGAAGTTGAAGGCCATAGTTGTCTCTGGTTCCGGGCACGTTTCTATTGCGAATCCAGCGAAGTTCAAGGAAGTTTCTAAGGCAGCTTACGAAAAGGAAAGGAAGAACTCTGTTACGGGTGATGGGCTTCCAACATATGGTACAGCGGTCCTTGTCAACGTAGTAAACAGCGCAGGAATCTTGCCTTACATGAACTGGCAGTTCGGCTTCAATCCTAAAGCGGACAAGATTAGCGGAGAAACCCTCACGAAACAATATCTTGAAAAGAAAAGACCATGTTGGGGGTGTAACATCGCTTGCGGGCGCATAAGTTCCGTAAAATCAGGTCCATATCAAATATCACACACAGAGGGACCTGAATATGAGAGCATATGGGCGCTGGGAAACTCAACAGGGATCATGGACATGGGCGCTATTATAAAGGCAAATCACCTGTGTGATGAATTCGGACTTGATCCCATCTCAGTCGGTTCAACAATTGCTGCTGCAATGGAACTACACCAGAAAGGTTACATTAAAGAAGGAGACCTTCAAGGTATGGATCTATCCTTTGGAAATGCGTCTGCTTTAGTTGATTCAGTTTGGAGGATCGCCCACAAAGATGGATTTGGAAAGTATCTTGCCCTAGGATCAAAAAGACTCTGTGAGATGTTCGGAGCTCCCGAGCTTTCCATGAGTGTAAAAGGGCTCGAGATGCCTGCCTATGATCCACGGGGAGTGAAAGGAATGGGTTTGAACTATGCAACAGCTAACCGTGGAGGCTGTCACGTGACAGGGTATACAATTGCTCCTGAAATAGTTGGGCTTCCGGAAAAAATTGATCCATTAACTATTGAAGGAAAAGCAAAGTGGACAAAAACCTTCCAAGATTTGACATGCGTAGTGAACTCTACAGTCAACTGCCTATTTACTACCTTCGCTTTGAGCGCGTCTGATATCGCATCTCTATTGTCAGCTGTAACTGGATGGAGTCTCACAGAAGATGAAGTAATGAAGATTGGTGAAAGAATTTACAACTTTGAGCGCTTCATAATCAGCAAATACGGGTTCACAGACAAAGAAGACACTCTGCCCCCTCGTCTACTATCTGAACCCATGCCTGAAGGTCCAGCGAAAGGACAGACAGTCGACCTAGAAACAATGAAGAAAGACTATTACAATCTAAGGGGATGGGTGAAGGGAGTACCAACACAAAAGAAATTGAAAGAGCTTCAAATTGAGCTCTAATCCTCTCCCTTTTTTCTAAGAATCTTACTAATATCCTGATATGATACCTTATAGACGTCAACATACTTTTATATTATTTCTTATTGCTTACTCCAGTTAACTAGTGTAGAGTCATGTCAGCATCCCCCAAAGCAATGCAGATCGAGATTACCAACAAATGCAATTTCAAATGTATCTACTGCATTCGGAACTTCTGGAATATTCATACAGAAGAAATGAATTTCCCAACCTTTAGAAAGTTAGCTGAGTCTTTTGGAGACCTGAACAAAATCATCCTGTATGGTCAAGGGGAGCCTCTTGCTCACGAACGCTTTGCTGACATTGTCAAGCTAACAAGGGAGAAACTTGGCTACGAAGGTGAAATAGATTTTAGCACGAATGGTTCCATGTTGACAGAAGCTCTTGCTTACAAGCTCGTTAAGAGCATTGGCGTAAACAAGATATCGTTCTCACTCGACACATTAGAACGTTCAAATCTTGAAAAGTTTAGAGTAGGCGCTGTTGGAAGCAGCATAATAGAAAACTTGGTGAATATTTCCAAGATCAAGAGCAAGTCCAAGTTTCCGTTTTCTCTTTCTTTGGAAGTCATATTGATGAAGGATAACTACAAGGACCTCCCAAATCTCATAAAGTTTGCTGCTGAGAATGATATAGATGATGTACTTGTTACTAATCTTATAGTATATTCAGAGGTTTTGAACGGGCAACAGCTCTATATTCCTTCAAGCAGGAAATCTTATGAAATAGTTGAGAACGTCTTGGATAAGGGTTGGGATATAATACATGCAGCGACAGTTGGAGCCTATGGTTTAACCCATACGGGGAAGTATGAACAGGACGACTTGGAAAGGTATAGTAAACTTTGGGAAAGAGTTGAAAATGGAGGTTATTGGATGAACCTGCCACTTCTATTAAAGATGAGAGATCAGCTGGATAGAATTAAGGAAGTAGAAGATGTTTTCAAGGAGTCATCTAAAATAGCGAGGAAAGGAGGCGTTAATTTGCAGCTTCCAAGCATCTTCGCTGACAGGAGGTCAAGAGCATGTGCCCTTACATCGAAAACGGGGTAATGGCTGTCAGAGCTGATGGAAGCGCAGTGCCATGTCTCGAATATATGTACCCTCACATGGAATATGTAAACCATCACTCGAAAGACATTGGCATGATGACCTTTGGTAATGTCAAAGGCCAAACTGTAAAAGGCATTTGGAATGGTGATGAATATATTAGCTTTAGAGAATCTCGAAGATTCATAGATGAGAAAGATCCCGTGGTGTGGCGATTGCGTGTACTCCACATTGGGTTGCTTCTATGTTCGTTCCAATGAGATAGATTGCCAAAGGGTCGAAAGCTCTTGTAGCGAATGCCTCTACAGTACAAATATAGCCAAATGTATGTTATAATACGTAGTTTATTTTTCTTGTTATGGCTATGCAAAGTATCTTTAATTTTTTCTAGCTCTGATAGAACGCTTTGTTGGCTTCTACTGTTTTGCCAGTTTTTATGAAATCGCCTTGATCCAATTCTCGGAAGGCCTTCTCCAACTCTTGTTGGGTATTCATGACGATAGGTCCTCCCCAGGCTATAGGCTCATTCAGTGGTTTACCTGATACGAATAAGAAGCGGAGACCGTTTTTCGCGGTTATTCGTACATTATCTCCTTCACCGAACAGGACACAATGTTGCTTTTCTATCGTGATACTGTCGGTGTAACCTGCTCCTTCGATTGTGTAGGCAAACACGTTGCAGTTTCTTTCTGTCTTATGCTCAAACATCTTTCCAGCGGCTAATCTCACATCAAAATACTCAACTTTGATGGCAAGGTCTTTGACCGCCCCCTCCGTATCATCAATTGTCCCCGCTATCAGCTTGACCTCAACCCCTTCCTCCTTCACTTTGGGGATTTGGTCTTTGTTTATTCCTCGATATTTTGGAGTCGCCATCTTCTTTTTTGCAGGGAGGTTAACCCAAAGCTGGAATCCCTGCATCAAGCCATCATATTTTCTAGGCATTTCCTGATGAATTATCCCCGAACCAGCGGTCATCCATTGAATGTCTCCTGAACCAATAAGCCCGCGGTTTCCTATGCTATCACCGTGTTCAACTTCTCCGCTAAGCATGTAAGTGACAGTCTCAATACCCCTGTGAGGATGCCATGGAAAACCCCGCATGTAATCGTCGGGATTTTCTGAACCAAAATGATCTAGAAGCAGAAAAGGATCAAATAAAGGAACTTCATTGTAGCCAAAAACTCGTTTGAGCTTGACACCTGCACCCTCAATTGTCACTTTACTTCTAAAAACCTGCTTTACTATCCTATCCATCGGTACACCTACCTCATTCTACTATCGTGTGTCCAGTAAAAAAAGATAATTTAAGCAATTAGACTCTTCCACTTCACACATCTATTTGTGATAGCTAATAGGGCATCTTTGCCTTTCGTAGCTCTGAATTGACTCTGTTGAAACCTTCAAACGTTTCTTTTATGCCTATTGGTGACTTTCTCTGTATGTATTTTCCTGATATCGCCATTATGCCGCCTATTACATCAGATATTCCCGTTGGCTCCGGTATGACAACTATAGCAACCCCCAAAGCTGTAAGCTTTTTCCCAGCTTTGTTCGAATAGGATACTTTCTTTATCCCCGCTTTGACCGAGCTTGCTTTTATGCCGGAGCTCGAATCCTCTAAAATGGAATTCAGATCTTCACATTCCCTTGACGCTGTCTTCACGAATTTCATCCGCTCATGGCATTCATTCATTGAGATTCTAATTCTTGCGCAGCTAATTAAATTGCCAAAGATATTAAAAATAATGCTTTGCGTTAAAAAAATTTCACAATATAGGAAGCTATGGAACTGACTGTCCTGTTGGAACAGAAAGAAGTATTTCTTTGACTTTGTCTATTCCAAAGTCAACAACATAAGGCCCTAGTCTCGGACCGCTGGTAGTACCTAAGAGTATTCTGTACAAAAGTTCGAAGAATTTCTTCGGCTCAACAGAGTATTTCTTTGCAACTTCAAAGACCGAGTACTGGATTGTCTTCGGATCATTTGCTGCCAATCCATTCGCAAACTCAAGCGCCATTTCTTTCTCTGTTTCAGTCAACTGTACCTTCTTCCTTTCGACTGCACTCATATCTCTTGACCAATTCAATGCTAGTCGTATTCTTTGATCAAGTTCAGGCTCTGATTCTTTTATCATTCCATATTGCTGCAGTTTACTTATGACATAAGCTACCTCTCTGTCTTTTGGCGCAACAGTACAAAGTTGGACTAGAAGAGAATATGGTACATGTTGAGAAACCTTTTCTGGTGGTTTGAGAAGATGTATGTATTCGTATAATCCTCTGGATTTTATTTCTTTCATTTCTTCTGATATTTCTTTGGAAAAATATATCTTCTCAAGTTGGTCAACCTCATCCATGTAGTTCGGTATGTCATTGACGGAAAGCGCCCTTGTGCCCACGATTCTCTTGAAAAGCAGTAGCAGGAGTGATTGAGGTGTGCCATATGTTAGCCATGTTTGCGGTGTGAAAACGTTTCCAGCTGATTTTGAAATCTTTTTGCCGCTTCTGTCCAAGAACATCTCGTATCTGACGTGATGGGGGTGGGGAAAACCGAGTATGTTGTCAGCCACCCAATCGTTTACCTTTACTGATTCCGCTATGTCTTTACCATATGCTTCATATCTAATGTCTAGGGCAGACCATCTTGCAGCAAACTCCACCTTCCAAGCAAGCTTTCCATGCCCTTCGGTGACCTTCACTTCACCTTCATGGCCGCAGCCTTGAATGAATTTCTTTCTTATTTCAGCACCTTCGCATTTATAGATTACCTTCTGACTTGTTTTGTCATATTCCAAAGCCTTGGGGAGATAGATCCTTCCACATTTCTCGCATATTGGAAAATAGGGTAACTGATCTTGATATTTTGTTTGACCGGTTATTTTTTCGATCGCCTCACCAATCTCATCAACTTTTTCCAGTATCTTTACTATTTGAGAATTGTATGTTCCCTTTTGGTAGGCTTCATGCCCACTCATAAATGTGTACTGGATTCCACACTTATCCATTGCATCCATGAGCATTGAACTCATGTGAGCTCCATAGTTTTCATGACATTTGCACGGGTCTGGTATCGCAGAAACGGGGAAAGCAAGATAGTTGGAGAGCCATTCAGGCAAACCATGTGGAACCTTTCTCAAACCGTCCAAATCATCGGAGAAAGCTATGAACTCCGACTTGTAACCTAGATTCTCGATTGCAAGTTTTACACCCGCCGCCCTTGCAGCATCAGCAAGGCTTCCAACATGGGGAATACCAGATGCTCCCAGTCCGCTTTCAACGCGTATTAGGCTTATAGGTCGACCTAGGCTTTTCTCCCTTTCTACCACTTTCAATGCAACTAAATCTATCCAAGTGCCCTTCCCTATTATATTCATCTATAAAGGAGAAAAAAGTGGTTGTAATAAATAGTTTGCTTCTACCGGTAGTATGGTTTAATTTCCTTTTCAGGTATCTTGCCTTCCTTTGCTGCACGAACTTTGCTAATTGCATAGTCTATGTGTTTCTGCGTAATGATGGCTTCATCAGCGTGTTTCTTTGCTTCTTCTGGACTCGGGTACTTTGAGATATACTCTTGGACTACCAGCGACACTGCTGTGTTTGCTACAGATGCGAGATCTGCTCCGGAGAATCCATCTGTGGCATCAATCGTCCTATCAATATTGACTTCTGGAGATAGAGGTTTGCCTTTGAAATGGATTTCAAGTATTTGTCTTCTTGCAGTTTTATCAGGTAGTGGGACAAGGATAAGTTTATCGAACCTTCCTGCTCTGAGTAGTGCTGGATCAACCATGTCTATGCGATTTGTTGCAGCTAGAACGATGACTTGCTGGAGTTCCTGTATCCCATCCAGTTCGGTGAGAAGCGAACTTACGACGCGTTCTGTCACCATGCTCTCTCCCATTCCATACCCTCTCATCGGAGCTAGGGAGTCTAATTCGTCGAAGAATATGATGCATGGACCAGCCTGTCTTGCCTTTCTGAAGATTTCTCTTACACCTCTCTCTGATTCACCCACCCATTTTGATAGAAGTTCAGGACCTCTTACACTGATGAAGTTGACTTCGCTTTCTGTCGCCACGGACTTGGCAAGCAAAGTTTTGCCCGTCCCAGAAGGACCGTACAATAAGATGCCTTTTGGCATACTATATCCTACCTTCTGATATACCTCAGGAAATCTTAAAGGCCATTCTATAGCCTCTTGGAGTTCCTTTTTAATGTTTTCCAGCCCTCCTATATCAGACCATTTAACATTAGGGGACTCGAGAAACACTTCACGGAGCGCTGAAGGCTGGACGTCCTTCAATGCCTTTTCAAAATCGGACATCGTGACCTGCAGTTTATTCAATGTTTCATAGTCTATTCTCTCTTCCTTAAGTTTCAATTCTGGAAGAAGGCGTCTGAGAGACTTCATTCCTGCTTCTTTGCAGAGATATTCAAGGTCCGCTCCCACGAAGCCATGCGTCACCGAAGCAAGCTTTTCTTGATCAACATCACTGGTAAGAGGCATGTTACGTGTATGAATCTGGAGAATCTCAAGTCTGCCTTTCTTGTCTGGGACCTTGATCTCGATTTCTCGGTCAAAACGTCCGGGTCTTCTCAAAGCGGGGTCCAAAGCGTTTTGTCTATTTGTTGCTGCAATGACTATGACTTTTCCTCTTGCTTCAAGACCGTCCATTAGATTCAAAAGCTGGCTGACGACTCGGCGTTCAACTTCACCTGTCACTTCTTCGCGTTTAGGGGCTATAGAATCTATTTCGTCTATGAAAATTATGGATGGCGATTTTTCCTTCGCTTCTTTGAATATTTCTCTCAATCTTGCTTCTGATTCTCCATAGTACTTGCTCATGATTTCTGGACCACCGATGCTAATGAAGTATGCAGCACTTTCATTAGCCACAGCTTTTGCTAGAAGGGTCTTGCCCGTTCCAGGAGAACCGTAGAGAAGCACTCCTTTCGGGGGTTCGATACCTAAACGCTCAAATAGTTCAGGATGCCTTAATGGAAGTTCAATCATTTCCCGAACCTTCTGAATCTCGTCTTTTAAGCCTCCTATGTCCTCGTATGTTATCTGGGGAACATTTCTAAGTGCTTCTCCTCTTTCTGAGATAACGAATTCAGTCCTTTTTGTTACGACAACAGCGTCAGCGTTAGGAGCCATTGCCACAATATTGAAAATTAACTTGCTGCCAAAATAGGGCACCATAATATTGTCACCTTTGGTTACGGCAAGGCTCTCAAGGACTTCAGCGAAGTACCTCTTGTCGAGTGGAGGATATCCCTCTGGCGGGACAAGAGTAACTCTTTCTGCAAGACTTGCGTTGATCTTTTTAACCATCACGGTATCCCCGAGGGGAACATCGGCATTATTACGAGTTATACCATCAACTCTAACTATGTCCTTGCCTTCGTCTGAAGGGTGAACAGGAAGAACTTTTGCGACAGTCCTCTTCCTGCCTCTTATTTCTATTACATCTCCCGTATGTGCCTGAAGTAGATCCATTACTGAATAGTCAACTCTGGCAATGCCACGGCCGACATCCCGTGTATATGCCTCCATGACTTGAAGTTTAATCCATTCGCTCATGTCTATCACCCATGTCTAGACGACACTTATATTTGTAAATTCGCTGTCAGCTTCCCTAATTTTTACATTGACTGTCAAAAGACCGTTTCTGAAGGAGCATGATGAAGTCAACGGATCTACTTCAGCTTCCAGATCGACTTCTGCATGATACGCTCTGTCTTCATTCTTAGCATCAAGAATGAGCTTGTCAGTCGAAGTTCTAAGTTGAATGTTATCCTTTTCAATTCCTGGAAGTTCGAAGATCAATGTTAGCTGCTTTCTATTTGTGTCAACTAACTGATCATAAAATGGCGTTCTAGCGTTCTTCTGCGACATCAGATTGTCCCCAAATTTGCTAATCTTAGGCGAACCTCTCTCATCCATCTGTACAGAAAAACCATAGAACCTTGGTTTTCCGAGAGCTTTCTCATAATCACTTCTGAGAAGATTTCTCATAGACTTTTCAACATCTTCCATTGTTTGTTCAATGAGATCTTCAAGTTCTTCAAAGAATTCCTCGAAATTCTTTTTGTCATTAGCCTGCATTTTTTACCACCAATTAATTAACCAAAGGTTAAGTTTAAAAAGCTTTCTACCTCACATATTGTCGTTGAACAAAAACACAATAGAAGAAATCTTCAGAATTATTGGATCATATCACAGATTCAGGATTCTGGAGATGCTCTATAAAAAATCACTTTCCATGGACGAATTAGCGAAAGAGTTCAACATAAGTATCCCCGCTGTTTCAAAGCACTTGAGCGTTCTGGAAAAGGGAGGCATCATCTCTTGCAAAAGCTCCAAAGACAAAGCAGAAGGAAGACCAAAGCACGTATATTATCTTACACAGAAAGTGATTCCAAGGATAGTTATTGACGATGAAATTCAGGCAATTGAATTCTACAAAATTAACCCTAGAGCAGAAACAGGAGAATACTATGATATTGAAGAAGCTGAATTGAAGAAAACCCTGTTACAGATAAAATTAAGAAGGCTTCAAAAAAAGAAGCTTAAGATACTCAAAGAACTTGGAAGGCTGGAGAAGTCTAATCAAATGATCTTTGAAAGTTTATAAGATGAAGACAAGAGACAATCTAAGACCTATGAAAGCCATCTTGGTCACAAACGATGATGGATATGATAGCGAAGGAATAAGATCTCTATATGATTCAGTTAAGGATTTAGGTGAAGCCTTCGTTGTAGCACCAGAGCGCCCCCAAAGTGGTGCAAGTATGAGCCTTACATTTCATAAACCATTAAGGGTTAGCAAAGTAATGATAGGGGATGTTCTAGCTTACTCTGTCTCTGGAAGCCCTGCGGATGCGGTAATGTTAGGAATACATTCTGTTCTAAAAAGGAGACCTGATATCGTGGTTTCAGGAATAAACTATGGAGATAACACAACTTTCCAAGATGTCTTCGCAAGTGGCACAGTTGCTGCAGCAATAGAAGGGGCAATAAATAAAATCCCATGTATAGCTTTTTCAATGTGCGTTCCAGAAATGGCAATTTTTTCTCCTGGGCTTATAGGCGTAAATTTCAAGGAAGCAGGACCTGTCTCCAAGGCTATAACTGAATGGATTCTTCAGAAGAATCTTCCACGTGGAGTGGACATTTTAAATGTCAATTATCCGTTAAAAATTGACCGAAACACGAAGACAATTATAACAAAGTTGGCCAAAAGGAAGTATTCGGATTTTGTCATAGAAAGAAAGGATCCAAGGGGAAGGGCTTATTATTGGATTTGGGGTAGAAGGTTCAGTAAGTTCAGAAGTGGACTGATGCTTATGCCATACATCATGAAAAAGCCATCTCAATCACGCCTATCGGTCTCAATCTTACAGCATTTGTGGACAGGGGGGAGCTTAAGGACTTGGTGGAACTTGTTAATAGTAGACTTTAGGAATCAAACCTTTTCAATTATCTTCACATCATCACTAGTATAGCATTCTGCTGCAACAACTGCAGAATCATTTGAAGGAGAAATGTAAAGAGCCCTTGCCCTTAATATAATAAGCGAGGACTGTTGCCCAATACCTAGACTTATCACGGCTATTTCTTTACCCGACATTGAAGTTATGGCTACTGTTATTGATGGCGTTCTCAATGTTAATCCTGATAATACATCACCGTCCTTAAAAACTAGAAAATTATCTTTGGCAGCTATGAAATTCAGCTTTGCCGGCTGTTGAAAAACATATTCTGAGCTCAATTCTACTTACCATATGTTAGCAACGTTCATAACTCTTATCTTGATGTACAGTATGGCAATATGGTCAGTACTCCATACTTCAGAGGAAGAAGTAGAGAATATAGAGCTATGGGAGCGCTTAGGGTAGAAGGTTGGAGATGTAGCAGAAGCGCTATGTCACATGGCCCAGTAGACATATTCGCTGGAAAAGATGGAAGAATACTTCTTATTCAAGTCAAAAGCGGTAAAGCTAGAATGAGTAAACAGGAAAGAGAGAAACTAATTGAATGGGCTAAGGCTTTTGGAGCAGAAGCCGAGATATGGTATTATTCAGGAAAGAAAGGAAATACAATCGAAAGAGTTGCCTAGTACAGCCTATTGAAAAAAAATCTTCCTCCCCAAAGATAACTCACGGACGATAGTCTTAATTTACTCCGCTCAAAATCAGCTTAATCCAATAAGCAATAGTGACTGTAAGAATGTAAGCATGCTCTGTCTACCTTAATCTTCACGATTACTCCGTTTCAAGTTCGAATGGAATGTCTCATCTTCTCTGTTCTCTAAGCTTGAGGTCATATAGTAATAACAAAACACCTAATAGACCCAGCGCTAGCACTAGAACAGAAAGCGGAAACATGAAGTCTAGTTCAAAGATCGTGAGCATTCCCATACAAGCCCCTACCTATTACAAGTATTGATATGCCTTATTAACTATTCAATATCCCAAGATACATGAGAATCAAGGCTCGATGAAAACATTAATAAAAGTCAATCCTCAGATTATGGTTTGTGAACACGGAAAACTTAGATTCTGATATTCCCCTCTATGCAGTTGCAGAAGCTGAGAAAGCAGGTGCAGAATATGCTGAAGCAAGATTGCAGGCAAAGAAAGACATTATGGTAGCAATAAGAAATGGACAACAAGAACCGATTGTTACAAGCGAATCTTTTGGCTTGGGTGTAAGAGTAATCAAAGAAGGAGGCTTAGCTTTTTCTGCTACAAATGTCCTTGATAAAGAAAACATACGTCTACTTGTAGAACAAACAGTCAAGAAAGCACAAGCGACGTCCACCTTTGTTCAAAAAGGGATTAAATTCAGCAGAGAAAGGAAAGCGAAAAGAAAATGGAGAGCACAAGAAAAAGACAAATTGGAGGACAAGAACTTCGAAGATATCATGAAGATACTCCGTGAACTTGACAACATTATTCTTCTGAGGAGGGACTATATTCCCATGAGGATCTTGGAGATGGACATCACGATTGATGAAAAAATCCTAAGTAACACACAAGGGACATTCATCCAAGGATATGTACCAAGAATTTACGTTGAAGGCTTTTTGACAGGTATGAAAGAAGGAAAAATGGCACAGAAGTCGATAGAATATGGCGGTAGTGGAGGATGGGAGATAATCGAAACCTTGAAGATTAGAGAAGAAATACAGCATGAGACAGATGTCATAAAACAGATCATTGAGAAGGGGCGAGCGGTCACTCCTGGCAATTACGATATTGTGACCGGTTCTGAAGTCACTGGTATAATGGCCCATGAATCCATAGGACACCCCTTCGAGGCAGATAGGATATTGGGTAGAGAAGCAGCTCAAGCTGGCGAATCTTATCTGAAGTCTTCTGACATTGGAAGAAAGATAGGTGATAATGAAGTTAATGTGAGTGATGACCCGACCATTCCGAATTCATATGGCTTCTACCTGTATGACGAAGAAGGAATCCCTGCGAAGAAAAAGAAGACTTGTTGTAAACGGTATTGTAAATGAACTCTTACATAACAGAGGTACAGCCAGAGAGTTCGGGACAAAAAGCAATGGTTCCTCGAGAGCTTCGGCATTTGACCGTGAACCCATAGTTAGAATGGCAAACACTTTTGTTGAGCCCGGAAGCTACTCTTTTGAAGAACTCATCAGAGAAGTTAAGAATGGAATATACATGAACTCTTTCATGGAATGGAATATAGACGACACAAGATGGAATCAAAGATATGTCGGTCATGAATCCTACCTAATAGAGAAAGGAGAGATCAGAGCTCCTATAGTCAACCCCATCATAGAAATTACTACTGAGAGATTGTGGGGTAGTCTAGACGCTAGAGGAAAAGATCTTAGATTTTGGGCCGCTACATGTGGCAAGGGGGACCCTATGCAAGGTGCCCCAGTTTGGGCCGGTGGACCAAACCTAAGATTCAAGAACATGATGGTGAAGACAAGATGAACACTGAAATCCTCGATAAAATGACTGACATAGCCTTCAATAAAGCCAAGAGTCTCGGTGCTGATGACATTTCTGTGATTTCAGCATATGGAGAGGAGTCGATGCTCCGTTTCAGCAACAATTCAGCCACAATTACCAACACACTAAAGGAGGCAGCTCTGTTTGTATACATGAGCAAAAATAGAAGGAGAGCCATAGGAACCACATCTTCAGTCAATGGGATAAGCTTAGACAAATTTGTAGAAAACCTATTCGAAAGTCTGAGACTTGTGGAAGAGAGCGTTGATTATGTACAATTGCCAAAGGGTCCATTCAAGTTTAATGCTCAAAGTACATTTGACCCCAGAATAGAGGAGCTTGGAGAAGATATTGTTGAACAAGGTGTGATAGCTGCGAATGCAGCCTTACAGGGAGGGGCGAAAAGAGCCTCTGGTGTACTCACGGCCAATGTTGGAACTTATGGGATAAGAACCTCTGCAGGTGTTGAAGCTTTTGACAAAGACAGTTCTATAACAATCAATGTTAGAGCGTTCACTGAGAAGAATTCCAGCGGACATGGGCTGTCATGTGCAGCTACACTTCCACGGTTCAGTGCAGAAGAAGCAGGCACTACTGCTGGCACATTCGCAAAGGAATCTGAAAGGGTGGGTCATTGGGAAGAAGGTGAATATGACCTTATAATGGGACCGACTGTTGCTGCTAGCATTGTGCAAGCTATTGGATATTCATCTTCAGTATTTCGAATTGAATCGGGGACTTCCTTCCTGAGGGATCTCCTTAGTAGGAAAGCTGCTGCAGAAAACTTCACTTTAGAGGACTGTGGTGTAATAGAAGGCGGATTTGGTGGAAGGGCATTTGATGATGAAGGTGTACCTACACAGAATACTACTATTATAGAATCTGGAACCCTCAAGACCTACCTGCATAACTCCTCAACTGCAAACAAATATCGCGTCAAGACAACTGGAAATGCTGGAGTAATTGCACCTCATCCATGGAATCTGGTCGTTAAGCCAGGTAAGATCACAGTTGATGAAATGATTGGTGATTCAAAGAAAGCGGTCTATGTTACAAACAACTGGTATACTAGATATCAGAACTACTTGACTGGCGACTACTCCACACTGCCTAGAGACGCAGCTTTCTTGATAGAAAGCGGGGGAATAAAATATGCAATAACTGGCTCAAGAATTAGTGACAATATTCCAAGGCAAATGCTTAACATAAAGGCAATAGGCAAAGAGACCAAATGGATTAAATGGTGGGAAGTCGACACTCCGACATGCACCCCAGCATTACTGATAGAGAAAGCCAGAATAACAAAGGCACAAATGTGACGCATGGTTTATTAGTTCAAATAATACAGCGGTTTTCTCTTGTTCATATATTGTTGTAAATAAGTGAATTAGGGCGGGTATTGCTCTGGCATTTCGACCATTGCTATAGATTTTTTGATGCAAAATGCCAATTGAACGTGATTATTTCCGCCTCTAGATACCATGCTGCTATGGTAAGTTTGATAATGTTTATTATTTAGGCGAATTTTTTTCTGGCGGTAGCTGATGGAAGAATTCGACTTGGAAATATTCGAAAAGACTGCGGTGAGAATAAGGGATAGAGCAATAAAAGAAGACAGGTTAGTGGATAATCCTTCTGAAGAATATCTTAGAAACCTTGTGGAGAAGGAGGAAGGTGTCAAAAAGACTATTTATGACAGCTATGTTGTTGAAAGCGAACCCATGTCAAGAGCTGCCATGTTCACTAAGAATAGTGTTGATACTACATTTGGAGAAAAAGAACTAAAGCTCTTGAAAGATTGTGAGGAGTGTTTATCTAGAGAGAGAATAATATCTACAGATAGAATTGTTGGCAATCACAACAGTAAGACTGTAGTCAGACTGATCGTCCCTGAACGCTTTGCACATATAGTCTATGGTGGAAGCCATCTTTTTATTCGTGTTAAAGAAAAGGTCTATGTCCCAGACTATCAGATCGTATTTTTCTTTGATAATGCCTATGAAAGCAATAAAATAAAATCTCTTCCAGAAAAAGATATTACGATCCGATTAGCCATGTTAGACAATCAAAGAGTTATCAAGATTATCAGGAATAGCAATTACATAGGTGAATATAAGAAAGGTGTATTTGCAGCTGAAGATTGGGTTGCAAAAACAAAGCGAGGCGGACTCTTCTTGCATTGCGGTTGTAGAGAGGACTTTCTTCAATCAACTCATGGTGAATATGTGAAAAGAAGAACATTATTTCTTGCTTTAAGTGCGAATGGAAAGACTACTTTGACCTGCAAGATTCTGGCAAGAAAAGGCAAAGAACAGTCTTGGATGATTCAAGACGATGGCGGAACTCTCATGCCAGATGGGTCTTTTCATGGATTTGAAGCTGGAGGTATCTTTGTTAAGACAGAAGGTGTAAACCCTGGTTCTCAGCGTGAAATATTCTATGGATTGTTAAGGCCTGAAACTTTGTGTGAAGATGTCTACGTAGACGAAGATAGTGATTTTGACTTCTACAATATTGAGAGAACCTCTAATGGGAGAGCTGTAATATTAAGGAGGAATGTTATGCATGCATCAACTCATATTGATGCTGACAAAATTGATAATATAATATTGATCACTCGAGGCGCCTTGATCCCTGCGATTTGTAAGCTGACAATTGAGCAGGCAGTTGCTCTGACTATATTAGGTTTGGCTATGGAATCTTCTGCAGGAGACCCGACAAAAGCAGGCAGAACAAGAAGCGAATTTTTTTATGATCCTTTCATGGCTGGTGATAAAGCAGAGCATGCAAACAAGTTCTTTGAGATCTTACAAGGCCTTCCACATATACGATACTTTCTATTAAACACAGGAGGAATTGGTGAGGGACCACGTTATAGGAAGATAACTCTTGAACATACAATGGGAATATTAGATTCTTTGTTACGAGGTGGACTTGAGGATTGGATAGATTCACCTATAGGTTTCCAAGTTCCAACTTCGGTAAGGACTGTTGACGACATCTTCTTACATCCAGAAAAATTATACCCTCAAATTGTCTTTGAAGAAAAAGTAAAAGAATTCAACAGAATAAGGAGTGATGCCATAAAGAGTCTTGGCGATAGATTGAATCCCAACGTGAGACGCGCTTTCAATAGTTAGTATAATGATATATCCCGAATCCAACAAGCCACTGAATTTGAATGGAAAAATATCCTGAGTTGCCAACATTGCTTACATAATAAGTAACCTTAAATGGATGCACTGTTGTCAGGCAGGTTCCTTCTGTATTTGCACTTAATTCATCAAACTAGAGATTGAATCTTACTCAGATATTTTTTTGGGAAACCAGCTGCAACAGACCATATATTACCTAGAGTTATTTTCCCAAGGAGACTACATAGTTCCCATGCATCCCATCTGTTTACACCATATTCCTCCATCCATCGGCTAAGATTCACGTATGCGAGTCTTATTGTATCCTCTAAGGTTCTTCCTACTCCTGTGCATGCAACGCTCATAATATATTCGTCGTTTTCAATCCTTGGCCAATCTAGATCCTTATTTTTTATTAAGTCAACTTTCAAAGTAACCTCTGCTGGCATTTCAACTGCTGCTGATGAGATTTCTCCTTCTCCCTGGATTGCGTGCGCATCCCCGATATGAAGTAGTGCTCCCGGAACCTTTACCGGTAAGTAAAGCTTACACCCATTGGTTATACAGGGAAGGTCTAAATTTCCCCCATGAGGTCCTGGTAAATATGTTGAAATCGCTTCCAAATCAGGAGCAGTCCCTATCGTTCCTATCATAGGTTTGTAAGGCAATGTCAATTTGTCGAAATATACGCTATCTTCCTTTATTGGCATTATTTTCAAGCCATCTGGAATAGTGGGTTGCAAGAAATCAGCCATGGCTTGATTGGATTCTCTATGACCTAAGTACCACCACCATTTTGCCAGCTTGGTTATGCCTTGACCGATTGTCGGACTTATTTTGAGTAATTCCATAACAAGGGTGTCACCTTTCTCAGCACCGTTGATATAGAAAGGCCCAGATTGAGGATTCGAATAAGGCGCTTTCTTATAGTCCCTTTTATCAGTCAACTTTCTGATTTGACCTGATGACGCGTCTTCTGTTTCAACGATTACAGTTTGTCCCGGATCCAGATACATTCTTGGCTTGTTTTGCGAGCTAATGGAATAGTAGAGTTCTCCTTGGTCTCTTAACGTTAACCTTTTCATATTTAGAATTCGACTTTGTTTTTCTAATAAAGGTTTTGATGCAGTATGGAATTTACTAATTACTGTAACCATCAAAGATGGATCTATCCCTCAACTGATCAGATTAATCGATTGCCTTCTGTTGCGCATTATTATGTAAACAAAAAAAGTGAATTAGAATGCGATATTATTTGGGACGTTCGTCATAAGTGCACTTTATTGGTTGTTGTATACCCAATTCATGTAGCTACACGGGCAAACTTATCAATTCAATATCAGATTGAACTGCAGAAATTCATAATGATCTGTGGATTGAATACTTCAGGATGAAAAAGGCAACCGTATAATTCCATAGTCTTATGCCTTACAATACAGTCTAATCTTTCAGATTCAGCAAGAGCCACAAAATGTCTTCCTACTTCTATAGCCTTTGAATTTAGAAAATATGAATAAAATTCCTTTCCGGATACTAACTTGCTTTCTAGAACCACTTTGACATGAAATCTACCTATCATAGTTTTGTCAACCAATTTGCATTCAAAGATTCTTGCTAGAATCTGCATCCCTGCACAAATGCCAAGAAAAGGCTTACCATAGTCTCTCAGCCATAGAAATCGATCAATGTTATTTAGATACTCGAAGTCTCTGAGGGCAGTACCACATATTATGATCTTGTCTGCTTCTCGCAGGTCATTTTCACTTACTTGAAAATAGTGCTTCTCTACCACAATTTGTCTTTGGTTTTTCAATAAATCTTCTATTGGTACGACAAATTCAAGTTCACTAAGCTTTTCTGAGCAAACACTTATTATCAATATCATTTCGAAGTCGACCTTACATTTTTTATCTTAAATGAGCCCGAATAGTTTTTATGAGTAATATCATAATCGATTACTTCCAATCTTCTTTTGAAAAAAGGGGCATCAAGAACGGTGGTTTCGATCTCACCACCTTCTCCTGAAGGATTCAAACCGAATTTCTTTTCAAACTCAGCCAGAGTTTCAATCATAGTACCGTCAATTTCCCTTCCTAGGTAACTCCTGTCAAGGGGGTACGCGAACACACCAGAAATGATAACTCTAAAGCCTTCTTCAACAATCTCTTTTAGGAGCTCCACTTGGTTTCTCAACCACAATGGGTTAAAGCACCACATATCGAGCCCAAAACAAATCCTTTGAATTCTACTAGCCTGGTAAACTGACTTAATAGCGCCTGTGACAATCCCTTCAATTCCATACTCTTCTTTTGCATTGACTAAAGCATCCCGCAAATCCTTCAACTCTTCCTCCTTCTGCCCTTTTGTGTTCTTCAGGACCAATGGAAGCCCTATTGAGTTGGCCTGAACTCTAACAAGTTCGATGTTTGGAACATGGAACATATAGCTTTCTTCATTCTCAGAAACTAAACTTATCAAACATGATACTTCATGAAGCTTTTGAGCTTTATAGAAGGCTAGACAAGAGTCCTTGCCCCCTGAAAACAATATGCCTGTCTTCACAAAACAGAAACAAAGAGATTCTTTAATAAACCTATCTGAGTATGAAGAAAAGACAAACTTTGATGAAGAAGACTTGTTATATTCTGGGGAATTCACTCTATCATAAGCGTCCTAAATCTCTATGCGTTAACCTAATATTCAAGTGATGCTTACACCATAAGGTGAGTCAAATGATTGAGTCCAAGAATATTTCTGAAATCATGAGAAGTGCATTTGAAAAGAAGATGCTAATTCCAGCTTTTAACGCAGCCTATGTCCCAATGGTCAAACCAATAATCGATACTCTGGTAGAATGTAAGACATTTGGTCTTGTTGAAGTTGCCCGACTCGAAGTTGAAAAATTCGGAGCGGGAAGTTTTGAAACCATAGCAAAAGAGTATAGAGCTCACTGCAATCCCAAATTCACAAGACTTCATTTAGATCATATCCCTGTAATAGATGAGGATGGAGTTCGGGTTGATTGGAAAAGTCTGATACAAAGAGGTTTAGATGCAGGTTATGATTCAGTCATGATAGATGGTTCACGTCTTCCTTTTGAAGAAAATGCCAGTGTTACCAAGGAAGTCGCTACTATGGCGCACCTAAGAGACAGACCGGCTGAAGCTGAATTGGGAGCTGTTTTAGGTCATGAAAAGGAAATCCCCATGTCATATGATGAGATATACGAGAAAGGGGTAGGTTTCACCAATCTAGAACAAGCTTCCCTTTTTGTTAAGAAAACAGGCGTTGACTGGCTTTCAGTTGCCATAGGCAATATTCATGGGGCAGTGAGTGGTGCTGCAAAAGATAAGGACAAAGTTCATGCGCGTTTGAACATTGCTCATCTTCACAAGCTCAGTGAAAGAACTAATATTCCGTTGGTGTTGCATGGAGGTTCAGGTATCCAAATAGAGTATGTTCTATCTGCGATAAAAAATGGCATAACAAAGATCAATATTGGCACTGATATTAGAAAGGTCTATGAGAAATCAATAAACTCACAGCCTGGAGACATTGAACTAGCACGAAAACAAGTATCTTTGAAGATGAAGGAATTGATTTGCGACGTTTACCATATTGAAGGTTCAGCTTCCAAACTCTAGCGAGAAGATATTTCATACATTCCCACATAAGAAAACGATAGCAGAATAGGTGCGCCTTTACAAAACTGGCCTGATAATTATTAGAAGAAGGCCAAAGCCTTAGGTCAAGCCCAGTTGAACATATATGTCGGTTGGCACAAAAACTGAGCTTAGCAAATATCTGATCGGTTTCGGCCAACCCGTGCCATTCTTTTTTAATTTATAAATATTATACTGTTATAGAAGGAAGTTAATTGATTTCCATCCCTCTTTGCTAGTCAGAGTCTTGAGTCATATGTTTTCGTGTGTAAAAACTGCTAACATAAGCCTATGTACAGGAAACAACCTAAATACAGGAATGAAAACATAAGCAACGATGATGATTTAATGAAAGAGGAAGAAAAAGGTCCTTCATGGTAGGAACAGTTTAAGGTGAACTTATGAATGCGCTTCAACCTCAACTCTATAGTAGACTGGTTCAGGTCACTAACGATGCCAGACAACGTAAGAAAAGGCTACGACTACGTTGTAGCACACACCAAAATAGTCTTGCACGTTGAACCATCAGGGGCAATCGTAGAAAGAAATCTTAGGGATACACCTTGGAGCGAAGAAAAATACTATGGACTAGGCAAATTCGGATGGTACAGTGACAAGATAGACTGCTCAGACTATGAGGGAACAGATTATGTTGGGGCAAAATCGGAAATCCACTGGCCTATGTTCTACTGCCCAACCAACATTCACAGCACACAAAACGGCTGGCTGCAGACAACCCCAATAATAATAGTTGATGCCAACTTTCATGGAGAATACAGGAAAGATGTGGTAGTGGATGGTAACCTTATTCACAGCTATCACCCAACAGCTGACGATTGGAGTGGTTCTTCTGCGTGGATTCACTATAACCTAATAACTGGAGAATGTGTTGATTTAGGATGAAAAAAGTTTCCTAAGAATTCTTTGGAATGGTCTAGAGGAAAGACACTAAATTGACTTCTACAATACAATATTCAAGCCTTAGGAATTCGGACTATTGTAAAAAGAGAGTTCAATAAGTTTAGGCTAGTAGCTCATTGAATAATGGTTTGACGCTAACATACAGTTTTCGGTATACATTGTACAATTTCGTATAATTCTTATGAGCCTCCATGTCTGGTTCAATCACTTTGCCGAGCTTAACAAGCCTCTCACACGTTTCAACAGGATCCCTGTACAAGCCAACACCGAGACCAGCGAGCACAGCATCCCCCAAAGGCTCAGCATCCGACAACACGGGTCGAATCGGAATCCCCAGAACATCGGATTTAATCTGAAGCCACAACCTACTCTTCGAACCACCACCCATCGACCTCATCTCACCAAATGTCACACCACACTCCTGAGCAGTGTCTATTATGTGCCTAAACCCGAACACGACAGACTCCATAAGAGCCCTAGCAATATGAGCCTTCGTGTGTGCGTAAGACAAGCCGAACATCACACCACGTGCGTTCGAATCCCAAATCGGCGACCTTTCACCATTAAAATATGGAAGAATAACCAGATTGTCAGAGCCAGCGGGAACCTTTGAAGCCTCCAGATCCATTATTTCAAAAGGAGAAAGCCCGGTCCTGGCAGCAGCCTCCGACTCCTCACCGCCCAACTCATCCCTAAACCATTTATACAACCCACCACCACTAGACATCCCACCAGCTACCTCCCACGTTCCAGGAACCACGCCAGGTGAGTGCCATAAACCCCTGCTAGTAGCTTCTGGGTGTTCTTTATCAGTCACCATCATTACAACTGCGCTCTGACCTGTGAATTCTCCAGTTCTACCAGCCTTGACAAGTCCGCTTCCGTAGTTGGCTACTATTCCGTCAGCAGAACCTGCTACCACAGGGGTTCCTGTTGCTAAACCGGTTTCCTTTGCTGCTTCAGCTGTCACTTCACCTACCACCTGTGACATTTGGTAGATATCAGGAAACTTGTCCATTAAATCGCCAAGACTTTCAGCTACTTCCTTGTTGTTCCACCATACTTGTGGCATGTCAGCTGAATATTGGCCTGTTAGCTTGTGAATAAGAAAACCGTTTGCGAACAATACCTTGTGTGTCTTTTTCGTGATGTCGGGCTGGTTATCCCTTATCCAAAGGAGTTTAGGGAATGCGTTATGCGGACCACCTCTTGTATCCATCCAGATTATTGCAGGCCGAAGAGGCTTCCCATTTTTGTCAACTGAAACAACTGTTGGCCCTAATGAGTCTACACCGATTCCTGCAATAAGATCAGACGGTATACCAGAAGTTGCCAAGACCTTGCTTACTGTCTTCTTTAATGCGTCCCACCATTGTTCAGGTGGATGTTCCGCCCATCCAGGCTTCGGATGAAAAGTCGGATATTCTTGGCCTGCAAGAGCCAAAAGCTGCCCATCTACATCGTAGAGACCAGTTTTCAAAGATGTCGTGCCAGCGTCAATACCAAGAAGATAGGTTCTTTTTCTTAAATTCGACATGCGAAAATCATCTCACCAAATATACACATTGACAATAACGTAGGGTGTATAGATATTTAACTTTTGACTGATTATCATAATAGTCTCGCGGTTGACTCAAGCAAATCACAACAAGAAAAAATCGACTGAAAAGCTGATTTTTTTCAAAAGGGATGTGCATAGAGTTGATTGTCTTATGTTTATTATCAGGACATCACACTACCTTGGATTAGAGTTTATCTAGGAGAAAGCGAAACTTGATGAAATTTAGTAAGATTAATTCGCATAAGAACCGATTGATTGCAATTTCGGCAATACTAATAACTATCGCCATAGCATCGTTTGTCTACCTTAGTGGCTAAATAACTAAGATAGTGTGACAATTATTACATGATCGCCAGGACATCAAATCAGGCTCTTACATACTTTGATTGCGTTTTCTCAAAAATACGAGATTATAGTTTCTTGTGACAGCTTTTTCTCTAAATATTTGCCTTTGCCAAGGCGAATAAGAAAATGTCGTTTGAACAAACCGACTGAATAGAGGGATTGTTCAGGCTAAAGCAAAAAAACCGGAACCCAGAGACTGAACTAGAAAGATATTCATAATCTCCACATGCAATTTGAAATGAAGGCATTCTTTGTTTTTTGTGTATTTAGGTTTGGCAGATTGGAACATGGTGGGACTCATAGAAAGGTAAACTTTAAAAAGGGTCGTTTGGTTGGTACTCTCAGGTGCCTGTTCTCCGAAAGAAGAACAAGCACTAAAATATATCGAAAAATGGAGGTGAAATAGGATTGGGATATAACAGCTACAGGGGAAGGCCGAGAGAAATGCACAAAATAACATGTTCTGACTGCGGAAAAGAAGCAGAAGTACCATTCGCGCCGACCGAAGGCAAACCTGTATATTGCAGAGATTGTTATCAGAAACATCGAACATATTAGATCGTTTATTTTAAGTCTGATTCAGGCTTAGATCTTATCCTTTTTATTTTTTTATTTTTTCATGGGAGGTGAGTAACAGATTGATTACGGCATCTAGCCTTCTGGTTATCAAGCTTAGTTCCTCAAATACTTCGTTCATCTTTAACGCCTTTGAGAAATTCGCCTTCTTTTAATTCTATTCCAATCCACCAGTCCATGACTTGGATAGGCGCCATACATTCATAAGCGCGCCGGGGGTGGGATTTGAACCCACGACACCCACGAGGAGTGACAGGCTTACTCGCTGCAACTTTTGCGTTTGTCTCAAGGCCTGCGCATTAGTCCACTCTGCCACCCCGGCTTTGACCTTTTGTCAGAATGCTCTAAGTATTTAAGTATAAATATCGTTTCCACTTCATCTGCACAGTATGCATCCGTTCTACAAAATCCTTGAGCATGTCTCTGATGCCTACATAGAGGTCAGTGGGAAAAGTCTTGAGGAATGTTTCAGTAAAGCGGGTCTTGCTCTTGTAGATCTCATGGTTGATTTAGGGACGATTTCAGAAACTGCAGACTTCGCCTTTAAAACTGAAGGTAAGGATTTGTTTTCACTTCTCTATAACTTTATGGAAGTCATTTTGATCAAGGTGACTTCTGAAGAATTCCTACCTCGTTCATTAAAGATTGAAATAAGAAAGGTGAAGGACGACTATAGGCTTAGATGTACTGGCTCAGGCGAAAACTTATCTCTCAGGAAACACAAGACCAAGTTAGAAGTTAAAGCCATGACTTACCACCTCATGGAGATAAAGGAAGCTCCTGGGCATTTTGTTGTAAGGTTTCTGCTCGACTTATGAGACATAATTAAGAAGTCCTTGGAACCAAGACTGATACAAGACCAGGAATCTTCTATTTAATGTATTCTTTGAGCATGTTTTCGAGATTCCTTTCACCCACTGCGCCTACAAGACAGTCCAAGATAGCGCCTTTTTGGAAGAGCATCAAAGTTGGCACAGTAGCTATTGAATATTTGGAAGATATCTCGGAAAATTTCTCAGCGTCAATCTTTCCTACCAGAAGTTTACCATTATATTTCAAAGCAATCTTCTCCACAACTGTAGCCATGAACTTGCATGGGACACACCATTTGGTCCAGAAATACACCAATACAAAGTCATTGCTTTCAACATGCTTCTTGAAGTTCGAATTGTCAAACATTAGTACAGCATCCAAGACTGTGTCAGACCCAGAACGCATACAACAGAAACTTATTTAACAGTTGTTAGGATATAATCTCATTATTGGCAAAATCACAAATCCTTAGGTGTGCATTAGCTGAGAGATTGTTTTCTTGATCAGAGTCTCCTAATGTATCTGTCAATTTCCCAACTTGTCACTTGCGTTCTATAGAAGTCCCATTCTTTTCTCTTTTCGCGGAGGTAGTTTTCGAAGACTGTTTCACCAAGCGCTTTCTTCATGAATTCGCTTTCTTCTATTTTATCCAATGCTTCTTTCAATGACTCAGGCAAAGAGACGATACCTTTTGACCTCCTTTCTTCATAGCTCATTTTGTACACGTTGAGTTCGGTTGGTTCACCTGGCTCAATCTTTTTCTCTATTCCATCCAGTCCAGCCAAGCAGAGTACAGCGAATTGCAAGTATGGATTGCCAGCGGGATCAGGACATCTGATTTCACATCTTGCTGCATTCTTCTTTCCTCCGAAATTTGGAACTCTGATCAGAGGCGATCTGTTCTTAAACGCCCACGCAATGTAGACTGGAGCTTCATACCCTGGAACAAGTCTCTTATAGGAGTTTGGCCATGACGCTAAAACACCACACATTTCTTGACCATGTCCCAATTGTCCTCCTATAAAGTAGCGTGCTATATCTGAAAGGTATCCTGTTGATTCATCTTCAGAGTAGAATAGGTTGCTGGTTCTGTCAGTGTTCCAAATGCTCTGGTGTACGTGCATCCCCGAACCATTAATGCCAAAGAAAGGTTTTGGCATATATGTCGCCAGATACCCGTTCATAGCAGCAGTCACTTTCGCCACCATTCTCATCGTAACTGCTCTGTCTGCAGTAACAAGTGCTTCATCAAACTTGAAGTCTATCTCATTCTGTCCTAAAGCTACCTCATGATGGGAAAGCTCTATTTCAATACCGAAATACTCTGCTAGGTCAGCAATCTCTCTCCTGATGCTATCAGTAACATCTCCAGGATGGTAGTCGAAGTAACCTGCCAAGTCGATTGGTGTAGGGGCCTTCCCTTCACTATTTTCTTTTAAGAGAAAGAATTCAAGTTCAGGTGCACAGACGTAGGTCATATCTTTTGCTCTACACTTTGCAATAGCTTTTTCCAAGACATATCTTGGGTCTCCTTCGAAACGTTTGTTGTTAGGCATGTAGACATCGCAGATGAGTCTACAAGAAGCTTTCTCTGTTGACCTCCAAGGAATGACAGCGAATGTGGAAGGATCAGGATAAAGCACCATGTCTGATTCTTCGATTGGTCTGAAGCCCGTAATAGATGAGCCATCAAACGACTGCCCGTTCTCAAATATGTTCTCGATATTCTTGGAAGTCACCGCTAAACTCTTGATAAACCCATTTATGTCTACGAACTGAAGTCTGATAAACTTCATTTCCTTTTCTTGAATGTGCTTGACTACCTTTGTAACATTCTCTTTCCATATAGCATCTTTGAAGTTTCTCATCTACGATACAACCAACTATTAGCCCTGAATTCACATTAATAAAGTAATCTGAATTCACACTAATAGCTCTGAATTCACATTAATCGTTTTTCTAGCATTTTGCCCATATTACTCCTTCTATTATTCCTACCTGCTCAATAATCGAAAAATGAATAAAACTCTGACGGAAAGTGTGATATTATTATTCAATTACGAGAAAAAAAATACCTTGGATTTAGTATTGTCCTGAAGGAATTTTCTTAGGTTTTCCTATGATTGGTATTTTTAACCCGCAATTTGGGCACTCGTTATTTTCTGTTAGATTTATTTTAATAACTCCTAAACTGTACCTTCCAATTAGAAGATCATGGCATCGTGGGCAATGCGTGTCTTCAAGCCCTTCAACATAAACGTTCTCCACATATACGTATTCAAGCCCTTTTTCATAAGCTAGGTTTGCAGCACCCATAAGCGTATCAGCTGGAGTAGGAGGTCTATCTATCATCTTGTATGCGGGATAGAATCTTGTGAAGTGCACAGGAACATTCGATTTAAGCTCGCGGATAACCCAATCTAGAAAGCGTCCTATCTCATCCATTGAATCGTTGAGTAGCGGTATGATAGGATATGTTGTTTCTGTATGAATGTTTCGTTCAAATATGTACTTCGTAGCGTCCAAGACTGGCGATAACTCACCTAGGCAGTACGTTCTGTAGAATTCTTCAGAGAAACTCTTGATATCAACACATACTGCATCAATGTCCTTAGCAAGACCTTTAAGTGCTTCTATTGTAACATACCCATTTGTTACTAACACATTACTTATTCCGGCTTCTTTGGTTAGTCTGGATGTATCTTTGATAAACTCGTACCATATTACCGGTTCATTAT
Organism: Nitrososphaeria archaeon; assembly: GCA_963760525.1. Taxonomy (GTDB): domain Archaea; phylum Thermoproteota; class Nitrososphaeria; order JACIWG01; family JACIWG01; genus CAVXDT01. The sequence continues at coordinate 64,391 of CAVXDT010000010.1, forward strand.
ACGTGTAAGATATTGAAGGAGCGCCATATTTCTTTGCCATGTTTACAACTTCCTCAGGTTGTGTCTCAAAAGTAACAAGGCTTCCTACATTAGCTTGTGAAATACTGTAATTTTGGCACCAAGCACAAACAAAAGAACAACCAATTGCTGATATAGAAAGCGTCTGTGTTCCAGGATGGAAATGGAAAAGAGACTTCTTTTCAATTGGATCAATCACTTGGTTGGAGAACTCACCATAAATCAAAGTGTACAAGACACCGTCCCTATTCTCTCTAACTCTACAGAAACCTGTTCTTCCAGGCTTGACCATACAAAGCCTTGGACAAAGACAACACCTGACATTCCCATCTTCTAGTCTCTCATAACATTCCGCTTCCCTTATCATACTGAAAGAATGAATTATCGCGCTACCTTATATGAATATCTTTAGGCATATTCGTCGTTAGCCAAAGCCCATACTATTCGCACGTGAACTGTTGAGGTTTTGGGAACGCCCTTCATATCGGAAGACTGGTACAGAAGACTTGAATAAAGTCCGACTGATATTTGTTTCCCTACGGTTAAAATAGTAGCTCCTGATAGTGATTTTCGTGAGCAATCAAGAATTTCTAGCACTTCCAGGACCATCTTCAGTATTGTTTGCAAGATTAGTAGTGAAACAGCTGAACTGCGAAATGGTAGACATGGAATTCAAAGAATTTGCTGATGGCGAAAACTATTTTCGCCTTATATCGGATGTTGCTGGAAAGAGAGTCCTAGTTATTCAGTCCCTTTATCCACCAGTTGACCATCATCTCATGCAACTAATCTTCATTTCGAAGAAGCTCTCAGAAGAAGGAGCTTTTGTCTATGCAATATGCCCATATCTAGGATACTCTAGACAGCACAGGGAATACTTGACAGGAGAAGTAATGAGCTTGAGGACTGTAGGTCAACTTTTGACATTCGCAGGTGTAAAACACATGATAACCCTTGACATACATAATGCTGAAGGTTTGGGTCTGATTAAGTTCCCCACTTTTAGTCCATCAGCCATTCCAACTTTGGCGGAATATGTCAAGAATTGCAAAGATGTTTCAAACTCTATAGTAGTTTCTCCTGACTTGGGAAGCTCAGCTAGAGCAGAAGCTTTTGCTGAACTTGTAGGAAGGCCATATCTCGTTTTTGAGAAGGAAAGAGATAGATTCACTGGTGAGGTCAAGACGAAGTCTAGATCTTCGAGTCTAAGTGGTTCCAAAGCATACATTGTGGATGATATGATATCCACTGGAGGCACAATTGTGAAGGCTGCCAAAGTCTTATCCAGTCTCGGCGTAAAGGAAATGACGGCTGTTTGCGTTCATGCGATAATGGTTGCTGATGCCGGAAATAGAATTAAAGCTGCAGGGGTATCGAGTATTATTGCTTCAAATACCATCCCAACAGAATTCAGTGAAGTTGATGTCTCTAAAGTTGTAGCTGACTACATTAATCTCCTTGGATGAGAGGTATGAGCCTTAAGGTTGTCTTTCTAGGCACCTCAGCAGCTGTTCCAACAGTGAGCAGGAGCTTTCCGTCAACAGCAATTGTAAGAGAAGATGAAGTAATACTTGTTGACTGCGGAGAGGGAACGCAAAGGCAGGTACTACAAGCAGGATTAGGCTTCAACAAGAAAATGAAGATTCTAATTACACACTTGCATGGAGACCATGTTGGAGGAGTTACAGGTCTGCTTCAAACGATGAGTATGATGAGACGTATCAGACCTGTCGATATATATGGCCCAAGAGGAATCCGAGGGCTCCTAAAATCCACTCTTAATTATTTGAGAGTAAACCTTCAGTATTCCCTAGTAATTAATGAAGTCAAAGAAGGCGTTGTTGTTAAAGAAAAGGAATATGAAATACTCTCCAGAAGAGGATCGCATTCAATTAGAGACTACTGTTATCTTTTTAGAGAATTCCCCAGACCAGGTAAATTTAATGTTGAGAAAGCAATCAGATTAGGCATTCCAGAAGGACCCCTTTGGAACAAACTGCAATCCGGAAAAGCCATTTCTATTGGAGAAATGGTAATCGAGCCTTCAATAATTCTCGGAGCTTCCAGAGCTGGGAGAATGATCGGATTTTCAGGGGACACAAGACCTAGGAGATTCTTTAACAGGTTCTTCGAAAAAGCAGACTTGCTTGTATTTGAAGCAACATATTCCGAAAAAGACTTTGAGAAAGCTGTTCAGAATATGCATACAACTGCAACTGAAGCAGCTAAATTAGCTTCGAAAGCTAATGTCAAAATGCTTGCACTCGTCCACCTAAGCTCAAGATACATCGATGCCGAAGCAATCTTAGCTGAAGCTTCAAGATATCACAAGAATGTGATTATTCCTGAAGACCTTACTGCTGTCGAGATACCTTATCCAGAGTCAAATGAACCTCTCAAAGTCCATCGCTTATCATCTTCTTGAGAATCTTTACACAATTAAAAGGCTCTTGGATACTTTCGATAACGTAGATACCGCTGAAGATTTCCTTGTTCAGTCTACCTATGATGTAAGCCCAGTCAATGTTACCCTTGCCTATCATTAGATGTTCATCTTCTATCCCATTATTATCATGAACATGCACTACAACCATTCTCTTTTCTAGTTCGTCAACAAACTCCTTTGAAGTTCCATTGAGATTCGCATGGCCGGTATCATAGGTCATTCCCATCTGGGATCCTGTCCTTTGGTAAAATTCAAGAAATTCCTTAGGGGTAGTAAACATGTGATTATTCCTAGGGATATGATTTTCAACTGAAGCATTAATTCCCAAGGACTTGGCATAATCAAAAATATTCTCTAAAAACTCAAAGTGCTGCACCTTGACCTCTTCGACAGCTTTGCCATTCGGAATATCCGATGGGTGGACAACATAAACCAAAGGAGAAAGCTCAGAAACATCATACATAGACTGCATCAACTTGTTCAGAGACTCCTTTCTTATCCCATCATCAGGATTGACAAAATCTAATGGGCGAAAAGGACAATGTGCTGTGAACTTATACCCCGACTCAACCAGCTGCCTCAGCCTAATAATTCGACACTTTGACAGTTTTGTCGGACCATCATCTACAATATCCCATGCATCAGGAAGCTCCTCTGAGCTCCTATCCTTTTCTATTTCTTCAATCATCTGCTCAAAAGACCTAGGCCACACAAATAGAACAGACAATGAAATTACATTCATTTTCTCTTAGCCCTCTTTTTTTCCCTTTCTTCTTCGCTTACATCTGGTGCCAGCCAATCTATTACCCGAAGGATTTCCGGGCTACCTATCTCTAGAAATATTGGACCCAATGGTGACTCAGCTTCTTCCTCACATAGCACTATATTCTCTACAAATGCAGCTTGTCTGTTGAGCATTATCTGTGTTCTTTCACCATCCAAATTTTCTAGCAGAAGCCTTCGAGCAGCAGAGATTATCTTCCTGTCTCTGATCTTATGAAAGAAGCTTTGTAGAGCGTTATCTCCTTCATATCTGAGAATCGCCATGCTATTTTTCTCAACCAAGCTTGATAGCTCAAGACCCCCTACGACATTCTTTAGGGCTCTAATCACTTTTGAAGGATCCTCTGAGGCACTTATTGTTGCGCTTATCTTAAGTACAATTTCTGACCATTGGGAAACCATTGTCATGCAAAACCATCCTCCTTCATCCAAGCTCTCAGCAACTGCTTTGCTTGACTAATCAAATTTTCAATTGTCGAGTTATTTGAGATTATTTCATCAGCTAACGCTATGGCATTTCCTACACCTACATTCAGTTCACGCCTATCCCTGATATCAAATTCTCTTCTAATCATTGGGGCATCCTTTCTACCTCTTCCTTCTAAGAACCCGAACCTCCTCTCAGGCGAAGCGTGTAAAGACAAAAGCCTTGTCTTCCCAACCTTCTTATATTCTCTAACTTCAAATACACTTCTAATTCCATCTATGACATACAGGTTCCTTTCAGAGGAAAGTTTATCCAATGACAGCTTTGCAATAACATAAGGACCACACTCCTTTCTCAAATCAACCATGACTTGACCACAGTTTTCGTCGGTAAGCTCAAGACCTCTGATCCTGGTCTGTTCCCTCACAACATCCCCTAAACTGACATAGAACAACCCCATCTTAGCAATTTCCTTCGAGACAACAGTCTTCCCGCAACCAGGCATACCTGTCACACACAAGATGAATTTCCTTTTCAAGATATTACACACTAGCCTCCTTACCTCAGCATAATTATATTTTTTTAGCTGAAAACAACTTTATGCTGATGTTCTCCAGCATATCTAGTTTCGGTCCATCTTTCTGGTCATTTCGCAGGATTCTTTATTGAAAAAGAGTGACGGTTTTACTTGACCGACTGCTTGGGCAGATAAGTGTTATGATAAGCATTACCATGCCAATCGAATAGATGCATTCCAAGAATTACGTAACGAGTACCCACTTACCTCATTCTTTTTCTTCTGCTTTTTTCTTTCTTAGATATCGCTATAAACCAGGTGGTAAATACTTGTTTGTTGTTAACCATTCCACATCAATTCCCCTATATCTCCAAAGTACATCTGCACGGTCGTCATCAAAGTCCCACGGTGCAACAAGGACAATATCATTTTCTCTAATCCACATCCTTCTTTTCATCTTCCCTCTTATCCTGCATAATCTGATCTTACCATCAATACAGTTCACAATAAGGAGATCGCCACCTGAAAGTTTTCTCACTCGTCCAAGAAATTCTCCCTCAGACGGCTTCATCGGACTCTTGAGGTTTGATTCACTCAAGACTTTTCTCTTTCCCAATATATTCTTCTCCTTTTTTGTCTCTGCAAGGTCATTATTATGTGTTTGCATAGATATTGAATTATCGGTGATAATGCTTATCAACAAGACTAGACCTTCCGTCGTCTAATGACATTGTTACGCACTTTCATAGCATTAGAATTGGACAATGTGAAGGTCAAGGAAGAAGTATCACGCGTGCAGAAAGAACTTCTGTCGTTGGGGATTGAAGCCAAGCCAGTGGAGCAAGTGAATCTTCACTTTACTTTGAGGTTCCTAGGAGAGATTGAAGAATCAGTTACAGAGAGTGTAGCTTCCGCATTATCTGAAATAAAGTGCGAGCCTTTCAAAGTCGTCTATAGGGGGCTTGGAGCGTTCCCCTCAATTTCTCGCATAAATGTTGTTTGGGTAGGGGTGGACGAGACTTCATCCAAGAACATCTGTTCATTGTGGGAGAAAGTTGAGTTAGGCTTAGAGAAAGTTGGCTTGAGAAGAGAGGAAAGATTCGATCCTCATTTAACAATATTGAGAGTTAAGAGTGGCTTACATCGAGTAGAACTTGCAGATGCTCTACGTAAGTATTCAAATACATCTTTCGGGGAAGAGCAGGTGTCGAAACTCAAGTTCAAAAAGAGCGTACTTACACCAAAAGGGCCTATCTATTCAGATCTTCACATATTGGATTTCGGAGGATAGTCTTTGCTATCCGAAATCATCCAGTCAGCAAGAGAAACTGTAACACCGAAGTTGAACGAATACAAAAGCGTGGATAGAGTCGCGAAAAAGGTAATTGAACTAATCAGGAAACACTCAGAGAATAGCCCTTTTCACCCAGAAACTATCATAGGAGGTTCATATGCACGTGATACTTGGTTACCTTCTGAAGTTGACTTAGATATCTTCTTAAGATATTCGGTTAGAGCACAAAGAGAAGACCTTGGAAAGGATAGCTATAGAATATCTAGTGATGCTTTTGGAAAAGAGAATTTGATTATAAGATATGCTGAACATCCATATGTCGAAACTTACATCAACAAAGTTCGGATAAATATTGTTCCATGTTACGATGTTGCCCTTGGAAACTGGATTTCAGCAGTTGATCGATCACCTTTCCATCTTGAATTCATAAAGAAAGCTCTTAGCCCCGTTCAAAAGAATGATGTCAGACTTTTGAAGAAATTTATGAAGAAAGTCAAAGTGTATGGTGCTGAAATAAAGGTCGGAGGTTTTAGCGGATACTTTTGCGAGGTTCTTATATATCGCATGAAGAGTTTTGAAAACATCGTATTGTCTGCTTCGAAATGGAAATTACCACTTATGATAACTGATGAAGACAAGCAGGACTCTGTCAAACAACGATTCAAAGGAGATAAAATCATTGTGACTGATCCAATTGACATAAATAGGAATCTAGGAAGGGCTCTATCCATAAAAGCTCTATCTCGTTTCGTAATAGCATGCAGGACTTTTGCCCAGAAGCCATCAATGAATTTCTTCGTTCATGGAAAGCGTAAACTCAATAAAAGCATGTCTAACAAAGCATTGATAAAAAATGTACAAGGCATAATATTTAAACATCCTAAGATGAGTGCAGATATACTTTGGGGAATGCTAAATCGAACATTAAACAACCTCACAAAGCAGTGTGAAAAGAACGGTTTCAGGATCACTAGATCCATTGCTACGAGCAATGACTTGGATAGCAGCGCGTTCTTATTCCTCTTTGAAGTAACAGAAGTAACACCATATGAGACAAGAGTTGGGCCTTCAATTTTTGAGGAAGAGAACTTCAACAAGTTTGTGTCAAAGAACCTGAATACTTCTTACTTTCTATGGATAAACAGCCAAGGAAGAATATGCTCTCTGAGAAAGAGAACAATTCATAGCGCTTCTATGCTCTTTAGAGAATATGTCAAAGAGCCAGTAAAATATGGAATATCAAAGAATATTGCTGAATCGATTAGAACCAATCACAGATTATGTTCGGGAAAGATATTGATAAAAGGAAAGAAAGATTGGATAATTGAGGGAGTAGGCGAGCTTCTTGAACCAAAAGATCAAGATTATCTCAGTTAGAGACCTCGCTGATCCTCCATTTAGCCTTCTGCTTTCGTACCCTAAAGTAGATAGGAATAGAATTACGAGCCTAGTCGACAAGCTGGCTCAAGCCGGCGTTAGCTATGTACATCTTGATGGAGAAACACAGATAAGTGGATTGAAACTGTTGGGAAAAGGCTGCACAAGTATCGTATTCAAAGCTACGTTTAGAAATAAGCCTTCTGCAGTCAAAGTGCTGAGGATAGATGCAGACAGAGCAACATTGAGGAAGGAGGCTGAATTTCTGGAAAAAGTGAACACTTCAAGCATAGGTCCAAAACTCTATTATGTTTCTGATGAGTTCATTATCATGGAACTAGTTCGAGGGCCTCCCATATTCAATTTCATAACTGCAATCAGGGGAAGAGGCACCGCAAGAAGAACTAGACTTCTTATTTCGGATATTCTTTCACAGTGTTTCATTTTAGACCAAAAGAACATTGCACACTGCGAACTGAGCAACCCGACAAAGCACATAATCATAAAAGACAATAAAAAACCTGTAATAATCGATTTCGAATCTGCAAGCTTGAATAAGAAATATTCAAATGTGACATCACTCGCACAAAGCCTATTCGTAGGTGGCAAATATGCTCCAAGAATCAGAAGAATGATTGGGATCAAGAATACTGGAGAATTGATCAGAGCTCTTAGAGAATACAAAAAGAAGACTGATCAGATATCTTTCAATAAGATACTGAACACCCTAAAGCTAACACCAAAACAATAAACAAATAAACTGTCTGATACAATCACCATTTGTTGGGGCCATCGTCCAGCTTGGTCAAAGATGCCAGCCTGGGGAGCAGAAAAGCCCAGAACGCTGGTGAGCGTGGGTTCAAATCCCACTGGCCCCACTTACTTCCTTTAAGTGAATCTATCACTGCAATTACCTTTTACCAACTGTAAAGAATTCATGTATTACTTGTGGTAGAATAAAGAGGAATGTCCTAGGGTTTTGTGTGGCTAGCACGTTTCCCATGCGAGAGCTATTAGCTGAACCCTAATGTTGGTTAGGGTGGGTGAAATTAAAACGTTTTCCAAAGTCTCAGTAACAGGGTTGCTTTTCGCCTCTATATCACCAACTTCGGATTGAAATTGCGCCTCAAGCCCTGCTCGCTCTTGCTGCAAAGCCTTCAGGTTTGCTTCAGCATTTTCTCTGTCTCTTGACTCTTTCATACTGAGACTTATTTCTCTCGTCGCTCTTGTCGCTTGAGTGCTTGATTTTCTGCCAAGAAACGCACCTAATATGCTTTCTCCAAGTGAAACGGCAACTTGATATTTCTGCCCTTTTGCCTGAGCCTGTTGCTCCTCCAGAAACATCTGTGCCTGTCTTATCCGTTCATCCAACCGCATGAAGCTCGAAGCATATTTTTCTCTCAGCTTTCCAACCTGCTCATCGCGCTTCTCCTTAGCAATCTGTTGCAGTCTAACCCTGAAATCACGCTCAGTCTCTCCGGGCTGTGACAATTCATTGAGATAAGAGCTTCTAAGCAACTGAATTTTCTGTGTCCTAAATAGCCAGTTTGAGAAGTCTTCTTCCCAGACAGCATAGTTTTTTGCTTTTAGAGCAACTGCAGGCAGATAACTGTAGGGAAAATCCTCTGTAGGTGCTTTCTGGAGATCTGAGACCTTTATGTTTACTTCTTAGGAATCGTCCCAATTAACTGGTATAGGTTTGTCACTGACGAGAGTAAGAAATACTTGGTAATGTCGACTTTTGCTTTTGGCTCGAAGAAACGGACACATGAGGCTCCAACTATCATAGGTTGGTATGCCAGATTCTTGCCTTCTTGGATGTTTTGTTCATATGGCACAAAGTATTCTGGTATGTCAGGTGGTATCATAGGCTTCTCACGGGTTCTTGTCAAGTCAGCAGGGGAAACTGAGGAGACTGAAGATAACCCAGAAGGTGAAGGTTGTGGGGAGACTGCAGTTGTCTGTTGTCTTTTTATTGGTTCAACTAGCAATTTTATTTGTTCTCTTGTTAGAGGGCCACGCAGATAGGACATTGCCCACCTAGTTTCTCAAAATCTTGCACATTCACCATCCTCAGTAGACGGTTATTAGGTATTTTCAAGGCGCAATATATCTCTTATGTCTTGAAACCCATGTCCTAGGAAAGAACACGTTATTTGCACATTGAATAGTGAGTGGGGTTTCCACTTATGAAATCTGTTCAAAAGCTATGTTAAATTCTTTTGCATAAGAGCGAGCCCGCTCCATTTCTTCTTTTGACACATTTTTCAAGATTTCTTCATATTCTTCTGGGAAGATTCGTGCTTTATGGTCAGGATGATACTGGTCCATTATTTTAATATTAGATATCCTTGCTTTATTTAGGTATAAAACTATTAACCTTTTTAACATGTGTTCACTAGGATTGGCTGGTGAATGGCATGGTTGAATATTGTCCTGAATGTGGAGGGACAATGACTTATGAGTCGTCGACTAAGAGATATGTGTGTAAATCCTGTGGCCTTTATGTTACCAAGGAGCAACTTTTAGATTTACGAGAAAAAAATCGCGAATTATCCGAGAAAGATAAGAAGAAGCAGCGTCAAAGCGAAGTTCTTCAATGGTGGCTTTCCAAGAAATAGAAATGGAGAATGATAAATCCAATGAGCTTATGCAGGATAGCCTCTATTGGAAACGAACTTCTCATAGGTGAAGTCATCAACTCCAACGCCACATATATTGCTAAATTCTTGCACAAACGTGGTTATTTTATGGAGAGGATAATCTGTGTCAGAGATGATTATAAGGCGATATCGGATATTATTGCAGATTCCAAGAGGGATAATGTTGACTTTCTCTTCACAACTGGGGGATTAGGACCCACGTACGATGATATTACAATTGAGGCCATTGCTCAAGCCTTAAATGTTGATCTAGTCTTGAATGAGGAAACAGTCCAGAAACTAAAAGTACGCGCTGAGTCCAGAGGACATGTCTTCAACGATACAGTCAAGAAGATGGCTTACTTGCCTAAAGGATCAACTGTAATACCAAACCTGGTTGGCGCTGCTCCTGGAGCAGATATACGAATTGGCAGTCTTAGAATCTTTATTCTGCCAGGGGTTCCGACGGAGATGAAACTAATGATCAAAAACTATGTTCCAACAGTTCTTCCTAACCTTGGAAGCTACTTTGAGAAGAAAATGATTATTGAAGGCATAGGTGAATCAGGACTAGCTCAAACCATAAAGGAAATTGCAAAATCCTATGATGATATTTACATAAAATCACATCCAAAACTGCATCAGGGCAAGTACCACATAATCCTACACATATACGTTCATAAGACGCTCTCCGCACAAGCAGCCAAACATGTCAAAGAAGCTGCAAAGATAGTAACTGACCGTTTTGGAAAATTTATACAATGAGCTTTTGTGAGTATTAGGTATAAATGTATACGATCTACCTAACGGGAACAGCTGGTTCAGGGAAATCCACGCTAACTTCTGTCTTGAAAAAGTGGTACGATGAGAGGGAGTCTGACTGTGCAATACTTAACTTGGACCCTGGAGCTTTCAAGTTACCATATGAACCAGATGTTGACATAAGAAACTATGTGAATATTGAGCGGATAATGGAAGAGTATGAGTTAGGACCGAATGGAGCTTTAATTGCAGCTTCTGATTTGATCGCGGTTAATCTTAACAGTGTTAAAGAAGAACTTGAAGATTTGAAACCAGATTATGTCCTGGTTGACACACCTGGTCAATTGGAACTCTTCGCTTTCAAAGATAGTGGACCTTATATAGTCAACAACCTTGGCGAAAAAAGTAAAATCGTATTGTTCTTATACGATTTCACAGTTGCATCTACACCATTCAATTTCCTATCAACTGTTTTGCTATACAGTTCGCTTCGATTGAGACTAAACCTGCCACAAATATCCGTCTTGAACAAGATTGACCTTAGCCCTCTCCTTACCAAGAGACTTATGGATTGGTGCTCAGACCCGCATAAACTAGAGGAGGCAATAACTGCTGAAAAAAATAGTGAGAGATATCTGCTTTCGCAGGGAATATATAGAACTTTTTCCAAGTTATCTCTTATTCCTTTCCCAATCCCCATTTCTTCTATAAGATGGGATGGAATATCTAATCTGTGTTCAGCAATATCTAATACTCTCAGAGGAGGAGAAGAGTACATAGAATGACATCTTCAAAAGATTTGGAGGATAGAGTATTCCATGCCAAAGAAATAATTATGCAAGCGTCGAATGACGGACGCAGTATTCTCCTAGAGCCAGAAGCTAAAGCTCTAATTTCACTGTTTAATATTCGTGTACCACAGTTCTACGTCGTAAGGAATGGCAAAGAAGCTGTTAAAGCAGCAAACATCCTTGGGTTCCCTGTTGTACTGAAAATCGTATCACCAGATATTATGCATAAGAGCGATATGAAAGCTGCTGAATTCAATATAATAGATCAGCAGGCTTTACAACAATCCCTTGGAAAACTTACCCATGATGCCAGTATAAGAGCCGAGCAAATTAGACTGGAGGGTTTCCTTATTGAAAAAATGATTCCTGGCACACTCGAAGCCAAAATCAGCGGATTGAGAGACAGACAGTTTGGTCCGGTTGTGATGTTTGGCTTAGGAGGACAGCTTGCCGAGCTTCTAGATGATGTATCATTCCGAACCGCGCCTTTTAGTTCAGAAGATGCTCACAACATGATCATGGAGATAAAAGGGGACAAATTGCTGACTGACTTCAGAGAATCTGAGCTTCTTGACATCCAATCAGTAGAAAGAGTAATAATGGAAATAGCTAGAATAATGTGCAATATTGACGAGATAGAGCAAATTGATCTGAACCCAATCCTCATTTCTACAAAAGGTGTTGTAGCTTTTGATGCGATGATAGCCTTAAGAAGATAACAAAACAAAGTACTGGAACTCTATATTAACTAACGTCATTTATGAGTAAAGAATATCTATAAAGCTCATCTTTTCCAAAAAACAAATAATTTATTTATGCATGTTTGGTTGGTGTATGCGTACCTACTTGGAGCCTGCAACAGAAATTGTCGAATTGAGCGAAAATATACAAGTGCTCTTTAACAGGAAGAGAGAGTTTATTAATGAATTCAATGTTTCAAAGAATAAGATAGAGGAGACTCGTAACTCGATATGGGCTCAGAAGAGGAGACTTAATGAACTCTACACAACTAGGGAAAGTTTGGACAGGAGGTTTAGTGAACTCGTAGAACTAAAACGGAGACTTGTTGTTGAGAACACTGAGCTCCGCTCCCAACTTAACAAGAAGGTATCTTCATTGAGAAGTGCGGGTAAGAGAGTTAGCTTTGAAGAGATAACCGTGCTAGAGAAGAAAGTCGATGATATAGAATGGAAACTGCAGACAGAACCAAAAGCCAAAGGACTCGAATTGAAGTATGGAGAGGAAGCGAATAAACTCAGAAGAGAATTGGCTCAGAAGAAGAAGGTCTTAGGAGCGAATGAGGGAGTACAGAGCGTAAAAAAGAATGTAGAGGAGAAAAGTGAGCAAATAGACAACATCAATGAAGAATTAGACGGAATTAGAGCTAAACTAGATGACTTTAAGCAAGAGACAAAGCAATTAAAAGAGGCTCTAAACTTGTCTGTCAAAGAAGAAAATAACCTGTTCTCTAAGATCACTTCACTTAGAACAAGCATAGAAGGTGTTCAAGCTGAGATAAACAAGCTTCTTTCACAGAAGAAATTTGTCGTTAACAAGTTCAAGGAAAAAGAAATGAGCTACTACCAGAGAGAACTGGAAAAGAGGAAGTTTGTCATAAAGGATGAACTTAAGAAGAAACTCGAGAAAGGAGAAAGCTTGTCGTTCCAGGAACTGCAACTGTTATATGATGAAGGAGACTATTAGAATAAGGACTATTCCTATTCCTTCCACCTTTAGAAGAGTAATAGTGGAAACACCTTATTTTCCAGATAAGGTGGTTCTCTGCACGGATTTCTGGAAGGACAAAGTTCAAGGGACATAATAATACTCCAATCTTAAGCATTAATACTTCCTACTGGCTTAATATAGGATGTATGTGTATGCCAAGATATCATTTAGCTAAGGGATATGTTCATCTTATTACAGGTGAAGTTTTTTTGCCCATTTTTTAACTTTTTCTTTTCTGTCTTCAGTATCCGGCTTCACTTTTTCACCGGTTAAAATCCTGAATTCTTCGGTATGGGGAGTTAAAACCGCTTTTTTATTTTTCAAAATGTCAAATCGTCCGGATAAAGCGCGGATTGCTTCGGCATCAATAACTATCGGAATTCTTATTTGCTTTATAATTTCCCTGATTGCTTTATAGATTTCTTCATTTCGGTTCAGGCCGCAGCCGATAATAAGCGAATTAAAATTTTTTGAAAGTTCAATAATTTTTTTCACGTGTTTTAAAGAAAGTTCGCTATCAAGCGGCCGCGTAATTATATCGAGCGCAAAAGTCGCGGCAATGTCCATTGCTCTTTTATGACCAACAACATTTACCATATCTGCGCCGGCGCGAAGCGCCGCCATCGAGTTAAAAACCGGCGAACCGGAATAAATTTCGCTTCCGGCAACAATTAAAACATAGCCAAAATCGCCCTTATGTGACCAGAGATTTCTTTTTGAATAAATCTTTTTAAAATCGCGCATTTGTTTGCTCTGATTTCTTTCTGCCGAAAACGTAAATATAAAGAATTTCAAGAATCCCGGCGGTATTAACCACAAGAAACACTATAAACCACCACTTATCGCCTTGCTGTGCCGACTTCCATAGAGCCAACCCTTTCCAAACAAGAGACCAAAATAATAAGAGAATAAAACCTAAAACCATCAGCCAACCGTATATCGAAATAATTTGATTGAATGTATGCATAATTATATTTTTAAATTAATAATTTTATTTTAACACCGAAAGCGGATCTATCCAATTTTTAAGTTCGGTCTCGGTAGCAACATAGCCGCGGGTATCAATTACGCTCCCCTTGTGAATACCTAAATGCAAATGCATTCTTTCATAATCCGTCTCGCTTGTATAACCCTTTCCAAGAATGCCAATGGTTTCCCCGGATGTCAGAATATCGCCGACTTTAGGCGCAATACCTGTTAATTTCAAATGGCCGTAAACAACCGTCACCGGCTGATTATTAATTGTGCAGGCCTGGACTGCCATCCCTCCGTAACCGCGGCCAAATTCTTTTCTAAGCAATTTGCCGCTGCAAATTGCAAAAATCGAAATTGCTTTATTTTCCTCTCCCTTTAATATTTCAAAATCGGCACCGGTGTGATAGCCGGTGAATCTTTCGGGACTTATCGGCGAGTACGCCGGAGAAACATAAATCCCGAACGGTTTTTTAATCACCCTTTCAAGCGCATTGTCTAAAGGCAATGATAGTTTATCAGCATTTTCTTCATTATTAATTTGATTATTAACTTGCGGCACAATCTGCGGTTTCCCGCCGCCGTAATAAATCAAGGCCGCAACCGCAGCGGATGTCAAAACGATTACCCCGATTATTGATAAAGCTGGTTTAACTATCATAATAAACTTTTAAACTTCGATTTTGGAAAAAAGATAACTGCCTATTATAAATAACAATAAGCTCATGCCACCTAATACCAAAAGATTATATCCCAAGCCATAATGCCCAAAACCGATAAGCGCATCACGCAAGCCATCTACTCCATAAGAAAGCGGATCAATTGCTGCAATGAGCGCTATCGGTTTTGGAAGTCCGGTTATCGGAAAAAGGGCGCCAGAAAGAAAAAAAAGCGGCATAACTAAAAAATTGGATATGAGCTGGAAGCCGGAAAAATCCTCCATGACCGAGGCAATAGCCGTACCCAGAGCAGTAAAAAGTATTGCAATTAAAAACATAAAGATAAGAGCGGTGAATAAAGATAAAATTCCATGCGGGCGAAAGCCGACTATAAGAGTCAGTAAAAATACAACCAAACCTTGTAAAGATGCTACTGTTGCTCCCCCTAAAGTCCGGCCAATCATGATATTAAAGCGTGAAACGGGCGCCACCAGAGTTTCTTTCAAAAATCCAAATTGTCTGTCCCAGATTATCTCGATGCCGGAAAAAACTGCTGTAAAAAGAATGCTCATGGCGATTATGCCGGGCGTGAGAAACTCAATATAATTTCCGCCGCCCGCCTTCTGAAAAATCGGCCCGAAACCAAAACCTAAGGCAACAAGAAAAAGCAACGGCTGGCCTAAAGAGCCGATTATTCGCGACTTGGAACGAAAATATCTTTTTAATTGTCTTAACCAAAGAATGTAAACTGTACCCATATTTATTATTTAATAAAAATTAGCGCCTTCTCGTCCATACGCGGTGCCGTATCCGCAGTTCATCAATATTTTTTGATTTCTCGTCGCGGATTTCGCGTCCTGTTAATGCTAAAAAAGCATCTTCAAGCGTTGCCGAATTGGTTTTGGTTTTTAGTTCCTGCGGCGATCCTTCGCCCACAATTTTGCCTTGGTCAACTATCGCAATGCGCTCTGCTGCCCGATCGGCTTCTTCCATATAGTGAGTCGTAAAAAATACAGTGATATTTTCTTTCTGATTTAGATCTTTTATATGATTCCAAATATGATCGCGCGTTTGCGGGTCAAGCCCTAAAGTCGGTTCATCTAAAAATAAAATTTTGGGATGATGCAAAAGTCCTCTTGCGATTTCAAGCCGCCGGCGCATTCCGCCCGAATAGTGTTTTACCAAATCATCGCTCCTCTCCCAAAGCTCAACTAATTTCATTAAATCTTCAATTCTTTGCCGCCGCATTTTTTTAGGAATGCTATAAAGCACGCCGTGAAATTCCATATTTTCATATGCCGTCAGTTCATCGTCTAAGCTCGGGTCCTGGAATACGATGCCGAAAGAGCGTCTCACATCATCAGGATTTTTAACCGGGTCAAAACCGTTAACGCGGACTTCGCCGCTTGTAGAATGAAGCAATGTAGTCAAGATCCTGATAGTCGTGGTTTTGCCGGCGCCATTCGGCCCCAAAAATCCAAAAATTTCTCCGGCATTTACACTGAAAGAAATATTGTTAACGGCTTTTATGCCGTCGAATTCCTTAGTAAGATTTTTAACTTCAATTATTTCCGTCATAACTTATTTATTTTTCCCATTTTTTAATCAAATAAAAGACCATGTAAGCCGATAGAATGCCGATAACCACGCCGCCTAAATATATCTGACGGATAATGGACACCGGCAACTATCCGGCTTAAAGATATTAAAATTGCAGCAACAAAAAACCAGGCGCTCCATTTTTTGTTGTAGAAATAAATTGCCATTGCCAAGGCAAAGAAAAACGCTGCGTGCCCGGAGGGAAATGAAAATTCGTTTTTGGCTATCAATTGATGGACCTGATATGCCAGAAATGGCCGCGGCCGTTGGTAAAAAAAGCGGATAAGACTTACGACGCCGAAACGCGAAATGATCGTTGAGGCGGCGGCAACCAAAAATACCCGTAATTTTTCCCGGTTGGAATATTTTGAAAAATATAAAATTAAAAGAAAAGCGGCAACCAAAAAATACGGGAAATAATACCCGAAAAACACAAAAAGCCAATCCAGAGCCGGCCACCGGCCGGCTAAATTATTAAATAAGTAAAAAATTTTTAAATCGAGTGCCATATTTTCATTTTACCACAAAAATCATAATTTTTATTTTAGAAATTGATTTATCGTTTCTAAAAATTTTTTGGGTCAACATTGGCTCCGCGGATTTTAAGAGTGAAATGAAGATGCGGCTTAAGGGAATAATCGCCGGTTGAACCGGTAAGACCGATAATTTCCCCTTTCTTTACTTTGGAATTCAGATTTGCCTTCACTTCGGAAAGGTGAAGATACCCGGAAAATATTCCCATGCCGTGGTCAATTATCACGGTTTTGCCATAATTTTTAAGTTCTCCCGCAAACTTAACAGTGCCGGTATTAATGCTGTAAACCGGCTCGCCTAAATCCGCCTTTAAATCAACGCCAAGATGGCGCGCTCCTCCGCCATCAAATTGCCGCAAAGTTCCGAAGTTCCCCACATCAATCCAATCCTTGAGCGGTTCTCCGAACGGTTCGCTGAAACCGATTTCGGAAGTAAAAATTTTAAATATCAAATCAAGGACAGGCTTGTCATTTGATTCAACGCTCTTAATGATACTGGCCGCGCCCACTCCCTGCTCTGCAAGCTTCTTCGGGACAATAAATTCCGTCACATTAAAGAGACGGGGCAAAATGGTCAACTCACGGCGCAGTTCCTTTCCGAAAGGAAGTTTAGCATAGAAAGATATTTTTTCCGATTTTGCGTTCGCATCAATGCCCGCAACGGCAAGATAACCCAAACCCTGGTGGAAAAACGAAACCGGCTTTGAACCGAGCCGGCTTTCTATCGGAGCTTCCCAGATCCCGCTAATACGCATTACCAATGTATCCCCCTGCTCAAGTTCCGTATTAGAAAAAACTAGTTCCGGCCCCTTTAGGGTTTCCCAAACAAAAAAGAACAATGCCGCAAGAAAAGCACTAACTAAAAATAAGGAAATAATTTTTATCATTGAGCCGCCGGCGCAGTAACAAGCAAACCGGTTGATGCCGTCATCGTGGCGCCGGTTAAGGAGGTGTAAGACACATTAGCAGTGATTGTTGAAACTCCGGGTGAAATTCCGGTCACAATCGCAGTTTTAGGATCATCGGATTTATAGGCCACGGTGGCAACGGCATTATTGCTCGAAGTCCAGGCGGCTTGAATTAGCGTGGAAGAAGGAGCGGCACAATAGGATGCTGAGGTACAAGAGTACTGCGGGGTATATACGGCCTGAAGCATAATCGTTTTTCCCGCGCTGACCATGGGATTTGCCGGGGTAATTTTAAGAGTGCTGCTAATGGTTCCGGCAACAAATACTTGCGCGGCTGCCGTAAGATAAACATTGCCGGATGTATAATTGGCAGTAATAGTCGCCGTGCCGGGCGAGACCCCGGTTATAACCGCGGTTGCGGGATCATAGACTTTATAGGCCACAGCGGCAACGGCATCATTGCTTGAAGTCCACGTAACCTTAACGGCTCCGGTGTCCGGCAAGGCGCAGGGATTGGTCGGATAGCAATTAGGTGCCGGCGTATACAATGCCTGGGTTTCAAATGTTTGCCCGATATTTAAACTGGTAGGAACTGCCGGCGAAATTTTAAGAGTGGCAGTTGAAGGATTTATTATTAATGTAAATTGCTGCGAGGCGTTTTGGGTTCCGGAAGTCACCATGATGGTGAATGTATAAGTCCAGCCCTCAACAGGGGTGCCAAAGATATTAGCCGCTGCCTGACAAGGCGAAAAGACGCAGGAAGCCGGCACCAAACTTAACCCCGGAGGAAAAGTGCCGTTTGAAACTTGCCACGAATACGAGCCGGAGCCGCCAACAGCGGATATGATCACTGAATAGGCCGTGCCCGCAGTGGCTGAAGGAATATGAGGTCGTTGTAATGGAAAGAGGCGTGGCGGTTGTGGCAACTGTAGTGGTTGGGGTGGTTGGAATGATTGGGGTAGTTGGAGAAATTGGAGAAGTTGTAGTAGTTGGGGCAGACATTGCCTTGCCAGTTGCAACATACTTAGCTCGAGAAATTGCCCCAAAGTACCCCGAAGTCGGCAAAACGCCATTAGTCGTTTGCCATTTGGCAACCGCGACTTTGGTTTTAGCGCCAAAGTAAGCGCTTTCTTTGCCCGGAGAGCCAGCGCCGCTTACTGACACTGTGTAGCCAGCCGCATTAAGATATTGCTGCAAGCATTTCACTTGGGGATCTGAAACGCCTAAATAGAGCGATTTGGTAAAGGCGCAAGCAGCCGCCGTGGTCGCGGCGGTGGTTGCGACTGAGGTGGCAATTGCCGCAGCGCCGCCTTGCGTAGCCTGCAATTGCTGAATTTGAGCTTGCAACGCCTGAACCTGGACGAGTAATTCATCAATGGTGACGGCGCCGGCTTTAGGCGCTGCCAAAGACAAATTAAGAACTGCCGTCAAGACCGCCCCTGCAAAGACAAGCGCTGTGGGCGACAATTTCTGTTTTAATATAAACATAATTTTTCTCCTCTTTATTTTATATTTTTATGTTCCCTCTTAATTTTGCCGTATTTTAATTTCATTTTACCTCAATTTAAAAAATAAAAAAAACCGCTGAGCGAACCAGCGGCTTTACAGCATTTTTTAATTTGCTTTTGACTTTGATAGCTTCTGCTCCATTTTCTGAAGCTCAGCAAGTTGACGCTTTTTCTTAGGCGTAAGAATTACTCCTTTGGTTGGGTGAATGGTGATCCCATCAAAAAACTCAACCAACTTTTGAAGTATCTTGCCCTGGAAATCCAACCGCTTTTTCTGCGCTTGAATTCGCTTCTTTGCTGCAGATATTTTCCGGTGTTCTCTTAAGGTGGTCGTGGTCTCAGATTTCTCTACTGCGCGTACCTTCTTTTTTTGGCTCTTGGGTCTTAATAAGAAGAGTTTTCCAATTATGTCACAAGGATTCTTACACTTACGGCAAATAAAACTTACCGTGCATATCTCTTTACTCCCTATAAAATCCGGCACACCATGAGTTTTTACTTCTGCATTACAACATTTCGATCTATAGCGCCGTTCAATCATAACATTCCTCCTTTGCTCAACCGTTAAGAACTGACCTTACTATAATTATACCAGATAGTTAGGTTGAGTTGCAAAAACTTTTTGCTCCGCATCGTAGACAAAGTTAGAACCTACCTTGCTTTATAAAAAAAGAAAAGCCTCGCACCAGACGAAGCGCGAGGCTTCCTGTCTTGATGCGAGGTGCAGGCTGGAATTATTCTAACCAGCCGAGATCCTTCAAAGCTTTACACTCGAAGCAAAGCTTTGGACGCGCGATGTAGCTCTCGGGAACCACGATGTCAGCACCACAACCGAGGCAATCGAAGTGCATCGGCGAACCAGCGTAGAGAGAAGCGTTGTCGATACGCTCTCTCGTCTTGTTCTCTTCGCGCCTCTTTCCCAGAGCCGCAAGAGCTGCTGTCTTTCCTTGGGTTGTCGCTAATGCCATCTGCCATCTCCGTTCTTAATTTTGAGATTTCAGGAATATTATAACTATACCATATCATTACGGATTTGTAAATAGGTGCTCCCAATTAGAAACGCATTCAGAACGATAAATTGGGGTAATATCAAGCAAGAGTCAGAAAATTTTATTTCGTTTATAAACCAATGATGGGAGTTATTAGCTCAAAATTAAGATAAATAAAAACCGAGAAACAAGTTCCCGGTAACATAACAACTTTTATTTTGATTGCTCCCTGGCCTTAGCCTTCCACTCATCGGGAGCGTGTTTGATGATGAAGCAAAGATCATAGTTGGAAGGTTTTTGTTTGAGAAGCTGTTCTACAGCCTTAGCCTTCCACTCATCGGGAGTATTTCCGATGATGTAGCAAAGATCATCGTTGGAAGGTTTTTGTTTGAGAAGCTGTTCTACAGCCTTAGCCTTCCACTCATCGGGAGTATTTCCGATGATGTAGTAAAGATCATTATGGGAAGGCTTCTGTTTGAGAAGCTGTTCCCAAGCTTTAGCCTTCCACTCATCGGGAGCGTGTTTGATGATGAAGCACAAATCATAGTTGGAAGGTTTTTGTTTGAGAAGCTGTTTTGCGGCCTTAGCCTCCCACTTATCGGGAGCGTATTCAATGATGTAGTAAAGATCACTACGGGAAGGTTTCTGTTTGAGAAGCTGTTCTACGGCCTTAGCCTTCCACTCATCGGGAGCGTGTTTGATGATGAAGCAAAGGTCGTCATTCATAAAACAACCTTGGGAAAAAGTTTGGCCCCAATGGGCATCAAAATTCTTGATCTTTTCGGCAATTTCTTGGGGAAGTTTAGTCAGATTCCAGAAATCCCTTACCTCATGATCAGTTCCGACTGGAAAACCAAAAAATTGTCTGATAGCCCCATGCCCTAATACATCATTGTCTTTGGATTCTTCTAAACGCTTTCTGTCCTCGAAAGAGAAAATCTCTTTGTCTGTCAGATAAAAAAGCTGTCTCTCTTTTTCAATCCAGGATATAAAATTGCACATAATATCCCTCCTTATTCTGATATATGAAGTAATCAAAAGAACAATGGCAATAGAGTAACGAATCTTTTGTTGTTTGTCAACTCTTTACTCGTTTTGTCAAATAGGGTAACTCATGATGGTTTGACTTTTGTAAGCAATTATGATTACTTAATAGCGCCAGGCTGCGAAGGATTCGCGGTAATTGGTAGTCCTCCAGTACTTTAAAAACAAAACGGTAAAAATAAAAGGGAGGAATGGGACATGCAGGAAAAAGCCCTGAAAATGTATGGAGAGAATATGTTAGAGATTAAACAACTAGATGTGGCTGTGGCTGGCAGACAAATTTTAAATGATATAAGTTTAGACATTAAAGCTGGCGAGACACATGTCCTTTTTGGTCCCAATGGTAGTGGGAAGACTACCCTTCTCATGGCGATAATGGGTTCCCCAAAATATCAGGTAACTAAAGGCAGCATTATCTTTAAAGGTAAGGACATGGCGGGGTTGTCCTTGGATGAGAGAGCTCGTTTGGGGATTGGTATGGCTCTACAAAGGCCGCCGGTTGTCCGTGGCGTGAAGACCCACGACCTGGTAGCCGCTTGTATGAGGGAGCGGGCAAATAAGGAAGTTATAGACAAAATAGCGAAAAAAGCCAAGCTAACTGAACTCATGGATAGGGAAGTAAACTACGGGTTTTCTGGCGGGGAGATAAAACGCTCAGAACTTGGGCAACTGCTAGCTCAAGACCCAGACCTGTCTTTATTGGATGAACCAGAGTCTGGTGTCGACTTAGTGAATATTGTCCTGATAGGTCAGCTCATAAATGAGCTTCTACAGAAAGAACACCCGATACGTGAGAGGAGACGTGCCGGTCTTATTATCACCCACACTGGCTACATTTTAGACTATGTCAATGCCCGTACCGGCCATGTTCTCCTTGATGGCGGGATAGTCTGCGAGGGAGACCCTCGTGAGATCCTAGAGACAATAAAAAGCAAAAGCTATGAGGGGTGTAAAAAATGCCTAAGATAGAGACTGTTAAGATCTTCAAGGATAAAGCCGACGCCGCAGCATCTAAGCCGGCAGATTTTGGTGAGGATGTGGATTTGAAGAAATATATTCATTCTGCTGAGGAATTGCCTTACGAGAAGGATCCATCGCGGCTCTCAACCGAAACTAAAAAGCAAATGATAGAGGTTGGAGTTACATTAGATGACGATAGCCAACGTTCCGGAACTATCATTCAGGTGGACCATTCTGTAATCCACAGCTTGGCAAAGCAAGAGGGCATAGAGGTGATGAGCACTAAGCAGGCTTTGGAGAAATACGATTGGCTGGACGGTTACTTGTGGAAAGCCGTAGCAGTGGATACTGACAAATACACCGCCTATGTGGAGCTTAGTCAGAGCAATGGCTACTTTATCAGGGCCTTGCCTGGCAGCAAGACTTTCTACCCAGTTCAAGCCTGTCTCTATCTGGCCAAAAGTAACCTAGCCCAAAAAGTTCACAACATTATTATTGCTGAAGAAGGTTCAGAATTGCACATTATTACCGGCTGCACCACGGCTCTAAGAGAAGAACCGGGATTACACCTCGGGGTTTCTGAGTTTTACATTAAGCCGGGAGCTAAAGTCAGCTTTACTATGATCCACAGCTGGACGCCGGAGATAACCGTGCGGCCTCGTACTGGGGTAGTCGTTGAGGAAGACGGTCTATTTCTGAGTAACTATGTAATCATGAAGCCAGTTCGCTCACTGCAAATGAACCCTTTGGCAAGATGTGTCGGGAATAACTCGGTAGTCAGGTTTAATAGCGTTCTGGTGGCATCATCTGGGTCTGATATGGACATCGGTTCTCGAGTGATTCTGAGTGCTAGAGAAGCCAGGACGGAAATAATATCGCGGGCTATTACTACCGGAGGAAATATCATCGCTCGTGGCTATATAGAGGGTAGTGCCCCCGATGTTAAGGGACATCTTGAGTGTCGTGGCCTGATTCTACGAGATAAAGGAGTGATTCATGCTATACCAGAATTAAAGGGGACGCTAGCTGGTATAAACCTATCCCACGAGGCTGCGCATAGGAAAGATAGCTGAAGAGGAAGTGGAGTATTTGATGATGCGAGGTTTAACCCCTGATGAGGCCACTGCTGCTATAATCAGAGGCTTTCTAAGAGTAGATATTGAAGGGCTGCCACCTCAGATTAATCTTGAATTACGGCGAGCTATTGAAGCCAGCGAAAAGGAACTAATGTAAATAAAGAGAGGAATCTTTGGCTGATTACCTGGCAAACTTTAAAAGGGCTTGGAACCAAGCCGCTTTTTCTTTAACCTACATTCCACACCGATTACGAAGCTTCTTTAACGAGCGGCCTGGCATCTGCTCGTTTTATTTTAGCTCCCCCCTGCTGAATGCGTTTAGAACTTTGGATTGGATAAAGATTGAGAAAGAGTTAGCGATGTTGAGTTTTGTAAAATAAAAGGCCGCACGGTGGAACTCAACCGTGCGGCGTTCGGACAAACTGCTCCTTCCTCACTCCAGTTTTTCATTTTCGATAGAAGACCTGCGCGACAATGAGGGTTTCGTCCTCGTTCCGTCCGTACGGCTCGGTATGCCAAGAGATGCAGCAGTCTGTCGGCGCGAGATCTTTCTTGTTGAGGAACTCCAGCACCTGGAGCTGCACCGTCTCGCGGAACTGCGGAGACCGAGTCCTGCCTTGTGCGTG
>CAVXDT010000011.1:0-67027 GCA_963760525.1 Nitrososphaeria archaeon
TCAGTCTCGAATGCCCTTTATGACGATATGTCTTGCATTCAATGAGAGTAGGCCCTCCAGCATTTCTTGCTCTTTCAATGGCTTCTTTGCCGGCTTTGTAAACAGCAATCACATCATTTCCGTCAACAATCACGCCCAGCATGCCATATGCTGCAGCTCTGTCTGCGATGTTCTCGATCGCTGTAACATTGGATATTCGTGTGCCCATGGCGTACATGTTGTTCTCACAGACAAACACGACGGGCAGTTTCCAGACAGCAGCCATATTCAACGCTTCGTGGAAGGTTCCATTGTTTGAGGCTCCGTCGCCAAAGAAGCATGCTACCACTTGACTCGTTTTCCGTAGCCTGCATGATAGCCCTGCTCCAACTGCTATTGGTATGGCTGAGCCCACGACAGCTGTTGCTCCTAGGATCCCCGCAAGAGCGTCAGCGACATGCATCGAACCGCCCTTGCCTTTGCAGTATCCCGTCTTTTTACCAAAAATCTCCGCCATCATCTTGTTTAGATCAGCTCCTTTTGCTATACAGTGTCCGTGGCCTCTGTGGGTGCTTGTGATGTAATCGTCGAGCTCGAAGGTTTTCGCAGACCCCGACAGACTGTTGCTTCCTCGCCTATGTAGAGGTGCAGCGTTCCAGGGATATAGTTGCGTCCAAACAGGTCCCAGACTTTCTCTTCAAACCTCCTTACCTCCAGCATTTTACAATATATATGGACCAAAGTTTCTTTGTTGATCCCTACAATGTCAGTGACTTCGACAGACAAAACATTAACCTTCAACTATAAGTTTCGCTAACTCTATCAACCTAAAGGACGTATATAATTTATAAACCATTCTGAAACGTCTTACCAATAGAACTATCATGTCGGATTATTACTCTAATATGGAATAATTATGGTGTCTTCATATTCTATAGTTCTCATGCTACGACTTGACAACTACCCTATAATGCACTCTAGTTTTGTTAAGATGGTTTATTGCTTGTGTTCTCAGGGTGTTGTTTTATTCTCCAAGATTTAATGAATTAAATATGCTCACATCAAATCATATATTTGACTTTGGTGGTGGTTGTGAAGAAGTTGCATTGGTTTATCTGTCTTAGCCTTAGTAATAGTCTTTGATTATCTAATGAAGTTCTCTGGGTGGAAGACGACATTCTTCTGGTCCATAAATACTCATACCAAGAGAACAACAGAGAAAAGACAGAAAAACCTAATTACTCCGCAAAGCACTAGATAATCAATAAATCCAGCTGACCAGCCACAATCTGGCGAGGAAAAAAAATGGAAAAAATTAAAATCGGTTTCGTCCCGGCTCATAGGGTGCCATTTGATGAGAATTGGGCTGTAGAGATGCGGAAGCGAACATTAAAGGCGCTCTCTACAATTGAGAGCGTAGAAGTCATTGTTTCAGATGAGAACCTGACCCAGAACGGACTGGTGCGAGACGACAAAGATGCGGAAAAAGTTGTTCAATTGTTTAAAAAGCACGACATTGATGGCATAATCATTGGAACTATGACCTTTGGGGACGAGATTTCAGCAGTTGCCATTGCAACCTCCTTCCAAGAATGTCCCGTACTGTTATTCGGAACAAAGGAGGGGCCATTCACCGCAAGTGGAGTGGACGATCAGATTCATTTTGTGGAACATTATCAATCTCCTCGGGATTGTGTCGAAGGAAGATTCCCTTCTCCTTTGCAGGCATCTGCTTTCCGGAAGAACCAACCTTCCTTGAATCTGTCGCGAATTTCGTATCCCTCACAGATCTCTTACAAACTGTTAAGAACCTAAGGGATAATGATCCGGAGGTGCAAAAGGTCGTCCAAGAAATAAAGGAGCAGGTGGACACGTCCGTTATAACCGAAGAATCCATTAAGAAAATTGCGAAGCTTGAATATGCTCTAAAACAGTTCGCCGAGGAAAAGAAACTCTCTGGTATGGGTGTTCAATGCTGGACAGCGATGCAAGAAGTGTATGGCGTTTCGCCCTGCATGGCCATGGGGCGCTTAACCGATCAAGGTATTATGATGTCTTGTGAAGTCGACATATATGGAGCCTTAACGATGTTAGCGCAGTATTTCAGCTGCTCTGAAAACAACACCACCACACTTTATTGACTGGACAATCCAACATCAAGAGCAAGAAAACGTCTTCCTTGCCTGGCATTGCGGGAATGCTCCTCCCTCTCTCATCCGCGAGGGATGCCAAGTTACCGCAAGATACCATAGCATCTTAGGAGATATGCTTGGTCCAGAACGATCCGAGGGAACCGGAGAATTTCAGCTCAAGCCTGGGCGGGTCACTATCTGTCGCCTTGTAGAGTACGATTGCAAATTCAAGATGCTAATCACCAAGGGAGAAATAAAAGAGAGTGCCCAAAAGCTTCGAGGGTCATGGAGTTGGGTGGAAGTACCTGATCTTGCCTCGTTATATAAGGTTCTAGTAAAGGAAGGTTTCATCCACCACGCTAGCATGATTCATGGCGACTACACCAAAGCAATCATCGATTTCTGTGATTTCCTTGGCATAGACACAGTAGTCGTATAATCGTACGCATGATGCGTGAGCAAAGAAGTCAAAAGTTAAAAATAATAGAAAAGCGACCTAGACAACAATAAGGATTACTAGATTTTTATATTGCCTCCTATTAATCTCGCATTTAAATTAATCTTATCAGTTTATTGTATTTTATCTTGGAAAACCGCGGTAACAATACATTAATCATTGACTAAGCATGATTAATCTCCTAGACTTGGCGGATAATTTAAACTATGAATAATATGGTAATCAGCTACAGTATTTCCAAAAATAATAAATTTATTAAAATGATTTTAAAGGCTAATGAGGGCTATGGAAATTGGTTTCAGGATTAAACATTATAGAGAAGGCTTCACATAAAAAGAGGTTATCTAAGCCTGTTCTTTCAAGGATTTTTGAAGTTGTAGGTCCTTATATGATGAGAGAACGTTGGGAAGAGATTAATGAACTACCCGATAACTGTTTATTATTGGAAACCAGGCTTATTGGAATCTGCCATGCCGATTTAAGATATGTAAGTGGTTCACGTCCACCTGAGATACTGCGTGAAAGACTGCCTATGTGTGTTTTTCATGAAGGCATCGCACAAGTAGTAGACATCGGAAACAATGTTCAAAACTTTTTAAAAGAAGATCTTGTAGTGATTGTTCCAAATATCCCCTGCCACGTACATGATCCATGGAAGTACCCTGACATTTACAGGGCTTGTAGAGCTTGTAGACCTGAGGGAGCGGGTGAAAACCTATGCGAAGACGTTAGATTTCTTGCAAGCAATGCACATGGGCTTTCCAGAAACTTCTTTATTCATCCTGCATCATGTGTCTTCGCCATGCCGAACGATATTCCTGAAGAAATCGCAACGCTGACTGAACCTTTAACGGTTGTTAACCGAGCTGTTAAACAAGCCAAAGTCAACTTTGACGATAGCGTCACTGTCTTAGGTGGCGGATTTATGGGCTATATAACGGCAGCTGTTCTCTCTAAGGTTATAGGAATATCTAGGAACCGTCTTCTTGTGACTGACATTTTTGATTCCAAACTTGAGAAACTGAAGGATTTCGCAACTGTGCTCAATACTAAGGATAAGCTGATAAATAAAGAATTTCTATCTTCCTTTGATATGACTTTTGAATGTGTAGGCGGGAAAGCTGCTAAGGTAACGATTGATCAAGCCATATCGCTTTTATCTCCAGGTGGAACGTGCCTACTAATGGGTGTAAGCGAAGAAGATATCCCAATTAAGACACGGACCTTACTTGAAAAGGGAGTGAATCTAAAAGGAACAACGAGAAGTGCAGCCATCGATTATCCAGAAGTCTTAGAATGGTTAAGACACAAAGATTTTAGAGAAATTCTTGGGCGAATAATCTATTATAAAATATTCCAGGCGGAAAACAGCAAAACAATAATCTCTGCGTGCAGAACAGCTGAGAACTCTGAAATACACGGCAAAGTTTTAATTGACTGGCGTGAAAAAGAAAATAAACAGAAAGGAAGAGCCTGAATATGTATTATGCAAGTCTGGAAAGCCCGAAAATTCTGAAGGTCAAAGAAGGCGATGTTCCGAAAATTGGAGAAGGCGACATCTTAGTCAGGGTTGCCGCATGTGCAATATGTGGAACTGACGTTAAGAAATTTTTCACAGGTCATAAGCTCATAAAATCTTATCCGATTGTTCCCGGGCATGAGGTTGCTGGAGAAATAGTTGAAGTTGGGAAAAAAGTCCAAGTATTCGAAGTTCAAATTGACGATGAGAAGGAGACGCGTGGTTTCACTGAAGGAGAAAAAGTTGTAATAGCACCCGTTATTGCTTGTGAAAAATGCGTAAATTGCCTTAAGGGTCAACCTGAATCCTGCAATTTCCGTGAGGATTTCGGTTTCAACTACAATGGGGGATACGAAGAATACACGGTAATCCCAGAGAAACTGTTAAGAAAAAAAATTAACCCTATCATCCCAATTCCCAAAAAAGTTCCGCTTTATATGGCAGCGGTTTCAGAACCTTTTGCCTGCGCCCTTCACGCCCACAAAAAATTGATGAGACCTGGGAAATGGAATAGAAAAAGAAACATGTATGGCGTTGTTCAGGGCATAATTGAAGGCGACATTGTTGTAGTGCTAGGCGGAGGTCCTCTTGGATGCATGCACGCCGAGTTGGCGAAGAGTTCAGGTGCTGGAATAGTTGTTTTAGCACAACATTCGGATTGGAAGTTAAATATGATAAAAAAACTAGGTGTGGCCGATTATTATGTGCTTAACAAGACCACAGAGATTCTTGAAAAAGAAATAAATAAAATTACAAATGGCCATGGAGCAGATGTTGTCATAACGGCTGCAAGTAACCCCGTAGTTCAGGTTCAAGCCTTAAAAATCGCTAGACAAGGCGGAGTTATAAACTTCTTCGGTGGGGTTGACAAGGACGAAGTCGAGATTCCTACAAATAAAATTCATTATAATGGTCCGATCATCATAGGCACCAGTGGTGCTTCTCCTTATCACATATCGCTCATCTTGAAGCTTATGGCTGAGGGAAAGATCGATGCAACCAAATACATCTCGCACATCTTAGGGCTTCATTTCCTAGAGAGAGTTCTTTTGTTAAAAGGAGTCCCAAACTTCCAATCTCTTGAAGAAATAATGGTTACCCATGGAAAAGATTATTTAGATTTTCTTTATGATAAAAATATTGGATTAGATGATTTTAAAACTATTTCCGAACGAGCTGAAGTTTTCAAAGGAAGCATCCTTAAAGCTTTGGTAATTCCCTCATTCTCTATAGAAAAAGGTATAGTTTCTCTTTTGTCGATGTCGCCCGAAAAAAGAAGAGAAATTTTAAATTTTGTGGATTAATATAGGTTTTAATACGGTTTGTTCATTTTTTGTTTTATGAACTGACATACTGATGACCAGCAAATTAAGCGGGGAGAGCTGCTTCTTAGCCTGGGTTTTTAGAGAATTTTATGAAAAGGAAGGCGCTATGAATTATGGAAAAGTGGGTTGTCCCTTCACTTTACCCATTCTCACGTTGTTTTCTTAGCTGTTGCCCGTTAACTTTTTAGGTTTTCTTGCAGGCAGCTTGAAGACTTCACCCTTGCGTTGAACCGTCTCGTTCCCCGACTTGCATACATGCATAATAAGTTTATCAGGGCAGTAAGACTGCTCTTCCAACTATTTGTCCTTTTTTCAGCTTTAGGAGTACGTCGCTTGCTTCTTTAAGCTTATAAGGTGCCCATTTTACTTTGATTTTACCCATTGATGCAATTTGTAGCGTTTCTTTCATATCTTGTCTTGACCCTATTACGCTACTGATGACAGAGTATTCTTCGGGAAAGATTATTCGTATATCACCCAGAACGGCCATTAATATTACTCCGCCACGCTTTACGATCCTTATTGCTTGATTGATAGCTTTCTGAGAAGGTGCATGAACCATCACAACATCCACTTTGCCCAACTTTGATAAATATTTCTCAACATTATCTGCAAGGAGTACATGATCAGATCCAAGATCTTCCGCCAATTTAAGTTGGCCTTCAGATTTGTCGATTGCCAATGTCTCAGCTCTTGCTAATTTAGCGAATTGCAGGGACATATGACCTACCCCCCTATACCTATTATAGCCACTCTTTGTCCGAATCTTATGCCTGCTCTTTTGACTGCCCTATATGCAGTTACACCTGGGCAAAAAAGTGACGCTCCTTCCTCAAATCCTATGTTGCTTGGAAGCGTGTATATGAAATCGTGTGGAGCAGCAATGTATTCAGCGTAGCCACCATTTACAACTTCACCTGTAGCCTTTCTACTTAGACAAAGGTTTTCTCTTCCAGTTATGCAATATTCGCATACTCTACAACTCTCATAGAGTACTTGCACACCTACCCTTTCACCCACTTTAAACCCTTTTACATCTTTTCCCTGCTCCTCTATGACCCCTGTGATCTCATGTCCAGGTATTATTGGTAGTTTAGCGGGTATGCCAAATTCTTTAAACTCGCCCTCAATCATATGAAGATTCGAGTGACAGACTCCACATGCTTTAATTTTTATTAATACTTGGTTAGGTTCCAGTTCGGGATCATCGACAATCTCATAAGAAAGAGGGTTATTTTCTATCTTATCAATTATTTTACAAAGTCTGAGCTTTCATGGATTGCCACTTCTTGTTGTATTATGTTTCATGTAAATAAAATCTTTGTCTAGCTTAACCTTGTTAGAATCGTAATATTTTTTTATCGTTTGAACATTCAACTGGTCTGATGAAGATAATACTTTAGGCCTGCATTTGAAT
The DNA here is from genome assembly GCA_963760525.1 of Nitrososphaeria archaeon. Classification (GTDB taxonomy): domain Archaea; phylum Thermoproteota; class Nitrososphaeria; order JACIWG01; family JACIWG01; genus CAVXDT01. Next base: position 6,830 of record CAVXDT010000011.1, read on the forward strand.
GCGACATAGATCTTTGAATTACCCTCATATTGGTTAAAATCATAAGCGACCTTTAAGATATGAGGAACTTGTTGGTGGCGTTATCCGAATAAAGATTCTCTTCTTAGAATTATTTGGCGATCTTTTACCCTTACTAGCTCATTGAATTTTTTACTAAAGACCTTAGGAAGAATAAAAAGCTTATATCAGATTTTCTTAATCAATTCGCGCAGGTGAAGGCGGTTTAAAGAGATTCCAATGATTGTTGCCCCAAATGCAAAAACTAATTGTTCAACAAATGTGAATGGAATAGAGGCCAAAAAAAATGCAACTGGCATATTTAAGAGCGTTGCGCTAAGAATGTTTCCAAAAAGATGGCGTGAAATGTTCCCGCTATAAGCAGCAGAAAACAAGCCTAAGAATGTCTTCTTGGGGTCTTCTGATCTTATGAATTCCGCGATATTTCCACGAAATAGAAGAATCATTGCCAGCCCAACTACGTGAAACAGAAGAATCATGTATGCTTCTTTTCCAATAGGAAGCAAAATCCAAATTATGATTAAAGAAAAAAGAGATGCCGCTGGCACATACCAATTATTAGAAGCTAGCATACCTGTGATTGAGGCTGAAACTGCGGATCTCAAAGGAGTGAAAGGACCAAATGTTAATGGCTGGTATAACAGTTCAATTAGTCCCGCAATTAGGCAGCTGATTCCACCAATTTCCGCACCCAATAGAATTCCTGTTAGAGGCGAAAGGATCCAGCCTAGCCGAAAAGAAGCTTCTGGAATTCCTAGAATTGGAGTGAAAGGAATGGCGTCTGCTAAAACATTCAGAGATGCGAAGACTGAAATATATGCTAATATTAGTGTCTTGGGTATTATTCTATTTGTGTTGGGCATTAATTCTTGTCTCTTTTACCTTTCAGGAAGACTCCCATATACATGCAATCTTCTCTTGCTATAGTAATTTCATTCGGATCATAATCATCTGTGATTTCCACTGGTGCACCTCGCACTAACGCTAGAGGAGTACGTTCCGTAGTTTCGCCTATGACTAAATGAGCAGCTGAGGCTAAGTCATCAGCAACATTGATCCTTGTAATAAGCACCTTCCGACCATATAGGTCTAATGATCCTCTGCAGTCTTTAGTTGGTTTAAACCCAGCTATACCTAAAGCAAAACCCACTGTGCCAACTCTCATGGGATTTACATGGCTGTCGACTAAGATTAGGCCTATTTTTCTGCCGGTCTTCTTCGATATCAGCTTTCCATATTTTTTTAGTAGTTTCATTAGGGTTTATGGACCATAGACACGCTGAATTTTTAGGTGCATTTTTATGATCTATTCCTGCATTTGCTATCAACACGTTGTTCTTAAGAGTTATGATGGCTTTTGGGACTCCTCCATAGATCTCCTCTGCTTCTTTGAGAACAAGCTCTACAAAAGGTGGTTCAAGAGAATACTTTTTAGCTAGATGTTTTGCCTTTCTTCCAGGCTTTACTGAGTCAAAATTAATAATACGCCCTTCACTTGTTGCCACTATCTTATCTGATACAACAAGAATGTCCCCATCCTCAATCCTAAGACCGGCACTATCGATGGATTTTAATATGACCTTGATAATGTCATCGCCAAGGTGAACTAAAGGGGTTTTGATAGGAAATATTTCCAATTGTTTCACCTTATTAAAAATGTTTTCCTAATGTCATACGCTTTCTGCCATATTTTGTGGTATCGTAAAAAGGCATCTCCGCTATTTCGCCTTTAATCTGGCTCTTATGGACTAATACAAGTCGAGTACCAACTTGCGCACATTCAGAAGAAACATATCCCATGCCAATACCACACTTTAGCAAAGGAGAGAATGTTCCACTTGTCAGATGACCTACCTCTTTACTATCAACAAGTATAAGACTCCCAGCTCGTGGGATACCGCGGTCCAAGGCGCGGATTCCTACTCTTTTCCGCTTAATACCTTCAGTCTTTTGTCTCACAAGAGATTCCTTGCCGATAAAGTCTTCTTTCTCATAATAGGTCACAAAATCTAATCCAGCTTCTAAGGGCGTCGTTGTTTCGTTTATATCGTTGCCATAAAGACACAACCCGGCTTCAAGACGAAGTGTATCTCTGGCACCTAAACCACAGGCTTTTATACTAAATTCTTGCCCCGCCTTTAGGATAGTCTGCCAAAGATTCTCTACGTTTTCCGGTTCCGTTAGAGAGGTATTCCACAAGTATATTTCAAAGCCATCTTCTCCAGTATATCCTGTTCTTGTGATAAAGACTTCTGAACCGCACATATGCATCCAGCTTCCCCAAAAGTAGCGTAAGTTTGTGAGATCTGCATCAACAACAGGACGCAATGTGTTTAATGCATTTGGACCTTGTATAGCAAACATGGCGATTTTATCTGAAACATCGTTGACTTGGACTTGGAACTTCCGCGCATATCGAGTAAGCCATATATAGTCTTTACTGCGGTTTGACGCGTTGTAGACCATAAGGAATTTATTTTTTTCAATGAGAAAGGCTACTAAATCGTCTATAATTCCGCCTTCATTGTTGCACATAACTGAATATCGCCCTTGACCAATAGTCTGTAGAGGTCATGTCTCTGCTAAGAACATAGTTTAGGAATTTTGTTGCATCTTCTCCCCCTACTATGCATCGACCCATGTGACTCACGTCAAAAATGCCTACAGCGTTCCTTACTGCTAAATGCTCTGGAAGGATGCCTTCATACCATAAAGGCATCTCGAATCCTGCAAACTCTGAGAGATGTCCATATTTTCGATGAAACTCATAAAGATGAGTTCTTTTTAGTCTCATGAACTAAGCTCTCCAATTAATGCATTTGTGATAATAACAAGTTTCCTTAATATCATTTTCTTTAGTCGAAATAGAAAAATAGTTTAAGAACCTATCCTTCATTACTTGCGAGGAACTTGTAATGAAAGACGCTAAAGAATATTACACTGAAGTTTTTTTATTAATGCAGAAGCATCATAAGTGGTTCCAACGCTCAATCCCCCTTATCGCAAGCGAGAATATTCCAAGCTCAGCTGTTCAAGAGGCTTTAATAAGCGACTTTGGGAACAGGTATGCTGAAGGCTGGCCTGGAGAAAGGGTTTATGCTGGCTGCACATATATCGATCAAGTGGAACTCATCTGTATAGAATTGGCAAAAAGGCTTTTCAAGGCTGAATTTGTGGATGTCAGACCAATTTCAGGGGTTGTTGCTAACCTTGTTGCTTACACGGCTTTTACTGAGCCTGGAGACTACATGCTTGCTCTGTCTATTCCGTCTGGCGGTCACATATCAACTGGTAAGAAGACATTAGGAGGTACAGCGGGAGCCGTGCATGGCTTAAACGTGGAATACATACCTCTGGATGAGAAGGAGATGAATATTAACGTGCAAGAAACCATCAATAAAACAAATGCCCTAGTGAAAGAAGGACATTCACCAAAAATCGTGATGTTCGGTGGAAGTGTTCTTCTATTTCCTCATCCTGTGAGAGAATTAGTAGGATTTTTTCACGATCTCGGCGCCAAAGTGGTATATGACGCTGCCCATGTGGCTGGATTAATAGCAGGCAGAATATTCCAAGATCCATTAAGCGAAGGGGCAGATGCTATGACTTTAAGTACCCATAAAACATTGCCGGGGCCTCAACATGGCATGATAATTTCTTGGGAGAAATATGCTGAAGCAATAAAGAAGGCGACTTTTCCTGGTCTTGTGAGTAACCATCATCTTCACAGCATGGCCGGAGTCGCAGTAACGCTTGCTGAAATGATGGAATTTGGGAAAGAATATGCTGAACAGATTGTACGTAACGCCAAAGCCTTGGGGCAGGCTTTGTATGAAAGAGGGTTCAGTGTCTTAGCCGAACATAAGGATTTCACCGAGTCACATGTCCTGCTCATAGACATCACAAAACAGGGCGATGGAGGTACAATTGAAAAACAGCTTGAAAAGGCAGGTATCATAATTAATAGAAATCTCTTGCCCTGGGACATTCGGGAAGGCAGACATTTCATGCATCCAGGCGGCATTCGCATAGGAACATCTGAGGTAACCCGTCTAGGTATGAAGGAAAGGGATATGCCAGAAATAGTCTGAGTTTATCAAACGAGTAGTCTTAGAAAAGGAACCTCCAGAAAAGGTTGGTAAAGATGTCTCGGAGTTCAGAAAGGATTTCCAGACCATCCATTACTGTTTCGAGAAAGCAGTAAAAGCACATTCCTATATAAAACTCTTAATCCATGAATAGACTCCTTTCTGAAACAATCTTTTTATCAAAAGCCTTCTATATCGGCTTAGATTCTTAATCTCATTACTTTTTCTTATAAATTTTCCAGCTGGGGCAGATAGTCTTAGGATGAGATGCTTTCACGAGGTCCACTGGTCCGACTGAGGTATTATAGGGTGCTCCTAAGACAACCTCCGGATTTGTATAGGCTTCTTCCGAGATTAGCCTTAAAATTTCCACAAATCTGTCAAGCTCTTCTATTGTTTCAGTCTCAGTAGGCTCTACCATCAATGCCTCTTGGACTATGGAAGGGAAATAAACCGTTGGGGCATGAACACCAAAATCCAATAATCTCTTGGCAACATTAGCGGCACTTACGCCTGTTTCAGATTTGAGACGTGAGCAACTGAGTACAAATTCGTGCTTCCTAAGTTTATTCTGACTGTACGGAATATCAAAGCCTCTGATTTTTGATAGTTTATGCGCCAAATAATTAGCATTCAAGACAGGCTATCTCAGTTGCCTTCTGCAATCCTTCAGCCCCCATCGAAAGTATGTATGCATAGGCGCGGATCAAAACTTCAAAGTTGCCATAGAAGGCTCCGACTTTCCCAATAGTGAAAGGCACATCATAATTAAAATAATAATGTTCACCATCAAATTCCACTAACGGAACTGGTAGAAATTCTTCTAAGAATTTTTTTACTCCCACTGGGCCAGCTCCCGGTCCTCCCCCTCCATGTGGCGTTGAGAAAGTCTTGTGAAGATTGATGTGCACTATATCGAAGCCCATATCTCCTGGTCGGGTCTTGCCAAGCACCGCATTTAGATTTGCGCCGTCATAGTACATAACCCCGCCTACCTCATGGATGATCTTCTCAACCTCGAGTATATCCTTCTCAAATATGCCTAGTGTGTTAGGATTAGTCAACATAAGTCCCGCGGTTCGAGAAGATGCAACTTCCTTCAAAGTATCGATTTCTATGCAGCCATCTTGGTTGGTAGGTACAATGATGACTTTGAATCCAGCCATAGATGCGCTTGCAGGATTTGTCCCATGAGCCGAGTCGGGGATTATTATCTCATCTCTATGCTTTAAATCTCCATTTTGCCTGTGATAAGCTCTCATAATAAGGGTGCCCGTAAATTCGCCATGCGCTCCAGCAGCAGGTTGAAGCGAAACCTTGCTGACTCCTGTTAATTCAGCTAGCCACAAGGAAAGATCATACATAATTTTAAGTGATCCTTGCATGGTCTCTTCAGGCTGATAGGGATGTATCCAATGTACTTTATCTGAGGAGGCAACAACGTCATTAATCTTAGGATTGTATTTCATAGTGCAGCTTCCTAATGGATAGAAGCCATTGTCAATACCGAAGTTCATCTGAGACAGTCGAGTGAAATGCCTTACGACTTCAACCTCTGAGACTTCAGGCAACTCAATTTTCGTTTTTCTTCTCAAACATTCGGATATAAAGTTCTTAGTAGTAAAGGTTGCTTCCAATTTTCCTCTTAACTGAGGAAGGCTGTAACCTCTCCTTCCTTTGCTTCCAATTTCGAAGACTGTTGGCTCAGACCACTTTGCTTGTTTGAACTCTTTCATAACTTAAACCCCTAGAATTTCATTTAGGCTTTCTTGTAACCTCTCTATTTCTTCAATACTATGTATTTCCGTTACACAGTAAAGAGCCGTTTGACCTAGCTCTGGAAATTCGTTGTTTAAAGGTTTGCCACCTACGATTCCTCTTTCAAGTAATTTTTGGTTTACTTCTTGAACTGTTTTGGAAGTGTTGTTGAAATTTACTGTGAACTCCTTAAAATGTGAGGCTTCAAAGAGAGGAGTACATAATCCCTTTATCTCAGAGAGTTTTTTTATAACATAATAAGTTCTAGATAGGATGGTCTGACCTAATTCCTCGAATCCCTTTGGTCCTAGAAGAGCCATGTAGACAGCTGCCCTTAAAGCGCATAGGGATTCGTTGGTACACATATTTGAGGCTGCCTTGTGACGTCTGATATGTTGTTCTCGAGTCTGAAGAATCATGCAGAAGGCTCTTTCTTTTTGGTCCTTAGTGGTGGTCATTCCAACAATTCTCCCAGGGATCTGTCTTACAAGGAAGTCTTCATTTCGACAAGTAAATATTCCGAGAAAAGGGCCACCATCATTCATATAATTGCCTAATGGTTGGCCTTCTCCAATTGCAATGTCTGCCCCATAATTACCTGGAGGCCTTAGGATGCCCAACGAAGTAGGATCTACTCCAACAATAAACAACCCCTTAGCGTCGTGAATGATATCAGATATGGCTTCTATGGATTCAATTAGAAAACCCAAATAAGAAGGAGTCTCAATATAGACTCCCGCCGTATTTTCTGAGGTTTTTTCTTTCAAGTCTTCCAGATCAAGCTGGCCATTTTTCAAGGCTTGTTTTATTTCCAATATTTTGATCCCAGCAGGTTCTGCATAAGCTTTCAAGACTGCCATCCTTTCTGGGCTGAGGTAATGAGGAACAAGAAACTCAGTTCGGTTAGTAACGCGTGCTGCCATACGGGCGGCTTCCCCCAAAGAAGATGCCCAATCATACATGGAGCAGTTCGCGATTTCCATGTCCAGCAGCTCACAAATCATACTCTGATACTCGAAGAGTGCTTGAAGTATTCCTTGACTTGTCTCTGGCTGATATGGTGTGTAGCTTGTCAGGAATTCGCTTCTCGAGGAAATCGCGTCTACAACTGAAGGCACGAAGTGTGGCCATGCTCCTCCGCCTAGAAAAGATGTGAGTTCCTTCACAGTCCTATTCTCGGCAAGAGTCTTCTCTAGCTTTTGAATAACCTCGAATTCAGAGATAGACTGTGGTATTCTAAGTGGGTTCTTAATACGGATTCGTTCAGGAATATCTGAAAAAAGGTCTTCAACCTCTTCAATGCCGACTGCCCCCTTAAGGCGTCTTAAAATTTCCTCAGTATTATTTGGGATATACCTACTATACACCATTGATTCCTCTCAAACTATTTGATAAAATTATGTTTTGGTTACTTTTGCTATTTAGTTTAATCCGATTCGGTCGTTTCTTATATACTTTCAGATGTTCACTATGTAGACCTGCTATTCACAACTTTAGTATGCTTATATCTTAGGTGTTTCAGAACTTAAGGTAGCTAGCCATAGGGTAGTCTATGACTCGTGCCGTTTGATGCGGAAAACAGTAGCTCCTACAACTGGGTTAAACAATTCAACCGAAAGTTTTCCCTTCGAAGCAGAAAGATCAACATATATCTTCTAGTTATTTCTGGTTCTGTATTCTCTGCGTGTAGAATTTGATTAATTCCCATTCCTCACCGAAAATTGTTGTCTTGCGGCTCAAACTCCCCATGTCTAGCACAGCAATTATACCTCGTTCAACCAGGAACCCTAGGAGTTCTTATATGCTAATAAAGCTAATTTTGAGGACATAACGTTCCACCTAAAGAAATAAATAATAATATCTCAATTGAGAAAAGGGGTAGTTAATATGTTCAAGTTTGGTGTTGATTCATTCATCTGGTCTGAGGATTTCTCTGAAAAGGATCTCTGGATTATACCTAAGGCCAAAGAGCTGGGATTTGAGGTTCTTGACATAGCAATAGCCCATCCTGAAACCTTCCCAAAAGAGCAAGTGAAAGCTAAAGTTAATGAGGTGGAAATTGAACTTGTGACAACTACAACTCTCAACGAGAAGACGAACCTTATTTCTCCCGACCCGGTAAATAGAGCTAATGGGGTAGCATCTCTGAAGAGACTGGTAGACATAAATGTTGAGTTGGGTTCGAAGATTCTGGGCGGGGTGAACTATGCAGCATGGGGATATCTAACTGGAAGGTCACGAACTAGGGAGGAATGGGACTGGTCGGTGGAAGGAATGCGTGAAGTAGCAAAATACGCAAAGGAAAAAGGTGATCTTGTAATTGCAGTCGAACCCGTCAACCGTTTTGAGACTCACTTCCTGAACATTGCGAAGGACGCTGTAAACTACTGTAAGGATGTGGGTATTGGAAATGTGAAGGTGCACTTGGATTCCTTCCACATGATCAGAGAAGAAGCTAACTTCACAGAAGCCGTGAAAAACTGTGGAAATGAATACCTTGCATACGTCCATGTATGCGAGAGCAACAGAGGTATTCCGGGAACTGGACTCGTACCCTGGAAAGAATTCTTTGCGGCCTTGAAGTCGATAGACTATGCCGGACCAGTCGTAATTGAATCGTTCGATCCACGATTTGAGGAATTGAATAGGTTATGTGCAATATGGAGGAAGTTTGCAGAGTCCGGCGAGGCTCTTGCTGTTGAAGGTCTAGCAAACTTGAAGGCGGTGGCAAAGGAAGTTGAAGTAGAATCAAAAGGTGCAAAGGTTAGCAAAAAGACAATAGCAATTGATTCTGATGATGCGGGGCTACCGCTCAAAAAAATCCTCTACGAACATCTCAATAGCAGAGGTGTGTCAGTGGTGGACTTGGATTATGCAAAAGGTAACCCAAAGGTCTACTATCCAGACATAGGGTATAATCTTGCCTCTAAGGTACAAGGAGGAGACTATGATCGAGGTATTCTTATCTGTGGAACAGGACTTGGAATGGCAATCATAGCCAATAAACTAAAAGGCGTTTATGCGGGCACTTGTCACGATGTGTACTCAGCTGAACGGCTGAGAAAGAGCAATAACGCTCAAATAATAACGATGGGCTCGAGAGTGGTAGGTCCTGAACTTGCAAAAATAATCATCGAAGCTTGGCTAGAATCAGAATTTCAGGGCGGCAGTTCGCTTCCGAAGGTTGAAAGAATATATAATCTTGAAAAAAAATCTTTCAGGGAATCAGAAAAGGAAATAGGAAAGGATGAATAAAACATGCAGAAAATAATTAACGATCCAAAAGACGTAGTTGATGAAATGCTCAAAGGCTACATGAAAGTACATTCGGACATTGTCTCGGAGACAAGTAATCCTCGAGTCTTGAAATACAGTCATGCGCCAGTACCCAACAAGGTGGGAATTGTAACTGGCGGAGGATCAGGTCACAAGCCTGCCTTTATCGGTTACATTGGCAGAAACATGGTTGACGCTGTTGCTGTGGGAGAGATCTTCTCGTCGCCTCCAGCTCAAATGTTCTATGATGCTTTCAAGGCAGCTAATTCAGGGAAAGGAATAGCTTGCCTCTTTGGAAACTTTGCTGGAGACGTGATGAACGTCAATATGGCTATTGAAATGGCGGAGGACGAAGGGATAGAAGTGAGAACCGTCATCGCAAATGACGACGTTCCTTCTGCTCCCAAGACACGACGAGAGAACAGGCGAGGGGCAACAGGCGAAGTGCTCATGTGGAAGATTGGAGGCGCAAAAGCATCAATGGGTGGAAATCTGAAAGATGTCATCTCTGTTGTTCAGAAAGCGATTGATAATACAAGAAGTATGAGTCTTGGGCTGATACCGTGCACCATACCTGAAGTAGGTCACCCCAACTTCACAATAGAAAAGGGAAATATGGAGATAGGTATAGGCCATCACGGAGAACCCGGACTGGAGACTACGGCGCTTGAGACGGCAGATAAGATCGCCAAGAGAATGACCGATATCTTGCTGCCGGATCTTCCCTTCAGACGGAATGATAAGGTGGTTGTAATGTTATCAGGTTTGGGAGCTACCCCCCTGATAGAACTCTACATCCTCTACAACGAGATTCAGTGCATACTTAGGGACAATAGCATAGAAGTTCATACTTCCTACGTTGGCAACTACTTCACATCTCTTGACATGGCGGGAATCACTCTGGCAATTATGAAAATTGACCAAGAACTGAAAGAATGCATAGACTACGAAGCATACTGCATGGGACTCAAACAGACTCAAGAGATGATTACATGGAATCATTCACAAATCAAGATGGAAGCAGAATCGTATCTGATATGATTAAAGTAATGCAGGAAAACTGGCAGTACCTCAGTGAGGTTGATGGCGCGATTGGTGATGGCGACCATGGCATAAACATGAAAAAAGGTTTCACAATGACAGCAGAGGAGCTAAGAAAAAACCCTGGAAATCTGACGCATAGCTTAAGAATACTTTCAGGAATACTCATAACGAACATTGGTGGGGCTTTGGGACCGCTATACGGTATGTTTTTCAGGTCAATGGCAAAAAAGTGCGAAGGAAAGGATACTATAGACGCTTATACATTCGGAGAAATGATGGAAGCAGGCGAAGCCAGCATCAGAAAGATAGGAAAAGTCGAAGTTGGAGACAAGACTCTTTTGGATACACTTGCACCAGCAATAAAGAAATTCAAGAATGAGGTAACAAATGGAAATAGCTTCAAAAAAGCCTTGGACGCAATGAAAGAAGAAGCAATAAAAGGAAGAGACTCAACCAAAGACATAGTTGCCAAAGTAGGCCGGGCGAGTAGAATGGGCGAGAGATCCAAAGGAGTACTAGACCCAGGTGCCACTTCAATGTGCCTACTGTTACTGTCCATGGCAGACTCCATCAGTGAGCTACTAAGTCAAGTCTGACTTGTACAACTAGAACGATAGATCAATACCTATTGAGCTTTTTTCCCCTAGGCGACATTTTATGGATATGTTACTAGTCTTCGTACATTAATCTCGTACATTTCAAAGATTTGATTTTTTTTATTTCTACAAATGAGTAAAAACATTTCAATACAGACATCCAGAGTCTGAAGATGCATAAAGACATATGTAATCCCTACCTTTATTGATATTAGAAGGTAGTCAAGATGAGACGTAATGTCATTCGGTCGGTGAAGGGTATAGAACTAAAAGTTAGCAACAACAAGAGATATCTCGTTAACCAATACGAAGAGCCGTTTTTCTATCTAGGTGATGTGGCGTGGACATTATTTAAGAGGCTTAATCATGAAGAGGTGGATGAATACTTCAAGAACCGTATATCTAAAGGGTTCACTGTGATCCAGGCTTATGTGCTGAGAGGATTGGAAGTTCCGAATCTTTACGGAGATTTGACACTTGTTGAAAAAGATCCTGCAAAGCCGAATGAAGCATTTTTCAAAAACGTAGACTTTGTAGTAAACAGAGCGAATGAACTTGGATTAGTCATGAGTTTGGTGACTACATGGGGAGAACACGTAAGGCAGGTAACCAGCAAAACTAACGAGCAGGTTTTTGACATTTCAAATGCTTTTGAGTTCGGAAGGTTCTTAGGTGCCCGGTACCAAAACAACGCCGTCATCTGGCTCCTAGGTGGCGATAGAGAGCCGTTAGATATAAAGGTCTGGACTGCTATGGCGAAGGGTCTAAAAGATGGGAGCAAGAATAAACAACTCGTCTCATATCATGGTCCTGGTCCCCGACCTGATCTCACTGGATATTCTTCCTCATTCTGGTTTCATAACGAGGACTGGCTGGATTTTAATATGATTCAGTCCGGTCATCGTTGGGCAACTCCAAGCTATGATTTTATTACGCACGACTACGCTCTCAAGCCGATAAAGCCAACCATAGATATGGAGTCCAGATTTGAGAATCATCCTACACGCGAAGGTAAGCGGATAGACGCACACCAAGTGCGAGAGGCAGCTTACGGGGATGTTCTGGCGGGCGCAGCCGGTCATGGATATGGCTGCAACGACATCTGGCAATTTTATGATGAAGAGACAAAGAAGCCTTTTGGCAATGACAATTCATATCCTTTTGACATTTGTTCTGCCAATACGAATTGGCATAAAGTCTATGGATTTTAAAGGCGCTTTTGGAGTGGGGCTAATGCGTAAACTATTTGAATTACGACCCTGGTATAGAATGGTTCCTGACCAATCAGTTATTGCTGCTGGACAGGGCGAAGGAGAAGCTTCATATCCAAGCTGGAAGAGCTAAAGATGGAAGCTTTATCATTGCCTACTTACCATTTGGGAATCCAGTAAGTATAGAAATGAATAAGATTTCTGGGAAAAAAGTCAAAGCTCAATGGTATGACCCACGAAGTGGAACGTGGATATCTATTGGACAATACTCCAATAAAGGAATTTGTGAATTTGTTTCACCCTCCCATGGAGATCAAAACGATTGGGTGCTGGTTCTTGAGAATATAGAAAGAAAATATCCTCTTTCATAAAGAATTAGTCATACTGTTAACCAAGAAATCATAATTAGACCATGGAAAAGAAACGTCAGCTGTCCAGTTAACTTAGACTTTTTTACAATAATGATAGTTTACTCCTTTACATTATGGAAAGTTATAGTAGCTCAGCTAGATCATATCCTGCTTTTTGTGCAGACTTCTCAAAGCTCGGGAAAACTATATCTCGGCAGATCTCTGGAGGATTTACTGTTACAATCATTGATGTCATCACTCCTTCAATGATCCACTAAACCAGGCGGACTCAAACATAGCTAACTTAGACAATTTTTGAACGATAGATCAACCATACTTGCTAATTGAACTTCTTTCCCTAGGCAATTTAGCGCGCGCGCTTTGATGGATATGTAACTAGCTAGTCATTCCCAATTAAAGGTATTTCGCCAATACAGACTGTATGATAAAAAGTTAGCCAGAACCTTCTGGTCCCGATCTAGCAATAATATTTCCATATACTGTAGTTTAAGTGCTAGGGGCATGCCACATGGATTTTAGTAAACCTTCTTCAACCATATTCAAGCATCTTGAATAAATGTTTGCCCACTGTTCATAATGTTTCATATATGTCCTATGAGTTTCATCATCATGGTTTATAGTTTTATCCCATTTGACTAAATTTTCAGCAGCGTTGAGAATGCTGTCATAAATGCCCACTCCAGTTCCAGCACAAATAGCTGCACCTAAAGCCGTAAGCTTCTTTAACTACTGGTACTTTTAAATTTACTCCAAGTACATCAGCTAAAATTTTTGTCCAGAGAAACCCCTTAGAAGCGCCACCACAGAAGACAATTTCCTTAGGCTGATAGGACGTTATATTCTTAATTATATTAATATTACCATAAGAAACGTAAGCAGCGCTTTCCTCAATCGCCCGGAAGCATTCTTTTTTACCTGATGTTGATGGGGATGATACATCGAATTGAATGAAGGAAGGAGAAGCATGAATCCAATGCTTGACATCCATGACATCGGAAAAGATCGCTATAACACCATTAGAGCCTGGTGGAACATTTTTAGCGTTCTCCTCTAGAAGACTATATGGATCAATTCCTTTCTCCTTACCCAGTTTTTTTTCCTCTGAACAAAAAGCATCTCTAAACCACCGCATAGCAAGACCACAATAGAACCCAATGCCCTCTGTCATCCATTGCGCTGGAATCGCATGGCAGAGAGTTCTAATCCTACATTGTGGATCAATCATCGGTGTATCTGTGACGATCGTTTGCTGCCAAAATGTACCACCTATAACAGTCATACGTAATGATTTTACAGCTCCTACGCCTATTAGACCAAGCTGGGTATCTGCGCCACCCATAACTACTGGAGTTCCCTTTTTCAATCCTGTTTGAACAGCTGCTTCTGAAGTAACCTCACCTATAGGTGTTCCTGCTTTTTCAATTTCAGGAAATATATCTATTGGTAGTTCACACCATTCAATGATGTCCTTAGACCATATCCGTTTCTTAAGATCAAATAAACCTGAGCTTGACGCTATAGAGGGCTCTGTAACAAACTTGCCACTTAACTTATACAATATCCAATCGCTCAGCATTGTCATATGACATGTATTTTTAAAATTTTTAGGTTCATATTTCCTAATCCAGAGAAATCTGGGAGGATCAATTATGGACGGCCAATCCCCTGAAATAGAATAGATCTTTTGGGATAATCCCTTTTTTGAAAGTTCAGTAACTTCGTCTGCTGCCCTTGCATCAGCGTTTGGACAAGCCCAGATCTCTTTACCTTCTATATCATATAGCACCATTCCTTCTCGCATACTTGTGGCACTAACAGCTGCTACATCTCCCGGAAAAACCTTTGCCTTCTGAAGCACTTCTTGGATACACTCAGATAGCAACTTCCAGTTTTGTGTTGTATTAAAAACCTGTGATCCTGGGTACTTAGGGATTGTCTCGTGCGTCCACTCTCTTGTTGCAGAAGCTACTTCTTTTCCATTTTTGTCGAAGATTAAGCATCTTCCACTTCCAGTTCCAGCATCTATAGCAATTAAATACTCAACCATCTTTTAATCCTCTTTTATATCTGTCGTTCAATTTTTTTTATTCTCATTATTATAAGAAATATCAATACTGAAGATATAATAATCAATATTGTTGCCAAAGGAGTAGGTATAGTTAATTCAGCAATTCTTGTACGAAACCATACGAAGCCAGGTGAAATAAGTAATTCGGTGTTCTGTTCAAAGAATATTACTTGGAGAAAATTAATTATGAGTGGGAAGACAAGAGCTAACATTATCCCTTCAAGTAGAAGTCCGATTGCCATATAGGGTATGTAACGCGGAAATTCATATCGATCTATGTTTTTTTTCCATGATTTTATTCCATACAAAGTTTTATTTATCCACCATCCAATGACCCCTCCAACTATACTGCCAAAACTCCCGACCCAGAAAGAATAATTTAGTAAACTGTGGAAAAACGATTCTGAAATAAGATATCCAATAACAAAAAAAAGAAAACTGAAAGACAATGGCAAAAAAAACCAAGTAACTGAAATTTTCTTAACTATTTTACCACAACAGTAATTTTCTTCGTGAATGTCCACTTCCCTACCACAAATTTGACATTTTTCGATTATTTTCTTTCTGTCCAAGTAAGATGCATAGATTTGTAAAGTGTGGCTTAACATGAATAAAAAAATTAGAAAATAAAACAATTGCATATAAATTGTTGTTCCATAACTAAAAGTCCCAGCCACAGAAATTAGCATACCAATTGTGAGAAGCCCAAAATAACAAGCAAGAAAAGCAAATGTCGTGGATCTCTCTAAATTTTTTATACCAAAAATATTTATTTTTGTCAAAAACGTTACGATAATGAAAAAGACGATTAAAATTAGAAGCCAAAACCATTCTTGATTCCAAGGAGGAGAAGTTATTGACTTTGATAAGGAAAACACTCCTTTTCCTTCATTGGAGTCAATAATAATGTAGTATCTCCCTCCTAAATTTGCAGTGAAAGATGAGGTTCCATATGAACTTTGTTCATACTGATAAAGAGAATAAACGCTTTCGCGGGAGGAAAATTCGTTATATAAAGCGAATACGGTATATCTTGGATTGATGTGGTCTGCATAGCTTATGTTTAAAAGTACTTTATCATCCTTTCTTAAATCAATATGAAAAGCAACTTGACTGCCTTCTAAAGGCAATAACTTAGAGTTTACATCGCTTAATGGTTCACTGGTATCTACATAAAACCTGAAGTAAACAGGATAAGATTGAGGGTTCATAACCGAGATAAATGCCTCACCATCATTTTTTACATAGTAAATATAAGACTGAGATAACCATAGTGCACTAATTCTTGTTTTATTTACGAGTCCATCAACATTTACCTCTAATACGGCCTTTTCAGTATCTATAAATAATACAAAAATTAAAAGAGACCTTTCAGACACTCTAATTGCATACTTCTTTAGATAAGAAGGCATAAGATAATCATTAAATAACTTATTTTTTTCCGTATAATTCAACGATTCCGTTTTTTGACTTATTTCAACATTCGATGAAAGAATAAATGAGGCCTTCGATTCCTCGTAAAATATAAAATAATGTTTTGCGATTTGTAAAGTGCTATTAAGCAAGATAATAAAAAGTAACATTGTCACAAAAGGGGACATTTTGGAGATAGCAATATCACCTCGATACATTTTCCATTTGAATATATTCTACATAAAATTTAGAGCGTATCATCTGGTGTCCTTCTAACTTTGGAAGGGAAAATTCTATGCGATCGTTTTTCTTTTCAAATGTTAGCGCAACTTGATCTGGTACGGATAAAACTTCTCTAATCTTTTTTGATACTTTCACTGAGACTTTGACATTAAATAGTGGTATTACATCCTCTATAATGTCGATATCTTCGCATCGTCTTTCAGGCACATAGTGGAGTAAATGCAATATCCAACGATCTTCAACAGATTGCTCATTGACCGTGACCATTGTCGTTGTGGGAGCTTCTAAGCGTATTAAGGGTTCTGGAAGTAACATATCTAGAGCATTTAGGAATAATTTTTTACACCATAATGGTGCGTTCTTGTTATATTGGGAGAAGATGGGATGTATGAAGTATATTGATCTTTTGTGCCGGATAATGCCTGGGTAGCCAACTTTTCCTGTTGATGGGGTATGACGATGTGAACAGAAATGCTTGTAAGTTCGGTTAAAATATGGCACGACAATATCAGCCAGCACTTGGCTGCCTGGTTCAGCCTCTACTTCCAAGCCCTTCATATATATCACATGTTCAGTTTCTGGCAGGCCTTTTCCGATATCTCCCTTAGGAATGATGAAGTCCGGGCTATAGGGTGCAGGCCCTTTTAATCTGACACCGAGGTCTTTGAGGGCGAATTCGGTTTTAGTGCTATTCAAACCGGATTCATACGAAGCAATGATTGAGCCGCCTTTAGCCACGAACTGTTCTATCTTGTTGGCTAAATCGGCAGAAACTGGGATGTCATCAGGTAATATGACAACCTTAAAGTCCAGTAAGTTAGAAGCAGAATCGATGATCTCGAATTGATGAAAGCCCTCTTGTAGCATACGTGTAACTCCAATCACTGCTGAAGGTATTTGCCTGTGGTAAGTTGGGCCTTCCATGAATTCTTCGGGTGTAAAGACACCTATTTCGCTTATAGGTCGTGCATTCTTACACCATAATTCTTTCTTCTCAACTTCTGAATAGACAGATCTGATAAGGTTATAGGTGACTGAACAGATTTTTCCGGAAGGATGTAGTTGGTCGCCTATAGAGCATTTTGTGGCCAGAGCCAACATCCTGAAGCACTCGAATTCTAGGGCTTGCTTGTTCTTGAATGAATGGAAATCTCCCCATGAAGTATGGAACTTGCCAGTCATGCCCAACAAATCGATTCCGAGGTTACGGGCATAGCGCGCGGATATTGGAAAGTGCATATATCCCCAACCTCCGCTGGGTAGTGATTCTAGTTCGAAGTGTGTATATGCGTCCACTGTGCTTCTATGCATAGGTCCGATGTGTCCAGAGTTGTAGAAGATGGTGCAGTCTTTGTTGAGCTTGCGTACAAATTTTGTCATCTCAAGCTTAAAGTTGTTAATGGTTTTCAGTCCATACTCCCATCGTGCCTGCGAGTCTGAGGGTTCCAGACCCTCTTTTTCCATTCCTGTTCGACAGTATCTGCATGAGCAGTCTCGCACTTGAACTATATCGAAGAAGATGCCGTCTGTAGGTAGTGTTTGAAGAACTTCCTTTACGTGAGCTTTAAGGAAGTCTCTATATGGTGAGTTTACGCACAGTGTTCGATAGAAACCAGGTTCATATGGTTTTGTATCGATAGGACATCCGTTTTCATCTATTACCAGCCATTCAGGGTTTTTGTTAGCAGTATAGTGATCCCATTGCACTGTGGTATAGATGGGTACTCTGATATCCCGCTCGTGACAAGCCTCGATTTGTTCTTTCAGAAGATTCCTGGTCATGTAAGGGTGACGCCTCTCTGGGAAGACCTTGGTATCAAAGTAGATCCAACCATGATGGCATCTTCCAAAGCAGGTTACCGAGTTGACCCTAGCTTTCTCAAGAGTAGATGCAAATTCTTCAGGATTAAATTCTAATCCTACATTGGCAATTTGTTCGCTTGTGTGAAAATCAAGATGGACTTGACGAAATCTCAATTCAACCCTGCCCATTTCCTGTGGTCCCTCCATATTTTCCGCTTGCTATCAATCAAATAATAATAAAGCTTAAATCAGTATCGCCTATTAAAATTTCTTAGCTGAGAAAGTAGATTATATATAACTTTTAAGTTTGGGTTTTGTGTAAATTTTAATCCTACCCAACCTAACCTATGTTTATTTTCCTTTTTTTATGTTTGCCTGACTCTAAGTGGACTAGCTAGCCAGCCAGGGGCACTGGTTTTTATAAAAATTGACCTCTATTTGTGGAAATTCATCTTTAAGCATTATAGTGAAATGTTTCAATCCTAGATTCTCTGATATGACATGACTAGTCTCAATTATAGGTATTCCACATTCTGAGGCGAAGATGAAGCCATATTCATCACTCTCACCACCAATAAATACATCACAGCCTTTCTCTATCAACCGCTGCTGATATTCAACATTAACAGATAATCCTAGTCCTCCCCAGGGTAGACCAACTCTCCCCACCTTCTGTTCCATACTTTTTGGTGCTGACACTCTTACGTTAGCAACGCCAATCCTTTTTTTAACTTTTTTCACTAAATTCTTGAGAGTACATGAAGGAATCTGATATATTTTTAATAGGCCATCAGCTTCTATCAGCTTCTCCTAGTCTCAGTTTTTTAGCGAAATCATCAAATATGCAGATTTCATCTAATGTACCGTGGATACGCATAAACGTAAGATTATACTTCATAAGCAGAGAAGTGCGTTGAACATTAGTTTGCCATTTTTCCCAGCCCAGAGGGTTGTCCTTTCGTATTATTGCATTATAGGGATAGTATAAGCTCTCATGAGCTATAACAAGGTCACTTCCAGTTTTTCCAGTTTCTTCAAGAGCACTAGCAGTAGCCATCCAGCAAATCAGGACTTTCTTAATCGGTCTCTCTAAGCTGCCATATTGTACGCCTTCATCCGTATTCAAGATGTGTCCGCAGAGAGATTCTGCATATTCAACAATATCTTTGGCTCTGATCATAAATTTCTCACTTGTATTTACCTTGCTCGTTCGGAATATAATAAGCTTTAAGGTTCTCGGATTATTTTTAGAGCCCTTCAGAACCCATATTGACAAGACAGAAACTACAGCTGCTGCTACAGGGTTGAAAGATATTAAGATGCGTTCGGAATAGCCCTGAACATTCACTCACAGAACCTGCTGAAAATAGGAGCCCTAAAAAAGGTTGATTAGAAACCTCCTATTAGACATTCTAGGTTTTGCCATGAGTTGGTTAGGAAGAGAAGGAAGCAGGTTGCTGCCTTTGCTACTCAGAGGAGATATTGAAGATAGTTCACTGAATGCTTAGAGAGCCGAAGAATCTTCATAAAGAGGAAATTTATGATCTCAAGCACAAAGCTTGGTCCTTAACCGTCATTGGTTATTTAGTCAGCTAGCTCTTAACTTATGATCTTTCGTGTCTCTTATCTACAAATGAGTAAAAACATTTCGATCCAGACTTCCAAGGTCTGGAAAAGCAGAAAGACATATGTGAAACCTAGTCTAGCTATATTAGAAGGTAGTCAAGATGCGTCGTAATGTCACTCGGTCAGTGAGGGGTATAGAACTAAAAGTCAGCACCAACAAGAGATATCTCGTTAACCAATACGAAGAGCCGTTTTTCTATCTAGGTGATGTGGCGTGGACATTATTTAAGAGGCTTAATCATGAAGAGGTGGATGAATACTTTAAGAACCGTGTATCTAAAGGCTTTACCGTGATCCATGCTTATGTGCTGAGGGGTTTGGAAGTTCCGAATCTTTACGGAGATTTAACACTTATTGAAAAAGATCCTGCAAAGCCAAATGAAGCATTTTTCAAGAACGTAGACTTTGTAGTAAACAGAGCGAATGAACTTGGATTAGTCATGGGTTTGGTGGCTACATGGGGAGAACACGTAAGGCAGACAAGAACTAACGAGCAGGTTTTTGACATTTCAAACGCTTTTGAGTTCGGAAGATTCTTAGGTACCCGCTACAAAGACAACGCCATCATCTGGCTCCTAGGCGGCGATAGGGAGCCAGTATTAGATAGAAAGGTCTGGACCGCTATGGCGAGGGGGCTAAAAGATGGGAGCGAAAAAAAGCAACTCGTTTCATACCATGGTCCTGGTCCCCGACCTGATCTCACCGGATATTCTTCCTCATTCTGGTTTCATAACGAGAACTGGCTGGATTTTAACATGATTCAGTCCGGTCATCGTTGGGCAACTCCAAACTATGATTTTATAACACACGACTACGCTCTCAAGCCGATAAAGCCAACCATAGATATGGAATCCAGATTTGAGAATCATACTACACGCGAAGGTAAGCGGATAGACGCACACCAGGTGCGAGAAGCGACTTACTGGAATATTCTAGCGGGTGCAGCCGGTCATGGATATGGCTGCAACGACATCTATCAATTTTATGATGAAGAGACAAAGAAGCTTTTTGACAATGACCACTCATATCCTTTTAACATATGGTCTGCCAATACGAATTGGCATAAAGCTATGGATTTTGAAGGTGCCTATGAAGTGGGGCTAATGCGTAAACTATTTGAACTACGACCCTGGTATGGAATGGTTTCTGACCAATCAGTTATTGCTGCTGGACAGAGCGAAGGAGAAGGTCATATCCAGGCTGCAGAGAGCTGAAGATGGAAGCTTTATCGTTACCTACTTACCATTTGGGAACCCTGTGAGTATAGATATGAATAAGATTTCTGGGAAAAAAGTTAAAGCTCAGTGGTATGACCCACGGAGGGGAACGTGGATATCTATTGGACAATACTCCAATAAAGGAATTTGTGAATTTGTTTCACCCTCCCATGGAGATCAAAACGATTGGGTGCTGGTTCTTGAAGATATAGAAAGAAAATATCTTCTTTCATAAAGAATTAGTCATACTGTTAACTACGAAATCATAATTAGACCATGGAAAAGAAACGTCAGCTGTACAGTTAATTTAGCTTTTTTACAATAATGGTAGCTTACTCCTCTACATTATGGAAAGTCTATTTTTGTTTCTAGCTAGCTAGAAGGGTAACGTCGCAAGTGATTGTTAGAAGATAGCGATCGGGTTGATCAGTGAACCCGTACTCCTTGGGAAGCGAAGAGGTGCTATGACGACCATGAACTCCCATCTCCCTTCTTCTTCACAGACTTTCCTCAACTCCTCGAACTGGAGACTGTCAGCACAAGCCATCCCCATCGCCCCTATCTGGAGAGCGTGGACTGGATAAGCGACTCCCTCAACATTACTTGGCACAGTCTCGCCATCACCATCAGGCAGAAATACAGCTACTTTTCGTTCATGGAGTAGTAGCATGGTAGTCGGATGCAACCCAGCTTTACCGAGACCGTCATATCCACAATTCCAGGAGCCAAGCTCCAAGCGACGGCGGTGATGGCCCGTTCGAAATAAGAAGATGTCTCCCTCGCCGAGCCGTACTCCCTGAGCTTTTTCGGCGTCTTCAAGCTCTTCGCTAGTCACAGCTTCACCAAGCTCAAGCCACTTCACCCCTCTTAAAAGTGGAATATCCAAGAGGACTCCTCGCCCAACAATGCCTTGGGCGTAAGCGGTGATGTCCATCAATGTCGAGCCCCTGGACGTCACGCTGCTAGTTGGCTTTCCATTGTAGAGCTTACCTTTATACCCGATGTGACAAAGGGCGTCTATGTGGGTGTGGCAGTCTCCGTGAAACTCGCAGGCCATGTAGTCCAAGGCAAATGAGGGCTCTCCTAGGTTAGAAACTGTGTTGTGTGTCTGTATCATGTGATGGACCGCTGGGTGTGGGTTATCAGGTCCAGCTACCGTGTTGATTGGGATTGCCATTGAAACGGTGCGGCATGATTGAATTAGGCTGGCAGCAACTCGAATACAAGATGGGGTAATATAGTTGAGGGTACCTAGTTCGTCGTCTGGTCCCCATCTTCCCCAGTTACAGACCTTCTGGAAGAGCTGATCAAATTCTTGGGCAGACATTCGGTCTGACTTTATCTCCGTCTTGATGCTCATTCAATGTTCACCCAAATAACACATATTACGGGAATGTTAGACTTGTTACCTATCTCTTAGTAGTATTTGCCTCTGGCAGTAATCGGCCAGACAGACTGCTAACTTTTTGTTCCTAACTACAAAGATTTCGTCATGTTGGTTCACGCATGTACAACAGTGGCTTGGTATAAACTCTATCTTCTGACCGAATTTTAGGCGTTTCCGCACTTCACTTCCTTCTTTGAACCTGACGATTCCATGTTCCTCTGCAAAGCTAACACTCTCACACCCTACCACTTCTTCGTCAATCTTGACCAAGACAGGTGGCTTCACATCGCGCATTGGGGCCATTGCCTTTTCTCCTGCATCCGTGATGACTCTGTCTGAAAAGTTATCGCTGATGATTTGGGTTAGAACAGTAAGCGCTGATTCGAAGTAGACATCATTCTTTGTTTCCCATCCGTATCCAGATCCCTCAGGGCCAGCACCGAAGACGAAAGAACCTGGCTGAATCTCAGTAATCCCAGGATATGTCCCTGTTACTTCGTACGTTAACGTTGAACCAGCGCTCACTATCTCTACTTCGATTCCTGCACTTCTAATCAGGTTGGCAGTGTCAACTGTAAGCTTATTCTTCTGCAATGCGATTTCCTTATCAACGGGAGCTTCATAGCCATAGATCCCTCTGAATCTCAGTCCCTTCAGCGATACTACCTTCTTAGCAAGATCCAGTGTTGGTTTTCCAGGCCTAGTCCCACATTTCCCCGTGTGATCTAAATCTATAACGACATGCTGCTTGGTCTCCCACTTAAGTGCTACATCCGACAGAATCTCAGCCTGCTTTGCGTTGTCAAGAGAAGCAATGACTTTTCCCTCTCCCATTGCGACATTCATACCAACCAATGTCTCGGCTTTTGTTGGTTCAGCAATCTCCTGGCCAATGAGGATGTCCTTGTTTCCGTAGAGGACACCTGAATTCAAAATAGCTTCTGCTTCACCGAGTTTCTGCGTCATCAAGCCTATAGCGCCGGCTTCGAGCAGCTTATTGCAGATTGCTGCAGCCTTGAATGTCTTTGCATGAGGTCTCACGCTAACACCAACCTTCTTAGCGAAAAAGAACATCTTATCTATATTTCGCTGGAACTTATCCAAGTCCAGAAGTAGTGCTGGAGTCTCAATCTCTTCTATAGACCTACCTATAGGATACATTATCTCACCATCGTTTCAACTGTCTCTTAGTAGCTGAGCTAGCGCGCACGCTCTTAGTAGTCTAGCTAGTTAGATTAAGGATATGTCCAATCAGGTTTCAGGTTAATGGCGTGACCGCTTCCGGTTTCTAAGACCAGTTTCAACATCGGTTCCGTGTCCAAATAATAGAACCGGATGCTTTCCTCAATCCAACCTTCCATAAGAACCTCTGCACCCTTCTTCTTGAAATTGGCCAATGTCTCATCTATATCTGTTGCTGTTCTCATGCAAGTCTACATGATGAAGCCCCTCTCCCTTCTGCTCGAGGAACTCTTTGTATATACTTGGTCCCTCTAGGGGTTCAATTATTTCGAAGCCAATTGGTCCGACATGCGTCTCTGCTATCTGCATTGTGTAGTGTAAAGATTTGCCGCGCACAATCGTATGATGAAGTCGCGGCGGTTTGAGGACGTAGACATTCCAAGGACCCCAGCCCAACATTCTATGGTATGTCTCAATTGTTTTGCGCAAGTCCTTGGCGACAATGGCAACTTGAGTCATTGCTAAGGCTTCCATTCTAATCATCTCATTTTTCAAAATTGTCATGAACCATATAAGGTTTTATGTTACAAAACCGATCGATCATCAATCAAAGTCGGACGAGTCAGAATACTTTAATCTGAATCTCTGATAAAATCTATCAATTTTCATCTAGGGACTCGCTACTATCGAAATGATCAAACTTGTGAGTGGGAAACTAGTCTTCGAACAATTGAATAAGACATAACTTTAGGTCTTATCTTAAAGAATACCAAGATTATTATCTTAAGGGCAGCGTATAATCCAGTTTACTAACGATCGTCTCTATATTTTTTTCTAAGCTATCGGACATTAGGATGTTTTTCAAGAAGAGCAATGTAAAAAAAGGAAGAAAAGTTGTCCAATTAGTCTACTCTTCCTCGGCCTTCTATTTTCCATATAGCCTCTACAGTGTCTCCTTTTGTGACATAGAATCTATCATGAAGATTTACTGTTGCCCCTGAATAAGCAGGAATGAACTCTAACTTATCACCCACATTTAGGTTAACACTCGGATTCTCTAATCTTAAGATTCCATGCTCCACATGCAACTCATTAACTTCTACGCCAGTAATCCCTTTAACTTTGGGGTATCCAAGCATTAGAGAGAATGTCTTAACGCCTCCATCGATAATCAGCTCGGTTTCGAGCTGGTCTGCTAACTATTGTAGTTAAAACTGTCAATCCAGACTTAAATGGAACTCCATCCATGCAATGACTTTTACTCATGAAAACATAATGACCTGGCTGTATCTCATTAATACCCGGATATTCAGCAGCTATGCTAAAACTAGTTGTTCCCCCTGTACCGATAGTATTTACCTCGATCCCAGCCTTTCTGATTTGATCAACTGTCTCCAGTGTTCTGCGGTAACATTTGTTACATTCCTCTCTTCTTTTCTTAAAGTCTTCAATCCAGCTTGCATGTCCTTCATAACCCATCACGCCTTCTAATATAAGCCCTTTTGACCTAGAGACCTTCTTCGCCAAGTCCACCGTGGGTTTTCCCGGTAATACTCCGCATCTATTTAACCCCACATTGATCTCCACAATAACTTTGACCTTCAACCCTTTGCCTAGAGCAACATTTGACAGCATTTCCACAACATTGGGGTTGTCAACAGCAACTGAGACATCGCAATACCGATTGAGGTTAACTAGTCTTTCAATCTTCGTTTTCTGCACCACTTGGTTTGCGATATATATGTCGTTAACGCCAGCATTTGCCATAACTTCTGCTTCACCCAACTTGGCTACCATAATACCCTTAGCGCCAGCACGCAATTGCATATGAGCTATTATTGGGGTCTTGTGGCATTTAGTATGAGGTCTCAATCTCACGCGCTTGTCCTTCAGGTAATCCGCCATCATACGTATGTTTTCTTGTAGTACATCAAAATCCAAAAGCAAAGCTGGTGTTTCTATATCTTCTTTAATCAACCATTTCACCAATTGCTCTATTTCCCTGTTATCCTTATATTATTTTACACTTGCAGCGAAATATGGCAGCACTTTCTCTCCTATCAATTTTATTCTTTCAGGAAATGAGTGAGTGACAAGTTCAATATGTGTCGCACCGACATTCCAGTACTTCTCAATAGTTTCGATGATTTCATCTGGTGAGGACACAAAACAGAAGTTGGCTATTATTGTTTCATCGCTCACTGTATAAGACATTTCTTGGATCTTTTTTGGATCTGTCTCGTCAAACGAACCCTCAGCGAAAAAACCGGCCTCACCTGACCTTCGAACTTCTTCAACCCCTATATTTCTATCCGCAAAGTAAAGAAGAACCTCGACCATCTTCTCCTTCTTTGAAGGATCATATCCCGCCTTTTGTGCAGCCTTCTCAAAAGCTCGGGAAAACTATATCTCGGCAGGTCTCTGGAGGATTTACTGTTACAAGGTGGTCTCCGTAAATCCCTGCATAGGATGCGGCTTTTCTTCCTTGAGCTGCGAAGTAAATGGGAATCTTGGTTTTAGGCTTCGTGTAGAGATAGAAGTTGTACATCTTGAAATGTTTACCCTCATAAGTGAAGTATTTTTCACTTTCCCACATCCTCTTTATTAGAACGACAGCCTCAGATAGCCTTTCAATCCTCTCCTGCCATCTAGGCCATCCATCCGGGAAGAACCTAGTTTCGCTCATTGCTTCACCTGAACCTACACCGAGCTGAAATCTTCCAGGGTACATATTGTCTAAGGTGGCGGCTGCTTGCCCGATTATAGCGGGATGATACCTACCTCCGATGGGTGAAGTAACAAGGGGACCTACTTTGATTCTCTTCGTCCTATCAAGAGCCAACGGCATAACAGACCATACGAAGGCTGATTTGTTCTGGTTATGGACCCAAGGTAATAGATGATCACCAAACCATACAGTGTCAAATCCATATTTTTCAGCTAGAACTGCACATTCAACAAACCGCATCGGGTCGTTATAGCCCTCTCCAATATTAACGCTAATTTTTAAACGAGGCAAACAATTCTCCTCAAGTGCACGCTTTTCGTTTGCAGGTTTCTTTATTGGCTCTTTATAAGTCCGAAGTATTTAGATTTATTTACTAGCAGAACATAAAGGTTTTGAGGGTTGTGTTATTAGAATTCATGATAGCGCGCGTGAATGGAAATATATAATAACCCAGGAGAGGCCGTCAGGATAACTCGAGACCTCAAAGCCAAGATATTGATCCCTATGCATTGGAATCTTTGGAACTTCTCCTTAGAAAACCATACCTCGTCCGCCAAGAAGTTAAGTTAAGAGAGTTAGATATTAAGGTCATGATCTTACAAATAGGAGAAAAATCCGCTTATTTCTAATATTATTTATTGCGATCAATATAGTATAAAAAATATTTTGAGAGGTGGAGGCTCATGCCATTTTATAAGTGCGTTTGATGGTTTGATTGTATTTAGACAAGAAAAAGTTGTATTTGCTATCTTCGAATAGGCATCCTGTATGTTTAAGGTTCTTTTAGCGTTCACTTACTTCTATTCGTTAATTGTTTTAGGCTATCTCGAGTTTCAGTAAAGCGTCTTCCCATCCATCGGGAGTTGTAAAGGATTGTACTCCTTTATTTGAGAATTTGCCGATTAAAATGGTTTCTTCATTCGATGGGTTGATCCATGATTCTTTGACTGTGTTACTTTTAGTAATTTTATTCATATTGATGGAAACAGTTGTGTTACTGCCAAAATATGTTAGAATCCATTTGCCTTTTTCGTGACGGGCAACTAGATTCAGTATGTCTCCTTTGGTTTGTCCTCCGCTTGCGAAAATCGATTGATCCGGAACGAGATTCCACCATTCTTCTAGGCCCAGAAATATTTTTCTTAGTATACTCATCTGGAAGGCGCCTTGCGCGTCTAAAGTTTTTTTCCATGTAGGGAGTAGGCGCCAACTGTCGTTGTGCCCGTAGCTGTGATGACCTCCAGCCAAGTATGAGTAATAAGCTTGTCTTCGAATCCATAACGGAGTTACGTCAAACCCATATTCTGTGCCTGCTTCATAGGCACCTTCAGCCATGACCACGGGCTTCACAGGCTTAAGGTTGTAGTCGTTGGTCACCATTGGGTAGATTAATTCAACATCCTTCCATGTCTGTATAGAGTTAAAGGCAAGCCATCTTTCGTTGTGGATGAAGCTGGAAGAGAATGGTGCAGGATCCGGTTTGAAGTAAATAATATGGAAACCGCCATCTCCTTCTTGAAGGCCCGCTGCCACTCCCTAAGTATTGGAACATACTCTTGATTAGCCTTAGGTGTCATCGACCAGACAATGTTAGGCACGTCTTTGTATCGCTGAGCAACCCATTTACCCCACGATCTGGCATTCTTGGGATTCATGTAGTCTCCGAACCTCTGATGATAAAGTGTCATCGAAATGACCAAGCCATTTTCACGGGCCATTTCTACAATAGAATCCACATTCTTGAAATATGCCTCGTTCGGTGTGAGAGGATTATTATTTGACCAAGGTATTTCTCCATACACGTTGGGGCGAACTGGGCCAACTAGGTTCCCCCAGGCTGGTCCACCTAGCACCCCCAAGAGCATCGCTTGAACGACGCTGAACCCCTTGCTTTTCACGTTTTCAAGAATAGTCTTCACTTCATCCAGAGTATTATCCCTAAAAATTTGCCATTGCGTAGTTCCTAACCAGAAGAACGGATTATCGGAGGTATCTATAAAATACCTACCATTATGACTAACCTTGACCGGAAAAATTGTTTGGTGTTTCTTCATTTCTTATCCCTTTTTTCACTCAGCTAGTTATAATAACAGATTTCTCTTTATATAACTTGCGTCAAGTAATCTATCCGTAAGTAGGGATAACTACAGGAAACTTGACGATTCAAGATCTTTATTAAGAAACCTAATAGATGCTCTTCGGACAGATAGATAACGATATACTTGAAAAGGTGATGGTGGAAGTAACGAAGCTTCGTCATTCAATTTGTGAAAGTTGGAATCTCGATCAGTCTCAGGCTGACCTATGCAAATAACCACGACCTTACTCATCCTCACCACTAAGTCCAATCTGTATTTAACTCGATGTTGTTTAAAAAAGTGGTCAAACGGTCTTCATGCATTATTCTCGTTCATGAAGCGAATGATCTCGGTATACGATATGGATCATTAGGACTTTCTCCTGGACCGTGCAATCCAAGGTAACTCCTTCATACCCTTACGAATTCATTAAGCATTTTGGCAACTAAAAAAAGAAGAGGTTAAGCGCCCGACTCTAAGGTCGCCTCATCGATCGCTGTTTGAAATTTGGTGCCGCCCCAAGTCTCCCATCCTTCTATGACAGCATTCTCATTGTCACTCATTGTCTTCAATTTATCGAGGGTGTCTACATTGTCTGGAACGACTGTGTATGCGGCAACAGCATTGTGAAAGTGTTCTCCCGTCTTGCCTTCGTTTTTACATTGCATTATCAATTGGTAGGCTTGTCTGGCTTTTTCTTGGTTGACAACTAGCCAGCTCTGGTACAGCTGCTGTATTCTGCTGAAGAGAGCGTTATGAAGATTGACATCGTAGTCTGGAACCAATTGTGTCAGGTTCAGCCGGGTTTGGCACAAAAGTAGTAGCAGAAGTGGCATCTTCACGCATTGGTATTCTATAGTGCGACTACGGCGTTTTGTCCACGTTGGCTCGTGATGTAGTCCATGAAGAGTTTTGCCTCTCCCAAATTCAAGGCTCCCTTCAGTATTGCCACACAGTCAGGGCTAACCGTTGTAGGCCAATAAGAAAAACCGATAACATGGGGATGAGTGAACGCCGCCTCCATTATCATAATTTCGAAGGCATTTTTGTCAATGCATATCCCAACACTATATTCACCTGAGTAGACCAGTTTTGGAACTTCCTCGCTGTCATTCACATACAACCCGACGTTCCCCGTGAGATTAGCCCAGAAAGTGAGAGCATTTTCCCAACCCACCTTTCTAGTGAGATACTGAGTCAAACCAAGCACTGAGACCGTAGTGGAATTTGAATACTGCGGACTGCACATCACAATATGACCATGATACTGAGGATCCAAAAGATCCTCAAAGGTCTTAGGTGTTTTAAGTCCTTCATCCCTTAGGGAATCTATGTTCCACATGAAGCCGAACCCACTCAAAGACGCAGCGTAGAAGACCGGATTGTTAGTATCCTCATCATTATGGAAGCCCCTCATAGCCCACTGTTGAACTCCTCAACTATAACAGCATCATTGACCGTAGTGTATGGGTACAGAAGACTCTCATTGGCAGCCTCTCCAAAATTATAGACATCCCCACCCCAGAAAATATCCGCCTCTGGTCTTCCTTCCCAAGCAAAGACCTGTCCCAAGACAATTCCTGAGTCACCGGGAGTGAGTTGGCTAACGTTGATCTCGAAGCCCTTTGTATCCATAAACCATTCTTCGAAGTCATTGATTACATAGTTAGCGAAGTCAGCGTTTTGGGAATGGATGATCACCAATTTATATTCAACCTTCAACTGGCTATCATACCACCATACAGCAAGACTTCCACCTATTATGATTATCATGATGGTAGCCGCAATGTACATCCTTTTCGAAACCATTTTTTTAAACCTCTATAACCTCTATTTACAATGAAAGTTTTTAAAGTTTTTGGCATAATCCCGTGGAGATCTACCGGACGCCCAAGAACAAGTTCGTTACCAGCTTCATAGGGCTGATTTCATGCAAAGATATTAAGGGTCGAAGAGACTGTTGTCTATATAAGAACAAATGAAAGGCTTAGATATCGTTGCTGGTTCGTTTGACGTAGTGAAGGTTGGAAAAGCATTATGGTGCGATCTGCCAATAGACATCTTTCAGTAGATATACGAGGCAGGAACTCATATGGGCGAAGTTACTAAAGCAGCAGACTGAGGCTAGGCTGAAAAAGGGGCTCCTGCCGTCACGGGTAAAGCAGACACTCAGCCTAAGTTGAACTTATTCTTGATTGCCAGAGAAAAAGAATGTGAGAATTTAGCTAGCTTTCGTCGACGAACACCTAGTTCTTTTTCGTTTTCTTTGGAATGAAGTGGAGAGTCTACGAGGTAGTACCGGAAAAAAATGAACGCACTCCATGACCGATTCCAGAAGATTGCATACTCAAGCTCTTAGAGAAATTCGGCATCAAGGTTGTCGGGTTCTGGGAGGTAATTGTCTGAACATCGAATACTCTATACTATATGCTCGAGCATGAGAGCATGGCGCACAAGGACAAGGCCTGGAACGCCTTCATGTCAGATCCTGAATAGTTAAAGGTTAAGGAAACCGAGAAATTCCCATAAGGGCATCTATCAACTTAAACGTGACAAACACGTTATTCTTAGAGCTAATACACATGCATTAAATTTTAACCCCACACCAACCCAACCCAAAGAAACTCACACCCAGATATACACAGAGAGAGGGACACACACATACACACACCACAAACAAACCAACAAACAAATAGGAATATTATAGATTTTACTTAATTTGTTTAAGGTTTTTATGATTAATGCACATTCTCTTTCGATCAAATTAAGAAAATTCACTAAATTCACTTTCTTGACAACATCAATCAATGTTGTTTCTTCTTGTTCAATGCGGAATTGTAAGTAATCAGTCTCCGACAAATCATATTCAATATCCTTAAACTGATACTTCCACAAATGACCATAACAGCAATAGGGTTGCAGGATTATAGGATACTTGAGCAGTTAAGCTCTCCAATTGCTGATGACCTACCTTTTTTCTCTATTTCCTTTGACAGGTATTCTTAGCTGTATAATTCTAATGTTTTCCTTGCCTGTAGAACTAGCTGCATAGCTGACTAGTCGAGAACTTTATTGTACAATTTGCCACAGTATGCACATCTAACTTTGATAGCGCGCGCTGTGAAGCCAAATGAAAAGAGACCTGATAATATTAAGATCCTTTAAGAAATGAGAAAACTGTCTTTTTTTTATATTCTAGGTTCATATCTATAATTTGGTGATTTAATTGAAGCATGTGTCTTTTAGAGATGTAGGGCTGAAATATGTCTTGAGTCCATATGATGAGCCAGTTATTAATGTTAAGCCTGGGGAAAGCCTTATTGTTGATGTTGAAGACGCGCCTTCAGGGCAGATTAGGAAGAAGGGTGATTATAGGAATCGGAGAAAGGTTCCTTTTGGAAATCCTGTTGTAGGCCCGGTCTACGTTGAAAGGGCTGAGAAGGGAAGCACATTATCCGTCTCGATTGAGGAGATTAAGTCTACCATAGGACAGGGAGCCACTTACTTTTCAGCATTCAATGAAGGTTACATTGTTTCTCCTCCTATCTTCAGGCTTATGAAGATAAGTCTTCCACGCAAACCCAGAATATGCAGAATAAAAGATGGGCGTATATACTTCTCAGACAAGATTGTTATCCCTTACCAACCAATGATAGGCACAATCGGCGTAGCACCTCATCCTGAAGAAGAGTCAATATCGTCTGGAGTCATGCCAGGTCATCATGGAGGAAACATGGATCTGCCTGATATTACCATTGGAAGTACATTATTTCTCCCAATTTTTCATGATGGAGCTTTACTGTACTTAGGTGATGTTCATGCGGTTCAAGGCGATGGGGAAATTTCTGGTACTGCTATTGAGATGCCTGCTGAAGTGAGGATTAAGGTGGACTTGCTGAACGGGGAGTAATTAACTGACCGCGAATTGAGACTGAGGAAGAGATTATGTCCATTGCAACCACAAGCGCAAGTAGAACGCTTGAAGACACTATTAGAACTGCTTTTTTTGAACTTGCGCTTTGGATGGAGGATAAATATGGAATAAACCGGTTTGACGGGCTTATGCTTTCCAGTCAGATCGGAAGAATAAGAATTGGAAATTTGTGGACAGTCGCAGCAAAAATGAAAAAGCAATACCTAGGCTAACTAAAGATAAGTATTTGAGTGGATAAAGGGTTGAGCTAATGTTAGCTTCTGTGTGTTTTGTTTGATTGGTTGATTAGCTAGTTGATTGACTAGTTGTTTCCCTCAGTGTGAGGATGAGAGCCAGAGATAGCGTTAGCGTTTGGGTTGGGGTTAAATTTTTATTGTGGAAAAAAGGTATACGCTAAGCATTAAAATCGTTATGCCAGAGATTAAACTTACTCTTCTTTGGTTTCGAGATGACCAGCGTTTCAGTTCGCCTGTCTTTAGCTTAACCGTGTGAATACACAGCGTGATCGCTATGAAGGGAGTCTGTAACTATGCTGTTGTATATAATTAGCAGAATCAAGCCATCAAGAAGCCTTCCCAGATCAGAAATCAGGATAACAGCCATGAAATATGGTCCAGAAGTGCATGGTAGAAGGAAGATGCCTGTTGCTACACCTATGGCGAATGCAGTCATAGGATTTTCTGATATATTCCTTAAATCGATTGACAGCCTCTTTGATAATGCTTCCGGGATGCGCTTGGTCTCCCTATTAGTAAAAGCGCTCAGTATTTCACGCACTCCCATGAAAAAACCAAACACGCCAAAAACTACTACGATAAAAAACTTAATTTGTTGGATATACTCAACAAATTTTAGTATACCCATTCCCAACAGGAAATAGACGATAAAAATCAGCTACCGAGTACGCTATGCCAGATTTAAGGACGGCTTTTCTCCCTACGTGATATAATGTGAGGGAGAGAAAAGCAGTTAAAACATAGAACTCGCAAGGATTCACTGCGTCAGCGACTGCTGCCAATGCAATTAGTGGTAGTAATGTGAAGATATCAGGAACCTCATTGAAATTTGGGCCATCTTGAATAAAAAGATCCGTAATTTCATCAATTTTTTCCTGCTCCGTTATATATCCGCTAGGTATGCTGATTCCGGTAGGAAAAAAATACTGACTGTAATATATTGGCACACTTTCATATTCTGTCGTAAGAATGGCTTCCCAGTCAGTTTGCCCATGATGACCAAACACAATGGCAAACAGCCTGTTACTTTTAAAGACTATGACAAGTGGAAGCTCTTTTATGCCAAATCCGGTAAAGTTGATAACTGCGTTATATAGTAGTGTGTTGTTGGGCTCCCAGATATTGTAGCCAGTAATCTGTTCCTCGTAGAGGTCCAGTAGTGGTTGAATCTCTTGAGCGCAGCTCTTACAATAAGGATTGTTAATAATATAAAATTTCAAGCTTGAATTTGAGGAGCAAAGTGAAGGAATTGATGGCAATAGAAGAACTGGCAGAGTTATGAAAAGTAAAATTAGGGTTCTACGGCTTGTGTTTTTCGCTATCTCAGCGAGTGAAGCGTTCGAAAATATCCTCATGTAGATAGCTGGTAATTGTGGATATAATTAAGGCTTTTGGGTCAGTAATTAAGAAAACAGGTTCAGCTATAAAAAAGGGGGGGAGTTTATTTTTTGCGCATTACAACTGCTAGTACTGCTATTAGTACGATCGCTTGGAGACCGATTACAGCATATAGTAGTGTCGTTAGTCCTGAAACATCAACTGTTGGCATTGCTGCAATTCTCTGATCTAATGAATTAATTGAAGTCTTTAGGCTTGATACATCGTCAGCTATGCCCTGTATCAACTCTGTTGGTATGGTTGGTATAACGGGTGAAAGGGACGCATATCCTTGAGCTACCCAGAATTCAGCATCATCCACTGGTAATATCGTAGCATTGCCAGCTTTAAATGGGCCGTACCAGTTTTGGTCTACGCCTCTATAGGTTCCATCCGGTCTATACTGGCTAAACTGGCGGGTATCTTTAGTAAAGTATACTGTGGTGGTTTTGATGTTAGTGGACTTAAAGTAAAGGACACATGTCATATCATCAGCGAAAACGCTCGGGAATGGATACGCATAGTAATTCTCAGATGTGGGGTAATTTGTCCAGTATTGAGTGCTGAAGGGGATGATTTGTGTGGCGCGTACCAGAGGTATGAGTGGTGATTCTTGATCCAATATATCCAAGGCTTGGCTTACTAAAGTAGTATAGCCTGGGTCAGAAGGACTCGTACTTCCATTGTATTAACGATAGCGTCATAGGTTGAGTTGCTCCATCGAGTATAATGGGATGTCGATGTTCCTAAGGGTTGACAGTATTTTCCGCAGTTTTGATTATTAAATACTGGCCAAGGTTCCTCCGTACAGGGACCGTTCCAGCCGGCATAAATGTCATAACTACCTATAGCCTAGTGCATTTTCTAGGGGAGCCCAATTCAAAAGCGTTTCTGTAACATCAAATCCTGCATCTCTATATTGGTCAATGCACTGCTCGCCCAAGAACTGGATGGATGCACCATATTCTCCTGTTACCAGGAAGTTTATTGTCACACGTGTTCCATTCTCCGTCTTCCAGATGCCATCACTACCCTTTGTCCACCCTAGGTCAGTAAGAATCGCGTCAGCCTTGGTTGCGTTGTACTCTTCTGTACCCCATTGTGCAACTTTGTCATTCGCAATATCACTATACTTCTTCAGCATGGTTGTACATAATATTGATTCAGCTGGCGGCGCTATTCCTTCCTGACTAAACTCGTTGAGCTCAACTCTATCAATGTATAGGGACAAAGCTCTCCTAACCAAAGCGTTATTAAATGGATAACGAGCACAGTTGACATAGAGCATTCGATTACAATCAGCATAGAAGCCATATGGATAGCTCATGCTGAAAGCCCTAATGTGTGGATTCTTAAGTCTCAAGTCATCAAATACCGACTTTTGTACGAACATTCCAAAATCAACTGCACCATTAGCCATCTGAAGCATAAGAGTTTCCGTATCCGCAAAAACCGTGAACCCCATATACTTAGGGCCTGGCCGAATCCCCCATACTAGGGTACCCCACCAGTCGTCTCGGCGCTGCAAAAGAAACCAATCACCAGTTGATGCATAATCGACAACTTTGTATGGACCTGTCCACGTATTCGACGGGTTATTCGTTGAAGTGGGATTATAGTTTTTCCATATGTGCTCCGGAACTATAGGCATGCCATTCCAAACGGCGCATATCATACCACTTGAATAGAAACGTGGGTAGCTTGATTTCAGATTGAACTTCACTGTATAATCATCTATAATGTCAATGCTCTGTACGTTAGCCTGTACTTCAGACTCCCAGTACAAAGGCGGCGTGTGTGTCTCTAAGAGCATGTTGAAAGTAAATGCTACATCTGTTGCGGTAAACGGTTCGCCATCGCTCCATGTTACTCCTTGTCTCAAGGTTATTGTCCATGTCTTTAAATCTGAACTCGATGTAATACCTGTCGCTAGCCAAGGAATGTATGTCCCGTTTGATGGATCGAAGTAGAAGAGATATTCTATACAATATGGCGTAACCCCACGCCCCCAATTCATTCCTGCGACATATGGATTGTTTGATTCGGGGTCCTGAGTTGCGCCAGTGGCCATATCAAATATGATAATATCTTCACGACTATACGATACTGCATTTGCGGATTCTACCGACATAAGACCCATCAATAGAATCACTGTCACGACAAAAGAAATCTTCAAAGTTTTATTCGCTATTTTCGTCATTTTTCAATATTCCTCCAATTTCCGTCTTTCAGCTTCTAAATTAATAAGCCTTTTGGTTTATGGTTTACGAATGGTAGTTTCCTATCTGTGTGTTTTAAATCGATAGCTCAGCTCACTCCAGTCTTATACATCAATCGGAAACATGCCTGTTGTTTAGGATCGATCAATAGTGCCTGTATGAGGCGATGGCTGAATCTGAGGGATCCCCCGTTATCAAGAGCATAGCTTTTCCGCGACCTCACTTATGCGAGAATAGAACTTGGGAAAATTTGGCAAGCAATTGTCAACCAATAATTTTATTAATTAGTTCATATTCAAGTTATCAAGTTAATTATTTGACTGAAGTTACTGTAGAGGTTAAAAAAATGGAAATAGTAAAAAATGTCTATCAAGTGGCAGGTTATCCTTATGGCACTCATCAAAATATATATGTAATTAAAGGCGAAGATGCTTTAATGATGGTTGATACGGGTATAGATGAAAGCGATCTAGCACTTGTGGATGAAAATCTAACTTACTGGGGCTTGAAAGATTATCCTATTTCGCATGTATTAATCACAAATTCTCATTATGATCATTGCGCCAATGCGCATATCTTGAGAAAAAAAGGTGCAAAGATCGTTGCGGGTCCCAGTGATGCCGAAGGAATAGAAAGTGGTGATGACAGAACCGCAAGTTATGCGTTCACTCACAAGAAGAAATTCATTCCATGCACTGTGGATTTGAAGATTAAGGACGGCGACGTTATTAAATCTCCTGGAATAAAGATTGAAGCTATCCATGTCCCGGGATATACAAAGGGTTCTATGTTCTATAAATTTGTTACAGGAGGAAAAATCTTGCTTTTCACTGGAGATGTAATAAAGGTCTTTTGGGCTGGTAACAATTTACAATCGAAATTAGGATGGTCAGGAGGAGTGGATTATGACCGAGAATTATATTTGGAAACAATTAAGAATAAAATATCGGTTATGCCTGCTGATATTCTTCTTCCAGCGCATGGAGAGCTGAAGTATGAGGGAAAGCTGGCAGATACTGAGGGGTTTATATATTCAGGCGAGATGTATATGGAAGAACGTACCTACTATCACTCTCGACAAATCTAAATTAAGCAGAATATGAAAGGTGAGTACAGAAAATGCAGGTATTAAAAAATCTCTATAGGATCGTGGCACAAAATATTTGTTATTATCCACAAGGCTCGTGTGCCAATAATGTATACGTGATTAAGGGCAAAGATGCTCTGGTGATGCACGATTGTGGAGGAACTGATGAAGAAATCGGACTTATTGATGAGGGACTCAAGTACTGGGGATTATCCGATTATCCAATATCCCATGTGCTAATATCTCACTCCCATAGTAACCATATGGGTAATGCGAAATTCTTTAGAGATCGTGGTGCGAAGATCGTTGCTGGGAAAGATGAAGCGCCTGCAATAGAAATTGGCGATCAGAGAGTAGTTGACCATGGGCCTTTCAAGAAAAAAGACTATGTACCCTCCCCTGTAGATATAAAGGTAAAGGATGGGGACGTTATTGAATCTTCAGGACTGAAGTTTGAAGTAATTTCTGCCCCAGGTCATACTCCAGGTTCTACAATCTATAGGCTTGTTATAGATGGCAAAACAGTGTTATTTACTGGAGACGTTTTAAGTGTACCTGTAGAACACATATTGGGATGGACAGGTGATGAAGGTTACGACCGTGAAAAATACTTTGAAACCATAAAGAAATTATCAAAGCTACATGCTGACGTGATACTTCCTTCAGATTTTGAGATACTTTTGAAGGATGGTTGGAAGATACTTCAGGAGTCGTATCTCAGAGCTTTACTGGAATGGAGACAACCCGCCGAATACGAGGATTAGCTCACTGCAGTATTGAGAGGTGATAAGAATCGTACACTGTACGGTACCTTATTAAAAGGTGTTCGATGTATCTCTTAACACTGTTTATCGCGATAGCCATAAACTTCTTCGTTCCCAGGTTCATACCCGGAAATCCAATAGAAGCCAGATTACGTGCATTACTCCTTCTTGGAGTGAAGGTTGGTGGACAGCAATTCGTGGAGGAGTACAACAAAATATTTGCTCTAGATCAGCCCCTATTTATTCAATTTATTATATACCTAAACGGGCTACTTCATGGGAACATGGGCTATTCTATTAACTATTTCCCCACGCAAGTTAATAAGATAATAATGGCGGCACTTCCATGGACCCTAGGTTTACTTGGTATGACACTGATTATCAGCTTCGCTGTCGGTCTAATGCTAGGAGCTTTCATGGGTTGGAGAGGGGGAGGGAAAGCATCTCAAACGGCGTTCTTCATGTTAGTGATTGTAAGTAGAATCCCTTATTACGTACTTGGAATCATGTTAATTTATCTACTAGCTTACATCGTACCCATCTTCCCGATTGGCGGAAGCGTAGACAGGATCTTTACGCCAGGCACCATCGATTATGCAATCAGCGTATTGAAATATGCGACATTACCTGCACTTTCACTTTTGATAATAAATATCGGCGGCAGGGCTTTAGCAGCGAGAGCTTTAATGGTAAACGTTTTAGGTGAAGACTATCTATTTCTGGCGAAAGCGAAGGGTTTAAAGGAAAGAAACATTTTTATAAATTACGCGATGAGAAGCACACTTCTACCTTTATTAACAGATCTTGCGATCTCGATAGGATTTATCGCGGCAGGCTCATTGTTAGTTGAAATAGTATTCGCTTATCCGGGAATCGGCAGCCTACTATACGCTGCAGTGCACGTGTTGGATTATCCATTGATACAAGGCATAGTTATAATAGTAATCTTTACAGTCACAACGGCGGCATTCCTTATCGAGCTAATTTATCCTCTTATAGATCCAAGGATACATGAGCAATGATGAACGAATCTCGAATATCTCTCATGAAAAAGAATATGATTACATACATGTATAGTGGGTTAAAAATTATCGTACAAAACAAGAAGTTATTAATAGGTTTGTGCATGATCATCGGAATATACCTTGTCGCTCTAATAGGATCTATAGTATGGCCATACGAACCTAAGAAGACAGGGGATGTAAGCGTGAACTTACCCCCATCTCTGGCACATCCCTTGGGAAGCGATTCATTAGGCAGGGACATTTTAGCACAATTATTTCATGGTACTATTAACTCAATGTATATAGGATTTTCAGCTGGGTCTGTGGCCTTCATAGCAGCTACGTTATTAGGATTGATCGGAGCCTATTTTAGAGGGATTCTGGACTCCGTCATATGTGTAATCACAGAAGTCTTCTACACGATACCCAGCTTGGCCATTCTGATAATTATAGCAGCAGTATTCGGTAGTGTAACAATTGAGTATATGATTTTAATATTGGCAGCCTTTAGTGGGCATTTCCAACCAAAGTACTGAGATCTCAAGCCCTCAGCCTTAAAGAAAGGGGCTTTGTCAAATTTAGCAAGTTATCAGGATCTAGTGGAATAGAAATAATATTAAAAGAGATCATACCTAACATGCTTCCATTTCTAGGAACTTGGTACGCGTTTTCTGTTGGTGGTGCAATGTTATCAGAGGCAGCTCTAGAACTCATAGGTCTTGGACCACAAACTATCGTGACTTTAGGCTTAATGCTTAACTGGGCAATGATGTTAGCTGCTTTTATTAGAGGTATAGTCAATTGGTGGTTACCACCAAGCATCGTGCTAGTGTATATTTTTGTTGGTCTCTACATTATTAGTCTTGGGACTCGATGAAATCAGTAATCCAAGACTTATAAAGTGAAGAAAGATGGCAACTCCTCTGCTAGAAGTACAGGACCTAAAAATATACTATAAAACCTCGACTGTGCCCGTTAAAGCAGTAGACGGCGTAAGCTTCACTATAGAACAGAAAGAGATACTTGGGCTGGCAGGCGAATCAGCATGTGGAAAGTCCACTTTGGCAACAGGCATCTTAAAAGCTAATTGTACCCCCCGCTTACATATCAGGGGGCAAAGTGTTATTTGGCGGTAAAGATCTGTACAATTTGAGCAATGAAGAATTTAGGCATATCAGATGGAAGAGAATAGCCTTTACGCCTCAATCATCAATGAATGCGCTGAATCCTGTTATGAAAATTTATAACCAAATTGCAGATGTAGTAGAAGACCATGAAGGCAAGAAGCCTAAGAGCGACCTCACGAAACTCGTCTCTAGCTTACTAAAGAATGTCGGCCTGCCGATGCGTATAGCTGAAGAATACGCAAGTGAATTAAGCGGAGGAATGAAGCAAAGAGTGATAATAGGCATGGGAATGGCTCTGAATCCTGAATTAATTATCGCTGACGAACCAACTAGTCTCTTTGGATGTAGTTGTGCAAAGAGGAGTTCTAGAACTATTGGTTGACTTAAAGGAGAAAGTCGGCACCTCAATCCTACTAATCTCTCATGACATATCCATCCTTTCAGAAGTCGTGGATAGGCTGGCAATTATTTATGCTGGCAAGATTATGGAGATCCAAGATGTATTTAGTATTTTTGAGGAACCTTTTCATCCGTACACTAAAGGGTTAATAGCTTCGATTCCATCGTTTAAAAAGGCAATTCCAATAAGCATACCTGGATTACCACCAGACCTAAAGAATCCACCAATCGGGTGCAGATTCTATCCTCGTTGTCCTAAGGCGATGGAAATCTGTGAAAAGAAAGAACCAGAATATAAAGAAATAGAGCCTGGGAAATTCGTAGCTTGCCATTTGTATTGAGGAGATGCCTTGATGGAAAATCTTATGGAAGCCAAGAATGTTACGAAGAGATTTTCTCTAGGTAGCTTAATCAACAAAAAATATGTGACTGCGGTGGATAACTTTTCCTTCGAAATACAGGAAGACAAACAGGTTATCACTACCCTAGCGGGAGAAAGCGGAAGCGGTAAAACCACAATCACAAACCTACTGCTGGGTTTCATAAAGCCAACTTCTGGGGAGATTTTATATCGCGGCAAGAACGTATGGAAGTTGAAAGGAGATGAAAAGAGAATATTCAGAAGAGAGGTACAAGCAATATTTCAGGATCCTTACGAGACATTAAACCCATTTTATAAGATGAATCATGTTTTGGTTGAACCTATAAAGAAATTTAAATTGGCAAGTTCACAGGGAGAAGCGGAAAAGATGGCGAAGGAAGCACTGTTGCAGGTTGGTCTCAATCCTGAAGAGGTACTCGACAAGTACCCTCATCAACTAAGCGGTGGCCAAAGGCAAAGAGTTATACTTGCCAGAGCCTTTACCCTTAGACCAAAAATTTTTCTAGTCTGATGAACCAGTCTCTATGATAGATGTTTCCATGAGGGCTGACATTCTAAAAATCATCCAGAAGTCTTGAAGGGGAATTTGAAATGTCCTGCCTCTATATAACGCATGACCTTTCAAGCGCATTCTGCATCAGTAATGATATAATTATCTTATACCTTGGATTGATAATGGAGCAAGGGAATTTTGGAACTGTTATAAAGAATTCGAAACACCCGTATGTGAAGATGCTGATTGGTTCGATACCGATACCTGATCGAAAATCTAGATGGAAAGAAGGGGTGAAGTGTACAAGATGTGGAAATGACTCGACTTGAAACAATCGCTGGATGTAAATTCTGTAATAGATGCAAAGAAGTGATGGACATTTGCAGTCAGAAAACCCCACCTTTACTCGATCTTGGAGATGGGCACAAGGTAGCATGCCATATTTATGTCTGAAATCCACCAGTCAGCCGTCACAGCAGATTCTTACAATTGTGTCTGGATGTAAGTTTTCCCCACGGATCTTTGCAACTAAATTTGAAGGACTCTTGGATCTATAGGGGATTATGTCACAAACAATTGGTCGTAAATGTTCTTTTACAACAGATATTCGACCACCAAATACAAAGCCACGTTCCATAGTGATGCATACGGTTTCTTAATGAGTCTTGGTATCTTTGTGGTGTTGTCCATATCTGGTCAGTCGAAAATCTCTCACTTCTTTTATTTCTTCTGGAGTTAGCTCGTTTGGAAATCCTCCGAGTATGCACGAATATAATACTGTTGTTGCTATATCTTCGACGATAATTGCATTGTTCAATGCTTCCTCGAGATCACATCCTACAATAATTACTCCATGATTTTTCAACAATGCCACCTTTGCCTTCTTTAGAGCAGAAATTATGCTTTCAAGTTTTTCTGTATCCTGAGTCCCTGGACAAAAATATTCCGCTACAAGGGGGATTCTGCTGCCAAATGCAAAGCTTTGTTCTGTAGAAACACAGAGTATTTCCTTCTGTGCTATAGCAAAGGCAGTTGCAGCTGGCGAGTGAGTGTGAAGAACTGCATTCGCATCCTTTAACTGTTTATGTATGTAAACATGCATCGATGTTTCAGATGAGGGCCTAAATTTACCTTCAATGAGTTTCCCATCAAGGTCAACTATACATAGATTTTCTGCAATAACACGTGTCTTGCAAAATCCACTAGGTGTTATAATAACATAGCCAGTTTGAGGAATTCGGACGCTTACGACCCCAAAGGTGGATTTTATAAGTCCTTCTTTAAACATCTCTTTAGCAGTTCTTATAACCTGTTCTTTAAGATCCTGCAAGATACTTGAACTGATATTACTAATATTAGCCACCAACATTCCATCCCTAAATGCATGTTGAATAGTCTTTTATTATAACTCTTTGCCGAATATATAAATTCGGATCCTTGAATATTGTAACTGAATGATTGTTATTCAATTTCAGATTAAGGGGAAGGATAAAATTAAAATATTTATACCAAGATTACACATTATTTTGGAGGATTTAGAATTGATTATAAAATTAGATCATATTGGAATTATTGTCAAGAGCCTTGATAAAGACATCATAGATCTATACACCACAGTATTCGGATGTGAACAGCCAAAATACTTCAAATTAGAAAACCCTAACGAAGAAATTGATTACTGCCATATGCGTATAATAGACAACTATATAGAATTGCTGTCTCCAAGGAGAGGACCATTCCTTAACTTCCTTAAGGAGAAAGGTCAAGGAATGATGGCTGAACTTTGTTTCGAAGTTGACGATATTAAAGAATTCTATGATAGAATGAAAAAACAAGGAATAACCTTGGTTGATCCTACTGGTAAACCGCTTCCTCCAGAGAAACCATACGCCGTGGTTCCTGGCGACGATAATAAATATGCGTACTTCCCGACAGACAAATCATTCGGCACTATTATCGAAATTATAGAACGATGTAAATGGCGATAACCTTACCATCTCTTAATTATTCAGCAAATGTTTTCAGAATACTTTTAAATTAAGAATGGTCCAA
Organism: Nitrososphaeria archaeon; assembly: GCA_963760525.1. Lineage (GTDB taxonomy): Archaea > Thermoproteota > Nitrososphaeria > JACIWG01 > JACIWG01 > CAVXDT01. The sequence continues at coordinate 50,011 of CAVXDT010000011.1, forward strand.
TTATGCATAAAGAAACTTACAAGAAGGAAATTTTATGGCTGAGATAACAGTTGGAGGATATATTGTTCTCACAGGCATATATTATACAAAAGATCATGAATGGATTAAAGTAGAAAGTAAGGATATTTCGAGAATAGGAATAACTGATTATGCTCAGCAGAGTCTTCACGAAGTGGTTTACGTTGATCTACCGAAGGTGGGTCTTTTCATCAGCAAGATGGAGTCAATAGGAACTGTGGAATCCATTAAATCAGTCTCGGAGATATACTCGCCCTTGTCTGGCGAGATCATCAAGGTTAACGAGAAATTAATAGATTCGCCCGAACTAGTAAACAAGTCTCCTTATGTGGATGGGTGGATAGCAGCTTTAAAACCGAAGGTATTAAGTAAAGAATTAAAAAGTTTAATGACTTCAGAACAGTACGCCGAATATATTAAAGAATTGCTTGAAAAGTAGTATATTATAATTTATATATATCTTATGGACGATGTTTTTTGCGTTCTCCATCCTTTTTTATTATAAATAAAGAGGAGTATAACAGCGAATTTAAAAAAATAGTAATTATTATTGCTACTGCTATGATAGCTGCATGCATATATTCATTAACATTAAAGTGTCAAGTTGGTTCCCAGCGCCTACGATGACGCCACATATGGAGTTATCTAGTGTAGTGAGCTACTATTAGATAGACAAGTTAGAATACTGCGCTAATGACATCTAAGGTTCATGTCTGCTTATATCTTTACCACTCCGCCAACAATTTAACTTAAAAATTAACACGTTTTTCTTGAAAACTTCATTACAACGTTAATGTTTCCCTTAATGGAACTTTGTAGGGTCCTAGTTTTCCTCCGAAGTTGGCTGCTGAGATTCTTTTAAGTCCAAAAGTCTCAACCGCCACCTTCACTCCCTCACTCATAGCTTTTTTAACAGCCTCAAGGGTCAACCCGTTTATCACGATCTCATAGACACATTCAACGCCTTCAGGGACACTAGAATCTGGTACAATCCGCCTCAACGTGGGACAGTAGGGATGATTAGTGGAAGCCCCTAACTTATACCTCAATGAACCCGCTTTGGAGCCGGATCGGCAGATGCCTCCGGGAAAAGGCATGATTACTTCCTCAACCTTCTGAAAAATGGCGTCCACCACTCTTGTCGCGGCTTGAAGACCTGCCTTTTGACTATCCACCATTAAAAATAGGGTTCCACCTGCCGCAGCCATTACGGCGCCGAACTTATCCTCGATTATGAACTCGCCTTCCATGACGGGGACGCGCCATATTCTTCGATCTCCGATTTCATTTTTCCTCTGAAAACCGTCTCCATATAAGCGAAGGCTTCGCCCTATCTTCAGCCTTTTCCTTGCATTGGGCAGAGCATCGTAGACAGCGGTGGTTGGGCAAGTCATGATGCATTGACCTATCCTTAGCCTAATCTGATTTTCCAGTTCCTTGAGAGTTCGGTTATAAACCTGAATCAGGACGCCTAACCGACCATCCGGGGTTTTTTCAGGCGGCAGGAACCTTTCTATTGCAGCTTCTGCTGGAGACATAATGATGGAAGTGGCGAAACCGGTTGCGGCTTTGGCTGCTACGAGAGCCCACTTTTTATTTTCTGCAGTTATCAGGATTCGTCCAGCCCACATAAAGAAAATTTCAGCGGAGATGTCATCAATCTCTACAAATCTTTTATTACTTTGGTAGTACCTCATCCCTTCCCAATGACCCGTTATCCCATCTCCCTGTTTATGTCTCCTTTCCGTTCGGGTATCAATGTCTGCTTGAACCATTTTAGTTCCTCTTTACAGTAATCACGTAAGTTGGTCAAGTACATCCTAATCTAAAGGAGTGTCTTAGTTCTTTAGTTAAATTTATTGTTTTTTAAGTAATTACTTAATGTATGCGACATATTGCTCTGACCCAATATTGTTAAAGGCCTTGTCTTCTATTTTTCACTCTTTCTGCGTCCTTTATTCTCATAATGTCGCCGGATTCTATGTGCATTATATTCCAAGGTAGAGTGTTATAAGCCAGATTTTTAGGATTAGCTCAGCTAGATTTTGTAATAAAATTAATACTCACAACCAAAAGAATCTTACTATCATGTGAACAATAATATCACGGTTCGTGCGGACCAAAGCTAGTAGCTTGAACTTGACGCCCTCAGATTCGGAGGATAATGGATGAGGAAAAGAAGCGACATTTTTTATATAGCAAAATATAACATGTTTATGATTGGAAAGAAGGGAAATTTGTAACCTATTATTTACCTTACTAAATAATTCTGAAGGGTGGTGGCATTTTTCCAAGCAGCTACTTTTTAGGGGCTGACTTTGGCAAGTGAGTTGATTACAGCGAATTGTATTGTTACAAGAAGAGAAGGAAGAGGAACGATTCAAACTTTACCTAATAAAAACAGTTTAGACTTGGCAACGGAAAAAGAATGACTTATGCTTATATTCTCTAATTAAGAGATGTGAAAACATTAACAAAATAGGCGATAATTAATGGTAGGGAACCAATCAATAAGACTTGTATTTGATGAAAATGACGATTCTTTTTGGCAAAAATATCCCGTTCTTGAAACTTTCACGCACGCCGCAGATATTTTCGTTAAACATGCGGATGGCATCGTCCAGATATGGGCGGCTAGTCGAGACTGGTTTCTTGAAGAATGGGGAAGGGACACTTTCATTTCATTGCCAGGAATTCTTCTTGTCACCAAACGATTCGATGAAGCAAGAAAAATCTTTAGGAATTTCGCCACATATGAGAAAAAAGGTTTGATTCCAAACAGGATACAAGAGAATAGGATTGAATACAATACTGTGGATGCTTCAATGTGGTTTATTCAGGCAACGAAGTCATACTGGAAATATACAGGCGATTTGAACTTTGTGAGAGAAATGCTACCTGTTCTAAGAAAGATAATGGATGCGTACCAAAACGGCACAAGTTATGAACGTTTTGGAAGCGAACAAATAATCAAGATGGATGAGAATGACGCCCTTATTGTAAGTCCAGCACAAGCAACATGGATGGACGCTGACCCTTCAGGTACTGGAAGAACCATCGTAACTCCAAGAAATGGTAAAGCAGTAGAAATCAATGCCCTTTGGTATGACAATCTAAGATTTTTGGCAATGTTAGAGAAGTATGAAAAGAATTCACTTAAAGCAAGAGATTATGATTCGCTTGCTGATGACGTCAAAAAATCTTTTAACGATAAATTTTGGAATTGGTCTGAAAATGCTCTATTAGATGTTATTGAAGGAGACCCCTGTGAACGAGCAATCCGACCAAATATGGTTCTTGCCGTGAGTCACGGTGGAAATCTGCTTCCTGAAAAACGTCAAATAGGCGTAGTTGAATCAGCACACAAAGATTTGCTAACCCCTGGAGGATTACGTACACTTTCTCCTAGGGATTCCCATTATAAAGGGACATATGATACATATTTGTTGATGGATCAAAAAGATTGGGCGTATCATCAAGGCACTGCTTGGCCATGGTTAATTGGACCTTTTTGTGATGCTTTAGCACGTATTCGTCTATATCAGGGAAAAAGCATAACAGCTATTCGGTGTGAAATCGCTCAAGACATCGGTCCGCTTGTAAGGTTCTGTATGGAGAGCCCCTATAAATCCCTACCAGAAGTATTTTCTGGCGACCCACCCTACGAGCCTGGTGGAACCACTTCCCAAGCATGGAGTGTTGCAGAAGTTCTTCGAATACTTGATAAGCACAATATAATACAGGAAAAAGCATAATTAGAATGATGAATTTCTGAAAGATCAATCAGAATTTTAACTCTTCTAGTTCAAACCTCCGGAATAAAGCTCTCCCACGCTTAAATCATAGCGATTTTGTCTTTACTTTGTAGATTATTTCTACTTAAATTCAATAGCGATTCTAGTAAGCTCAGCTAAAAAAACAAAGAAAATAAAACTTACTCTTTCTCAATTTTTTTAACTTAGTTTATGTCACCAGCAGATTACCGTTAATCACCGTTATTACAGTTTAATGTTTATAAGTTTCAGCATGATTCCTAATATAATTATTGTTTTTATTAAGAGAACATTAGTTCATATCCAAATTTGCTAGCTAGCAACTCATTAACAAAGTCAACTCTTAAGTCTTGTGTTTATAAGACCATTTGGTGTGTATGTCTACATAATAGGAAAAGGTCGGTGGAGAAAATTAGGATTTCAAGAAATCGAATTCCTCAAAGTCGCACTTCAAAGAGGCTTAATAGATTCTAAAGTCGCAAAACTGTTTCAGCAGTTTATTGTTGAAAAATTCCTATTCCTAAATTCAAACCAAGCTACCAGAGACTTTTATGCCATTACCATAATCTGTCCGCCACAGATACATGAGTCTGTCTCATACTTTCATAACCAGTATCCTAGCTCTATCATGTTTTCCATAGGTCAACACTCAGTCTCCATTATAATTTAAACCAAGTTTTAAACCTACTCCCCCCCATCATCCTTAGATATGAGCAAAATAGAGTTTCCTGACGAAGGCTATGAGAGGCTGAAGGTCTGCGTGGAGAAGCCTAGAAAGGGGGAAATGATGCGTCAAGTGACTATTTTGGGGAAGACGAGACAGACGGTGGCGTCGAGGCCCATTATTTTTGCGGCTTGTCCTATTTTGGCGTCTCCGTGGGAACCTATCATCATAAAGGTGTATTCCTTGGTCAGTCCGACCTTCTCTATGAGTAGGTCAACCATGTCTCTGGTAGCAATAGCGATGGCTTCTTCCAGCGTCGGCGCATTGCTGCAGGTTGCCCATGAGTTCTTGGTCTCGAGCCAAGGTCTAGGCCGAGATTTTCCTTTGAGAAGGCCTAGTCTTATGGTGACTTCGCCGTCGATGTCGATGCCTCCCCCCGTCAACTCGCCGTCGCCCATGCTGGCGTGGAGATCGCCTATTGCCAATAGAGCGCCGGGAACAAACACTGGTAAATAGACTCTTGTGCCACTTGTTATCACATTGTTGTCCATGTTTCCTCCATGAGGCCCGGGATAAAAGGTTCCTATGCCTTCGCAGGCTGGTGCCACTCCGATGACGCCAATCATGGGTTTGAGTGGCAATTTGATATTCTCGTCGTAAATGATCAGGTTGTCTTTAACATATACTATCATGCCTTGCGGGGTCTTCATGTCTTCGATTATGACACCTGACCCCTTTAGTAACGCTCTATAACCTTGAGCATCAACCTTTATGTCCAGCACATCCACTACTAATGTGTCGCCGGGCTCAGACTCCTTTCACGAAGATCGGGCCTGTTGCCGGGTTAGCCGTTTCTGGGCTCCTCACTTTCTCGTATGAATAAATGTCGCTGGCCTTTCTGATACGACCGCTTGCTGCGTCCAATGTTTCTAGAACAAGTATCTCTCCGGGGCTCGCTTCCAGCACCGGCGGGATATCCTTAGAAAATCTATAAATTAAATGTTCACGTGTCAGCTCTTCATGTTTCCACCAAGTCTATTAGTATGTTCGTTCTATTTGGTACTTTGTTTCGTCTATAATTGTTTTATGGAAAAGACAGAAAAATCTTAATTAATTGAAGCCGGGCTTTACCAGCAAAACACCCTCCAAGAGATAAAGTCTGTCAACCCTCAGCTTGGCTAGCCCAATGCATATCCTGACTAGCGCTAGCGATAGGGGTTCTGTAAGTGCTGCTGCATCAAACGAGATAGTCTTAGGTTTGTGAAATAGGCAGTTTTCCTTGGTCAACATATATTCGGCGAATGCTCCTGGCCAAACGTCCTTGGGACGGTCGCCGCCGCCGCCGGTGGTGAAGGCGTTCTGGCAGTAGTGGTGTTGCCAACGCGACAGTGTTCACAATACCCACAATATATCTAAGCTGACTAATTGACTAAGCACACTACAACATTAAGAACCTAAAATATTAGCATTCACCATATTTCTTAGATGCCTTTTAAATATATGTATATTATCTTCCAGTATTCTCTAATCCAAAAAAGCAGTTCCTACTACAAATCCACTACAAGGGGCTATTATAGCTCAGCTCACTGTCCCGTGCTATTCTTTCTGCATGACCAGTTTGAAGTCTCCTCCATTGATGGAAGAAGGGAACCTTGTCAGGGCATTTCTTTTTCAATGTGGCAAGAATCCTTTCTCTGTAGGTAAACTCGTTCATTCTCTGTCCGACCAGCATTTTTGAAAACATTTCTGGTTTTTGGAGTAATAAGTTTTGCCGCCTTTTCTGCATTATTTTGGGGACGGAAGGAACAGGGGAAGTGTGTTTATGGACTGGAACTGTGTTAACGAACGGCTTATTAGGCGTGGAGAATTGCTTCTCAACCAGACTTTCTGGAGAGGTATGACGAAGAGTTGAAGGCTATGAACATTGGAAGGAAGGACATCTCTTCACCTTAACCATCTCTCTAGTGAGCTCATCCATGAAGAGATCGCCAATCTCGGGTAATCTGGAACAGAATGGGTCTGGCGAATCTTACCCCATTGCAAGGGACTGTGAATGTCCAAGAGATCAGGGACAAAATAGAACGTAGAGTTAAAAGGCTAATTAAAAAACATGACTGGTATGTGGTATAAAACATGTAATAGATGTGTGGACATAGATGTCGAAAGCAATGAGTAACCGCGAACGTATCTTGGCCATCTTCGAGCGTAGAAGAGCTGACCGCCTGGTCTGGCAACCAAGGTTGCACCATTGGTATCACGTTAACAAGGCGAGGGGTACCCTCCCAAGTAAATATATGGGGGCGGACGTTCTTGACGTATACGATGACATAGGTGCATCTCCCCGCGGCTACCATTACTTCAATGACACCGTGCGATGTGTTGAAGGAGACAAGGTTCAACTCCGAGTCAAAGACGAGGCAGATCACATCCTTTCCAAGTACATAACGCCGAAAGGAAGCCTTACTCAAGTCGAAAGAAAGACGGAGTGGGGTGTCGCCAGCTTATGTGTAGAGTATTTTCTTAAGAACATTGGAGACTTCAAGTTGCTGGAGTACATTCTGAGGCACCAGACCTTCGAGTTCGACGAGAATCTTTACCAAGAAAGGAAGGATATGCTTGGCAACCGTACTGAGCCTGTCATCACGGTTCCATGGGGATCGATACAGAGGCTCTTCATAGTTTATATGGGGTTTCAGAATGGCGTAATTGCGTTGTGGAAGCATCGTGAAAAGGTTGAGGATCTGCTTAGAGTCTTCAAAGAGAACGATGATAAAAGGTTCAGGCTGGCATGCAAAACCCCGTTCAGAATAATCAATTTTGGTGACAACATAGATGAAGGGCTGTGCTCGCCGCCCCTTTTCCATAGGTACATGCTCCCCTACTATCAACTCAGAACAAAAGAGCTTCACGAGGCCGGAAAGTTCTGCACGTCTCATTGGGACGGCAAAATAAGACAATTGTTGCCCTTCGTACAAGAAACTGGCCTTGACGGGTTGGAGTGTGTTCCGCCAAAGCCTCAAGGCAATGTAACCCTTAAAGAGCTCAAGGAAGGCTTGGTAGACATGATACTCGTTGACGGAATACCTGCTACCCACTTTTTGGATACAGTCAGCAACGAGGAACTGGAAGCCTTTGTTTACAGGATACTTGACCTCTTCAAGCCCCGCATAATACTTGGCATATCCGACATGCTTCCGCCGGATGGCAGCATTGAGAAAGTACGCATGGTAGGCGAAATCCTGACCAACTACCACATTTGAAGTAGTAGGCAAGCCCAAGAGAAGCATAAAGCGTATAAGGATAAACCCGTTCGCGAAGAGGTTATGAGGAATATATTATGAGAAAAGTGATTGTTACATATAAAAACAAAACGCTGCTATTAACAGAGATGTTGCAAGCAAGGGAGTAGCTGACTCACTGTTGCGTTGTTGATTACAACTCTAGCCCAGACATCTACTTTTAAAACTACACGAAGGCTCCGACTACTTTCTTAGCAAAAAGTTCCATCTGATCTATAGCCATTAGATCTGGATGCGAACGTGACGAAGCTAGTATTATGAAATAATTCACCCCAAGCTTCAGATATTCTTCTATCCTGCTAATTATCTGAGAGGGAGTTCCTGTTAGTCTAGCGTCCTCTATCTCCTCATGATCCTTTGCCCCAATGATGAGATCTCCTGTCCATGACTTTTCAATGGTGTTGTAGTCTCTGCCAACTTTCTCGCAGTAGTTTCTGAGTAGAGCAAGTTTTCCTTCAAAGATCTTAGGTGTTCCAAAGAAATTTGTTCCTTCTCCCACTTCCGCTATAGCTCTCAGAGTAAACTTTTCGCCTCCTCCTCCAACCCAGATACGCGGATAAGGTTTCTGAAGTGGCTTTGGATAGCATATAGCTCCGTCAAGATTGTAGTACTTACCCTTGAAGTGTGCCTTATGTTCAGTCCACATGATCTTGATAACCTGTATCGCTTCTTTCATCTGTTCAATTCTGACCTTCGCTGGAGGAAAAGGTATCCCATAAGCTTTATACTCACCTTCGTACCAGCCTCCCCCGATCATGAATTCCAGCCTACCATTGCTTACGTTATCAAGGCTGGCCGCCATCTTGGCCGTCACACTTGGATACCTATAGACTGTTGCAATTTACCAAAGTTCCAATTCTGATCTTTTCCGTCTCTCTAGCCAAAGCAGACAACAAAATCCAGTTCTCAAAAACCATCGCATCTTCAGGTTTCCATATTGGGTGAAAGTGGTCATATACAAATGCTGAGTAGAAACCTAGCTTTTCTAAGCTAATGAAGTAACGCTTAATCTCCTCGTATGTTAATCCTTCCTGAGGAACCTGAACTCCAAACTTAACTTGCACGGTTCATCCCAAACCATCGATTTTTTCTAGCAACTATTTTTAGATAGATGCTGAATCATCTATGAAACTGATTAATGAGAACATATAAATCATCTGCTTCCCAGGTTTATTCTTCCGTGCTTGAAAAGACAAGCCTGCAACAGCCCAGCTTTACACAGAGATTCTCGGATATGAGCTAACTCAGCTAGGAAGCCATGAATATCGGGAAGAATAGTTTATTTGGTTTTAGGTTCTGAGAATAATGTCCTTTGATGGATTTCTTTGGCAACCAATTCTAACAAATATAACTATAAGCGCGCCCTAACATCCAATTGAAGGATTTGGCTATGAGATATGCTCTTGGCTCTATCTACAATCTCGCCGATGATGTGCTTGTCTTCGCGAAGCAGCTTGGAGCCACAGACATAATCGTTCATTCGCCAGTGCTGCCAGGAAATTCCCCCTTGGGGGAGAACTGTTACGAGTTTCACCCGCTTCTGATGCTTCGAACGAGGGTTGAAGCTGCAGGTCTTAAACTTGAGGCTATCGAAAACATACCTCGCGATTGGTATCATAAAATAATGCTTGGTTTACCAGGACGCGACGAACAAATAGAAAACTTTTGTAAGACTCTTCGTAATATGGGCAAGGCAGGCATTCCCATACTAGGCTATAACTTCTGTCCTGGAGGGGTTTGGAGGACTTGCTACTACACACCTTGGAGAGGAGGGGCACAAGTTACGAGCTTCGATTACGAACTAGTAAAGAACGCTCCGTTAACTGAGTATGGGATTATCACTGAAGAACAGATGTGGGACAATTTTACCTATTTCATCAAGAAGGTAATCCCAGTCGCTGAGGAGGCTAATGTGAAGATGGGGCTTCATCCTGATGATCCTCCTGTTCCATCCATAGCTGGCATATCTCGCATAATGAGAAGCGTGGAAGCTTTCAAACGTGTAATAGAGATTTTGCCAAGCAAATATAATGGTATAGAGTTTTGTCAGGGAACATTCTCAGAAATGGGTGAGGACGTAATTAAAGCCATAGAGTACTTTGGATCACGAAAAAAAATATTTTACGTTCACTTTCGCAATGTTATTGGGAAACCAAACCTGTTTCATGAGACCTTCGTAGATGACGGCCAAACAGACATGCTTAAAGCTATTTTAACTTACAAGAAGGTTGGTTTCGACGGTTGCATAATAGATGACCATGTGCCTATGGGCGTAGATGATTCGCCTTGGGGGCATAGGGGCCGAGCTTACGCAGCAGGATACATCCAAGCTCTCATTAAAGCCGCAAACACTCTTCCATAAAATCATATTTGATTAGCTGAGCTACATAGATTGCCTGCAAATTTTATGTCAAATTATCCTGAATGCTACTTTACCTTTTTTAGGTTCAACTTTTCGAATATTATGTCTTTCAGTTCCTTCTTATCCTCATCCTTTATATCAAGCATTGGTAGTCTCATGTGTCCTCCTGCAAGTCCCAACATATCCATCGCAGCCTTGAATACTCCATACATCATGTAGGAACTAGCGTAGGGATATGGCAGTATTGTAGTTGAGGGTCCATATTTCTGGCTCATCTTTGCTGCATAGTCCTCGAAAGGATCAAGCATTTGCAGCTTCTGCTTCAACTCATCGAAGTCTCCATTCAAACCCGCCTTGAGAAGGTCGACACTGAATTCTGGCATAAAGTTTGCATAACCGGATATGTATCCTTTGACGCCCAAAAATACTGTTGATGCAAACCACCATTCTCCTCTTCCCTGCAATACTGGTACTCTGTCTCCAACTGCTTTTATCTGGCTATAGAGTGTAGGAATATAAGGCGTGTTTTCTTTTACGCCAACTATATTACTTGTATTTTCAACTATCCTTTTTAGGACGTGCGGTTTCATGTAAATTTTCGAGACGTCTGGATTATTGTAGATTATAACTCCGATGTTTATTGAATCAGCAATCTTCTTGAAGTGTAAGTAGAGACCCTCTTCTTCTGGCACAAGATAGTATGGCAGCACAACCATGACACCATCAGCACCAACATCCTCTGCGAATTTGGAACGTTCAACCGCTACCATTGTACCAGAATGGGATGCTCCAGGAATAACGGGGATCTTATCATCCACAACATCAACTACCGTCTTTACGATACGTTTCCACTCTTCATCTGTCACTGAAGATTTCTCTCCTGTGCTCCCAACTGGCACGAGGACAAGAGGTCCACAACTTCTCTTTTCAACAAGGAAAGAGGTGTTTTCTCTCAAACCCTCATAGTCAACTGCTCCGTCTTTCTTGAAAGGAGTCAGTTGAACTACTAAAACAGCACCATGCATCAAAAACTCACGTAATTTATCAGGTTTCATAAAAATCCATATCGTTAATTAGCCTTTTAAATGTAAGCTAGCACAAGCGATAAGCGAAGAAAGATTCATCTTAAGGTTTAATGGTCAAAGAATCAAAGGACTAGCTCAGCTAGACTTCGGGAGATATCGCCAGCGGTTGTGGAATTCAAGTCCCAGCAAGTTCGCGTTCGAACTGGAAACAGTTGTTACTTTGACGTCGTTTTCGCTTTTACCTTTGATAGTACTGGTATGCTAAAGAGGACGATTGTGCTTAGGATTATGAATTCGATGTCAAAGGATTTTGTGTAGTCAACGATTGCGCCGAAGATAGGTGGAATTATGACTTGAGTGAAAAAGGTTAGCGTGAAGTTGAGCCCAAAAATAGTTGCCATATACTCCTTCGGCGTGATATCAGCGAGAAACGCGTCGGTTATAGCTAGAAGTCCGAAGGATGCGAAACCGAAGACAAGGCAGGGAGCGATCAAGAGACTATTTGGCACAAGGGTAAGCGTGTAAAGAGAGGCAGGCTTCGATGCACACTAGAAATGCTATCGCCTTTTTCCTTCCGAGGATATCGGATAGTTTTCCGCATATTGGAGCGCTGAAAAGTCCGGCTACTTTGAACATAGAGAAGAGGAAGGTTGCTTCAACATAATCCGTTATCCCGCGTCCTCTTTGGAAGTAAAGGACTCCGAGTGAATCAACGCCTCTTATTCCTACGGTGTATATCAATGCAGCTCCGATGAATATCAGAGACGAACCGTACATTTTCAAATTGACTTTTTTCGATTGGTTAGCTTGTTGTTCATGACTGTTCTCTGCTGCCTGCTGCTTGGGTTCTACAAGTAGGAACCAAAGAACAAGGGATAAAACTATGCCTGGAATGGCTAGGACGGTTATGGTCAGCCGCCAGTTGAGAAGGACTACTAGAGGTCCGATGACAAGCGGTGCGATGAATGAGCCTAATGACCCGCCTGTTTGGTGAAAACCAGCAGCTTGTCCTCTGTTTTCCTCGTAGTATTCGGCGAGTAATGGCATTCCGTTTGGGTGGTAGGTGCTTCCTCCCATGCCTGCTATGAAGAGGACGATAGCGAATAGTATGAGGTTATTCACGAATCCAAGTACGAGGAACGCTGCAGACGTTATGACGAAGCCTACGATTATCGTGTTTTTTCGTCCCAAGGTCTTCGAGAGAAGACCAGACACTGTCTGCAACAAAGCGTAGGATAGGCTGTAGATCGAAACGATGATGCCTGCGACAGCATTTGACAGGAGATACTCATTAGCTATTTGAGAAACGATAATTGGCGTCAATAGCTGATAGACATGATTCATCGCATGGCTCGAAGACATAAGCACAAGGAATAGGTTTCGTTTCTCCGCAGTGCGATTCCTCTTTTGAACATTCTTTGTTGCTTTGTTAGAATGATGCTTATAAACGATTAATGTACAAAGAAACATCAAAAATACAGAACCATCACATCTCATGTATTTGCACTAGCTCAGCTAAGTCTACGGAATTTTATGCAGCAGCCTTATATTGTCATGCTGAAGAAAGAGAACACGATATATTATTGTGCCAAAATAGTTAAGAATCCAGTAGGGAAAAAGCTGTTAGCTAGCTATGAGAGTGAGCAGTGAGCTAATGTAATATATTGAAGAAAGCAACTTGTTTACGGGTGTTTTTAGATTATGAGAAAAGCAATAGTGATTTATGATTCTAAATTCGGCAATACCGAGAAGATCGCGAAAGCACTTAGTTGGGGAATGAGAAGGAATGGTTTCTCCGTCGACTGCGCTAAAATAGATACTGTTGACCCAACAAAACTCGCAGACTACGATCTGCTAGCTATAGGGGCTCCCACACAAGCTTTCGGTATATCTGAACCTATGAAGGATTTCCTAAAGAAACTCGAAAAAGTAAATCTCCAAGGCAAAGACGGGTTTGCCTTCGACACTAGGCTCGAGAACCCCCTTTCGGGAAGTGCAGCAAAAGGCATCGAAAAGAAATTAAAGGAATTCCAAGTGACAATCGTGAGACCCAGAGCTTCCGCCAAAATAAAAACGGTGGGCGGCATGATTGCACTTGAGGAAAACGCAGAGAAGGAATTCGAGCAGATCGGAAGTGACATCGCGAAAAATCTATTAAGTCAGCTAATAGATTCGAAAACTCAGAGCAGAAATCTCACCACATACCAAGCTAGTTAGTATTCATAAAGATTGGAGTACTTTCCATCCAAGTAGTTAAGATAGTGTTGGATGTTTATTCTCTCACCAGTTATCTTCTTCATCAGATCTTGGGGGTCATAGAGGTTACCATAATGGTAGACATTCTTGATGAGCCATGATTTGACTTCTTGAAAAACTCCCTTTGAGACCTGATCTCTCCAAGATGGAACATCCTTCTCCATTGCTGTCAGGATTTCCCCACTATAGATGTTTCCAAGAGCATAGGTAGGGAAGTATCCAAATAGGCCGCTTGCCCAATGCGTATCCTGCATAAGTCCCTCAGAGTCATTTTTTATTTCTACTCCAAGATACTTCTCATATTTACTATTCCATTCTTCAGGCAAGTCTGCAACACAGAGTCTATCTGCCATCAGCTCCTTCTCTATCTCAAACCGTATTATAACGTGAAGACAGTATGTGACCTCATCTGACTCAACACGTATCTTGGACGGTTGAACCTTATTAACTGCAAGGACTAACTCCTCTAATGCGATATCAGACAAGGCTTTCCTTGCTAGATTCCTCAGCTTGGGGAAGAAATAAGTCCAGAATTCTGTTGATCTCCCAATTATATTCTCTACGAAGCGTGATTGAGACTCATGTAATCCTAAAGAGCATGATGAGCCGACAGGCAAGTACATCCATTCCAAGTTAAGATTCTGATCGTAGAGCGCATGTCCCCCCTCATGCAGTATTGAGAAGATTGACGACTCGAAACGGTTCTCATAATAGTGGGTTGTGATGCGGACATCATCATAGTATCCTGTAGAGAAGGGGTGCTCAGTCTCATCTATTCTTCCTCCAGCATTTTTTGTGTTTGTATCATAGCCTAAGAAGGCTGTAAGCAAGAGAGAAATCTTCTTTTGAATATCTAATGGAACTTTACGCCGTAGAATAGATGTATTTGGCTGCTTACGTGACGACATGCACTTTTGCAAAATTGGCACAAGGCCTTCTTTGAGATCGGTGAAAGTCTTAGAGATAACCTCGGACGATATTTTTGGCTCAAATATATCTATAAGTGCATCATAACGGGTTGCCACTCCTTTTACATCCATTAGAAGGTCTGCTGCTTTTCTTCTTAATTCAACTAGTTTCTCCAGCTCAGGTTTAAAAAGTTGAAAGTTTTCTGCTGCCTTCGCCTTCTTCCAAGCAACGATAGTTATGGCTCGTTGCCTCGCTGTCTCTACCACAAGTTCTTCTGGAAGACTGGTGGCCTCATCGTATTCCTTCTTTAGTAGGTGAACATTTCTCCTTTGAACCATATTCAGAGAACCATATTTATTGTCTTCAGTTATTTTTTTTAATAGAACTGCAATTTTTGGATTCGTTACCATTCTATGGTGGAGCTGACTTATCTGAGCCAGTTGAAGACTGCGGAGGGAGATACCTCGGGGAGGCATCAATGTTTCCATATCCCAGTTGAGTATTGAATTTGTTGACCTTAGAATAATGAAATTCTTTGCTTCAGCCATCAAATTATTGTAGTTTAACAGTAAAGTTGCGTCAAGCTTCTCCATTTGGATGCGCCCTAAGGCTATTGAAGAAAGTTGAATATATGAGTATTATGAATAGCAGTGAGCTGGCTTACGTTTAAAAAGGCAAATTCACGATATGAATCTTTATGAAACCTGATAAATTTCGTGAGTTTTTGATGCACGATGCTGTTAGCTGACTTAACTTATTTTAATCCTTTAATCTCTCTCTAACACACAATGATCAAATATGCGATGGAGATCTCTGATGTCTGAAAAGAGCCATGGTGCTCAAACCCAAAGTGGCAGCCACTTTTCGTTAGTTGACCAAAGTCTTCTAATGCTCTTCATGCTGAATGTGGGTGTCTCGATTGAAATAGAGTCTGTTAATGCTTTATTTCCGCTCTATGTTCAAAGTTTAGGCGCCTCAATCCTCGAAGTGGGTTTCCTCCTATCAGCCGCTGGCTTGTTCTCGACAGCCCTAATGCTTCCCAGCGGATGGTTGTCTGACAGATTCGGTAAGAAGCCGACCTTAGTCCTAAGCGTTGCCATAGCTGAGCTTCCCGCCCATGCTTTACACGTTTGCTACCGATTGGCACCAACTTATCCCTTGGTCTATAATCTACGCGGTAAGCTTCGCTGTCTTCATACCTGCCCGTATGGTCTTCATCGCTGACTGTACGGACTCGGACAAAAGAGCGAAGATGTACGGCTATATGAACCTCGCCTGGCCTATTGGTAGTCTCGTAGGCCCAACAGCCGCAGGTCTTCTCGCGGAGGCAGGGGGTTTTCACTACCCCTTCTACTTTGCCACCGTCGTTGCGCTCCTGTCATTTATGCCTGCACTTCTTCTTGTCGAGAGGCAATTAAAGTCTCCAGCCCCGGTCGCTGGAGAATCCGTTACAAAAAATACAGGTTTCTCCAGAGAATCTATTTACCTATTGATAGTTTTGACTGTTTATCAGCTTCTCGTGTCAGCAGGCATAGGCACCACTTACTCGCTTTTATCTATTTATTTGAAGGACGTCTTCGCAGCGGAAAAATTTTACATAGGGCTTTTCTTTTCCCTCGTAGGGATTTCGCTTTTTGGAAGTCAACTAGTTGGTGGCTGGGCTAGTTCACGATTCGGCCTCAAGAAGACCATGGCGGTTTGCCTCGCCGTCATCCCTCCGCTTTTCATCGCCTGTGCCTTTGCACCAGTCACGAGTGGCTTACAGTCACATATATGGCGCTTTATGGCGTGTACAGTATGACGTGGCCTGCCTCCGCCACTATACTTATGAGCCTCGTCGACAGGTCCAAGTGGGGGCTTACTACAGGCATAGAGCGGACAGGAGTGAGGCTTGGTTTCGCAATTGGACCTATTCTTGGAGGCGCTCTCTGGGAAGCCTATGGTGCCACAACACCGTTCTACGCCTCTGCAGCCCTCATTGCCCTTTCAATCCTTTTCCTCATTCCAATTAGAGAAAAGTAACTAGCTACCACGAACACTACAGCCATGGTTTCAACATTGTCGCTGTGTATCACATAAAAACTAGCAAGTGAATGTGAATGAGGGAATTTGGAAAATATCTATGTGAGGCCTTCAACCTATATTCATACACTTTCGTGTCAACTCTGGTTAGATCTAGACACCTAATGAGCTTAATTTATTTTGGGTTGGGGACTATGTTAATTTCAGGATTAACCGCGTATCTTGGTTTTTCTCCATGGAGTACCCTTAAAACCTCTTCGGCAGTGTTGTATAGCCATGCGTTTGCGGCATTCAATTGTGTTCGAGGCTAAGTGAGGTGTCAATATGACATTGTCTAGGCTTAACAATGGATCATCCATGCGGGGCTGGCTCTATGTCATATACGTCTAAGCCTGCGCCAGCTATCCGTTTTTCACTCAGGGCTTTAACTAAGGCGTCGTGGTTGATTATTGATCCTCTCGCAACGTTTATCAAAAGTACTGAATGCTTCATTAATGCAAATTCGTCGTAACTAATCATGCCTCGAGTTTTATCTGTTAAAGGAGACGCAATGAAGATGAAGTCGGATTCTTTCAGAAGTTCATTCAGCGGTCTGTATTCCATCTCGAATTGGCTTTTTAATTCTGTCTTTTTTAATATGTCGTAATAAAGCACTTTCATTTTGAATCCTTGGGCTCTTTCAGCAATTC
>CAVXDT010000012.1:0-146374 GCA_963760525.1 Nitrososphaeria archaeon
TCCAACAGGATCATTGAAAGCTCCAATGGGGTCAAATTGCTTTTTTGGAGAAGACAAACGACATGCCCTGCTAATGTTCGAAGCTCGATAGCTGGCACAAAAAAGGACACCTTCAACTTCTCTAACTTCATCAATTGTGTATTTTTCGTGATCTGCTACGACTACAGCATCAATACTTCGTTTTCTGGCAAAGTAGGATATTTCATTAAAAGAGCCAAATGCATCAGGGGAATTATTAGTATGGACGTGAAAGTCTATCTTAAACCGCATCCTTAACACTATGTTACCTTGCTTCCTACTGCCACATCCTTATCAGGTCCAAGTATTGATACGATATCCTGATCGACCGCTGCGAGAATCATGACTTGAGATTCGTAACCTAACATCTTTCGCGGCTTTAGATTTGTCACAATAGCAATCTTTTTTCCAAGAAGATTTTCTGGGGTATAGTGTTCAGCTATTCCTGCAACACAGTGTCGAATATTGCCCCCTATGTCAATTTCCATATGCATCAACTTCTTGGAACTTGAGACTTTTTCAGCTTTGACGACCTTCCCGATACGGATGTCGATTTTGGTGAACTCCTCAAATTCTAAGGTATTCATTTTGCTTGGCCACCGCCTTTGAGCTGTCCAAGTTTACTTATAATCTCTTCTCTTTATTCTTTTTGAAGAGAGGGGGAAAACGTTTGACTTGAAGAGGGTAACTGAAGTCTTCTTTTACACCTTCCCACCCAACTGAGAGCATGCCTTCTTTTTCATTTAAGTTCTTCCACAACGATTCTGATATTGATGGGGTTATTGGATAAAGTTCTACTGCAAGCATACGTATTAACCAGATAAGTGAATATGCTACAGATATTGCTTGATCTCTGTCTTCTTTGAAGAGTTTCCAAGGTCCTCTTCATTCAGGAATCTATTTCCTTCTTCAGCCTGTAGCATAGTTACCTTCACAGCTTGCTGTATTTTGAACCTTTCATATAGCACACCTATCTCCGCATGCCTTTTGATCACCTGTTCAATGAACGTGTTGACGTCAGCCTTAACCTGTGGCTGTTCTTCAAGCCTACCTGCACAAAACTTCTCGAAACCCACAATAGTTCTATTTATGAGATTGCCTATTGAATCATTAAGATCACTGTTAACCTTTTCAGTGAAAAGGTCAATTTTGAAATTTATATCTCCGTTTTCTGGCCTAAGAGAGAGCAGAACATATCTCCAATAGTCTGCAGGCGCTACTTGCAATGCTTCATCAATCCAAATCCCAACTCTCCTACTCTTAGAGAACTTCTGTCCTTCAAACATGAGGAAGTCGGTTGAATCAATAGCTGTAGGGACATTGTAGCCTTCCCTTTGGCTGATTAAGAGACCTGGTAAAATTATCGTGTGGAATGGTATATTGTCTTTGCCTATGAAGTAGGCACTCATAGTTTCCTTGTTCAACCAGAAAGGTTTCCAGCCATCTGGATCGCCCTTCTTTTCAAAATATTCTATAGTTGCTGACACATATCCTAGCACAGCTTCCATCCAAACATAGATGGTTTTCTCTTCAGCTCTTCTTCAAATGGTGCCTGTATCCCCCATTTAGAGTCTCTAGTTAGGGACCTTGGCTTGAGACCTTCTTCAGCAAGTTTCAAGCTGAATGATCTGGCTATGTCAGACAAGTGAATGTCTTTTCTAAAGGAGATAAGCTTTGACTTCTTCTTTCAATTTTGGAAGATCAAAGAACCACTGCTTGGTCTCTTTCAAGTGAACAGGAGAGTGGCATACGACACAGATAGGGTTGATAAGTTTTCTGGCTCAAGTGGACGACCACAGCTATCGCATTGGTCACCTCTAGCATTCTTGAACCCACAATGTGGGCATTCTCCTTCGACAAACCGGTCTGGAATAAAGTGCTTATCCTTTTCACAATAGTGCACTTTTTCTTCTGATTCATACACGTAACCGTTTCTTTGAAGTTGAAGGTAGAAATCTTGGACAAACTTTGTGTGAACAGGATTCTCAGTTCTAGTATAGTTATCATAAGAAATACTCCATCTTTCAAATAAGCTCTTGATCTTGTTGTGGTTCTTGTCCGCAAACTCCTTAACTGGAAATTGTAATTCAGAGAATCACTTTCAACGGGAGTACCGTGTTCATCAGAGCCTGAGACATATATGACCTCATGACCTTTCAATCTAAGATATCTAGCAATAGCATCAGCCGAGAGTACTGAACCCACTAGATTGCCTAAAAACGCCGTTACTGACGAATATGGCCAAGCTGATGTAACGATCCACCTTACCAAACCTATCAACCACTACCTACTCATTAAGATAAATTTATACTGTTAAGTCATCAACTCTACTTCCCCCTTCACCTAATGTTACATTAAGTCTTCCGTATTCTTCTAGAAATATCTTCTGTTCCTTAAAGCGATCTTGTAAAAAACAAAGGTTATGACCAAAGCGATCACCATGCTTGCTGATACAGCAATATAGAGATCGATTTTTTGCATCTCATTGAGGCATGAGCAATTAGTATTCCAACAATA
This sequence comes from Nitrososphaeria archaeon, assembly GCA_963760525.1. Lineage (GTDB taxonomy): Archaea > Thermoproteota > Nitrososphaeria > JACIWG01 > JACIWG01 > CAVXDT01. The sequence continues at coordinate 2,536 of CAVXDT010000012.1, forward strand.
CTACATAATAAAGCAACTAAATATGAGATAACAACAGTAAATGTGTATTTTGACTTAATAATGTTTTTCGCACTTATTGGCGAGGAATATAAAGCCAAATCGAAGAACCTTCTTCTCCTATGATCATTGCACCCAATGATATGGACATAAAAGCTCCTGTAGAAGAATATCAAGTAAGAAGAAAAAGAGAAGCTTCTTCTGATATAGGCTGACCTAATGCTCCAAGTACTGCATAAGTGGCATTAGTATCACGACAATTGGTAAAATGAAAAGATACGTCAGTTCTCTCCTTCTCGTAAAAGCTCTGATATCTTTCTTCACCAAAGTGGCTTCCAAAGGAGATAAACCAAACTTCTGTAAAAAGGAAACTTTTGGATTGTAAACACCTCTAGACACAGTTATCGCAGGAGGTTCGTACAACCCAATCTAGTATTGAGTTTCACAGCCAAAAGAAAGAGAAAAAAATGAACAGTATTGAAGCCATAGAATAAAATATGGCGTCCACCACAAGTCCACTTATGAGGGAGGCAAGAGCCATACCCAACCAAATGTAAGGGACATACCATATTGCTTCCTGTGCTCCTGCTACCATTTCGATAAGCTTGATTGAGTTGGCACCTGATGGCACAAAAAACCATACTATATAGAAGACTATCAAAAACAACATAGAACCGATAGATCTTACCCAGACAGCTGCTTTTCCAGATGATTTGTAGATAGCTCCTATGAATCGCACCTGTAAGACTCTGAATATTTCGGAAGTAGTGCTTGCTATAAACGCGCTAGCGAATAGGGTTACAGTCGCAGAAAACGCTAGGGGGTAATACACCAAGAAAGGCGGAGAAAGAGAGTATTGCACAGCTGATTGCAATGATAGATGCAAGTGGAAAACCGATAAGATTAGACAAAGTGGATGCTAAAGTATGCTCTTTCCAAGTAATAGGCATCCAGTATGGAACCTGAATAGATGATCCTGTACTTGCATGTTGAATCTGTCCCATCATAGTAAAGATTAGACTATAAAGCAGAACTAGAATAGGAAGTGAGAGCAACAGGTAAAGAAAGCTCTTATAAAGCACCATTTTCAGTTCAGCATCAAATACACCGGTGTAGAAAGTCCCACCACCGATACCGATCAACAACCCCACAACTAGTGCGCCACCATATAACAGATACTGCAGAGCCTTACTTTCCTTATATCGTCTAAGCCGGCGGCCTCTGATGAGTCTTCCCGATCTTATGTCAATTCTTATCAGGCTTACAACATTCTTCAAGTTCACTTCAGCAGCGCCTCAACTACCTCTTTCACGTCGTCTGTCCCAGTAAGTTTCAAGAAGACATCCTCCAAGTCTGATCCAGGCATTCTAGCTTTTTCCCTCAATTCGTTCATATTGCCTAAAGCAAGCAGCTGTCCCTTGTACATTATAGCAATCTTATCAGACATCGCTTGCGCTATTTCAAGAATATGAGTTGACATGATGGTAGTCACTCCCTGTACTGCCAATTCCTTCACGAGGTCCTTAACTATCCTTGCGGACTTAGGATCTAAACCGTTGAGAGGTTCATCTAAAACGAGTACTTTTGGCTTATGTATCAAAGCTGAAATCAGAGCGATCTTCTGTTTCATACCTTGTGAATAACTGTTTATGATATCGCCTTCTCTTCCCTCCAACCCCAATGCCTGCAGATATCTTTCTATGCGCGCTTTCTTCTCAGCTGGTAGGACGCCATATACATCTGCGACAAAATCAAGGTATTCTAACCCAGTCAGGAACTCGTAAAGACGCGGCGTTTCTGGAACATAGCCTACCTGCTGCTTTACAGCTACTGGATCTATTCCAGTATTAATCCCTAAAACCTTTACAGAGCCAGAATCAGGCTTTACTAAACCCAATATCATCTTCAAAGTGGTAGACTTACCAGAACCGTTAGGCCCAAGAAGACCAAGAATTTCTCCTTGCATTATTGTAAGATCTATGTTGTCAACTGCTCTTATGTCAGCATAACGCTTAACCACTTGTGTTAGTTCCACTGTAGATTCCCTAGTTGAAAGCATAATTATCCGCGATGAAAATAGAGACAAGATATTTAAGTATTGTCAAAGAGACGGCTTATTATATAAATGGTGCTCATCTTTCATGGAGCCAAGACGATAAGAGAGTGCTCTAATACTTTACAATAGTGAGTTTCTCAAAGGATAGGTTTCTAACAATGGCTTTCTATTCGAGAGAATAAGGCATTCTTTGTTTTTTCCACATTCTCTAAGAAATTGTTTAGCCTTACTTTAGGAAACAGCCTATCTTCTAGAATAAGCTTTCCATTGACTATGACTGTTTTAACATCAGAAGATCTTGCAGAATATATCAAATGGTTGTATATGTCATAAAAGGGTGTGGCATGAGGAACCTTTAGGTTCAAGACTACGATATCTGCAAGGTATCTTGGCCTTATAGCACCTAGATCGTCGTATCCTAATGCTGTCGCTCCATATTCTGTAGCCATTTTAAACACTTCCTTGGCTGGAAGAATCCTCGGATCACCACTTAAGCCCTTCATAAGTAATGATATTGTTTTCATTGTTTCGAACATGTCAAGCGTGTTGTTCGATGCTGGACCATCTGTTCCCAAAGAAACAGTCAAACCTCTCTCAAGAAGCTGAGAGCATTTTGCTACTCCCATCCCAAGCTTCAAGTTGGAAATGGGATTGAGCGAAATTTTGACGCCATGTTTCTTCAGCAGCAGGATGTCTTTTTCTGTAAGGTGAATTGCATGAGCTATAACCATATTTGATGATAGTATACCAATGTTTGATAAGTAAGAAACAATTCCTTCTTTTGTATCAACCTTAAATGCTTTGTTCGTCTCAGAACATTCCTCAGAAGATTCTGCCACATGAGTATGTACAATAATCTTTCCCTTATCGCCATACTTATTATTCAACTCTTCAGCCATTCTCGATGACAATCTATATGATTCTGGCCCAGTCGAATATGGTGCATGAGGGCAAACGCTAATACGTAAGCGACCATCGTCCTTGCCATGCCATTTTTTAGCCATTTCTTCAGTGATCTTTAGTCCCTGTCCCACGTTTTTTTCGACGAAACCATGACCTACAGTGCCTCTAATGCCAATTTTTTCAAAAGCAGCAAGCTCGCTTCCTTTGTCAGAATAAAAATACATTGAATTGAGTGTTGAGCATCCGAAGAGGACAGACTCATAAGCTGCAAGTTCAGCTCCGATTTGAATATCTCTTGGAGTTAGATGCGCTTCTGCAGGCCATATCTTTTCATTCAACCATCGAAATAGAGAAATTTCTTCGGCATAACCTCGCAATAGAGTCATCGCAGCATGCGTATGCGTATTAATCAAACCGGGTATTATCGCACAGCCTTTGGCATCCAAACGTTCATACCGTGGAAACCTCCTTTTCATTTCACTTGAGAAGCCTACCGCTGCTATCCTATTACCTTCTATTGCGACTGCGCCATCTGATATTATCTTGTCGGAGACGACTAGTCCATCGCATACTAGAATATTCATTTCACTTCTTCGCGCTCTCTGAGGATTTCTATTGCCTTGAGTATCAGTGGCTTTGCCTTTTCTTGAGCTGCATGCATTATTTCGAGCACGGTGTGATGCTCGATTCTATCCGTCATTCCTGCAGCCCAATTTGTCGCTATAGCTATTGACGCGTATTCTATGCCAAGTTCTTTTGTTAGAAAAACTTCTGGAACACCAGTCATTCCTACGACGTCTGCTCCAAGAATCCGGTATGCCTTAATTTCTGCGGAAGTTTCATACCGGGGACCCTCGGTGCAAACATATGTTCCCTTTGGGTAAACTCTAATTTGCAACTGTTTACCTGCTTCCACGATAGCGGACCTAACCTTTTCCGAATATGGCTTAGTAACATCTGTGAAAACAACTTGACCCCTTTGTCCATCAAAGAAAGTTGATAACCTATTCTTTGTAAAGTCAATCACCTGATCAGGCAACACAAAAGACCCTGGCGAAAACCGTTTCCTGAGGGACCCTACGGCGCTAGTAGCTATTGCATATTTGATGTTCATCATCTTTAAAGCATATACGTTAGCCCTGAAGTTTATCATATGTGGAGGATAAGAGTAGTTGATGCCATGTCTAGGAAGAAGAAGAACATCATCGATATCTTTAACTCCATACAGGTAGGCGTTCCCGTAGGGGGTTTGAAGCATCTGTTCTCCTAAAAACTGAAACAGGTCACCCATTCCTGAACCAACTATAATTGCGTATTTCTGAGATTGCATAGCATACATTTTGATATATGGATATATTTCCCTTACTGTGCAACAAGCATAGATGACCCTCTTTTATTGAGGGTCTGCGAATGCAGTTTCTTTTAGCTTAATGTTATTATAGGAGTGCGATTTAGAGCGTTGTGGAAGAAGCTTGAGTCTGTCATACGAAGAACTCCTAAAAAGACTGAGGAGCGTGACAAAGCCTACTGAACATACTAAAGAGTGGAGACTTGAGATTCCTACTGCTGCCGTAATCTGGTTAGGCAAAAAAACTATCATAAGAAACTACATGGACTTTCCCAGGACTCTTCGAAGGGATCCTAACAAGCTCTTGATGTATTTAGCTAAGAAGCTTGCAGTACCAGCTTCTCTTGATGGCGAGAGAGCGATACTTATAGGGAGAAGAGATCCAAGAACCATATCAGCAGTTGTTGATAAATATGTCAGTGAAAGAGTGAGATGCCCTGTCTGTGGAAGCCCTGACACTAACATAGTCAAAGAAAAAAGAATGGAATTCTTGGTCTGTGAAGCTTGCGGTGGAAAGTCAGCCATCGGTGAAAAATAGTTGGCAGAAGACCAAAAAGGTTATGTTGTCAGAGTAATAGAATCAAAAGATTATGAGATACTAAATGTATGTGATGAGGAAATTCTTGGCGCAAAGTTTGAGGAAAAAGGCCTGCAAATAGACATTTCAAGGGAATTTTTCGAGGGAGAGAAGGTGAATGATAGGAGACTCTTGGAACTTCTTCGAAGATCGCAAATAATTAACCTAACAGGAAATAGATGTGTGAGCTTAGCAGTGGATAGCGGTTTCGCTCACAAAGACGCCGTCAAAAAGATTAAGAGCGTGTCATTTCTAATGATATTCAGATTTAGCATGAGTGGATAGATTTGGGTAAGAGAAAAGTCTTGAGCGAAGAAGAGTTGAAAGAACTTGTTCTCCCAGAACAAGGAGAACTGTTAGGCGTGGTGGTAAAGCTTACAGGGAGCGACCACATCCTAGCAAAATGCACAGATGGGAAGGTCAGATCTGGGAGGATTAGGGGCAAACTCAAGAGGAGAATCTGGATTAGGGAAGGAGATATTGTCCTTGTCGCCCCTTGGGATTTCAAGAGCGATGAGAAAGCAGATGTACTCTGGCGTTATACAATAGCTCAAGTTGACTGGCTTAAGGCAAATAAATACGTTCCAAAAGAGCTATAGGTAATGGAAGACAATTACTCCTATACAGAACATGATCTTAGTAGAATGTCCCGTCTGACCACCCATGGTAAGAAAGGATCACATAGAAGGAAGGGTGATGAGCAGAGAGAGACCTTTGGAGAAGTTTTCGACAAAAGAACCTTAGATACACTTTATAGACTTACCAAGAAAAAAATCATTTACAGACTTGATGGAGCTATTGGCTCAGGCAAAGAGTCCAAGATATTTCACGGTAAAGACTATGATTCAAAAGAAATCGCAGTGAAAATCTTTTTGACAGCAACAGCTGAATTCAAGAAAAGGCTACCATATGTTGTTGGAGATAGAAGATTCGAAAACATGAAACATAGTGGGCATGAACTAATAAGACTCTGGGCGAAAAAAGAATACGTAAACCTCAGAGCCGCTCACCAAAATGGCATCAATGTTCCAAACCCTGTTATTGTATTGAACAACGTTCTCGTTATGGAATTCATAGGAGTGGATGGAAGAAAAGCTCCTTTACTCGCCGATGTTAGACCTAGCAAAAGCGATTATCTAAAGGTGATTAGGATGATCAGGAAACTCTACATTAAAGCCAAGTTAGTGCATGCGGATCTCTCAGAGCATAATATCTTCAAGTTAGGAGGAAAGATTTACTTCTTTGATTTTGGTTCAGCTGTTGACATATCTCATCCCAAAGCTGTTGACTTTTTGAAAAGGGATATTAAGAACATTAATGGGTTCTTCGTAAGAAATAAGATAGGAGTCTTTGATGAAAAACGGATTCTGAAAGGTGTCAATAAGAAGATGACCATAACAATGAATGCTAGAATCCCTAGAGAAAGGGTTGGTGCAGTAATAGGAAAAGGTGGAAAAATCAAAGATTCGATTGAAAAGGAAGGCAACGTAATTTTGGAAATAAATAGCGAGACAGGGGAAGTTGTTGTGAAGACAGATGATGAGACTGCAATCATAAATTTGAAAAAGACTGTAGACATAATACACGCAATAGGAAGAGGCTTTTCCTATGACAAAGCAAGAATGTTGCTCGACGACCAATACGTCATTGACGTAATAGATCTCACAGAATATGCTGGTAAGTCGGAATCAAGCCTAACGAGAATAAGAGGAAGAATCATTGGGGCTGATGGAAAGGCAAGAAGAATTGTAGAAGAACTAACTGATACATACGTTTCTGTATACGGACACACAGTTGCTATAATTGGGTTGCTTGATGATGTTAAAGCTGCTCATGAGGCAGTTGAAGTATTGGCTGAAGGAAGCATGCACAAGACTGTTTATGATAGGTTGCAGAGAAGAAGAAGCAAGTTGAAGCTTGACAGACTACAACTTTGGGAGAGGAGGGAAGAGTCTTGAAGGAAACATATTCTGAAATATCGCCAAGCGACTTCTTTTATAGAAATAGGGATCTGGCAGGATTTACGAACCCATCAAGGGCATTGTATTCAGCAGTGAGGGAGCTTGTCGAAAACTCTTTGGATGCCTGTGAACTCGAGAGTATACCACCAGAGATCTACGCCAGAATAACCTCCCTTGACATGACTCAAGGCGAAGACCCTAGAGAATATGTCTTGAGAGTTCAGGATAATGGGCCAGGAGTTGCTCCAGACAACACGCCTGAAGCATTTGGCAAAGTGTTGTATGGCTCGAAGTATAAGCTACGACAATCAAGGGGAATGTTCGGTCTTGGAGGAAAAATGGCTTTACTTTATGGCCAGATAACGTCAAACCGACCAGTCTTAATTCAAACGTCTGTGGATGGAGTAAAGAAATATACTTATAGACTTATGATAGACATCGAGAGAAACGAACCTTTGGTTCTGGAGAAGAAAGTTGAAGAAGCAAACGGAAGAAGAGGCACTGTGGTTGAGATTGTACTTGAAGGAGACTATTTTAGATCAAATCAGAAAATTCAAGACTATTTCAAGCAGACAGCTCTTGTGGTTCCATATGCGAATATCGCCTTCTTAGACCCTACTGGCAGAATCTCTTACTATCTTAGGACCACAGAAGAAATGCCTCCACCACCAAAAGAGACATTACCGCATCCTCATGGAATAGATGTTGAGTTCATGAGGAGATTGATAAGGCAAAGTAAGGAAAGCACAGTAACCAAGTTTATGATAAGGAAATTCCACCGAGTCGGAGAAAAGACTGTGGTGAAATTTTCACAGTTCGCTGGCTTAGACGTGAATAGAGACCCTAAAAGCCTTTCCGACGAGGAGATAGTCAATTTAGTCATTATGATGCACAAATACGAAGACTTCTTGCCACCGGATGCTGATTGCCTTTCTCCACTAAGTGAAAAGATATTCTCTGCAGGAATAATAAAGGAAATTGCACCAGAGTTTTTTACGATAGTGGTGCGACCGCCTTCTGCATATTCTGGTTTTCCATTCATAGTTGAGCTGGCACTCACTTATGGCGGAAAAGTATTAGAACCCGGAATAAAACTGTATAGGTTCGCAAATAGGATACCTCTTCTATATGATGAGACTCCAGATGTTTCATGGAAGGTAGTACATGAAGAAATAGACTGGAGAAGATACAAGATACCTCAAGAGGCTCCTATAGGTGTAGTTGTCAACGTGAGCTCCACTAGAATACCTTACAAGACAGTCGGTAAAGAGTATCTGGCTGACCGACCTGAACTTGAGAGAGAACTCAAGAACGCAGTCAGAGAAGCACTTAGAAAGCTTTCAACATATCTTTCAAAAAGAACCTCAGAAGAGCATGAGAAGAGAAAGATAAACTTGTACACGAGATATCTGCCCCTTATTGCAAACTTTTCAAGAGAACTTGCAGGAAAAAGTAAGCTGCCTAACTATAAGATATTACTTAATATCGACGAAGACAACATGGTTGTTGAAGGAGGACAGAGGAAGATTGAAGATTTCTCCGCTAGCTAGAAAGAAAGAAGTCCAAGGATTTCTGAAGAACCTTGGAGGAAAAATATACAACAACCTAGATAGCGGTAACTTTCCTGAAATAGAAATGCCAAGCAGATCTGTCAAGAATATAGTCTACGATAAGGAACTTAAGCAGTACGTTGTCAGCAAGAATATGATTAAGAGGAGCTCTAAAAATATCAAACACATAAGACCTTTCACACAGACCATATGGTTAGCGTTCTTTGTAAACAGGCTTATGAACGAAGGAAAAACCTCGACACTTAGGGATGCCTATTATTCCGCTCAAGCCTTCGACATAGAGTTCACAGACCAAGCTGAATCAGACGATATAATAACTGACCTTGAAGCATTGCTTAGAAAGCCCAGAGAGAACTTCAACGTTTACCCTGAAGAGAGAAGCGCAATATATGGTGATCTCACAGTAGAATATACCGTTGCAGGGCATGAAGGAAAAAGGCTTAATCTTGATTCACATCCGGATGGATATCTCATAGGACCAAGCTTGAGCACAGCTGAACTTGTTAAAACATCAGCTAAAATCGTGTTTGCTGTTGAGAAAGGCGGACTCTTCACAAGATTTGTAGAAAGCAAAGTACATGAGAAATACAAAGCACTAATAGTTAACACAGCTGGACAACCTCCTAGATCCACAAGATACTTCCTTCGAAGATTAAATAGGGAACTGGGTCTACCTGTATACGTTTTAACTGATGCAGACCCCTATGGCATGCACATATTCATGGTCATAGCATCAGGTTCAGCCAACGCAGCACACCTTACCGAGTTGACAGTTCCAACCGCTGAATGGCTGGGTGTAACAGCGTCAGATATAGAATCGTATAAACTACCATACGTAAAACTAAAGGATGAAGACGTTAAGAGAGCTCATGAACTGAAGATCGATCCAAGGTATAAGGATCAAAGATTCCAGAAAGAATTGGATGTTTTCATAAAGAAACAGAAGAAAGCCGAGCTTGAGGCATTTGCGAAGTACTCCCTGGATTATATAGTAGAAAAATATCTTCCAGACAAACTCAAAGAGATAAAATAACATTAGAAAAAGTTATATGCGCTACATTTGACCTACAGTGAGTATGAGCGAGCAAACAGCAGATACAAGACTGAATTTCTTAACCAAGATCATTGGAGTTATCATCCTTTCGTTCGGAGCATTTCTTGAATATATGGTGCTCACCACATCGCTCTATGCAGCATTAGCTGGAATGTTCCATCTGATTGCGATCATAATGATAGTCGTTGGAGCAATATCGCTCATAGTTGAAATCGTTTGAGCGCACTTGAAAAGTCATATATTCAGAAAGATAAGCCAAAAAAACATGCCGCTGTAGCTTAACCCGGTAAAGCGGCTGGCTGTTAACCAGTCGAGTGGAGGTTCAAATCCTCCCAGCGGCGTACCAAATTTGTGCACATCCATCAACCTTGAATGATCCTATTGCAATTCCTAACCTGCGAAGCCTCAAAGGCAACTCAAACTTTTCAGACCTGGTATAAAGATCTCTGATACACCCCATGAACAATATTTCTTTCTCGTCCCATTGGAAAGTGGACAGGAATTGGTGAAATGTCAGACTTTCTTTCAATTGCTTATTATTAACTACGTATTTTGGAGAGCCAATGGGCCCAGTGGGATTTGAACCCACGGCTGACCGGTATCCCAAGGGAGGTATGACGTTTTATACAGATCAGGACCGATAATCTCCCTTTATGAGCCGGTCACTCTGACCATGCTGAGTTATGGGCCCTCTCTTTCCAAGCTATGCATGCCCCACAGATGCTTAAATATTTTTATGTCTGCAAAAATGAATACGCGGCAAGTCAAAGTTCAAAGGCAAGAAGTTAAATCAATAAACATGTTCCAAATTTCAATAAAACATTTTTATACAGTATACGCAAATAGCCAGCGATTCAGAAGTGCGAACACGACTTCTTGCTAAGTACCTTATACTGTTTCTCGTTGCCTTTACATTTGTCTTCCCGGTCTACTATATGGCTGTGGTTGCATTCTCACAGAAAGACCCCTCGATCACAGGTTCACTTCTGCCAGATGGTTTTCTCGGCTACTGGAATACCATGTTTACAGAAACGAAAATCGAGTCAAACTCATGGCCGCGTGCGATATGGAATTCTGTCTTAGTTTCTGCTGCGAGTGTGGCCGTCACACTTTTAGTGAGTTTTCCGGCTGGCTACGTTTTTTCCAGATATGATTTTCCAGCTGACAAACACCTTTTCTTCTTCTTTTTCATTACAAGGATGGCCCCTGTCGCTGCGGTGTCACTGCCATATTTGATCATATTCCTCGGTATAGGGTTGTTTGACACCATTCAAGGTTTAGTGATTGCCTATCTCTCGTTTAATATTCCGATCGCTGTCTTCCTGTTCACGAGCTTTATGAGCGCGGTTCCTAAGGAGGTTGATGATTCAGCGTTCACTGACGGGTACAGCATATGGAGGTACTTCCGTAGAGTTTTTATTCCCTTGAACAGGCCTGCTATTGGCGTTGTAGCGTTCTTCGTATGGTATCAGACTTGGTCTGAAATGTTCCTAGCAAGTATTCTAACACGGACTCAAGCAATGCCCCTGAACGCAAACATGTACATAATATTTGGAAGAGTTGGCTATGGAGGGCAAATAGGAATGGTAGCTGCTGCGGGAGTTATTTCGATGATTCCTGGTATGATCTTACTCATTTGGGCGCGAAATTATCTATCGAAAAGTTTCACCTTCGGAAGAATCTAGAAAATCCAACGGTCAGATTCTCAGACTATTTGTAAGACTCAAAGAGCGCTTAGGAGGATTAAATCAAAAACAGCATTTATTCAACTTCGCTGTCTGTTTTGAGACGCAATGATTATATTCTTATAGTAATAATGCGAGGCCTTAAATCAGCTCTCGTATCTACATGTTCTCTTGTTAAGTTACAACTGTTTGAGAGAGAACACTCCTTCCCTGTTCTCTAAGTATTTGGTTAATACGTTCTATCGTAACACCCGCAGTGGTTCCTATTTCTCCGACACATGCTGCACCTGCAGCTTGTGCAAAAAGAAGTAGTTCAGCGACTTCTTGTATACTTAGATCCTCTAATGCTTTTCCACATTCAATTGCTTCAAGGAGTTTTTTTGCAGTACCGGCACACATAGCATCCCCTGCACCTGTAGGATCAACAGCATTAACATCGAATGCTGGTTGCCTTATGAATTTGCCTTTGAAGAATGCAGTAGCACCGAATTTCCCATCACTCACTATGGGAAGCTTAACACCTTTCTTCTCCAGCCATCTTAGACCATCCATTGGTGCAATATTACCAGTTATTCCTTGGAGCTCCTGTACATTGCTATGTATAACGCTGACGTAAGGCAATGCTGGATGGCTATAATTCCATTCTTTCTGATAAGGGTGGGTCAAGTCCACCACAGTGTGGATATGATTCTTTTGGCAGAACTCCAATAATTCAGCAAGTCTGAAGTCGAAGTCTCCAAGTATTCCTGACGCCACATAAAGGATTTTGGGTCTAGCTTCTTTCAGAGAACTGATAACGTAGTTGTAATCAAGGAGAAGGTTGGCTCCCAACGTGATAGTGACAGCTTTATCTTCTCCTTTCTTCACTAGGACAAGCGAGATGCCCGTCTGAGCATTTTCCACTCTTTGGAGGTCGCTTTTCACGCCTTTTGCTCTGAGGAAGTCTTCGCAGAAGTCGCCTTGCATGTCTTTACCTACAGCAAGTGCTATTCTGACATCACCTTTCTTGAGGCCCATCTGCATTAAGTCTACTGACATATTAGCAGGATGTCCTCCTATCCAAAACTTGATTCCAAGAGGCGCTACGACTGCTTCCCCAGGTTTCGGCAAATTTGATAACCCGGTGGCCAATATGTCAAGGACTACAAAACCACATGAAAATATCTTTGTCAATGTAATCACTAATTGACGCAAATCCTGAGTTTTGTATTTAAAGTTAATCTGAGAAATTACGCTGTCATAATCTAACTCAAAGAAACAGATTTCAGGTTTCCCAGAACGATTCCTCCATACAGATGATTCCTCTTCATCATGGTACATTTGATGAAATTGGTAATATCAAAAGTGCTCCGGCCGGGATTTGAACCCGGGATCTACGGCTCGAAAGGCCGACATGCTTGACCGAACTACACCACCGGAGCGTATTAATTGGGGGGTCTTTTGTATACTTATAATGTTTTTGTAGTTGTAGTATGGTATCCGAAAATACGTTTATTTGTGCACTTATTCATGTTTGAAAGCACAAAAACTTGAACATAGTGTTAGGTTTAGTTTAGACGGGATTCCAGCTCAAATAGGTCAGGGAAGAAGTGAGTTATCCCAAAACATTATCGGTTATCTCATGCAAACGTTGCATGTTTCAGGAATACTTACAAGCTTCTTATGTGCACCACATAAAAGGCCTTTTCGACGTAGTTCTTGGCATAGAGCACAAAAATATCCCATGTCTTTGTAATATGAGTTGGATTTTGCGATTTCTTCAGAAAATGAGCGTGCATAGTTGTTAATTATGTCTGAGTCCAGTAACGAAGAAAATCTCTTGCTGAATCCTCTTTTCTTTCCCAAGATATAAGCTAACGGTGGCTTGAGAAATGTCCAAGAGTTTCGCTACCTCAACCTGATTCATCCCTTGTTCATTTATCAGTATTTCCACAACTTTTGACCTGAAGATTGGCAGAACATATTTGGAAGAAATCTCACAGACCGAGTGCATGATATCATTATGAGACCAAAGCGTCAGCATGATATAAAGATTTTCAGAGTACTATTTCAAAGAAATATTGATAGTAGAAGAAAAGCAGTTTTCAGTCAAGCTTTCACGTTTTGATTGGACGAGGTTAGTGACTAATAATGTGACAGATATCATCTGTGAAGTCTACTGAATAATTTGAATTCGTCTGTCCGAAGATTTTGCCAAAATCGAGAAATGTTATATTCCGGTCTATAAAAGGGGAGGTCCATGTCTGACAGAGAACTTGATAAGATATTCAGGAAAAAATACGAAGAGATTCTCAGACATTCGAATGGAGAAAATGGTTCTACAATGAAATCTCAGAAGGAGAAACTGTGCCATTTAAATGATAGTGATTTCGATTCCTTTTTAATGGAGAATAAGGACCTTGTCATAGATTTTTATGCTGATTGGTGTGGCCCATGCAAGATGATGGGGCCTATTTTTGAGCAGATCTCCAATGAACTGTCATCTAGGGTTGCTTTCGCGAAAGTGAATGTTGACGAAAATCTAGCTATTTCCAGAAGATACGATATTATGGGGGTGCCGACTATACTCTATTTTAGAGGTGGACGGATGATTGATAAGACTGTAGGAGCAGTCCCTAAAGAAGCCCTTAGACAGAAGATAAGAGAAGTCTTCGCTGTTTAGATACTTGCTTCGTGTTTATGCGAGTAGCTTTTCTAAGCCTAAGACATTCATGATTTCTGTTAAGGTTTGATAACCTCTTTCTTCTTTGGAAACCAATTTCACGATTGTGAAAAATATACTCAGAGCATTGGAAATATTCATGTTGAGAGACATGCTTTGGTAGAATTCATCCCTTAAACTCAACATTTCATTTGAAGGTGGAGAGAAGCTTCCTTTGACCTTGTTCAAATCCGATCTTGTCCTTTTGACTGCTTCCTCACATTTTTCGAGTTCATCCATTCTGAAGTCGACAGCATTTTCTCTATTCATCGAGAGAAAGTAGACCCTTATGGCTTCGGGGGAATATTTTCGCAGCATTTGGTCGACATAGACAACGTTACCATCTGATTTCGACATTTTTTTCCCCCTATCATAAGAACACAGGAATGAACCCAATATGATACATAGGGTGAGACACCTTCAATGGCTCTTCCTAGACATTCCAGAAAATCGTGATGGGGAAAGACAAGTTCGATTGCACCTCCATGGAGATCATGTAAGCCACCAATGTTTTTTGAAGACATTATTGCGTCTTGAATGTGCCAGGCTGGTCTGCCTGAGCTCCAAGGAGACGGCCAATATGGTTTTCCATTACATTTGTACCACAGTAGGAAGTCCATGGGCCCTCTCTTTCCATGATAGGAGTCAAATCTTAGATCTGTGAGCCTCTCATATTTGAGTCCAGACACAGGCCCGTGGTCAAGAATCTTACTAAATTCTAGAAACACATTTCCGTCCGTTTCGTATGCTAATTCCTTGGCTATTAGTTTCTTGATCACCTCTATGCTGTCTTGAACATATTCTGAAGCACGAGGATAGCAAGTTGGAGTTACAATATTCAGAGCCTCTAGTGAGTCCTTGGCTCTAGCGCAGTATTTTTCCGAGAGCCTTTGAAACGAGACACCTTCTTCTTCTGCCTTCTTGAAAACATTCTCATCAATATCTGTGAAATTCAAAACAAATCTAACTTTCTGCCCTGAATGGGATATCATCCTTGCTAGTACGTCAAAGAAGACAAACGTCTTGACATGCCCCATATGGAGGCCATCGTATACTGTTGGGCCGCAGACTTGCATAAGGAAACTGCCTTCAGTCCTAGGTTTAATCTCTACAATTGAGCGACTATTTGTGGCGTAAAGCTGCATCCTAAACAAGGCTTAAATCATGAACCCTATATAAGTTGTATGTGGTCCTCTTGGGCAATGTAAAGAAGAGAAAAATTGAGTGTTTCGAAGACTATGTACCTTGGGAAAGGAAGGTTGACGCGAAGAAACTGGAGAAAGGCATTCTTTCTCTTGGCATCGATGAAGGAATAAGGGTAAAAGCAGCAATGAACAATGGCAAGCACGTGAAGTTATTCATGAATAAGACTGGTGAAGAATATATTATGACCATAATAAATGATGACAATACCGAAGAAGTTCTCTCTTACAAAAGTGGTGTTGAAGCCTATGATTTTATGAAGAGTAGGATAAGATTGATTGAAGAAGTGGTTATGTACTAGAAAGGAGCTAATCAAAGAAAGCCTTTGCAGCCATATACACTTCTGGGTCAAGAGCTCTCATTTTGGACGTTGACTCTTCCAAGCTAACAGCAACTATCTTAGTACCTTTCAAAGCCACCATCATACCAAATTGATTTTCCTTGATCAGGTCCAAAGCAGCTAAACCGAAACGAGTTGAGAGGACCCTGTCAAACGCAGTAGGCTGCCCTCCTCTGATAATGTGACCTAATACAGTAGCTCTTGTTTCGAAGCCAGTTCTTTTTTCTATTTCGTCAGCTAAAAGATGTCCTATTCCGCCTAGGCGAACGTGTCCAAACTCATCAACCTTCCCTTCAGTTGCGAGGACTTTGGTGACATTTTTCAGAATCGCGCCTTCAGCTGCAACTATAAGTGTAGCATTTTCACCCTTTTCATGTCTCTTTTTCACTAAAGAGATCACGTCATCCAAGTCAAAAGGTTCTTCTGGAACAAGCACTAGATTGGCACCAGCTGCTATTCCAGCATAGGCTGCTACCCAGCCGGCATGTCTTCCCATTACCTCTGCTACCATAACACGATCATGAGACTCTCCTGTGGTTGAAAGATTGTCCAGTGCATGCATAGCCTCATTTATTGCAGAGTCGAACCCAAATGTGAAATCTGTGCTCGAAAGGTCATTGTCCATTGTCTTAGGAACTCCGACAACTTTCAGACCATTTTTGTATAATTTCGCCGCAACTCCAAGCGTGTCATCACCACCCACAGCAATTACGGCGTCCAGACCTAATCTCTTCACATTCTCCATTATGCTCTCTACTCCATTAACACGTTTAAACGGATTAGTCCGAGAGGTCTTCAATATTGTCCCACCAATGTTGAGAATAGGCTCCATTTCTTTGTAAGTCAGTTTCAATGTGTCTGGCTTAATCAGGCCTTCCCAGCCATGCCTGATGCCTAACACTTCCCAGCCGTATGTTTCTGCCCGTCTGACTACTGCTCGGGTTACTGCGTTTAGGCCGGCGCAATCACCGCCGCCGTTGAGAAGACCTATCCTCATATGAGCCACCTTCTATTCGCTGACTATATTCAATGCTTCTTCGACGCTTTTTCCTTCAATTACTAGAGCACGTAGGGCGCTAGCCATCTTTAAGGGCTGTCCATTTTGCCATACATTCCTTCCTACTGCAACACCTGTTCCACCCGCCTCCATAACACCATGAACGTGTTGGAAGAAGATTTCTTCTGTTGAAGCTTTGGGGCCACCTGACATGAACACCTTAGCTTTTCCCGCTGATTTCACCGCCCAGCTGAACGTTATCGGGTTGCCAGTGTACTTTATCTTGACAGCATCAGCACCAAGTTCCAGACCCAGCCTTGCTGCATGAGCAACTACTTCTTTTGATGTATCATCTTTCACGTTCTCTCCTCTAGGATATATCCAAACAATGACTGCTAAGTCATACTTTCTAGCTTCTTCCTGTATTTTCCCAAATTCTTGGAGCATCAAACTCTCGTGCGCGCTTCCAGGATAGATGGTGTAGCCTATTGCTTTAGCACCTAAACTAGCTGCATACTCCACAGAACAGTTCTGTCTTGATATTGGCTCTCCTTTGGACATGTTTGTCTTACCATTTACCTTCAATATTAGAGGAACTTTACCATTGTAGTATTTTTCTGCAAGCCCTTTCTGAAATATTATTCCATTAAGATGTCCTTTTTCAGCTATTTCCATTATTAAGCTAGGGTCAACATTTCTTTCGTTGAAGTCTGTGGGACCATGTTCTAATCCTTGATCGTACGCTAATAGTACCGCCTTTCCCCTTTCCAGAAATACATTCAACCCCATAGATATCACCTAAAAGTACTAGAATACATGTAGATTAATCTTACTCTGCAGGATGGCTCGAATATGACCTTGTCATAACTGAGATATTTCAAGAAGGTGCCAGACAATAGATTATGGAAGAGAAAGAATACCTGTCAGTTTGCCGACCATGGGAGGAATATTTCACTTTTTGAAGAAAAGGACACTTTCTATTGCTGATCCAACTTTCTGTCTTCTGTAGTCTGTGACAATTCTACGGTTAGCATACCATACCTTCTCTACCTTGAATCCTAGGTCTTTCGCTGTATTACATAGCATGTCCTGAACAGGGACAATTTTGTTTGGGAAGACACCTTCCCCCACAACCATAGCCACCCGCCCCCCTTTCTTGAGAACTCTGAATTGCTCTGAAAAAACATCTTTCATATCTTTTAGATATGCCTTTTCAACAAGTGGAATATCTAGATTAGCTAACTCGTTATGGCTTCTTTCAACGTTCAAGCCTATATATGACCTAATGCTTTCAGTCTCTTTGTTATCAAAAAAAAGCTCGTTTTCTATCTTGTAAACTTTAGCGTAGTCTATTATGTTCAGATAGGGGGGAGAAGTTATTATCGCGTCAAATGTAGAATTATCGAGGAAGTTGAGCCTTCTAGCGTCACCTCGAAAGACTTTTATGACAGAGCCTCCGACTTCAAGCTTCTTTAGATCATGTAACATCTTCTTCACTGTTCTCTTGAAAACTGGCCTGAATGGTGGAACGTTCTTTCTCTTCCGCACTTTCACCGCAGCACCGTCTTTGAAGGCAAAAGTAACTCTTTCAGAAGCAACTATCAAAGCTAACGTAAAGAAATTCTTCACAATAGGGCTCTCAATCTGTCTCACGATATCCTTGAAAAATACTATATCCTCTACAGCATACTTTGAAAAAGAGCGCCTGACGAGAGAACTAACCATGACATTAGGACGGGAGAACTTTTTGGAGAATATATCCCGTGAAATCATCTTCAGTTCTTCAATGCTGTAATCAGCTGTCTTGACTTGAGATAGGAAAACAGACAAGGGCATAGCATCCACTCCAACCGAGTTAACCCCCTTTTCTTTACATGTTAGAAGGGTTGTTCCAGCGCCACAGAACGGATCAAGAACCCATTTACCTTTCCCAACCTTAAAATGTTCTAACATTAGGAGCACGAAATCCCTTGAAAAACCTTCTTTGAAATGAAACCAATTGTGAATTGGATACTTCTTATTTGGCACAAAGGTCACCAAAGGGCCTACATCAAACCGCTCCTCAAATTGGATTTCATTCATGAGATTGCCGTCATAAGTTCTATGGGAGAAAGATTTAAACTCTTAATGCGTATCAAACTTAAATTAGAGATTAGGAATACTCAAAACAAGTAATCTGTGTTTGTGAGTCGTATGAAAATGGAAGAAAAGGAAAAAGGGATTAAATTAGCAAATTCAGGTCTTTTGACTTGTCTGAGAGAAGTGAGGGATTGTTCAAAACTTCATGTTTAAGAAGCAGCCTATTCGCAGTTTTTATTTCTTCCAAGCTACGATTTATTACCAGGAATCCATTGATTTTTTCATCTTCAAGGTAGAATTGGATGAAACCTTTATCCAAATCTAGATCACCTCTTCTAATGACCTGAGTATGCTGACTTATATCCCCATACACCATTATGCTGAGTCTGAACATATTCGAAAAGAAGTATGGTAAAGCCGAAAAGGCCTGTTTGTTACCAGCCATATTGCATCCAGCTACCCTACCGTGTTCGATTGCCACATCATAATGTTCAACTCTAATCTTTCGACCATAAAACGGGCAGTGGAATCGGGCAACATCGCCGGATGCATAGATCCCGTCAACCCCCGTTTCGAGATATTCGTTGACGACAATTCCCTTTTCAGTCTGGAACCCTGCCTGCTGAACTAGTTCTAGATTCGGTATTATTCCTATTGCTACTATTACAAAATCTGCTGATATTGTTTTCCCCTCTTTTGCTGCGACTGCCACTACTCGACCGTTTTCTCCTACGAAGGAAGCTACGGTTGTGTTTATCATCAACTTTATTCCATGTTGAGCGAAGTAATCTGTGAGCCAGACTCCAGTTTCTTGATCAATAGCCATATTCAAGAGAAATGGCCCGGTTTCGACTATGATTGTTTCTAATCCTTCGGAAGCAAAACTTGCAGCTAACTCGCATCCTATGAACCCACCTCCAATTATTACTACTTTATGATGCTGCATCATTTGCCTTTTAATGTTCTCGCAATCATCTAGAGTTCGCAAATAGTATATGCCTTCAAGGTCAGCTCCTGGGACTGCAAGTTTGCGTGTACGACCACCAAGTGCCAATAACAAGCGATCAAATGTGAGCTCACGCATATCATCTAGTCCCACTGTCCGATCTTCAATATTCAGGCTTGAGACGGAATGGCCGGTTAATACTTGAATTTTCTTCTCATCATAATATTCTTTACCGCTAAGAAATAAATCGTTGCGATCTATTTTACCTGTTAAATAATTTTTTGTAAGAGGGACGCGGGTATAAGGAAGGTGCGTTTCACTTGTAACTAAGACAATTCGCTTGACTGTATCCAATTCTCTGATCGTTCTAATGGCTGAGTAGCCAGCTGGCCCACCTCCTATGATTAGGTAATCTGCTGTTTCCATTCCAATCACGAGCTATTTTTAAGAATATTTCTTAATTCAGCTATAAATCTGTCATTATTGACCTTTGTACTAATTGTAAACCTCAGACAGTTTTCTAAACCCTTTACTTCACTCAGGCTTCTAACAACCACTCCTCTCTTCATTAGTCTCTTATGGACGTAGCTTGCCCGTTTTCTTGTAAGTTTAAAGGGTATGAAATTGGCTTCTGTCGGATAAGGCTTGATTCCATTTATTGATTCAAGAACAGCGTAGCATCTTTTCCTTTCATTGACAATTTTCTCAGTCCAATCTTTCATTTGTTGAATATCTGAGAGCGCTATAGTCCCTAATTTCAAGGATATTACACTCAAAGAATTCGGTGGCCTGACATAGTTCAATTTGTTTACTGTGTCTCTGTTGGCTACAATATACCCGATTCGTGCACCAGCAAGAGAAAACGCTTTGGATAACGTTCTTATTATTATGACATTCGGGTGGTCAGCTATCAATTCGATGACTGACTTCCCACAAAATTCATAATAGGCTTCGTCTACAATTATCCCACAATCCAACTCTTTAGCCAACTTTCTTAATTCGTTAATTTCAATTGAATTACCAGTTGGATTATTCGGATTACAGAGGAATACTGCACTCACTTTTTCTTTCTTTCCAACTCTAATTATTTCCTCAATATCGTCAGCGAAAAGAGGATCCTCTTTCCTTCTTACTTCAACTGCCTCGCCACCTAGGATTTCAGCTGCTATCCTAAACATAGAATAAGTTGGAGTCGAAATAATAAATTTATCCTTACAATCTATAAAAGTCTTAACAACTATGTCAATCGCTTCATCAGCGCCATTGGTCATAATTATATTATCCACGTTGACGTTGCAGTATTTTGACAAGGCGTCTGCTATGATTGTGTATTTCGTATCCGGATATTGATTCACAGGCAGTTTGACTAGATCTTTGGCCAACTTGTTAAGCCAACGCTTGGGCATAAAAGGGGAGGCATTGGTATCTAATCTTATGATAGAACCATCTGGTATTCCTGCTATTTCAGCGATTTCCTTGTTAGAGAGCTCCCAAGAATACGGAGAAAAATTCTTGAACATTGACCTAATCTTCATGATTCAAGATGCAAGTTTCACCTTTATCTATTTAATCCTATTCTATGCCATCTAAGAATTCAGTGCTCTCAAAGAATATAGAATTTGCTTGTAGGTAAAATTAGGTTGTGGCCTGACTTAATTACTTTTATTATCTCTTATAGAAAAAGAGATAAAAACAATCGAAGAATTTCCGCGCATAGTAAGGTGCGGGGGGTGGGATTCGAACCCACGAACCCCTACGAGATAGGCGCCTCAGGCCTACGCCTTTGACCTGGCTTGGCAACCCCCGCTTTTGTAGGCTTGGGTATTGTTTTGGTCACTCTTATTTTTTTGCATAACTGGAAACCTCGGCAGGATTAGTGCTTAAAGTATAATAACAAAAGGATTTTGCAAGCCTTGTTAGTACTTACTGTAACTATTACATGATACTGTGCCCAGTATTAGATTGTCCTGATGAGAAAGTTATATGAGGATAGCGTTCTAAAGTAGATTCAGTTTTATGAAGCCCTGGGCGGGATTTGAACCCGCGATCTCCCGCTTTCTCTACTATTAGTATACGAGGCGGGCGCATCAACCGCTATGCGACCAGGGCACGTTTTTGCTCTTTAGCTACAAGTTATTTAAGCTTAAGGATTAGAATTGTAAAGAATAGAATCATAACTAACCCTTGATCATTCCTTGTTGATTTGGTAATCTTTCATAACAGTTGAAAAATCTTATCTATTAACTATACTGAAGTATATAGTACCTAGATTACGTGATAAGACAATGGGAAAAGTTTACATTAAGACCATCACGTTTGGTGATTGCAAATGCTTGATGAATGGAAAGTCATAGATATTATAGTAAAGACAATTGGACATCCTAAGAAGATTTTTTCTCAGATAGGAGACGATGTGGCCTGGACAAAAAAAGCCATGACAAAAGACAAGTTTGCGATCAAGTGTGATATGCTTGTTGGAAACACAGATGTTCCAAGAGGAATGACTCTCAGACAAGCTGCAAGGAAGAGTATCGTAGCTTGTGTGAGTGATTTTGCAAGCAAGGGTATAAAACCATGGGGTTCACTTATTTCCTTGGGAATTCCAAGAATCTTCAACGAAGAGAAGGTTCATCAGCTGGCGAATGGCTTCAAGGACGCCCAAGCCGAATACGGGATAGAAATAGTCGGAGGAGACACTAACGAGACGACTGACTTAATCATAGATTGTGTTATGTTTGGATGGGGGAAGCATATTTCAAGTAGAGACGGAGCTGACGTTGACGAGGTCGTCTGCGTGACTGGCGATTTCGGCCTACAACCTTTGGGATTAGACATATTGAGCTCTGTTAAGCAGATAAAAAGCCCAAGACTTAAGGAAAGAGCAGTTAACTCTGTCCTGTATCCGAGAGCGAGATTAGGCTTTGGGTTAGCCATCAACAAGGTGGAGATGATGACTTCCTCCCTAGATTCCAGTGATGGTCTGGCAATATCACTTCATGAGATAGCACGACATAGCCATGTCGATATATTACTCAATGAAATTCCGATAGATGACGCTCTAAAGACAAACAACGAGCTCGGAGAGAAAGAAAAAGCAAATTACACTCTCTTCGGGGGAGAAGAATATGAAATAGTTTTCACATGCAAACTGAGAGACTATTCCAAAGTGCAGAAGATTGCAGAAGATACTGGAGTTCATGTAAAAAAGATCGGCACCACTATAGAAGGTGCCGGGCGAGTGTACCTCAATGGCGAGATTCTCCCAAGAAAGGGCTGGGTACACTTCACATAATGACCTCACGAAGTATGAGAAAGGGAAAGGTTTTTATTTCAATGGTTTGAAAGCATATAACGAGACAACAATGTCCAAAAAATTCACTACCGGGCAAACTTGGGGCGCCCTAAAAAAAGCATGGAAAGCTTACAAGATCGCTAAAGTACAGAATGATAAGACCAGGCTGATGGAATACGCCAAGAGAATAAGAACACTGCAAGAAGAACTTGGCGTAGAGAAAGCAAAGTTTCCAGATCTAAACCTAAGCTAGATAAGGGCGCGCCTTTTTTTATTTTTTTACGGCCAAAGTTAGAGATAAGATTATACGCTGATTTACGCAAAGAAACGGAAGAGATCGTCACCTATTTCAAAATTATTAAGACAAGGCAGTTCTGATTATTGAAAAACTTAATTTAAAGGGAACAAGGGAAGCCTAATGATGGGCTCGTAGCTCAGCATGGATAGAGTACAGGCCCTCTAAGCCTGGGGTCGTGGGTTCAAATCCCACCGGGCCCGCTATTACACTTTGAGAGAGATTCATTTCTCTCCTATCCATATTAAGCTCCCCTTTCTTGATTACAGTAATTCCGTGATTATCTACCCATTCCCTTAGTTGTGGATTCAAAGACAGAAGTGGCATTGTCTCCTTAAATTCATTAATCCTTTTTTCTACCTTCTTCTTTATCCTACAAGTCAGGACACGCTTATAATTGACATTCCCGTTTATGCTTAGTTCTCCCTTTAAGAAGAGAGACTCTATTCTGCTTAACATCATTTACCATACACCCTTACCATTATCAAAAGACTCTCCCCGCAATTCTGTGTGTATGTATATACCTCCTACTAGTCCTAAATTAATCCCAAAAAATGCCAGCGACATGCGAGCCGATAAAGCTGCTTTTTGCGAAAAACGCTGTGTAATCATGACACCTCATCTTCTTTCTCTATCGTCTTCAACATAAGCGGTTTCCACCATTCCCTCCATTTCCTGTAAGCATCTATCTTATCTTGTGTCTCGCTGCTTACCTCATACCAATATCTTTCTCCCCTTCCCATTTTCCTACCCCTAGTTGTGTGCATATCCAGAGCTTCATCAGGGATGCTTTCCAATTCTTTTTTGACCCCCGCAAGCTCAGGTATTATATTGCCTTCCTTGTTTATTGCCACCATTAGTTCCAAGAATTCATCTGCCCCCCTATCCTTTTTCGACTCCGCCATCAGTATGGCTGCTGCAATAGCGCATCTCTTCCCCTCCCAAGTTTCGTACCCAAATTCCTTTGCTTGTTTCTTAAGCACGTCTACAGCTGTTATGATGTTAGGGTCTAAGACGTCTTCTGCACTTATTATCGTTAGTCTCTTCCATAAGATACATCCTGTTTTTTTATTGCTCAATTTGTACGATGCATACATTGCTTTCTCAATCATTCCTCAGAGCGAACGCTTACGATCCCAACCCGAAGGTTTTTGTCTATGATGTTGAAGGTCATGCTCCTCAAGCTTCTAATGGAATGGTTTGGGCTTGGGGTTGGACGACTGGACCATGCAGGAGGTGAACTAGCTGTCTCCAGCGAGCCACAAAATGCTATCTCGAAGTACGGTCTACTGTTCTCAGGAGTCTTGATTGCTCCAGCAGCTGCCATATTCTACTTGGAAAAGAAGAAGAGGAGAGTTCTCTAAACCCATTTTTTTATCTTGAACCTATTGTATTTGGGGGATGTTTTTCTAATTAAAGAAGGGGGCGCTTCTCCACCATTTTGTATAGTCTGCTGTGAAGTAACGCAGAGAATGCTTGTAAATTGCGATAATAATTCGCTGCATCCACAAATCAAAAGTCCACATGCTTTCTATTGATCGTGTACAACAATAAAGGATCACTAACTGTGGGCTGATTGATCGCACTGGGGCATTTGGGAAAGCTAAACGTTCGTATAGGGTACCCTAAAACTTTCGAACTCACCATCATCATCGTCATCGTAGAAATTATCAGAATCGTCATCGTTGTCGTCATCATAATGATCGCCACCATCATAGGCTATTTACAAGAAAACCGTTCTTTACAGGTCACGCAACGTCAAAAGTATCCTACTGTCCGAGTGCATATTAAATCATCGCCAGTTTTCTTAATTCTATTATTTCCTGCGCCCATTCCAGTCCTTGTTTATTTTCCAAGTCCCAAAATCATCTAAAAACATCCTCTAAAAAGGCGAATTCAGACCGCTAAAAAAGGCGTTCTGCGTCCAAATTTCAGCAGTTAAAACGTTAAAAAAGGACAGTTTCCAACTCCTAAAGTCGCGAGTAGTCTGGGGCATTTCCCCAGGGAGAACGTCAATTATATGCGCCGCTAAAAAGCAATTAATTTGACATGGCTAGAACATATCCCACTAACATATGGATTAACATATCTCTAGCATATAGCAATAGGATATAGCATTAATATACGGCTATAACATATCCCTTTAACTAGATATGCCTAAGAGAGTATATTATCCACCAGCATACTACAAGTACTGGCAATCCCACACTATAATCTCGAAGTTTCCTCCTCAGCCATCTTGTCTATGCTGTTCCAAGCCTGTCCCATCTGAGCCTTGCAAAGCAATTTATTTAGATAATAATAAGTGTTGGTCTAACATCTGATTCCTCGATTTCAACGATCATTCTTATCTTGTTATCCTTCAGGAATACTCCGCGCACAATCCATCTCAATAAGTTTACTGTGAGAGAAAGAAAAGTCTTCTTTTTGACAAAGAACCACAATGTCTGGGCCAAAAGACTTAACAAACTGCAATGGACAGACAAGGGAGATGTACTCTATATGGTGATAGAACATGGAAAAGCGCCTTGTAACATCGGAAAGTGTTGCTGAGGGTCATCCTGATAAGGTCGCGGATCAAATATCAGACGCTATTCTAGATGAGATAATCAGAAGGGACCCAGATGCGCACATCGACTGTGAAACGTTAGTGATGAAGGGTACTGTCATAGTTACAGGCCAGATAACTACAAGCTCTTATGTTGACATCCCTCAGATAATCCGAAGCACTTTAAAGGAAATAGGATTGGGTAATGCAAAGGATGGGTTGGACTGGGAAACATGTGGAGTGATTACATCGATAGATGAACAGTCACCAGATATAGCAATTGGAGTTGACGAGAAGAAGGAACTTGAAATAGGAGCGGGAGATCAAGGATTTGTCTTCGGATACGCAACCAACGAGACCCCAGAGTTGATGCCCCTACCTATTATGTTGGCGCACAAGCTTGTCATGAGACTTGCTGAATGCAGGAAGAAGAGCATAATCCCCTATCTTAGGCCCGATGGCAAATCTCAAGTTACAGTAGAATATGTCAATGATAAGCCTCGCAGAGTCGACACTGTTGTTATCGCAGCACAACATGGAAATGGCATAGACATAGAAAAAGTGAGGAAAGACATCATTGAGAATGTGATCAAATACGTGATACCAAAGGAGATGATTGATGCAAACACTAGATTTATTGTCAATGGTACAGGAAGATTTGTCATAGGTGGTACCTTAGCTGATACTGGGCTGACTGGCCGAAAAACGGTTGTTGACAGTTATGGTGGGGTTGGAAAGACTGGGGGAGGATGCTTCTCCGGCAAGGACCCTACTAAGGTAGATCGTTCTGCTTCATATATGGCAAGATACATAGCGAAGAACATTGTCGCAGCTAAACTAGCTGACAGATGTGAGGTACAAATCGCTTACGCCATCGGTATCCCTCAACCCGTTTCATTTTACATTGACACATTTGGTACTGAGAGAATCCCAAATGGAAAGATTATCGAACTTGTCATGAATAACTTCGATATAAGACCGGGTGCTATCATAAGAAATCTGAATTTGAGGAGACCTATCTTTAGGAAGACAGCGTGTTATGGACATTTTGGAAGGGATGATCCTGACTTTACATGGGAGAAAACTGACAAAGCGGATATTTTGAGAAAAGGATTATCCACGCGTTAGAATAAATGTGTTCACCATAAGATGATTGGAGCAGCTCAATTCCTGAAGCCATGTAGAGGCCTTGGACAGTTGTGATGCTAAGGTAGCTGCTGAAAAGCTCAAACGACTTCTCTTCTTGGGAGAGGTTAAGGCGATATTGCGATGAAGGAAAAGTTAAATATTGTTATTCACAGTTGAAGCTGCATAATGAAGAAAAGAGTTATTGATAAGAATAAAGTCTACAAGCTACTAAAGCAAGTTCCGAAAGGTAAGATCACGACTTACAAAGGGCTTGCAGAAGCAGTTGGACATCCTAATGCAGCAAGAGCAATAGGCGCTATAATGAGGGTAAATCCCTACGCACCTATAGTTCCCTGCCATAGAGTCGTACGCAGTGATGGTAGTTTAGGCGGGTTCAGTGGAATGAAAAGAATAGGAGAGAAAGTAAAGTTTCTAAATTCAGAAGGCATTTTGGTTAATGATGGAAAGATCGTGGACTTTAGGGAGCACCTTTTCAAGAACTTTTCCTTAAGGGCAACTGAAAAAGAGACTCTACCATAAGCTATCATGTTCAGAATTGCCGATCCTCGAAGAACTTTAGCAAGATCTTGGATGCTTTAACAACTTCCTTACTCATTTTCTCTCCGAATTCGAGATGGCCTATTTGAACGCCTAGAAGAAAGAATCGAGGCTTTTTGGAACATACGAACGCTATCATCGCTGTCAAAGTTTCTAAGGAAATGCTATGTGTAGAGACTTCCACGTTCAAAGGGCTTTCCATAGACATCTCTCTTAGAACGATTGTTCCACGTTCCAAATTCGCGTGTACAGCATCCACGAATACGACAATTTCAGGTTCTTTTTCAAGTATGTCTTCTATATAATCCTCTGGTGTACTGTAAGATAAGACAACTTTCTCTCGAACGAGTGTCCGTTTCAACTTCTTTCCTAAATATATCCCAAAGTAGTCGTCACCACGAAGTTCATTGCCAATGCATAAGAAGATGATCTTCGTCGAGCTTTTAAGCAATTCACTAAGCTCACTTAGAGACGTCTGATTCATACCATAGAAAAACAGATGCTTGATATAAAAAAATTGGGGGAAAGCTCCTGTAAATTGTATTCAATGACTACTTTTTGAATACAGTTTTGACAGATCCTTTCGCTACGGGCTTCGCTACCTTCTTGGCAATTACTTTCTTAGCTTTTGGCTTTACTACTTCCATTGGAGCACCACAGCAAACAAGATCACATGGAGCACAATCGCAGTCTTTGTCAACCATTACGACAACTCCACATTCCCCACATTCATATTTTGCACCTTTTCTCGACATAATTTACCACTTATTCATCAACTATCTATCGGCAACTATATAAAATTATTGATTTTGAGACAACTTCTATCATAAAATCTTCAGCTCACGTATTCTGTCCTAATCATTTTGACTTAATTTTGTTATTTTCCAAAAATCTACCCTTTATATAAAAACATATAACAGAAAAACAAATGTTGCCAATGCGTAAAATTATAGTATTTGATTTCGTGGAAGCGCATCTCCTAACCGGTTTGATTATTGAATTGCATCTCTCTTAGGCAATTCTGAGGGCATACTATGTTATTTGCATAAATCAGAAATAACAAAAGTACAAACCCCCTTAATTTTCAAGAACATATTGGTTGATGCTTCTGCAGCACTTGGAATCTCAACTATGAAGGAAATAGCCATAGAATTGACAGACCATAACTAACAAAAGAGGAACCATAAAACAGAGAACACTTTACAAAGATAAAATCAGATGTTGGTATCTTGAAAATGGCCCACTCCAACTTGGCTCTTATGGAAAGCTAACAAAATAAACAAAATTAATCTGACACTTTCCCTCCATCATTATAGAAGTACAGATTTGTACCCATGGCTTATGGTGCTCCGGCCGGGATTTGAACCCGGGTCACTGGCTTTCCCTGTCCAGAGCCTTAAAGCTCTAAGACTCGAGAGGCCAGCATACTTGACCGGACTGTACTACCGGAGCGCGGTCATAGCTTCAAATGGTTCTCTGTGGTCTCTTAGCTTTTTATGACATATTTTGAGGCTAGTTTGATGTCTTCTGCTTTTATTGTTTTTCTTCCTGCGTGAGTTGCTAGTTCTGCTGCGCGTTTTCCTATTTCGATTCCTGCTTGATCCAATATTTTAGCGAGCTCTATTGTTGCGTCTTCACTTGCTCTTTCTGCTCCACCTTTTTTGAGTATGCGGTACATTGGTGCTAGTCCAAATTCGAAATGTTCTTCTGGCATGTGATTGCCTCTTTGTTGGCTATATAAAAATTTTAGTATGACCTTATCATGGTTCATTGTGTTTGATTGTCGACGCTCATGTGCATATTGTTGACGATAAGATTAGGCCTTTCCAAGGGCTAATTCTAGATTCGTGCAAGAAAAATGGGATAGTGCTCTATGCGAATAGCACAGATTTGAAATCTAGCATTGAGAACCTTGCACTGATGGATAGGTTTGGGGAAGTTGTCAAAGCTTTTGTAGGGGTCCATCCAATGATGGCTTCAATCTGCAATACAGAATCTTTGACCCATCTTGTGGCAGAATACTCAACTGCAATACATGGGATTGGGGAGATTGGGTTGGACGGCAAGTATTATAATGAGACACCTTTGTCCTTGCAGAAAAGTGTCTTCGAATTCCAGCTGCAGATTGCTGAAAAGAATAGGTTACCGATCAGTGTACATTCCAGAAAGGCTCAAAATGAAGTCCTTGATATCCTAGAAACATATTCTGTTCGAAATGTTTTACTACACTGGTTCAGTGGTGAAGAAGCTCAGATGCGAAGGGGGACTGATCTAGGCTATTTCTTCAGTTTTGGTCCCACTTTAGTGTATAATAAGAATACTCAGAGGTCATTCAGAAGATGTAATGTTGACAGAGTTCTTTTGGAAACCGATTCGCCCGTCACATATGGAGGATGCTTTGGCAATAGGCCGGCTTCTCCTTTCCATATATTCTCAGTAGTGTATAAAGTCAGTGAGATGTTGAGGAAACCTCTAGAAGAAACTTTAAATATAGTATCTTTCAACTCGGAAAACTACATTAGAAGAGGTTAGTTGTTGGAGATGACGACAATTGGGTCAAGTTAGAAATGTTGCTTTGGAGCTTATGGAGAAACACAGTAAGGAATTCACTATAGATTTCGGACAAAATAAGAAAGTAATTGAGAAATATGTTGTTTTCAATTCAAGGGAGTTCAGGAATATGGTCGCTGGTTACATAACTGGATACGTTAATAGTAACATTAAGACAGAAGAAGCGAAGAAAGAGGAAACAGTGGCCAATCTTTGAAGGATGAATTAGGTCTGTGATTGTAGCTATGCCTAAAGTCATCCTAATAGGTCATCTCAGAAAGCTCTTTGGAAAAGAAGAAATCATACTTCGAAAATTCGTGGATGCTTCAGAACTTCTTGAGTACTTAAATAAGATAAAGTCTGATGATAGAGTTACAGTTGATAGGGAAAACACTCTGTTCTTTGTCGAAGATGTTGAGTTGTCTGCACTGGAGGGTTTGGAGACCAAGCTTCAGGATAATACAGTGATAACCTTGGTTCCTATAACACATGGTGGTTGAATTGGAGTTCATCACACCAACTTGGGATAGGATTTTTGATTTATGTGTTGAAGGCGCTGGACGAATTATGGACTTGGATGTTGACTTTGACTTGATAGTGGCTCTTTCTAGAGGCGGACTTGTACCTGGAAGGATTCTTTCTGACCTGCTTGCAATACATGATGTGATTGTTCTCGATGTTAAGTATTATACTGGGGTAGGGGAGAGAACTGACAAACCAAAGATCAATGAAATGTCAAAGTTATCAATTAAAGATAAGAACGTTCTTGTTGCAGACGATGTCGTTGATACGGGAGAAAGTGTGAAGGCTGCAGTGGAGTACCTTAGGTCACTTAAGCCTAAGAATCTTACGATATTCACTATGCATGCTAAACCACATAGGATAATTGAACCCGATATCTTCATTGAGGAAACTAACGCATGGATAATATATCCTTGGGAGATATTAGAATGTATAAGTGATTTAGAATCCAGAGGTATGAGTTTAAATCAGATTGCGAAGGAAACCAGCATAAAGAGAGAGCTCTTAAGAAAAGTGGGAGAACTTCGCGAAAAGAACAGGAGAAATAGATCTTGAATAGTAATCAAGAACCTTTTTGCTTTGGTTTGAATGTTAAATGCCCAGTTGATATTGCACTTCTCAGAGAAATGGAAAAAGAGACCGATAGCATTATACAGGTTGTTGATCCGAAGTTTATTGCTAGCAAAGAGCATGCACGATTGATACTCGCACAGTCAAAAGAATCATATTCTCGAGGAATAATTGCTGCGAACAAGAAAAGCATGGACGTTCTACTAAGATTACTCTGCACAAAAAAAATAGAAAAAGCTTTACAGGACGCGGGTTTCAAACTAAATAGTAAAGAATGTGTAATACTTGGACTTTGCAATAAGGATACATTACGTATTATAGAAAAAAAGATTAGAAATTATGGAGATTTAGACGACCACGTTTTGGAAGCATCAGAAGAGAGGGTGAACTTCCTAATGACCTATCATGGCATATCCAAGAATGAAGTTGAGAATTACGGCTTACTTAACATGCTTTTAGAAAGATCTGCTACATGCCTGATAAGATATTATAGAACAGAATCCTAAGGGAATAGGTCTCTTAGCGACTGTGCACCTTCCCTTAGAACTGTAATCTTACCTTCAGACACATCAATGACTGTAGATTCCCTTCCATATATGGTTTCGTCGCCATCTATATAGAGATCAGCGTTTCTACCCAACCTATTCAATGTCTGCGCCAAAGTTATCGAAGAAGGCAAGCCAGACTTATTAGCACTTGTCCCAACCAAAAAGCCTCCGACTTCTTTGAGTAGTTTGATGACCCATTCATAAGATGGTACGCGAACGCCTAATTTTCCTGATCCACAAGTTATCTGGTTAGGGAGTACTGCGTTATTTCTTAGTTTTCCTACAATTGTCAGAGGACCTGGCCAGAAGAGCTCAGCAAGGCGGTCTATCATAGGATTCCATTTTATCAAAGTGAACGCTGTTTCTGAGTCAGAACACAAAATGGGCATTGGCTTTCCTTCTCTACCTTTCATTGCGACAACTCTAATGACCGCTTTTTCATTTGACGGCAGACATCCTACGCCGTAGACTGTGTCAGTTGGGAATACTATAACTCCCCCCGCAAGCAAGGCTTTCTTAGCTAGAGGTATGCTCTCATCTGACTTGACATGGATGAACATACACTCAAGCTCTTTACATAAAAGTTTATAAACAATTCATTTGACTTGGATTAAACGCGGTGTTATAGATTGCTTGACGACGATGACTGGGAAGAAGAAGACTTAGAGGAAGACTTCGAAGAAGATTGGGAAGACGATTCCGGAGAGGGGGAAGAAGAAGGGGAAGAGGAGTTCTAGCTCCTCTCAAAGAATTTTTCTTTTTTGCCAATCAACTTTTTAGCTAAACTTATTATCAAAAGCATGTATACGTTTGCGGATGAATATGTTTGACTCATCAGTATTAATAATCAATGCTAAGAACTATATGGAAGCATCAGGCGATAGAGGGATAAAACTTGCAAAGAGTGCAGAGAAGGTGGCAAAAGATTTAGGAGTCAATGTAATCATAGCCCCACCAACTCCGATCATCTACAGTGTCTCTCAGAGTGTTTCTATTCCAGTTTTCGCACAGCATGTTGACCTTTCTAAAGCAGGCAGTACAACTGGGTTCATCGTCCCAGAGCTACTTAAGGATATGAGAATAACCGGATCCCTAGTGAACCACAGCGAACATCAACTTCCCATCAAAGTAGTTAAGTCTACTATAGAAAGACTCACTCAGGTTGGGATGCATTCAGTTGTCTGTGCTGCTGACCCCCGGAGAATGGGCATATTCGCTAAAATGGGACCTGATGCTGTGGCAATTGAACCACCAGAGCTTATTGGCAGTGGTATAGCGGTTTCTAAGGCAAGACCTGAAGTGATAACAGATTCTTTGAAGATAGTGAGAACGACAGGGTCTACATCCAAGCTGATCTGTGGTGCGGGGATAGTTACTGGAGAAGATGTCAAAAGAGCCTTAGAGCTTGGAGCTGAAGGCGTTCTGGTTGCAAGCGGTATAGTCAAGGCATCAGATCCTGAAGCTAAGATAAGAGAGCTTGCAGTACAATTCAGGCTTTAGCGTAGTAGTAAAAACTATAAAAGAAGCAGCTTTAGTATAGAGGAGCTACTGGCGATAGATAAATGTCACAGAAGAAGATGAGCATACTGGAGCACATCGATGAGTTAAGAAATAGGCTCATCAAAGTCTTTGTTGTATTTATAGCATTGACACTGCTTTTCTTCTTATTTGAAATCAGGTTTTACAAGCTGGGATTACTATTGATACCGTATCCTTTCCCAAACTTTCTTCATAGCACTGCAGCATCGATAATTGAATATTTAGGTAAGCAGTTCCTTCCCCCATCGGTTTCTATTATTACACTCTCTCCATCCGAAACAATTATGGAGGAGCTTTCCGTTGCGATGTTTTTGAGCGTTACCGTTGGAATGCCAATTATTCTGTATGAATTTTGGGCCTATGTTTCGCCTGGGCTATATGCAAAGGAGAAAATGCTCCTTCTTAGATTGACAGCCCCTGCAGTTATCCTTTTTGCTATAGGAGCTGCTTTTGGATATATCTTCATTGTGCCATTCACATTTAGTTTTCTTTACCTGTACCCAGCTAGCATAGGCATTGAGACCAAAATTACGATAGGCGAGTTAACAAACGTGATCTTAATTTTTACTGCTGCTATGGGAGTAACATTTGAGCTGCCAGTGGTCATGTGGGGTGTAACAAAACTTGGAATAGTCAAACCTGATAACTGGAGAAAATACTTTGCGTATTTTATTGCATTCTCTGTGATCTATGGAGCTGTAATTACTCCAGACGGGAGTGGTGTGACAATGTTTCTTGTAGCTATACCTATGATAATTCTTTATGGCCTAGGATATATCTTCTCTAAGAAAACGGTTAAATATAAGGGGAGGGAGTAGGTGGCATGTCGATGACTATGTTAGGAAACTACGTACTCCAAATCCTTGGCCAGGAATGGCTTTGGGTAATAATCATTGTAGTAGTAGTCTTATTCGGATCAAGCAAAATCCCCAGTTTAGCACGATCAATAGGCAGAGCTACTGGAGAATTCCAAAAGGGGAAGTTGGAAATAGAAAAGGAAATAGAAGCAGCTAAGAAAGATTTGGACAAGACACCCGAAAGATTAAAGCTTGAAGAAGCTGCAAAGGCACTTGGCATAGAACCTGCAGGCAAAACAGACCAACAGTTGCGTGATGCAATAAAACAAGCAGCCTAGACTAGATTAGACGGTAGAAATTTCCTTCGTTGGATGTACCTGTTCTTATTTCTTTTTCTATCTGCTTTAAGAGCAGAATTCTTTTGTAGGTTGGAGGATGTGTCGCGAAAAAGCTATTCATCCTCACCCATCTGGAGCTTGCGTCACTTTCCATTGCCAGCTCGAGTTCTCTTTCGTCTAAGACACCGTCTTTGTTTAGGTCATAAATGTCCCCTCTGCTTTTTATATCTCTGACTTCTTCAGCTGCTAGAATTGGATCTGAAATGTAGAAAGCTCGTACCCCAGCTTGATCTTTTGGAGCTAACGCCAAACCATATGTGATTCTGGCTAGTGCACTAATCAAGCCTTGTGGATTTCCTGTCAGGAAAGCAGAGTAAGCATCAGAGTAGCTTTCTCTCATTCTGCTGAAACCGTAAACGAACATTTGTCCTATTACATATATAATATATGATATAATAGAGATTAAGATTATCAATGCAGCATTGCCTTCTTTATCTCTTTGACTTCTTCTTGTTCCACTTACAGAAAATGTAGTTCTTGCAATTAGATATGCTATAAGCGGAAGTGAAGATATAGCGGTTATTACTAATGCATCCTTATGCTTTACATGCCCAAGTTCATGCGCTATGACGGCTTCTATTTCTTCTTTGTTCAGCTTTTCCAAGAGACCACGGTGAACAGCTAGAGTTGAACCTTTCTGAGTATAGCCAAAAGTGAAAGCATTTGGTGTTGGGTCATCAACCATAGCTAGCTTTGGAACTTTCACGCCAGCCTTGTGGCAGAGTTCGTTTACAATATCTTCTAGCCAAGGATTTTCACCCTTCGTTAAGTAGCGCAGTCTTGTAGACAGCTTCACCATTGTAGGACCGAGTGCGAACTGCATGAGAATAAAAAGGCCAGCGAGAATAAAACTGAACAGAGGATTAATGTCATAAGCATAAGAGATCAGATAGAAAAATCCTGTGAAGAATATGAAGAGGGCTAGTAGGACCATCACCATTCTTGATTTCAGTTGAGTAAGACTAGCCATCTAAAGTAACATTAAAAAGGTCATTTGTGATACTTATAATCTTGTCGATATGCCAGAAATAGTTGAGGAAATCAATTGCCCCCATTGTGGAGCACCCATTAAGTTTGACAAGGGTGATGTTGTTTTTACTTGTGGCTACTGCGGTTTTACTGGGCTTATTGATCTGTCTAGAGCCTTTACATATGCACATAGCATGTTCTCTAACAATGTAGATATATCCCATGTCGACCAGATTGTTATGGATTGGTTCGAGGAGGGATTCTTGAAGCCTCCTGATTTGAGAAAGAAGGGAAGAATCTTCGAGAAAAAACTAGTTTACGTCCCCTTATGGATTCTTTCCCTAGATGCAACGACATCATATGAAGGATCTTTTGAAAGACTGGGACCTGCTGTAATAAAGAGAAACGAAATAAAGAAAACATATGATTGGATCATCATAGCAAGGAAGAACACCCCGTTCCCAGAGAAAGAATACCATCTGAGTTTAGCATTGAAAACCCCATTTGATATGGGTAAAATTGAAAAGTACAGTATAGTGCTCAATAGTGAGTTGGATGCAGATGAAGCGATCGAAAGAGCAATAGAAGAAGTCAAGGGGTTACATCAGTATATAACGCTAAGAGATGTTGATAAACTTCTTAGTATTAACACAGAAGTCAAGATACTAGAGAAGAACTATTTGCACGCACCAATATGGTTCATAACTTACGAATACAATCGGAAACTCTACAAAATGTTTTTGGACGGAGCAAGCGAAGAAATTATCATAGGAGAATTCCCTGAAGTCTAACGTGTTGGTGCCTCAACAAGTTTTGCCTTGGTTGTTAATTCTTTTTCGCCCCTTATGATTCTGAGTGTAACTTCTCTTGCTTTCTTCTTCCAAAGCTGAGAGAGAAGATCATGGAGATTGGTGATTCTTTCTTTGTCAACTTGAACAATGATATCTCCCTCATGCAAACCTGAATAGTAGGCTGGACTTCCACTTACAACTGACACTACAAGTACGCCAAAATCAACTCACTCAAGACATGCCTTGAGAATTCAAATGTACAGGTTTGCAAACAACATCCTAACACTTGGAACTCATGGAAAGGAAGGTGGATTCTCTCTAAAAATTAAAAAAACTTAATAGCTAATAGTCTTACTAGAATGTGTGGTGAGAGAATATGAAATGTCCAATTTGCGGTTCAGAAAAGGTAGTCGTAAATCAGAAGCTTGAACTTAAGAACTCTGAAGCTAGGAAGATCTATCTACAAGGCATCTGTAAGAAGTGTAATGTTCCACTTGTTATAGAGTACACGCCCACTTCTGCACGCCAGCAGACCTCAGAGTAGAGTGTGCGCGGTGTATTGCTCAAATGCCTTGGCATAACGGGTACACCTGGGACAGGTAAAAAAACACTAGCAAGAGAATTTGAGCCAATACTACATTATAAGATAGTTAATTTAAGTTCACTTTGCATCTCTAAGGGCGCCGTGCTAGGTAGAGACAAATATGGTCTTATAGCGAACACTAATAAACTTCGAAAGATAGTTAAAGAGGAAATAGATAAGAACGAATCAATCATTGTTGGGCATCTTCTTTCATATGTCTTATCGCCAAAAGACGTAGATTTGTCAATTGTTCTCAGATGCGATCCATATATTTTGGAGCAAAGGCTTAGCGCAAGAGGATATCCGGAGAAGAAGGTTCTGATGAACGTAGGAGCGGAAATACTTGGATCATGCTATTTTCATACAGTAAAGATAATGGGCAAGAACAAAGTTCATGTTATAGATAACTCGACAAGAAAACCTGAAGAAACTCTAGCTGAAGCGTTGAAAGCCATGAATGAAGGTGTCAGATATGACGGTTTGGATATTGATTGGTTAGGACTTGTTAGGAAGAAGGGAGACTTGGGAAGGTTCTTTCCTGATTCCTATTATTGATGCAGCTTCCACTGCCACTCCGATTAACTGATTAGGCTTACCTTATGCAGTATGAACAACGAGTGAGAGTTTGACAAATTTAAAATATTAGTTTCAAGGTATCTAATGCTGAGTAGTGCAAGAGATGTCTGCAATAGCTAGTAAAAAATTCGCTGAGGAGATAGCGAGCTTGGTCGCAAAGAAGGTTAACATCGAGACCATGGATGGAAACAAATACGCTGGAGTATTGTCAGGAATAAGCGAGAACCTTAATGTGATCTTGAGTAATGTTACTGGAGGAGATAATGTAACCAAGCTAATTATCAATGGGAATTTCATTAAGAAAATAGAGTTGACAGAGAAACTCTTTGATTTGAGGGCTTTAGCTACAAGATTAGAGAAGATTTTTCCTAATAATGTCAAACTAATGGAAGAACTGAGCACTATACTGATAATGGACAAAATTAAGGTTACAGAAAAAGGGGTTGAAGGTTCAGGTTTGGCAACAATAAGGGTAAGGGAAATCTACGAGGAATATTTAAGAGAAACTGCAAAAAGACAATGACGCGATGCCGATCTTCGAAGTGAAGAAGACTGATCTAGCAGCTAGAATAGGTCATCTTCAGACTAGAAATGGAGTAATTGAGACACCTGCAATACTACCTGTTGTACATCCTTTCAAACAAACGATTAGACCTGAACTGATTGAGAAAATGGGATTCAATGCTATTATGACCAATTCTTATCTAATGTTGAAGAAGAATAGAACGACTGGAAAATCTTTTGAGGTACATTCTCAGTTAGGCTTCCACAAGACAATAATGACAGATTCTGGCGCATACCAAATGCTAGAATATGGCGAAATTGAAACTACTCCACATGAGATTGTAGAGTTTGAGCAGAGGATAGGTAGCGACATAGGCGTGATTCTTGATACCCCAACAGGCTTAACCAGAAACAGAAGAAAAGCAGAAGAAACCGTGAAGAAGACAATCGAAGCCGCAATTGAGTCAGTTCCCTACTTCAAAGAAGAACAGACACTCTGGACAGGACCAATACAAGGTGGAATGTTCTATGATCTTATTGAAGAGAGCGCACGTAAAATGGTTGAACTTAATTTCGATGTCTACGCCCTAGGGAGCCCTACACAGGTCATGGAACAATATGACTTCGAGCATCTTGTAAGAATGATCGTTTCAGCAAGAAAGAACATACCTTTGGACAAACCACTACATCTTTTTGGAGCGGGCCACCCTTTGACTCTTCCTCTTGCAGTTGCATTAGGGTGTGATATGTTTGATTCAGCTTCCTATGTGCTTTATGCCAGAAGAGGAGCCTATATGACAGAATATGGGACCCAATCTCTAGCAGACATAGAATTTCTTCCCTGCGAATGCGAAGTCTGCAGTAGACATACAGCTAAAGAAATAAGAGAAAGTGAAGATAAGATAGAACTCGTTTCACTTCACAACCTACATGTTTTAGCTAAAGAAATCAAAAGCATCAAGCAAGCCATATTAAATGGAAAACTTTGGGAGTATGTTGCTACGAAATCCAGAGCGCATCCCAGAACTTGGACGGCATTCAAGACTTTCAAGGATTTGTACACTTACTTTGCTGATGGCACACCTGTATTCAAGCCCCACGGGCTTCACTTGTGTAGCACGCCTGACCAATATAGACCTGAAGCGAGACAGCCTTTTGACAGGATAATCGGTAACATTAGCATTGAAAAAGACGTTGTAGTAATTTACTTATCCGCAACTAATAATCATGAGTTTCTTTATAGCTTAAGAAATACTGTTGATTTAGAGTTAGGTAAGAAAGCAGACAAGATACAGTTCTGTATGGGCATATTCCCTATAGCTATTGTGCCATTAGAACTTTGTGACATATACCCGTTTTCACAATATGACATATCACTCCCTCTTGATGATGAGATGACAGATGAGTCGATAAGAAGATTCCAGATATTTCTTCTGAGATACAAATTCAAGAACGTTCTAATCGTTGATCATTCAAATGGAAGATACGAGCAGCTCCTAAGATGGTTCAAAAAAGGAAGGAAAATCCCTGGAAAGAAGGTCATTGAAGATAGGCAAATAGAGAATATTATTGCAGTAATAATGTCATGTGTAAAGGGACCCTAGCGACTTCCCGCTTTCTTGCTCCTTTGGCGGTGGTTTAGATAAAGCAGCTTCAATCGCCTCAGCTCCTTCGATAAGTGATTTGACATCAACTTCTGCCTTGTACACTTTGGAAAAAACATTCAGTGCTTCAGCACAGGCTCGTGGATCAAGACGATTCTGAGCAGCGTAAGACAGTATTGCCACAGCGGGAAAGCCTACAGCTTCAAAATGGTTCAATAGGATCGCAATGGGACCTACTATTAGGCGATCGTCTTCCAACATAATTGCATCTTTGATTTCCTCACGAATTTTATATTTGCTTGTATGTACTATCCTGTAAGTCGTATCATCATTTTTAAGGGATGAGTCCAACCCTCCAATTAAGAAAGATTCCTCGAATCCGGAAGAGGCTATCCAGTCTGCTAATTGTATAAAGAATCTATATTCTTTTTCCCTAGGGGGAGAAACTTCAGCTTTGAATAGCACTAGGTTACCCTTGCGATAAAGCTCGAATGGTGTTACAATCTTACCTTCGTGTATTGTACACAAAGGAGGGGAAAAGATACTTTCAACAAATCCCACACGCTCCGCCTTGAGCTGCTGTATTAAGAACTTAACACTCCAGTAGCCAGCAAACCCAATACCATGAAAACCTGTAATTAGAGAAGACCCCTTGAAGTCTGTATCGCTTGAGAAAACCCTAATTGCCATCGCAAAGGAAATAGTTAAAGAGGTATAAAATGATGTCTATGGTGATACAAAAGGCATGCGGATCAAATTCCTAGGAGGCACACGATTTGTTGGAAAGTCTGGTGTACTTCTAAAAGGAGGAAAGACCAGTCTATTATTGGATTATGGGGTACTGCTCTTGAGGGAAGAACCAGGCTTTCCTATACATGTCCCTCCAAAAGAAGTTGATGGCATTATTCTGACTCACGCTCATCTGGACCATTCAGGAGCAGTACCATTCTTATATGTAGCTGATGGCATGCCTTTGGTCACTACTAACCTCACTTTTGAACTTACGGAGCTGCTTGTAGAAGACTTCCTTAGGCTTTCTGGTTTCTATCTTCCATATGAATATCTCGACTTACTGAGTATGCGTCGGCATCTTGACAGGATTTCTTTTAACGAAGTTAGGAACATTAAGGATACTACGATATATCTCAAAGAAGCTGGGCACCTCCCGGGCGCAGGATCAGCGGTTGTTGAAATTGACGGAAAAAAAATCCTTTACACAGGAGACATAAATGCCAGAAAAACAACTCTTCTAAGAGGCGCAGACATAGACTTTGGCGAAATTGATGTTCTCATTACGGAAAGCACTTACGCTTCCCAAGAACATGCCAACCGTGAAAAAGTGGAGAAGAGTTTCGTAGAATATGCCCGTGAAATCATTGAGCGAGGTGGAACTCTTCTTGTACCAGCTTTTGCAGTTGGGAGAGCACAAGAGATGGCAATGATATTATATAAAGAGAAATTTCCACACGATGTTTACATGGATGGAATGGCATTGAAAACGAATGAGATTTTGTTAAGAAATAGCGAGCACGTGAGGGACACAAATATGTTCACGAAGACTTTGAATTGGATAAAAAGAGTTGAAGGTTGGAGGGACCGGAGAAGAATAGTAAAAGAACCCTGTGTAATAATCTCTCCCGCTGGTATGCTTGTTGGAGGAGCAGCAGCATTCTACAACAACATAATTAACAAAAATCCAATAAATGGAATTGCTTTTGTATCATATCAGATAAAGGGCACACCTGGCAGGCAGATGCTCGAAACTGGTCTATCAATAATTAATGGCAAACCTCAAAAAGTTAGAGCAGAGGTCAGAAACTTTGAGCTTTCTTCTCATAGTGGAAGAAGTGAGCTCTTTGATATGATTAAAAAGGTGAAAGGAGACCCCAAGGTTTTCACGATGCACGGCGAAGAAGAGAACTGCGTAAACTTTGCAAAAGACATAAAAGATAAGTTTGGGCTAGATGCTGTAGCGCCAAGGACAGGGGATGAATTTGATTTATAGAGAGAAGATTACAACATATCCCGTGTTCAACATGGACGGCTATAGATACATTACTCAAGTCGAAGCAGCGATAAAGCTGTACGGAAAGGAAACGGATGTCCTAGTGGAAATCATACCTCTTTCACTGCAGGAATATGATCCTGTACGAAAACAATACAAAGCGGACATGGTGATTGGCCGTATTGCCTCCAAGAGAGACGTAGATAAGAAAGCAAAAGTGCTGGGCTTGACAGGAGTGGATATATATATGCCAAAGATGAATTTTGTCTTCGGAGTGACCAACACTAGTATTGAAGCAGCTGTGCTATCTCTTGCAAGATTGACTCCATTGCCATCCGGGATACACTTTGGCATCAAGACTGTGGAAGAAAGAGTTTTCAAAGAGAGTGCTCATGAGATAGGCCATCTTATTGGGCTGACACATTGCTTTGAACCGACATGCATAATGTCATACGCAAACTCTATAAAAGAAGTTGACGACAAGCTTCCCCTAATATGTAACGCATGTAGAGAAAAATTAAAGGGCAAAAGATGAATATAGTGTTCAGGACTTACCTGAAAATGGTGCTTCTAGTCTCGGTTTCTGAAGCAATAACCTTGTCCCTAATATTGTATGCAAACCAGATATACAGCGAGCCTATATTTCAAGAAAGCTCAGATATCGCCATCGCTACAGGAAACACACTTTATATGATCCTGTCTTCATTAGCTGTATCAGCTTTTTTCGTTTGGATAATGAAAAAAAGGTTAATGAAGTTAGAATATTTATTTATGATTTTGAGATCGCTTTTGTGTGGTATGTTGTTTTGGGTTATAGTTGAACTCCTTTTCTCTACGACTTCACCGCCATTCGAGTATGTAACTTTAGGAGCTAGTTCGCTCATCTTTATTCTCACATATGCTTCAGCTGTCAAAGAGCTTCGAATAGTATCAACAATTTTTTCTTTATGGATGACAGGTGCAAGCGCTTTCCTTCTCAAGATCATGTTTTCAAACATGGCTATAGGTATACTGCTGGTGGGGTTCTCTTTGTTTGATATATACGATGTATACAAGGGCCCCTTAAAACATCTTACTCAAGGATCGTTCTCAAAGACTATATCACCGCTATTGATAAAAGTAGATTCTGTTGAAGTTGGAATGGGAGACTTCTTATTCTATTCGCTTTCTGTAGGGTTGGCTTATGGCGTTGGTGGAATCACTTTTGCTTTTCTATCATTTGTAACAATAAAGGCCGGAATACTGGTTACTTTGAAACTTCTTGGGAAGAGACCGACTCTTCCTGGGCTTCCGATACCTGTTTTAGTTTCCGTTTTCGTGATTTCTTTGGCTTCTCTTGTAGTTTAGGTCTTTTATTCACTTCTCTTACTTCGCCCTTGTAGTTCGAAAG
Organism: Nitrososphaeria archaeon; assembly: GCA_963760525.1. Classification (GTDB taxonomy): domain Archaea; phylum Thermoproteota; class Nitrososphaeria; order JACIWG01; family JACIWG01; genus CAVXDT01. The sequence goes on from CAVXDT010000012.1 coordinate 45,121, forward strand.
AAACTTCTCAGCAGCTTCAAGCGGCATCTTACACGTATAAAGGGTCGCACCCGCCCTCGCTTTCACTTTGGCAAATTCCTCCCTCCAAAGGATAGTCACTCGCTTCGTACTGGGAGCCAACTTACCGAACTCTTTGATATCTTGAACTTCCTTAGGCATACTTTTCCCACATAAACCTTGTTAGCTAATGTATAAAAGAATTAAGAAATCAGGGAAGCAGGACAGACGCAGAAACTACCGTTGTCCAGTAACCTTTCTTGTTGCCCTCCGCAGATTGATTAATGTTGCTTGTTTTCACTATCTTCCCAGAAATCAACCATTGTTCCTTTTGCTCATCATAACTCTTGTCTGGATCAAACTCAAGACCGAAAGTCGATGCCAACATATATGCTGCAAGATCTTCAGCATATTCTCCACTTTTTTCACCAGTGACACCAAATGTGTGAAACTCAGAGAGATACCCATACATCCTCCTATCTTGTGGCAGTGCAAGACCTACAGACGCAGCGATGAGCCTATTTGGTTCGTTTGTTTCAGCTCGGCTTATTACAACAAAAATTATTTGCCCTGGCTTAATGTACTTCAGTCCCTCCTTTCTTGAAATTTTTTTCGCCATCGGAGGCACAATACTCGAAACCGACACCAAATTATATTGCTGTATGCCAGCATCTCGAAGAGCTAGCTCAAAACTGGCGAGCCGATCTTTATGTACGCCAACACCGTTTGTTAGAAAGAATTTCGTAGGAATAAACATTGAAACTTTCGCTTTTTAGAATAAGAAATGACTTATTTAAGCTTAAGCTTGAACGGGCCAGGTCGGACTTGAACCGACGACCTAATCCGTGTGAGGGATTCGTCCTACCAGTCTAGACCACTGGCCCATTAGTTATAGCAAGTTTACTTCTTAGGTCCCACCTGTCTATTCTTTAATCTCAGAGCATCGGTACCACATTTTCTGCATCTTTTGGCACGGATGCTGTTCTTGGAACCGCATTTAAGGCATATTCTAAAGAATAAACGTCTCCTTTGGGCTAACTGCTTTTTAGCAACATCTGTGATAGGCATACTTTACCATCCGTTAGATGTTTAGCACAATGGTTTTTTACCTTTTCTCTTATCTATTCTCTCTGATGATAACCTAAGAACACTCTAGGAAGATATGGTTTCGCCGACAGACCTACAACTCAGGATTTTTCACTGCAGGATAATCTCCATGATCAAATGTGTAGATATTGCAAGGTTATCACATCTTGATCAGGTTGAATTATAATCTTCACGTGCTTTATGTCCTACATCAGTGATTCATAGACATCATATGAAATTCTCAACTCTTATATTCCATGATATGGCAAAGCCTACATTTTCAAGAAATATTACTTAATTACAAAAAGGGACGTAAACATTCCTATTGAACAAGTTGTTTCAGAACCATAACATATATAAATAAAGCGTTTGCTTTCTGTGTGCTGAACTACAGCGATTCAAAATGTCTGAAACAAGCACAGTCTTAGTCGGTAAAAAACCAGTTATGAACTATGTTTTGGCATGCTTAACTCTACTGCAGAATGGTGCTAGCCTTGTGACATTGAAGGCGAGAGGAAGAGCAATTTCCAAGGCGGTTGACACTGCCCAGATTCTCATGAAGAGATTTGCAACTGATGTTAAAGTGAAAAAAATAGAAATAGATACAGAACAAGTTAAAAACACTGAAACTGGAAATCTAAGCAATGTTAGCTCGATACTCATCGAAGTAGGCAAGTAGAAGGGCAGCCTACCCTAATTTTTTCTTTTCAAAATCAAAAGTCTTATTTACTTACTGAAATCTAGTGCTATCGTATATACATGAGAGCGCCAATTTGCAATTTTTGCGCAAGAACGGGGACTTTATGCCCCGAAGATAGCAAGAGACTGAAGAACGGACAGATCTCTGACCTTGATATTGAAACATCCGTTAAACTTACAAAACTAGCTGAGAAGGATAAGATAATAGACAAGCTTACATTCGTAAAAGCTTTAGAAACTGATGGAAATATTGTGTTACTTGTCGGAAGTGGAAACTTAAAAGTTCTTCAGTCAGCCCCCGATTCTATTGACAGAATAAACAAGGTTTTCGATAAAAGAGTCTGGCTATTTGAAGCTGATGTTACAGACAGAAAGCTGCTTGAAGAAGCATTCTACCCTTTAAGAATATCAACAGTTAATGTAGTGTGGCTTCCTGACGGAAGTAAGATCACAAAAGTGATATTGCCTCATAGTAGAGGTATAGATGAAAAATCAATCAAGAAAGTTCTAAAGACGCTTAGAGGATTGGACGTGTTGATTGAATATGAGTATAGATCATAAACCTGAGAGACATTACGCTAAGGAAATTACTAATCTAGACGATGCAACTCCCTGTTTGGTTAGAGGTTGGTTGGAAGATGTGCGTCCAATGGGAAAAATTACTTTTATTACACTTAGGGACTTAACAGGACTTTCTCAAGTTGTCTTGAGTAAAAAGGTCATTGGTGACGAAGCATTCAATCAGGCTAATAACACGAATAAGCAAAGCATAATTGAAGTAATAGGAAACGTTCAGAAGAGTAGATCACCCAATGTGCCTAAGGAAATTCTAGCTGAGAGGTTCATTCTACTTTCTCAATCCAAGCCACCTTTCTCCATAGATCCTACAGGAAGAATACCATCAAGCTTAGAGAAGAGACTTGACACAAGAGCTCTTGACCTGAGGAATCCCAGAGTGTTGTCTATCTTCAAAATAAGACATACGGTGCTGAAATCCATTAGAAGAACACTCTACAACTTAAACTTCATTGAAGTAAACACGCCTAAACTCATAGGGCAGGCAGCTGAAGGCGGAGCAAACCTCTTCTCATTTCCTTACTTTGATAAGCAAGCGTATCTTGCACAGAGCCCTCAACTCTACAAAGAGCAATTAACAATGTCACTGGAGAAAGTTTTTGAAATCGCACCTTACTTTAGAGCAGAAAAATCCCATACTTTAAGACACGTCTGTGAATTCACCAGTTTGGATGTCGAAGCTGCCTTCATCAATGAATTTGAAGCGATGGACTTGGCAGAAGAGGTCATACATAATGTTCTAGGAGACGTTAGGAAGGAGAATCCTGAGGAACTTCTTATCCTTGGAGTGAAGTTGTCAACGCCGAATAGACCATATCCTAGAATATCATATAGCGAGGCAATATCGAAGCTAAACGATAAGGGTAAAAAATTAGAATGGGGAGATGACTTGGAAACATACGATTTGCGAGAACTTGGCAAGATATACAAAGAATTCTATTTCTTATACGACTGGCCTGTATCAATAAAACCCTTCTATATCGAGAGAAGAAATCACGGAATTGCAAAATCCTTTGATCTTATGTATGGATATTTGGAACTTGCTTCGGGAGGAAAGAGAGTCAGTGAAAGAGAAGAACTAGAAAAGAGACTCATTCAACAAAACTTGAACCTAAAGGAATTCGAGTCTCATCTGGTGACCTTTGACTATGGTATGCCACCTCACTCTGGCTGGGCGATTGGCGTAGATAGACTTGTAATGGTGCTTACCAGACAGAAGAATATACGAGAGGCAATCCTTTTTCCTCGTGATACTAAAAGACTTAGACCTTAGGAACAGGAGATCAAAGGCTGGCAAAACCGAAAACAGAATTACAAAGCTTTGAAGTTTTCGGTCCAAGAGATGTAGGCACGCATCATCTCAGGAGCTACGCTTGGCCTTCTGAACCTTAAGACTTCCTTGAAATCCTGCATTTTAATTTCTCTTGTCTGGCAATCCTTGTCTACGGCTGCACCAGATTCAAAGAGCTCAGAGACAACCCTCAATTGGACAGACTGACAATTATCTCTAATATCACTTCCCGAATAACCCTCTGTGAGCTTGGCAAGTTGATTTAGATCCACTGATGCATCAAGCTTTAATGGTGCAGTGTAAAGTTTGAACATTTCCAACCTCGCTTTGATATCTGGCAATGGTACGAAGACCCTTTTTTGAAAACGTCTGAGAAAAGGGGAGTCTAGAGACCAAGGCTTGTTTGTTGCACCTATGACATAAAGCTGTAATGTTTTCCCCTTGTCCATTATGCCATCCATTTCCTTTAGGAATTGATTCCGCATTCTTATCTCTCCTCCCACCTCTTGCGAGCGAGCTCCAAGGAGCGAATCAAGCTCATCTATGAACACCATGACAGGGCCATTATCCTCTAGCAGCTTTCTTGCATAGTTGAATAGTTTAGCCACATTCTTTTCAGCTTCCCCTAACCACTTGGACATTATCGAGGCAGCATCTACGGTGAGGAAGTAACCTTCTATTTCACTAGCAGCTGCTGCCGCGAGCATAGTTTTGCCACAGCCTGGTGGACCATATAAAAGCATGCCGCGAGGCCATCCCAATGGAAATAAGTCAGGCCTTTTCACTGGAAATATTATTGATTCCTTTAGTGCCCTTTTCGCATCGTCTAACCCAATAACTTCTTCCCATTTGACATCTGGTTTCTCCTTCATCACCAATTCATCAAATGTAGCCTTCAGAGTTTCAACAGGCCTTGAGGACTGCACATGTTTTGGCTCTTCATCTGAAACTGGTTCACCAGATGGCGCCACACCTCTTGCTGATTGTAGTGCCTTAACGCGTTCTTGGTAAGCAGCAGCTCGCTCTAAATACATCTTATTCAGCTTATAGTCTGGGTAGAGCTGAGCTAGCTTAATCAGGGTACCAATCGCTTTTTGATAGTAAGTTATTGCAGAACCATAGGAGCCTTGAGAATCCATTCTGATAGCTTGTGAAGCGTAACTGTATGCAGCATCTTCAAGTTCTCTTGCAGCTTGGTTACTCAATTTAATCAACCTCTTTAATCCTTATCTTTCCTGCTGATGCAAGGCGGAACATAGATTGTTCTACCTTATTCACAGGCACATATAGATTTGCGGCAATTTCAACCGCGTTAAATGTATCTTTAGAATGGATATAATCCAAGACCCTATTGTCAAGATGATTTTGTTCTGAAGAAGGATGAGGAGCGTTCAATAGAGTAGCTTTGAAACCCTCTTCTCCATCTTCCCCAGTAGCCATGAGGGCAATATCGCGCATTTTGTCTAGAGAATACTCTTCTGAGCCCGTTTGGAGAGATTCAGGCTTTGGCTCTTCTAGAGTGTCTATCTTTTCCTCAACATATTTCTTAGCAGATTCCAATATGTCTTCTCCTTGGCTTACATCCAAGACTATTGAACTGTCAGGACTTATCCTCTGTAAGCTCGACATCGTATCGGTGAGAACTTCGTTAACCTCTTGCACTGTGCTTTCTATCTGTGGCATTATCGATCTAATGTCCTCACCAGTCTTCCTTACCACCCTAAACGCGGAAGAAACCTGGGTAATAACATCTCCTGTTTCACAAATGCTCTCGAGCCTTATTATTATTTGGGATAGAGCGAGTTCACTTACCGTGACAACTTTCATTACACGTTTGAGCTCGCTATGCTCTACAGCGTAAACTTTAGCGCGAACCTGATCATTCGCTTCCAATGCCTTTACAATAACATTAAATAGCTTGTCACATCTTGCTTCAACACGTTTTTTCGTGTTTTCAAGCTCTTTTCTATAAACTTCGATAGACCTAATAGCATATACTATACGATCCCGTGAAGGCTTATCATCCACCTTTCCTTTCCAAATCTTCCAATTCAATCGATTTCACCAAAAAAATAAATGTGGGAGAAGACGAATACCCAAACGATGATCGCATGTCTAGGCAATCGTCTTCAACCTTATGGTTTTTAAGTGAAGGTTGATTCACCAGATGGGACGCCAGTGGGCAGGTCGGGGAATTTCTCTTTCATTCTCTGTTCTGCGACTGCAGAAGCCTCTGCTAATATCCTTTCTGAATCTTCGTTTGCTGCTTCAAAGTTCAGTGTTGAACCGCTCGTTTGACCTGCATCTACTAGTATGCTGCTGAGAAGACCACTTATCTCATTGATTTCTCTTTCGGCTTCAGGAAGTACGCTTATTATACCTGATTTGACGCTTCTGATCACTCCCATCGCTGGAGCTAATGTCACAACGATGTCTCCTAGTTCGGATACTGTGTTAAGTCTAAGGACTATCTGTTCCAGAGCAAGTTTAGATGATGTTACCATCTTGGTCATCTTTCTTACTTCTGCAAGCTCATTAGCATAAACACTTGCGTGTTGAGTATCATGCTTTTGGATAGAGGTTACGACTTTGCTGAATATTGCAGCATCTCTTTCTCTTAGCTTTGTTGAGGTAGCATCGAGTCTAGCAACCTGAGTTTGTATCGCACGTATCGCATCTTCTAATCGAGGCTTCAATGGACCAGAAGGTCTTAACGTCTCTTTTACCCTGTCGCCCATTCCAGCCCTTTGTTCCTTCACCCATTTTTGGCTGAACTCAGACATTTTTTACCGCCAAGTCTTAAATCTCTAACATTCCTTTATTATTCTGTATGTTACTGACCTAGCATTAACCGTGGTAACAGATATGACAGTGACAGTACTTGGATCAAATGACGAAAATATTTCGCTGGAGGAGTTCGGCCTGAGCGAATATGAATCGAGAGTCTATGTTACTGCTTTGAGGTTTGGGCAGATGAAAATCAAAGACATCTCTGTGCACTCTGGTGTTCCGAGGACCAAGGTGTATGGTGTTGTGAAAGCCCTTGTGGGAAAGGGAATGGCCGAAGTTATTGGAAAAGACCCTGTAGTCTGTGTGCCCAAAATACCAGAAGAAGTCCTTGCTAAGAGGCTAAACCAAGAGAAAAGACGTTTTAAGAAAATGTTTCTTACATTCAAGAAGATGCAGGAAATAAGGAGAGAGGCACCATTGACGACAGATGTTGAGGAGAGAAAATTCAAAGTGTACAGCACCCAAGCGTTTGAGAAAAAAATCAAAGAACTCTTTGCTAACACAACCAAAAGCTTCTTCGCGTGCTTGAATTGGTGGGGCATTAACGTTTTAGCTGGCTGTTATCAAGAACTAAACGCGCTCTCCAACGAGATAAATGTCAAGGTAGTTGTTGGGACATACAATGATGAGAAGATACTTGAAAAGTTTGGCCCAGAAGTTGACATTAGGATTACAGGAAAAAACATTGAATCAAACATAATGGTATTTGACGATAGTACAACGGTCCTCCTAGAAGAATCTGGAAAGATAACAGAAATCGAAGACAAGAATATGTGTAGGCTCGCGAAAGAAATAGTAGTTGATAGGTTCCTTCGGAAATCAATCAGCTGCAAGAAAGCATTACAAATAATTCAGCTCGGAGGAGAAGATCTTATCAGCCTATATGCAAGTGAAGAGAAAGTCAATGAATCTTTTGTCCAAGCTGTTGCGGAAACAGTGCTTGATGAAGAGAAACTTTATCAGATAGGTGAGAAGTTCATTGAAAACTTGTCAACAACTTCTCAAATTGATCTATTTACTAAAAGCTTCGAAGTCCAGCAGCCCATGTTGTCAGCACTCATGTCAGAAAGCCTGGGAGGAGATTCAACAACAAGATATGATCCACTGACACGGCTTTATACCTTAGAGAGTCCGATGGCTTCAAAAGGCCTTCCTTCAACAATATGGCTCTTCGCTCTAGCTGGAGTCGCAAGAAAAAGTGATCATTCATTTAAGATACTTCAAAACACTAGCATACAGACTGAGAGAAAACATATTATTCAAGTGAAAATAGAGAATAAACCTTTGTCCTAGCTACTTTGAAAGATAGGACCAAAGTATTACTGATACCACCATTATTATTGCACCAGCGAGTCCAGAAATAAACGCACCAGCCATTTCTTTAGTGAAGATCGTCGGTAATATCTGTACTAGAAAGTTAACTATATCTGGAGAAATAAGATAAATAATAAAACCTATTGCGAATCCGAGTAGAGCAAAACCCGTTAATACAATTATACGCCCCATTGTATCACACCAAACTGTAGGATAATATCGTGTATATAAGATTTTAAAAAAAATAATAATGTGAAGGCTGCTCCTTCTATGAGAGCCTTCTTATCAGTATTGCTGCTTCGATTACCAATGTTATTGCTGCCAGTATGCCGATTATCATCAGGAACGTCGATATGTCGCCAACTGAAGACTTGAAGTCCGTGGCTAGCTGATCATGCTCGCTCTGTATGGTTGAGATAATGCTGTTCGAGTTATCAGATACTGCTTTGCCTAAGGTGTTACCCATAGTTGTGATTTGTGATGACAGATTTGTTCCAAGGCTGTTAACTCCGTCGCTAAGTGTTCCAAGAGCTGAGTTCACGTTGCTGATTTTTGTGTCTAGACTTGAGCTCATATCACTGAATCCTTTGTTCACAGCAGAGTTCATTGAGCTGAATCCTGAATTCATAGCAGAGTTCATTGAGCTGAATCCTGAATTCATAGCAGAGCTCAGTTGGCTGAATGCTGTGTTCATGGCAGAGTTCATTGAGCTGAATCCTGAATTCATAGCAGAGTTCATTCCACTGAATCCAGTATTCATAGCAGAGTTCATTGAACTGAATCCGTTCGATGTGGATTGAGATAGAGCGATAACGTTGGAACCTACGACTTGAACACCTGAATTTACGCCGGCAATGTCGCTTCTGATATCAGCAACGCTTGAGGATAAGACTGTGTTGACTGTTGCAACCGCACTGCTTAGGTCCGCGAGACTAGCGTCAATTTCGGTCTTTGTTTCGTCTAGTTTGCCGATTATCACCTCGGTATCAGGTGTCGTGCCAGTTATGTTGAATGTCTTGTACCATGGAACCAATAATCCGGATTCGTAGAGTGAGAATACGTGGAGTCCTGGTGTAAAGCCTGCAGCGACAAACTTCAATGTGAAGTCTCCTGTTGCGTTCGCGTATATGTCAGTAGGATATGCCCAACTCTGTTGGTCAGTTCCTAGAAACTGGTTGTCTATGTTAGGTACGTACCATTTGCTTGGATCTACTCCTGATCCAGTAACCGTGATCAAGGATCCGTCGTTGGGAGTTGAAGGTGGGGTTATTACGATTGTTGGAGTAACAGTGAATATCGCAGTAGCGGTTGTGACCGCTGAATCATTTGCTTTAGCTATAACATTGTGGCCTCCACCGTAGTCACGGGGTACACCAAATGTAGATACGAATGTTCCGTCTGTATTAGTTAGCACCCATCCCATAATCTTGTTGACGTATCCGTACCATGTTATTGTCACGTTTGCTGGTTTTGTGGTCAAGTATGGGAATCCGTATCCGTTAACTTTCACGACCGTTCCTACAGGACCCTCTGAAGGAGTCAATATTATTGACGGGGTCACTGTCAAAGTGAAAGTCCAAACCACACCACTGTTAACAACACTAACAATGTAAGATCCAAGTACTACAATAGGAACCGTGAAGGTCGCATTGAAGAATCCACTGTCATTAACAGCTCCTACGGTCAGTAATGTCGCGCCTAAGTAAATTTGACACGTCTGTTGGGTTGAAGAAATTGCCTGCTACAATGACATTAGTCAGTATTCCAGCTGAAGTAGAAGCAGTAGCGTTACCCCATCCACCACTAGGATATGATGGAGATAGAGTTTTGACTTGATATAAGACACGAGCTTTCTCTGAGTAAGTGACCATGCTTACGGAAGCCGTAGTTGCATTGTAGAATACATATATGTTTACCGGATTCGATGGTGGAACACCAACTCCAATCCAGTTAGTCTTTAAGTCTTCAATACTCCAAGAATATTGAAGGCACCTATAGAATCTGTCATACTCGAGCAAGACGCTGGTTTCGGAGCATTCGTGTAGGTTATGTTCATAAGTTTGCTAGCTTCAAGAGCTACACCTTTCAAAGTAACAGTTTGTCCTCCTGCTCCAGAGGATGGAGTCAAAGAGAGAAGTGGAAGAACTGTAAAGGCGTTTGTTACAGCAAGAGCAGCAACATTACCATCAAATGCCTTTATGAAGTGTGCACCACCGGCAGTATTCTGCGATGGGACATTGATTGAAAGCAAATTGTTTCCTATTGTTATCCACATAGTGTCGTCACCATACAGAGCACTGTTCACTTGAATTTGAACAACCTGTAAACCTCCAGCTTTAAGGTCGGCTACAGCAATTCTCGTTAGGGTCATGACAACGTCAGATGCATTAATCTGAGAAAAGCCATTCGTACTCCAATATAGCAGGAATTGTGTGCCTGAGAAGGTTACTGAACTGAAATCAAGTGTTACGGCTCCACCGGCTTGAATTGATGTCGGTGTAATATTTATGGTTCCTAATGATGCAAATGCGTAGGGTATGAAAGCAGTGATTGTAGATATTAGCAGTAGTGAAAGTATAATTGTTGATTTTATTTTGTTCATCTATTTTTTCACCATTTCGTAATTGTCGAGACTGGCTAAGAGTATTTAAGTCTTATGGACAACTTGTCTATTGTTTCTGGAAATTATTCATATGTAGGCTAAGCAATGTCAATCGTTGGCTTTGTTAACCTTCTTTTTGCCATCAATACTATTTAGCTATGGTTAGTTATTCAATTACAAAACATAAGTAAGAAGCTCGTGGCTCCTGTTTTTGTGTTTTAGAAACCGTTTTGTTTATATTTTACCCTTTATTATGGTAAAGGGGTTAATATGAAAAGATTAGATGAGCTTGACTTAAAAATTCTAGACGAACTTGTAGCGAATGCTGCCTCCTCCATACCTAAGCTAGCCAAAAAGCTAGGGGTGAAACAGTCGAAGGTCTACAGCAGGGTCAAGAGGTTGATGAGAAAAGGCATAATAAAAAGAATGACCATCGAGGCCAACGAGGAGACCCTCGGGCTTAATGTTAGAGCTTTTGTAGGCATAAATGTTGAGTCATTAGAAAGGGATAAAGCCGCTGAAGAAATATCGAAGATTCCTGAAGTTGTCTTTGTTTCTGAAGTTACTGGAAGATTTGACATGGTCATTGAAGTTCACGTGCGAAACCTCGAAGACTTGTATGGTGTCGTGTCAAAAAAGATTGCCATATTGCCTGGTGTTAGCCATACTGAGACATTCATCCAACTCAGAAAGAGAGCGTCACTGAGGAAGTTTTCTGCAATGGGACAGTAAACGCAACAGCACGTAAATAGAACATAGCCAGAGTCGGTCTTGAGTACAGGAAGAAGTCGCATATAACCTGGCTATTTTGTCATGCAATCCTAGAATAATTTTATAGATATGTTCTTTGTAGTCTTTGATGGAAGAGAAATGGATAGGATGTTGAAATTTGAAGATGCAAATATTAGAGGATTATTTAATAAGAGGTTTCTCTCTTCCATCAACAGAAAAGTTGAGGATTTGGATATCTGCATCAAGAAGGTTGAGGCTGCATCTAGCATGAATTTTCCAGAATGTTACGTTGAGCCTGTGCTACCGATTTATACTGGTAGCACCGGGGAAATAGCAGTCTATTATGCTAGAACAATACCTTATCCTTCTCCATCAGGTCTAAGCATTATTGTTGAAGTTTCAGCTGCCCTTCTATGCTATTCCACGAATCTTTCTTTAAAAATCATTCTTGCCCATGAGCTCCTGCATTACATAGAGCTAGTTCGAAGAATGTCTAAATTTGAGCTTCTTTCAGATGAAGTTAGGTCGAACACGTTTGAGGCTGTCTATTCTGACCTAGAGAGGGTAATTAAACCAGAATATGTGTATTCTGATAAAAGACTTGTCAACCTTGTAGCAAAGAGATTTGAAAATGGATTCGAGGACTTCAAACTCAAAGACAAGATTCTGAATCAATGGATTAATAAAGGAAAACCAGTTGCTGAACTGCCTCCTGAAAAGAACATGGTCAGAATACCAGTGAGCATGATCTTAACTGCTAGGTTTGATCCTTTCTTACTTCTCAGGATCAAAGAGATAGGAAAGAAAGCTGGAATGGCTTAGTGTGCTACAAAATGAGCTCTAACAATGATCTAAGGAACAAGATTCTGGAACTTTTATACAACGAATATTCTGCTGAAAATATTCTAGCTTCCTGCATATATGGCTCGTTTGCTGCAGGATACGCTCGAGCTGACAGCGATTACGACATCATAGTTATTTTAAAGAATTACAGAGCTAAAATAGGGTACAAGTACATCAAGGAACCTCTGCTATGTTCAATTCTTGCAATAGAACAGAAGATGTTCTTAGACGATGTAAGAAAATCCGGATTAGGCGAATTCGTATGCGGAAGATTTCTTAACATATACGAACCTCTAGAAGGACAAGACTTCCTTGAGAATGCTGAATCAGAATACAAGAAAAGGATAATCATGGAATTATTAATGGAATTCAACGGAAAATATCATCCGATCCTTGACTTGATCAAGTTTCCTTTGAAATACTTCCTTTTCGAGAAACTTAGAAGGAGAGCTCTTTTCTATCCTCCTGCACTATACAGTTACACTAAGACCTACAGCTCAACAAGTAAAGAGAGAAATCTTGAATTTACATTAAAAGGCTTCAAAAATGCAGCCACTAGACTTTCAGAGGAGAATGACAGTGTCCTTTTCTCTGAAGACAAAGTATGGGTAGGTGATATCAAGGCTTTCAATAAGACAAGTAAACTGAAGAGAGTAGTGGAGGAAACCAAGCGAGACATTACCTCCTATGCTACACACTTATACGCCGGAAGAGTAGGATTCAATATAATAGTCGATGAACTCAAGTCAAAAATAAAAAGGCAAAGGAAACTTGAACCTATTGAAGTTCTCAAACACACCTGTAATTATCTTGAGATACCCGAAGGAAGACTTATAGTCAACGAGAAAGACTGGATTGTAAGAATAGCAGAATATCTAGGGATAAAAGGAGAATTTCAATATAGAACTCAAAAAATAGGTGGATACGGAATAGACAAGATAGTTAATGTGGCACAAAAGTACACTTTGGAGGGGGATGGAAAAACCTACGAGTTCGTTATCAAGAAATTTAACGACCCTCGCAATATAAAATGGGCTGTTCTAGCTTTGGTTACATTGACTGACAAACGCTTTGAATTCATGCCCTTGAAGAGATTGGGTAACGAGTATCGGATGAACATAACCTTCCGCACTAACGGTTTCTTAACACCTAAGGTGTATGCTCTCGATTTTGATCGAGCACAGCTGGCAACCGAATACATAGAAGGAAAGACTGTGAGCTCTCTATTAGTCAAGAAGGGAACTGAAAAGGTAATTGAAGAAGTTGGCCAAGTGATCGGAAATCTCCATTCTAAAGGCTTCACTTTAGGCGATTCTAAGCCAGACAATATGATATACACTAATAATGGTATCTTCTTCACCGACTTGGAGCAGGCTAAGATTGGAGGAGATAAAACATGGGATGTGGCTGAATTCTTATATTACTCATTAGCATTCACTCTTAACACGGAAGCTGCAGAATCACTTTCTTATTCTTTCGCTGTAGGTTATACCAAGAATGGCAGTGGAAAAGACCTTGAAAAAATAAAGGAATTACGTTACGCTGGAATATTTAAGCCAATAGTTGCACCCAACGTTTCTAAGGCAATAAACGAAGGAATCGGAAGAGCACGACATTCTAAGCCTTAAACTTTGTGTAATGGCATCGTCCACAGGTAAACCTATCAGAATGCTCCGCTAGGAAGACCCCTCTTCCACATTTAGGGCAATCCATCCTTTTTGACGCTATTTTTTCTCCTTCTATTCCATAAAGATGCCAAACGCCTTTGGAGACCTTTTCCGAATCCTTCTTGCTCAAGATCACTTACCTCCCTTTGCAGCAGCCTGCTTCTTTCCAGCTTTCCTGCCAGCAAGCTCTTTCTTGATCTTCTCACGTTCTTCCTTTCCTAGCAGGCGCACAAAAAGGTGCTTCTGAAGCTGCCTTTTCGCATCATCATAATTGTTGTATATATATGACTTGATAACTGAATCACGTTTTCCAGAAGAAGTTTTTATCTTGATTGGTATAATTAACTTCTCGTCCACACCAAAATGCTTTGAAAGAATATCAACCGCACTCTTCCTGCTGAGTGTTCCAACAATGCCACTTACTCTTGTGGTCACTTCCAAACGTCCTAGCAAAGTGTTTTCAACTTTATCAACTACGCTAACACTTGACATGGTTTTCTGACAAGGGGATAGAAAAGGAGGTAGATTAAGTTTTATCAAGATCCCATTCTGGCATACTGTGAAAAATCCTCTTACAGCGCGCTATTATCTTTTTTTCAACTCTAACCACAACCAAGCCTTCCATAGGCTGGCCATACAAGACACATGAGCCTTCTGGAGAAGATATAATAGCTATGAGTGCGAGAAGGTCCTCTTCGCCTTCAACAACAATTCTTACTGGCTTAGGGGAAGACAGCGCACTTAAAAACATCTCAATACATTCTTCTGATATCGTTCCTTTGGGATTCTTTATGTGGAAGGCACTCCTATGAGCTGCTCTAGGAGGCAGCCTTTTCTCCCGCTTTTCCCTAGAATCAATGACTTGAATATCAGGTACTAAACTCATTGACAACAAAAAGTCTAGTGTCGCATCGCCTACAGAAACTATTAGACCACATTTGGCAAGATTCTTAATAGCAGGCGAAGTTCTTCTTTTTTCGTTCTGTACTAGCTGTCCCAAAGGTGCCTTGAGCTCTTTGGCAAGATCTTCTGTAAGAAGCGAAATCCGCACAATCAATTCACTTCGATGGCATATCTTCCTTTTGCCTTAAGATTCAATATTTTAGCAACTCTGGATTTTTCGGGATCAAGCACTATGACCAATCCTGACCATCTAGGTGAGAGGTCGGTTGAATTGCACACCGGGCATATTTTACCTGCTGTTAACGCTTTACATTTCCTACAGGCAGACTCTTTTGGCAAGATTTCACCCTGCACTCTTGGCTTCCTTCTTCACATCCTCTTCGATCCATTCCAAAGCGCCTAGATATTGCTGCCTACAGGTTATCCCTATCTTTCCAATTGATTCACCGCGGGATAGGCTTACTGCGGTAATCCTCGCTCGTATGCTTGAGCCAACTTTGAGCGTACGTTTGGTCTGAGATGCAGTTATGACACCTCTTTTTGTGTCGCTGGTAACATAGTCGTCTATGATCTGCGATATATGCAGCAACGAATCCGTCGGGCCTATTCTTACGAAAGCTCCAAAATCTGTGACTTCAACGACTTCTCCTTCCACCACTTCTTGAACTTTTGGGTAAAACGTGAGAACATTGAATACTACATGATGGAAGGATGCGCCATCGCCAGGAACAACCTTACCTGTCGGATCTGGTTTGCAATGGCTGAGCCATATTATGTATCCAAGCTCAGGAATTATCATACTCTCATATTTTCTCTTAAGTATTTCTTGCACAACCGTCTTCAAAGGCTTGCCAAATTCCTGCGGAGGAATTCTTACCACATCTTGAAGTTCAACCAACATGAACATGCAAATCACCACTAAATCATAACGCAAGTATCCAGTATGCTATATGGGACTATAAATTCTTCTGAATTTTCGTCTGGAATTTGATTTTCTAACATAAGACAACCTTATCGTTCGACAAGGTAATACATTTAAGGTTTTCCATCATAAGCCTCTTTCTTAATTCACAATCCATTGTTGCGACAAAGACGCCATTCCCATCGCGAGCGTAGGAGATAATCTTGTCGTCGACTGAACCTATTTTTGATGTATCGACCTTTGTCATCTCAGATTGCGCGATTCTTAGAGCTAACGTAGCGTTCTTGGACTTCTTCACCGTTTTTGAAGATATGAGCATCTGTAATTCTTGAATCACGCATGTGGGCACTTCAAACTTAACAGGATCTAGAAGCCTAATGATTTCCTCTACAATATAAGATCTTTTCTCAGCCAGCATCATCAGAAAGCTCGTGTCAAAAACGATCATGTTCATAATTTTTAGCCTATTGAATTATTCCTGAACCTATAAGTCGCCATCTTTCAGCTATCCGCTTTGCTATGGCTACTCGCACTCCTGGCTTTGCAGCTGCAGGTCTGCGGAGTTTAAGATCAATCCTATCCGAAATTGAATTTGTCACAACTCCTATAGTAACAGCTGTCCATACATTTAGCCTGAGCATTTCACTGTTGGAGATTCTGTCTACGGGCGTCTCTTCTGTTAGACCAACCACTTTCTTGAACAGGTCGAGTTTCAAAGAAAAGGAATCATAGACAATGCAAGAGCTTTCATCTATCCCAGCGACTGACCCTACAAGTGAATCACTCTTGGTCAACGTAGGATCCAGATTAGTGCCTATTGCTATTAGGCCACCACTAGTCACATGATCGACTTTTCCAGCACTTGTGCTTAGGGACACAATCAGCGTTCTAACTGGAAAATACTTACCCTTTTCTTTATCAAGAATTCCTGGCATTATTGTTATTTCGTCTCCAATTTTGAATTGTCCTTGAATAAGAGAACCACCTAATACACCTCCATGAAGCTCAGAAATGTCTGTACCAGGCTTATTTACATCAAAAGAACGTAAAACTTGCATGAGAGGAGGTGAGTTCATTTTCTTTTCGGGAGTAGGGATATTCATTTCTACGGCGTCTATTAACGCATCTACATTCGCCCGATATGCTGCGGACACCGGAATTATGGGCGCGTTTTCAGCAACACTTCGCTTAACAAAATTCTGTATCGCCTTATGGTTTTCCCATGCTTCTTCATCAGTCACCAAATCTACCTTATTCTGCACAATTACAATATTCCGTTTACCTAACATTTCTAACGCTGCCAGATGTTCAGCTGTTTGTGGCTGTGGAACTTTTTCGTTGGCAGCGATTACCAATAGTGCGCCATCCATCAGAGCTGCACCGGAAAGCATGTTGGCCATAAGGCTCTCATGCCCTGGGCAATCAACAAAACTAATCACTCTGACAAGTTCAGCTTGGGAGTTGCATGCTTGGCAAATTGGAACATTAGTGTAGTATGAAGGAGCTTTACATTTGGGGCATTTGTAAACGGCCATATCAGCGTATCCAACACGTATTGTGATTCCGCGTCTGAGCTCTTCGCTATGTGTACTAGCCCATTTTCCAGTTAAGGCTTGCACGAGAGTTGTCTTACCATGGTCGACGTGGCCTGCAGTTCCTATATTGACTTCAGGCTGACGCGGAATCTTATACAGTTCTACCGCCTTGATTCTATTCCTTCTTAACTTCCGGTAGTTCTGCCATTGGGTTTTCTTTCTTTTCTGGTTCTAGCTGTTCTTTTGGCTGTTCCAACTGCTCATTTGCCTTTTCCTTTGATTCTTTAGATAAAAGGACAGCGTTTATTTGATAGATATCATCTGTAATGGTATTACCTCTAATAAGCTTTCGACCCCTTTCACCAACATCTGCTTTTTTAAACCCTACGCCTTTTGTTAGAAGTATATACTTCTTTACACCGCCTTGTAAGTCAGCACGCATCGGAAAACCTGCCCTGTCAGAACCACCAGCTATTCTTATATCTCCATCCGCTCCTAGTATGGAACCATTTACAACATCGTTTATCTTAAGGCCTAGAAAAGCTGAGGCTTCCTTATCTTTTACCTCATACACTGTTGATTTTCCTGTCTTCTGATCAGAGAGTACTATTTTAAAGTTAGCCATTTTGTCGCTCGCTGCACAAAGCAGAGTAGAGCTGTTTAATAAATTTAAGAAATAGGTCTCAGATGAATATGAAAGACGAGTCTTTAGACTTCTTTATTCTGACTATCTCTTCGAATAGTTTCTTTTCCTCTTCATCGAGCTTACCCATATATTTTTCCTTAATTATTTTTGTCTCATCATATGAAGGAGAAGAATACAGGAATTCTCCTTCGTTGAAACTTCTTCCTACTACAGCTTCCTTTATTGAGATGGCAACCTGGTTACCCTTGTATGCTATCTCAACGCTCTTTCCTTTGTCTTGTACACCACTAATCGCACCTATGGTTTCTCCGTCCTTCCTCATTAAAGCGAATTTAGGTTTCAACCTTCCTGTGTCAATCTCAACCCCAAAAATGGCAGGATTACTTCTTCTAAAGACAAATCCTTTCATAACTTGAACTTTGCACGGTAACGTGAGCGAATTGAATTCCATAGATTCAATTCTCTGATGCTCTTCTTCCACCCATCTGACATATTGTTCAATTAGGTTAAATATGACAGGATCGTCAAATGTCTTGATCTTCTTTGCCTGAGCAAATTCCTCAGCGTCTGGATAGATCTTAACGTGAAAATACAATACGACGCCCAAGAACGGGTTACGTTCTTCAACAGTTGCAGCTTCGACTAGATCGCGTCTAGACACTGGACCGATATCAGCCAAACGTATTGGCACATTTCGTTTTTTTAGCGAGTCAATAATCGCCTCCAGCGAACCTAGGGCATCTGCCTTGATGATAACACCAAGTTCATCCTTTGAAAATAGGACACTCCTAACTTCTGATTCGATTTGTGATTTCATTTCATTAAACTTCGACGGGTCTTCAAGACCTATGAATCTGGAACCAGGAAGTATACCATCAAGCTCTGGAGATACCAATTTAACACCTGCTGCAGCTACTACTTCGTTGACGTGTGAGAACTTGTCAGTAGGATCTCGCATTTCATCTAATGGCTTTGGCATGAGAAGCGCTCTTACCTTAACAGTTTTGGCTCCATCCCTTGTAGCCATTATAATAGTATCATTAACTTTTAGAATACCATCTATTAATACGACATCAGCAGAAATACCCAGTCCGGTCTCTTCTTTAATTTCAAGGACGATTCCTGATGGCGAGTCACGCTTACAATATAGATTGGAGATCATAAATTGCTGAGTCAAACCCACTATTATTGAGAGAAGTTCTGGGATACCCTCGCCTGTCCTTGCACTCACTGGAACAATCACAATCTCTTTTGTGAAGCTTTTTACCCTAGAATACATCTCAGATCTGAAACCAAGCTGAGAAAGCTGTCCAACAACAGTATAAACTCGATGATCCAATGATTCAAGAACGATGGGAGATTGACGCTTTAGAGATTCAGTGACAAAATCGTTTGCACCTCTTTTCCAGCCATTTATTGTGTCAACCTTATTCAAAGCCACTACGAATGGCACATGTCTCTGCTTCAAGATATTCAAGCTTTCGATTGTCTGCTGCTCAAGTCCCTTCATTACGTCAACAACTAGAATTGAGAAATCTGCAGCAGAGCCACCTCTGATCCTAAGATTCGAAAATACCTCATGACCTGGGGTATCTATCATTAGAAGCCCAGGAACTCTGACTTCAGCTCCCATTTTTGATAATAGTGGGCCACAAATTTCCAAAAGTGTTTCCTTAGGGAATACGCTAGCCCCAATATGTTGAGTTATACCTCCGCTTTCCCTTGCCTGTACAGCTGTCTTCCTAATCTTGTCTAGAAGTGACGTCTTCCCTGAGTCAACATGCCCAAGCACGACGACTATTGGCTGCCTAATCCTTTCAGAACTCACCCATATCATCCCCCCCTCTTTATAGGAATGATTGGCGAAGACCATGCTATTTCCTTCATTAGAGTATCTGACAATAGGGTAGAAGCTTTGATGTCACAATTACACAATAGAATATAGTATCGAACACCAAAAGGGAGACCTACCTTATTCAACAATCCGATATTGTTTTTGCTATCATGCTGAACCGTAGAAGACATGGTCTCCCCCAACAATCATCACCATTAGTACCAGACAACTTTGCGTTAAAAAGGTGTGCGATTATTTATTCTTAGAAGAGCGTTTTGGATGCTTTTCTGTCCACTTGAGCTTTCTTGGGTCTCTCTTGAGATGGAGTAAGCTCTTCCTACATTTTGAAGAACAAAACCAAAGGATAGATCCATCGTTTCTTACGAACATTGTTCCAAATCCAGCTTTCAATGCCCCGCCACAGAATGAACATCTTTTCTGGGATATCATAGGATTATCATCTTATCTTCTTGGCTTCCAATTCTGTATCCCTTAACGTTATTATATCTCCAAGTCTAACAGGCCCCTTAACGTTTCTTGTCAAAATTCTATTTTTATCCCTTCCTTCAAGAATCTTTGCCCTGACCTGTGTGACTTCTCCAGCAACACCTGTGCGCCCGATTACTTGTACTATTTCGGCTGGTGTCGGCTTTTCTTCTCCTTTAGACATTTGCTACACCTTACCCAGAGGAACGCATTTTAGAAATAGATTTTAGGATATCGTCTAATACCGATGCTGCTTCTCCAGGCTCAACAATACAAGCAGCAGCAGCTGGCACGTCTATTCCGAGAGACGCACCAAGTTGATTCTTACTTGATACATAGGCATATGGTATCTTCTTTTCCTCACATAATATTGGAAGATGAGCAACAATCTCAGGAGGATCAACATCTTCAGCTATAACAACGAGTCTAGCAGCATTACGTTCAATGGACTTTGTAACCTCATTTGTACCTTTTCTTACCTTACCAGTTTCAGAAGACCTTTTCACAACTTCATACACTGAATCTACGATCTCCTTTGAAGTTCTAAACTTAACATAATATTGCTTTTCATCAGACTCATCCTTCTTATTCGACATAGTCATCAAGTCCGTAAGACCTCAATTCTGGTAGAATATAAAGCTAACTTCGACCTATTCCGAAAACACATGCTGTTAGTGGGAGGGTTACCATAACAGTTACCTTAGGCATGGCGACATGCAAATGACATTTACCCATCTATTTGGAAGTGAAATAGAGCGTGACCTCACTTCCCTCTTTTGCGTCGATTCGAGCGAACCCCACTCGCTCAAGTTGAACCACTGAATTGACAGGTTCTTCCAATAAGCCTTTTTCTCCAAAACCATGATGAACCTGCGCTTCTTGATCAATCATCTTGACTTTTACGTTATCTTCAGCTGGAAGCCAATGTATCAATGGCGCTGCCCTGTTCCTAGCAACATGCATGTCAAAACTGTGGAATTCTGCCTCCGCACTACTTTCCATTATCTTCAAGTTGCATATGTTAGCAAAACCCATAAGCCTGAAAAGATCATATGATTTAACCTTCGTTAGGTCTTCTTTTTCCACCCAGACCTTTACCTCCTTATCTTGGGAAGGTGTGAGGTGAATAGTCCTATATCCCATAGATTCAACATCGGGATGTCTCCTAAGAGAGAGTTTCATTTCCTTCTCGATAGGCCTTATAGACAGTATGATGGGATTAAGTACAACGAAGTATCGAGGAGAGACTTTGTCGATGAGCTTCTTGTTCATAGAATATAGCCTTGCCCAGCTTATTGTCGCATCAACAGGTTTGATATTGACTTCATATATGATCTGTCTTATCGTCTGAGGTAGTAACCCACGCCTTCTAAGTGCCTGGAATGTTGCCAGTCGTGGATCATCAAATCCTGTGTACATTCCTTTAGAAACTCCTTGAATTATCTTGGACTTGCTAAGCACTCCCCCTTCAATCTTCAGCCGACCATAGTGAATTGCAGTAGGATAAGTCCAACCTAAGTGACCATACATGAACTTCTGACGGACCATATTGGTTAAATGCTCTTTTCCACGAATTATATGCGTCACACCCATAAGATGGTCGTCGAGACCAGCTGCAAAATTATAGAGTGGCCATGCATTATACTTGGAGCCAACTCGAGCATGGACATTTTTTCTGGTGTCAACTATCCTTAAAGCAGGCCAGTCTCTCACAGCTGGGTTTGGATGATTAAGATCTGTTTTAACTCTAAGCACAGCTTTACCCTCTGTATATGTACCGTCAAGCATCTTGCTGAATCGATTGAGATGCTCGCTGAAAGGCAATTTTCTGCATTGGCATGACTTCTTTTTAAGTAACTTTCTCTTAAAATCATCAGCTTTACAAGTGCATACGTAGGCGCCGTCAACTTCTATAAGTTTGCGAGCATATTCATAATAGATTGGAAGTCGATCGCTTTGGATATATTCTTCATCCCACGTGCAACCTAACCATATCAAATCATCTCTAATCGATTGATAGAAAGGAAGTGAAGCTTTCTTAAGCCGAGGGTCTGTGTCCTCAAATCTCAGAATGAACTTTCCCTTGTATGTTCTAGCGTACTCATGAGACAAGACTATTGCCCGGGCTGAGCCAAGGTGGAGTACGGAATCAGGGTTAGGTGCGAATCTTGTAACAATCAAACTGTATTTCTCATGATCAGGCAAAGGTGGCAGATGCCTAAATTCTTCTTCTTGCCTAATTGGTTTAGTGGCAATTGTGTACTTTGAAAGAAGGTTCTCTTGTTCTATTAGGCTCATGCTGTTCACTTCCTTAGCTATTTTTTCTATATCCTGTGAAACTTCTCTGATGTTCGCCTTTAGTGTTGACCGTTCGCCCAAGACTTTACCTAGCACAGCTCTAGGGTCACATTTTCCCCCATGTTTTACTGCATTAGAGAGACAGTACTTCTCAACTATTTCCTCAATTTCTTTGTCTGAAGACAATCGCTATCTATTTACTCCTTGCAGAGGCTTCCAAGGTTAAAGTGATTAGCATATCCCTTGCCTGTGATTTGGGAAAGCTTTCCAAGATCTTTATGGCTTTCTCTGAGATGCTCTTTGCTTCTGCTCTAACCATTTGCGGAGCTCTTGACGTGCGGATTATCGAAAGAGCTTCATTTATTTTCTCTACTGATGCATTCTTATCTCCCAAAATACTCAGGAAACTGCGTTTGTCTTGTTCTGAGATATTTTCTAAGACATATTTTACGATTATGGTCTTCTTTCCTTCACGCACATCACTTCCAACAGGTTTTCCTATGACCGAAGGGTTTCCTGTAACCCCAAGTACATCGTCGACTAGCTGGAAACACAAACCATACAAGCGCCCGAATTCGCACATAAGCTCAATAGAATATGTATCAGCTCCAGCCAGCGTTGAACCCATAATAGTGCAAGCCTTGAATAAGGAGGAAGTCTTAAGTTCAACCAAACGGTAGTATTCCTCCTTTGATGGAAACTCCTTTGAGTTTGCTATTTGCAGGTCAAGTGCTTGGCCTTCACATACTTCTACAGATGCATTTGTCAAGGCTTGGGTAATCTTGATGATTTGAGCACAAGAATAATGAGCATTTTGAACGAGATTGAGTGCAGATTCAAAAGACTTTGCAAAAATCAAGTCCCCAACAAGTATTGCCATCGGAATGCCATATTTCATATGAACTGTTGGAACACCTCTCCTTTCCTCATCATTATCCATTATGTCATCATGAATCAATGTGAAGTTGTGCAAGAGTTCGATCGCAGCTGCTGCTGGAATCATAAGTTCAACTTGCCCATTGAACATCTGACCAGAACTTATCAGAATAAATGGTCTTTGCCTCTTACCTCCTTGGTTGACGATATAACTTGATGCTTGATATAAGATCTTCGGCTCTTTGTCAAAATTCTTTGCAACATACTCATTCACATATAAAGAGTAGGTGTTCATGCGGTCCAAGAGTGACATTTCACTCACCTGTGAAACCAACACTGCAAAGGACAATCCATATAATATCTAACACTACGCATTTCGCTGACTTTCTTGCATCCTATGAGAAACATTGAAGTCTTCAATTCCAGAAGTATTTGGTCAGCGAATTCAGAGAGGGCCACATTGGATTTCCTAGCCTTCTTTAAAACAGGGAGAGCCATAGCACAATATTTTGCACCTAAAACAAGAGACTTAGCAATGTCTATCCCACTCCTAACTCCACCAGAGGCAATAACTGGAATCTTCAAGATTTGAGCACATTCCACTAGCGATACCACAGTAGGAACACCCCAATTCGAGAATGCTTCTCCCAAAGATGCTTTTACTTTTTCACCCATCCGCTTTGATCGTATTGATTCAACCGTAGCCCAGTTCGTTCCACCGAGACCCGATACGTTGATGGCAGCCACACCAGCAAATTCCAATTTCACAGCAACCTCCTTCGAAAAACCTGTTCCGACCTCTTTCACTATAATCGGTATATGTACTTCCTTTATTAAAGAGCGTATCTTCTCATATACGCCTTTGAAGTTTGGCTCACCATTAACCTGTACAACTTCCTGAAGTGGATTCAGGTGAACAACCAAAGCAGTTGCTTTTATATCAGTCACAAACGACTTGAGCTTATCAATATCAAACCCTCTTGAAAGCTGAGGGGCCCCTATATTCGCCGCAAGGAAAATATCTGGAGCGTTATCCCTTGCTATCATATAAGTGTCCGCGACAGATGAATCTTCTAGAGCAGCTCGAACACTTCCAAGAAACATACCGAGACCCTTTTCTCTAGCTACTTCCGCTATTGTTTGGTTTACCATCTTTGACTCAGATGTTCCACCTGTCAGGGCATCAAACATCAGCGGAAAAGTCATTTTCACATCAAAGATCTCAGTGGAAGGGTCTATCTCCTCAAAGTCGATTTCCGGCATGGGGTTATGCAAAAGATGTACGTGCTCAAACCCCGCTGTAATACCTCTTGATTCGACATCTTCCTTCAGGCAGATAGACATGTGGTCCACTTTACGTCTGAGAACCTCGCTCATTTCATCCCCTTAATGCATGTTCCTATCCCACTTACTCCATTTAAAGCTTTGAGCACAATTTCCGGTTTTAGACCATTCACTAAATATACATCTACACCTAAATTAGATATTTCAGTTGCGATCTGAAGTTTCCTAACAATCCCTCCAGTTACATCTACATTCATATTATGACCTATGAACACCTTTAGCATTTCGCGATTGAACTCTTCAATAATTGATCCCTTCATACTTGGAGAAGCATAAATGCCATCTACATCTATACAGAAAATCATACGTGAAGGTTTGATTATAGAGCATATTCGGTAAGATATATCATCACCAGAGATTATCTTTAAGCCATTTTCGCATGGTATGACATCGCCAAAGAATAAAGGTGTAAAGCCTTGAATAAGGAGTTTTAGTATCAACGATCGAATAGCATTTGATCGTTTATGATAAACGAAAGGTGTTACAACATACGGCTGTATTCCATGGGTGTGCAATGAGTGAACTATGTGTCTGTTGAGTGTAAACATGCTATTCCTTGTCAAAAACGCATCTTTTGTATTAGCTAGCCTACAATCTGTTGACAAACCCGCTTTCTTGGCATAGTAGTGCCCGAAAGAGCCACCGCCATGCACAATAATCTTGCGAGAACGATGTTTGGATAGTACCTCAGACAATGCGTCTATGGCATCAGAGCGCAGAGCAAGAGCGCGATCTTTATACGTAATTACAGAGCCTCCTAACTTTATCACGATGTTCTGATCTATTCCATCCATGTTTTCAAACCTCCAGAAGGTATACTTGTTACAATGGAGCTGAAGCCTCTTAATTTCAACTTCTTCAAGAGATCATCTACTGAAGATTGATCAGGCAGAACTACTGCGCATCCTCCACCACCAGCACCTGTCAGCTTTGCACCTAAGGCGCCGTCTTCGATTGAATCGTTGACAATCCTATCCAATGCCTCGCATGAGACGCCAAAAAAAGACAGTACTGCATGCTGCATATCCATCAAAAAGCCAAATTCCTCTAGGTTTCCTTCGCTCAAGTAATCTGCACCAAGTTCTGTCAGATATGAGGATGCTTGAACAAGTCCATTGAAAAAGGAGGGAGATATTTGCTTGTATGATGAAAACTTAGAGATAAGATCTGACGTTGAACGGGATATACCAGTATTGAGTATTATCAGCTTAATTGCGGTATTTAGTTTAATTGGCTTCTTAGAGCCATCTCTCTTGAAAAGATGAATCCCTCCACTCATTCCTATGAAGACATCGACCCCGGACGGATTGCCATGTGTTATACGCTCAGCTTCTGTAGCGGTTTCTATTATTTCATTAGGTTCAATCCTATCATTGAGTAATTTCAATATTGACGCTACAAACGAAACTGATGTTGAGCTTGAAGACCCTAAGCCAGCGGAAAGTGGGATGTTAGTCTGAATGATGGATCTTATTTTTTCATGGATTGAAAACCGATCCTTAATCTTTTCGAGAGCTACCTTATATGGGAGTAGTTGAGGCTGGATTTGTTTGCCTTCTTTCCAAGACAAACCCAAATTCTCACTTATGATTTGATCTTCTGATGAATAGGAGGACTTTGTTGTGGAACCTTGTTCGATAGCAGCTACGAGTGCATATGCACCATGGACAACAAAATGTTCTCCTAAGAGAATGACCTTTCCAGGAGAGAACGCACACGCCTGCAATGCTACCACTTTCCGAACGCCATCGAAGCGTATCCTACAACCTGGTCATAGTCTTTTGTTATCTGACCACTTGTCATGTAGGTCAGGAGCATTCCTTGGGCATCTGTCTTTTTAGAGACGGTCATAAGGGCAGCAATCGGACCAAATCCACAAATCGTAATTCTATTGTCGCTGATACAACTGTAGAAACCGTCGACATCAAGCTTCTCCGCATACTTTATCAGATTAAGGTCTTTCTTTACGGCGAAACTATGGGGTTCATAATGTGTAAAATCTGATGACGCTATAATGACATCATTTTGAGGCTCAAGGATTTCAGAAATGGCATCGCCCAGATCGATCGCAAAAGACTTATCTTGTTCCATCATATTCACAGGCAGAATCTTTATGTCGTTTCCGTATATGTATTGCAGAAAGGGTATCTGCACTTCGATCGAATGTTCAAACTCATGTGCAGAATCGTCAAGATCAACCAGGCTTGAAATCCGTGTTAGTTTCTTTATTCCATCAGTGTCAACTGATACGCGCCCTAAGGGCGTAGTCCAATAAGCCTTTCTTGAAGTGGCTACAATACTTCCAATACCATGATGATTTGGCCCTATGATCACAGCTCTCCTAATTGAAGGTTTATACAATTTCAACATTGAATAACCACAAGCTGCCACATACCCAGAATATTGATATCCTGCATGAGGAGAGACTATCCCAATTATCTCTTTGAAATCAATCTTAGAGCAACCATCTGCCAGCTTAGATGGAGAACTGAACAGACGGACTAACATTTGTCTCAAGCTTATTTCATTGCCTGGATAGAATGCACCAGCTACAGCAGGAACTCTGTTACCACTCAAATTCGGTCAGTCACGTTGTTCTAAGGAATGTTAAAAAGTTTAGGATATACCTAAGATTCTTCTTCAGTCTTAGTTTCGAAATCGTCAATGGTGTACTTCATAGCAACATTAGAAGCTAAGACCTTTGTCGTTAAAAGCACACTCCGTGCTAAGAGCCAGTAGACAGCAGCCAACGCTTTGCGCCCATTATTATTCGCAGGTATAATTAAATCTGCATTTGACACAACATTATCGGTATTGCATATAGCTATAACTGGAATACCCATACTTGATGCTTCATTAATAGCTTGCTTGTCATAAAATGGGTCTGAAACTATCACGAGTTCAGGTTCGAAGTAATCCTTCAGAAGAGGATTCGTTATCGTTCCAGGTAAAAACCTCTTTACTACTGGGACAGTTCCAGTCAGCTCGCAGAATCGTTCCACAGGTGTTTCCGCATAAGGCTTACTTGAGTATACAATTACACTTTTTGGGTTGGAGCGGGATATCATCGTGGCTGTAACATCTATGCGTTCTAGAGCCTTACTTATGTCTATGATATTTAGACCAGACTGCTTTGTTACCGCGATAAATCTTCTCATGTAAGCAGTTCTAGCTACACTGCCAATTCTAATCCCAGAGGAGAATAGTGCCTTCTCCGTTATCTCAGCGGTTACCATCTTCTCCGCTGAACCTTCTTCATCTATTGCTTCATCTTCTTTTGACATATTAATCACCATTTAACCTCAATCATCTTTAGTGGACCGTAAAGCTCGTCAATTCTAATAAGCTCATTGAGCTTGGCAATACGCTCACCGCCAACAACACCAGACTTCATCATTTCAGCGGAAACACCTAACGCTATATGGGGAAGATGCGGATCAACACTATCTCCTGACCTATGGGAGACTGCAATTACATAATTGTGCTTCTTCGCCATCCTAGCGAACTCCACAGCATCCCACAATGGACCAACTTGATTGACTTTCAATATCACTCCATTTGCCGCCCCGACTCTTATGCCTTCGCGAAGTAACTTTGGATTAGTCACGAATAAGTCGTCTCCCACTATTTTTGTGTGCTTTGACTGTTTTGTTATGATAGAGAAGCTTTCAAAATCATCTTCGAACATAGGATCTTCAGCATATGCTGGAGAGAACTTGTCTATTATGGAGAGAATGAAGTTTATCTGTTCTTCCTTTGTCAACTGGACATGTCTGCGACTGTAGTTATACATTTTAGTCTTAGGATCAAAAATCGAGCCTGCTGCGAAGTCTATTCCCATCTTGACCTTAAAACCAACTTTGTCACTTATGTTGTTGACAGCTCCGTCAACAATTTCAAGGGCCTCTAGATCGTTCAAGTGCGGAGCCCAAGCACCTTCATCGCCTTTGCCGCCAGAAAAAGTCTGATCCTTCTTCTCGATAAGTTTACGAACTTCCTTGTGCACCAAGATATTTGCGTAGACTGCATCAAAAACTTTCTTCGCTCCTATAGGCAGTGAGAGAAACTCTTGAATATCAGGTGAGCCTTGGCCAGCATGCTTGCCGCCCCCTAAGACATTACCTAGAGGGAAAGGATGCGCATACAACTTGTCTCCCCCTATGACCTCGAACATTGGCTTACCAAGCGCTTTAGACGCTGCGTCTGCTGCTGCGACTGTTGTAGCGAAAACGATAGCACCGCCAATATTAGCAAAGTTAGAAGACCCATCGATCTTGTGAAGAATATCACTTAGACCCTCCATGTCACTTGCATCATATCCAACAAGCTTTCTGGAATAATCATTGAAAGCTTGAATAGCGCCTTCAGGTCCAGTGGTTGGAAAAGAAATAGCTTCACCCCCACCTGTGCTGGCACCAGCAGGAGCTGACGCTCGACCCATTGCATTTCCGACAAAAATGTCAACTTCTATTGTCTTTTCTCCTCTACTATTAAAGATAATTCTCGCTCGAAGGTCTTTTATCTTTATTTCCAAGCTTTCACTTCACCATCTCATATTCTTTACCTTTTCTCGCAACAGATTCTTCGTAAGGTAGTATTTGGTCGATAATATCAACGTTAGATATGAACATGCGCCTACAACAATATCTTCTGACATTCAAATCGTCAAGAACTTTACCTGCGTCTTCACCCATGCTAACACGTCTATTGTACTCCTCATACTTATCAGCTATAAGCGCCCCACATGTAAAACATCGAACTGGAAACATCATAACAATTCACCTATAGGATTTCTGTTTCTTCCTTCTAGGTCCTGGACCGCCGAACTTCTTAGGCTCAGTCTGTCGAGAGTCACCAACAAGCAAAAACCTATCGTAATCCATAAAACGTTTCTTCAATTCCTCTGAACCACTCCATCCAACGTATGCACGTGATATAGCCATCGCACAAGCTTCTGCCTGACTCATGAAACCTCCACCCTTCACCTTTACATCTATGTCTACCTTGTTAGCTATGTCACTTGCTAAGCCAACAGCGGTCATGACTCTAAGCCTGGGAAACTCTGGCTCATACACTTCCAGTGGGATACGGTTTATAGTCACACGCCCTTGGCCAGAAGAAACTATGGCTGATGCTTTAGCTGTCTTTCGCCATCCTTCAAATTGCTTAGCTTTTCTGACCATTATTCAGTCACTTCTCTTCCAAGTAACTTTGATATTTCCCCTACTTTAACATAATATGATAATGGTTTATTAGCCATCGCCTCTTGAAATGTGATTTTCTCACTCTTCTCGAATTCTGTAGGAACACTAAAATATACCCTAAGGCGTTTGAAAGCCAGTGTTCCCTTACTTTTTCTCATAGGTAACATTCCTCTTATTGCCTTGGACACAATGGTTTCAGGCCTTTTTGGATGGAAGGGCCCATAAATCGGGTTCACCCTACTGGTTATTTCAAGTCTTGATAAGTATTCATTCATAACAGATTTCCTGTTTCCAGAAAGCAGTATTTTTTCCGAATTTATTACTACAACCCTGTTTCCTTCAATTAGCTTCTTCGCCACCTTGGAACCTAAACGCCCAAGTAGATGGTTAGTCCCATCTATTACAATCGTTTTCTTTATCTCAAGCACAGCTAACCACCCATCACCGTTACTCTAGAACCATCAGGATATTTCTTAGCTAGTTCAATTAAGTCTACAACAGAGCCTCCTGCTTCGCTAACCTTTTTGACAGCACTCTTCGATGCTGAAAGGACACCGACTGTAACTGGGTGACCTATTAAACCGTCACCCAAGAGCTTACCAGGCACCAATATAACATCATTTCCCTTTGTGAGCTTAGAGATTTTGCCTACATTAACTGAAGCCATCCGTGATCGTGGGGATGAAATCCTCTCTATAATGGATTCCCAAAATGCTCTATTCTTTTCCACCATTACTTTTCTCAACTCATTTATAGTATTCTTTAAAACTGGATTTTCATTCTTCTTTTTCAATAGATATCACCTTTCCAGAAAATTTCTCAATTAGGCCGTCAATTTGGGAAATAATTTCTTTACCAGCCTGCAGAAGAATATCCTTAGCAAGCATACTCCCTCCGCTCTCAATACTTAAAATGAACTTGTCTTGGGATTCGGTTATGTCAACACCTTTTGGTTCTACCTTACATGCTTTTGTACATTCAAAACATAAGTTGCAGTTCAAAGGATTAACGACCTTTAGTAAACCATCGCGTTTGACAAAAACATTCTTCGCACAAGCATCAATACATGCACCACAATTATTACAGCTTAGATTTCGGGTAATAACTGGATAGGAGGTTAAAACGGAAGCGGATGCTGCCTGCCATTTAGCGTGAGTCTTTCCTCTTCCAAGTTTAGCATATGCTTCAAGCTTTATTTTCTGACCTGGGGCAAGCTTTAGTATCGGAATGCTCGGAGAGACCGGTTTGACTTCTTCGTCTTCAGAGACAAGCTCTGCTGAAAAGACTTCCCTCTGCCTATCTGTCGCTTCTGCGTCCAAAACTAAGAGAACTCTGCATTTCGAACATCCTAAAGCACTTTTACAATCACATTCCGATGACAAAAGATACTTGTCTAGGGGTGTCTTCAAAGGAATCATGCCCAAGCGATGTGCTATCACTTCATCGTAGAAAGAAGACGTATTCTCTAAGATTACAACATCGTCTATAGCCATTACATGAACGAGAGACAATGCAGCTCGTCTTAATGCGTTAACATAAACTCTTGGAAAGTCATCGAACAGAACTTTTATCCTGTCACTTGACTCCTCGAGAACCTGGACTGGCATTTAAGCCCTTCTACCTCTCCTTCCTCCTGGCTTCCTTGTCGTATCATGTGGCAAAGGCGTTACATCTTCTATATGGGCAATCTTGAAACCAGCCCTTGCTAACGCTCTCAAAGCTGCGTTCATACCAGGGCCTGGAACACGCGGGCCTGTTCCACCAACTGCTCGCACCTTGATTATGATTGACGTTATCCCCTTTGCCTTTGCTTCTTCAGCTGTAGCTCCAACTGACTTAATTGCAGCATAGGGTGATGATTCGAAACGGTCGGCTTTAACATGTCGACCTCCAGAACTCAAAGATATCGTCTCAGCCCCTGAGATGTCAGTGAAGTGAACTATAGTGTTATTGTACGAACTGTAAATATGGGCTATAGCCCAGCGCTCTTCTTGAATAGTCGCTGGCTTTGACATTATTATTCACTTCTCTTAGGTGCTTGCGATACGAGCATACTGACGGAGCTGCCTTCCCTCAGCTTGACTATGTTTTCTTCCTGAACTTTGACAAGCAAACCAGGGCATTTGACTATATGATCCCCTACAGAGACCTGTCTGTGGGTAATGAACTGCCGAGCTTGATGAGGTGTCTTAGCCAACCCCTTCCTCCATACGATTGTCTGAAGTCGTCTTTCGAGAACATCTTCCACCGTCAAACTTAGGACATTATCCAATGTAGAACCCGATTTAACAAGAGAATAATTAAGAAGTCTATTCAATAGCAAATTCTCTTTGACTTTTCGCTCAACTTCTGGCATAGCTAGAAGAAGTCGTGCCTGCCCCCTAATATTTGAGAGCATCGTCTTAGTCTTCCAAAGTTCACGCTTGTTTCTCAGACCGTAATTACCTAGCAATTGAAGTTCTCCAGCAAGAATATCACTTCTCCAAGGCATTCTAGGGGTTCTATACTTCTTTCTGGACTTCTTCGGATCACCCAAAATTATCCCCTCTAACTACACCTGCGTCCGCATAACCATAAAGTTGAGTTATAAACATTTGTATTGTCGTGATGACTTTCTAATCTTGGCATTTATTGAGACACTCTACTTCTTAGTCTCTTCTTCCTGTCCTGGAATAGGAGGCCTGGCAACACCTTTTCTAACACCCACTGTCATTCCTTTTCTCCCTGTTGTTCTAGTTCTCTGCCCTCTGACCTTAAGCCCTAAGGAATGCCTTATGCCTTTCCAGCTCATCATATCCTTTTCCCTACGGATATCTTCTTTGATAGTGAAGTCTAAGTCTGAACCTATCAGATGCAAATTTGAACCGGACAGAGGATCCTTTCTCCGATTCAATAGGTACGGTAACTCAATTTTACTTTGGAGGTTTCTGATATAATCATCAACTCGGTTAAGGTCAGACTCAGAAAGTGAACCTAATCTAACATTAGGGTCAACATTAAGTTTATTCAATAATGCGCTTGCAGTTGTGAAACCTATACCCTTAACATCTGACAGGGCCAGAATTATCTTCTTCTTTCCACTAAGGTCTCTGCCTCCTAATCTTACAATGTACTTGAACTCTGCTAGTGACATATTCTACCTGCCTTCTTCCTCCTTAAATTCCCCCTTTTTAAATAGTTTTGTATTCAGGAATGCTTAGCATACACTTACTGATATCGCCATTCCGGAGATCTTGGCAAATATTAGCTGTGGGATATGCAATATATCAGAAAGGTTCAGAGTGTATCGTCACTATACAGTCTCCGATCTGTTCTTTTATCTGATTCTCGACCAGATTGATTTCTTTGTGTACATATTCTATGGGATCTACTCCACTGAAAGAGCATACAATATCGACATATTTGGTTCCATGGCTTCTGTAGATTTTCACTGCTTGAACCCTTTTTATCTTCTGATTTGATGCCAAGATTTGTCTTATCTTTCTTGCATCTTTCTCTTCATGGATAATTTTCCCCTCTTCGGTTTTAGGGTAACCTTCAATATGCACAGTCGTCTCTTGAATCTCTGGAAAGAATATCTTGATATCTGCTTCAATCTTCTCCGCAATCTCATGTGCTTGTGACAAGGTTAGCGTTGGGTCCACTTCAATATGTAGTGTAAGGAATATGCCTTCGTCGGTTGAGGTGTAAGTAATTTGGTGAACACCTCTCACATCCTTGTTCTTCAAAACAACCTTTACAATTTTATCATGGAAAGGTAATTCCTCTTCTGTAGGTTCATAATGTATTGTAACCGTAGATCCTCTGATCTTATTCATAATCTTCTCTTCTACAATTGACGCTACAGTATGAGCTTTCTCGATATCAAAAGTTGAAGATAATAATATAGTCACATCAATAAAATACATTTCACCAACCTTACGCATTCTTAGGTCTTTGAAACCTTTGACCCCTTCAATGCCTTTGAGTAAAGACGTTACAATCTGATATTCTTTCAAAGGAGCAATATCACTTAGTTCCAGCGATGCTTTATAGATCAATCTTAAGCTCAAATATCCTAAGAGGACACTAAGTACAAGCGAAGATAAAGCATCGCCAAAAGCGAAGCCCAGAGAAGTAAGAAATAGTCCAAGGATGGCCACTACCGTAGAGAAGAAGTCAGACATAGCGTGTAATAAGTCTGCCCTTGCTGAAATCGAAGAACTACTCGCTTTCCGAAGGATTCTGATTCTAAAAATGTCCACAAATAGCGTGTAGAATACAGACATAAAGGCAATTGATGTAAACTCAGATGATAGCTTGGAACCTGCTAAGAGGCCGTTAACAGAGTTGTAGAAGAGAAAAACGGCGATTCCAAAAAGGGCTATACCACCTATTTGCCCTCCAAGTGTTTCTATCTTACCATGACCATAAGTATGGTCAGCATCAGCTGGTTTCAAAGAGAGTTTAGCTGCATAAAGTAGCCAAAAGGTTGTAATTGAATCCAATGATGCATGCGCAGCATCACTGATTACAGCTAGGCTATTAGCTAAGAGACCGCCTAAGAATTCAACTAACACTACTGAGGTAATGGCATATAGAGACCATTTGAGAGCTTTAAGCTTGCCATTTTCGCTTGTGTCCATTTGACACTAAGAGGGGAAATCAACAGTAGATTTAAGGATGATTTCCTGAACATAACTTCAAGGCGACATGAAATAGAATAGGCCTTTGTCAATATATAGAAATTGATTAATGTTTCAAATAAAAGATTCAAGGAAAACGTCAAACCCCTTGGAAATTAGGCCAAAATATATAGCAGATGCTCAGAAAAAAATGGCAACGGGTGACACATAATCACCTTTACTAGGAACGCGTTAACTTAGGAAACTACACATATTTTTTATCTTTATAGCAGTACCATCTCTGATATTGGGGGATGTAGGTTAGTTTTCCCCCACATGTGGGGCATATATTCTGCATGACAGTTGGCTGTGATACTGACTGGGTTGAATAAGGTGTTGTCATCGTTTGAGGTGCTGTTATTGTCTGTTGAATTTGATGCTGACCTTTCAATACAACAAAATCTCCAGCTCCTTGGATATCATCCCAAGGAACAGTCTTAGTTTCACCTTTTGAGGTCTCAACATATATAGATATCCCCTGCTTCCCTATAGTGAAGCCAACATCCCTAACTGTCCCAACAAGGTTTCCTTCAGCGTCAATCACTTGCATGCCAACTAATCTGTCTTTCGTGATAGTCTTTTCTTTATCTGGTGTGAACATATTCATTCTCCTCTAATTTACATCTTATAGAAATGTTCCTCTAATAAGTTTTTTGGTTCGATAAGAAACTAATTAGTTTTTTTATTACAGCAAACATTGATCTTCCGATTGAATATGTGGAAGCAATAGACTTAAAGACAACAAAAAAAGAGTAATCCAAGCCAACCTTATAGCATCGTCATTTCTCAGAATTCTATGGAGGAGGCGGAGGAGGCGGAGGAGGCGGAGGGGTTGGTGATAACCCTAAAGAGAGGTAGATGTATACAGATACTACTGTGAAATAAACGTACATGATCCAATATGCTATGGCAGCAAGGTATGATCCGACGAAAGGAATCATCCCAAAACCAAATGGGACTATGGCTAAGGCGATGATAACAATAATTATGTAGACAATGATCTCTTCAAAGTTCTTGACAACAAAGTCAAAGGCTTTCTTTGCACTTGCCACAGCATCTAGGCCTTCAAGTATAGAGATTGTGGCAATAAAAAGAGCAACTGGGATCAAAATGATTGTTATGGCACAAATCGCAGCTATAACAGCAGCAACAATCAATGTACTTAGTCTAGCTGTTACTACATTCATACTCTTCTTGAGGTCTACAGGAAGCTGATTCATTGCATCATTTGACATATCAACGACCATACAGCTTGCAATGAACCCGACTATGCTGGCAATGAATGAACCCAGTATATTTATCCAGAAAATGCCACCATAGTAGTAGTACGGCAATGCCCATCCTCCATATGGGAAAGCCACACTAGCTAAGAATGCAAACAGCAGTTGAACAATAATTGGAGCAATAGACGGAAAAATCAAACTTGGATTTTTTGTCAAAGTGTTTAAACCTTCAGATAGGAATTCAGTTAACTTTGACATACTTACACCAAATGAATACGCTTTTATCTTGCTTATAAACCTAGAGTGATAATGTATAATTCCTTTGAGTATTTCAATGCTAATGATGGATCGCTAATTCTTAGTATTTTCAAATGTTATGATAAGTAACACAACCTATTATCTTTTTTCAACCTTGTCATCGCTATTGATGTTCTTGATTATTGAGTTCACTCGATACTGGACACATAATCGTCGCTTTCTGGAGTTGAATAACTCAAAATTGTCAATGCTTCCTTTGAGACGATTTCATGTTTTTTCATAGGAGGTATATGAATTACATCGCCTTTGTTAATCTGAACTCTCTCATCATCGAAGTATACGTAACCTTCGCCTGAAAAAACATGTAAAGTCACATCTTTGAGTTTGTGATAACGTTTCGGAATGCAAAAGTCTTTCATTATATATAGTTGGGTCGTCATATATTTCTCTGTTACAGCTATTGTCTTTTCATATCCCCAAGGCTTGTCGATCCTATTTGCGAATTGATTTCTAACAACTTCAATGTCCTTAGGGGAATCGATAGACTGCCAGAATGTGTCTTCTTCCATATAATAATTAAGCATCCCCATCTTCGCCAAAGAAGGAAACACAAGCTTTTCAACACCACCTTCCTCATGTGATAGGAAATCCTCTTTACGATTAGAGTCAATCAAGTATATGCCGCCATTTATGTAGTATGGCAAAACAGGTTTTTCTCTGAACCCTATTATCTTACCATTGGACAATTCTACGATGCCGTACGGGGACACAAGTTTTGCAACGGCAATACTAACTTGATTACGTACCCACTGATTTATCATCTGTTTTAGATTCAGATCAGTAACTATATCCCCATTCATCACCATATATGCATCCGCATTGGACACTTTGAGTAGGCTGTTTATCGCATAGAGCGTTCCTCGTGGCCTGTCTTCGACAATATATTCTATTCTTAAACCATTCCAGTTCTTTCCATATCTTTCTTCTATTTTCTCATGTAAATATCCAGATAATAGGTAGACTTGCTCGATGCCAGAGAATTTCATTTGAAAAAGTTGTCTGTCAAGTATACAGTAATTATCTTTTATTTCTATCAGTGACTTTGGAACAGAATCTGTTATAGGCCTTAGTCTCTTTCCTAAACCTCCACATAGTATTCCTCCCACGATATTACTTGACATTGAACAGACGCCATCTCCTTAATAAACTAAGACTTTCTTTCTATTAGTTCTTCCACTGCTGTTTTCATCCTTTCTGTTCCCTCTTTGATATTTTCTGTGCTTGAAGCAAAAGATAATCGTAGGAAGTCTGAGCCTGCTTTGTCAGGGAAAACAGTTCCAGGCAACGTTATGACATAGAACTTGTTTATCATATAATCCACAAGCTCTTCTGGAGAGAGCTTTGATTGTTTGAGTGCCTTTGAGATATTGGGGAACATGTAGAAGGCGCCTTTACTTGGCCAGACTTCAAATCCTGGAATCTTTCTAAGCTGATTAGCCATAAGGTCTCTTCTCTTTTGGAACATGCTTATCATCTCCTTAACTGGTTCCCATGTTCCTGTAATCGCCTTAACAGCTCCTTTCTGGGCGAAACTTGTCGGACATGAGTAAATATTCACTGCGAGCCTAGTTAGCTTTTGTGCAATCTGCTCCTTCACGACTAGATATCCCAGACGCCAACCCGTCATTGAAAAAGTCTTACTGAAACCATTGATATATATTACGTAATCCTTCCAGTCCCCCTCAGTAAGATAGCTTTTGAAGGGAGCGTTATCATATATGAAGTTATCATATATTTCGTCGGCTAGCACGATCAGCCGATTCTCTTTTGCTATTTCGTAAACTTTCTTGATTTCTTTAGAATCAAACAATGCACCAGTTGGATTCTGAGGATTGTTAACAACAATCATCTTAGTTTTCCTGGTGATGGAAGCATTGATTTTATCAACGTCTAGGCTGAATCCTCCTTCATGCCCTGACCATTTAAGCGGCACAAAAACTGGCTTTGCACCCAAGAAGTATGCTACCTCTGAATAGGCAGGGAATGCGGGTTCTGGAACTA
Source organism: Nitrososphaeria archaeon (assembly GCA_963760525.1). Taxonomy (GTDB): domain Archaea; phylum Thermoproteota; class Nitrososphaeria; order JACIWG01; family JACIWG01; genus CAVXDT01. The sequence continues at coordinate 82,972 of CAVXDT010000012.1, forward strand.
TGATTTCATCACCAGGCTTCAGGTAAGAAGCGATACCGAGGAATATTGCGTTCTTCGCACCCGTTGTTACAATAACCTCTGACGGTTTTACATTAGCAGAATACCTGTTGTTCAAGTAAGATGTTATGCCTTCTCTAAGTTCAGGGATTCCAGCTGTCTCTGTATAACCTGTAAAGTGTTCGTCTAGTGCTTGTTTTGCTGCCTCAATAATATGGGAAAAAGTAGGAACATCTGGTTGTCCAACCCCAAAAGTTATCACTTTATGCCCTTTTTTTATTAGTTCATTTGCCTTAGCAACATAGATAAATGCTGCTTCTCCGAGCAGAGTGGGAACAATTGGATTTACATTATCAGTCGGAGTATTCAAAACGCACACCACTTTTCAAGCGAAATTCCTAAGTTAATAAGTCTTTTGGAATGTAATAGAATGAGAACAAATATGTTTTCGACGATAAGCTTATGAATGTGTTATATTGGCAAAGTGCCTAATCTATGCACTACCAAGGCTCTGAAGAGAAAGGTTAACTATGATTTCACAAAAAGAAACCATAATCCATTTACAAAATGAGTCATGAAAGCTTTGTAACCAAAGGTGAATCGTCAAAGATTATATTCGAATATATAATGGCCTAGCGTGTATGCTGTATATTCTCCTCACAACAGGACAATGCAACTTGCACTGTAAATACTGCGGAGGAAGCTTTCCTGAGGAAAAGATGCCATGGAAAATTGAATATGATATCACCCTTCTGAAATCTATAGCAAAAAAAGACCCAGAGATGAGTGTTTGCTTCTACGGCGGTGAACCTCTGCTTAATGGCAACATCATAAAAAAGATAATCAAAGAAGTACCTGCCAAGAGATTCATACTTCAAACAAACGGACTTCTCTTTAACCAGTTCGACCATAGCTTTTGGAATGCATTTGATACGATACTATTATCTATAGATGGCGTTCGTGAAGTTACTGAATTCTATCGCGGACTAGGAGTCTATGACAGCGTGCTAAATGCGGCTGGGACATTAAAAAGTCTTGGATACAATGGCGATATTGTGGCACGAATGGCTTTATCCGAAAGAGGAGATGTCTTCAGAGACGTTATGCATATACTCTCATTAGGTGTTTTTGATCACGTTCACTGGCAACTTGACGTCGTATGGAGTGAAATGTGGGAAGACTTCGACAGATGGACTAAAACAAGCTATAACCCAGGGATTGACAAGCTTGTCAGAATTTGGGTAAGAAGCATAGAACAAGGGCATATCTTGGGTATTGCACCCTTCCAAGGAATTCTGAGAAGAATCGCATTTGGAGGGGAGAATCCGCCATGTGGAGCTGGAAAAGACATGCTGGCAATAACAACTGACGGAAGAATACTAGCTTGCCCAATAGCAATTGACGAAAAATGGGCAGAAATGGGCTACATAAATGATCTTCAGAATGTTAGTTTGAAGGCTGAAATAGGTGATTCTTGCTTGAATTGTGATGTGTTAAAGGAATGTGGAGGAAGATGTTTGTATGCGCATATGGAAAGATTTTGGGGAGAGGAAGGTCATAGAAAAATATGCGATCTTAGTAGACATACTATATATTCTATCAGGAATAGAAGCGAAGAATTATTTACTTCACTTAGAATTGGAAAGATAACTGGAAAAGAGCTGTTCTATCCAGGATACAACAATTCTGTCGAGATTATTCCCTAGTGCTTTACACTCCTCTATGTATGCTTGCTGCGCAAGCATTAAAATATTAAATAAATATGTTAGCCTGGACAATATCTGACGTAGCGAAAAGCATCCTCTGAAAGTAGGCACATGTCAGCATATTTGCATTTTGCGCCAAAGGATTGAAGTATCCGATAATTGAGGCGACTTAATTTTGAACCCATGCTCTAAATCCATGTTCCTTTTGTGTACGTTTGATATAAATAATATTAAATAATCTTCTAAATATGCGTAGCAAAAGCACGTTCCGACTGATCCAACATCATCCGATTAGAGATCAGTTCCCATATTCTTTGTCGCCCTTCCTCAACTGTTCTTCGGTTGACTTATCCCTGACTTGTTTTTCTTAACATCTGTTTAGCTCTTTTTCTATCAGCGTTCACAGCGTCAGACATTAGATTGGCGTCAAAATATCGTCAAAAAAAACGTCAAAAATCACGGTCAAAAAAATGGTCAAAAAAACTCTTTTTGACGGACACCATGCTATGCTCTCTAGTAGTGGTTTTAAGGGTTAGTCTGGGGCTTTTCCTGAGGTCTTAAGCCTTTTTTTGACAACTTTGTTTGAACAGCTTTTACGCTGTCACCGTTATGTATTTTGACAAATGCGCCCTTTTTAATTCTGCTCTCCTCCATACTGTCTAGGAGAACCTCCGCTGACTGCCTTGCCTTGACTTCAAGTCTAAGGTTTGCGCAATGTTCTCCAGTGGTGGTTTTTTCTAGGGTTTGTCCGGAGGGTTTTTCCCAATAGCCCTGAAGCCTTTTTCAGTAAGTTCCATTTTGAAGCCAGTTCCGCCTGGGTTTTCGAAGACTCTGAAAATTAGGAACTGGGTAACTCCTGAATTTTTCTAACTATTTCTTTGACGAATCTTGGAGGTATGTGTTATAGAACGATCGAACTATTTGCAAAAAGGCTATTTTCATAAACTATCATAACGTAATGGATGTTCATCTTTGCATATTAAACGCATAGGACGCCATATGTCCGTAAGAGCGCCGGGAGGGGGATTTGAACCCCCGAGTCTCGTGAGAGACGCAGGGTTAGCAACCCTGTGCCCTACCGGGCTGGGCGATCCCGGCAACATTCGACGGTATCGAAGGAGAAAGTTTTGCTTTAAAACCTTTTTGAAAAGATCTTGTAGGGCGACAGTTCCATTAGAGTTCACGTCAGAGCAGGGCCTATTAGGCCTATCCAATCCCCCACGTAGACGTGGCAGCGTGAACGCCCTATCTTAGGGTTGCTCCCTCCCGGATCTCGCCCGATTCGATAGTTGAAAGTCAGTTTTCCTTCCTTCGAAGGAGTTGCTTCTTGCGCTCGCCCACCGCGGCGCGAGTTCGTCTCGGAATCAGACTTACGGTTTCCTTGCTTCGACGTTTTACCTAATGGTTTCTGGCCTCCGCTGTAGCCGGCTGCGGACTAAAGGGAGGCGGCTTGTCTCCCGACCCTATCTGTCGCCATTGGAAATCCTAAGTAAGTGCTATTTAACCTATTTTATCGCTAATGCGTAACCTTTTGCTTTCAAAACAGGTATGTAGAACGCTGATTTCCTTATCTTTAATTCTTCTCGACAGTTTGGTTTAGCTGATTCAGAAGCGAGCATACTGAACATGTTTTTGAGAACGTCGGATATCCGCATTTTTCACACTTTTCTATTTCCTTTTTCGTTGTTCCCGTATTTTCTGAAACTTCTATCATGGACTTTAAAAGAGAATATTTGATGCCAGGATGATTCTTTTCAAGCATATTCAGTATTGTTCTTATCTCTGATCGTATACCTTCATGCATATATGGGCAGGAGACACTTTGGAAGCGTTCTTTGTTCAAGAACGAGTACAACGCTAGCTCCTCTTCGTATATTTCTGCTAAAGGCTTTATCCTTCTCTGGTTAAAGAACTCTGTTTCATTATGCGCGAGAAGATTCCAAGGCAAACGTTTTATGTCATTGTTCAACAAGTTAATAAAAAAAGTTTGGAGAATATCGTCAAGATTATGAGCAGTAGCTACAATACGAATATTCAGTTTCTGTGCTATGATGTCCATAGCTCTTCGTCTTAGTATACCACATAAGCTACATGATGATTGCTCGTCTTTGAGTTGCTCTATCTGATCCATAGTGTATCCGAAAAGCTCTCTGAATCCGAACACATGATGTGGCACATTTAGCGATAGACAGGCATTTTTGGCAATTTCGACCGCGTCTTCTCTGTAGTTTTCTATTCCTTCATCGATTGTTGCAGCTACAAGTTCTGATCCATGAGGTCGTGCTATTTTGTTCAGTATTCTTAGCATTGCTAGACTGTCTTTTCCTCCTGAAACCATTAGTAGAATTCGTTCACCATACTTCAGCATATTGTATTTAGATATTGTCTTCACTGTTTTTTCTTCGACTGATTTTCCAAAACACGATGCGCAAAAGTATTCTCCTGAATACGCTTTATGATATATTGCCTTATCACTACACCTAGAACAGAGCATATCCAAGAACGTCACCGAATATGGCTGCACACATGTAGTTGGAAATTTGTATGTTATTTATTTATATTTTATCTTATACCTGAGCAGGACAGCTATGCCGCCTAAAGATTCAAGCTGAATACCCACATTTGTCTTATTATCTAGGAAATAGATCCTGCCTTTGTATCTGGTGATATCAGAGAAGATCGATGTAAGCTTTTTCTCATCTTCTAATCTTGATAGATAGTCTTTCGAAATGAGCAGAGATTCTGATGCCCCCATTGATGAAAAGCGTCCTATTTCCTCTAGTAATGCGCTCGCTAGACCATCATCCCTATACAGTGAAGACATTATTTTGTTCATATGATTTCTTGCCTTGGAGAAGAAGTTGTCTTGCATCATGTTTGAGAACCCTTCTGAATTCAATGCCATTCTTATTCCATCGAACCCAGAAGTGTCTATTCCCTCAAGCACAAAAATCTTCAGTTTTTCTCTTTGCCCTGCTATGTTTTCAATATAATTCTTCAGGTTCAACTTTAGATTGCCAGGACCTGAAACTATTATTTTTGAGAGATCATCAAATATTGGAGAAATGACCTCTAATATCTTTTTGAAAAAGACTGAATACGATTCCTGCTTTATATCATATAGTTTCCCCTGATAGTTTGATTGGACCTCAGCAACGTATTCGACTCTACTTCCTATGATCTTCCCTATGCCTGCGACTAAAGAGTCTACAGATATTAGTATAAATTGGTCATATGCGGTAGTCTCTTGCAAGAGCTTGAAGTCTATTTGACCTTCTGCCTTAATGAGCAGAAATCTTGTGTCTGGGCAGATTTCAAGAGTGTGTGTAGAACCTGTTGTTATATTCTCGTCTGAGGCGGCTTGGATTGGTCCTATGATCTTTATCAGGTCAAAGGAGTTATCAAACGAGACTTTTTCTGTCTTGACGGTTATGAGAACAGTTTTTCTTTCTTTCTCAGCGTGCCTAGAAAATGCCTTCTCAATTTTTATCGTTCTTACAGTTTTTGCAGATACGAGATCACCAGATCTTATGTACGATCTGAGGAATACGATGTCTTCTATGGTTTCTGGAATAATATCTGTGCTACTTGCTGACAGCTTCTTGAACCACACTTCAATCACATTAGTAAGTTCTACTGAAACTCATCTAATGTGGAGAGGAAAACAGACGCAGGCCTTTTTGACACTTCTCCTATCCTATGGCCTACTACGGCAATTATCCCTTTCTTTTCTGATAGATCAACTATTCTTTGAGAAACAATTCCATCAAAGATTAGGTATCTGGCATCTTTGAGGTCTTCGGACTCCAGCTTCTTAGCTAATTCACTGACAGGCAATCTAGTAACTTCATCCAGGTCCCCATCTAATATAACACCTTCTAATGTATTGACCAGTGACGGTTTGATCTTTGCTATCTTCTCTGAAACTTCCACCTTTAGTGCGCTAGGAGCTGAAACTTCCACCTTTTTTGGTGCTAGCGGAGCAGCAGTCTTAAGGTTTTCCACGATTTCGAGGGGAGTCAGCTCTTCTACTTCTCTTCCTGCGGGAGCTCTTGCGACATGATCAACCTTCATTACCTGAGACAGCTCTTTAAGTATTAGATCACCGCCTCTATCGCCATCCAAGAAAGCGGTGACTTTCTTGCTCTTGCTCAGTTCTATCACTGATTGTGGGATACCGGTCCCCTCAATTCCGATTGAGTTTTCTATTCCAGCGCGTAGCAAGTTTAGAACATCAGCACGTCCTTCAACCAATATGATTGTATCAGATTTTTCTAGAGATGGCCCAGCTGGGAGCTTTTCTTTACCGAAGGCTACAATCTTAGATTTGCCCATTGATTGACTTATGTCTTTCAGTATCTTATCGCTTTCAGTTATTACCTTCTTAGACCAGTCTTTGGCAATTTCTTTAGCTCTTTCCTTTATCTGTTTGACTTTCTCAGATCTTATATCGTCTATTGAGATTAGCTTGAACTTTGCATTGCATGGGCCCACTCGGTCTACGCTTTCGACTGTTGCAGCGATCAAACTTGTTGTCTCAAAGTCTGTGGAATTAGGTATGAGAACCTCTCCAAACGTCCTATCGTTCTTCGACTCCAAGTTGATTTCAATTCGGCCAATTTTCCAAGTTTTTTGCAGTTCGTTTAAGTCAAACTCAGGCCCAAAAAGGCCTTCAGTCTGACCGAAGATAGCGCCTACAACATCAGCACGTTCAACAACGCCTTCAATATCAAATTTTAAACGTACCATATATTTAGTTGGTGTTGACAATTAACATCAATCCGACTTGTGATTTAAAAGTCGTGTATTTAAGCACTATTAAATATGCTTGTCTATTATTGACGAGAACTCTTCCAAATGCAGTGTCTTCCCTTGCCCAATTTTGTAGAACTGTTTTCGATACCATAGATCATATCGTATCCCTTTTTCCGCGAAAGCAGATACAAGTTTTTTGCATATGCTCCAACCCTCTTTATCGTTGTCAACAAGTATGATTACTTTTGAATATGAGCGAGCTAGTTGGAATAGTCCAATGTGATTACTGTTTTGGCTGTATAAGAACGGTTCAGTGGTTACCCCTAGCTTTTCTAAAGCTTTTGCATCATTTTGGCCTTCTACTATGATCATTGCGTTGTTTTCGACTTCTTTACGGAGAGAAAGTGCAAGTTCTAAGAGTTTCTCGAGTTCAGGCAGCTTCTTTCTACTCCATCTGTGGTGTAGAGGGTGTACCCCGCCTCTGAACGGTTTAGGGTCATCTAAGCTCTTCTTCGACATTTCACCAAACCTCTTTTTGCGGGGCTTCGACATTTGCCTGTCGCGCAGCTGGGTTGACCCCGTGCTTCATTAATTCTGCTAAGGCCGTCGCTGCGCATTTTTGACAAATGCCTATACTGGCGGACAATGCGATTAGATAAAAGTCTTTCTTTATCATTTCTCCATGAGCTTTGTCAGGTTTAATTCTAAGGCTGTTATGGGATTGCGCAAAGAAGCCTTTGATATGTATATGGGAGAAACTTCTCCAAAAATCCCTATTGTTCTCCCCTTGAAGTCGATTGAGGCGCTGCGACCTTCTATGAAATATTGATGACGTGAAGCTTTGGACTCGTATTCTCTTATGCCAAAATAGTTCATGATAGAGACGACCGTAGACTTGATCTCCGTCAAGGTTGCTTCTGGATGTGTTAGTAAGGCAGCCACTTTCACATTTTCTTTTATGCTTTGGGCTTTTTCTTCAAATTCAAATGTTCTACCTATCTCAAAGATTTTTTGAGGGTATTGCTCATGTATGTTGTAGGAAAGAACCTGCAACAGTTGAGGAATGATTGAATATCTGAGCGCATCGTATTCTTGAGCCATTGGTGATTCAACTTCGATTATCGCTGATGAGAATGGAGCCTGTATTTCTTTGCTTGAAAGGTAGAAGTTCATCACTTCCGCGAACCCTAAACCGATAAGACAGAGCCTAACATCAGAATGAAGTCTCTTAGAACTAAGGGGTTTACCTTCCTGAGGAAGCTTAAGTTCAAGAGGAGTTATGTTGTTGAACCCATACCCATAACCCACTTCCTCTATCAAATCCACTTCGTGCAAAATATCGATTCTATGTCTTGGGACATCAGCTTCAATAAGGTCTCCTTTTATAGAAGCGTGAATTCCAACTTTTTTAAGGGCTAAGACCGTCTCTTCTTTGCTCAGGGGTAAGCCCAAGATGCGTTTGACATTAGTCGGATTGATAGTCATCTTTCTAGAGTTTAGAACTGGTGAAGTGAAAGAACTGGATGAACCTACTATCTTCACCTTGAAGACGGAGGCTCCATAGTCTAATAGGGTTGTTGCTAAAAGTGCTAACGCATCTTCTGCACCTGAAGGTTCTGTCGCAGTGACATCAATAAATAGGCTTCTCGTTCTTTCTGACAACGTGGTCAGGTTACCATTGATTATTGGTGGAAAAGAAAGTACTTCTCCTTTTGAATCCTTTATCATGGGAAAGAGGCTTCTTGAAGAGAGCAAGTCTGAATAGTGCAACCCTTGTTCCGTCTGCTGCAAGACCTCCTCAACTGTCATTGATTTTGTGCTGTTAAGGGGAACAAATTTGAAATCTCTATTTTCGGTCTTATAGTATATTGGAGGATGAATTTTGGCTGCATCATGTAAGCCTATTGCGAATTTCCTTCTACTTCGGCCTATGCCTTCGTGAAGGTCTTCCTGTAATGAGATAAGCTCTTTTAAAGTGGACTCTGAAAAGGACAGTTCAGAGTACAATGAGAATATATAAGGTCTGACTTTATTGACGTTTTCATCCACATACACTATTATATTGGAATCTGGAAGGTCATACTTTACTCTTGGCTGTTCTCCGAAATGCAGGTAGTTCAACGATTTGGCTATTCCTGCAGGAGAACCGTAGTCCGGGCGGTTCGGATTATATTCTACTTTAACTTCTTCTTCGCTAGAATCCTCTATGTCTAAACCGATGAAAGGCAATAGCTCCAAGATTTGTTCACTAGAAACCACTTTCTTCAAGAGGGAATTGAGCCGATCGAATCTAATAGTCAGTACGGGCATAACTTACACCTCTTAACCAACTCAGGTTATTCCTATATAGGAGACGTATATCCTCAATATCGTAAGCCAACAATATCAGCCTCTCAAGGCCTCCACCCCAGGCGAGAACCGGATTCTTCACCCCAGTAGGCAAGGTTACTTCTGGTCTGAAAACACCCATTCCACATAGTTCTATCCACCTGCCAAGTTTTTCAACATAGGCAACAGCCTCAAGAGATGGTTCAGTATAGGGAAAGAATGTGGGCCAAAACTTGACTTTATTGAAACCTAGCTCCTTGTAAAAGTCTGTAAGGACGCCAATCAGATTCCGCATCGTAACATTTTTTCCAGTGACAATTCCTTCGTATTGATAGAATTCGAAAAGATGCCTGCTGTCCAAGTTTTCGTTTCTGAAGACCTTGTCGATTGAGAAAACCTTCGCTGATGAAGGCTTTCTTTCATACAGGTATCTTACAGTTATCGGAGTAGTATGTGGACGTAATACCATCTTCTCAGCTTCCTCGATAGACCACTTATACCTCCATCCTATCGAACCTGTGCCTCCGCCATCCTCATGGACTTTGCTTACGATGTCAACGGGCGCGTTTTTTTCCAGTTCCATTGCACGGATGTCTTTCAAATAGAAAGTGTCCTGCATATCCCTTGCAGGATGATCTTGAGGAATAAAGAGAGCGTCAAAATTCCAGAACGATGGCAGTAAAACTGGGCCTTCTATTTCTTCAAACCCAAAATTTAAGAAGATTTCTCTGACCCTTTCAATGAAATCCTGCACAGGATGCATCCTTCCCGGATAAAGCGTTGGGACAGGACTCTCAACATCGTACGGTCTAAAAGAGACCTTTTCCCATTCTCCTGTCGAGAGAAGTCCTGGCGTCAGCTTGTCAACATAAGATTTTTTAAGATACTCCTCTAAGACTATCGAAGATGAAGGTGAAGCTTCCACAGCAAGTTGCTTCACTTCCTTTAACCTTACATAATCTGGCCTTTTCTTCAACTCCTCCAGCGCTTCCATCTCTTCATCATTGAGCTGAGAGATGTTGATCTCCTTTTGCGCGCTGATCCTTCTTATCAGTAATTCTGTGTGGAGAACCGTCGGAGGGTTCGCTTCCAAAAATACCGAATTACCCTTTTTGATCAATTTAACTAATCTCTTTTTCACTGCTACACCCAAGGCTGCTGAAAACTCTTTTTCATTCATTTCAGACTTCTTTCTTACATCCTCCAGAGTGACATTCTTCACGTTTTCCAAGAAATTGTAAATACGCCTTTCTGGGAAACCTTCTTCAAGAGCTTTAGTTCCAAGGGTGTCAAGTTCGACAATAACATCGATCTTTTCCCTTACATTTATCAGCTTCTTGTCTTTCAACCATTCTAAACCGCGTCGAACTTGGTCGACAGAAAGTCCGGTGACAGTGTTAAAATCATCCAGTTTAACATACCCTTTCCCCCTTATCGCTCTCAAGATTTCAACTTCAATCGGATGAAGTACTACGCCCATTGTATCAGCTTACACTTTAGCCTTCTCATAATGTTTTTAAATCTTTCTAACGAGCCTTACTTGAAAATGACTGAAAAAGGAAATGGCGAATACCAGGTAACGCCGTGGTCTGTCGAAGGAGAAGTAGACTACGACAGACTTGCGGAGCAGTTTGGAACAAAGTACATCGACGAAGAGATAAAGGAATACCTCAAAAAATTCACAGGAGAAGTGAACTTCTTCGTTAGAAGAGGGTTTTTTTTCAGCCACAGAGACTTGGATTGGATATTCAAACAATATGAAGAAGGAGAAAAATTCTATCTTTATACTGGAAGAGGTCCTTCAGGTAAAGTTCACATAGGTCACCTCTTACCTTGGTTTTTCACCAAATACCTTCAGGACAAATTCGATGCACAACTACTGTTTCAGGTTACAGACGACGAGAAATTCATGTACAGGGATGAACTTTCTCTGAAGGATGTTAGCAATAGCACAATGGACAACATGCGGGATATTATAGCTGTCGGATTCAATCCTAAGAAGACTCAGATTCTAATAGACACACAGTGGATACAAGAGCTTTATTCCATTTCCATCCGAGTGGCGAAGATGGTTAACTTTTCCACGGTTAGGGCGGTCTTCGGTTTTACAGAGTCAACGAACATCGGTATGATCTTTTTCCCTTCAGTTCAGGCTGCCCCAAGTGTCCTCTATTCTGAGAAGCTCAAGAAGCGTGTTCCATGCCTTATCCCGGCTGCCATCGACCAAGACAACTATTGGAGAGTGATGCGAGATATTGCAGAAAAACTTGGCTATTATAAGCCAGCACAGGTTCATTCGAAATTTCTCCCTTCATTAAACAAAGGAGGAAAGATGTCTTCATCGTTGCCAGAGTCAGCCATATACACCACAGACAAACCCAAAGATATCGAGAAGAAAATCAAGAACGCCTTCACAGGAGGACAGCCCACAGTAGAAGAACAGAGAAAGAAGGGAGCTAACCCCCATATTTGCCCTATATTCTGGTACGAGAATTACTTCTTTGAAAAAGACGACGTGAAACTGGAGGAGATTAGGCAAGACTGCATTTCAGGAAAACTTCTGTGCGGGGAACATAAGATGCGCCTGATTTCAAAGGTAAAGGACTTCCTTGCAGACTTTCAAGCCAAACGTGAAAAAGCAAAAGAAGTAGTCAACGATTTTCTCTACGATGCTAAGAGAGAAGTCGTCCTTTAGCGTCGATTTCTCCTTTTCTTATTCTGGTCGAAGAGATAGGACCCTTGTCTTCAGCTAAGACGTATGGAACAACAACCTTAAACAAAGATGGATAGTCCAAGGCAGCCCTTATAATGTTACATTCGTCAGCAAACTTTTCTGTTCCTTCACTTACGACAATAGCGTCCGATTTTGGATGTAAGGCAGGCCCATATCTATCAGCTAATTCAACAATATCGTATTTCTTGAGCCTGTATTTGCGGTTGAGAAACTGCTTCAGGTTCTTGAGTCTCTGGGTAAAATTGTGGTCGGTGGTCTTGCCCATAGTCTGGACGAGAGCATCTGAAGACAGCCCAATCGTCACCTTGCTGCTTATTCCCAAAGCGCAATCCAGCAGAACCCTGTGCCCTACATGAATGTAATCAAACGTTCCACCCATGACCAGATGTCTAAAAAAGAGCTTGTCAGACAATTACTTTTATCACATATCACTATTTGACCCCTGCCTAATATTTATTATGCAAAAGATCACATTAGTTGTAGATAACTAAAAATAAGAAGTGGTAAGGAGATAGGTAAGAGGGAAGACTTGGATAAGACAGAAGAAGAGGCTTACATGAGGGCCGGTAGGATTGCGGCACAGGCTTTAAATGAAATAAGAAGAAAAGTTCAACCTGGAATAAGTTTCCAAGAAGTGTGCAATACCATCGAAAATAGGATTAGAGAGCTGGGTGGAGAACCCGCGTTCCCAGTTAACATCGGCGTAAATGAAATAGCTGCTCACGACACAGCTGAAATCGATGATGTAAGAAAAATACGGGACAGGGACCTTGTCAAACTCGATATCGGTGTTCACATCAACGGTTTTATTGCTGACACAGCCACAACGATCAACTTCAATGAGGATTACGCGGACATGACGAACGCCAATCTCGAAGTTCTTAACCTAGCCCTAAGAAAAGTTAGAGCAGGGGAATACCTGAACGAGGTCGGAAGAACCGTCTACTATTTCACCCTTCCAAGAGGATATAAGCCGATAAGCAACCTTTCAGGGCATTCTCTAGGACAATACCAAGTTCATGCAGGAGACTCTATCCCCAACGTTCCGGTCAATGGATTCCTCAGTAAGTTCTCGTCTGGCAACTGCTATGCTATTGAGACGTTTCTCACTGTCAAGAACGCTTCAGCCTATGTCAATGAGATAGAACAAACGAGCATATTTAGGATTGTGAAAAGGAAGAAACTCAAAGATCCGAAGGCAGACCTACTTCTAGACAAGATTTGGGAAATGAGAAAAAGCCTTCCTTTTGCCGCCAGATGGTTTACAGACTTTTATGACAAGGAAGACCTGATATCATCCATTGACTATCTTGCAAAAAATAAGATTATTCATGCCTATCATGTGTTGAAAGAAGAGACTGATCAAATTGTAAGCCAGTTCGAGCATACACTCTTGGTCATGGAAAAAAACGCTGTAATAACAACAGCATAGGATGGAATAAGGCTATTTTATTTCTTCTTTAAATATTGACGTGATAAGGGTCTTTGAACCACATTTTTGGCACTTTTCGCCTTCTTTGAAAACGTAGTCATTCACCTTAAAAGGCCTTTTCATCTTCAGATTACATGATGTGCACTCTTCAATTGTAATGTTCCTCCACTGCTTTGGCCCCTTGAATATCTTGCTTGACATTATTGCCCAACTCCCAGAGTGTTTCCAACCCCGATCACTACAACTGTATCGCCTTCTTTCGTTTTCGATTCTATTAAGCCGGATAACCTTTCCTGGACTCTTGGCGCTGCTTCAGCTACTTCTTTGGGCATGGCGGATATCGCTTCACCTAGAGATTGCATAATGGCTATTGCGTATAGGGGAATCTTCATGTCAGTCGCTACTTCTTCAATCTTGTATTTGTCCACGCCTATACCTCCAATGATTGCTCCAACACCTTCAGCGATTGCTCCAGTTACTTCGCCCTCCAATTTCTGTGCAGCGTCGATCATTATGATTGTTGAAGGCTTCAGGCCATACTGTTTTATAAGATAGTCTAATGCGCTTCCTACTTCGCCTACATTTCCCGCTGGACCCTCAGCTTTGATGACATAGAGATTTCTATTCTTGTATTGCACTTCTGCCATAACGGTGTCTCTTGCAATGATTTTTTTCTCGCTATTCAACATCAACTTGCCCGCTATCATCGCACCTATGCCATCACCGACTGGCTGAACATTCTTGACGGGGTCAATCGATGAAACTTCAGCTTCAACTTCCCTTAGTAGATCTGGTAAAATCATCTGTAGTTGAACCAAGAGGTAAATGTTATTGGTCTTCTTTCCAAGAAGATAGTAGTGGCGGACCACTTTGTAGTAGAAGTTCAGGGCCATTGAAGTTCCCAATAAGTTTTCAACTACAGAAATTATTATATGATCTTTATCCGGAAGCATCTTCTTGACTTCTTCTCTCATTCTTTCATCCCTTACTCTAACCAGGTATTCTATCTTCTTCATGATGCCCGCGGGATCCAAGCTCACTGGAGAAAGCGTGAAATACTCTATGAAGTTATCTATCTGTTTTGATGGGTCACCCTTATAACCGTTCTTCTGAATATAGTCTGACACTTCCTTCCTCGACTTGTCACGTGCAATCTGAATTTTGTTTAATGCGCCCGATATGCCATATAGAATCCGATGAACTTGAATAGTTTGACCGAAGATCATGTAAACAAAAAACAGAGCATAAAAGAATAAGGACAGGTACTCCTGCAGTGAAGAACTGTCAGTGGGGAACAGCTGCAGGATTTGGATTTGCATGTTTCTACACCTATTTATTTTAGTTTTAAGGCGCCGGCACCGTTGCTTCACGATGGCTTATGCACATCACTAACACAACAGCGTGATATGGTTTGACTTCTGGGGTCTGACGAGACCAGGTCGAGCCCACGTCACTATGGCCGGCTAAACATTAACGCCCAAAATGGTACTAATTAAATATTTGGTTCTTCCTTAGAAAAGCTTTTATTTCCCCTGACTATAACGGCCTGATTTGATAGAAAGGGGCTATAGCCCAGCTAGGGAGGGCATCGGGCTCCAGAACAACTAGCTTAGTAAGCTGACTCAGTGGATGATGTAGTTTTGGAGCTGGGTGAAGAAACCCGTGTGTCGTGGGTTCAAATCCCACTAGCCCCACTTTAGTGTTTATGCAGAAATAAAGTACCTAATTAATTGCCTTGGAAATATGGCGTTCATTTGTCAAAGCACCTTATTCACCATTTATCTGTCGTTTTTCCTATTCTAGTTTGCTCAAGAAGCGTAGAGCCAGAAGAATATCACCCGAATAGGTTCGGGAAACATTTATGTTAACATTGACCTTTACAGGAGGTTGATGAGGATATGTAGAGACTGAAGCGACATGCTGCCTCTCAACGTGAAATAGTCGGATTAATTACCTTGAAATTTGAATAGAACTCTCTCATAAGAATTTATCACAAAGAAGCCTGCAAACGTTTAAATATTTTTCCTAGAAAGTGCTTTGGTTATGTACTGTCCTAAATGTGGTTTCCAACTTCCAGATAGCGCTGCATTCTGTATGAAGTGTGGAACTAACATTGCTACTGCTGCCCAGCCGAAGCAAGCTGCAGTCTCAACAGCACCGATTTTAGCGCCTATGGACGCAAAGTCACTGAAATGTCCAAGCTGTGGCGCACCAATCTCCCCCAAATTCGGTGAGATGATTATAACCTGCGAATACTGTGGGACAGGTGTAACACTAGGAAATGATGGCTGGAAGGGCGTACAGAAACAGACTGTGCTCCCACTTAAGTTTGCGGAAAAGGATGAAATCCTCACTAGAATCCATGGACTAATGGATAGAGGATTACTGCATAGACATCTTCAGGAGAGTTCAACTCTTGAGGAGATGAACCTGAGCTTTGTTCCATATTGGGTTGTCTCCGTCTCAGCAAGGACGTCTGTCGTAGCAAGTGACGTTGCAGTTGAGGCGGGGGAAATCGCTACCACAGCTGCTTTGATTGGCATAATGGGAGGCATGATGGGTGGCAGAAGACGCATGGGAGGTTTTGGAGGGCCTATTCTTGCGGGAGCTGCGTTGGGAACTATGATGGGCCCTGGCCAAGCTGGCGCGAGGAAGACCTATGAGATGGATAACAACTATAATTTTCCAATAATTGCTCTTAAGGCTCTTACCGAGCATCAACCAAGAAACTACCAGTTCAACCTAGCTGAAAGAACACTCTTCGACATCTCGAAGGTCCCGAAGGGCGTTAAGATCATGAACGGCGATGTTGGAGAGGAGGCAGCATATTATCAGGCGAAGGCGCTCGTAACCCAGCTGCAGTCTGACAAGGCACACGCACAATACCATATGATTCAGCAGCTAACCACGGACGCGGATGCCACTGAAGCGGAACTACTTTACGCGCCAATATGGTTTGCCCGTTACGACCATAAGGGGAACAAAATAATCTTAGTTATGGATAGTAACTCAGGCAATGTCATCAACAGCATCGGTCTCTGATGGCCATAAAAACTGCAATGAAGAATAATGAATGATTACTCTCTGAATATGGTTTAGTATGCTTTAGTATGCCAGTTGTTTTTTCATGTAGTCCGCGTATTCTCTGAACTTCTCCAGCGTGAATTCTACATGAATCAGATGGTCTGAGCCTGGCATGTATCCACCCATTTCTTTAAGTATTGGCACCTTTGAATCAACCTCCTTCCTCATTCTTTCTCCTCCTTCAGCGATTTCCCTCTTGTCCATGTTTCCGATAAGGAATAACTTGTCCCCATATTGTTTCTTGACAGTGATCGCGTTCATTCCTGCGTTGACCTCCAGTGGCCATACGCCAGTTATGCCTGCCTCGACTATCAGATCGAGTATCGCGTAGATCTTGCCATCGCTGTCCATTACAATGCGGTCTATCTTGTTGTCTCTGAAGAATTTGCTCACGTTCCTGTAATGTGGAAGCAGGAACTCCCTGTAGAGCTTGGGTGAAATGCATGGGCCATTCTTTTCAGCCATGTCTTCCCACCAGAAGATCAAGTCTATCCTATCCTTCATGGTCTCAACTGCTTCCCTTACCGTTTCTATTACATGATATTCCCAATGGGAGACCATGTCCTTTATCAACTCGGGATCCTTGTAGAACGCAGTCAGAAAGCCTGGAATCCCCATCAATTCAGCGCCCATACCGTAGAAGCCCGCAATTGATAGACTGGTTGTCCCCTTGTCATGCTGCTCGAGGGCCTTTATGTATGCCTCCTTATCCCAGTCTTTCGGATACCTTCCAGGAGTATGCGGATCCAATCTCTTCTTATATTCTTCCCACGTCTTTTTATCCTTGACTGGGAACTCCAAGAACATTGGCATGCTGTACCACAGATATTCTGCCTTCTTGAATCGCCTTGCGACAGAACCGGTTTCCATTATGAAGTCGACGTACTTGTCTGTTTCATTTATCAGCCTTTGCTTGAACCTGGGAATCGGATTAAGATCAATGGGCAGAGCTATACTCTGGAAATTGAGGCACCCAAAATATGAGTACACGTCAAAGCCTCTGACCCTCGGCCAATTGAGAAAAGGAGTGTTGCCTTCTCTTGTCATCCAGTTGATAGAAATTGCCTTGTCAGCCGGCAGACCTTGACCGAGCCACTTCACTAGGGTTTCATCATAGAATTTTTCACACCAAGGAAGCACGTCAGGTTTTCTATGATTCATTACAGCCTTTAATCTTTCTCTCGGAGTCATCATCGTCAAAAACCTCTATATCAAATATTGATATTTTGAAGGGGTTATTTAGCCTTTTGTTGCAGTTAGATGTTTAAACACCTTTCACTTAACTAGACTATTTGCCTTATCCCATATATTTGAAAGTTTTTAACATATTCTTGTCCAGATTACAAATGCCCTTTCAACCATGATATTA
Organism: Nitrososphaeria archaeon; assembly: GCA_963760525.1. GTDB lineage: Archaea > Thermoproteota > Nitrososphaeria > JACIWG01 > JACIWG01 > CAVXDT01. Next base: position 100,377 of record CAVXDT010000012.1, read on the forward strand.
CATTGTCTATCATGATCACGCGGTGTCTGAGGAAGAAGTGGTCTGCTCCAAATATTTCTCTATACTCTTTTGGCTCGTTAGCCACTTGGTAAAGGAGTTTGCAGCTTCTAGGTGAGGTTATGTCATCTTTTGATCCTACCACCACTAGGACGGGGATTGTCGCCTTCTTGATCGTGTTCAGAGGATTGCTGTTTAGGTTTACCCATTTAAGGTCTTCTAGCAGGTCTTTTCTGTTCAATCCAGTGAGCTTTCCCTTTCCAATGCGTAGTAGGAATGCGAGATGCTTTTTCCTTCCCTTTAATAGGACAAGCTTATTGAAGTTTGTGCCAGGGCTTAAGAAGACAGCAGTCTTAACCGTTCTATTATTGCTGATAGTCTTGGATACTGGAACGGAGCCCATGGAATGGCCTATGAGTGCCAGCCTATTTTGGTCAACGTAAGGCTTCGACAGAACATATTCTATAGCGTCTTTTGTGTTTTCCTCGAGCTTTGTAAGGGTGTATTTTCCACTGCTGCCCCAAGCTCCCTGATAGTAGAAGACTAACGCTACATAACCGTTGAATGCCAAATCTTCTGCCAGATCTATGTTCTTTGTATCTCCGGGAAAACCATGACATAATACTACTGAAGGAACTTTTCCACCTATTTCTTCTGGTCTATATAGTCTGCCCACTATTTTGGCTTCCCCGCTTTTGAAACTAATTTCTTCAACTACTATATTCAAGTTTAGTCTTACCTATTCTGTGAAAAGCATTTTATAATGGTTCTCCTTATTTCTATGAACTCCGAAATCTAGAAACAGAATTTTTTAAAAGCTAGGGCATCATTGATACTTTATCGGTTGGGAATTATGACTAATATGATGTTTGCTTCCCTAACCTTTATGTCAATAAATCTGAGATAAAAAGAAATCAAAAAAAGAGGGAGTCGATGGAAGCGCGTAGCAAAGAAGTAACAAGTACTTACGTCAATTTTTCCTTTACTTTCTTTGCAGCTTTCTTTACTTCTTCTACTCCTTTATCCCCTACTTTATGTGCCGCTTCACCGGCTTCTTTAGCTTCTTCTACTCCTTTATCCCCTACTTTATGTGCGGCTTCACCAGCTTTCTTCGCTGCCTCTTCAGCCTTTTTCTTAGCTTTATCCAAGAATGACATCTAAATCACCTAAATCAATCAATTTGGGTTCTATTTAATAAACTTACACAAAAAGCGTTTATCTCATACAAAATCCTTTTTAATGAGGCCTCATTAGAGAAGTGCGAGTAGATTATGCCAGCAAAATTCGAAATCTATAAGGATGTATCGGGTAAGTTCCGATTCAGATTAATGGCTGCGAACGGTGAGAATATCGCTACAGGCGAAGCTTACACTACGAAAGAAGCGTGTATGAATGGTATTGAATCCGTTAAGAAGAACGCGCCAGTAGCTAAAGTAGAAGACCTAGTAAAGTAGATCAGCGACCACAAACCCTTTTTTTTATTTCGAGTGGCAGCAGACACTGCCTGATATAAATCTGCGTTCGTTTATATAAAGTAAAAACACGATTGATATTTAGAAAGTTATCAAGGAGAAAAATTCATATGTAAACTCCTAAGAATTATCAGAATCTATAAAAGAACGCGTTAAATAAATATGGAAGGTATAAAATCTTTGAAAAATGCCAGCGCTACAAGAGCGGTAACCTCAACACTGGGCGTTCTCGTGGGGTTAGCTGGTATAGAGCACGGCTTCTTTGAAATGCTTCAAGGCAACATTACACCAAGCAGCATGATGATAGAGGCCATCGGCCAAGCGCAGAGGTTTTGGGAGTATGGAACTGAACGTGCTCTGACAATTATCCCTAGCTTTTTTGTAACAGGCATCCTTGCAATAATCACTGGCCTATTAGTTACAATATGGGCGGGCGCGTTCATTGATAGTAAGCACGGCGCTTTAGTCATGCTACTTCTCTCAATTGTTCTATTCCTTGTTGGAGGAGGCTTTGGGCCAATATTCATGTCAATGTTTGTCAGTTTTACCGCAACCAGGATAAATAAGCCGTTAAAATGGTGGCGTAGACATCTTCCAGTCAACTTACGGGGTTTCCTATCCAAGTTATGGCCATGGTCTATGATCGCCTACGTGTTACTGTTTTTATTTTCCGTTGAAACCGCGATCTTCGGGTATCCCCTACTGTGGTTCTTCGATGCAAAGATCACGTACGGCATTCAATATACTATTGGTTACATCATGGTTGGATTCATGCCATTTTCCATCATCACTGCATTTGCATATGATATTCAGAAACGGACAGCTTCGAATCGAGCGCGCGAACATTAGATTTTGGAAGTTCATTTCCCTTTATCCCAGCAATAGCGGGTAGATGCGCAGCAAAAATAGAAAAGAGGGAAATACGACAGCTACTACAACTTTTGGTAAACAATAATTTTTGTTTCGAGTAGTAGCGAGCAAATCTAATTCAAACGTATGGTTGTTCATATAGAATGAAATATGATTTAAAGAACCTACATAAAGCTTTGAAAGGAAAAAAGTAGTTACTGTCTCTACTTTCTTCTTCGAAGGGTATAGGCGATTGAGGAAAAGGCTCCGAACAAACCTACCAGCGTAAGATAGGGTGCTAAAACTGTGAGCTTGTTTGCGGTTAACAGTTCACCGCCAACAACTGACGATAACTGATCAATGGCCAGTGTGAAATCAGGGGGGTGAACATCGTTATCCTGTCTATTAATGCCCAAGAAACCGTCGCCAAGGGTCACTGGCGAAGAACCTTGTCTCAAGCATCTAAATGTCAGGTTCAGATAAGGCATGTCATCCGTGATGTAATCACTGCCAAATGTTAACGCGTCAAAATAAATGTAATCAGCGCCTGTTCCCACAGTCCATCTATCCCAGTTTTTGGAGTTGGGAGTCTGCTGATAGCTATCCAACGCCATCATGGTGGGATCCCACCTGACCACGAAATAGAAATGGTCCAACCCGTTACCGGGTATGTTCCGTATCCAAACATCGACGGAGAACTTGCCACCAACGGGAACGTTCAACGTGTGAATTGGGGCACTTTTCTGTTCAATATCCCAATAAGGACCAGCGTCAACCTGAACCCGCATCATCAGATCATTGGTCAAAGCTGTCCGGCTACCGGGAGCTCCACTGTATGAGCGGTTGGATGGAGCTGTAGAATCTATGCCAATAGAGGGTACGCCGTAGTTTGTTGACCACTTTATCGCGATGTAGAAGCTTCCGGATATTGCGATATTCGGCAGGTCGACTTCCTCCCAATGCCAGTTAGTCGAAGGTGTAACTACGATTGGAGTTATCAGGTCAGTAGACCCGTCATCCGCTAGGATGTGTATCTCGACCGGTTGAGGGCCAGGCCCACCAGCGGGGTTATTTACGTAGAACCTTGTCTTCCGCAGTACGACGCTGGGAAAACCGAAATCTGCAAGCACAAACCTTACTGCACGATATGCGTTCTGAGCTGGGTTCTGAGAAGCCTCCATGGAACCATCATCGTAGCTTAACTCGGTCGCAGCATATGCCATCTGCGCACTTGACAGGGTCAGAAGAAGGATCAAACCAACAATAATGGATGTAACCTTCAGATACTTCTTTTTGGCTTGCAACATATTCCACTGACCTAACATTATTATTTTCTGGTAAAAATAGTTTTATATATTAAATATCGTTTGTATATGAAAGATTAAGTAGGGCAAAACTCTTTACGGTTCTCTATTCAAGTGTGATACTATCTTAGAGAACCATTCTGGAACTTCGACATCTTGGACTCTCCTATAAGGAGTGTAAGGCTTAATGTCTATGACAGGTGTGCCATCGTACAAGTCCAGGCCACTAACATGGATGAAGGGACGGTCAAACTTCAACGTTTTGACGATGCTGATGCCCAGCGGATTGGGTCTGTGTGGGGAATCACTGGCGAAAACGCCAACTTCAGGAAGGACGTCGAGAGGCAAACCAGCTCGTTGCAAATGGCGGAATCTGATCTTAAGCGTACGTCTTGCTTCAACACTGACTTTGTCGAGAAAGGTTATCAGAATAAGGTGTGAAAACCCGTCAAGCAAATCCAGCCCCTCTACGAAATCCTTGAACACTTCTATCCTACCCTCGACCGTGCCCGCTTGGAACAGTTCTCCGTCTTTAAGACCCGTGTGAACGACTCCAATAGGTGTTAACTCGAACATGTTGTTCATTAAATCCTTAGATGACATTCCTTAAATCCTTTCTACAGTTCATGTAACGGGTTTCCCATGCTATCTTATAAGTCGAAAGGAGGGTACATCTATTTGACATTGTCTAACAATCCTTTAACAAGCAAGCCTATGCAAAGGTTAGCTAGCGACTACTGACTATGCTGACAAAAAGAATTGGGAGAGTGAAGGCTAACGGCAGTATGAAGACATAGTTCAAGTCCAAGGAGGCTACCATTCCCCCAAGTATGGGCCCGATAAGGAAGCCAACACCTATGATCGCTTCTTGTACGCCTGCATAGTAGCCTTTCCTCTGCTCGTCTATTTCAAGGAATCTCTTTTGCATTGAAGCATATGCTACTCCTGTAAGTGCACCTATGGCAAAAAATTCAATATACAGTATGTATGGTTCGTTTTGGAATATAATGAGCGCTGGAAGCAGACCTGTTGCCAAAACAGACAGACGCAGTGCGTTCATGCTACTGAATTGTTTCTGTATTTTAGCCGGTGCTATGAAAGCAAGTAGCCTACCAACATTCGAAACGGTCAGAATATACCCTGCTACTATTACTTCAATGCCTTTTACCAGAGAGTATATCGGGAAGAATGTCGTGACCACCAACAACGTGAAACCATAAATGAACGGGAAAAGAAACAGAGAGAAGTGTTTTTGGTTCGGGTCAGAAGCTTTAACCGATTGAGTTGAATTCTGCCCTGCCTTCTTGCGTACGCCTCCAGAAAGCATCAGACCTAAGATAAAGGAAATTATCATAAAAGAAGTTGACATTAAGAAGATGTCTTTCAGCATGAACTCCTGGGCGATCATGCCTCCCACGAAAGGCGCTGCAATCGAACCGGTGCTCCACATCATGTTGTAACCCTTTAACTTGCGAGGGCTGCCTGCGAGCGAAGCCATAAGCGAAGGCCACATGAAAGAATATCCTACTCCTTCGATCGCTTTCAAAAGGATGAACAAGAGCGGTTGTGAAACTAAAAAGTAAAAGACGTATAACATGCTCAAAATTCCTGTGCCACACAAAATCATTGTTCTTGAGCCCAGCTTGTCATACATACGACCTAAGACTATTGGCATAACAATATACGTTAGACTATAACCAGCTGTTATGAAACCAATTTCGATTTCACTCGCGTTCAAGGCGTAGGCGTGGAGAGGTACATACGTCATAGACAGAACAAGAGTAAACCCGGTCAAAAATGTAATAAAGAGATTTAACACATCAAGACGAGTAATAGCATCAGAATGCCCATCTAAAGCACTTACACCTTTGTCTGCTGTTAAATCATGTTCCACGGATTAGGGCCTCTCTCATAACAAGCCCTGTTTACAATACATAAATATGTTATCGCACCCAACTATATGTTTTCTTCAGAGTTGCATATAAAAACGAAAAATTCTGAATCTGGCTTAATATGGAAAATAACGTTAGAGGAATTGTGGGATGGCTTCAGATGGCTTCAGGGTGTTGATGGCGAGAACGAACGGTTTGCCCCCATAAAAACGGGTTGAACTGATCGTAACGACCTTACCGTCGTGCTCGTAGAAGGGCCCAAAAAGGGATTTGTCGGGTTCATGACTTCGTATTATCCTTTTCACTCCGAGCCTCTTACAGACGGTGTCCGTTACGTCTTCTCCGAAAAGAATTCCCGCACCTCTGAAGTTAGGACGTTCGCCTGTCCCTTCGAACGGGTCTGACCAGAGCATATCCGTTTCAATCTCCCTTGCAGCTTTCGCCATGGAATCTATGTCAACGATTTTGCTCGAAATGCCACCGTGTACGAAAAGGCATTCTCCGGGTAGAATAGCTGCAAGGTACAACCTCTTCAGGAAATGCTGAAGCTCGTTTGTAAAGTACTTACACCATCCCCCTTCTTTTTTTCTTTCCGCTTCATTTACAAGATCACATGGGTAAAAGAGGGGTTCGCCATCGTCCGTATAATCTTCGTGGTTTCCCTTTAACACTATGACGCTTTGAGGACTTTTGTCGCTCAGGGAACGGATTGTGTCGACCACTTCGACACCGTTTAAGCCTCGATCGGCGTAATCGCCAAGGAAGATGATCATGTCTTCTGATGGGTCGAAGATTTTCTGTATGGAAAGTATTGTCTGGATGTCCCCGTGAACGTCTCCGACCACCAGCAGCCTACTTGACGCCTTGAATCGTGCCCGATCCAGAACGTATAGCTTGCTCTCACTGCTATGTTTCTTTTTTTGCGAATCCAATGTTTTTGTAGTATGAATTAGGGTAATTATAAGGGTACAGAAAATAAGCAGGAGTATAGTACAGTTTACCTTAATAATTCTCAATAATCATAAAAAGAAAAGAAGGCTACTTAGTTGCAACTCTTCATTTTGTTGTGCCGTTAGGTTAATTTGCAATACATAAATCTAGGTTGGTCCGAATCTACAATTGCAATATGCGACGGATTGTTATAATGATAGTCACTTCAATACTTCTGATCCTAATGTTATTAGCTTGGGCGCCTTGGTTGGACGATCAAGCCATACATGGTAGAATAATGTTGGAAAAGGCTAGGATAGATGGTACAATTGACCAAAATGGAAATATGATATGCGATTATAGTGTGATGTGGGTTCCTTTTGGAAGATGGGTCGCAAGCTGTGAAGGAGGATATTTCGTGACATTCTACGGTGAAATACTCTGATAGGTCAACTAGAAGAATAATATATGTTGGACGATTATAGGGCTAATATTTTTATCCCTGTAAGAATCACCGACGGTCGATTGAGCGGACCAGATTCGGATTTCAAAGCGAATGTCGTCGCATTGATTTTATCCAAGAAGACGGAAGAAGCCCTCCAGAGTTTGAGCAAGGTCTACCACGTTGATGTGCCAAAGTTGAGCGTGGGACATGTAAGGGGTAAAAAGAAGGCTGCTGGAGTATATGTGCCAAAGAGCAAGATGATATTTGTGGCGAACGGAGAAAACCTGTGGAATCCGTCTATCATCCTTCACGAGTTTTTCCATCATATGAAAAAATTGGATAGGTCGCAGATGAAGAACGAGAAATTAGCTGATGCTTTTGCACACGATTATGTGAATGCCTTCAAGGAACAAGCATCGCGTAAAACGTCTTCTCCATTCTAAGTTAATGATGATCTATGATGGCTGTAAACAAAGTGGATTACAAGGATCGAATTATCCAATTGTACGAATTATCTCGGGTTTTGGGAGAGCAGGGGATACTCCGACAATGGTGACATAAGAATCGTTATAATTGTCAAACGGAGGATAAACTTTTAAGACTAATTCCTTATAATTTGACTGTGATATTTGAAAGATTCAAATCGGACGCTGTTTCTCACCTATCCTATTTCTTAGGCTCCAGACGTGAGGCTATCGTTATAGATCCAGAGCGAGACTGCCAAATCTACCTTGACATAGCACAGCGGGAAAATATGAAAATAAGGTACATCTTCGAAACGCATAGGAACGAAGACTTCATAATTGGATCTAGGGAGTTAGCTCACTTAGCCGGTGCTGAAATTTACCATGGACCTTGGCCCAAATTCAAGTATGGCACAGTATTGACGGATGGCCAAGAATTTAATATTGGCAATTTGAAAGTGACTGCCATATACACTCCGGGTCACACACTTGGTTGCGTATCATATGCGGTAACCGATCTGGAGTCTGGAAGGGAAACAGTTCTTGTCTTTACTGGTGACGCATTATTCGTTAACGATGTCGGCCGAACAGATCTCAGTGGGCCTGATAGGAGACGCGAATGGTCTGAGAACCTTTACAACAGTGTTTTCAACAAGCTCCTTCCACTTGGAGATCATGTCATCCTCTGCCCCGCTCATGGAGCTGGATCTATCTGCGGTTCCAATATAGCGGTCAGAGAATGGAGTACTTTGGGCCTTGAACGTTTAATGAATCCTGTACTCCAATTGCCCAAAGAAGAATTCATCGAATACAAAGTCAAAGAGTACAACGAATACCCTCCTTACTTCCATATGATGGAGAAATACAACGTTGAAGGAGCGCCTTTTCTAGCAGCAGGTCCAAACTATAAGCCCATGTCGCCGACAGAGTTTAAGGAGAAGAGGGATGAAAATGCGGTCGTTCTCGACGTCCGTCCGCCATCAGCCTTCGCTGGGGTTCACATAGAAGGCTCATATAGCGTCCCAATCGATATTCTACGTTTTACGGGTTGGTTCATGCCATATAATAAACCCATTCTAATAGTAATGAACGATAACTGTGATCTTGAATACGTATCCCAAAGTCTGACTAGGATTGGGTATGATAACGTCGCAGGTTATCTAGGGGGCGGCTTAGCATCTTGGTACTCTCTTGGCTATCCACTGGAATCTCTTGAACTGATAATGGCTAATGAGTTGAAGTCATGGCTGGATTCTGGTAAAGAATGCTTCCTGTTAGATGTTAGAAGCAAAGACGAGTTTGAGGAAGGGCACATTGAATCCTCTATGAACATCCATTTGGGCTATCTTCAGGAACGCATTAAAGAGGTCCCCAGAAACCTCCCGATTATAGTCGTTTGCAGATCTGGAAACAGGGCGAGTGTCGGAGCAAGCGTGCTACTCAGGAATGGATATAGGACTGTTTACAACTTTTTAGGCTCAATGGAAGCTTGGAAAAATCTAGGGTATCCCCTGACCAAATAATTAGGCGAAAATTGTAATTTTAGTGGGACTCAGTTTATCCATTAACTTTTGGTTTATAATCCAGAATATAAGTTTAGAGTACGCTTATCCCATCTTTTAATAACAGAAAGAAGATGATATCACAAGCATTTAAGATAAATACTTCTTGGGACTTCATCGTTGCGGACGATTGATGGGTAAGCTGAGTGTGGTTGACTTCACTAAGGGCGTCTCTATTCTAGCGATCGTCATTGCTCACCAATATGAAGGTCTTTTCGGATGGAGTGGCGTACCAAGCCAACACCTTTGCTCTTTCACACCAGGGGGGATTTTAGGCTACTTCGATTTTAGCACTGCTCCAGGTATTTATGGCATACTGAAGGTGACGGTTCTCGGCTGGCAAGGCGTCCCAGTATTCATCATAATGGCCGGCTTCCTAGCGGTTTGGAGCACGAAGGATAGGGAGTTTAATCCTTCCACCTACCTTGGAAGGAGATTATATCGCCTCTACCCTCTATACTGGATTACTCTATTAGCGGTCCTCATATTGAATATGCTTTTGCACCGTGCAATCGCTGCGTCACCAGCTGACATATTGGGGATGTTTGTAGGCTATTATCCACTTTCGGGAAGTGAAGCCGTCTTCTTGGATGTCGCTCTCTGGTTCATAACATTGATAATCCAATTCTACATCTTCTTCCCAATCTTACGCGGTTTCATGGTTCGCTTGGGGAATGCCAAGTTCTTGTTGTTAACGGGTGTGTTCGCATATTTTTTCACTTGGACTTTGGCAAACGTATCTCCTCTCGCAGGACAGTTCTTCGGCTGCTGGCTCATAGAATTCTCTTTCGGGATGGTCATGGCGACAAAGTTCGAAGAGTTCAATCGGGTACTTACTCATATTACAGTATTGATCCCGCTTGCCCTCGCTTACGCTGCGGGCTTTTACCTAAGCGGATTTCTCGAGATATGGCCACTTGCCAGGCCACTGTACGGGATTTCTCTCACGCTTTCCATCTGGACCATATTCAATGCTTTTAGCAGGACGAGATTTCTTAAATCTATAGCCAAGGTTTTCACGTTCATAGGAGTCAACTCATTCGCATTGTATCTTATTCATCAGCCTTTCATACATCAATACTTCCTGTTTGTCACTTCATTTACTGGGGACAAGCTCTACTTTGACCATATCTTCTTCGGCAGTAGATATAATCTCATGAACTTTCCACCTGAGAGGTACATACTTATACTGCTTAGTTACTGCATCATAATGATATCTCTTTCATATATTCTCACAAAATTCGACGCACACATTCATAGGCTATTTCAAATGTGGACTAGTACGCCATATCCGACTCCTCGTTTAACTACGTATTCTAGCTGACCTTTCTGCAGAATATCTAGGATAGATAAGATTAGCAGAGATTCACAAGTACTCGTCAGGATTCACTGTTCTATCTTATGGGTAATTATTGATATTTCTCAAATTTTTCATTATTTTTAAGTATTAGATCTCAACTTACATTAAGTATGACGAATGTTATGGCATAAGACACCTATTCGGCTTCTTAACCAATAAAATGATTGTAGAAAAGCTGCAGTTTGGGATATTACAAATAAGAGTAGGGATCCTACTTGTTTTCAGTAAGGTCCTGCAACTGCTTCTTATTTAGGCCAATTCCTGGCTGCGCATCCAACCGCTTATGCACTTTTCCCTTCTTTAGAAGAAGCACCGTTGGATAGTACTCTATGCTGTATGCTTCGCAGATATCTGGATCTTCGTCAACAATAACGCTCAGACACTCTTTTGGATTGTTTCTTGAATATTCTTCAAAGATTGGCAGAAATCGTTGTGAAAATGGGCACCAAGTTGCGTAGAAGAGGACATACGCTTTTTCTTTGCCTTCAATCTTACTTCTGACAATGTTTTTCTGTTTGTTGTCTGGCTTGCCTCTTTGAGCTTTGCTCATGATTTTTTCCCCTTATCTTAAATTAGTCAGGCTTGTTGAAGAACACGCTTAAATTTCTTGGAAGGCTATCAAGGTAGTCGACCAAGTCTAAATTCTTTAGTTTAGCAAGCGTCGTGGCCCTTAACTTCTTAACCGGTCCATCCTTTAACAGCAAGGCTGTTTCTTTCTCAGAGAATTCTTCTTCCCCTCCAAACCATTGCAGAAACTTTGTATTTTCGGGACATGCTCTTTGGCATCGCATACATCCTACCAAGCAGTTATGCCAAGAAGAGTCTATCCAGTTGGGAAATTCTATGTCTCCATTTTTTTCGTTATGATATGTAATGCATAGTTCAGCCCGCAGAAGAAAGCGGTCTAATGGAATGGCGCCAGTTGGGCAGGCTTTACGACATAGTTCACATTTCTTGCAGCTTTCCATCATTTTTACTTTTTGCCAACTGTCTTCTTCGCATGGCATATCAGAGTAAACGCCTACAAGTTGGAAAAAACTTCCCATGCCAGGGACATAGCAAATATTGTTCTTGCCGTATTGACACAGACCGCTTCGCACCGCTAACAGTTTTAGAGGCAGGGCCGTCTTTTCCGATTTGTATTTCTTCTCCTTTAGAAATCTTGCTACGAGGTTCTTGAATTGCCTCATTAAGCCATCGTATGACGTATAAGTAGGTGGAATTACGAGTGGCACCCGACGGTTTTTCCACGTGAATATAGCGCGGGTCTGGGGCCTAGGGACTGCGGCGACAATCAAAGATCGTGCTTCCGGTAGGCTTTCAGGGATTTGGAAACTGAAGAAATTAAGACGTTCTCGATAGAACTCGTTGTTGAATAAGGCTCGATCGCGAATTTCATCAATATCTTTCTGAAGTGTAGTCAGGTGATCGATGGACACCATTCGTGCCTGATACCCATGTTCGCTCAGTTGAGCAAAGAGCACATCCGATAACCTATCCATGTTTGGTATGTGACGTCAACTCAATAAGATAGTCTTTGCAAGCTATCATAAATGCTTTTCCCAAATCAAAGTCCAGCGACGAATAAAAAAATCAATTTTCCTGTTAAGCATGTTAAGCTCAAATTCTAATATCCACTATTACTTCCGTGCTACGAAGACTATACGCTTGGCTTCGGTCTTCTGCTTAATTTTGATCGACCAATCAGGGTAGGCCTCAACGCTTTCGAACCCCGCTGCATGAAGATAGTGATTATGCTTATAGGGACTGTTGCGAAGGAAAAGCAAGACCTGACAGCAGCTACCTTTTCTTTCGTAAGCCTTTCTTGTGGTCCCATAGCTGGCAGCGTGCGCTAAAGGGAATTAGGAATAAGGTTTACCTATGACAATTCATAGAGAACAAATGGGTTCTTACCTCCAACACTAACCCCAGAGTTCCAAACATATTCTACTTCTTATGATCGTAAGGTAGAGGAAGATGCACGCTATTAGAAAAAATTGGGGAAAAAAAGATAGTTGTAGAGGAATTGAAGACCTAAAGTCTACAGAAAGGACGTTTTACAAGAAATCCTTGAATGTGCTAATACATAGGATGGAGCGTGCGAACCGTTTATAATCTGGCGAACCTTCTAATCTTTGCGGAGTGATAAACTATGGTAAAGACTTTAGTGGTTTATTACAGCATGTACGGAAATACTGAGAAGGTTGCGAAGGCTTTGGCAGCGGGTTTAGAGAGTGGAGGAGTTGAAGTTAGCGTTGTCAAGGTTGACGCGGTCAAGTTTGATGAGATAGGCGGTGTTGATCTGTTGTGTGTTGGCAGTCCCGTGCATGGTTGGAATGTGTCAGAACCTGTGAAGGAATTTCTTGAGCGATTGAAGAGCGTAGCGGGCTTGACCGGTAAGAGAGGGTTTGCGTTTGACACTAAAATGAGCAGGAGTAGGTTGGCTGGGAGCGCTGGAGGAAAGATTGAAGGAAAACTGAAGGGTCTAGGCTTGACCATCGCAAAACCCAAGGAATCGGCCATTGTGAAGGGCGACAAAGGACCGCTCGAAGAAATGGCAGAAGAAAGTTTCAAGCACATAGGTGTAGAACTCGCCCAAATGCTAGTAAAATCTTGAGTAACTTAAGAGCTAAGCTTTTGAACAAAGAATGCTTGGATGGTTTCCATCACAGTAACCGTCTTTCTAATCACACCCATTTTTTGGAAGATGTAGGCGAATAGTGCATAGGCCCCAAAGGAATGCAGCATGACATGTTTGATGCTGAACAATTCAAGTGTAACGTTTTTGATAGATTCTTTTCAAGACTCCGAGGGCGAGTAGAGTGACCCATTTGCTGGGTTTTCCTTCTTGCTCCAGGTTAGCGTGCATCCTTCCAGATGGAGTGTATTCCTGGTTCCACTTTCCTTCAGCATTTTGCTTTTGAACAAGTATTTCAAGGGCTTCGCTTAATCTTTCATCACGTATGTAACCGAGTTTTGTTACGACCGATAACCCTCTCAAAATATCGTAGAAGAACCATGGAAAACCAAACTTGAGCCAACTTGTATTTATGGTTCTAAATTCGTGGTGGTCAGCCTTGAATAGCCTATGCATCAAGAGAAATTCCACTCCTCTCTCGATCGCAGTGTTCATTTCCATGTTCCTCGATTCTGTTGCAACTCGAGAAAAGGCGTCTAAAGGGGTTATCGTCCCCATGAAACAACCGTGCTTATCCTTTATGTGAGCTTTCCAGTAGGGACAGAGCCAGCCTCCATCTTGGTTCTGAACATTAACAAGCCATTCCAGTGCTCTTCTCACCCTTTCATCCCTAGCGTATCCGAGTTTTATCAGAGAAGCTGCAATGTTCCCGGTTAAGCATGACATTTCATATTCTCTAATCTGGTTCTTAGACCAGATTTTGAAATTTGGAGACTCCCTTCCTTGATTCAACATTCTTTTTTGGACCCAGTGGTATTCCCTTTTTGCCCCTTCCTCCTCGAAGGTAGAAAACCCGCCGTCAGCAAGTTGGAACTGGAAGATGTACTCACAGGACTTTCTGACTCGTTCATCGCTTCTGTCGAGGCCAAGTTGGCTCAAGATCATAATTTGCCAGTACGTACCCTTGTACTTGGGACGGTATGGCTGCGCAGCCTGCTCCCAATACCCCTCGGGTTTCTGTTTGTTGAATATTTTGGCGACTACCTCATAATTTCTTATACTTTCCTTTGCTCTTGAAACCTTCACGGAACTTTCAGGATAGTCCAAGAGATCTCGGAGGGTGAAATAACGCACTGAAGGATTATCTTCATCCAGGAGCCAATCTACTGGATCACCCTTAAGAATTGACCTCCAGTTTGCACACAAATACCGTCTACCTTGCTTTCTAACACCCTTTTGATGAGTGCAGAATTATTATTTATTTATTTCCTAGTCTCGAAGATCTTTGCAGCTCTTGATAGCAGATCGCGTATTGGCAACTGCTGGGGACACTTCTCTTCGCATTCACCACATCGCGCACATTGGCCAGCTCCATTCTCCCCGGAATCGACTCAATATATTCGGCCTTAACCGCTCGGTTGCGTTGCCTCGCTGTCAGTATCTCATCGTCTTCTCTCGTATTCGTTGTAGAATGGGAAGGTCTGAGGATTTAGGCTTTACGCCTTTTCACTATCACTACACATGCAACCATGGACACCGTCAAGAGAGCAGCCCAAGGTAACATCATCCCAATTGTATTCACAGGACTGAGAGTTCCGCCTACCGGAGGAGTTCTAGATAGCACAAGAGCATTACGCATGAGCCTGGCGCCATCACCCTTCCAGAAGTCGCTTCTACAGTCCACTGATGGGGGATAGAAGTTTAGGCAGACGACATTTCCTGAAGGGGAGACCGCCGCGAAGACTTCGCCAGAACTCCATCTAGCGACAAGTATACCACCGTTTACAGTGCTCGTAGCTAAACTTCTAAAACTGTTGATTGCTGATAACGAGTTGACTCCTTCAAGTATCGGATGACCTGGTATCACTCTCTCCCCAAGCGTCGCTGAACCAGCTGTAAGTGATACATGAGGTATAAGATTCTTTCCCGTTGATAAGAACCTTCCTGCAGGTCTGCTTTGAGTTACATGGCAAGGCATAAGAGGGCGAGGTTCAACGCATCTTTGGCAGTGACATGGGCGAAGACAAAACTCTAATTGCATATGCGACAAAGGGTGGCACGACGGAAGGGTATGCGAACGCGATTGCAGCTGTGCTGAAAGACGAATTCAAGATGCAGGTGGACCTGATTAATCTCGGGAGAAATCATAATCCTGACCTGACGCCGTACCGGAACGTGATCGTTGGCAGCGGAGTGAAAATACAGACGATGCACGGTGATGGTCGCAAGTTTTTGGACAAGGATTTTGGGGACAGGAAAGTGGCGATATTCCTTTCATCTCTTGAGCCCAGAGATGAGGCTATCAAGAAATACGTTGACACGATCCTCGAAAAGAACACGAAGCTAAAGCCATTTGCTGTAGAGGTGTTCGGGGGGAGAATGAGGTTCCTCGGAAAAACCAGCCACGACCAAGTAGACATCAATAAAGCCAGAAAATGGGCGCAGAGCATAGCCAGACAAATCAAGGCTGAAAGCCAAGGCCAGACCAATTGAAATAATCAAACGCAACAACAACCTCGATACTGCTTAGTCATAGGCTGATGGAAGGTTGAATAGCTACTCACGCTTGAAGACGGATTACTTGAAGTCAGCATTCCGAAGAAGACGTTTATTCACGAACCAGAAAGGTATAAAGTAGAACAGAGTGCATCTTCATGTGAAGGGGGGTGAAAAATGTGATTAAGGTAAAGAAGAGAGATGGAAGAATGCAAGACTTCGTCGAATCCAAGATTGTTGCTGGGATCAAGAAGGCGGGAGCAACTGCTGAGCAGGCTGCGCACGTAGCTAAGGAAGTGTCTGCTAAAGTGGCTCATAAGACTGAAGTTAATGCGGTGGAATTGTCAAACATGGTTGTGGCATCGCTTAGGAAGGTAAATGCAGCCGCTGCTGACACATTCGTTAAATACAGAGACAAAAAGTCAAAAGCTAAAAAGACTTAGAATGACCTCCACCTCCATTTTTTTGACAGCTGATAATTGTGTGAAAATCTTAATAAGGGATTGGGTGCAGTAACAAATCAAGGTGATAGATTTGAAAGGATGTGTCATAGAAATCGAGAAGGAGACAAGGAAGAACACCGATTTTCGCCGCGTGCTGTATACAGGAAAGCACTGTCAGCTCGTGCTCATGTGCATTAAGCCTGGTGAGGAAATAGGTATGGAAACGCATGGGGATGTCGACCAATTCTTCCGATTTGAGGGAGGGGTAGGAAAAGTGATTATCGACGGTGTAGAACATCGCGTCAAGGACGGAAGCGGAGTCATCGTTCCAGCGAGTGCAAAACACAACGTGATTAATTCCTCTAAGCGCGTGAACCTTAAACTTTACACGATTTACTCGCCGCCTGAACACCAAGATGGTGTCGTGCGTCACACCAAGAAAGAAGCGATGGCAAGCGAGGAGCACTTCGACGGACGAACCACAGAATGATGGGCGATAATACTAGCAAAAATGCGACTACACTACTTTTTTTCTTTTGTAACATCTTTCATTTGGGTTACGTCTCCCGCAAATCCCTTTTTTCCTCTCAGCAATTGGTTTCTTGAAGTTCTCAAGGAGAATGCTCGAGGTTCTGCTTCAGGTTCCGAGCGAACTCTTCCGCATGTTTGAGGTCTTCAGCATTAGGTCTACCCTTGTTTATTCCCCCAAATAGTTTAAGAAAACTATTAGTGTTAAAACCTGAACAACTAAATTCATCAATAATCAGGTAACCTTTAGATTGCAGTTTTTCCCTGAGCGACGACTGATTTTTTACAACATATTCCTCGAAGCGCGAGCGGGCTCCTGCATCAACCGCGACGACTGGGACTCCACAGGTTGAGAAGATGAATGCTTTCTTATTTGTGACTTGTGGTAGTTTGTCAGCAAAGTCAAGCAGAACTTGATGGTGTTTTTCACCATATATCCCTGAGCCAAAACCTACAAGGTCATACTTTTGTAACTCTTCTGGACTGACCTGTTGCGGTGACTTTACCTGTGCATCAAACACTTTCGCCATCGCTTCTGCTATTTTCTGAGTGTTGTTATGATGGTAAGAAACTACGACAATAAGAGTTGTCATGTTCGCCCAAGCAATATTCGAACACAGTATATTTCTTCATTTTCATTCTCATATTATCTTCTTGCTTCGACTCAATAGAGAACTTGCGATCTGGCATGATGACACAAATCCAAATCCCCCAGCGATAACGAAGCATATAGTGCTCGCTTCAGCAAAGGGAGCGACAAGTCCCAAGAAGATGAACACAAGACGTTCAACACGTCCCAACACAACATAGTCGGTGCTTAGACTGTGAAGGTAACTTAAAGCCCGCATCATCAACAATAAAAAGGAGCCTAGAATTGCTACCGCACCGACGGGATAGATGATCCCACTCCAAATAGCTCCCACAACTACTGCCAATTCAGAAACACGGTCGGAAACGGAATCAAAAACCAGTCCAAAGATGGTTTCCAAATTGAACGTGCGGGCGATTGCACCGTCCAAAAGGTCGCAGACGACGCTTAGCGACCCCAAGAGAAATCCCATTGACATATTTCGATAGGCGAAGGAGAAACCGCACCCAACGCCAAAAAGAAGTCCCAGTGCTGTAACCATGTTAGGCGTAAATCCGATGTTGCGAACTGTGCCTGCTAGGTTAAGTAGGGTCTTATCCTTCCTGGACCGCATCTCATTCAAGTTCAACAGCCAACACCCATTTACTTAGTTCCTTTAACGTGCCTCCCGAATTCCATGCACAAACTTTTATGGTAGGATTTGTGCACCAGCTTGCTTGGCGATGTCAACCGCGGTCCCATCGCCCTCGTTTGGAGCTAAGGTGAACAGAGCAATAGACTTTACGAATGTTCCCCCTGCTGCTTGTACCTTCTGCTTCATCGTGTCTACGCTTCCTCCAATACTGCCCGCTGCGCAAGCGATAATAACAGTGTTGATTCCGTGAAGGTTTGCCAGCCTGTCAGCATATCGAACGATGGCTGTTCCTGGGCTGCCACCGTAAGCGGGAAATCCCAAAACAAGTAGGCTATAGTTCGATAGGTCCGATGGAGCCTGTGAACTAGCTGTGGTAATTTCGACCTTCCATCCGCTCGACCCAAGCCCGTCTGCAAAGGCATACGAGACATCCCTGGGAAAGGAGGACAGACCAACCTGATATACTATTAACGCGGTCTTTGTTCCGCCAGCATTGATTACGTCGATTCCGCTGACGACATCGCTGTTCAACCTTGAAAAGATGTACCTGAGCGTTACCGCTCCGATTGCGATTACTGCGAGAAAGATCATGAGCAGAATTTTCTTCCACCTCTTCTTCGGCCAGAGTCTCAAATTAACCACTGTCATAAAGCCTGAGATTTCACATTAATAACTATTAATCGTGATTTCAGTTTCTCTTCACATAGGAGAAATATCATTTGAATTATCCTGTTTTTTTCCGATTATTATGAAGCCCATTATCGTCTTTTGTACATTGGATGCTTTCAAGTCAGTCTTCAATAATATCGATTGGATCTCTTGAACCGTGTAAGAGGCGTTTATTGACGATGTGAGGCCGGGTCGTATTTCCTTTGGCTTAGTCATCAGTTTCAAGAACCATCTCACGGAAGGATTCATGTCACGCCGCATATCGCTGATCATGTATTTTCCGCCAGGTTTTAAGCATCGATGTACCTCGTCGAGTATCCTGCTAGGCTCAGACCATTCATGCAATGACCCATTTGTGAAAACGCCGTCAAACGTATTATCCTCAAACGGCATTTTTTGCGCGTCGCCTTCCACGTACACGACGCGGTCTTGGAGACCATATTCTCTGGCGTTCTTTTCAGCCATCTTGATCATATCAGTACTAATCTCGAGTGCTTTGAGGGCTGTTCCCTCTGTTTTCTTGAGCCATTCTAGGCCTAAGTATCCCGGACCGGGCCCAATCTCAAGGGACAAGCCATGATTTATCCCCGTTTTCAGGATCAGGTCTGTTTCAATCCAGCCTCTATTCCTGAGGCTTCTCATCATCTTATCATAAATTTCAACCGTGAATTCTCCCTGTATTCCTTCGTTCGTCTCAATAGTTCTCGGTTTAACCAAATGACCCCCTCTGCTAGAACTTGTTTCATTACAGGCTTTAAATTCTTTTAATTTCAGTCTCTGTGCCAAGGAAATGCTTAGCCACAACAAGATGTATGGCTGGGACTATGGCATGCAAACCAGCAAAGACTGCCAGCAGCAACCAAACCATTGGTTGCAGGACAAGAGTCACACTCAAAGCATCACCGATAACTCCTAAAGCAGCGAATAGAAAGCTAACATATGAAAAAATGCTACTAGCCCACGCACATCTCCTGATCTCAGCCTCCACGTGTTCGCGGTTCTTGAAAGGTTGATTTTCCAAACGGCTTGCCAAGATAGATATCACCTCCTTCTACCAACATATTTCAAGTTGTATTAAAGATATATGAATGTGCTTGAGGACATGCCAATGACTGTAGGATACTAAAATGCTGCAAGGAAGCCGTGGATGCAGTCTTTCGCCGACTGAATCAGTGTATGTTTAACCTCCATCGGCGTGTTATCCATTTTCTCAAGTCGAGCGATTCTAAAGTACGTCGGTGGATGCGGATTCAATTTTATCCATTCTTGAAGCCTATAAGTTTCGGTTTCGCTCAAACTGTAGTCTGCGGAAACCGATTTTTCGAAGGGCTTCAGCCAAAACCTTTGGATTCCCAATTTTTATTGCTGATTCGAGGTCTGCTCGAGCCTCGAAGAATTTAGCGACAAAATATATGGCAAATAAAATGAATAGGAGGTAGAGCAAGCTGAAGTAGGCGAAGAAAGCCTCGAAATAATTCATAAGGAAGAAGATTCTGAAAAGGTATTCAGCTGAAACTATTCCAAAGAGCACGAAGGGATCTCTGGATTTCAGATGACTAAGCTCATGCCCTAAAACAGTTCGAATTTCCTCCTCATTCAGCCTGACGAGCAGGCCGGTGGTTATTAGAACAATACCATGACTTGGGTTCGGGCCTGACGCAGCTGCGTTGGGCACCATCGTGTTCGAAAGCGCAATCTTTGGAACATGGAGGTTAAATTTGTCTGTGGTTTCTTGAACGATTTGATAAACGTTGACTGTTTTGGTTCCCATGTTTTCTGGGGAGCATTCTAAACCGTATTTAGCCATCACTTCGCGGGCTGTTTCACACTCAACTGGTTTTCCCAAGGCTATCGTCTTGTCGTAGATTTCCTTTTTCATCTGAAGCAGCTTTTCTCTGGGATATTTTTGTTGAAACTGCAAACGTCTGCTGAGTGGGTAAATGATATTGCAATATGTGAACCTTAGGGTTTTGCTCGGTTATGCTCCAATCAGCCATACGTGCCGATGAGTTTGTCTGCAAATATGACTACGAGAAATTGGCCTGCGACAAGCACGAGGGCTGCATAGTAACCTATAACAAGGAATAGAACGATGCTTATTGCAGTCATTATCATAAAAAGAAAAATCATGTTTCCGAATAGTATGCGCTCTATTAACCTCGCACGCCTAAGACGGTCGACTTCTCAGGAACAACTTCTTTCCCTTCCACCCACGCAAAATATAGCGTAGAACGCCGCAGCATCTCTTCAAAATACTGAATAAGAATCATCAGGTCTTCTCTGAGCCTGTCAAGAACAGCCTGCGGCACACTCAGCATCACTTCGCTGCATAGTAATTTGAATTGGTTTTCCAGTCTTCATTTCAACGTTGACATACCCTTTTCCGTTAGGGTCAAGTGCGGTGAAGCTGAGAACATAGGTTCCATCAGATGACGTTTGACCTACATTCGTGAACCTTTTTCCATTAGGCAAGACGTAGTTATGATACGTGTACTTGATCAATTCTTCATAATAGGCAGGCGTTACTTCCGTGTCAATGCTGAAAGAAACCACTAACTCAGCCATAATCATCCTCTCCTTCTACGTCTAAGTAAAGTCCGAATTGCACCCTCTTCAAGCAGGGCTCAGCATAATCTTAAAAACCTTTGGAGAACCAACCAGAATTTATAGATAAACAGTTATTGGAATAGACGATAATAGTTGTGTTTTTCGGGTTTATTATCATTAAATGTCTAACGTTATCCACTAGAGCTGTCCGTAGTCAGACACAAAGTGATAAGAACTTAAATAGCATTCTACAATTTATAATTGAGTTAAAATGGAGAAGAGAATTCTGGGAAGGACGGGACATAAAAGTACGCTCATTACTTTAGGTGGCGCAAGCGTACGCCCAACTACTCGCAGGGAATCAGACGCTTTTATTAAACTGGCCCTGGACTACGGGGTGAATCACATAGATGTAGCGCCCACATATGGCAGTGGTGAGGCAGAAAGCATTCTGGGCAAATGGGTTAAGGAGTATCGTGAAAATCTATTCCTTGCGTGTAAGACGCAGAAGAGGACAAGAAAAGAGGCTGCTGACGAGTTAAGCAGAAGCCTAAAGAACCTTCAGACCGACCATGTCGACCTCTATCAACTGCATGGACTCGATGATCCAAAAGAACTCGAAACTGCGTTAGGCGAGGATGGTGCGATAAGAGCTATACTAGATGCTAAGAAGCAGGGCTTGGTCAAGTACATTGGCATAACTAGTCACAATCCTGAAAACATTATGGGAGCACTTAGAAGCTTTGACTTCGATACAGTTCTACTTCCTGTCAACTACGTCCTACACGCCCATCCTGAACCAAAGAATGATTACGAACCAGTACTCGCCCTAGCTGAGAAGAGAAACCTTGGGGTAATAGCCATGAAGTCAGTTGTGAAGGAACCTTGGCCGACTGATGAGAGAACTTACGACTGCTGGTATCAACCCTTTGACACCCAGAAAGAGGTCGATGAAGCCCTATGGTTCACATTATCCCAGAACGTAACTACAGCAGCCAGTTCCTCTGATATCCGAATAGCCAAGATGATGATAGATGCCGCTGAACGCTATACCCCGATGAACAAGAAAGAACAACAAGAGCTACTGCTAAAAGCTTCTGCATACAAACCCCTTTTCCCACGAGCTAAAATAGGCTAGCACCAACTATATCCAAACAGCATCATTGCACAACACTATTGGAGTAGAATAATAGCATAATAGTCATATGTATATTCTTATAACCTATTATCGTGGAGAACTTAGGGAGGTAATTTTGAATGTTGATCAAGTCTCAAGATGCAGAAAGAGATGGTGCGCTAAACATTGCGAAATTGATGCTGGTAGCTGCCAGAACCGCCCCGAAGGCGGCAGGACATGACAGCATAACAACCGCCATAATTGGCGGAGAAGATAAGGATAAGCTTGCGAATGAGATGGAGCGCTCTGGCAAGGAGAAAAAAAGTCCAAATAGAATAAGAGATGCGGGAAACGTGAGGAACTCCGACCTGGTGGTCTTGGTAGGGGTCAAATACGGGGGGAACCTCTCTAACGAGTTGAAGCTGATAGACCTTGGAATAGCAGTCGGCTCAGCTGCCAAGATCGCAAGCGACTTAAACGTTGACAACAGGATCATGCGTAGCATTGGAGACGTTGCCGACAGTAGGAGACTTCTGGAAGCAGATTACATCCTAGGGATTCCGATTTCAATAAAAGGCAAGAACATCTACTTCGACAGGCCAACAGTCACAACCACATAAATAATTTGAATCAAGCGACAACTCTGTCACCTCGTAGAATCATAAAACTCTTTAACTTTATCCGATGCGTTTGTTTTCAAAGGGTCCCCGTGGCCGCTTAGCATTACATCGAAGTCCAATCGCGAAATCTTCTCAATCGACCGCATTGCCTGATGCATGTCTGATGTGAACTGCTCTGACGGGCCAATTATCTCTCCCTTGATAAACCTGAGAGTGTCGCCCACGAATAGTATCTTTCTCATTGGATCGTATAGAGCGATACTTCCTGGCGTGTGGCCGGGCGTGTGAACAACTGTGAGGTTGCTAACCTTATCGTTTTCTTTGAGCACGATGTCCGGTTGAACTGGAATGAATGAAGTATTGCTAGCGCCCTTAGGTCGTGGTAGGGTTTTGAGCCCGGCAACAAAATCCGCGTCTTCTTGGTGGACTCCGACCTTTGCTTTTGTAAGCTGTTTGAGTTCTTGGGCGCTTCCAACGTGGTCTACGTGACAGTGCGTCAACAAGATTCTTGAGATGTTTGAAGGTTGCTGGTTTATCTTATGAATATAGCCTAGAATATCCTTTGTGCTATTGGGAAATCCAGTGTCAACGAGGGTTAGCCCTCCCCCGTCAATTAACAGGTAAACGTTCCCATTAACCCCTTCCACTTGATGGACGCTTTCAACGATTTCCATCCGAATTACACCTCTTCAAGCGAGCTCGGCGTAATCTTAAAAACCTTTAGAAACCCATCTGCAGAATTAGTAGGTCATACACCAGTAGGAGAAGAGGAAAGAGAATAATAAGAAAAAGACGAAAACTCTGATAACTGAAGAATAATATATTATTAAATAAATTCCGATTTATATAATGAATAGTTGTAGGTTTGAGTAACGGCATCTTATATGAATTCTAGGAACAAGATTCTCTTCACTGTCATGGTGCTTATGTGGAGCTTGAACTGGACAGTAATGAAGATAGGTTTGAATAATGCGCCTACTTTCATGTTCAGCTATCAAAGATACCTCTTGGCATTCCTTTCCCTCTTAATCATGTTCTTCCTGTTTAAGTCGAAATTTCCAAGAGATCTGAATGTTATAAAGAGACTTGTAGTTTATGGTCTCGTTTCCGCAATAGGGTTCACTCTTACAACTATAGGGCTCGCGTCCCAATCCAGTGGTGTAGGAGCAGTGCTTAACTATACTTACCCGATATGGGTCCTGATCTTAGCGATATTATTTCTCAGCGAGCACTTGTCTGCAACAAGATTCTTTGGAACAGTTTTAGGCTTCATGGGGCTGACTATTTTGTTCATCAACGAGCTGGGATCTGTCATGTCATTTTCAGCATTGATCCTTGTGGCAGGTGCCTTATTATGGTCTGTCGGAGTAGTCTACTATAAGCTCAAGCTTCAAGAAGTGGATGCCATAACCTCCAACCTCATCTATGCATCGTTTGCTTCGTTGATAGCATTTCCATTAAGCATCTTATTCGATCCACCCTTTACATCATGGAGCTGGAGCTATCTGGCGACCATAGTCTATTGCGGGATTGGCTCAACCGGAATTGGAATGACCCTTTGGGTCGTCCTACTGAGAAAAGAAAACACCACCTCTCTCTCGAGCTCAAGTATGCTCGTTCCTATGATAGCTTTATTTCTTGGCTGGTTTTTCTTGAGCGAACAGGTAGGCCTAGAAACCTTCGTAGGCTCAGTGTTAGTGATTTTAGGTACTTACTTGGTTAACAAAAGAGCGTAAAGAATTAGCTAACATACATGGTTTGAGTGTCTTAAATGCAAAACAGGCTTGAAGGAGACGAATATAAAATCTTTCATATGGTAGGGAAGGATATGTCTAGGATTAAGTTCATATACTCATTCAGCTTGAACGTTTTTCTCTTCCTTCCAACTCTTTTCTGATAATCCATGTGCTGAAGGTGCCCATCCATAGAATGAACCTCACCTGAAAGCCCAAGATGTTGAGACTCCAGAATATGGGCAATGTTGAAATTAGGAACAGTGCAGCTGCGATGGAGGTACTATTCCTCATCATCCTGTAGCGCCATAGCAGTTCCTTTGGAACGAATCTCCTTTCTTCTATCGTGAGTTCGTGAGCGAAATAGGAAAGAATTAGGAATATCAAGCCCATGTCAAGAGCATACAAAGCAGTAGTGATTCCAGAGTCCAGCTGGAGCGTAGTATACGAGGCAGGGATGAGATTGTAGAGGTAAGGTTCAACTGAGACGAGGAAAAGGAGAAGCATGTTGGCAGCTATTATCCTTCCGGTTTCAACAGGGAGAACAGACATTATTCTCGTATATCTGACCCAGACAATTGCCAATATGAGAAAAGCCCAACCGAAACCTAGAAGGGAACTGGCAAGGTCGATGATACCGCTGGGTTTCTCGGAAAGGAGTGTCAGCGCACCGATGGAGAGGGCTAGTCCGAAAATCAGGTCGGAAAGAGCTTGAATCCTAGGACGCGGTATGGCTTCGCTCAACGTCCTATGTTGGCTTTCACTTTCATCGGTGCTAACCCGGTTCAGGCGATTTTCGATATAGTTTAAGGTCATGACCATCAACCCAAGAATCAACATGGAAACACCAAATATATAAAATAAAGACCAGGATCTGGAGAGAAGAAATCAACTATCTTATTGATTAGATTTGGGAACCACGCTCGGAATTCAGGAATTTCTTCAAATATTTTTTGATTTATGTTATCTTAAGCGTGCACATAGACTCGGATTAAGTTTATTTATATATCCGTTACATCAAAAAAAGAAGCGGTTAAAGAAAAATGCCATATTGTAGGAAATGCGGAGCTCAATTGGATGAGCAAGCAGGATTTTGCCCGAAATGTGGAACCCCAGTAAACCAGCAGGCACCTCAACCTTACAGAACAAATAGAAACCGCCCTTTCCCAATCGCCCCGATTGCGGTCATCGTGGGAGTGCTCGTCCTCGGTTTAGTCCTAGCATCAATATTTCTGGGTCAATTGAGCCCTCTAGGCACAATTGTTGGATCAGGACATGTGGTTACCCAAAATCAGCCATTTTCGGATTTCACTTCAGTCCGTGTTTCAAGTGGCTTCGAATTTGTAATTACACAGTCAAACTCATTTAACGTCAAAACGACAACAGACGATAATATTCAGAATTATATTCAAATCTCCAAGTCAGGCAACACTTTAACAGTTGAAGTGAAGTCCGGTTATGGCATAACTACCTCGACCTTAAGAGTGGTAATATCCATGCCAAGTCTGAGTCGACTGGAATTGTCTGGAGGAGCACATGGCAGCGCAACGGGCTTTGTTTCGACGAATAACTTTGAGATAGACGCTTCGGGAGGAAGTCGAGTTCAAATGCTGGGCCAAGCAGGTGATCTCACGGTCAACGCCTCAGGGGGGAGTCAATTGGACCTCTCCAATAACACGGTCATGAACGCGAATGTGGACATTAGCGGAGGAAGTCAAGCGGAGATAAACCCGAGCGGAAGAATAGATGGCAATCTAAGCGGAGGCTCACATTTGTTTTACTCAGGCAATCCGACACTGGGGAATATCAATGTCTCCGGCGGAGCAACGATTGGAAGAAGATAAGAGCACAACGTAGGGAAATTCCGTTCCAGCTATTCTATTGAGCTTGATTATCTCTGTGGTCAGAAGACCGCGATGTACGCTAAGATGAATGAAGGAAATGATGGAAAAGGTTTTAAAAAATTAGCCGGAACAAGTATGTTGTGAATTATGAATAATAGCCAGGTCAGTCCAAAGGTGATGGTTAAAAAAAGTCTAAGGGTACCTTTAGTTTGAATGCTAACGAATTATAACGGGGAAATGAATGTTAATGTTAGGCTCATAGTCTATTTCTCTTTTAAAATAATTATTTAACGAATGCGAAAAAGCTTAAGAATGAACACATCCGATTAGGGCTTTGTGAATTTGATTGTGTCACACTTCTTTGGCGAGATAAAAGGACCGGTTGTTTTTTCAATAATACTAATGTCATGTGTCGCCATCCCTGTCTTGCTGTTTAGAGGTTCAAGTGGAGGAACTTTGCCTCAACACCTCTCAGTATCAGTTGCCTTAAACTTGTTGACCAGCTTTGCGTTGTCCTATGGAGTTTGGATAGTTGTTTTTATTGGCTTTCTAGCTGCTTGGGAGAAGAAACGGTCTTTAAGAGACATTCTTAATAGTGTTGGATTAAAGAAAGACGGTTTACGTAAGAGTATATTTTGGGCATTAGTCTTGTTGATTCCCACCGCTCTTGTCGCCATCTTGGTCATGGGGCTTTTCAGCAATTTGCTTGGTCCAGTCTCGGCAACGCAAGTCACAAATCCAAGTGGAGTTTCACAACCTATTTGGTACTTGTATTACATAATAGTCTATGCGTTCTTTCCGGTCGCGGTCTTTGAAGAAGCATTTGGGAGAGGCTACTTATTAGACAGGCTTATGCCTTATCAGCCCTGTGGCATAACAAAAGCTTTGCCTGCAATAGTGCTAAGCTCGATTTTATTTACCCTTTTCCACTTGCCTGCGTATATTTTAGTATATTCGTTTTCCCGACCGTGGGCAATAGTTCTGCTAATCGCAAACGTTCTGCCTAACTCAATTTTCTTAAGCATAAGCTATGTCCGATCTCGAACCAGAAATATCGTCGGTCCTGTTTTCGTCCACTTCCTGATGGATAGCCTTCCTTACATCTTCTCACTAATTTAATGAGTCGTTGAAAGCGAAGAGTTGCTTGTTTTCTTCCCAACTAGCAAAATATCTCTGGCTTCCTTCTTCTTAATGCCTGACCTGACTATGTGGAAAAGCCTATAATCTAGCAACTTGTACCCTGAATCTCTCATGGTATTCTGAATGCTTTTTGTTGAGAAGAAATGAAGCGGTAAGATGTTGCGCTTGTTAGAGATCAATGAATTAAATTCCTCTTCACTGATCTTTTCCTCAATTAACTCTTTCCCTATCAAGTACTCTTTGGCGAAATAATCTTGATTTTTGGCGTGGGTGGTAATTAAGAACAGAGTTCCATCCGCTTTGGAGAGAGTCCTAAATTTTTGGAGCACCAGCGGAACAGAGTCCGTGTTTATGTGTTGGAGCAAATGGCTACATAGAATGGCATCTATGCTGACTCTTGGCCACGATAGTTTCTCAATTGAAGTTGTTTCAAACACCATTTTGTCTGCAAAACCGTGACTTATTACTAGGTCTTTAGCCATCTTAATTTGGGCAGGATCGCGATCAGCTGCCAAAATCTTGTCAAAGTAGTCCTGGAAACGAGGCAGTAACCTACCCGTTCCGCAACCAGCATCTAGCAGCCATGAGCCGGGAAACTTCTTCATATATTCTTCAATTATGTCTAGAACCCTATTTTCGCTTCTTTCCCATTGCAGCATACCAGACGTTCTTTTCATAATAAGGGAGGTTGTTATTTTGTCCTCAGCATCTGGATAAGCATAGACTTCTTCACCTACATTCTCTTTCGTCAAATTATCAACTCCGGAGCATTAAGACAACATCGTCATTCTTAGTTTTATTTCTCCATTTTCCCATAAACTTTAAACGTGTATTTGTTTGGATCGTCATGCCAGTTACCATCCTCGGTTTGACAGGTCATGAAAGCATACCATTCTTTGCCTATATTTATTTCATCTATTTTCTGCTTAACGTTCCTATCCTTGCAGCTTATCTCAATTGCCTTTTCGTCCGAAATTAAAACGGATTCACCAGATTTGACAACACGACCTGGTTGCACGGTGAAGTCATAAGTGAAAGGCCCTCCGGTGGGGGTTCCGAGGGGCGGTCGCACCGCGATAACAATCCCAGTGAGGGTAACTGGAGTGTCACCTTCATTCTTGAGAACCCCAGACACTGTGATCGGAGTACCTTCGTGTACTTCCTGGGGAAAGTTCAACTTTTCATATCTTATCGGAAATGGGTTAATCCATGGTTCTTTTGAGCTTTCCTTTCCTATCTTCGTAAACTTCTGGATTAGCTCCATTGCGTTTAAGGTAGCTTTTCTAATTTCGATATTAACCTCCTTAATTTGTTCCGTGTCAAGTTCGAATCTGAAATGTTCATCAAAATTCAGTATCTGTTTCATGTATGCATTTGAAGCAAGTTGAATTTGAACTTGATCACCCAAGCTTGTCTGGACTCTGTTCATTGCAAAAACAAACACTGACAAAATGTCTGCGACCCCTGTCGCTGAAAGTACAATGGCAACTTCGAATTTTCCTCCCAATGCGCTATAAAATGCTCCCCCAAACAGAGTTACGCCCACACCAATTAGAATCCAGTTCATTAGCAATATCGACCAAAATGTTACTTTAACTCTGTTTATTATTCCATCAAACCTCCTGTTTGCTTCCTGCACGGACTTATTGATCTCCGCTAACATTATGCCATGTTGAATAGCTTGTTGCGTCATTTGGGCAGATTTCTCCGTGGAATCTTCAGTTAATTCTGCGGAAGTTTTGGTATATCACTCTCATCAGATTTTGTCATACAGTTGAACTTGAACCTATCGGACCTTAATAAACCTAAGATGAATATGTAATGTTCATCGATTCGATCCTTATCTGCTTTAATCGTTGGCTCTGATATCATTCATATCCCAATGGAGGCTGCTTTCATTTGTTCACTCCCATTCGCGGTAATCCCACTTTTTTCGTCTTCGGTTGGCCATAAAGCTCCGGGTGCAAATAGTATCCGCGATCTTCCTCGGGCTTCTCCTCCTCGACTGGTATGCGGTTGGCTTCAGCGTACGGGTCATGGCGGACCCCTGTGACCTGCCATGACACCTTCATTCCTGGCGTACCTCCAGCGATCTTGAATCGGTTACCTTGAATCTCTTGCTTCACGTACACAGGCGCATAGCCACCGATGCAGGTCAATTGGTAATGGAAATCTCGGTTGAGAGCCTCGAACCAAGCAGGTAGCTCCACCCGGGCTTCACCGTTGTCATCAAACACCGCGTTGCCGCAGTAGACGTTCATCATGTCTGGCGACTCGACGGCCGAGTGATACAGGAACTTATTCGCCGGATCCAGAGGGTGGTCGATCTTGAACGCGGTCGACCCCTTAAGCACTGTTCCACTAATAAAAACACTTCCCCAGAGGGAAGCAGCCCAACCATAAGCCGATCCATTTTCAACCAAGATAGTGGGGTACAGCGAATTGTTGTAAGCACTAATCGCATGGCATAATTGATCGTCTGCATAGACATCCAACTTGCCTGGTTCGCCAATTTTTGACCAAGTGTGGAAGAGATCGGGTCCAATGCCTATTTTGCCGGTTCCGTTTTTTATTCTTACTTTGTCGCCGTTCTGGTAGAATCTGAGGTCACCGGTTACGGTGTCCTTATACAATGCCCAAACCTTGTCAGGAGTATCTCCAGCAGTCCTGAAGTTGACTTCAGCATTTGACCCATCGCCATCTATCAATATTCTTGGGTTGTTATCCCTGACGTGCAACTTGAACTCTGGGCTGTGTGTTCCGATGCCTACGTTACCATGGATCGGGAACATGTTCGGGTATAGAGGCTTCTTCACTTTTTTTGGCAATAGCACTCTTACCTCCCACTCAATTCATGCTGAGTATCTCTCCCATTGCGCGCACACTTCGCTAGTGGGAACTTTACTGAGAAAACATAGTTTTCCTTCATGTTTTTCAAATTTAAAATACGAAATTGAGTGGTTATAAGCTTTTGCGTCCCTTTTATTCAGAAATAGACTAGACGTTAACAAATCTGATTCAGTATTTTATTTTATTTTATTTTATTTTATTTTATTTTATTCTATTCTATTCTATTCTATTTAATCTAATAATTTTTAATCGGAGACCAAGCCGAGTAACTCCTCTGTCTTGGTCCACAATTGTCCTTGCAGTTGTTGATCATAGGACAGTGGTGCTGTGGTTGCTTCGACTTTTTTGGCGAAGCATTTTCCGGTGACATCCTTTACATCCTCTGATGAAGCGAGGTATAGAGGGGTTTCAGCGCCCTCCTTCGCGCTTTTCTGCATTGGGCGTACTAGCTTATACCCAATGTAGGAGGCTAGGCTGCCACTGTATCTTCCAAGGTTGGTCGCGACGAAACCTGGCATGGCAACGTTGGCTGTCACCTCCGTTCCCTGAAGGCGTCTCGCCAGTTCATACGTGAACATTATGACCATGAGTTTGGCGTTGGAGTAGGCGATACTCACATACCCTCCGCTGTAATTCTTCTCGCTCATCAGGTCGCTGAAGTCTATCCTCCCCGATTTGTGGAGTCCGGAGCTCAGGTTGACGATTCTGGATGGGGCGCTCGACTTCAGCAGGTCCAGCATCTCATGTGTTAGGAGAAAGGGTGCTAGGTAGTTCACTGCCAGGGTTCTCTCAAAGCCCTCTGTCGTAACCTGCCTCCTGCTGAAGACTGCTCCGGCGTTGTTTACTAGTACGTCGAGCCTATCATATCTGCTCTTGAATTCCGCTGAAAAATGGCGTATCGAATCCATGAGTGATAGGTCACAGATCAGTAGGTCAACTGATTTGTTTCCGGTTCGGCCGACGATTTCGGATCTGGCTTTTTCTCCGCTTTCCCTGTTACGTACGACCATTACCACCTTTGCGCCAATTTCCGCTAAACCCGAAGCTGTCTCTTTTCCGATGCCCGAATTGCTTCCTGTTACAATACATACTTTGCCTTCCATGTTGCTCATTAATTGTTCACCTTCCATACCAGAGTTTTCTTTTTATTTCTTTCCAATAATCTCCAAAGATCACGCTATCCTAATATGGTACTGTTCACATTGAGAACGATCTATCAATAGGATGGTAAATATCAACTATTCTACGCTTGTCAACTCAAGCATCTTTCTGTGGAAATTCTCTGTAGCATAAGTTCTCCTTCTCCCAAATGCAGCACAGGTCGACAGGCATCTTGCGCAAGACCATTCTGGAAACAATGTAGTCATCTGTCCCCTTTGTTCACAACATCGGGAAAAGTCAAACTCTAGTTTGTCTTCCCAGAATCTGTGCTTTTGTCTGGAGACATGTTCTGGGTATTTTCCGTCAGGTGATGGAACAGAATTTGCTTGCGCTCCTGAAGGGCAACGTCTCACGCATTCTCCACAACCTTCATCGTTGTATGGAATGTAAGTACAGAATCTGTATTTGTTAACCTCGGGATCAACGTTCGTAAAATCGTACAACTTAAAAAGAAAGTCACGCCATTGATCCGTAGGATAGATAAGACCTCCAGAGTGATCTTCAACTACATCTTCTTTGTCGAAAACGATTATTGATCTAATAGGGCCAACGAATCGCTGGACCATCCCATCAACTAACTCGTCTCTAAAGACAAACCTCGCCACACCAAATTGTCCAACCCCTAAGAGGGCGGCAACACTTTTTTGAGAATAGTTTCCTCCTTTTGCAGGTCCATGGGCGTCTCCTTGATGCACAGCAGGCACAGCGTCGTTAGAAACGCATTTGACGGTATCATTATCCATTGCCAAAACTACGTTTTTTTCTGTTACAAGGTCAATAGCCACCCTACTAGTTGCCTTATCGATGATGTGGTTGATGTCTTCATACATTCTTGTAAATAGATAGGAGGAGCCCTTTCCTTTTTCAAGGATGACTCTTGCATAATCATTGATTAGTTTATCGGAAAATGGCAGCATAACAGAAATTATTATAGTCCTCTTGAAGTCTTTTTGCATGGAATCAAATTGACGCGGTATCTTAAAGATGGTTTGTCTACCGTATTCGTCAACGGTTTTTTTCGTCTTATTTGCATAGAACTCCCATATTTCACGCAGGCTGAGAGGATGCATTCCAACAACAGCTGGGTTTCTAAGCCCTTCCCACAAGTCATAAGATAACGGAATGTTTCCTATGGCCAGCCTAACTTCAGGTGTGCCATTCTTTGAGATCGCGTATCTTATCCTTTCTCTGCGAAATTGAAACTCTTCTTCTTCAACTTCGGATATCTTCTCTCCAAAAACCCTCGTAAGATTATCCATGTGGAGCTCTTCAGACATGTATTCGACCTTGATCGACCTAGCTGGTAATACGCTTTAAAGCTTTTAATATTGTGAAAATCCTTTTCTTCCTCAAGGGATTTCATTACCATAGTTCTTCAGGATAAAACAAACCTGAACGATTACCCATATTAGACAGCTGGCTACAATTCAAATCGTATATCTCCTTTTTTTTATCCCAACAAAACCCATATTTCTATATCTTCTCTACTCTAACATGAGCAATATGGAACTTCTGGAAGTAGATTGCAGCTTAGGGATTCCGATTTCAATAAAAGGCAAGAACATCTACTTTGACAGGCCACAAGTTGTAACAACATAAACAATTTGAATCAAGGAGCTTTAAGCAACTGGCGCATTTCGCTCAGCGACTTTATTCGGACCATGGGTTTCTTCGGTATGATGGTTCGGTTTGTCTTCTGCGTTTCAATGAAGGACTGGCTCCGAGGCCAGGAAGATAGTTAGGTGAACAATCGATTTCTCCTGGACCTTGTGGAAGAGCTTTTTCAGGAGAGCCGACAGCATCACGCCATCGACGTATTCGTTTCCCTGCATCCTATGCTCGAACTTCTCCATGAAGTTGCCGATTGCAAGAGGCTCATCATATTTGTGTACGAAAACGGTAGGGGTTGCAATGACTAATGTGCCGTTCTGCTTGAGTACCCTGTGAAACTCTTTCAGAGAAGCCTCCAACTGGTCCCTTCTTGGGACACCTATGACGTTGACGACATCAACGAAGTCATCTTTCAGGGGAATGGAGTCGCAGTCGCCTTCTAGGAAGAGGCGGTCTCCGATTCCCGCTTCTTCTTTCGTGGGATTCGGCTTCACTAGGTAAATCTTTGCCTGTGGCACCTGATTGTGGAGACCATCGAGAACCTTCTCGACTACCGGGGAATATTCGTTGATGACACAGGCTATGCTAGCCTTTCCATTCAAACCCGCTGACATTAACTTGCTGACTTTGTTGAAGACGTTGAGCTTAGCGGGCAGGTTGAAAAGGTATTCCCCGTAGAAGCTGTGAACGGTTTCGATCGCGTTAAGAAGGATCTTCCCTCGTTCCTCTCTGCCCTTCTTGCCGAGTCGGTAGATCCTCTTCTTGGGTCCGTTCAAACTCTTCTCCCATTCGCCTTCGAGCAATCCCTCCTCCAGCATCAGTGTGAGGATCCTGTAGAGGCGGCTCATCCCGATCGCGATGTTTTCTGAAGCGAGCTCCCTGTGGAGCTCGTACCCGTAGAACTTTCTGCTTCCGAACGTCCTCAATATGATCCTCCTGAGTTCTTCTGTTCTCATAAATCGAGTCTCTAAGGCCAGCCACACTTTTAAGTTTTCCGATTGGCTGGAAGAGCGAGAAAACGGGTGGACTCCGATGACATGGGAAGCGCAACTATGTGCAAGTCAGTGCTATAGCTAGGATTTGATAGTATAATAAATAGGATTGATGCGCAGGGGCATCAAGTGAAAAAATGTACAAACTCAAATACAAGCATTCCGCACTCATTCTGATAGCTTTTCTAGCATTATACTCTGCAGGCTTCGCCGTAACGCCGACACGCGCACTTGCTAGCCCGGTGATAACGCTCCTGCCGCCCGCGGGTCCCGTGGGGATACCGGTCACGGTTACGGGCTCCAATTTCAATCCTGGAGCGACCGTAGTCCTCTCGTGGTTCGGCTTTATCGTCGATGTGCCGGGCGTCAGTGGGCATTTAGGCTACCATCCCATAAAATCCGCGATTATCGTGGGTTCGGGTGGCAGCTTTACGACCAGCATCGTTACACCATACGACTTTTCCGACATCCCACACTTCGTGAACGCCACTCAAAATGGCGTGGGAACGGGCATAACAAACGCGACTTTCACGATCGTCCCAACCCTGAAACTTAGCGGGAACCCTAGCGGCTACGTCGACGGCCAAGAGGCCTTTGTCCAGGTTTTCGGAGCACCCCTCGGAACACCGGCTTTTATGATGCAGCTGAGTCCGATGCTTACCATCCTCAAGTTAACATACGATAACACACTCTGGGGCTTTGTAACGTCACACTTGGAGACTGAGGGTCCGATAGTGACCGGCGGCCTCGTCGGAGGAGACATAGGGGGCAACGCTACAATAAGGTTCAAGGTGGTCGGGGATACTGGCTGGCACTCTATCAGAGGATACGTGGGCGAGAAAAGTACGCCGCCTTACCTGTCCTGTGAAATCGGAGGAGAAGGCGAATTCTACATCCGTCCCGGAAAGGCACCAAGTTTGGCTTCGGTCGGTTCCGAAATTGTCAGTGTCGATGGAACTGCAGGTTCAGCTAACACGACGGTCGACTTAAGCCTCGTCGCTGCAGCCCTAACAGGCGTGAACCTAGTTGCCTTGTTTGCTGTCTCAATCCGAGTGTTCAAGAAACCAACAGCTAACTGATGAGCATAGTGCGCGCTCATCGTCCTTATCTTTTTTTTATTATTCAACTTTACCTGTGGAGCATGA
This sequence comes from Nitrososphaeria archaeon, assembly GCA_963760525.1. Lineage (GTDB taxonomy): Archaea > Thermoproteota > Nitrososphaeria > JACIWG01 > JACIWG01 > CAVXDT01. The sequence continues at coordinate 135,409 of CAVXDT010000012.1, forward strand.
ATGCCCTCTCGAAATCATGTGTGCTCGATCCAGCCATATTCCAATCTTCATTTATCCGCAACCATCATCTTGCTTATGAAAATATGTTTTGAGTATCGACTGAACTATTACCCATAGCGAGCTAAATCTATTCAAAGCGCGAGCGCTGTGCTTATCAATATTAGAATGATTATGCCCAGTAGTAATCCAGTGGCGGCTAATCTCAATTGAAGCCTTTGAAGCCTCGCCAATTCAGGCGAGGGTCCCTTTGCAGCTAATTTAGCTACTCTGGGAGCTAATATCTCAAAAGCGTAAACCGAGAGAAGGATTAAGACTGTCACGAATATGTGTTTCACTAAGATAAGTTGACTAAAAGTATTACCGAATTGGAACGCACCCAAATAGTTCTCATTCAACAATGTCATGGGAACCCCGGAGAGAAGGAGAAGAAGGATACTTCCATATATTAGGCGGCGGAACCGCTTCATAACCACTCCAAGAAACCTGCCAGCGATCGCTGGTTCCAGCGCTTCCTTCATGGAAGGCGTTAGGACTAACATGTTAGTTGTCATTCCACCAATCCATATGACCGTTGCAGAAAGATGCAAGAAATTCAAAATCGACAGAACTATTTGTAGTCCAACATCCACCAATTTTATCACTCTGACTTCAGTTACTAACATTATATAAGGAAATAAACTACTTAGAATGTGGTTGTTTCTATTTTGGCATATTTCTATATCTTCTCTACTTTAACATGAGCAGGACTGATTCCAGCAAGCGGTGGCAGAATATGAGACAACAGTTGTTCTGCAGTGCAACGTCTAACTGTACCATTGCGACTTGTTTGAATCCATCCATCTTTCATCCTACGGTATGATTGTAATATGTTACCGGCTTTAGTAATTATGTGGATTATGCACTCATCATTCTTCATACTTAACTTCTCTAGAATTGTAGATATTAAACTTCGCTAAATAATCATAAGCCTTGTCAATCTAATTGATCGGTCAGCCGATCCGATAATGTTGGCGATCATCATAATCAATGCTTTTACAGTCCATTACTTGACAAAAACCTATGGTTGAGAATATGTATAATTCTTTTTTTTGCGATATAGGTTGAATCGTGCTAACTCATTCATTTTTCTTGACATCTTTCCTTTGATCATGAGACATTAGATAAAGCTTGAGTTACACTCATGTCTTGGTGAAAATATCTAACTAAATACGTTAGACCAAGTTAACAGAACCTAAAACAGAAACATATAAATATATCTTAATCACAAAATAATAACGAGTAGTTATGTCCAAAGAGAAAAAGGGAACTCTTGCAATTAAGAAGGCAAAGAAGACTGCGATTGTTGTTAGAGAACCTCAACGTGATATTCAAGCGTTCAACAGGCTGTTAGATACGTTCCGGAGTGACTTGGTATGGGATCCCTTCCGAGGATTCGAGTGGCCTATTTCATATGAACTCCCGACAAGAATACCCTATGTTGATGTTATCGACTCTGGTCACGAGTATGTTGTGAAAGCAGAGCTTCCAGGGTTGAAAAAGGAAGACGTGAAGATTGAAGTTGGGACGAATGAGTTGTCACTGACTGCTAAATCCGATGTTGAAAAGGAGGATAAGACAAAAACCTATTTGCATAGGGAGAGAGCTTTCTCCGCATTCCGCAGATATATAGGATTCGCCGAAAACGTAGATATAGAAAAAGTATCAGCTAACATGACTGAAGGTATCCTCGAAGTAAAACTTCCCAAACTCGAGCCCAAGCCTGAAAAGACAAGAAAAAAGGTAACAATCCAATAAGCCTTTTTCTTGAACCTTCATTTGTTTCTTAATCTATTCTTTTTCTTCTTCTATATGCACATTTTCCTCAACTGATTCCTCAAATTCGGAATCTTCTATCGCAGCTTCATCCTCTTCTTTATCTTCCTCCTCCTTTTCCCAATCTTCTTCTTCTCGTTTTTCAGATTCCCCCTTTTCGTCTACAGGTTTTTGTTTATCTTTAACCTTTGCATTAGGCATAAGATCGCAATCAGATAATTTATTGCTTTATTTAAAGTCTTGCAAGTCTCGTTGGTGAAGATCATGCAATAGAATTGACCATCGATACCTTTCATACCGGGTATTTTCTGTCCTTAAGCCATCAGAAAGGATATTGAACTTACTCTGTTAGTTTCTTCTTTAAGAATTCCCTTCGCTGTCTTCTGTCCATCTTTTCGATTTCGTCATTGTACTCGTCACGGACAAGCTTCAATTTACAGTTAGCGTAGAGAGCATCATAGACTGTTCTAGCTTTTTCTATAGCCTCATAGTCGTCCTTAGACACCATGCCAATTCCAGTCATGATCGCCTCCAACCCTGCGGCTTCGGGAACAGTTCCCATCTTATCCGTGTCTGCTGCTCGGACTATATTAGCAAGTTCTAAAACCGCAGGGTCAATTATTCTATATTTCTCAATTATTGAATCAAAACTACATCTTTCACCATGATGACCTAACTCCACATTAGGGACATCATAGGGTATTGCGTTCTCCTTCTTCACGATTTCTCCAATCTCCTCTACTGGAACGAAAACAAATTCAGCCTTGAGGTCAACGAACTTCCTAATCAACCACGGACACGCTGTCCTATCAACGTGAACGTATTGTCTTGTCACCCATTCCATTGTTTTCACCTGACGACATCTAAAAATACCAGACTAATAAGATGTGCCTATAAACTCCATGTTTACAGCTATTTCCGATATGATAGAATGATGTAGTCAATGGAGACTAAACTATTTATCAGTCTCTTTTTCTTTCAGACTGTTCTATAGCTTTGTCAACGCGGCTTCTCTTGTAGACCTCTCTGCCTTCTTCCTCTTTTCTTCTGTCTCTTACTTCTTTTGCCAGACTCGCTTCCAACTGCGGATTTACTTCGCACGTCTTTTCTCGCCGACATCGACAATCCGGACAATATACAAAGTTAGAAGATTTAACCTTTGCCTAACGTCAAAATCTGTTGTGTCGTATACTTCTTTGAAGACCTCTTCCAAAAATCTCTTTATTTCTTGGGCATGATAGTATGTGATCTTTAAATAGTATGTGTCTATCACTATATGTCAGTTGATGTGTATGTCAAAAGAAGATAAGATCTGTCGGCTAATACGGGAACAACCAGAGTATCGAGGAATACTTGAGAGGGCGATCGCAATCGAAGATAAGCCTTCTAGTGAATTCATAAGAGACGACGGATGGGAGTGGAGTGATGTCAAAGCACATCCAGCTAGACTAACCAAGCTTGTAACAGAGGATATACTCGACATTAAATACAAAAGTAGACGTTATACTCATTACAGGTTAAAGGATAAAGAGGTTATCAGAAAAGCTCTTAAGAATTGCCCTGCCTAATGAATTTTATGTGATTAGGGATTTAACTGACCTACCAAGCGACTTTGAACAATTCTGTCTCATCGATCTACAGCTTGGAGAGAACACTGTTTAGCGTCATCAGCATAAGAATGATTTCTACTTTCTATTATTTTTTGGTTCAGCAACATATTTCCTATTTAGGACATCGCTGGGGGACCAGCTCTCTTTTTTGCAATAGACTTTAAAGAGGACTTCTCCAAAGCCACCACACGCCACTCCGACATCAGTACACTTAACGTGATCAGGGAAAATATCGCTGGGATCAAGTCCTTCGTAAAAACGGTCATAAATCACACAGTTGAATGGTAGTAGGGGAGCTATCGCCCAGAGACACAGATTTGCTGTAGATTCGTCCGGAAGCAATATTCCATTGGAACCAAAAACAAGCTTGTCTCCTTTCTTCAGTTGAAATCCACAATTTTCCGATCGGATGACTTCTGCAATCATCTTGTACTCTTGATGTTTGTTACCTAATTTCAACATTTTCAACATCTTGGGTGATAAATTATCGATTTGCTCATCTGTCCAACCAAGAACTGTTTTCAACTCAGCTCGCTCACGCAGGCTTAGACTAGCTTTTTCTGGCATTTCAACCATCAACGATAATAACGTTTATAGGGATGAATTTAAGTGTTTATGTTTTGATTTGGGTTTCAGGATTATATTTTTATCATTTTTTGCATGAAAGTGCATTTTTGTGTGGATATTAACTTAACAAATTAGATGCGCCAGTTATGTATAAAAGTATCATTGTAATCTTGCATATTGCCCAACTTCATGACAAATGTTCCATTATTATCTAGTCTTACTTCTGGTGTTTGTCTGTCTGTTTCACAATCCCGCTAGAGTAATTAAGTTTTTGTCAAACAAAAAAAGGAGCTGGAAATCTCCCAGTCGGCTTGGTGATTGCTATTGTTTCCGCGCATAGATTTCCTCTGTCTTGTAATCTATTCTTCTCCATCCATCGAATAAATACGCGTATATCATGTAATACCCTGTTTCCTTGGGCGTGAACTCAACGGAGTAACGAGCTTCCCCTCCAACAGGAAGATCCTTTATATCTATTGCAGCCTGCTTTTCATTCTTTCCTGAGGGGATTTCGACCCAAAATTCCAGTCTCAGTCCACCATTCTTTCTAAAGCCCTTAATGGTCGCCTCAGCACTGATGGTCTCTCCAATTGTCGTATTCGGGTTTGAAAGCACAAGTAAGCGTTCAATTTCTGCTTTTTCGTCACCTACATGGATACTCGTCCAACTGGATTCCCACCAGAAGTATTCTCCATCCTTACGTCCTTTGATGGTAGCGTACACATTAGCTGATCCTATTGAATTAACCCGGAAAACCAATTCTTCCTCCTTATTCGGTCCCAACTCTTTGACGTGTTGTCCACCCCCCAACCACCATGTTCCATAAACTGATAGATTATATGTGTCCAGAGAGTGCAATTGTATGTCAAGGTCTTTAAGACTCTCACTTCCTATGTTTTTCAGTTTCAATGTTACCCAGTCAGTTCCTTTCTCTATCTCCATAGGATTCAATTCATACTCGATAGGATACTTCAACATTTTATCGTCTATTATTTTATTATTCATACTCTTAAAAGTATATTGATTGAATTGCTTAATTTAATTAATCACTAGAGATAAAATAGGGAGATCTCAAATCGAGTCAGCGACACACTAGGGACACGCCAAAGCTGTTTAGAATCGTGTGTAGCGCTTTAAGCGCTGATGCCTTAGACTGCATATGGGTCAAGGCCATTTCTCATTCTCGCAAATGACTTTGAAGAATAGATTTTAAGCACAATGAAAGCAGTTAAGAATACTACCAAGATTCCTGCCGCTAAGTAGGGAAGATTGCTTGCGAATGTGATATATGAACTCGGGTTGAGGTAGGCTCCAAGCCCAATCCCAGACGCGATTAAGGATAGCGAGAGAAAGAATGATAGCTTATACAGAAACGGCGGTGCTGGATAAGCTCTTTTCGCTTCTCTGTGCCTTTTTATTTCACCTATGCCCAAAACTAGAGAAATGCCCAAAACACCGATAGATAAAGGACCAATAAAGTTGAAGCTAAATTGGGGTTGGTAAAAATCGATGAAGGTCCTAACCCCAAACACAGACAGGAGAGCCAAAGACAGGATGAGTGCAGTTGAACCAAAAAAAATTCCTATATCCAAGATACCGCCAGAATAGAAGGGACCGTAAATCCTTCGCCAGGGCCTGAGAGTAAAATCTTTCATATCTTCAGCGGTTTTTCTAGTGAGCTCGACTGGGTCGTTTTGATACATATATACCTTAGTTTTGATATCGGGCGCAATTTTTTTACCTTCATGATCATAACTAGCTTTCTTCACTAGCCTTGAGAAAGGATAAAGCCACTCCACCCCACGATCTTTTGCTGTGTTGATGCCATCAAGGAGAGTATGACAGAAAGCACCCAGTGCAAGGTAAGGATTAATCAGAAAAACGATCCCAATGAAAACGAAGTTATGATATATCGCCCGATGGAGCTGATGGTCGCGGAAGTAATCTTTGCTGAAAAAGCCATACTCCCTATCCATATCAGGGAGGACTGACCCGATGGCAACAAGCAAAATGATATCCCACCTCCCAAAGAAAAGAGCTCCGATTAGCGCGCCAAACATTATATGCGTGGGGAGATTCATGTGAATTTACCTACTCGCGATCCGTCAAGGAATCTAATTTGAGAAAGCCCAAGATTTTGCTCACCTTAACCATTCGAATCTAGGCAATTATACTCCGCAACTCGTTAATATTATTTTTGGTTGCGTGCGCGACGATGTGGGGAAACACGCAACTCGGATTACGCTGCAGATAAAGTAATCGGATACTACTATTGCCAGCTTAATATAAATAGTTATGTTACTGGGAGACTGCAGCGACATCTGTGCGCAGACAATTCCCTGGGGCGCGTTATGATTGAACCATGCTAACAAAAATATGCAATCAGTGTTATGAGGAAACCAACGAAAGCTCCAGACCATATGCTACCCATAAAATCACCTTTGTCCAGTTTATTAGAGCTCAGCTACTCTACTGGTCTTAGATACATATGAAGTTGATCTTTTGAGACCTTGAGATTAAGACCCCTATCAGTCCAGCGCCCAACCCCTTTGTCCAAGGCTGAAACAGCCAACATATTCCGTACACCACCTTTCCTTGCGCCAAGCACGGATTCCGCTATATCCTTGGTCAATTCGATTTCAAGATGAGTTACTTTCCAACTTTTGGCGTCTACTTCCATTTCTTTGACTTTGCCTATTTTCTCGTCGGTTTCAGCATAAACATCCTTATCCAAAAATTCCTGACTTCTCACAAATATCGCCACATAACTTTTATGCTTACCAACTTATAAACTTATTTGTGGTTCTAATTCGAATCCCAAAATTGAACCTATATAGGAGCTAATCCCACCGAGCCCTAGCATCCATCTGCTTCGGGGGAAACATAATATGCTAAAAGAGCATATTAAGAGATTCGATCATAGATGACATTTTCTACTATATTCAGTGGTTCGTGCGTGTGATTCTTCTCTTCTCTGCTTATCTAACTTCATAGCCTTATAGCTTTCGATTTCCCTGAAGAAATAAAAGTTTACAAATAACCAAATGTTTTTAATAATAAAAAATATGTAATTATCAGCCAGAAAAGAGCAGTATTCCCTGAAAGTATTCGTTACATGTTCTCAGAAGGAGAAGACAAATATTAGAGGGTAAGATCTTCTGGTTCTCTAATATGGACAGTAAGAATCGAACTTGAGAAATAGAGAAAGTGAGTAACAAATATAAATTGTAACCCTAGAGAAAAAAACAAAATAGACAACTCTGACCTTTTATACCAAACATCCTCGACAGGAAGGTTAGGTAATAATGCAAGGCAAGCTACGATACAAATAATTCCTGATATGAATAACGACCAAAACCCAAAACCTATTTGGCTCTCAAACGAATATATAATCGTATTTACATTTTTCTTTACATCACTCCAGTTGTGTGCTTCTTTCAAATCTTTTTGGAATCTCTTATCGTCAATTAGTTTTACATAATCTGTGTATTTAGGGTACTTTGTTTCTATGTCGGATATTTCTTTAATGACTCTATCTTTCTTTTCAGTGAGAAATTTCACAGTCTCAACATAAATCAGGGTTCCTATCGAAATTAGTAGTGTTGACACTGTAATTATTGCTTCTAGTTCTATTGACTCCCTGAGAGGAAGGGATCCGAGATAAAATGAAAATATGCCTGAGAGGAGAATAATTGTTATTAGAACAAGATTGGTTCTCAAGGTTATGCCTTTGTAGGACATCAGGAGCTTGAGTCTTGTAGCTCTTATCAAATAGGTCAGTCAATAAAAACTACGATATATATAGTTTCTTGGCCATAGTTTGTTTGATTTCGACCAATTGTTTCTCATTCAAACTACTGTTAAATAATGGGCCATCCTGACTTAGGACATGCTCAGGATAGAAGAGGAGATGGAACCATGAAGAGCAGGCTGACTGCAAGGGAGAAATCTAAGCTTCGCACCCTTGCTGAATCCTTGGTCGAGAAAGAGAAGATATCTTCCATTTGTGCTTACGGTTCCAAAGTTGCAGGCTATGCGAGAGAAGATTCTGATTATGACATGATCATAGTTGCGAAGGACTTCGTTGAGAGCATAAAGTACGTACAAAACCAAGAACCCATCAAGTCATCAGCGCTCATAGTCGATGAGACCGCTCTGCGAGAAGATGCAAAGCAATCTTCACTTGAGGAGTTAGTCGTAGGCAGGCTTCTGAACATCTATGAACCCATAGTTAACCCAGAGTTCCTGCGAAGTGTAGAAGTCGAATACAAGAAGAGGGTCATAGCTGAAGAGCTGATTGAAATCCAGTCAGACTACGGCGACTTTTCTTCAAACTTGATCATTCCTTACGAGTATTTTCTATTCGATAAACTGCATAAAAGGGCTCTTGTCTACCCACATACGATTTACAGCTACGATCACATCTATACATGTGCTCAGAGTAAAGAGAACAAGGAGTTCGCAGTTCGTGGGTTCCGAGAAGCGGCAGCGTTTCTTGCTTCACAAGGGATAGTGGAAAGTACTAATGAATCGGTCAGTGTCAACCGCAGTACGCCTAGTGCGAGCTTACTTTCCAAGATTGTCTCAATGTTTTCGCCCAAGAGTACAGGCGTAACCCAGTACGCAATTCAAGGATCCGGTGAAGGAATAGGAAGCGAGATCGTCAAGACTGAAGCTCTCTCTAAAGTAGGAAGGATGGGAGAAACGGTCGAACCATTGGTTGAACTCAACCGGCCAAAGAGGCTGCTTTGTCTTGAGGAAGGCCTTCTTTTTGATGATGCAAACAGGATAACCGAAGAGCTTGCTCAGATGTCCGGCTTCGGCGAAACCTATAGCCATAAAGTGGAGAAAAAGGGAGAGATCTACACTTCCACTGAGCTGCTCGAAATTTCGCGTCATGGAAAGCACATGTACTATATCCTCAAGCACTTCCCTGATCTCAAGTCCATAAAGTGGGGATTGCTCAACCTGTGGGCTTTTACTGCTAAGAAATTCGAGATGAGCCCACTTTCAAGACTCCAGAGAGAGTACGAGGCTGTCAAGCGAGTGCGTAAACTTGGAATAAGAACTCACGACATAATCGGTATTAACTTTCGCGAAAGGATTCTGGTTACCGCATATGTCAAGGGAGTCTCACTCTCCAAGTTCGTCGAGGAGATAACGAATGGGAAAAGCACCAGAGCGAAGTACATCGAAAAGTATGGCCAAATATTGGGTAAGATGCACAAGGCTGGCTTGGTATATGGGGACACGAAGGCAGAGAACGCAATCGTGTGCAAGGGTGAAATCTATCTTTTCGACCTCGAGCAGGCCGTGGAGAACGGTGATACAGCATGGGATATCGCCGAGTTTCTCTACTATGCTGCGAAGGACGCGGTTAAAGAGGAAGGAATGAAGCTTGTCGCTGAAGCGTTCCTTACCGGATATCGGAGTGAAAATGACAGCCAAGCGATTGAAAAGGCGAAGGGCGTAAGATATCAGGTTCCATTCCAGCCATTCGTATCTGCAAATATGAGAGGCGTGGTTAAAGACGCTCTTGAAAGGTACTCGTCTGCTGGTAACGCTGACCTTTGAGTAATTCAGCTGAATTCTATATGTATCATGGCGATTACACGTAAATAGAGATTGAATCTAAGGAATTTTTTCGTTCCCATTAGCAGGAATGTATAAAAACACCAATTGTCGATGAAGAAGTCCGGTCATGGCCACATGATTAAGATTCACTTGCAGTCAATAGCAGGACAGCCCAGCCGATCGATGAAGGAATTAGTGCCGAAATCGGTAAGGTCCGCCGGTGTCCTTGCTATAGTTGCTGGTCTGATATTGATCGCAAGCGGAGTCACTTCGGGCTCAATACTGTTAACAGGCCTGGGTTACGTCGATAACTATCTAGGATCAAGTATAGGTTCAGAAGGCCAATTCATACTCCAGCTTGCGATTGGAGCGCTTACCTTTCTGGTCGGACTTGGAGGGTTCTCGGTGATTGTTGGAGGAATCTTACTCTTGCTCAAACACGGATCCGTAGGTAGGTTTCTCATTGGACTCGGAGGGGGAATGGCGATTGTTGGGCTCCTGTTCTCGATGGGCGAAGCTCTGTATGTTTCCGGACTTTCCGCGCCGATATTTCGACAGGCATACTTTGGTTTGTATTGGATCGGCGCGATTCTCGCGACCATTTCCATCATTTTTTCTAGGAAAGAACCTGGGAATAAACCGATGATTTGATCATACCCACAGCTGAGCCATTCGGGAAAGAAACGAACGAATCTTATGATGCCTGTCAAATAGAGCATTAGAAAAAGCAAACTGGGGTAATAACTAGGCGCTTCTTTTTCCTAAATTCGTTTCTTGAAGAGAAGAGAATGGTTCTAAACTTACAAAGAAACTATCCAAACTGCATTGCTGAGTTAAGGGAACAATGCATATTACGGTAAACCTTTTCTTGAAGTGAAGTCCACAAATATAATGCAAGATTGTTCCCTGATTATTGTAATAAGATTTCATGATTGGCTTTGCTGTAATCTCGAGTTACAAAAGCTGTAATCTGTTGAGTGAAAAGTGAAAGGAAGACTGCGCCGACAGCGTCTGTTAGATAGTGCACGCCTAAGACCATCCTACTTAGAGATAACAGTGAAATCAGGAAAGCTAACAGGTATCTGTTTATTTTCAACTGTTTTGAAACTATCAGGAACCCTCCGACACACCTTGAAACATGACCTGAAGGATAGGAGAAGCTGTACTCCTGAGAGATGGGATAATACTGGAAGAATATACATACGGTCGGTCTGTGGTAGGATAGTTTAAAGAAGTATGTTAAAAATGTTATAAGGAGCATGAATACTATGAGTTCGAATGAAGAACTCCGATATTTATTAGATCTGAAGCGGGCGTACAAAAAGTATACTACTGTAAAGACTATCCAGACGTAAAAATCCCCCAAATAGGTTATAGTAGAAAACAGCCCTATTACAATATTG
>CAVXDT010000013.1:0-88015 GCA_963760525.1 Nitrososphaeria archaeon
TAGAAGCAGCGTACAGAAATGAGTATCCTGCTGCTTCTAACACAGCTCTGTAAAGATGCGCTTTTCCATGTTTAGGATTCAACCCAAAATAGACTCCTCTAGCATGCGGACTCCATACAGGAGCAAGTCCTCCAATGAAATATGGTAACATCACAAGATCCTCTGAACCAGCAGGCAGATTGGACGCTTTTTTATCCATCACTTCATATAATGACATACCACTGTCCTTAAAAAAAGCAGCTTCGGTATCCATGATCTGATCTTTCAACCATTTTAAAACGCCACCCGCAAAAGAACCCCCTATAATGGCATAGGTGTCCTTGACAACATGCATCGTTCCTATTAGCCTCTCATCGAATTTTGGACTTTTCATCGGTAAAAGGAAATTACAGGCAGTACCCAGCATGATTGCTACATCACCTTCTTCGATAACACCCACGGAAAGCATGGAAACCATAGCGTCAGTGCCACCTACTATGACAGGAGTGCCTTTCCTGAGGCCAACTTCTTCACTTGCTTCGCTCGTGACTTCACCAGCAATCTTATTCGATTGAGCTGTCTGTGGTAGCAATTCCGGATCTAATTGGAGGTCATCAATCATCTCATGGGACCATTTCTTCTCAGTGTAATTGAATATTGGAGAACATAAACCTGCTGTAGAATAATCAGTAACAGTCTGTCCAGTTAACTTGAATATAGGATAACTATGGGATTGTAAAATCTTCCATGCTTTCTCATATACTGTTGGTCTATTGCGTTTAAGCCAGAGAATCTTAGCACCTCCAAAATATGGGTCAATTCTATTCCCGCTTGCTGCGAAAACCTTCTTTTGACCAATTTTGTCTTCGATTATTTTGCATTCCTCTGTCGACCTATGATCAATCCATATTATCGCGGGCATCAGAGGATTTCCTTGCCTATTAATTGGAAGAATGGTAGGCGCTTGCCCGCTGAAAGCTATTCCACTAATATCTTTTGGATTCACTTTCTTGAGAATATCCTTCAGAACCTGCTTTGTTCCAACCCACCACAGGTTTGCGTCTTCTTCAGCCCATCCTGGATTCGGGTAAGAGATATCATAAGAAAAAGAGGAAGAAGCGAGAAGCCCTCCTTCTGTGTTTATTGCGTATGCTTTTGTGCTTTGACTTCCTATGTCTACTCCGATGAGGCTCATCGGACTGCGCCTAAGCTGAGGCCCCTGATCAAGTATCTTCTAATGAGCAACCCGAAGACTATCATTGGAGAAGCAATTAGAATTGATGCAGCAGCAAGTGCGCCCCAATTCAATCCCAGTGAAGCTACGAATTGCAGTGACTGAACCGGCAGTGTTCTAGCATTTGTTCCCGTGAGCAAAAGTGCGAAGCCGAACTCGTTCCAAGTGAAGATGAAGCAGAAAAGTACAGTCGCCAGCAACCCCTTATATACAAGAGGCAGAGTGATCCTCAGGAACACTTGAATCTTGGACAATCCGTCTACTTCATAAGCTTCCTCTAGATCTCTGGGCACATCCATGATATAACCTCTCATCAGCCAGATGATGAATGGCATGTTCACCAGAATATATACCATTATCATCCCATGAATCGTATCATATAGCCCACTATAAATGAACATTAGATAGAAAGGTATCGCTACAGCTGCTGGAGGTAGGAATCTGAAGCCTAAGACCGTCCCTATCATGAATCCTTTGTGAGGAACGTCGTATCGAGTCAAAACGTATGTTGCTGGAAGACCCGCTAGCAATGCTATGCCTACTGCACTAACTGAAATAACAACGCTGTTCGTTAGATATTTTGTGAACTCCCATGAATTGATCACTTTTTGGAAGTTTGCTAGAGTTGGTGTGAATATGTAGTTAGGAGGTATCGTGAAGATAGATGCGTTGGACTGGAATGCAAGGGATAATGCGAAGTAGATTGGGTAGAAGAAGAAGACCATACATGCTATGAGTAGTATGTAGAATATTACGGTCTTGATTTTCAAACTGCAGCCACCTCGTATAGTGCTCCACCCGTCAACTTTTGCAGTCTATTTACTACAATATTCATCAATACGATGTAGAAGCCAGCTATGGCACATCCGTAGCCTACGTGATAGAAGGTCATTAGGTTAAGGTAGTTGAATATGGCCAACATATAGGTGGAGGAACCAGGTCCACCTCCAGTCATAGTGTACACGGTATCGAATATCTTCAAGGCGTCAATTACTCTGAGTAAAAGTATGATGTAGAGTAAAGCACGAATTCTGGGAAGCAGAATATCTTTGAATGTGCTGAATTCAGATGCCCCATCAATGTATGCGGATTCTACTAGTTCTACCGGAAGAGCAGTTAGGCCAGCGAATGTGACTAAGGTTACGAATGGCGTCCACTGCCATATGTCTACGATAACACAAGAGATAAAAGCTTCAGTTGGTCGAATAAGCCACTTTACTGGCGGTATCCCGAGGAGGCTTAGATAGAAGTTGATATGTCCAAATGCTGGGTCGTACATGATCCTGAAAATGATTCCAACGACAGCAGGAGTCATGACAAGAGGAAGTATCAAGATACTTGTTGCAAGGCTTCTACCGTGTTTGATGTGAACCAGGAGATAGGCTATCCCAATTCCTAGTAAGAATTCCGCAGCCACTGCAAGAGCAGCGTAAGAACCTGTCAGCCAAAGCGCTTTGTAGAACGATTCGTCTTGAAATAGTTGTATGAAATTGGTGAATCCACCAAATACCATCGGCGTGCCAATATCCCACTTTTGGAAGCTGTAGAATATTACACTAGCAAAAGGATAGATGGTAAGACCCTCTAGGTAGAGCAGAGGTACAAGAGCGATAAGTGTCACCTTTGTTCTGAAAGATAGTTTCATTCAAATCTCACCTATTGTGTTCCCTCCATCCTCCTTATATGATTAGCTCTCCAGCTTTCGAGTAAGTTCTGACCTTGTCCGATGGGAACTGCATCCACGCTGCAGCACCTTCCTTCACGTCGGTATGTCTCACCTTTACCTTGATCTCTAATTTACCTTTACTGAGGGTCAAGAGATACATGTTTCCAAGCCTTTCAACCATAGTACACTGTGTATTTATCCAATCGGCCTTCTTCTCAGAAGAAACCTGTACGTTTTCAGGTCTTATTCCCATTTTAAATTCGGTACCATATCTAACTATTTGGCCCGCTACTTGCGAGACATCTACCGAAAACTCTCCTGCATCTAGAACAGAAACAGATTTGGTTTGCCTTAAGGAGGCGTCAAAGAATTGCATCCCAGGATTACCTATGAACCATGCAACGAAAGTATCCTTCGGCTTATCATACAGCACTTCAGGAGCATCGTACTGCACCACTCTACCATCCCGCATTACACCGATCTTTTCAGATAGCGTTAATGCCTCCGCTTGGTCATGTGTCACATATATCATAGTTTGGTGCAAGTTCTTCTGGAGTTCCTTAATCATTTTTCTAAGTTCTAATCTAGTCTGTGGATCTACATTGGTAAGGGGTTCGTCTAGGAGGAAGACTGTTGGCTCTCTAACAAACGCTCTTGCCAAGGCCACCTTCTGTCTTGTTCCAGGATCGAGTCTTCTTGCTTGTTCATATAACACACCAGTCAGACCCATCAGTTCAGCTGCATACTTTACTTTTTTCGCCCTTTCCTCCTTTGGAATCTTTCTTACTTTAAGCGGAAATTCTAGATTTGCAAATACTGTTTTGTCATAAATTACGATGAACTGGAAAACCATCGCAACGTTTCTTGCTTGGGAGGAACGTTCAGTAACATCCACATTGTCGAAATATATCCGACCCGTGGTAGGCTTCAATAGACCTGCAATTATTCTCATCGCAGTGGTTTTCCCGCAGCCTGATGGTCCCAGAAGTGAAACAAGTGAACCATTATCTATTCTGAGATTCATATTATCCAGGGCTTTAACATCTTTTCCATAGATGTGAGTTACATTATCGAGGAAAATTTCGACCATCTTGTTCACCTTCTAATGAGTTTTCCATCAGCCTTCCTAAATATGAAGGCATTACGCGGTCTAAATCCAGCCCTAAATTTATCACCTGGAAGAAGTCTGTAAATAGTTGGGACGTGCATAGCTAATCTAGCCTTTTGATATTGGAGATGTATGATAGTTTCTGAACCGATGACTTCTGTGATGATTACCTCACCTTCGAATGTTATTATATCATCACCTTCATCCTGTAACAGTTGTGAAGGTCTTAATCCTAGGACAAGCTCTTCTCCTTCCTTGATGTTCTCTTGGCAATCGCTTATGTCTACCTTCAAACCGTATGAATTGAGTATCAACTTTCCATTCACTCTATTAACAACACCATCGAGTAGGTTCATTGGAGGAAAACTGAAATAATATCCAACGAATGTGTTTGCAGGATAATTGCGGATTTCATCTACTGTTCCATATTGTTCCAGTTTCCCATGATTCAGTACTACTACTTTTTTGGCCATGGATAAAGCGTCTTGCGGATCTGGCGTGGCATAAACTAAGGTTTTACCCATCGTAGTAAAGATCTTCTTTAGTTCTCCTCTCATGCTCTCTCTTATTTTATAGTCAAGGTTAGTAAGCGGCTCGTCGAAAAAAATCAAGTTTGTATCTTTTACCATTGCTCTGGCAATAGTCACTCTCTGCTGCTGTCCACCACTCAGTTCACGTGGAAGTCTATTCATTAGTTCTCCAATGCCCAGCATGTCGGCTGTGGCTTTGACCCTTTTTCTGAGGTCACCATCTGGAACCTTCTTTATCTTCAATGGGCTGGAAATGTTTTCAAAAACTGTCTTCCCAGGGTGTAAGGCAAATGACTGAAACACCATAGCAACATTTCTATCTTTAGCTGCTACCTCCGTAACATCTTTGCCATCAAAGAAGATTTTTCCACCTTCCGGTATTTCTACTCCAGTCAGCAGCCTGAGGAGAGTTGTTTTTCCAGCTCCAGGAGGACCCAGGATCGTAGTGAAGCTCCCACTTTCTATCTTCATCGAGAAATTGTCAAAGACTTTTTTATCGCCAAAACGCTTGCACAGTTTGTCGACAATTACTTCAACCAATCAGATAATCACTACATCCACGGATTCAAATAACCCTTATAAACGTTTTCAGTCACTTCTTGACCAAATGATTTAGTAACTTGGAGTAGTAAAGCATATAAACGATCAAAAGAGAGTTTTCGGCGAAGTAGTATATGTCATTCAACTGGCAATTCCAGAGGAGGATAGGAAGAACGGTGTCGATTCTGGGTAGGAACGAATTAAATAAAGAGCTTTATGTGCTGGACTTGCATGCAAAGAGACCTTTTATTATTGACATAACAGGAAATATGTCTTCGATCAAGGTTCAAGAAGGGGAAACATATAAGATCCTATTTGATATTTTTTCAGCGAATGTACCCAAGGAGTACTTGGACCAGATTAGAAAATCTGGCGATAAGGAAGTAACGGAAGCCATCAAGAATCTTAAACTGTTAAGAAATCGCATCTATAAATTTGTGCTTGTTGACATCTATTCGAAGTATTATGAATTTGACAAGAGGAAAACAGACTACTACCTAGATCGCCTTATGAAGGCGGGACTTAATCTAGGACCTTAGAATACAAGAAACCCGCATTATGCATGAACATAAAATAAGATAAACACTCTTATAAATAATAATAAAAAAAAGAAATAAAGGAAGGTTACTAGTAGTAACCTGCATTATGCATGGTATCGTACATTTGTCCTTGAGCCCAGTCCGCTGCTTCTTTAGGTGTTCTCTCTTTTGCTAGTGCAGATGAGAGAGCGATTCCTGCTATGTCTCCGATTTCTGGCCATTCGGGAATTGGAGGTCTATCATCGTAGTAGGCGTCCTCATTCTGAGTTAAGTTCTTGTACTTCAAATAGTCATTTGGAGGACATATTGATGCGAAGCCTTCCAAGTTCCAGACTGCTTTTCTTGAAGGTAGAATAGATAATGTATTAGCTTGTATTACTGCGATTCCGTATGGTGAATGAGCTAATTGACACCATAGCCAAGTAGCCTTTTTCTCCTCTACTGTTTTGACTCCAACTGGCACTCCGAATGCCCATGCGAAGAAGCCTGCGTGCCTTCCGTTTGGACCTTTAGGTACCCTATACGCGAATATGTTTCCGAGGACACCTGGTTTTGCGTTAACTGGGTTCCATAGCATAGTTCCCCAGCAGTCACAGTCAAGACCTATAGCAACTCTTCCTTCTCCTGCTGAGCTTAAGGTTGCTGCGAAGTCGTAATTTTCCACTCCTGGAGGACCGTACTGTGTCATAAGATCGACATAGGCTTTAATGGCTGCGACTGTCGCATCTGAGTTGAATATCGGTTTCATACTCGAATCTATCCATTCCCCTCCGAAACCTCTGTGGAATGTTTGCCATGTAAATATGTTCATTCCCTCTCCTCTCATTCCTCTTGAGGAGTAACCATACTGCTGTGCGCCTGGATTATTCAATTTTCCAGCGGATGTCAATAGCGAATCGAATGTATCAATGTCCTGATTCGTCAATCCCTTAGCGTCGAAATACGCCTTGTTATAGTACTGCATTGTGTGATGGAAAATGCTTGGAACATAGTACAACTCGCCTTTCGCACCATATGGAGGCGCATTTCCTGATTTGAAAACCATGTCGTAAAAGTCGTTTGGCTGATAGAACGTCTTATCTGTGAGCTTAGGATCTTCGATGTACTGGTTCAGACCTTCCATACATCCAGCTGCAACGTACTTTGGAAGATGCATATTGTCAATAATAGGCAAGTGGTAAACACCGGTCTTTTGGAGAATGTCAATTGATACTTTTTCCCGTTGTTGCACTTCTGGAGTAAAATCGAAGTTGACCTTAATGCCTGAAAGCTCTTCGAATATTAGTCCCATCCTAGCATAGATATCGTTGTCAGTTGACTGTCTTATAGAGCAGTTTAAAGAACTAACTTTTCCTTGGAATTGTTTCCAATCTGTGCTTGACTTAAGTGCTTCTTCCTTCAATCTTTTTATGTATAGTTCAGTCGCTGCATTGATCATAGAAGTCAACCCTTCTTGTGTAGATGGATAACTACCTTCATAGAATGGTGCAGTCGTAGTTGTAGTCGTAGTCGCAGTTGTAGTCGCAGTCTGAGTTACAGTGTTCGTTACCGTTGGTCCAGGAACAGTTGTAGTAGCAGTTGTCGTTGATGTTGATGTAGTCACGTTTCCTGATCCTACAACGTAACCTGCTATAGCGCCTATTGCGAGAGCCCCAACGCCTGTCGCCACGTATTTCAAAAAGTCTCTTCTTGGGGGTTCACTTGATGTGTTTTCACTCAAATTTTTATCCCAGTTTGTTTTCTCTTGGCACGTTATATAAACCTTTCTTGGATAAGAAAAAAGCTTTTTAATATTGTCTTTTCTCAAAAATGTGAGAAGCGTTATTATTTCGTCTTAGCTTCATTTGGCACTTTTGGTCCCTAATTGTATCCACAAATGGGAAGTTTTTAATATAGCGACTAAAGCTTGCAAGGTGGTGAAAATTAATGGCAAAAATGAGAGCAGCTTTGATTTATGGAATAGGCAAGATCGGCTTAGAAAACGTTGAAAAACCAGAACCTAAAGAAGGCGAAGTACTAATAAAAGTGGGGACTGCTACGACATGTGGGACAGATGTCAAGACTTATGTTAGAGGGTATTTGAACGATATATTTCCGAGACTTTTCGGACATGGCGAAGTAGCAGGCACTATTGCAGCTGTAGGTGACAAAGTGCACAATTGGAAAGTTGGGCAAAGAGTTGTCGCCCACAACAGTGCACCATGCATGGTATGCGAGAACTGTATAGCCCACGAATATACTGCGTGCCTCAACTGGGACAAGCTTACTGCAGACATGCGCAAGAACCCCCTACGTTATATGGGAAGCTATCAAGAATACTACCTTGTTCCTGAACACATTGCAAAAGTGAATCTGTTTGAGATACCCGATGACATAGAATATGAAGAAGCATGCCAACTTGAGCCTTTTTCATGCGCTGTCTATGGAAGCTCCATAAGTAACGTAGAGTTAGGCGACACTGTAGCGATCATAGGATGCGGCCCTCAAGGTCTTTACCATATGCAAGTAACAGGATTGCTAGGTGCAGCAACTCACATAATGATCGATACTATGGATTACAGGCTCAAAATTGCTGAGAAGATCCATGCTAAACGTCCTGGAAAGTTCTATGCGATCAATGCACTTAAAGAGAATGTCGAAGAGCGAGTAAAAGAGTTGACTGGAGGTCTCGGTCCTGAAGTTGTTATCGAGGCAGCAGGCTATGGTGAAACTGATGAGCAAGCTTTCCGAATGGTGAAGAAACTTGGAACAGTCAACTTCTACGCTGGCGCCAAACCAGGCACGAAAGTAACACTTGACCAGAACAGAATACACTATGCAGGAGTAACAATACAAGGCACAAATCATACCAATCCTTTCTACGTTCACAAAGCCTGGAGACTTATCAAGACAAGAGCAGTTAATGTAAAAGATGTTGTCACCCATCACATGAAGTTAGATGATATCCAAAAAGCCTTCGACATCCTGTTGACTACTAAGGAAGCAGAGAAGATCGCCATAATACCTTAGTACCTTTCATCTTCTTTCTTTTTTTCTTTGTCACTTGACAGCATTATCTATCTACCTAAGCAGTATGCAAAAGGGCAAGAAAATATTATAATAGATTTTTGAAATCTAAACAATCAAACTGTAAGGATAAAAGGGCTTATATAGCATTTACCTCCTAGACCACGTAGGTAGTTCTAATAATGGAGAATGTGTTACTTGCTTTTTCTCTATTTTTCCTGTTACTAACTTCTGTGAATTATACACCAGTACCAGTAAGTGTTTCGCCATATTCACAAGAATTTATTCTTACAGGCGATGAAAGTCATCTAGGAGGAGAGTTCTTTTTTCCCAGCAACAAGGATGGAACATTCGGTAATAAGACAGCTATAGGTTTTTTTGGCAGCGTGGATGGACTTGCGATAGGTGACTTCAATAATGATGGTAACCCAGACTTCTTGCTTGGCGAAGGAGACAGCAATGCATTATATCTCTATATAAACAATGGCAATGGAGTACTCACTCCGACAAAAATTGCTTCAGGTTTAGCTACAAGTGGTTACTTTAGTCAGTTTCGTGCTGCTGATTTCAACAATGATGGCTTTCTGGACTTTGTAGGTGGAGATTTCTTAAGCAATAAATGGTGGTTTAAAAATAATGGAGACAACACTTTCACAAAGTTTCCATTGGATGTCTCTTGGAATTCTGGAGCTCTGTATACTCTGGATGTTGGAGACTTCAACAAGGATGAGAACATGGATATAGTGATGGTTGATATATATAATTCCTCTAGAAGTGGGAAGGTATTCCTTTATAGAGGTAATGGTGCTGGAGGATTTACTCACACCCAAGTTATAGACTTCGGAGCGGATACTGGAGCCTATTCCCCTCTTGGACTTGCATCAGGAGACTTTAATAATGATGGAAACTTGGATCTCATTATAGGTGGGGATCGTCTACCCTTATACTCGACATTCTGGCTTTACAAAGGCGATGGTACTGGAAGGCTTGAATTTGCGGGAAAAGCGTTTAAAATAACACAAAAAGATATTATGACAGGGGAAGAAATACAAGAGCATTATGTTAGCCTTGATGCTTATGATATTGACCATAACGGAAATCAAGACTTAATAGCTTACTCCTATATTACAGGAAAAGTCTACTTTATAGGAGGAAATGGTGATGGAACTTTTCAATCTCCTATGATAATAGAAAACTCTCCAACTATTTCATATGGAATTGGAATAGCTGCTCCTAATGAAAACATTCCAAGATCTAGACCTATAAGCACTTCTAAACCCTTTGAATGGACATTATACCAAGTAACAATAGTCGCTTTTGCATTAGTCGCAATCACAATAATAGTTTCCCTATTAATAACATTTAGATGGCATAAAAAAATTGCGCTTTAATCAAGATTTTAATCTTAGATGTCAAAATGGTTTCTTCTATTTAATCAAGACTTGAAAGATAAAGCAGGATTTACTCGCCAGTGATCTGACTTAAAGCATCAGAATCTTCTTTTGTGTGATCGTATAGTTTTAGATAGATTTTGTATAATTTGGTATATAGCTCGTGATTTTTCATGTTTGGTTGAGTCCTCTCGCCTATGTGAACATAATTCTTTATGTCTTCAAACCTCTTGAACACTCCAGCACCCATGCCTGCGAGATAAGCATCGCCAAATGGAGCACCCAATACTTCTGTTACGTAGTCTTGGGAAACGCCGGTAATATCACTTATTATCTGTCTCCAAAGCTTGCTTCTTGCACCTCCGTTCACAGCGAGCATGTTCTTAACATCTACTCCGGAAGATCTAGCAATATCCATATGTTGTCTAAGACCATACCCTCCAGCTTCAAGAAGAGATCTGTAAACATGAGCACGGGAATGATCAAGAGTCAAGCCGAAGATCATGCCTTTCGCATTTACATCCCAGATAGGTGTTCTCTCTCCCATAAAATATGGCAACACTAGAAGGCCATTAGAGCCGGGATTCACTTTCTCAGCTTCTTGGTCAAGCAATTGATAAGGAGAGACTTTAAGCATTTCTCCCATACTTTTCTCGACGTGCCCAAACTTGTCTCTGAACCATTTAACAAGACCACCAGTCGCGATCATGGCCCCTGTTATTACATACTTCCCTTTGACAACATGAATACTATTCAGCAATCTAGGATCAGTACTAGGTTTGTCAAGGACAGTGAACCAACATCCGGTAGTCCCATACATAAAACATGATTCGCCAGTGTTGACCATTCCCACACTGTAAGCTGATGTAATTGCATCTGGGCCCGAGGCAACCACTGGAGTTCCCGATTTCAGTCCAGTCTCTCTTGCGCCATCGTTGGAGATATGACCTATGACATCGTGACATTCATATATTTCTGGTAACTTGTCAATGCCACCCCCCACAATATTGGATATCTCATCTGACCATATTCCTTTCTTGTAATCGTAGTATGGAGCGAAAATCATTGCTGTAGGCCTGTCTATAGCAGTAACTCCCGTTAGTCTGAAAGCAACATATTTGCTGGCATCAAGAGCCTTCCATGTTCTCCTATAATTTTCTGGCTCGTTGTTCATGTACCACATCAGCTTGTATCCTGCATAATATGGATCGTTCATGTTACCAGTTTTCTCAATAATACTCTTGAATCCTATCTTATTCTGCAGTTGCTGACATTCTTTCTGAGCTCTCCTATCTACATATATTATTGCCGGACGGATGACTTTGCCTTCTTTGTCTATTGGGACGATATCAGGTGCAAGTCCACTCACACCAACACCTACGATGTTTTCTGAATTCACTTGGGATTTCTTTAAGAGTTCGCTTACTATCTTCTTGAAGTCACCCCAATAGCAAACATCAGGATCTTGTTCCACCCATCCTGGCTTAATTATGTTTATGTCGTGTTCTACTAAAGCGTCAGCGATGACCTTACCGTCGGAGCTTACGAGCATTCCTTTTGTGGAGGATGTTCCTATGTCAACACCTAACAGATAACATTCAGGTTTTTTTGTCATCGTTATCATCTTCCTATTACTATGGTTCTACTTGAACTTTAAGCGCATTACCACTTGACATCACTTGGGCAGACGCCAACCTTTCTGACTCTGACAAGAACTTCGTCATCTCCATAATCAGGGATGTCAACTATCTCAACCTTGACATCACTAGGTCCATATAGTATGGCAGCTTTCATTTCACTTTTCACAAAGGCCATTAAATCACACCCGAAGACTTTAAGCTAAAGCTTTTAAACTTTTCAGTGAAAGCAAAAATTGATTATTATTGAAAATAAGCTTCGTATAACGGGAACTAAAGGTGATAGCTTGTTTTTCCTAGTTTGATTATGTTCATTATTTCCTTAAACATCATTCTTGGACCGTTAAGAGAAGTGTCTATAGTCGAACCAGCTATGTGAGGAGTTAGAACAACATTGTCAAACTGGAGGAACTTGGACGTACTGCTTAGGGGTTCTTCCTCAAATACATCTAATGCTGCTCCTGCTATCCATTTTTCTTCGAGAGCTCTTATGAGCGCCTTCTCGTTGACAAGCCCCGACCTCGCAGTATTCACAAAGTAAGCGGTATTCTTCATCAACTTAAACTCCTTTTCCCCTATCATGTTCTTTGTTTCAGGTGAAAGCCTAGCATGCACTGTGACTATGTCCGAATTTCTCAGCAATGTATCTAAACTTACGAGATCAACATTAAGACTTGAACCAATGTCTTTGCTGACAAATGGATCATATGCGAGTACCTTCATGCCGAAGCTGCTAGCTCTTTTCGCTACAGCCTTGCCTATGTTGCCAAATCCGATGGCGCCTAGAATCTTTCCTTCCAGATTGTATGGTAGTTTGTCTCTATCAAATGTCATCCAAACACCTTTTTTGAGGGCTGAATTAAACTCAGGAATCTTCCTTATGAGAGATATGACCATCCCAATAGTGAAATCGGATACAGCGCCGGTTGTCCTACCTGGTGCATTGAGCACCAAGACACCTTTTTCCTTAGCTGACTCAACGTTCACATTCTCAATTCCGCCTCTTATGCATCCAATCATCCTCAACTTCTTACCTTTCTCTATGACCTTTCTTGAGACTGGCGCGAAGTGAACGATGAGGAAATCGGCATCTGCGACCTCATCTATCATGTCTTTGAATGGTTCAACTTTTTCTGGACCATTATGTTCGATGTCAAGTATTACGGATACGAATTCCTTTACTTCAAGTCCTTTCTTCCAGTCTATTAATTTGAATGTTACACCGTTTTCCTCTAGTTTATGCATTTCACCATAAATTCTCTGGCTTGGAATGGCGGGGTCACCACATACGAGGCATTTCAATATTATCTGAATGCAGCAATTATCTGTAGTTTATAAACTTAGTCTTCTCATTTGATGTTTCTAAATTTGTCTAGGTCATCCCATGTTTTGACTATTCTAGGTATTGACTTCTTGAATATCTTGTATATTGCCTTGTACTTTTGCGAATTCTCCAGATTTGGAATTGATTCATATGACGTTAGGGTAGCTTCTTTTACTGCTGTCTCATGGTCTTCATAGACTCCAGCACATATTCCAGCGCTCATTGCTGCGCCTAAGGCGCCTAGCTCGCTTCCTTGTGGCACCTTAATGGGGGAGTTTATAACGTCTGCGAAAATCTGAACCCATATTCTGCTTCTACTTCCACCGCCGCTTATCCTGGCTTCTTTGATGGTGACAATTTTCTTCAATTCCTCAATTTGCATAAATGATGAATAGGCAACCCCTTCATAAACAGCCCTCATTAAATGCTTCTGTGTATGCCTACCGTCAATTCCGCAGAAACCTGCTCTGGCGTTGGGCAAATTGCCTAAGCCATAAAGGAAAGGATGATACAAAACTCCGTCAGAGCCAGCTGGGATGGATTCTATCTGTCTATCACAATAGGCATGCGACGTCATACCGACTTTTTCTGCTTCCATGCGACTGTTGCTGCCACATTGTTCAATGAACCAGTTAAGGTTTGTAACTCCAGCTGGTGAAGCATTTGCTATCAACCATCGGCCTGGAGCTCCAGTTGCCCTGGTTCCACATATCTTGTTTGGATCGAGTACAAGTCTGTCAATTATGACTTGGTTGATTTGCCATGTGCCATTTATGATAAGTAGTTGCCCATCTTCTATGCAGCCTGCGCCAAGAGCAACTGCATCAACATCATGTAGCCCAGACGATACTGCAGTCCCCTTACTCAGCCCTGTTTCATTTGAAGCTTTTGAGGTTACTCCTCCACATTTGACCCATCCAGAAACAATTGGGGGACGTTTTTCCTTGCATTCCTCCAAGTCCAAGATTTCAAGGACTTCATCAGAATATTTCCTTGTTCTAACATCAGTGAGAGTGGCAGCAGCATCACTCTCATCAGTGCATATGACATCGGTAAGCTTGTACTTTATATAGTCCTTACAGAAGACAATCCATCTTGTCCCAGAGTAACTGTGAGGCTCGTTACGCTTAAGCCAAGCTAGGATGCTGACCGGATTCCCTACAATAGGTTTCTGTCCTATGAAGGGGAAAGTTTCTTCGTTCTTGCCATTTCGTTCCCATTCCCTGATGATATCAACTGATCTGAAATCAATGGACATGACACCCTTGCGTACCGGTTTTCCCTCTTTGTCCAACAAGTACAAGCCGTCACCCTGTCCCGACACACCTATCCCAAGAATAGAAGATGGATTCGTCTTCGACCTGTCTATTGACTGTCTTATCACTTGCTTTGTGCAGTCCCACATTGCGTTCATGTCTCTCTCAACCCATCCTAAATGAGGTTGCTCAGTTTGAAGTCGCACTGCTTCAACTGCGACTTCTTTTCCGTGAAGATCGAAAATAGCTGCCTTGATATTAGTGGAACCAACATCAATGCCCATCAAATAGCCATCTGCATTTGATTTATCGTACATTTTCAACCAACAATTTTACTAAAGAAAAACTATTAAATCTTTCGCAAATTTCAAGCTCAAGCAGTCAAGTTGAATGCTAGCTTGCCTGTTCCTTAGTAGAGCGCTGTTTTGTGCTCCATGTAACAAGCGTTCTTTGTATGCGATTATCAACCTTTGTCAAAACATATGCTAGGATTATCACAATTATAACATAGATTAGTAAAAGCAAGACATATCTATCCAAAGGATAAGTCATTAAATTATACATACTTCCTTGTATTGGATTGGCAAAAGACAAAGGTTCTCCAGTAAATTTAGATGAAATAAACATGAAATAGTCCTGAATAAACGGCTGATTTATGAGATAAAGAGCATAAGAGTTCACACCAACAAACACGAAAGCCTTGCCAACCCATTTCAACCCCCACCTACTCCTTATCGCATTATACACCGTCCAAACAAAGAGCGTTAAAGCAATACCATACAACGGCCTCGCTATAGGCCAGGCATCAGGGTAAGTACCCAAGAAGAATCCTGCAATATATGCTAGAGCTAGTGGAATAAGCATGACAATGCGCGAGAGAACCTTATCAACCCTTTCAAATTTAGTGGCTATCACCATTCCGAAAGAGAATTCGAGAAGCCAACAGCCAAAGAACTGACCCGCCAATGGTGAAACATACATTAGGGTTCGTGTTGAA
Source organism: Nitrososphaeria archaeon (assembly GCA_963760525.1). Taxonomy (GTDB): domain Archaea; phylum Thermoproteota; class Nitrososphaeria; order JACIWG01; family JACIWG01; genus CAVXDT01. The sequence goes on from CAVXDT010000013.1 coordinate 15,208, forward strand.
ATATATGCTGCTATTCCCATTAGAAGTAAGAATTTGGTACTATTGAGCCTAGTATAGAAACCACGAAGTACAGGAAAGAAGATATAAAGTTGGATTATCAGAGTAATGTACCAAAAAGACGGATTCAGCACCCACGCGCTTGTTCCGATAGGATAGTACCCAACATACATTGAGAAAATATCAAGTGTGGAAGCAAGCGCCTTCCCATATACCAGAATATTGAAAATAGTGCATCCCGCAAGAGCTATCCAGTACAGGGGAAAAAGTCTGTATAATCTTCTGCCCAGATAGCTGTATGGGTTAAACTCCTTGTTCCTTGTGCTCCACATGGCTAGAAAGCCTGCCATGACGACAAAAACAGAAACACCCTGGTAACCTAGTGAAGTCAATTTTAGTAAGCCCATATAGATTGATGTTGATGTTGCGAAGCTAAAAGAGTACCATTGAACGAGCCCACCTTGTAGAAATGAGCATAGGTCATGACCTGGCCATCCGAACATCGCTTCGTAACCATGAAAAATTACAATCACAAAGATCGCAACGCCTTTCGCAAAATCGACTACTTCGACCTTCTCCATGCTTCGTTCTCTAAAAGGATGACTTAGTGAATATATTAATCTTTGTTTCTAATAAAATAGCTGTTTCTAAGCAAAATTCAAACAGATTTAAGCACCTATCTTAGTCTCCAGTCAGTAGTCTTTAGTCAATTTCATGTGCTTTTTGAACGCCAGTATCGTCTATAATCTTTCTTATGATAAGAATAAATAAGAGCATTTAGAAAAACGATTCTGTTGCTTGATGAGGGAATTAACTGGAATAAAGTGCCATAAGCTTTTTACACCATTTCAAGAAATAGATGATGCTTTAGTCAGGATTGATGATGGAAGAATCCTAGACATAATACACGATGGGACTGCTACAAATGAAGGTATTCTAGATGCTACCAAGTTTATTGTTGCACCAGGATATGTTGACATACATCTTCACGGTGTAAAGGGATATGATGCGACCTCAGGTGGTTCAGTCGCAATAAAAGGTATGTCGGAGTCTCTAGTGAAATATGGCGTAACATCTTTCTTTCCTTCCGCAGTTGCAGCATCTAAGGAAACGCTCTTGGATTTTTTAGGGCACACTAAAGAAATGTGGGAAGAGAAACCTCCTGGATCGCGGGTTGCTGGTGCTCATCTTGAAGGCCCTTTTATCAGTCCTGAAAAACCTGGCGCAATGCTCACAGAATTCTTCAGAAACCCAGATTCAACTGAATTTCTAGAATACATCGAAAAATGTGGAAATATGCCTCTAAGGATGACTCTGGCACCAGAGTTACCAAATGCAATTGATATTATCAAGCTAGCCAATGAACATGGAGTTACGTTATCTTTAGGTCATACAAATGCGACCTATGAAGTAAGTGAGAAAGCTATTGACTTAGGTGTCAATTTAATAAACCATTTTTATACCATGATGAGAGGCTTTCACCACAGAGATCCAGGCTTAGTAGCATCAGGCTTAACTAGGAAGAAAGTCATCGTGGAATTGCTAACAGATTTAGTGCATGTTCATCCTGCAGTAATAGATTTCACATACCGTATAAAAGGTCCTGAAGGAATAGCTATCATCACTGACGCAACTCCAGCAGCGGGGATGCCAGACGGGGAATACATTGTAGGTGGACAAGTAAAGACATATGCCAAGTTTGGAAGATGTCTCCAGGCCAATGGAAATCTCGCTCAGGGTGCGTTGACGATGGACCAAACAGTCAGGAACATTGGAATCAGATTAGGAATTGAACCGAAGTCTATTTTCATGATGTCATCATCAACGCCAGCAAAAGCAGTGCATTTGGATCAATCAATAGGGTCTATCGAACCAGGAAAAAATGCGGATTTCGTAATCCTAGATCAAAACTATAATGTAGTATACACTATTGTGGGAGGGATACTCTTCCACAATGCTAGTTAGAGATAAATTCATAATTTGAGTTACGAAAACGAGCAAAAAAAGGCAACTTAGGAACTAATTTAGTTTCCTAAGTATGTGGTTTCTTCTGTTTTATGTTCCTGAATGTAAGTTGTCTAGTCTAGAGTAGCTTTGCAGCTTGCTCGACGGTTGCGCCTTCGTGTACTATGCTGATTATTGCTCTGGTTATCTTCTTAGGGTCTTTCTGCTGCCAGATGTTTCTTCCAATTGTACCACCAGCAGCTCCAGCATCCATTGCGTTCTTGACTACTTTCAGAAGATCCACTTGACTGTCCATTTTTTCTCCACCGAGAACAACAATTGGCGCCTTGCATGATCTCACGACTTCCTTGTATTCATCTGGTTTCCCAGCGTAAGAAGTCTTTATGATGTCTCCACCAAGTTCGACACCGATTCTAGCTGCTTGCTTTATCTTTTCGACTTCATAAATCAATTTCCCGTTGCTGTCAGTTGGCACAATTTCAGCCATAAATGGCATTCCCCAGTCTTCACAAACCATTGCTACTTCCATAAACTTGTCAATAAGGTTCTCGCCTAATGGGACAGAACCAAAGTACGTTGTCTTAACAGCGTCTGCGCCCAATTTCACAGCCATTTGAACATATTTTGCATCATTTGGTATTGTAAGAAGCATGCCAATTCTTCTGCTGGTATAAGGAGCTATTCTCCTTGCCTGTCCAAAATTTACTAAAACTGCGTCAGCTCCTCCCTCGGTCACCTTCTTCACAACTTCTTCGAAGTCTTCTATGCCTTTTGTCGTTCCTCCGATACCATGGTCCATGGCGATTACAAAGGATTTGCCATCTTCCTTGAATATTTTATTCATTCTTACTATCTTACCAGTATAGGTCATAACATTCACTTAAGTACGCTCAAATTTTTTTATTTATAAATATTATGGTTCATAATTCCATCAATTCGTTTATTCTGCCATAACTATATCATAAAAGGAACCACTTGGTTATGGGGCTGGTTATTTTTTAGGGTACCCTATTTGGAGTCTTAACCCACAATATTCCCATATGCCCCAGTACAATCAACAACAAGAGAAGCGGAGTACCAGCTAGACTAATAGCAAGATTGGAATCTGAGCTATGGAATGATTTGACGCTTCTAACGTATATGTTGGGCATAAAGTTGAGTCTGATGGAAACTCTCTGAAAAGATGGGGTTTAATCATAGAAGTCTGTTTTAATCCCGAATAGTCTACTCGTGCTTTAACGTACGCGGATGACAAAGAAGACAATATTTAAATATCGTTTTCAAATATATTTTTTGAGATAATATGAAGGCAGCTGTACTTTATAGTCCCCGTAATATAAAAATTGAAGAACGTCCTATACCAAAAATTGAGTCAGATCAAGTTTTAGTAAAAATGAAAAACGTTGGTATATGCCGATCAGATGTACATATTTATGCTGATGGTAGAATAGGACCTAATATAATGAGTAAACCAGTCGTTCTTGGACATGAATGTTGCGGAGAAGTAATTGGAAAAGGTGCTTTAGTTAATAACCTCAATATTGGAGACCGTGTTATCGTTGAACCCGGAATTCCATGTGGAAAATGCTACTATTGCAGAATTGGTAGATATGAATTATGTACATATGAGAAGTTCATGGGTGCCCCACCTACAGATGGAGCTTACCAAGAATATGTTGCATGGCCATCAGACTTAGTTTACAGAATGCCTGACGGAATGACTCTTGAAGAAGGTGCAATGATTGAACCTCTTGCTGTTGGTTTGACAGCTATTAAAATAGCAGGGGGAATACTTGCAGGCGCAAGTGCCACAATAATTGGTTCTGGGACAATAGGCTTAGCCACCCTTCTTGCTACAAGAGAGAGCGGGGCAACCGATATCTTCGTTTTATCCAGATCTAAGCACAAGCTTGATCTTGCAAAACAATTTGGTGCTAAAATGGCAATAAATTCAAGAGAGGATGAACCTTCAAAAATAATTAAAGAAATGACAAGTGGACGTGGTGCGGATATAGTCTTTGATACAGTTGGAACAGAAGATACAATAAATCAAGCCTTCAAAATTGTGAGAGATGGAGGTAGAATTCACGAAATAGGCCATGGTTTTAAGGATACAACTCAAATTCCGATGATACTCGTTGCATTCAAAGAGTTGACTATAACAGGACATAATAAATATGCAAATATATTTCCTAGCGCAATAAAACTTGCAGTTTCCAGAAGGTTGCCATTGACATCTATGTTAACCCATGTTTTTCAGCTCGAAGACCTTGCGAAAGGAATGGAGATCGTGGAAAAAGGAGAGGATAAGGTTATTAAAGCCCAGATAAAATTTGATTGAATTATTTAATTAATAATGAAAATCATTTTTCATTCGTTTCCATGTGCTTTGTAACATACTTCTGAACATAAGAGGGTAGCTCTGAGAGATTAGAGAGCTGTGTTTGGCATGATGGGCTTGGTTTCAGTTTAATTGCCCAGCCTTTGCCATCAACTATGAACTCCCCTTCGCATGATCCAATCTCGGAATCGCTTGGTAACTCATTCAAGAATTTACTAGCAAAGTACTTTTTTTCTTCTTGTGATCTGCTTGACCCTTCTAACATACTAGAACTACGTTTTTCTGATGCGTGGAAGTCACATATAAACCTTCGCTTCGACATTTTATCTTGTATCAAGGTCAACCAGTAGAGCCGCATGTTTATTTTATATACTACTATGAAACTTCTGCATCTAACCTATAGAAGTACGAAAAGAATTTATTTCCTAAGATTCTTCCCCTTGAGCTCTTAATGCTTGAAAGCTGTCAATTAACCTTTCCAGTCCAAATTTCAACTTAACATAGTCTTCGTCTTCTTCTTCTCCTTCAAATTCCCAGTCTTCACTGTCTTCCTCCAGCGCATCAGCTATAAGGTCGGTCAACCCTTGTAGCTTTTCTGAGAAACCTTCATCAGCCTCCTTCTGTTCGCCTTTCACCTCATCAAGTTCATCTCCAACCTCTTTGAGCTGACCTTCTGTCTCTTCGAGACCTGCTCTTAAAGCATCACGTTCATCTTCAAGTCTTCGGTAATCCTGTGGAAGAATTAGCCCAAATCTCCTGGCTACTTCTTGCATCGACAACAGTCTCTCCTTGTACAGCATCGACAAAAGGTTGAGAAGCCTTCCCTTAATTGGCACTATAACAGATTGTGTGTGCAGTTCGGACCTTCTGCCTATTACTTTAAATCCTTTACCGCGACCTAAACCTTGCACATCTTGAACGTAGACGTCAAGATCCAGTTTATGAGGATTGAAATTTCTCTGGCTCGTCATCTTGCCGCAGAGGGGGCATACGATGAACGTCATGTTCGATCAGGTCTGTCAAGGTTTTGGGTCCTCCTTAAAGCTAGCGTTATTAGGGTACCCTATCTAGGACCTTTAACATCAACAAATGCCCCAGTACAATCGATTGTCAGTGACAAATGGCATGCATCTCCAAAATAGGGGATTTAAGATGATCTGACGCATTTGACGATTATTCTGACGGATATGACGATTTAAGAATGAAATTTGACGAAACACCAGCAGACACCTTCATCACGCTTAATATAAATCAATTTGATTGTTTTAGTAAGATTTATATAAAGTCAAATGAGGGAGTCTTAAGATTTAGATGAGAGAAATCAAACAACGCTGCAAAAATTGCGGCTACGTTCATGACGACGTCGAAGCGCCCACAAAGTGCCCATCCTGCAAAAAAGAACAAACATTCTTCAGCGTATTTGAATGAATATTTCTCGTAGAATGTTTCCGTAGGCAGGAGGAAACATTCACCTTTCTTATTTTCAGTATGACCCCAGCGTATCTAGTAGCCATGGCTTATGTGGAAATTCCATAACAGCTAGAATAACTTGCCTCTTTAATTCATTATCTAAATATCCTGATCACTTCTCTATCAAGTATTATACTTAGGATCGCGTGAAAGATTATCGCAATCAAATACTAGAATTGGAAATGAGTCAGAAAAAGAGAAATGAGTCCTGTTAGTACCCCATTATCGAACTCAATGCATCCGAATCTTCCTTTGTGTGTGGGTAGAGTTTCAGGTATATTTCGTATAGTTTTGAGTAGAACTTGTGGTTTTCCTGATTTGGCCTGGTTACATCGTCTACTACGACATAGTCCTTTATCTCTTCAAACCTCTTGAAGATACCTGCTGCCATGCCTGCTAGGAATGCGTCAGCGAATGGTGCTCCTGCTGCCTTGCTCACATAGGATTGTGTGACACCTGTTATGTCGGTTATTATCTGCCTCCACAACCTGCTTCTTGCCCCTCCATCCACGGCGAACATTTCCTGTATGTTTACTCCGAGAGATCTTGCTATGTCTATGTGATGTCTCAGTCCATATCCGCTCGATTCCAGCAACGATCTATACACATGGGCTCTTGTATGGTTTAATGTAAGGCCAAAGATCATGCCCTTCGCGTTAACATCCCAGATCGGCGTTCTTTCTCCTAGAAAGTAGGGTAGCACTATCAATCCTTCTGAACCTGGTTTGACTAGTTCAGCTTCTTTGTCCATTAACTGGTACGGACTTGATCCGAGCATTGCGCTCATACTCTTTTCGACATGCCCAAACTGATCTCTGAACCATTTGACCAAAGCCCCTGTCGCAATCAGACCCCCTCCAATGATGTATTTTCCTGGTACGATGTGAAGTGAGGTCATGAGCCTCCCCAATTTATCTCTGACCGGCTTGTCCGTGACGACAAACCAACATCCCGTTGTTCCATACATGAAACATGATTCTCCGGCGTGTACCATTCCAGTACTGTATGCAGAGAGAGATGCGTCAGGGCCCGCTGCTACAACAGGTGTTCCAGCCGCAAGTCCAGTTTCTTTTGCTGCCTTTGAGGTTACGTTCCCGACGACTTCATGACATTCATATATCTTTGGTAGTTTCTCGATTCCGCCACCCAACAGCTCAGACATTTCCTCAGACCATGCCTTTTTTTCGAAATCAAAGTATGGAGCAAAACATAAGCTTACAGGCATATCAGCTGCTGCAACATCGGTCAGTTTATACTCGACATATTTGTCAGCGTTGAGAACCTTCCATGTCTTCTTGTAGTTGTCAGGCTCATTTTTCAGGTACCATGCCAGTTTATAGCCTGCAAAGTATGGGTCTGCGATATTGCCCGTTTTTTCGATGATTGCCTGCTGCCCTATCTTCTTTTTGAGCTCTTCGCACTCTTTCCATGCTCTTCTATCCATGTAGATGATTGCTGGTCTAACCACGTTACCGTCTTTGCTTATTGGAACAAGGTCTGGTGAAAGCCCGCTTACACCAATACCCTTGATGTCTTCAGGGGATGCATTTGTCTTCTCCAGTAGTATTTTGGTGATTTCCTTGAAGTCACCCCAATAGCATTTGTCAGGGTCCTGTTCGACCCATCCAGGTCGGACTATGTTGAAATCGTGTTCTACTACTGCTTCTGCTAGGACTTTTCCTTTGCTATTGATAAAGACTCCTTTGGTCGATGATGTGCCTATGTCTATGCCGTATAGGTAGCATCCTTTGTCAGCGCCTGCCATCTCAATCACATGTCTGCAATGCTTATGGTGCTACCTGAACCTTGATCGCGCTAGCGCTCTTAACAAGTTCGAGTCCTTCTTTCAATCTGTCAAGAGGAAAAGTGTCGGATATTAAGCCTTCTACGTTTATTGCTTTTCTAGATAGGACCTTGAGTGTTCTCTCGATATGCGTTGCCATATGGTCATAGCATCCCGTAACCTTCAGCTCACCATAGTGTATGAGATTGGGATCGATTTGTATAGTTGTGCCAAGAGGGTAGGTTCCACCGAACAACACTATTGTGCCAGCAGCACTAGCAGCCTTGAACGCACTCTCAATCGCTATCTTGTTTCCCACTGCAACAATCACTCCATCCGCACCGTAACCATCTGTCATCTCCTTGACTTTCTCGGGCATGTCTTCTTTGGTGGGGTTGATGACAGCATCAGCGCCAAAATGCTTAGCCATCTCAAGCCTGCTTTCAACTACTTCGCTTACTATTACTGTTGCTCCTGAAAGCTTTGAAAGCTGCAGGTGAATAAGACCCATGGGACCCGTTCCGATGATCAGGACTGTGTCGCCAGGTCTAGGAGAAATTATTTCGTTAGCGTGCAAGCATACTCCGATAGGCTCTGCGAAGGCTGCCTCTTCATAGCTCACGTTTTCTGGGATTTTGAATAATGCCTTTGCAATTCCCTTTGTGTACTCCGCGTAACCTCTTCCCTGCCCCGTTTTGGAGATACAGAGGTTTGTGATTCCCTTCCTACAGAATTTGCAGACGCCACACGGGATTATGAGTTGTGGCACAACACGGTCTCCAAGAGAGAAACCTTTCACAGCACTTCCAACCTTCACTATTTCACCAGTCCATTCGTGGCCTGAAGTCCCATAGCTTTCCTTGCCATAGACAGGTAGATGCTTGTAGATTCCCTGATAGGTTCTAACATCACTGGGACAGATTCCAATCTTCTTCACTTTTACAAGAACCTCATCATTTTCCAGCTTTGGTATGTCAACCTCCTCTATGCGAACATCATTCGGTCCATACAATACAGCTGCTTTCATCTTTTGTTTGCTAAAATTAGACATTTTATTTCAATCCAATACAATTAATGAGTCCAGATTTTAACTTTTCCACAACGCTAGGGTCTAATGTCTCTCACTATACTGTTTAGATAGAATGTTGAATGTAAGAAAAATAAAAAAAGGAGGAAGTCGATCTAGTCGACTATGCGTTTTCCTTCTTTGTCAAACAGGTGGAGATACTGTACGGGGAAGCTTACCCAGACCTTTATCCCTTCTTCTAACAGGATACTGCTTCTAGCCTTTATTTGGACGTCATCTGATGTCAATGATGCTACTCCGAAACCCTTTCCTTGCTCCTCGAACACGTCCACAGTGAACGGATACCATCCTGCCTTCTTTTCCTGGCTGATCACGAGATGTTCCGGTCTTATTCCCAACTTCACTTCAGTTACGTTTGTTGGAATCTTCCAGCCTGAAGGCAAGTCTAAGGTGAAGCCACAAGACAAGTCAACTTTGTTCCCTTTTAGTGTTCCATCTATTAGGTTCATGCCTGGAGATCCTATGAAGTAGGAGACAAACGTGCTAGCGGGTTTCGCGTATATATCCTCAACTGAGCCGAATTGAGCTACTTTGCCTACATCCATGATTGCAATGTTCTCTGCGAATGTCAAAGCTTCAGTCTGATCATGGGTCACATAGACTGTAGTCTGCCCGAGTGTTTCCTGGACGTGTTTTATTTCAGCTTTCAACGCTGGCTTGTTTTCTGGTTCGATTGACGAAAGGGGTTCGTCGAATAGAAATGCCTTGGGTTCTCTGACTAGTACTCTGCTCAGGGCGACTCTCTGTCTGTCCGCGGGTCCTAGTGAGGTAGCTTGTCGGTCCAGTATTCTTTTTAGCCCGAAGGCCTCTGCGACCTCCGTAACTTTCTTGTCTTTTTCTTCTTTTGAGAGCTTTGTATTCATTAGTGGAAACATTATGTTGTTGCGGACACTCAGATTATAGACTACGGGGAACTGGAAGACGATTGCAATATTTCTTTCTTCGGGTCTCATTTCTGTAACATTTTGATCGTCGAAAAGTACTTTCCCAGTTGACGGTTTCTCCAGGCCACATATGATTTTCAGCAATGTTGTTTTTCCGCAGCCTGATGGACCAAGCAGGCCGTTTCTTGACTTGTCGGGGAAAGTCATGTTTATGTCCTTCAGTGCCCATGTTTTTCCTTTGTCATATGAGTGTGATATGTTGTCAAATACTATCTTTGCCATGTTACTCACGCTCCTCCTACTGCTCTGTATTTGGTAATCAACTTTCCGCTCTGTTGGCTGTAAAGGTACATGTCTAGAGGATCAACGTAGACTTTAAGCTTTTCCTCGAGAATCTTTAGGAAGGGCAGATACATCGCAACGTCTTCTTTATTCCATCTGATTCTTACTGACATTTCCGAGCCAGCAGGTTCGCTAATGATCAGGTCTGAATCAACGGCTATCGACTTCGCTGTTTTGGGATTCAAGTATATGTTGTATGGGAACAGACCCAATAATATCTCTTTCTCTTCCTTGGGAAGGTTCAAATGTGACACGTCAACCTCGAATTTGTTGTCGGCGACATTTAAGTAATTCCCTCCATTTCTTTCAACGATGTTCGATGGTACAAGATTCATAGGTGGAGCGCTGCATATCTGCGCCGAAAGAATGTTCGAAGGTACTGCATAGCATTCCTTGATATTACCAGTCTGTACCACACGCCCTCTGTATAAGAAGACAACTGTTCTCCCTAGAGCTAGAGCTTCTTCTGGCGAAGGTGTTGCCATCAGTATTGTAGCGTTCTTTGCCCTCATCAGCTTCTTCATTTCAATTCTCATGCTCTCTCTAAGCTTGTAGTCTAGACCTGTAATGGGCTCATCTAGCAGGTATATATCAGCGTCCCTTACAAGAGCTCTCGCTAAAGCTAATCTCTGAGATTCTCCGCCGCTTAATTCGTTTGGATGTTTGTCCAACAAATGATCTATTCTGACTACCTTGGCCTGCTCTCTAACTCTTTTGTCTATTTCTTCCTTGGAGAGATGCTTGGTTGTCAGAGGTGATGCAATGTTGTCGTATGCTGTATAGTTGGGATAGAGTGCATAATTCTGGAAGATTACACCGCAGTTCCTCTTTTGGGGAGACACTTTTGTGACGTCTTTGTCATCAAACAAGACTTGGCCTGACTCAGGTTGTAAGACGCCTGCTATGATCTTGAGTATTGTGCTTTTCCCAGCGTTTGCAGGGCCCAGTAATACCGAGAAGTCCTGAGATTCTACAGTAAAGGAGACATCGTCCAACACCTTTCTGCCCAAGAAGGATTTTGTTACGTTCTTAAGTTCTACTTTCATGATTAGCCCCACCTCAGCATTACATAAGCTACTATGGCAGCGGGTATAAGCGCCAGATACATACCCCAGTCAGGAAGCACTGGTGTAAGGAAGACCAGCCAGAAAATTCCGATTGCGAACGTGAATAGTAGGCTCCAGAAGACCCTGTCACCTCTCGTGGTCGGCAGTATCCAGAAGCCTTTTCGAGGTTGCGATCTATGGCGACGGTCCAATATGAAAAGCGTCCCATACATTGTGAAGATTAGTATTTCGAGTATAAGTGTTGGCCATGTGAAATACATCCATTCTAGTTGTGGAATTGGATTCACTACCGGATCACCTACCGCTAATATTGCCGTCAATATGGAAGATATTAGGTTCAGCATTTTAGATCCTCCCGAAGGTGAAGCCTTTAGCGAGATAGTTTCTAGCCCAGAAAAGCAGTACTAGTCCAGGAATCATACTGACCACTCCAGCAGCAGACGCGAGTCCCCATTGAACTCCGTAGCCCATTCTCCCCAGCGTGATAAGCAACATCGCAGTCAGAGGTTTGTAATTTGCGGAAGTGATAATGGAACAGAAGAACATCTCCGACCAGCTGTAGAACCATGCGAAGAAGGTTACGACTAGGATGCCTGGTTTGCAGTAAGGAATGAGAATCCTTCTAAAGAACCGCCACAAGCTGTAGCCGTCAATGAAGGCCATATCGTCAACTTCCTTGGGCATAGCGCCTATAAAGCTTGCGAAAAGCCAAATGCTGATGGGGACGTTGAAAGTGCAGAAGGCTATCGTAGTTCCCCAGAGAGTGTCCCAGATTCCTACTGCTCTGAAGATGACGAGGAATGGTATGATCAAAGCGGCCGCAGGAGCCATTCTAGTAGCTAGGAACCAGAAGAAGATATGCCTGTCAGCTACAAAGCTGTATCTGGAAATGACGTAAGCTGCTGGAAAGCTTATCACAAGCGCTGCTGCAACAGCACAGATTGTAACCTGGAATGAGTTGATAATCGCGGTGAGCCAAGCTCCGGTGGTTATGGCCTCTGTCATTGCACCTGCACCACCAGCTGCTTGAGGTATATAGTTCTCTGGACTCCAGTCGGGTATCACATTTCCTTGTTCGATTGCTAATTTAGTTGAGAGCGAGGTCGCAATCATGAAATACAGAGGGAAAATGAACGCGAAGGCGATAATTACGAGAAATACGATTCTTATGATAGATGAGGCTTTCATTACACCTTCAACCCCTTTCCTCGAGTCATCGACTGGAGAAGTACGTTAACTAGAACTAGAACCAGCAGATTGTATATCAATGAGACTGCTGCACCGTATCCTACGTTCCATTGGTCTATGGCGAGTTTCTTCACGTAAACGCTTAGCATTTCTGTGGTCAAGCCTGGTCCGCCTGATGTTAGGATCACGATTTCATCGTACACCTTGAGCGTGTCGATCAATCTGAGCATTGTTACGAAAGAGATTGAGAATCCGATCGCGGGTAATTCTATGTATCTGAAGATCTGGAATCTTGTTGCACCTTCAGTCTTAGCTGACAGTTCAGGAGACCTGTCCATACCAGCGAGTCCAGCAGAAACGACCAGGGTCACCAGAGACGTCCAATGCCAGACATCCATTGCAATAATGGATAGGAAGGCTTGGGTCGGGTCGATAAAGGGGTTCCAATTCAGAAATGGCGCAATTTTGACTATTGTTGCGGTAATTGGACCTGCCTGCTTAAGCATGAGTCTCCATATTAAGCCTACAGTGATAGGAGGCAGAAGCGCGGGAATGACTATTATTGCTGAGACAACTGAATTCAAAAGCCCCTTCTTGTACACCAGAAGTGCCAGTCCGATTCCAGCAGGAACTTCTATAGCCAAACAGATAATGCTGTACAGCAGGTTTCTGCTGAACGCGTCAATAAACCGACTGTCGCTGAATATAGCCCTAAAGTTTTCAAGGGCTTTCCAACTATTCGAAATCGCTCCGAACGGCACTTGTACACTGTAATTGATTGAAGCAAGAGTTGGGAGTAACCCAACAGTCAAGCATATCAGTATTGCCGGCAGTATCAAGTAAATATTTTTTGACATATATGTTCAATCTTTAAGATAGGTATGCAATTATATATAAGGGTTACCATGTTTCATCGGTGCAACTAATTATTATATTCTCTGTCATAATATATTGCAAGAATTATTTCCTATTCCAATGCAAATAACATAAGAATAAAAAAATAAGAGAAGAGGCTTCTTGCTCTCGAAGCCTTATGCTTATGTTTTCTTGTTTTACTTCTTCAGATCCATTCCGTAGAAACCGTTGTCTTGCCACCATTTGGCGATTCCGGTTGCGATGGTGCTAGATGCATCAGTTCCATTCATCTTCGCCTGCATTGCTACGGCGGATGCGTCAGCGATAGCGCTCAGCACCAGTCCGTATGGTACCATTCTGGCGTCTGATCCAAAGTGCCATTTCTGTGTCTTGTCGAAGAGTTCAATGAGGTTTCCCCAACCATCTAATTCGTCTCTGGCCCTCCACAGCGCGCTCTGCATAACAGATGTTCTTACAGGAGCAGCTACCTTAAGGTTCTGCTTCAAGTGTATTGACTTAGAAGTCATGAATTGATCAAACAGGAATACTGCTTCCTTATGTGGAGCCCACTGCGATGTCATCCATCCTGATGGGTCAGTGTATCCTCTTGGCTTGCGTATGTTATATGCTTTCTTGTTTATCGGGAGAGGCTCGTACCTATACTTGTGTTTAACCAACGAGTTTGCGTCGTAGGTCCATGTTACTGTGCCCGAGAGCCAGAACGGGTAATACATGAAGGCGCGCGGTGCGAATGCGAAACCATTAGCCATCTCACCAGGGTCTATTTCCCACACATCTGGTGTTGAAGTCTTAGGCAGTTCGACGAACCATTGATTGAACAATTCTACTCCTTCTGGGCCATCTAATGCACCTTTAGTTGCTTGTGATACTGAATACATTACATCGTTTTGGAAACCAGTTCCCCAAGGACTTGTGATAGGTTCTAGCTTGTTGTTTTCAATCGGCCATGTGCCTGCTGGTGCAGGTGAAGCCATTTGTGCGCAGTCATCCCATCCGTCTCCTATCCAGTATCCCATCCAGTCACCTGGCTTCAGAGCAGTAACTCCACCATATATTGGGTCTCCTGCTGTAACCAGGTTCCACTTTCCTCCGTTAGCCCGCGTGAAGAATTTTGCTACATCTCTTGCTTTTTCGAAGGTCCAGTCGAGGTTCACGTCTCCTGCTGCTTCTTGATCCGCTTCCCATTCCAAGGGACGCTTAAGGTCGTAACCGAATTGCGACTTGAAGGCAGCCCTCTCAGCAGTGTCGTCTAGCATGTCCATACGCGTCACTGTGCCGTGTATTGCAGAATTGTCGTGCAGACCCAATAGGTGACCAGTTCTCCAGTCACTGTATGACGCCCTCTGCGGAAAGTCAGCCCAGTCAGCAAATGGTGATACAAGTTGTGGATTCTTGTTCGCGAAATCCGTATAGTCTAAAGTACTCTTGAAGTATGCACAGTATCCTGTCATGTCTTGGTCTGAACCAATACAATCGAAGAGCCCTGCCTGCGTCTTCTGATCTTGGACTTGTTTCGCTACTGTCTCAAAGTTCGACATCGATTCGTATTTGATCTTTATGCCAGTTATGTTCGTGAAAGGCGTCCAAACGTTGTCGATCTCCCAGTTCTCTGGCGCAATAGCTTCGAACATTACATTTATTTCCTGACCTCTATATGGCTTCGCAGCGTTTGCGAAGAATTCCAGCTCCTGAACTAGCTGGTCATGCGTTAGTGTAGTTTCACTTCCAACCCAACCCGCGAACTCACGTGCAGCGAGTAAATAGGGGTCAGTTGTTGGAGTTGTTGTATAAGTTGATGTTGCTGTTGATGTTGCTGTTGAAGTAGCGGTTGTAGTTGCGGTCGTAGTAGCGGTTGTTGTGGTCCCACTGGTCACAGTCTTAGTGACAGTAGGTCCTGTAACAGTCGAAGTAAGAGTTGCTGTCGTTCCTGGGGCGGTTGATGTTATCGTTGTTGCAGCTGCGCCTGGATTGGCGAACCATCCTGCTGCTCCACCGATAACCAGTCCGCCGGCAAGAGCGCCAACGGTTTTGAGCATATCTCTTCTTGAATTTTGTGTACTCATATATTTTCGCTCGGATTCCCAATAATGGGCCATCTTAATAAACCTTACTAACGAATATTAAGTATCTTAGTGCGCCTTCCTAGCTAATCTCTAGTAACATAAAAATGATGATAAAAATGTCATTGAAAGGGTATTCCTTACCTTCGGTCAACAATAATACGTTTATTTTCTAATGTTAAGGTCTCCGCGAGCTCGAAGGCTCTCAACATTGTGTATGTGCACATGGTTTCCAACCCTGATGTCCTCTGTTGCTCTTCCGATTGTTTCACCATATTTTATCACTGCTTCCCCTTTGGAAATCTTCCTTATTGCGAACTTGTGGCCTAGGGAAATGTCGTCAAGCGGAGTTATTTCGATTGGACTGTTGTTCACTATTACTTCAACGGTTTCTCCAGCGTGGATATCGGTCAGTGCGTTTGCGACGTTATCCTTCGAGTTTATTACTATTGCTTTTCTGGTCTGCAATTATATCACTGGCCCCCTAACGTAAATGTCCATTGTCTGATCGTATCCAAGAAGTTCTGCTTTTGTGAGTTTTCCCGAAGCAATTTGGACGATTTCGTTCCAAACCCGTTCAGCTGCACTGTCCATGGCTTCTGCGCCAGAGAATACAGCTCCTACGTCAACATCAATATGCTCATGTAATCTGTTACATGTCTCAGGATTTCCAGAAATCTTCACCACTGGAACAATCGGAAAACCTTGAGGTGCGCCTCTACCGGTGGAAAATAACAACATTTGTGCGCCTCCCGCCGCAAAACCTGTCAGAGCCTCAATGTCTCTTCCAGGTGTGTCCATGAACACGAGCCCCCTGTTCTCCACTCTATCTCCGTAATCGACTACGCTTACAAGCTTTGAAGTTCCTGTTTTGCTTATTGCGCCGAGGGACTTCTCTTCTATTGTCGTGATGCCTCCCCTAATATTACCTCCAGTTGGCTGTCCTCCTCTCATGTCAGCCCCCATCGACATCGCCCTCTTTTCCATTCTCTCAACAGCTGCATAGAGTCTTTTAGCAATATCATCTGATGCAGCCCTCCTGACCAATACATGTTCAGCGCCAATGAGTTCTGTAGTCTCTCCGAAAATAACTGTACCATTGGCTTCAACTATTTTATCAGCGACCTTGCCAGCAATAGGGTTAGATACTTCTCCTGAACTCGTATCGGATCCTCCACATTTCAATGCTAGTTTGAGCTCTGAAAAGTCAAACTTTCCCATTCTAGCTTTTTCCGACTCAGCTACCATGCGGGACAGTAAAGCTGAACCTTTGGAGACAGCGTCCGACATGCCGGAATCTTGGACTGTAATTGTTTCAACAGTCTTCTCCTTGGCTATGCCATCTGCAATTTTGTCCAATGACACGCTTTCACATCCCAGGCTAACCAGCAAAATAGAGTGAATGTTGGGATTCAGTCCGAGATTTATCAAAACTTTCTCCACATGAGCGAGGTCGGGAAGGGTCTGCGCGCAGCCTTGATTGTGGGTAATGGCTTTTGTCCTCGGATTAAGTTGAACGATCTCTCGAACCACGTCATTTGAGCATCCAACCGTACACATAACGCCAACGTAATTTCTAATTCCCACCCCATTGGATCTAGGGAAACCCATGAATTGCAATTTGTTTTGACCGCAGCCTCTTAGAACGGACTATGTTTTAAGAGTAAGAATCTTCTATCAACCAGTAGCATGAATTTAATTCATGGAACCGTCACTTTTCTTCATTGACCGCCGGCTTCCTTTGATTGTGCGCGTTCTCTGACCCATTGATATAGTTCCTTGTACTCTTCGCTCTGCTCTTTTTCGACGGTTCGAATGTTTCCTAGGTAAATGTTTCCAGTATTGCCATCTAATGTGATTGGGTCGAACTTATTGACTATCACATCGCCTACCATAAACCGCTCTTTTTCCATATCCATAGTTATTGATTCAGCTCCAACCACAGCTGGCTTTCCCATTCCCCTCATAACTACTGCAGCGTGACTTGTCATCCCTCCTTTGATCGTTAGAACACCTTCTGATGCTGTGACACCTCGTATGTCTTCCGGACTAGTTTCCGGTCTTACAAGGATAACCCTTTCACCGAAACTTAGATATTTTATCGCATCATTGGATGTAAAAACTACCTTACCAGTAGCCACATTAGGGGAAGCACCAATGCCTTTCGCTATGGGCTTGGAGCTAACGCTCGGATCTATCTCGTTTTGCATGTGCTTTCCAAGTTCATTGACGTCTATTCGCGATATTGCTTCTTCAATAGTTATGACCCCATCTTCAACCATGTCTACCACTATTTTCACTGCGCTGGGGAACGTTCTTTTCCCTGATCTGGTCTGTAGAATGTATAGTTTACCCTCTTCTATTGTGAATTCTATGTCCTGCATGTCTCTAAAATGCTTTTCCAGGGTCGAGGCGATGTTGACTAGCTCATTATAAATCTTGGGAAAGCTCATCTCTAATTGTCCTAATGGCATAGGCACACTCGAGCCTGCAACAACGTCTTCACCTTGCGAATTCGATAGATATTCACCAAATAATTCTTTTCTCCCTGTAGATGGATTCCGGGAGAAGCACACACCGCTTCCAGACGCGGATCCTATGTTTCCAAAGACCATGACTTGAATGATTGCTGCAGTGTATGCGTCTTCTGGAATCTTATACATTCTCCTATAAACCGCAGCTCTTTGGTTGCCCCAAGACTTGAACACTTTTTCTATGGCCATCCCGAGTTGGTTCCTCGGATCTTGAGGAAAGTCATTTCCACTTTCTAGGGCATATAACTTCTTGGCGTCATCCACGATTCTTTCAAGTATTTCAACAGCGAACTCCTCTTGTTCATTAGTGCTACCTGAATATCCTTTGACAATGCTATCAAACTTCAACTTTTCAATCCCTGCTACGACACTCCCGAACATCCGTATCAGTCTGAAATAGGCATCAAAAGCGAATTTCTCATTCCTGGTCATTTCAGCTAGGCCTTTAACAGCTGAGTCGTTCAAGCCAAGATTGAGTATCGTATCCATCATACCAGGCATAGAATATGGTGACCCCGATCGCACGGAAAATAGTAAAGGGTTATCTCGCGAACCAAATCTCCTATTCGTTATTTCCTCAATATTCCCTATTTTTAAAAGGGTATTGTCTAGAAGGCTTGCCGGAAGCTTCCCCAAGCCATAGAAGTCTCTGCAGACGTATGTAGGAATAACCATTCCAGGGGGAATAGGCAGACGCAACTGGACCATTTCAGTAAGCCCAAATCCTTTTCCTCCTAACTCAAATCTCGACATCCCAACTGCGTCTTCGAACAATAGAACCTGTGGCTGAGTCGTATTCCTTCCAGACAGTCTAATATCCGCATGTATTTATTAAAATCTACAACGTTGTATTCTGTAGATGAAGTAAGCGTGGGATACAGCAGCTTCATTCAATTCTCTTGGTACCTGATAATTGCAGTAGACTCTCATGTATTTCGAACCATATGTTGTGGTAGGAATCCCTTGAGATATCGATGAAATCAAATTCCCCATTGGCTATATGTTGGAATGAGTTCTGGAATCTGTCGAGAAACCTCTTGTAGAATGGGAATATGACAGATATCTGGCTAATCATGTTCTTCGTCTTTTCATGTACATTGGCCAACTGTTCAACTATGGAAAAATCATATTCTGAGTCTTTATGATCGTTTTGTGTTGACGAACCTTGAAATTCCCTGATTTGCCATTTTGTGACAAGAGTCTTGAATTCAAAGTTCAATACTTCAAACTGACTGCAAAGCCTAAGAAATTCTTCCTTTGACGCACATCGTTCAAGCAGTAGCTTACGATTCTCTCCAATCTCGGCTTCTCCTTTTTGCCTTATCGCCCATGATCCTTCTGGAGTCTTGCTAACTAATTCTCTGTCCGCTAATTCAGTCAGCAATTTACTGATATTATCCATAGAAGCCAGGTCTTCCTTTATAATGCTCTCTTGAGCGACTTTAAATGCGTCCAAGTAATCCAGAATCACGAATTCATCTTGAAGTAGCATACTCGAGTCTGTAAGGATCTGAGCCAAATATATAACTATTATATTCTGAGAATGCCCAGCATCCCCGAAAAGGAAATATCTCCCTTTATTATTGAGAACAGCTTACCTATGAAAAAAGACATATACACGTAAGTTAGATAGCTCTGAGCAAGGGAACGTTTTGTCAAAGAAGATTACCTTTAGTTTTCCTCTTCTAATGCTCAGAACAGAGAGAGGTCTGTCCATAATGGATAGATTAGGAAAGACTAAGGTCTCAAGGAAAGCAAGTTACATTTTCACGGCAATACTTCCTTTTCTCGCAGCTTTGACTGTCTACTTCACGGTGACAAGTATAGTCAACATTCTCAGTAATCCAGCTGTAAGTGCTAGGATAAGGGAATTGGGACCTGCAGCGAACTTGGCATTACCGGGATTGAATCCCTACCTTCCGTTTGTATATGGATGGTTTGCTGTCTTTGTGGCAATGTTCACTCATGAATATGCTCATGGTATTCAGGCAAGAGCGTTTGACATTCCTGTCACGTCTATGGGCCTAATGTTTTTCCTCATTGTGCCAATAGGAGCCTTTGTCGAAATAGATGAGAAAGAACTTGAGAAATCTAGCCTGAGAAAATCTGCGGGTGTTTTGTCAGCTGGTCCGGGCGTTAATTTCTTCACAGCAGTTGTCGCTCTTGTCCTATTACTCCTGATTGTCGCATCATTAGCTCCTCTAGCTGATGGCTTGTTAGTTACCCAAACAACCTTGGACGGACCCTCATATCAAGCAGGGCTAAGACCAGGAGACATAATAATTGCTGTTAATAGCCAGGAAGTCAATAGCCGCGATGTTTTCGACAGCGTCATTGAACCTATCTATAGACCTGGAGAGATACTGACTTTGAAAGTGGAAAGGGGGGATAGTCCGTTGAACTTCACTTTTACTCTCGGAGAGAACCCGGATAATAAGAGCAAGGGATACATGGGCATCTCCGGACTTGTTTCACTTGGAGACGTTCATGAGAGGTATCTTCTAGCTGTAACTCGCTTCCCTTCAAGTGATGTGCTGATATATTTAGTTCCTCCTACTCTACCAGGGTCATCGGAAATAGCTCCTTTTTCAAATACGCTTTCCGAATATTATGTGTCAAATAGCTTCCTAGGAAAGAGCTATCCTATCTTAGCGAATTCCTTGTATTGGATTTGGTTCATAAGCTTCAACGTAGGAATATTCAATGCGATTCCACTGTATCCATTTGATGGAGGAGTCGTATTCAAGTTGGTATGTGGATCTTTGCTTGGGAAGAGGATCGGAGAGAAAAATGTCAAGATACTAGTATATGCTGTAACACTACTGATGATTGCATTGATCGTAGGAACCATCGTACTGCCCTATTTAATGTAGTATGACTTTTTCTTCATTGACCTATCAAGAAAATCTAGAAAAGGTAAAGGGAGCCTTCTTCTAGGAGACAAGAACTACCTTTATGGCTTTTGTGTCCTTCTTGTTAGCTGCTACTCCGAAAGCTTCGTTGATCTTCACCAAAGGAAATCTGTGAGTAATAAGGCTTCTAGCATCAATTTTCTTGTCTATTAGTAGATCAAGGACGATTTTGAATTCTGGATCATTACCCCAATATGCGAAACTCGAGACGGGCAGGATATCTATTTCTTGCCAAAGAATTTTTTGCCAATCGAGTTCCAGTGCTCGAAGATTAGGACCTAGTCCTCCGACAATCGCGACCTTCCCCTTCCTCCTAGTATATGATACGGCTTGTGGCATTGTACTGACAGCAGAAGAGCCCCCTACACATTCGAAGACTGTATCCGCCCCACGTCCTTCCGTAAGATCTAAGATTTCTCTGATCCCTCCTTCTTTCTTGCTAGTGTTGATTGTGGCGTAAGCTCCAAGTTTCTTGGCAAGTTCGAGTTGATAATCATACTTTCCAATCACTATAGTTTTAGCTCCTGAGACGTTAGCCAGCTCAAGTAGGCTCAAACCTATGGGTCCAGCGCCTATGATAACAACAGTCTCATCCGCTCTGATATTTGTTCTATTGCAGGCATGAATGCTCGTTCCATACACATCGAGTATTGCGGCTTCCTCAAACGATACGTGCATGGGGATTTTGTAGAAGTTTCTTGCTGGGCCAACAACGTATTCAGAGAAAGCCTGTGAGAGGGTTTTAGATCTGATCCTCGACAGCTCAGGACACACATGATACTGTCCAACACGACACCAGTAGCAAGTTCCACATCCAACAAGTGATTCGATAGCCACTCTATCACCCTTCTTCAAATCTCTTACAGCATCACCTACTTCAACCACTTCTCCAGCAAGCTCGTGACCTGTAATCTTACCATGAAGCCTCTCTGTAGGAACTTTCCAATAGTGAAGGTCGCTTCCACACACGCCAGCTGCCCTAACTCTGGCTAGGACATAATCAGGATTTGTTATCTGTGGAATTGGCACTTCTTTTATTTCGAAGTCTCCTCTGGAAGTCTTTAGTGCAGCTTTCATCATTTTTTCCAAAACGGTTTCACGTAAGAAGGAGAAGTCTCAAAATTATATATAAATGTTGTGAGAATGCATCAGATTCATAGTCTACAATAGAGTAGATTCTATATCATAGAAAACACTATCACAATAAGGTTTTTACCTTTCCTAGAACCTTCAACGCGCGGTGGGGAACATTTCTGCCTTGAGCTTTCTGCGCTCCCTAAGAAAAAGGTCGTTCAATTGGTTGTCACCCTCTTTCTTTGACATTTTCTCAGTTCTGTCAAAGAAAAAGCTTGCACGCCAAACTTTGAGCCTTTTTTCAATCCTTTTTTTTGCTGTATTTGTTATCGTTCCCTCAATTTTTGTAGCTACGTATGTTCCTTTTAACTGGGATGCCATAAGCTCCACTTTGTTTTCAAGCAGCGAGAACGTGAACGCTGTTGTCAGCAGTTTAGAAACAAGTATTTTGTTAGCAATCTTGGTTTGTATTGTTGACATAATTTTTGGGATACCTTTAGCATTCTTTTTGGCTAGAAGCAAAGGAAGAACAGCGTCCTTTATGAACACTATGATAGAAATACCTCTGATTACACCTACTTCTGCGCTTGGCTTTTCTGTTGCCATTTTTTGGCCGATGGTTTTACAGAGAACACTGTCAGCTTATATTATTCTGTTCTTGCTACATGTGGCATTCACTCTCCCTTATATGGTCAGAAGTGTTGCCGCAGCTCTAAATGATTTCGATGCATCTTACGAGACTGCTTCGAGGACTTTGGGAGCAGTGCAATTTACAGCTCTTAGGACTATCACGCTTCCATTAATAAAAGGCGGCATCTTGACAGGTATTGTATTAGCTATAGCTAGAAGCCTTAGTGAGACGGGAGCTACAAGTATAGCTTTGACTTTAACTGCTGCTGCGAGCAAAGTGAATACAGCGCCTACTTTGATAGCTGCATGGAGAGCTCTTTCTGTCGAAGAGCCTTCCTACCTTTATGCTGGAGCTTTTGTCAGCCTTGTACTCATTGCTATTTCATTTGCTCTGTTCTTTGGAGTGAAGTTTCTTATGAGAAGACTTAAGCTTCCTTTAAGAACCTTTTATCCAGCTCTTGAGAAAGATTTCAGTTCAAAGAGATGGCTATACATCAGGAATTTGGTCTGTGGTCTGTTCTTTTTAGGTATTGCATTGATTCCTGCAGTCTATCCTGTCGCCTATGGGGCATATAATGTAGGCACATTATTTGAGAAATTTACGCTTATCTCCAGTAGCGTGTTACTTTCTTTTATAGTAGCATCCGTTATCACGGTTACCAATCTCGTTGTAAGTATTCCTCTTGCTCTCTTTATTGCTCGAAGCAAGGGGAGAATTAGATCAATCCTAGACTATCTTATTGAAATACCCATAGTGTTCCCAACTGTCGCAGTAGGCATTTCACTTAGCCTTTTCTGGTTAAGTTTCGTTAGCGGACTATTTCCTTTCCTTGTCCCAAGTGACTTACTCCTTGTGATTTTTGCACATATTGCAATAACCTTTTCATTTGCTGTAAGAACTACGGTGAACGCTCTTGAGGCGCTTGATCCAAGTTTTGAGGATGCCGCTAAGACTCTTGGTGCCACCCCCTTTAGCACATTCTCAAAAGTAATTTATCCTCAGGTCAGGTCTTCTATATTAGCTGGATCAATTTTTGGCTTCACAAGAAGCTTAGATGAGACAGGCGCAACACTTGCTGTTGCACCGAAAATTGTCACAGCTCCAGTTATCATAGTTGACTTTGTCAAGAAAGGACTCTTGGGCGATGCAGGAGCAGCTTCACTGGTTCTTATAATAATCTCTTATGCGATATTGATGCTTATTAGAAAAGTTGGTGGTCGAAATGGTGAGACTTGAGCTTTCCAACATATACAAGTTCTTCGGCGACAATAAGGTCCTTCATAATATAGACTTGGAGGTTAATGATGGAGAATACTTCTGCCTAGTAGGACCTTCAAGCGCAGGAAAAACAACCACCCTAAAGATAATTGCAGGACTCTACGAACCTACACGGGGTAAAATACTCTTCGATGGAAAAGACGTTACAGTTCTTCAACCATGGGAACGGGGTGCAGTTATGATGTTCCAGAATCCGACTCTTTTCTTCAACATGACAGTATTGGAGAACATAATGTTCCCTCTGAGAGTTCGAAACGTATCGTATGGAATGGCATTAGAAATAGCAAAGGGACTTCTTGAAACGATTCATTTGGAAAAACGCCCTAACGCTTATCCAAATGACCTAAGTGGAGGAATGCAGCAGAGGGTAGCTCTCGCACGAGCTCTAGCTTCAGGATCTAAGCTACTTCTATTAGATGAGCCTCTTGGAGCCTTAGATGCTAGACTCAAGCTTGGGCTTAGAAAGGAGCTCAGAAAATTCGCGAAGGATAACGGCCTTACAGTCATCCATGTGACGCAAGATCAAGATGAGGCTATGGATATTGCAGATAGAATTGCACTTTTAAGAGACGGGCAAGTAATTCAAGTGGATACTCCGACCAAAATTTATAATGATCCCAAAACGCCCTTCGCCATGGACTTCATAGAGAGAACGAATTTTATCGAAGCATACATAGAAAATAGGATAGACCCGGAAATGGTTGAACTCACGGTTGAGAGAATTTATCATCGAATTCAGGCATCAAGTAATTCTGAAGTAGGCGAGCGTGTCCTTCTATCAGTTAGGCCTTCATCTATTAGAGTCAGCAGAAGAAGAGGTGGAAAACTGTTTGGGCGAGTTACATGGAAAAGAAACATGGGGCCTTATTCAATTATCGAAGCCCAGATCTTCGGATCCGACAGGAAAGTGAGGATTGAAACCTCATTCAAGGTAGCATCGAGATGCAAACTTGATGACATTGTAGGCTTGGAATTTAGCGTGAACAATTCGAAAGTCTATCGATATCCGCACGAGGGAATAATCAGAGAACTGGAGGTTTGAACATGAAATTAAAGGTTGTAGGAGTCAACAAGACTTTTAGAGGAAAGATCTTCGCCCTCAGAAACATAAACCTTGAAGTAAATGAGGGCGAATACGTGGCAATTGTTGGGCCATCAGGCTGCGGAAAGAGCACACTTCTAAAAGTAATAATGGGGATCGTTACACAAGATGATGGAAAAATATACGTTGAAGAAAAAGATATCAGCAATTTGCCGCCAGAGGAACGTAACCTAGGATTCGTTTTTCAGAACATACTACTTTTCCCACATCTTACAGCGTATGAGAACATAGCTTACAGCCCGATCGTTAGAAACTTCAATACTAAACTGAGAGACAAGTTTGTAGAAGAACTTTTTGTTTTTGGAAAAGTGGATCGGTGGAGAGACAGTTACCCTGCGCAGATTAGTAGTAGGGGAATTCAGCAAAAGATCGCACTTGTAAGAGCGCTTGCAACAGGAGATAAGATTCTACTATTAGACGAACCTCTAAGCTCTCTCGATGCTAGAGTGAGAATATCCCTAAGGGAAGAAGTAAGGAACATCATAAAACACTTAAACATCACAGCGTTACATGTCACACACGATCAAGAAGAGGCAATGGCGATAGCTGATAAGATTGTCTTAATGCGAAGTGGTCTTATTGTTGAGACCGGAACACCTGATGAACTCTACTATAAACCAACCAACATCTTCACAGCATTCTTCTTCGGAAAAGGCAACTTTCTGCCTGGAAAAGTCATAGCCTCATCAACTAATAGAGGACTGATTGATGCAAATGGGATTGTGTTTGAATGCCCTACTAAGTTCAAGGAGGGGGATCAAGTCGTTGTCTTTTTTAGGCCCGAAAATGTGTCATTTACGGAACAAGGACAAAATGATTTTTCCGGAAAGATCATCGAGAAAAAGTATATCGGAAGATATGTTGACTATACAATCGAATGCAGAGACAGAATGTTGTTTGTGAGAAGTCTGAGAAATGAAGATCAGCCTTTTGATAAAGGTATGGAAGTACCCTTCCATATAGATGCAGAGAACCTGCTAGTCTACGAATATCCTCTTGGAGGCTTGGGAAAGGCTTTGAGCCTGGAGTAATTGGAGAACAAATTTATATTGTGCTACTTCATTAATCTGAGGTGCAGTCAAAAATGAGCGAAAGACTTCTTGGTTGGCTTACGAAAAGGCGAGAGTTGAACGTTGTAAAGATGGTGCAGAATCATCTTTTTCTTTCGACTGGATGTGTGGAAGAGTTAGCAACTGCAACAAAGAAAATGATGGTGGGTAACAGAAATGATGCAATGCCAAATATTCTGAGATTAAATGAGATGGAGAAGGAGGCTGATTCTCTTAGAAGAACTATAATGGATGAGTTAGTAAAAGGCGAGTTCTCACCTGCTGAGAGAGATGATCTAATGCACTTGGTTAAGCGAGTCGACATGGTAGCAGACTATTCGAGAAGTAGTGGTAGGAATCTCCAACTTATTTCCATAGACGAGTATCCAGACAAAATGAAGGATACAATAACATTATTCATAGAAAAAACTTTAGACAATTCAAACGCTTTGAACAAAAGTGTCACCAGTCTGACATCGAATACAAATGATGTGATGAAATATGGGGACATAGTTGAGAGAATAGAAGAAGAAGTAGACGAAATCTACGCTACTGCTAGGGGCGTGCTCAAAGATTTGCCTGCCACAACAATGACACCTGGTGAATTCATTCTACTATCAGACTATCTCAACGCCCTCGAAAACATAAATGATTCCTGTGAAGACACTGTCGACCAGTTAAGACTTATTATTGTGAAGCTAAAGTAAACTATGATAATAGTGATCAACGCAGAATAAACTCTATACCAATAGACCCTATACATGACCACAATAACCCATAGACTAGTTTCCGACCTTAATTAAGCGCGAATATCTAATCGAATCGTAATTCTTATATCGCTATGAACCGCTATCATAGCGGTTAACATGTTCAGAAATAAATCAAACATACTTTCTATCATCGCTATAGTCTTGATAACTGCTATAGCAACTGCAATGATCGCACCTCAACTGATGCAGAATACTAGCACGACCACTTTAACGACAACAACAACCAGCCCGACTACGACAACAGCCACCGCGACTTTAACCACAATATCATCCACAACCACAACATCAATATCAATATCAACTGCCACTACAACATCAGTATCAACTACAACAGCAACTACGACCTCAACCGCTACTACAACTGCGACATCAACTGCAACGAAAACAACTACATCAACTGCTACTACAACATCAGTATCAACTACAACAGCAACGAGTACTTACACTCCGAAAGTTATTCTAAGGCTTGCTACAACAACCAGCTTTGATGGAACCGGACTTCTGAATGCATTGAAGCCTCTTTTTGAAGCAGAGAATCCCAATATTAACCTTACATGGGTCGCTGTTGGAACTGGACAAGCGTTAGAAATAGGAAAAAGAGGAGACGCTGATGTAGTCCTAGTTCACGCGCGTGCTCAAGAAGACCAATTCATAAATGGAAGTTATGGCATTCATGGTATAACAATAGCATATAACGACTTCGTGATACTAGGGCCAAAAGATGATCCAGCAGGGATCAATTCAACTTCGACTGCTGCTGACGCATTCAAGAAGATTGCGGACGCAGGTACTCAAGGGAAGGCAACTTTCATATCACGTGGGGATGGGTCTGGCACACAAATCAAAGAACTGGATATATGGAAAAAAGCTGGAATCAACGCCACTGGACAAACATGGTATAAGGAAGTCGGACAAGGTATGGTTCAGACTTTGAGAGTAGCTGAGAACCTTCAAGGCTATGTTCTAACTGATAGGGGAACATATTATTCGATGATACAAGAATTAAGTCTAAAATTGCTTTTCGAAGGAGATCCATTTCTCCTTAACACATATAGAGTAATGCTCATCAATCCTGCGAAATTTCCTTATGTTCACTATGCAGAAGCTCACAAGTTTGTACTCTTTCTAGTATCTCCGAAAATACAAGCATTCATTGGCAACTATACTAAAGGAGGATTGAAACTTTTCAATCCAGTGTTTGGAAAAACCAGTACAATAGGAATCAATGACTCATACGAGGATCAAGAAGTAGCTTACTGGGAGAGTAAACTCCAAGGTTAGACCATGGGATCACTCCCTCTTTTTTTTCTCGATTTTCTCAACAAAGAAGTTGTTAACATCACCTTTCTCTCTTTTCAACTTTCATTAACCGCAGTTGGTTTAGCAGCTTTGATAGGAATACCATTCGGAACCTTTTTAGGCTTAACAAGCTTTAAAGGAAAACAACTAATAATTACATTAGTCAATACTTTAATGGGTTTGCCTCCTGTAGTTATAGGCTTGGTACTATACTTGCTCCTTTCAAGATCTGGTCTTTTAGGACCACTCAATCTTCTTTACACTCCTACAGCGATGATACTTGCACAATTTATAATGGCGATCCCAATAATATCCGGACTATCCTATTCTGCTATTGCAGTTGTTCCCCAAAAGCTCATCGATCATACTATATCTCTTGGATCTAATAAAAAACAGTTAATTTGGATTGTAATCAAGGAGTCAAGAGTAGGCATCTTGGCAAGCCTTGTCGCAGCTTTTGGCGGTGCAATATCGGAAGTTGGTGCAATAATGCTTGTTGGAGGAAATATAAGATATTTAACTAGAGCTTTAACTACAGCCATAGTGCTTTATACGAGTACCGGAGAGTTTGAAACTGCAATAAGTCTTGGAATAATATTGCTTTCCACATCTTTTCTTGTCAATCTCTTCTTGACATACCTACAAAATAGGTATAACCCGCATATGAAGAAAGGTTTTAAGTTACCAAGATTCAATGATTGAAAATGATTAGTGTACACGACCTTTGGAAGAGTTATGGAGATAAAAGTGTACTTCAAGGGATATCCTTTGAAGCTGATAATGGGGAGATATACTGTATTATTGGCCCAAATGGATCAGGAAAAACAACTGCGCTCAAGATTATTGATTTGCTCGAGGAACCTGATAGAGGAGAAGTGCTTTTTAATAATGTTAATATCTTACATCTTAAAAATAGAGAGAGGATTGCATATCGAAAAAGAATGGCAATGGTCTTTCAGCAACCAACAATATATAATATGAAAGTCCGCGACAATATCGCCTTAGGCTTAAAGATAAGAAAAATGGATAAGACTTCCATTAAGGAAGAGGTGGATGAAGCTTTAAGGGCTGTAAACCTTGTGGAATATCGTGATAAACATGCCTATACTCTTTCAGGAGGGGAAGGACAGAGACTCTGTCTTGCAATGGCATTGGCGCTTAGGCCAGAACTACTCTTATTAGATGAGCCAACAGCGAACCTTGACCCTACTAATATGATAATAGTAGAGAAGATTATTAGAGAATATGCTGAGAAAGGAGGTACCGTTGTTTTTACAACACATAACATGTTTGAAGCTAAACGCTTGGCAAACACGATAGCTTTATTAGTTGATGGAGCGATTATTGAAGAAGATACTGTTGAAGACTTTTTTAATAATCCTAAGGATAATAGAACAGCGCAATTTGTCAAGGGAGAGATAGTCCTTGAGTGATATGATTGACGAATTCAGATCCACTAGTAATCTTAAATTGAAGAATAAAATACTATTATGGGATAACAACTTACAGCTGGATGAGGACGGATCTGTTCTGCTTGAAGCAATTAAGAGATATGGTTCGATTTCTCTTGCTGCTAAACAAGTAAACAAAGACTATAGGCTTGCCTGGACTAAAGTAGATGAGCTTGAGAAAAAGGGCAGATTCAAGCTAATAGACCGTACTTTAGGAGGATTCGGCGGTGGGAGTGCCAAGTTAACTCTAAAGGGAGAAATAGTTCTTCAGAAATATCTTTTGGCAAAAAAGAAGTTGAACTACTTTGTGGAATCTACCTCTGTTTTGAAACCCGACCTGAGTATCATGGGAAGTCATTGTCATGCTTTGGAAACTCTGGTGAGCATGATTGAAGAGAAGCTTAAAGGCTTCTTTGTAGAATACATTAGCGTAGGTTCTGAAAACGGTTTGCAGCTGGTCATAAAAGGCCTTGCAGACCTTTCAGGAATACATCTCTTTGACAAGGAGAGTGGAGAATACAATTCATTTCTTCTAAAAAATACGTTTTTTGGAGACAAAATTGCTTTGATAAAAGGCTATTGGAGGATGCAAGGCTTGATCTTCAATAAAGGTAATCCTAAAAATGTTCATTCAATAGAAGATATTCTCAGAAAGGATGTTGTCTTTATTAACAGAAATACTGGATCAGGAACAAGAATTCTGACAGATATTCTTATTCAAAAGATCACCGCAGATCGAAGACTTGATTTTCGGGAACTAATAAAGGGTATTAGAGGATATAAGAATGAGGTTAGATCACATTTTGATATAGCCACTGCGATCAAGAATGGCAAAGCTGATGTTGGAATAGGTATCCAATCAGTTGCAGGGCTCCTTGAATTGGATTTCATGCCAATACAAAGTGAAAGATTCGATTTCGTTGTTCTAAAAGAACAACTCGATAAGAAGAGAATTAAAAGATTTATCGATGTACTTTCGTCCAAAGACTTCATTCTAAGAATGTCAAAAAAGGATATTGGAATCCGAACAGACAAGGAAACTGGAAACATACTTACATAATATCGGTTCCTGTCTCAAAAGTTTATATTTATTCCCTGAGGCATAAATTTGGATGGTTAAGTCAAGAGCAGCTTGTTTTGAACATGCAGGAAAGGTGTCATTGAAAGATATTAACTTGGAACCTGCTGACAATCAAGTTCTCGTGAAGATAGATCAGGCTTCGATCTGTGGTACTGATAAACTCTATTTTTCAGGAGAAATTCCAAATGAAGTAAAACTACCAATCCTACCATGGGGGCATGAAGGAGGGGGGACAGTTGTTGAAGTCGGTTCCAAAGTCGGAGAATTATCGCCTGGTGATAAGGTCATGTCCTTTGGACCTGGAACCTTTGCCGATTACTGTCTCTATGACACGCCTTATTTTTGCCTACCTGCACCCAAAGGAGTTGAAAATACCCTTTCATGTCTAGGAGAACCCTTGGCGTGTGCAATCTATGCATCACAACTTGTAAGTAGGAACACGCAAGTCGGAGACATGGTTGCAGTGGTAGGAGCTGGTTTTGCAGGACAAGTGATTTCTCAAGGTGTCAAGAAGGGAGGAGCTGACAAAGTAATCGTCGTAGACTTTGTCGGGGAGAAGCTTGAGCTTGCAAAAAGACTAGGAGCAGATATTGTCATCAACGCAAAGGAAGAGGATCCTTTGAAGGCTATAATGGATATTACTCATGGAAGAGGTGCTGATGTCGTAGTTGAGGCTTCAGGTTCTGGAAACGGGTTGAACACTGCTTCTGCAATCGTCAGACATAATGGGACAATCGCCATCTACAGTCATTACATGAAACCATTTATGGTAAACATGTTCAGATGGCATGAAGATTGCCTTAACATAGTACATACCTGCCTAATACATCGCACAAGAGAGGAAATTGTAGTAGGGGTCAGGGAAGCCTTCAGACTTGTAAGCAAAGGTCTTTTCGACGTAATGCCTCTTGTAAACAGGAGATATCGTCTTTCAGAGATTGAAGAAGCATTCCAAAAGGAAAAAGATGACAGAGGCGCTGTCAAGACGCTCATAATACCATAGTTTCACTGAACTCCAACAGAATACCTATCACTGCAGATTAGAAAACTTTTTTCAGTAATACAAACTCAAGCCTTTTATAGTTTTTTTGCTATGTTAATGGCTAGATAAATATGGCAAGTCTTGAAAGAATTCCGAAAATGCCTGCGATGGAAGCTGTAATCAATATTCTCGAAGACGAAGGCGTAAAATATATTTGGGGAATTCCTGGCGCTGGTATTCTACCATTCTATAAAGCGTTAGAGAGCTCAAAGAAGATCAGACATTTCCTAGCTCGACATGAAGAAGGAGCTATTCATGCAGCAGATGGTTATGCGAGAGCAAGTGGTGATGTAGGTGTATGTGTTTGCACCTCAGGACCTGCTGCTACAAACTTCGTTACAGGTTTGTACACTGCAAGAGTCGATTCCATCCCCATCATAGCGATCACAGGACAGAATACAAGAGCCCAATTAGGCAAGGAAGCGTTTCAGGCAGTAGACATAACAGAAATTGTCAAGCCAATTACAAAGAAAGCATATCTTGTAAAAGAGACTGCACAGCTGCCTCAAGTTTTCAGAGAAGCTTTTCGTATTGCAAGGGAAGGCCGACCTGGACCTGTGCTGATTGATCTGCCCTTAGATGTTCAAAAAGGTGAAATCTGTTACGATGCAGCAAGCGATGGGGCTCTGCCATTTGTAAACCCAGGACCCAGCGAAAAGAAGGTCAAGCTTGCCTTGGAAATGATACTTGAATCGAAGAATCCGATCTTCCTCTTGGGCGGAGGAGTAATCTGGGCAAATGCCAGTGAAGACCTTGTTAAATTAGCTGAATACCTGAATGTTCCAGTTGTCACAACCTTAATGGGTAAAGGAGGAATCCCCGCAGATCATCCGCTTTACGCAGGTCAAGTGGGCGTATTCGTTGATGTCCCTCCAGCTAACAAGATTCTTCTGGAATCTGACCTTGTAGTAAGTTTCGGGTGCAGATTCTCTGATAGACATACAGGTGCCCTAGATTCTTATACTAAAGGTAGAAAGTTCATACATGTCAATATTGAGCCAGACCATGTGGGGCGCATTATTCCTCCAGACCTGCCAATCCTAGCTGATGTTAAACAGACTTTGCAGGCCATGTTAGTTAAGGTCAAGGAGATGACATCTCCTAAGAAACCAACGCAGAGGGTTAAGGACATCCCCGATCTTAGGAGGAAAATGGCTAGAAAGATGGATTTTGACGATGTTCCTATCAAGCCGCAAAGGATATTTAAAGAGATAAACGAGTTCTTCGATAAGGACACGGTTTTTGTCACAACAATAGGACTTAACCAAATGCTTTCAAGTCAGCTTCAGAACATCTATAAGCCGAAGCACTATTTTGTGCCTGGAGGAGCTGGACCACTAGGCTGGGACCTTCCCGCGTCAATAGGGGTGAAACTGGCGATGCCTGACAAGCTCGTCGTCGATGTCACAGGAGACTATGGTTTCGGCTTCTGTATAGAAGAGCTAGCAATGGCCACACAATACAATATACCAGTTGTCTTCTTAATTCTCAACGACGGTCATCTAGGTCTCATTAGACAGACACAAAAGTACCAGTACAACATGCACTTTGAAGTAGACACTTGGTACAAAAACGACTGCTCTGGCTTTCCATGCCTCATTGACTATGTCAAGCTTGCTGAAGCCTTCGGGGCGATGGCTGAAAGAGTAACAAAACCGGGAGAGCTTAAGGCTGCATTCAAGAGGGCAGTGGAGTCAAAACATCCGTATATTGTGGATATCATAATGCATCAGGAGACCGATGTCTCAACAGGAGCTAGCATAGACGCTGTAGCAGAACGATCCTAGAATCTCGCCATCTATTTCTAAAAACTCTGGCTTAAGAATAGCTTAGAGTAAATACTCAGAGCAGAAAATACTTGTACAATGACATTGAATAACATCTGCTTAAAACAACAATAACAAAAGAGTACTTCAGCTATTTTTTTTCGCTTCTTCAGCGAACCTCTTAATAACTATGTCTTGCAGTTTCTGGAAATAGAGCCTTGTCGCAAATGGCATATCACTAAGATTCTTGTCCACAGCTTGCATAAAGAAGGGTACAGCACGTTTGGACATGTCGACTTTGAATTTCATTGGAAAAACCTCATCCTGCTCTATCTTTATGCTGTCTCTCAATTCCTCAGTCGGGCATAATAGTCTGGCCTCAGATTCGACAACCCTATACCATGTTTCAAGAATGGTAGGATCTAGACCTTCCTTCGCTTCTGTTAGTTCGTCTAGAATTCTAGTTAGATCACCCAGATTCAAAGGATCAAATGGCATAATTCTACCCCTAACTAAAAGAGAGATCGCGGTAAATAACCATTTTGCAGCTCCGTATCAAATAGTTGAATTTTCGAAATGATTGATTTTGAAGTGTGTTCTGGTTCTATTTTGTTATGACGGCTCTATTGACTGTTTCAGCGCGAAGCTTGTTTTCCTTAGGCTCGTATGGTATTCCGGGGACTTTGGAAACGTCTATTTTTCCCCTGCTGGATAATACAACCTCTGGAGATGCCAGATCCTCAGCGTAGTACGCCTTAGATGGGAACAGGTCTGAAGGATACTTGAAGTTCCTGAGAGAAGCAAGCTCTATGGAAATCCCTGCACCAACAGCAGATTCGAGCATTCCTCCAACCCAACATGGAATGCCTGCTTTTTCACACATATCATGCACTTTGACAGCGTTTGACAGCCCACCTATTCTACCCATCTTTATGTTCATGAAGCGACAGCTACCTAGTTCAATGGCCTGCTCTGCAACGTTGGGGCTGATAACACTCTCGTCCAAGCATATTGGAGTCTCTATCTGTTTCTGCAACTTGGCATGGTCTATGATATCTGAGTAATGTAAAGGTTGTTCGATCATCGCCAATTCAAAACGGTCCACCCTCTTGAATAGGTCTAGATCATGTAAGGAGAAGCCTGAGTTGCAGTCGATATGGAAAACATGACTGGGAAACTGGTCTCTGACGGCTTTCAACATATTGACATCCCATCCTCTCCGAAATTTCAACTTGACACGAGGATAACCTTCGTCAACAGCCTTCTGGATCTTCTCCAGCAGTATTTCAATGCTGTCTTGTACGCCAAAGTCCGCTCCAACATCAACCGGCGAAGATCTTCCTCCAAGCAGCCTGTGTAATGGTTTACCAACCATCTTCGCATGGAGCACCCACCAGGCTACTTCAAGTCCTGCTTTTGCGAAAGGGTTACCCTTGAAATGCTGAAGGTTTAGAAGAAGCTCGTCTGCAGAAGTAATGTCTTTTCCAATAATCTGTGGAGCCATGAACTCCTTTATTAGAGAAAATACACCTCCTGCCCATTCGGGAGAATAGCATGGTGCATTCAATGGTGAGGTTTCACCCCAACCATATTCATTACCAGACACGATCTTAACAAGCACGGAATGTATGTCGGCGTCTTCTCCATACGCAGTTCTCCAAGGATATATCAGAGGCATGCTGACATGATAGAGTTCTATCTTATCTATCTTCATAGATTTCTATCTACTTTGCTGGAAACATTTTATATTTAAGTACTCCATATAGCCTACGATTTTGAAAACCAACATTGATGGGAAGTCAAGAAGAAACTTTCTTGGATATTTAGCTGCAGGCGCAAGTATCATATTAGGATCCCTAGGATTGACTTGGTGGCTCAGTAGCAATTCAACCAAAACCCAGTCAAATAGCTCAACCTCAACTAATACGACAAGCATATCTGTCGGCGATAAATATCTTCTTCCTTTGCCCAAGTTCAATAGTGGTATAACCATTGAGGAAGCAATGGCTTGGAGAAGGTCGATAAGAGAATACAAAGATGTACCATTGACGGTGCAGAATCTCTCAATGCTATTGTGGTCCGCGCAAGGCATAAATGAGCTGAAATATGGTTTTAGAACAGTTCCTAGCGCAGGTGGACTCTACCCTCTTGAAATCTATGTAGTAGTCTCTCACCATGGAGTCATAATAGATGATTCCAACTATCTACCATATGGCTCATACTTGTATAACCACAGCGATCATAGTATCAAGTTAGTCAGAGATGTAGACCTGGGAGAGGAACTAGCTAGAGCATCACTTAATCAGGAATGGATCAGAAAAGCCCCTGTTAACATTATTGTTTTTGCCGTATACGAGAGAACAACAAAGGCAAGATATGGTGAAAGAGGTAACAGGTATGTTCATATGGAAGATGGCCACGTTGGACAGAATACCTACTTGATGGCTGCTGCACTACATCTGGGAACAGTCGTTATCGGCGCTTTTTCAGATGATGAAGTGAAGCAAATAGTAGGCGCTCAAGAGAAGGAACAGCCATTATACGTCCAACCAGTTGGCGTGCCTCAGGAATTCTATCAAATATCAGAGGGAGAAGATAACTGAATACTATGATAAGGTGAGGAAATCTGAATAAAGCTTCTAGAGCAAGAATATATCGGCGTATTACCGAATACACGTCAATACCTCTATTTATTGCATTCTGCATAACTTTCATTTCAGGCTATGGCCTTGTCAGACTGGACTGGATTAGGAAAATCACGTTCGGACTAATACAATATCCCGAAAGTGTCTTCCTCCACACTAATGAAGTCATAGTTTACGCTACTGGCGTTCTAGCAATTCTTCATTCTATCTCAGGCTTAGGGTTGCTTATCATAAGAAAGACGAGGAACGCGACAATAGGGATAATACTGGAATCTGTAACTGTTTCACTCATTGGTGTTGCTCTTGTTACATTATTGACGATCTTAACATTTCTATAATGCAGTATTATGACAGCGAAAATATCGGTCATAATAGAGGAGAACTGCGATGGTCTTCGCGTCAATAATCTCTTCTTTTCTGACAAGTTCGAGCGCATCATCAAACGGAAGTACAATAGTCTGAATTATCTCCGATTCCTCGGGAGAAGCAACACCCTTCCTGAGTTTTTCAGCTAAGAATACGTGAATTATCTCTGTGCAGAAGCCTGGTGATGGGCAAATCTTGAAAAGCTCGATAACATCCTCTGCAACGTATCCAGTTTCTTCTTTAAGCTCTCTGAGAGCACACTCTCCAGTGCTTTCTCCTTCTTTGTCCCTTGTGCCAGCAGGAAGCTCGTAAAGCCATTTGCCAAGTGCTACTCTATACTGTCTCACCAGAACAACTTTATCGTCCGTAATGGGGAGTATGACGACCGCGCCAACATGTTCAATGATTTCTCTCTTGAAAATGCGGCCACTCGGTAAGCTCTGTTCAATTATCTTCAAGCTAATTCTTTTCCCCTTGTAAACGTACATGGACCTACCTTCAATCCTAATTGTATGATAAGCATTTATGAATTGGGAAGCTTGTCTTCTTTTGATTCATTTGACATAATAGTCTTTAGTATTCTTCGGTTTACATATGGAGGAAACTTTCCATTTTGTGCAAGAACACTCATATCTTTACTGTATTTCTTCATTATCATTGTGAAAGCTGTCCAAGTTATCGCCGAAAATGCAACTTTAGTCGTGAGCTCAAGCAGCAGCACCCTGTATTTCCTACTGAACTTCGCTGCTTCAGGAACAACTTGGACTCTTCCGAAGGCGGATGTTTCCACAAGAAAGCCTAGAGGAGACCTTATTCTTGCCCTGGACAGAGCTATAACGTAGACAAACCTTGTACTATCTTCGCTTATCTTCCAATATTTCTTGCCTCTAATCGCTCCAGACAAGTTCTCTCTGTCGTTTCTTGACAATTTCGAAAAGACACTCGGTCTGCTCTTCCTCATACATAGAATACAATAGAAAGTGAAGGTAATAAGCTTAAATCGTACGGTTCAATCTTCGGGACGCAACAGATTTCATGGCAATGTATCCAAGCATCCTTATCCTCCTCCTACAGGAGGAAATATGGCAACTTTGTCTCCATCTTTGAATTTTATGCCTTCTTTAATATCTTTGATATTCCGCCCGTTAATCATTACTATGAGGTCATCTCTAATCCTGTCTGAAGAATCAACTAGATTATTTACCAGCTCGGGGCTAAACCTATCGCTCAAAGCAGCGAAAAAGCCTTTCAAAGAGCCATTGAAGTCCAGAGTCGTTTCTCTGCAATTGAACTTCTCTCTGAATCTGGCAAAAAACATTACCTTGACAGATACCATGATTGTCAAGAACAGACTCTTCATTAGAAAGTATAAAAACATAATGCCATGAACAACTATTCTATTATGATAGCATTTCTTGGAAATCAACAGATTTATTTGACTTGAGTTGATTGTATGGGGTAATGATCGATAAGCACATTGAGAAAAAGATCACGGACTACGCTAAAAGCCAGTTCACCGTAGACGCGACTGGACATGACTGGGGACATGTAGAAAGAGTTTGCCGAATGGCAACGTATTTAGGTGAGAGAGAGGGCGCTGACCAAGATATCGTCATCATCTCTGCCCTACTACATGACATCGGACTGGCTGATGAAATAAAATTAGGCGTTGACCATTCGGATAGAAGTGCCAGTATGGCAGAGAGTTATCTTAGAAGCATAGATTTCGAAAAAAACAAGACAGAACGAATAGTTGAAGCCATAAGATGTCACAGATATGGCAAAAGGTTGATACCACAAACTGTCGAGGGGAAAATCCTACAGGATGCGGATAGACTTGATGCCATAGGTGCTATAGGGATTGCACGAGCTTTTGCATATGGTGGCGCGAGAGGAGCACCGATCTATGATGCTGAAGAAAAGGCGGAGAATTATGATCCATTCAAGGTCAAGTCAACTATGACCCACTTTCAAGAAAAACTGTTGAAGATAAAGGACTCACTTCATACTCCTTCAGCGAAAGAAATAGGCGAAGGAAGACATCAGTTCTTGTTGCAATATATTGACGAATTCTACAAGGAAATTAACTTCTATACTAGCGAGAAAAACGATAAATAATCTGTTTTGGGATTCTGAAATCATTCATATACAAGAAGACAATTTTGTTAGAAGTGAGAAAGCCTCAGTAAAACAAGAGAAAAATGGGATGTTAGCCTATATGGCTTCCCATTTCTTCAAGGGATTTCTTTACTTCTTCTACTGACGCCCCATCTTCCAGTGTTGACATGTCACCCAATGTTGCTCCACCTACGATCGCTTTTAGAAGTCGTCTCATGATTTTTCCACTCCTGGTCTTGGGCAGTTTATTGACGAACATGATCTCACTTGGTACCGCGACAGGTCCTACTGTGGATCTTATGTGCTTTGAGATTTCTTTCTTAAGTTCATCTGATGGAGTATAGTCTCGCCTCAAGACGACAAAAGCGACTGCAACTTCACCTTTTATTTCATCCGGTTTTCCAATCACCGCTGCTTCTGCGACTGACTGATGTGAAACAAGAGCGCTTTCTATTTCCAATGTTCCAATTCTGTGACCAGCGATTTTCATTACCTCGTCTGCTCTACCAAGGAACCATATGTAACCATCAGGGTCTTTTATCGCGTAGTCGCTTGAATAGTATGTTCCTGGAAAACGACTGAAGTATACGCTCTTGTATCTTTCAGGGTCACCCCATAATGTCTGAAGCATTCCAGGCCAAGGTCCTTTAACCACCAAATACCCTCTTTGCCCTTTAGGTACAACTTGACCATTTTCGTCGTAGATTTCTGCATCTATACCTGGCAACGGGAAGGTTGCCGATCCAGGCTTTAGTGGAACTAATTCTATTCCAAGAGTTGGAGATATCATGAATCCTCCGGTTTCCGTCTGCCACCAAGTGTCAATAATTGGCAGCTTCTCTTTTCCTAAGACTCTGTAATACCATAGCCAAGCTTCAGCGTTTATTGGCTCGCCTACAGTGCCCAACGTTCTCAGGCTGGAGACGTCATGTTTGAGAATATACTCATCTCCGAACCTCATGAACATCCTGACCGCGGTTGGCGATGTATAAAATACGTTAACACCGTATTTTTCAACCATAGCCCACCATCGGTCTGGCTGTGGGAAGTCCGGAGCACCGTCGTACATGAATATTGTGACACCTTGCATTAGAGGCGCGTAAACTATGTAGCTGTGCCCTGTAATCCAGCCAATGTCTGCAGTACACCACCATATATCAGTGTCATTCAGGTCGAAAGCCCATTTCAACGTCCAATAGATCCAAACAAGATATCCTCCTGTGCCATGCTGTACCCCCTTAGGCTTTCCGGTTGTGCCTGATGTGTAGAGTAGGAATATTGGATCAGCAGAGTCCATTTCTTCTGGCTTAACGTACACATTGGGCTCAACTTTGTTGATTGCTTCATGATACCAAACATCCCTTCCCTCCTTCATTGAAACCTGTTGGCCAGCATACTTTACTACAATGACTTTCTCGATGCCATGAACCTTTTCCAATGCTGCATCAACGATATTCTTAAGTTCTACCACCTTTCCTCTTCTGAGGCTACCATCTGCTGTAACAAGCACTTTTGCTCCCGCATCGTTGATTCTGTCAGCTAGAGCTTCAGCGCTGAATCCCGAGAAGACCATCACATGCGGTGCCCCAAGTCTTGTAGCTGCGAGCATTGTTGCTGGAAGTTCAGTTATCATGGGAAGATATATTGCGATTCTGTCACCTTTCTTTACACCCATGTCTTGCAGAACTTTAGAAAGTTTGTTAACTTCACGATACAACTGGTAGTATGTTACACTCTTAGTTTCTCCGTTCTCTCCTTCGAATATGTAAGCTGCTTTATTCTTATTATTAGTCGTTATATGTCTATCGAGACAATTGTAGCTAGCATTTATTTTTCCACCGGTAAACCATTTATAAAATGGCTTGTTTGATTCATCCAGAGCTTTATCCCAAGTCTTAAACCAATCTAAAGCACGCGCCTTCTCGTTCCAATAACTTTCTGGATCTTTTATTGATTTTTCCCATTCTTCTTTCAGAGCTTTTCCGGGCTCAAATTTCATGTGGAATGGCAATGAAGATTCGGACAATTATGACCACGCCTAAGGGGTAAGATACTGCTTTTTAAAAATATTTTATCAATTTCAAAATAGGAAAGAATAAACCCGAGATATGACCACGATGGTATCCACAACTAGATTATCATATCTACGCCAAATATTGTAGCAAAAAGGCTCAATAAACAAATGTATTTATATTTCTTTTTTTCTCAGTTTAAGAAATTAGCTTATGGCAAAAGATCCAGTGTGCGGAATGTATGTTGAGGAAAATGAGAATGCGTTAAAGGCGACTGTTAGAGGTACGACTTATTACTTTTGTAGCCAAACTTGTATGAATACATTCCTTCAACCTGAAATAGAGCTTAAGAATCTGAAGATTTTTGTTATTTTATCTTTTACGCTTGGAATTCCTGTATTCATTCTGAGTTATTCAACATTTCTTGAGATGGGAATAAACAACTTGATTCAATTTATCCTAGCCACTCCTATCCAATTTATTGCGGGATCAAGGTTCTATCGAGGGTTCTATCATTCGATTAAGGCTCGCTCAGCTAACATGGACACTCTGATTGCGACTGGAACATCCGCGGCATATTTTTACAGTACACTTGTAACATTGCAGGCATTTGTCAACTTGCCTATTAAGTTTCCAGAAGCAACGTACTTTGACGCGTCAGCATTGATAATCGCATTCATCTTAACTGGAAAGTATTTGGAACATGTGGTAAAAGGGAAAGCTTCTGACTCCATTAGAAAGCTCATGGATTTACAGCCTAGAATTGCACATGTAGTTACAGAAAGCGGGGAAGTGGATGTGCCTGTCGAGAAGGTTGATGAAGGGAATATTATGCTTGTTAAACCAGGAGAGAAAATTCCAACTGATGGAATAGTAATCGAAGGATATTCATCTGTAGATGAGAAAATGATTACTGGGGAAAGCATACCAGTAGAAAAGAAAGTGAATGATCAAGTCATTGGGGCTACGATTAACAAAATGGGCGCTCTGAAAATAAAGGCTACGAAGGTAGGTGTGGATTCAACCCTCTCTCAAATCATAAAATTGGTGGAAGAGGCACAGATTGCTAGAGCGCCTATAGAAAGGTTAGCGGACGTAGTAGCTTCATATTTTGTGCCAGTTGTCATCATTATAGCCTTAGCTTCTTTTTTTGGATGGTACTTCCTTCTTGGGGGAACGTTTGCTTTCTCTTTTGCCGCTCTCATAGCTGTACTCGTGATAGCATGTCCTTGTGCTCTTGGGTTAGCAACACCTGCGGCAATAATCGTAGGAACAGGAAAGGGTGCGGAACAGGGGATATTAATAAAAGGAGGAGAGTACTTGGAGAAAGCTTACAAACTTAATGTGATAGTATTTGATAAGACTGGTACATTGACAAAGGGAAGACCAGAGGTAACTGATACCATCCAATTGGCTTCATACACTCCAAACGAAATACTTGCTTCATGCGCATCTGTGGAAGTCAATTCTGAACATCCTCTGGGAGAGGCGATAGTAAAGAAGGCAAGGGAAGAAGGTGTAGTATTTCGGGACACGACAGACTTCGAAGCGATGCCCGGTCTAGGAATTAGGGCTAAGATAGACAATAACCACGTGATCTTAGGAAATAGAAAACTCTTCACTCAGATGAACTTTGACACAAGCAGCATAACAGAGAAGCTAACAAAACTGGAAAATGAAGGAAAGACAGCTATGATTCTAGCTTTGAATGACAAACTTGTCGGAATAGTAGC
The DNA here is from genome assembly GCA_963760525.1 of Nitrososphaeria archaeon. Lineage (GTDB taxonomy): Archaea > Thermoproteota > Nitrososphaeria > JACIWG01 > JACIWG01 > CAVXDT01. The sequence continues at coordinate 57,131 of CAVXDT010000013.1, forward strand.
AGTATCAGACACAATAAAAGAAGACGCAGCTGACGCTGTTAAAACGCTTAGACAGATGAACTTGGAAGTTGTTATGCTTACAGGGGACAATAAGAGAACAGCGGAAGCAATAGCAAAGAGCGTTGGCATTGATAAGGTGATAGCAGAAGTTCTCCCGAAAGATAAAGCAGATGTCATAAAGCAGCTTAGGAATCAAGGGAAAACTGTTGCGATGGTTGGCGATGGTATCAATGATGCACCAGCTTTAGCAGAAGCAGATATAGGAATAGCAATTGGTTCAGGAACGGATGTCGCAATAGAAACAGGAGGAATCATACTAATAAAAGACGACCTTCGCGATGTACCTCATGCAATACAGCTAAGCAAGAAAACTATGTCAAAGATAAAACAAAATCTTTTCTGGGCTTTCGCATATAATACTGCTCTAATACCGATTGCAGCATTAGGGTACCTCAATCCAATTCTGGCAGGTTTAGCAATGGGTCTTAGCTCTGTAACAGTTGTGTCAAATTCCCTTACTCTAAGAAGATTCCAGTTCAAATAATGCAAATTCAATTAACCACCGACCGAGGACTGCAACATTGCTTGACCCCTTCAGAATTTATCCAATAATCAAAAACAAAGCTATATAACTCAAGTTTGTTTAATTATCACTTAGTATGTTAGAATTCAGGGTCGGACTAGCAAAGGTCTCCCTCATGATGGGGGAGATTACAGCACAGGAAACAGATGCCATCGTCAACGCTGCAAACTCAAGTCTACTTGGCGGAGGCGGTGTTGATGGAGCGATTCACCGAATAGGAGGCATAAGAATTCTTGAAGAATGTAAGAAGATAAGATTAGAAGAGTGGCCTGATGGCTTGCCTACTGGGAAAGCTGTAATTACTTCAGGTGGAAATCTAAAGGCTAGACATGTCATTCACACCGTAGGCCCTATTTGGAGAGGAGGAAAAAATAGAGAAAGCGAACTTCTAACTGAAGCCTACAAGAATTCTCTTGAGCTGGCTATTTCCAAGAATCTCAAATCAATAGCTTTTCCATCAATCAGCACAGGTGCTTATCGTTTTCCAATTGGGATGGCGTCCAAAATTGCCCTAAGAAGTATAGCAGAGGTACTGGAGAAAAATGCTACATTGGAAAAGGTCGTGCTTGTCCTTTTCTCACAATCTGACTTAGAAACATATGGGAGAACTGCTAGGGAAATATTTACGTCACAAGAATAGTAACCTAACTAACTTATCCCCTCACTCTATGCTTGTTCTGTTGGCTCTTGTAATTAACCAATTTGGAATTAAATCTATTGGATCAGACTTTTCCTTCTATGATATTTTCTAAAAACAGCTTCCATTATTTCTCTTGATTGGCCAATATACTCTTCAGGATTCGTTATTTTAGCAATAATTTCATCTGAGAACCTTTCTCTAATCTGCTGATTATTCACAAGAACCTCTCTGAAAAGTGTATTTCTTGAATAGGCTTGAGCTGCAAGCGCTGCTACAAGATCATGAGCTTCTTTTCTAGGCATAGGTTTTGAAGTTCTCCTTTGATCAGTTAAATACGTCATCACTTGCTCCGAGGTCACAATTCCAAGAGACCTGTGAACTCTTTCTATTACTCTCTCTTTGTTAAGCTCAAGATAATATATGGTTTTAGCTAATTCTCTTGTCACATGATCTGTGAACTTAAAAACGTCATCTAAGACGATCCTATCTGATGCAGATCCAGTGAGATCTCTTGCATAATCGAATTGAGTAGACGATAGTAATGTTGCAAGCGCTCCTATCATGAAATTGAACAGCGAACCTGTTTGCTCCTCCACGATTGGGTTTCCACCTTTGACATCCTTATGGGGCATTGCTGAAGATCCCTTTCTTCTCTTTGGCGACATATCAATGAAGATGTTTACGTCATCCCCTTTCCCCATCCTGATGTAAGAGGCAAGATTTGACATCGTAGCAGAGACCCTTGCAAGCCCATAAACTACATCAACCAAAAATTCCCTTCCTGGAATTTGGGCGCTCGCATCCATGAACCCAATTCCCAGTCTCCTACAATGTTCTGCCTGCAATTTCATTCCATTAATTCCAAGTGTTGTTGCGGAATGATGGTTGCCAGTTGCATCTGACCATTTTCCTTTGACAGAGTTCTTGCAGACGAAGACGAGATAGTCCAAGTCAGATTCAAGCATTTCAGCATAGAACATAAATGGTCTTCCAGCTAGTGTGGGAAGTGCGTCAAGTAAGTGCGTTGTATCCATGTGAGGCGTAACCCAGCTCATAGCTTTTTCCAGGATAATATCTCTCAGATTCTCAACTGAATCGATATAAACTTCTAATGCTTCCTTACATTGCAGCGCTTTAGCGGTTTCGGTAGTGTCAGCACTCGTTCTAGCTTTGTTTATGTGAACTGCTGCTTCCTTGGACACTTTCTCTTCAAGAGCCGAGTTTATCGCGACTACATCGTGACCTTTCTCAGCCTCTAACTCTCTTATCCTCCTAGGGTCAATTACATCCAAGTTCGCCTTAGAAGCTATTTCTTCAGCGTATTCATGAGGAACTATTTCTGGATGAAGATCACTTAACACTTTGACTGCTTCAGCTTGAACTCTTAGGCAATACTGGAAAGTCTTTTCTGGACCGAAGATTTCAATCATTTCCCTGGTCCCATATCTGCCATGTGCGAGAAGAGAAGTGCTAGTATCAGCGGAGATGTTTCTTTCCTTATACTTTGTAGGTTCCAATTTTCCCATCACTTTTTCACCTTCAGTTCTGATTCTACACTCTCTAGGTTCCTCAATAAAAAGGAATCTAGAGATTCATTCTTAACAAACACTTCATACACTTTTAACCTCTTCTGTATCTCGTTGATAACTTCAGGAGGTATTTCCGGTAGCAGACTTGGCGGATTGCTTGGTTTGATGCCTGAATCGATAAGGAATTGCCTGTAGAACTCTTTATCGGCACACCATCCCTCTTGCCTTTCCCCAACCCTATAGTGTTTCTTAATCCAGATTCGCGCTGAATCATGATTTGGAGCTTCATCTATCTGTATCAAGTTGCCTTCCCATCTGCCAAATTCTATTTTGAAATCCGGGATAATAAGCCCTTTCTTATCTGCCCTGTGCGAATAGAATTCATATAATTTATAACAAGCTTCCTCAAGAATACTCCAATCCTCTCCAGTTATTAGTCCCATTTCAATCGCCTTACGCTTTGTGATGGGAGTATCGTGTCCAACATCAGCTTTTGTTGTCGGGGTCAACATGACTTCAGGCAACTCCTCAGCAAGCTTAAGGCCGTCTGGAAGCCTATAACCATATAGGTTTCTTTCTCCTTTCTCATATTCACGATGGAGAGAACCATAAAGATAGTTTCTCAAAACCCATTCTATGTCCACTCTCTTTGCTTTCTTAGCCAACATCATCGTTACATCAGGGGTGCCAATAAAATGATTTGGAAATATCTTCTCGCTTTCCCTGAACCACCATGCTGAAAGCAGATTCAACGAAGCCCCTTTGCCTTCTATTTCAGTAATTGAATTTACATCAAAAGCAGAGATTCTATCGCTTGAATTGATCAAAAGGTTGTCTCCAACATAGTAGACATCTCTCGTCTTTCCCTTTCTGAATAAAGGCAAGCCTAAAGGTACTTCAATGCTTCTATCTTGGTTGTCTGTCAAATAGGTTTCGGCGACTTTCATCCGCCTTTGGGCCAATTCTTCTGCGTTGTATATTGGTTTCGAGCATGACTCCCTGATTATCTCCAGCACTTCCTGAAGGTTATGTGCCAAACGCACCTTTATTCCATTCGGAAGCTTTGTGCTGGAAAAGATTTTAGCTTCACCATATTTTGCCAGGTCAGGTGGATAAGCGATCACCAACTTATCAGTATTGGCAGCAACAGTTCCAGACAGTGCGTCTGAAACTCCAGCAACCGTTATGAAGCATACTACCTCGCTTAAAGCGCTATATTCCTGAACAATGTCGTGAACAAGGAAAGGTGTTCTATGCGCTGAGGCAGTACGCTGGATAACTGTAAACCCTTCACCTTCGAGATAACTTTCCAGAACGCTGCAAAATTCTCTGTCAGAACGTGATCCCTTGAGAACAATGACTGTCTGGGTAGCCATACAGTCCGCAATGCGAATGTGAATGATTTATACTTTATTTTGTGCGAACTTGACAACCGTGTTGCTGAACGGTGAATGAATTCTTATTTTATTCCTGCCAGATACAACTTTTCCAATGATGTCTGCTGGAAAATGCCTCTTCAACAGACTGATGGCGTCTTCAGCAACTTCCTCTCTTATTGAGATTACATAGCCTATGCCACAATTGAAACGCGTGAGCATTTCTTCGTCTGGAACCTTCAACTTTTCATATATGAAGTGAAATATTGGCTGGGGTTTTAGAATGTGTTCATTGAATACTTCATAGGATACTGCACCTTTTGACAACTCGTTAAGCTTTCTCAAAGCGCCTCCTGTTATATGCACTTTACCTGTTATGTGCTCTCTGAAATTCTTGTTAAGTTCCTTCAAAGCGTTCAAGTAAATTCTAGTCGGCTTACCCAATTCCTCTCCTACTGTAACATTCCAATCCAATTTGTCAGTGAGCGACATCTTCAATTCATCAAAGATTCCATGTCTCGCGAATGTCAGACCGTTCGAATGAATACCGTCACTCGCAATACCAATCAGCACGTCACCTACTTCAGCATGCGCTTGCAAAACATCTTTAGGTTCAGCATATCCTGTTGCTGTCACTGCAAATTCCATCCCTTCAATTGTATTGCATATCGCAGTTTCTCCTCCGCTTATTATTATTGGTAAGAATGTTCCACAGGGGCTTTTCCATTTGAATTCCAAGCAGAGATCCTTAAGCGAACCTATTGCTTCAAGTATTCCATCCCTCTTCTCTTCTTGTAAAATTAGATGACTTTGAAGTTCATATGGTTCAAAGTTATGCTCATATAAATCATCAACTGTCATCGCAAAAGGATTACTGCCTGAAGTGTTAAAGGAGCCCTCTTTCCATATTATGGAACCTTTTGTGCCAGTCCCATCAGTAGTAATCATCTTCTCAAGACCATTCCAGAATGGCGAAGTTTCCCTTATGGCATATCTTTTCCCGATTCTTCTAACCTTTATTTCCTCAATATGGGGATGAGTTTTCTCTATAATTTCCCTTATCTGCTCACCGAATGGTTTTGTTGGATCATAGAATATCTTTGACATATCTCCCCCTTTAGCTCAAGTTCTCTTTAATATACTCAATGGCATTTTCAAATATCTTGACGCCTTCTCCCTTCTCCGGCAGCTTTCCAAACAACTTCAGCCTTCCCCAGAAAGGATGATTGTAAGGGTCTAGAAATGCAGTAGGATGAGGCATCAAACCAAATGTCCTCCCGGTTGGATCGCATATTCCCGCTATTGAATCGATGGAGCCATTCGGGTTAAAGGGATACTCCATAGTAGGCGCTCCAGTTTCCATTTGAGCGTACTGTATCGCAATCATGTTCCCTCGATGCAGATAATCGAGAATAGTCTTGTCTGCGACAACAAATTTGCCTTCACCATGTCTTACTGGAAGATACATTTTCCTAATGCCCTTTGTGAACACACACTTACAATTCGCGTTCACTCCTAAGGTCACCCACCTGTCTTCGAAAACCCCAGAATCGTTGCTCACCAAGGTTACCTTCTGTGTATGGTAATCGTTGTCCAATCCCGGTAAAATGCCCAGTTTGACCATTACCTGAAAGCCATTACATTCTCCGAAAATCAACTTCCCTTCAGATATGAACCTCTCAATTTTTTCTTTCAACTTGGACTCGTAGAGGTTCGCTAGAACCTTCCCAGCGGATATGTGATCTCCAAAAGAAAATCCCCCAATTAGAGCTAGCAGATGATAATTGGAAAGCATGTCTGGATCAGAGAAAAGATCCTTGAGATGAACTCTGTCAACCTGCGCCCCTACCATTCCGAATGCATAAGCAGTTTCATCTTCGCAGTTCAGACCATAACCTATGGGAATCAGAACCTTTGATTTCATCTATACACCTTTCATGGCATCTTTCCAGACATTCTTGAGATGATCAATCTTCGCATCGATGACATAGTGTCCACTCAAACCCTTCATTCTAAGGAGACGACTTTCTGTGACTTTTCCCACCTGACCATACTGAACGCCTCGCATGATTTCCTCAAATTCACCTTTTTTCTCCTCAGGAATTGAAATAACGAATCTGCTGTTCGATTCTGAGAACAATAGAACGTCGTTCCTCTTCACCCTTGAACGTGGAACCCTTCTCAAGTCTACGTCTATGCCAAAGCCTCCTGCAAACGATGTTAAAGCTAAAGCCACTCCTAAACCACCAATTGTAGGAGTGTGCACTGAATGAACCAACCCTTTTTCGATGACTTCACTGACCTTTTGATAAATCCTTCTCGCCTTCCTGGCATTCACTCTCGGAACTTTGTTTCCGACAAATCCCTTCCCGCCATTTTTTTCTCCAAGGTAATGATAATACTCAGACCCTCCGGTTTCATCATATGTTGTTCCCACTACATATACTAGGTCTCCAGGGCATTTTAGATCCATCGTCACCGTCCTAGAAACGTCCGAGATTCTAGCTCTCGCTGAAAACATTAGAGTTGGCGGAATGGAAATAGTTGTTTCGACCTTCTTCCCCTCCACTGTTTCCTCAGCCCTCCACACATTTCTCATGCTGTCTTTTCCCGAAATACACGGAAGTTTGAAGGCTAAACAGTAGTCTTTCAAAGCTTTACATGCTCTAACCAGTTGCGCTAGCTTAAACTGTCCATCTGCGTTATCGAGAGAAGAGAGATTCCAGCAGAAATTATCGAGAGCGTAGAAGGGGTTATCCTCACTGGGCAACTTTCCTCCTGAGGCTATTATCCTCCTGACAGCCTCGTCAATTGCGGATGCGACCATATGATACGTGTCGATATCAGAATAGTGAGGGTTCAGCCCTTCAGCCACTATTATTCCCTGCCTGCTTCCATGTTCCAGCAGTGAGACTGTAGCGTCGCTTGGAGTGTCATTCTCTCTCCCTACAAGAGGTTTGATAACTGACAATCCCTTTACTTCATGATCGTATTGTCTTAGTTTGTGTTCTTTGGAACATATGTTCAACCTTGACAGTATCCCCGCAAATGTCCCATTTAGGTTCTCGAGTTCTTCAAGTTCAGGCTCCACATTTTCTGGTCTCCTCCATTTCGCCTTCAGCCTCATCCTTGGAAGCCCTCTATGGAGGAAATTCATGTCAAGAAAGGCGACGGTCACATCGCCATATTTTACATGAAATCTTCCAGTATCAGCAAAATATCCTAGAACTGTTGCCTCAACATCTCTTTTCTCTGCCAACTCTAGGAAGTCTCCTATCTTGGAAGGAGCTACTGCGACTGTCATTCTTTCTTGAGCCTCTGAAACTAGAATCTCCCAAGGGTCCAATCCTTGATATTTCAGTGGTGCTTTCATCAAATCTAAGACGCACCCGTTACTATATTCCGCCATCTCACCAACTGAGGACGACAAACCTCCAGCACCATTATCAGTTATACATTTGTAAAGTCCCATATCCCTAGCCTCCAGTAACAAATCACTCATCTTCTTCTGAGTTATCGGATCACCTATCTGAACCGCTTGAACAGGCGACTCCTTGTGCAGCTCTGCAGAGGAGAAGGTAGCTCCATGTATGCCATCTTTCCCAATCCTGCCCCCTACCATTACTATCAAGTCACCTGGATCCGCTTTCTTCAAATGGCTAGGTTCCCCGTTTATCATTACGGGCATTATGCCAATTGTTCCACAGTAAATCAAAGGTCGAGCGGTGAACCTTTCATCGAAGAACTCTCTTCCTCTGACTAGAGGTATCCCACTCTGGTTGCCACCGTCTATTATAGCTTTATGCACGCCATCCCTTATTATCCTCGGATGAAGAACTCCCTCGTATAGTTCGCCTTCATAAAATGGGTCCCCAAAACAGTATCCGAAGATATTCGCAATCAACTTAGCGCCTTTGCCGGTGCCCATTGGATCCCTATTGACGCCTACTATTCCCGTCATTGCTCCACCATAAGGATCCAAAGCTGAAGGGGTGTTGTGTGTTTCTATCTTGTCAACCACATTAATGCCATTGAATTGTACTACTCCTGCATTGTCCTTGAAGGAGGAGATTACCCAACTGTCTTTCTTGCTGATACTTTCGCTTGGAGACTTGATATACGTATTGAATAGGCTGTCTACCATCTCTTGTGTTCCTGTTTCCGCGTCCTCGTAATGTATTAGAGCGTTGAAGATCTTGTGTTTACAGTGTTCTGACCAAGTCTGTGCTAACGCTTCGAGTTCTACGTCGGTCAAAGAGGAATCAAGACCGACTCTACTCCTGTCGTCAACTACATCAGGTCTTAGCGAATAGTCTCGAATAGACCTCATCTCATCTAAACTTAGGGAAAGTACTCTCTCACGACTAATCCTTAGAAGCTCATCATCAGGCAGGGCGAGACTGAATTTCTCTACAGATGCTTTATGTTCTTGCCTTACTCTGGGAACTGTTAATGGCACTCCTTTTTCCTTGAAATCGTCATAGCTGAGTATTGCCAGATCGTTGATTGTCGGGTTAGCGCCTGTACTTGGATTTGTACCTAAGCAGAACCTGCTAATCTTCTCAACAATCGCCCTTTCTAGATCCTTACCTTTGAGGAGGTATTGGACTGATGTGTATATGCCTTCGCTATCGCTGAACTTTCTTCCCAAAAGCTCCTCAGCTGCGAACTTTGATGTTTTCCCGACGTTGTCGGTAACACCTGGCTTATAACTGACTATAACTAACCAGTCAAACTCGGTACTTTCCAAGGGCAAAGTTGTGGTTTCAGTTACCTTGTCAGCAAATAGGTCTGTCCTTAGTCTATCAACTTCATCATTTGATAGGTCAATATCGACCGTGTAAGCTTGTCTGGTTCTGATGGACTCAAGCCTAATGCCAAAAAGGCTTTCAATAACTAAGCGTAAACCCTTACCTCTAGTGTCAAGATCATCCGACTTGGCGGTGACTTCAATCCTGTGGACCATTCAGGCACCTATTGATTGGAAATACTAGTCTGCCTAGAGTTCGGATTCATGATAGGTTACACATTTTTCTGAAAAATGCGCAATTTTCTCGGAGGTTTTTCTTGCCTCATCGATTTCTTCAGCGAAACCGACTGCCAGAGCCATTCTTCTATCAGCGTATGCAGATGGCTTACCAAAATACCAAATATCTCCTCTGCAACCGACTTTTGATATATAGTTCTTGATTGCCCCAGTATTCACAGCGGCTACGGAGAGCTCTCTGTCATATCTGAAGTCAGGTGCTAAAACGACATGTGCTACTCCATAACCGTGCCTGGACAATTGTAGGTCAAAAGGAGTTATTGGCAGACCTATTGTCGAGTAAAGCATCATGGCACCTTCGTCCATGTTCAACATCCACCTGGTGATCATACCCGTATCATGAGGCCTATTTGCAACTTCGTTATTGTAGACCATGTCCCCAATCACGAACTGCTCAACAGCAAAAACGCCTAAACCTCCAATGAATCCAGCGATTTTTCCCGCGCCTTCTACACATTTTTCCTTAGCTTTTTGTGAGATACCAGCTGGCATCCAGCTTTCATGATAGGTAGCAGCAGGTCTTCTGTGTTCTACGGGGGGTGCGAAAGACGTGACGATCTTCCCGTTGCCATTAAAATGTCTTACAACAAGTTGTGTGATTTCAGTTCCGCCTGTCCTCAATTCTGGTAAATACCTTTCCACAATCACCTCATCCCCTTTACCCCTTGCATGAGCGATGGAATGAGCGTAAACATCTTCCAGTTCACTTTCTTTCTTAACTATTGTCGTGCCATGACCACTTGAGGTCATAACAGGCTTCACTATTATTGGGAGACCAAAATCTCTAGCGACCTCTTCTATTTCATTCTGATTACTCGCATATCGCCATTCGATTTTTGGAATATTTAGTTTGTCAAACATGAGTTTTGTAAGATGGCGATCCATACAAATCAAAGGACCATAAGGTGTTGACATGACATTATACCCCTTATCGACGCCAAGTTGGCAAACTCTCCTTGTGTCGGCCTTCTCTATCTCCAAATAGATCGCGTGAGGCATATGAGGGTCTGGGACATACTTTCTGATCTTCTCTTCAAGCAGGTCACCATTCATCATGTCAAATACTTCGTGGAAGTCAGCAGAATCCTGCGCGGGAAATCCTTCATATCTGTCAAAAGCAACAGTTCTGATACCCCCCAGAGGACCACCCAGGCGTATCTTCGGTGCGGTAACAGCAAGGTCCCCAAGTTCCCCGCCGCCAACTGAGAAGAAAGTAACTGGTCTTGCTGGATCAAGCGTCTCTAACGGAGACAGCTTCTTCTCTACCTCTTTTCCATAGGTTGAGGCGATTTCAAGAATCTCAAGCTTCTCATCTAGTTCCATGTGACACACTGACCAATCCAATAATTTCAAAACGTAGATAAGGGTTTCGACCAGTCAACATGCGTTTTCCTAATTCTTTTGTTTGCATAGAATATTTTTTCTTGTTCATCATAGACCACTCTTTCAGCTTCATCAATAGTATCCCCTTCACCAACTAGAACCATCGTTCTACCTCCAGAAGTGGAGAATTCGAGTTTCCTGACATTTCTATTGACCTCTCCTCTTTGGTTGTCCACTGCTATCCCAGCTCCAAACACATGCGCTTTCTTCACTTGATCCAGACCCGTAATCGGCTGATTTGTAACGTGAGGCCAAGGGTATCCCAGGTTCTGGTCTTTGACGAAGCCTATGCTATCATTGGCAACATCTTCTAAATCGCTGTAATCTCCACAAAACTCTCTGGAAAGTCTGCCACTCACTAAAGCAAGTCCAAATGTCCAACTATCTCTCCACTTGATCTCCATCCCATCTAGTCTGTCTTCTACGTACGCGTTGCCTATTTCATAGAGACTCGTCTCCAACAAAGGCATACGCAACTCCATTTCAGTATCGCCATCTCTTGCATTGAATTCAGAAACTTTCCTCGTAATCTTATCTCCGTCTCTTACCAGCAGAAGCCCAAAATACGCAATTCCTCTCCATTCATATCCAGCTGCTATCTTATAGGCTCTAAACGTCGGTTCGACTATTGTGTTCATGATCTCTCTTATGCTTTCTTCGTTGGCATAGGGCGACTGCGCAACCCCAATCATACCTCCCGTGTTAGGATTCATCGTCAGTGGAAAGATGTTTTCTATATTCCTAGAGGTTGGACCATTTTTGTAGAAACTTGTGTAGTATTTATTTCTGAATTTTCTGAAGAAATTTAGGTCTGATGAGTTTTCATCATAGGCCTTCTTATCTTCACATGCTGTCCCAAATGTGGTCATCGTCTTTTCGTTTTTCAGGACAAAGAAGCTTTCCTCTGCTATGACATCTAATCTTTCATCTATTTCGACATTTCCATTGCTAGGGTCAAGTTGCAAGTCTCCAATTCGTCTGTCGATCATCAATGTCTGAACAGCCCACAATGCCTCATCCCTCGAACTGCATACGATAGAGCCTTTACCCTTTGCATAAGTATCATATTTCACTACCAAGTCCACCCCATTGTCGTACATTTTGTTCACATATTCAAAAGCAAGATTCACATCATCTGGGTAGTGGAAATTCCTGTGTCTAGCAATAGGGACGCCTGCTTGTTTCATTAGATCCTTTTGCCAGCACTTGCTCCCCTCCAGCCTCATACAATCCTTCGGAGCGCCTATTACGCAGTCAACGCCCATTTCTTCGCTCTTACGAACTATGTCTTGTGATAGCAGTCCTTCAGGTCCAACCCACACTTGTTTAACATTTTTCTTGACTGCGAGTCCGACAATCTTATCAACGGTATTGTACTCGAACGCAGGAACGCATTTTGGTATGAGCGATGTTCCACCGTTTCCCGGAGCGATGTACACGTGGTCGACTCTGGCATCTTTCTGAAGGGCAAAGCCAATCGAGTTTTCCCTAGCGCCTTCGCCAGCAATTAGAACGTTTACCATCTGCTAATTTTGCCTTCCAATAGTTCTACTCGTAAATTCGACCTGTTCTAGAGAATTTTCTTGAAGGCTCCTCCCACATCCTGTTTATGAACTTGTTCGCATATGGGGTTGGGTAATTGCGAGTGACACATCCCAAACACAATTCGCTCTTTTTATAACCTATAGCGTTCACAAGATCCTCCAGAGTCTGATAATGTAAACTATCAGCGTTGATGTACTTACCGATTTCCTCTACCGATTTATGAGCGCCAATCAGTTCATCAAAGGTAGCCATATCTATGCCGTAAGGGCATGGACTGATTATCTTTGGGAATGTTACAAAAAGGTGGACTTCCTTAGCTACCTTCTTTATCTCTCCAATTATGTTCTTCGTCGTATCTCCTCTGACTATACTGTCATCAACACAGCCTATGATTTTGTCTTTCAATCTGTCACTGACTATGTTGATTTTTCTTTTTACAGTCCTAACCCTATCGCCAGCGGGTTTGATAAAAGCCCTGTCAGTGATAAACCTGTGTCTTCTCACAGCTCTTTCCCATCTAATGCCAGTCTCTTCATGGAATGCATATGCGGAGTCGTCAGCAGTTTCCGGAAGTGAAATTACAGCGTCAAGCCTTTTGACCAAATCCTTGTTCTCCTTTGCCAAATTTCTGCCAAATTCCTCTCTGATGATATAAACGCTTTTTCCATTTGGCAACTGTGAATCAGGCCTTGAAAAGTAAGCAGATTCGAAAGCACAAAATGCCTTCTTTCTGCCGTTAACCAATTGCCTGCGTTCGACACCTTTTTTCGTGACTACAATACATTCTCCTGGATTTACTGAGGAGTCAAATTCAAGCCCGTTTATCCTCAGAGCTGGCAATTCTGAGGCGAATGCGTGTATCGTTCCATCTTCACTTTTTCCATAGCATAAAGGTCTTATTCCATAGGAGTCTCTGAAGGCGAAGAGGTCACCATCCTTTATGCCTACAATAGAATATGCGCCTTCTATTTGCTTCATACACTCTCGGACCGCAGAAAACAGGTCATTACTGCGCATTTCCAAGACCAGTTTCTTACCAATAATCTCTGTGTCGGTAGTAGTTGACAAGGGACCTAATTCAGATACGATCTTCCGCTTTAATCCGGATGTATTGACAATGTTGCCATTGTAAGATACTGTTAGGTCGATGCCATTGCTTGAAATGTACAAGGGCTGACAATCCTTGACGAGCGATTCCTCGTCCGTCTTGCCATAAGTATTGTAGCGCACGTTGCCTACACCAACGCTTCCACGCAGAAGGTCCGACAGGATGGCAGGTTTCAGCTTAGATTCTATTTGGTCCAATGTCGGGACAAGACCTAGGTCACCATATTGATGGAACCCTACATCATATGTCACGATCTTGTATGATTGATGGCCTCTATGATTAAGCGCCTTCAACCCCCAATAGATGTAAGAGTACACTTGCCCCCCATTTTCATCGTAAATGCCGAACACGCCACAACCCATGGACTATGTACTACCTCCAGAAGTAGAAGAAAAGAAAGTGTCTTGGTTCAATGAATAAAGACACCCCACCACATTACATAATTGCTATCCTCTAGCCACGAGAGAGCAGCTTGATAACCGTTCTTGGCAGCGAAACCCACCATCCTTTGTGCAACATCCAATCCTTTAACATAATTTCTATATGTGAAGGACGCGAGAATTATCATCTGCCCTATAATCTCTTTTACCGCTGTTAGAAGAGCCTTGCTCTTGAAACTTATTTCCAACTTAACACATAGGTCGAGTACGCCTTTCTGAATTTGTCCGACCTTGTTCCACACGCCGGATCTTTTCGCTTTACGAATCGCTGAGGCAATTGTATATCTTATCTTTTGGCTTAATCGAACAGTCGAATGGCAGTTAAGTGCATCTTTCTCTAGCACATCCAGAGCGGTCATGATACTATCTCCCCGTTGAACTCGCTTGTAGTTTCTCTTTCTGTAAGAAACAAGTCGACTGGGGATAGCGATGATAATACATGACAACTTGTCCAAGACACATGCTCTCTACGAGACATTTGCCACACAACAAGACGACTTTAGCATAGTATATAAAATTATATCAAGTCAAATTCACAACTAATCAACATGAATACCGGAAAGAAGCAATAATAAAAAGTCGAAAACTAGCTCCTAAAGCATACTCTTTAAAAGGTACTTCAACAAAGATCTCTTTCAATTAATTGGAGCAGAGGAAAAGTATGTGGAGATTAATAGTGAGTGAAGGACCAGCTGAGTTCAATATGGCCTTGGATGAAGCACTTCTTGTACTTAGAAACGGGAACAAGATATCAAACACGCTGAGGCTATACACGTTCAAACCAAGTGCTGCCACAATTGGTTACTTCCAAAAAATAGCAGAAGTAATAGACTTGAACTATGCTAGAGAAAGAAGTATTCCTATTGTCAGAAGAATCACAGGTGGGGGAGCGGTATACCATGATCAAAACGGAGAAATCACATACAGCGTTACTGCAAGCACTGACGATTTCCCTTCTGATATTCAGGAAACCTTTGAAAACATCTGTAAAGGCATTGTTTACGCTATCAACGAACTTGGACTAGAGGCCAAGTTTGAAGTAATAAACGACGTTGTCGTGAGAGGAAAGAAAGTGTCAGGAAGTGCTCAGACAAGAAAAAACAAGGCTCTACTCCAACATGGGACTCTAATGTACAATACAGACATAATTACACTTGGAAAACTCTTTAGAGTTCCAAAGGAGAAATTGATCGAACATGGAGTGAGGACAATATTTGACAGGGTAACAACGGTGTCCAGAGAACTTGGAAGGACAGTTCCAAAACAAGAAACAATAAATGCTATGGTCAGTGGATTTGGTAAGGCGTTCAAAACTGAATTTCATCAGACATCGATGACATTTGAAGAAGTTGAATTAGCGAATAAAATCGAAGAAAAATGCAAGAGCAGGGAATGGAACTACAGGAGATAGAAAGCATGGTACTGAGAGAAGTAACAGAAAAGATTAAGGATGGAAAGACTGTTAAGATAGAAATTGAAATTGAAGACAATAATGTTATCAAGAGCGTGATTATTAGTGGAGATTTCTTTGCGTATCCAGTTGAGGAGTTCGAGAGATTCCAACATTCTTTTCAAAAAATGACTCCTTCCCGGGAAAATCTTCACGGGTTAATCGAGGTTTTCCAGAATAAGATAACGCTATCTGGCATTAGTTTCAGGAGGATAGAGAAAATACTAATTCGCATGCTGCTTTAGGTACTTGAGTTTTACGAATGGTTCGGAAAAAGATGTTCAGTTAGATTAGGCTAGAAGCTCATCATACAACGGTTTCACGCTGACATACAATTTTCGGTAAACATTGTACAATTTCGTGTAGCTTCTGTAAGCCTCCATATTGGGCTCAATCACTTTGCCGAGCTTAACAAGCCTCTCACACGTTTCAACAGGATCCTTGTACAAGCCAACACCGAGACCAGCGAGCACAGCATCCCCCAAAGGCTCAGCATCAGACAACACAGGCCGAATTCGTATTCCTAGAACATCGGATTTGATCTGAAGCCACAACCTACTCTTCGAACCACCACCCATCGACCTAATCTCATCAAACGTTATGTCACTTTCATGTGCGATGTCGATGATGTGCCTAAACGCGAATGCGACAGATTCCATTAGAGCCCTGGCAATATGAGCTTTAGTATGAGCATAGGATAGGCCAAATACAACTCCCCTCGCGTTGGAATTCCATATGGGCGACCTTTCTCCGTTAAAATACGGAAGAATGACCAGGTTGTCGGAGCCAAGAGGGACCTTTGAAGCCTCCAAGATCCATTATTTCAAAAGGAGAAAGCCCGGTCTTCGCTGCAGCCTCCAATTCTTCACTGCCTAATTTGTCCCTGAACCATTTGTACAATCCGCCACCGTTGGACGTCCCACCACCGATCGACCATGTGCCAGGAATTACACCAGGAAAATTCCATAATCCTTTGCTAACGACTTCTGGGTGATCTTTATCAGTTGTCATCAGTACACATGCGCTCTGGCCTGTGAATTCCCCAGTCCTACCAGCCTTGACAAGCCCGCTCCCAAAATTAGCAACTGTTCCATCAGCTGAGCCTGCTACCACTGGCGTTCCCTTCGCCAGACCTGTCTCATTTGCTGCTTCAGATGTGATTTCTCCGACTACTTGTGACATCTCATAAGCCTCAGGAAGCTTATCCATCAAATCACCTAAGCCTTCAGCTACCTCTTTACTGTTCCACCACACTTGAGGAACATCGGCAGAATACTGTCCCGTCAGCCTGTAAATGAGAAAACCGTTCGCCAACAACACCTTATGAGTCCTTCGAATAATATCAGGCTGATTATCCCTTATCCATAGCAGTTTAGGATATGCATGATGCGGACCCCCTCTGGTGTCCATCCAGATGATCGCTGGTCTGAGAGGTTTTCCGTTTTTGTCAATACAAACTACCGTTGGTGATAGGGAGTCAACTCCTATTCCTGCAATTTGCTCAGGGTTTATGTTGGATTTTGTTAGGACTGTGTTTACTGTCTTCTTTAACGCATCCCACCATTGTTCGGGCGGATGTTCCGCCCATCCAGGCTTCGGATGAAAAGTCGGATATTCTTGGCCCGCAAGAGCTAAAAGCTGCCCATCCGTATCATAGAGACCAGATTTCAGAGATGTTGTGCCAGCATCAATACCCAGAAGATAAGTCTTCTTTTCTATCTTTGACATATGGAGATCGCTCCATTTAGTATACACATTGATATAAATAGATGCTCTTCGTTCGAATACTCTCTTTCGATATTTTTTTATGCCCTTTGTTGATTTAAGGCTTTTTCGGGCTTATTTGAGCGGGGAACACCCAAAACAAACCAATTTATTTCCAGTGTCGTTTATTTTTTTCTAAGACTTTTATAGTTCATACAGTTATGTATCAAACGATATATATGAGATTAAGTGCAAGAAACCAACTTGATGGAACGGTTGAGAGCGTCGAAATAGGTGTAATTACCGCTAAAGTTAAGGTGAAGGTCCAATCACCAGCGACTATTACAGCTGTGATTACGAAAGAAGCAGTTGAAGACCTAAAGATAAAGAAAGGAGACAAGGTCTCAGCAATAATAAAGTCGACAGAAGTAATCATAGGAAAAGAGTAGCACTGGGAACAATCAGATTCAAAGAAAATATCAATTAGCTGCAGCTACTTAGATGATCAGTCTTTTCTGGAAACGAAGACTAACCACTCCGCCTTAGGTTTTTTAGGTGGCTTAATCTTCCAATCGGGGTAACACTTGATCTGCTTGAAGCCAGCTACCTGAAGATAGTGGAGGATGTCCCAGTAGGTGAAGAGTCGCAGGCGTTCGCGTTCTCGAAAGATGTGCATGCCATCTGGAGCCTCGATTACATGTGTTTCCTGCCACCAAGCTACACCGTGAAGTGGGTCGAAGTCTTGGACTCGGTCAATGCTTATGTATCGCATGCTTGGAACACGGATTTCGTTGAAGTAATGTCCTTGATGGATTGACTTGAGAGAAAACCAATTTTCGCCATCATAGAATGGGTTGGCGATGTTGCAGACCATTATTCCTCCTGATTTTAGTGCGCGGTGAACCTGCCGCAGGCATGCCAGTACACTGTCATCGTCTGGCAAGAGAAAGAGTATTTTTATTGCAAGCACCGCGTCAAACTCGCTCTCATACTTGAGTCTCGTGGCATCGCCTTGCAACAGTTTCACGGAGACTCCCTCACGTTTGGCTCTGGCTTTGGCTATCTGAACTTGTTCAGGGGTATAGTCTTGCCCAGTGCATTTGTAGCCACGATGCGCTAACCCGAGTACGTGTCTGCCGCTTCCACACGCAACATCGAGCACGTCTCTAACTTTATGAGTCGCATGAGTGCGGAAGGCGAATTCAAGGAAGTCGAGCTCACGTTTTGGTGGTTTCAGCGCACGTCTTTCGCTCAGCAATATCTTCGTAATAGCCCAGATGAGCATAATAAGCACGAGACGCCTTTAGGACAGTCTCCCTTGCATTTTCCAAGCGGTCCATAATCTTAGGTCTGGTTTCGCTCAGGATTTAAGATTTCTCTTCTTCTCCAGTTTATTCATTAGCGCCTAAAAGGGAAAGTAGCTTAGTGCAGAAAGAGTTTGTAGAAGAGTTGAGGCTTCTTGTATAAAACTACAGCAGCTAGAGGGACTAGCAAGAGAACGAGGAGAAGCCATGTCTGTGAAAAGAGAAGCGAAACAATATCGGAAGGCAACAGCGTACCTCCCACGGGAGTTGTCGTGGGAACGCCACTTACACTAGGCCCTTGTCTAACATTAAAAGCATCGATTTTCTTTTTCAACACACTTGAATGTACTTCTGCGTATTATATACATTATGTTCGGACGAATGTTTGTTAAAAGTCAAACTCGTTATCACTCTCAAAAACATCTACGAAAGACCTGCAGAACTGGACTCTTGCAATTCGGTAACTCTTTTTCCCGGTTGCAGTAAGCTCGTATATTATCTTCTGTCCACACCTCTTTTCCTTTTATGAGGCCAGCTTCTCTTAATGTCTTCAAAGCGGGATATATTGTTCCGGGGCTTGGTCGATAGCCTCTTCTGACCTCTATTTCATCAGCGATTTCCTTGCCATGCATTGGCCTTCTTGAGAGCAGGAAAAGCATCAAGAAAGAGAGAAGTCCTCGCATGTCACAGGAGAAGTCTTCGCTCGTATCTTTACGCCCTATCATATATCGGATATCCGATAGACATATATACTTATCCCCAAGGTATATCGGACATACGATATTGCCTATGGAAGTAAAAATAGAATCTATCAGACATAATGGCGTCTTTTCTAATATAGCTGAGTTACTGGAGGAGATGACAGAGTATGAATGAATGGTCACACGAATCGAATACGCTGAATGAACGGGATTCCAACGTGTTAACTGTTATCAATGAGGAGAAGCTGACAAAGTTCACCTTTGATGGCTTGAAGAGGAGACTTAGGATACATCCTGAGACGCTTTCCAGAATATTGTCGAGACTAGAGGATGGTGGAATAATTGAAAAGGGATTAGACGGTTATATTGTTACTTCGAAGGCTACGGAATATGTCGATGCTAATACGCCATCCAATGCGTCTGGAATATTGTTAGTTCATTCACTGCTTCCACCTAGCATTTCGGTACATCAGATGGTATCAGACCTCATAGGTAAATGGTTTGGAGAACTCCGCTGGCTTGGTTATGCGGAAAACAGTGAGGGCATGATACTAAAGTGGATCACTGAAGATGGCGCAACCCAAGTCGAAGCTCGATTTTCGGACAGTTCACTGAGTATTTCAGCCAAAGCTTTGACTGAGAAAGATATGAATTCTGCAATAATGGCTTCATACAAGCTTATGGGATACATCTCGAGACTTTATTCGAGACCTGCAAAAGCAAGAACTTTAGCCTACTTAACTTCTTTCAGATCACCAATTATGGCAGCTTGGGCGTGACTGACTTACATCGTAAGCTAGTCAACAAATACCTCACCGTCATCTACAGATGTTGTGATAAATGTGGTAAATAGTATGGCATCACTTGAAATCTTGAAGTTGCTTTCAGATGCTACGACGAAAATGGTCGATATGGTTTCGCCATCGATAGTATCCATTGGTTCGAGGAGAGGTTTGGGAACTGGAGTAATATGGAATTCTGACGGATATATCGTAACCTGCAATCACGTTTTGGGAAGGGGTGAGAGAATTATGGTCGGTCTTGGAGATGACAAAAACCTTCTTGCAGAGGTAATAGGTCGAGATCCTTATTCGGATATAGCGTTGCTGAAAATAAGAAAGGAGGGAATAAAGCCGATAGAATTGGGAGACTCAAACAAGATAAGCGTAGGACAGTTCGTATTAGCACTCGCGAATCCTTACAATCGTCAACCAGGTGCGGCATCGGGTATAATCACGAATGTGAAAAGCTCACTTAGAGTAATGCACGAGACAGTATTGGAAAACATGATAATAACAGATGCGCAGTTGAACCCAGGGTATTCTGGAGGACCTCTCGTAGATGCTGAGGGCAAGATGATAGGATTGAATACGGCTGTAGCATGGTCCAGAGGACTCGCGATTCCAATTAATACAGTGAAACAGATCGTCAACAGGTTAGCTGCTGGAGGAACTTACAAACGGGGATACCTTGGCATTGCATTAGAAACAATATCTCTGCCAGATGAAATCAGAGAGACAGTTCCGTTGAGACAAGAAACAGCTATCATGGTCTACTCAGTTGAGGCTAAGAGTCCCGCTAGAAAAGCTGGCTTAGCATTTGGCGATATCATGGTAGGATTCAACAATGAAGTTGTAGAAGATCCCAGGGATTTGCTCAGACTTCTGGCAGGCGAGGTAGTTGGAAAGGAGATTAAGATGAAAATATTGAGAGGAGAGAAACTTATGGAGCTTACAATAGTACCATGCGAGGGGGAAGATGAAGACGATGATCAATAGCCATCCCATTTCCAATTTTGGACCTGGACAACTGTCACCTCGCGAACCAAGACCAGCAAGAAGAAGGCCTCAGCCCTCAATACCATTCATTAGTCAATCACGTGTGGACACAATCCAATACTTTTCTTTACCGTACAAATAAATAGATTATTAACAAACACTTATCAAACAGAGAAGGCTAGAAATCAACTAACTAAAAAAAATTAGGAAAGTTTTCTCATGCTTTCGGTTTAAACTTCCACGCGTACCAGATTACTAGAGCTGCAAACACAATACCTGCGAGAGGATTTATCGCTAAAGCGGGTTGGATTTCCAATTCACTCAGCACGATAATTGCTGAAAAGACAGCTACGACCACACCCATAATAATGTTCGCCCAGCGGTTTGCTCTGTCTCCCAGAATCTGTACAAGGAAAGCCATAGCTGGCCCAACCAAGGATATAATTGAGATCGGTAACAAAAAGTCAGGACTTATCGTTTTTAAACCCGACCCAGTCTCTAACACAATTGTGGTAAGCGACGTTACATAACCAGAAAGCCACAACACCGAAACCTTAGTCTTCCAATCTTCCAATCTTTTTCACCTCCGAAAACATATATGATTACTGAGCATATTAAATTATACACCTATTTTATTGCCCTTGTTCTATCGCCAACTCCGGCGGAGTAGTCCAATGGTCGAAGGTTTTAGGGTTTATCTCAAAAGACATGATCTTTGTTTTGCCAAGAATATTTTGAACGGTTAGAAATAAAGGCACATTGATTTTGGCTATTTTTTGAGCATTGATATGAAAGTGTCTATTGGTATCGCCGGCAAACTCGTTATCTGCACTGTTCCGCGAGAGCCCAACTCAGTGGAAACTCTTTGGCTTTGGATCCAGACGGAAATCAGTTTGCCATCATGCAAAGTATGTGAAGTAGTCTAGCACTTCTGTAATCACAGTAAAACATACGCTGATAAACAGCCTTCCAGTCCATTCCTAGCTCCTTGGCTAACTGAAAATTATTCTCCAATGATCGTCAAGTGAACGGTCCTTGTTCTTGGTAAACGTTCAACTTCAACCCATATTATCCTTTGATACGTCCCTAATCCCAATTTGCAGTCGTTCACAGGAATAACCTTGGAAGGATCGAAGAGACAGGACATCAAGTGTGACGGAGCATTCACATGTTCATAGCTCTTCTCTGAAGGTGCAACCTCCTCGATCAGGTTTCTAATGTCTTCAAGAAGATCTTCATCGTATTCGTTTATTATGATCGCGCCAGTAGTGTGAAGACCATAAACACATACTATTCCGTTTTTGATTCCTGACTTTTCCACGACAGGCATGATTTTTTGTGTAAGGTCAATGAATTCGATGCCCTTATGGGTCTCAAATGTTACAGAACCATCAAGAACCTTCATTGCAGAATGCAGGATGGGACGAGTATTTATAGTTAGAAGCCATTTGAGGTTTTCAAATTTGGCTTCATAGAACCTCCCAATTTTTTTATACGTGTTTTTATTTAAATAATGCCATTCTCGGCTCTCTGTTTGATGGTTCTCCCTAGGGCTCGCGATAAAATAGGAGTTGCTCAGATAGAGGTTGATTCTCTGACAAAATCTTATGGTAGCCTAAAGGCTGTAGATCAGGTTTCTTTCTCAGTTAACAAAGGTGAAGTTTTCTCACTTCTTGGCCCTAATGGGGCTGGGAAGACTACTATAGTGGAGATTTTAGAGGGACTTCGCAATAGGGACTCAGGTGAAGTGAGGGTTCTTGGCATCGACCCATGGAAGGACGGTTCCACCATCCACAAGAGGATAGGTGTCATACCACAGGGGTTCATGTTCCTGCCATACATCACGCCCAAAGAAGCAATCAGATATTATTCGAATCTTTTCAGTGTTAAGGTTGACGTGGACGAGATACTTAGAAAGGTCATACTTGAGGATTCAGCTAACACTTACTTCATGAGACTTTCTGGCGGTCAAAGGCAGAAGATCGGATTGGCACTTTCCCTCGTGAACAACCCCGAACTTGTTTTTTTCGACGAACCCACCACGGGTTTAGACCCTCAAGCTAGGAGGGCGGTCTGGGAGGTGATCCGAAACTTGAAGAAGGAGCAGATAAGCGTGCTGCTTACGACACACTACTTGGAGGAGGCAGAGGAACTAGCTGACAGGATCGCCATAATGAACAGGGGAAAGATAATTGCTTCTGGAACTCCACCTGAAATAATTGAAAAGTACGGTTCGGGAGAGAAGCTTAGAGTCCGAGGAGATAGGAAGCTCTACAACTATCTAAAGGATAACACTAAGCTGGAGGTCAAATATCAAGAGGGCACTGTAAGTATTCTGATAGAGCGAAAAGAAGATGCGATTGGAGCGTTGGGAGCGATTCAAGAGTCCGGAGAAGCTTGGGCTGACTTGACAATACAGCATGACAGTCTCGAGGACGTCTTCCTTGGACTCATAAGCGCTAAACTGGAGAGCAAAGGGGAGCAGGTGAAGGTGAACTAGATGGTTAGCGTCCGGCACATCAGAGCGGACATATTAGTTTTCGCACGTGGCTACACGCGCAGTCGGGTTGGCCTCTTTTTCTCCCTGGCCTTCCCGGTCATTCTCATCCTAATGTTTGGCGCCATCTTCTCAGGAGGAAACTCTGGCCCTCTGAACGTTTACGTACAGAATCAGGATGGTTCCGGTCCAGCTGGGGCTGCCTTCGTCACAGCGTTGAACAGCACAGGTGTGTTTAAGGTGATAACTGTCAGCGTTTCAGAGAATCTCTCAGAGTATCTGCTCTCAAACTCCGCTTCAGATGGAATAGTCATCCCAGCAGGCTTCACATCAGCCTACGTGTCAGGTGAACCAATCAATGTGACTATTTATGGGGACCCGGCTTCCTCGACCAGTGAGATAGTCTCCGGGGTTGCTAGGGAAGTTGTGAACGCTTTTAACCTAGAGCGCGCACACGGAGCTCCAATCATAGGAGTAAAACAGCTGAAGATCGTGTCTCAGGCATACCAGTACATAGACTTTCTTATACCTGGAATGGTCGGGTTCTCTGTCCTCGTAGCTCCTATGTTTTCCATGGTGAACGTCTGCTCCCAGTACAAGAGGGACAAGATATTTAAGCAACTTTCACTGACTCCTCTAACAAGAACGGAGTGGCTCATTTCTAAGATTCTCTTCTATATTCTCTTGTCCTTTGCTTCGTTCTTACTTCTGTCGTTGTTCGGAATTCTCGTCTTCGGAGCTCACATCAACTTTACAGTCTGGGTAATACCTTTCCTTCTTGTTGGTCCTTTCCTCTTCGTCTCGCTGGGCATGTTGGTTGGTACGGTGTCAACAAGCGTCGAGTCCGCCTCTGTCGTTGGCAACCTCGTGATGTTCCCGATGATGTTTCTTTCCGGAACCTTCTTCCCAGTTAACATAATGCCTACGTACCTCCAGAACATTGCTCATGTCCTCCCCCTCTTCTACGTAATAGAGGGGCTCAAGAACGTAATGATTTACGGCAACTATAGTTCAGCTTTGGTCGACCTATCTGTCATTGTGATCGTGTCAGCCATAATATTCACGTTAGCTGTGCGGTTCTTCAAGTGGCGGGAGGACTAGTCACTCCAAGATTCAATCTACAATCAAATTACAAGGCGCTATACACTGTAACGTGAGAAAAACACAGTTGGGAATTTTATCTGACCCTCTCGAAATCTATAAACCCCATATTTGGGACGAGCTTTATGAGCCTGACTTCTACCTTTTGGCCTACGATAAGGCCTTTCTCCCCACTCACTATGCGGCCTTCCGCAGGTGGCGCGAAGAGCCGCGCATAAGTGCCCTTCTCGGAGGCTCCTGTGATAATAGCATCGAAGGATTGACCTATTTTTCCAGATAGGAGGAAAGCTGCTGCAGCTTTTCTCATGAATCGTTCAACTTTTTTAGAGGCTTTCTCCCTGTCTGTACACCAAGCCGCAACCTGTGAGAGCTCCTCATTGTTGTAGGGAGACGCGGTTTTTTCCAGCATGGCCTTCAGGAGTCTCTGGATTGTGATGTCTACGTAGCGGCGATTGGGGGCTGTCGCATGAGTGTAATCTGTGACTGCCAAACAAAAGTGACCCACTCTAGGCTGGTATCTGTCGAACATAACGTATTCACCAGATCCTAAAAGCTTCACGATGGTCAGAGAGAGATCAGGAAATCTTTCCGGATCCGCTTTCTTCTGGTTTGAAAGGAATTGTGACAGGGCTTTCGCATCAGGTTCCGCTGGCAGCGATGTCCCGTGGGCTTTGGCAACGCCCACGATCCTATTCCAGTCTTTTGGGATGCGAACGACCCTCTGGATCATAGGGATTCCAGCCCTCTCTAGAAAGCTGGACATGGCACCGTTGGCAGCTATCATGAAATTTTCGATGAGGTGTCTAGCCCTGTTCTCTTGGATAACCACTATATCTGAGACCTTCCCCTCGTGGATGACTGTCTTCACGTCTTGGGTGTCAAGTTCCAAGACCCCACGCTCGACCCTGTAACCTCCGAGCCGCAGTGAGGCTTCGTCTTGAAGTTGAAGCTGCGCTTCCAGGCCTGAAACATCACCTACGATCTCTGGCAAGGTCCCCTTGCCCTCCAGCCATGCTCCCACCTCCTCGTAGACGAGCTTTGCCTTGTTCTTCACAAGCGCTCGGTAGACTTTCCCAGGACGGACATCACCGTCCAGGAGGACAGAGAATTCTATTACCACAGCAATGCGATCTTCGTCGACCAGAAGTGAAGAAAGGTTCTTTGAGAGACGCTCTGGGAACATTGGATAGACCTCTATCTCAGCGTAGACTGACGTAGTGTTCCTGTGCGCATGGGTGTCTGCGAATGACTCCTTCCGCACATAGAAGTCGACGTCTGCTATGGCCACTTTGACTAGTATTTCGCCATCCTGGCTCCTCTCGCAGTACTCTATCTGGTCAAGATCCTCTGAGTCTGCGTTGTCTATGGAAGACCACATGAGGCTCCTAAGGTCTATAACGTTTTGCGCTATCTTCGCCGGTGCGTTGCCATCGAGGGCTTCGACCTCAGCCATCTCAGATGAGGAGAACATGGTTTCGAACCCATACTGCTCCATTGCCTTGCGAGCGATGGCCTTCAAGTCCAAATTGTTGAAGTCAATCATTTTCTTACCTTATTAGAGGAGGATTATTGACAATGGTGAGTTCCATGGCTAATATATATTTTTTTGTTCAAAATACCTAACCAAGTATCTATCATGAATTCATTAAGAAGCTGCGAATTACCACTTTTTGTTCATGACAGAGAATTTGAGCTATCTTACGCCTATCTCATTTCCCAACTTAATTCTTCCGTCCCTAATTGTGTAAACCTTAGTACATTCTTTGACCGCTATAGGATCGTGTGTGACTATTATGAAGGTGTGGTTATATTGCTGCTTCAGAGTCTTTATTAGGTTCATCAAGGATATTGCGGATTCTGAGTCCAAGTCTCCTGTTGGCTCATCTGCTAAGATGATGGCAGGGTTGTTTGCAAGAGCTCTGGCTATTGCAACTCTCTGCTGTTCTCCACCGCTCAGCTCATCCGGTTTATGGCTGGTCCGTGATTCTAGCCCGACTAGTTGTAGCAACCTCAAAGCTCGTTTTTCTCGCTCTTCTTTAGGCACCTTAGCCAGGACCATTGGGAGCTCAACGTTCTCTAGAGCTGTGTAGATTTGGAGCAGATTGTAAAACTGGAATATGAATCCTATCTTCCTCAGCCTGAAATCCGCTAACCCTCCGCTGTCGAGCTCGGTGATGTCTTTTCCATCCACGATGACGGTTCCACTGGTTGGCTTATCCATGCCACTTATCAAATTGAGAAGCGTGGTCTTCCCTGATCCCGAGGGCCCTACTACGCCTACGATTTCCCCTCTTGAGACTTCGAAATCGACGCCATTCAAGGCATTTACATCAATTTTACCCCTCTTATACCTCTTGACCAGGGCTTGGGTTTGAACTATCACGTCAGACATGCCTTAACGCCTCCACCGGTTTCATCTTTGCAGCACGCCATGCGGGATAAAACCCAGCTAACACTCCCACGATAACACCTAATGAGAAACAAAGGATAATGTTCGATACAAGTATCGCTGGCACTAGTGACACGCCTCCTGCAGCTTGACCTCCAATCCCTCGAAGAGATGTGCCCAATAAGCCTCTTGATACCATTGGGAAAAGTAGGGAGACGACAACTCCGACGGAGATTCCTATTATCCCACCTATGACTCCGAGCAAAAGTGCCTCAGACATGAATATGGTTAGAATCTGACTGTCCTTTGCACCTATGGCCTTCAACGTCCCTATCTCCCTCGTCCTTTCTGAGACGGAGCTCAACATGGTGTTTACGACACCAAAGCTGCCAGCCACGAGCGCGATAAGGCCAATAGATAGCAGGAACAACCTTACCGTATTCAGAACATTTGACACTTGCTGCACAGCTGCAGTTGGAACTACAGCCCTGAGCTGCTGCAGTAGGCTGGTTATGGCTGCAGAAACATTTGGGACGTCGTTCGGATCGATGCATTTGACAAAT
This sequence comes from Nitrososphaeria archaeon, assembly GCA_963760525.1. Taxonomy (GTDB): domain Archaea; phylum Thermoproteota; class Nitrososphaeria; order JACIWG01; family JACIWG01; genus CAVXDT01. The sequence continues at coordinate 84,269 of CAVXDT010000013.1, forward strand.
ATTGCTGTGATTAGGTTTTGACTGCCCGACATGTTCTGCGCTTCGCTTAGTGTAATATAACAGCCCCTGTCTTGGAAGGCTATTCCAGTCTCATATACGCCTATCACTTGATAAGATTCCCCTCCCTCCTGAGTCTCACTCAAAATTACACTTTTGCCCACAGTCGCGTTTAAGGAATCTGCGATAGTCTTTCCTAGGACAACCGTTTTCTTGGAATCTTCGGACAAAAACGAGCCAGTGTTTAGGTTTAGCCCTCCTGTTACTATCGAGTAAGTTGATGGATCAATTCCGTTGATGATCGCTCTCGTGCCACTTATGTATCCTTGGAAGGCGAGCTGAGGAGAAACTGCGTAGACGCCGTTAATGCTGCTTACAGTTGACAGCAATGATTCGTTCAGTGGATTTGCTTGACCGGTCAGAATCTGCCGTGGCGCTATTCTGGTTGAATTATAAAGGGTTATGTCCGCGCCCCCTATAGCCCGAATCAACTGTGTCGTCTGGATGTCAAGTCCTGATACTAAGGAGAGAAAGACAAAAGTCATAGCTATACCGATGACAATACCTGAAACCGTCAGAACGGTTCTTGACCTTCTCCTTCCTAGATTCCTAAAAGCCATGTTCAGGGTTGACATATTCTGATTTCCTTCGCTCTCAGAAGACTGAGTAAAGTAATATTTAAATATTATTAAGATATATCGTTAACAGGGATACAGATGTTCCCAAGAATAAGAACACGAATCTTCGCAAAGGGTATCCTAAGATACCTTATACTTGACTCTCTGAACGATAAGCCAATGCATGGTTACGAGATAATAAAGAAATTGAATGAGGAATTTGGAGGAATGTACTGGCCTAGCGCAGGAGCAATCTATCCAACACTTCAAGCCCTCGAAGACGAAGGCCATGTCATAAGCGAAGAAAGGGAAGGAAAAAAGATCTATACAATAACAGCGGAGGGAAAAGAATTCCTCAGCAAAAGTGAAGGAAGAATCCAAACCATGGTCGAGAACAGAAGAGCCTTCCTTAACGAAAGAAAGGAACTAAACCGAGAAATACGCAATCTCTCGAGTCTAATCCTCACAAACTACAGAGACCTAGAAAAGGACAAAGCTGACGCAATAACCAAAATATTGAAAGAAGCCAGAAGAAAGATCAGCGATACAATCTTTGAGTAAGAACGCTGGTTAGGGATGTTCGGACGACGAGAAAGAATAATGGAAAGGCTGCTAAAGAGCGCAGACATATTCCAAAAAAAAGGCGCGGTGAGTCCTGAGAAAGCTCTGACTATCGAAGAATTAGGGCTTCCACCCGAGTTCAAAAAAGCAATGGAGAGACGATTAGGACAGCTCGGTTTGTTCACAGAAGTGAATGGCAAATACTATCTGTCAGAAGAAAGATTTAAGGAACTAAGGGAAAGGTTAACTAGACAACGGAGTCACTGGTGGTAAAGTGGAGCTGCTCAGTAGTGAATTGCAAAATCCTCTTTTTGCGACTTGTCATTATCAGTTGACGGTCTCAAAGACGCCTTTTAAGTGCCTAGAAGCCGCTTAAGGCCAATATTACTAGAGCTGCTCCAAGCATCCAAGTGTAGAAAGCGAAATAATGGAATCTTCTGGTTTGAACAATATCTGAGAGAAATTTCAGAGCGAAATACCCTATGATAATAGCTACAGTAACGCCTACAAGAAGTTCTGGCCAACCTAACCCTGAAGTGGCGATTTGACCATGCTGCTTATAGGCTTCTACCACTAGATCTCCTATTATTGCTGGGATTGAAAGAAGAAAGGAGAATTTGAAGGCTTTCTCTCTTTTCAAACCGAGAAGAAGTGCTGCTGAAATCGTAACCCCACTTCTTGACAGACCATGGAAAGCAGCCAAGCCCTGAGCTATTCCTATCACAATAGCTGCAAAATATGTCATGTTTTCTGTGCTTTCCTTACCATATTTTGATACGTACACAATGGTTGCGCCAATAATGAAAGTTATGCCAACAGGTAGGATTCCTTGTAGAATGTCTTCGAAGAATTGTACATAGATAAGCCCTATTATTGCAGTGGGAATTGTTGAGACAATTATTAGTGGTACTAGTCTCCCATATTCTGTTCTGAAATCAAAATGAACTAGAGCTGAAACCATGTTCTTAACTTCCCTCCTAAAGAAGAACATGACAACGAACAAGGTCCCAACATGTAAAACTATATCGAAAAGTGGCGTAGTTGCCAGATCCAAGAAATGTGCCAAGACTGTCAAATGCCCACTGCTTGATATTGGCAACCATTCAGTCAAGCCTTGAATTAAGCCCAGAATTATGGTGCCCATTACTTGTTCCAGCATCCCTGCTCACCATCTATTCAGCCTCATACTACTCTAAAGGGTTAATTAACATAACGAGACCCTGAAAGTTCAAGGAAAAAATATTACTCATAGGCATAAATTTATATGTGATAGCCTTAACCATCTTAAATAAGGTGATGTGCTTGGTTAGGGTAAAGAAGAGGAGCGGAAAATTCGAAGAGTTCATTGAATCTAAGATCGCTGCTGGTGTTAAAGAGGCTGGTGCAACCGTTGAAGAAGCTGAGCGAGTAGTTAAGGCGGTTTCCTGGGATTTAGCTTATGAAACTGAAATTACTGCGGAGGAGTTGTCAAACATGGTGGTGCGATCGCTCAAAAAAATTAATAAGACTGCAGCAGACGAATTCGTTAAGTACAGAGATCGTAAGTTAAGGCTTAAAAAGGAAAACAAATAGAGCTGCGAACTAAATCCATTTATAGAAAACTAGACAATCGAAAAAAATACCTGTACACCTGTGGGAGAAAAACTTAAATCTATTAGCTAATACACCTCAATCCCATGCTTTTGTGTCCAAAGTGTGGTAAAGAATTACAGGCTTACATGACGTTATGTCCCTATTGTGGCCAAGACCTAAAAGTAACACCTGCACAATCACAACCTTCAACTCCACAAGAGACAGTATGGCAAAACCATACTCTAGGTTCTCCTAAGTCACACCGCTTAAGGAATATTCTGATTGTGATCCTGTTGGTTGCTGTTATTGTATTTTTCGTCGGACCAGTAATACTCTACCTCTTAGGTGGAGAAGGAAGTACTACTCCTCCTACTAACAATGCAACTGCCTTGATTACTTATACAACCACTGCCAAGTATGGGAATAATACTGTAACTGTTTTTACAATTTACCTTTTTAACGATTCAGAATCCTTGGACGCAGGTTATTTTGATTATGAACCGTTTAACGTTACAGCTGGCGCAATGAATGTGACTGTGAGCGGGAATTTCAGTGCTTCAGGTGGAACAGGAAACGACATCGAGGTATACATCATGAACAGCACTCAGTACAATAGCTGGTATAACGATGAGCAGACAAGTGTATACTATGACAGCGGACAAGTTACTGCATCAACCATCAGTCTTTCACTTCCACCCGGTCAAAGCTACTACTTGATCTTCGACAACAGCTTTTCCTCTATATCTAGCAAAACGGTTAGTGGAGAAATCACGTTGACTTACTTCGTTAAATTATGATCAGAGTTCAGTATCCTTTTTATTGCTGTATTAAAATCATTTGCAATACTCTAAAAAGTTGATTACCATGGTCATCTTTACATCATAGTAGTAGGTGTTGGAATTAGCCTACTGGCATATTCAATTGTGTATAGTGCGTTTAGAAATCTTGACTTGTATTCAACAGCGTTTGGTTCGCTTGGTGTTGTAAGCTTCATAGCGCT
>CAVXDT010000014.1:0-275144 GCA_963760525.1 Nitrososphaeria archaeon
ACGGTATCGCTTTTATCTTGCAAGTCAGAACACGTTCATAATTGACATTCCCGTTTAAGTTTAGTTCTTCCTCTAAGAATAGAGATTCAGTTCTGCTTAACATCATTTACTCCATCACCTTACCATTATCAAAAGGTCTTTCCTGCGATTTTGTGCGCATGTATATACCTCTTACTAGTCTTAAATTAACCAAGTCATAGACGTCTAATCTATTATGTTTAGAAGGTGGAATTACGACTATGCTTGCTAATTGACATAAAGCCTCTAGGAAATGCCCCAGAGCTTTATTTATCTCAAATAGGCCATTTTGAACAAAAATATTAATATAATGAACGATTTAGTATTTTTGTGAACGCAATGCCCAGGATCATACAACCGGATTCCTATGACATGGTATTCGGTCTCTGGATGGAAGGCTGCTCTTACCGGAGGATATCAGAGAGAACGGGCGTAAGCACGGGCAAGATATCGCAGATAATCAGATTCAAAAGGAGCAGAACACTTGACTTGGATAATCTGAGAACCTTCAACCTTAACATTCAGAATAGGAAGATGTCTCTTACTGATTTAGAACGCACATCCAACCTACTTAACAAATTAAACGAATCGGGCCTCAGCTTATCCGATATACCTTCCTGTATAAAGCTGTGCGAAAAATATGATGATGAAGCTGGAGCAGTTCTAGCCTATGCTGCACGTCTGCTAAACCTCGAAAGTCGTCTTGGCAAACGTTACTATGTTATTGTAGAGAAGCTTGAAGCTTTTGCGACAGAGTTGGAGAATAGAGGCTTGGACTCCAAGACAGCTCTAATACTAATTTCCGAAAACTTGAAGAGATACGATGAACTGGAGACGCTCGTATCCGGCAAGGAGAACGAATGGAAAATGCTGAAACAGGAAACTGAAAGTTTGAGAGCTGATGTTGAAAGTTTGATTCTAAAGAAATCAGAGGTTAAGAAAGCAGTCGACCTATATGAAAATCAGATTAAAGAGTATACCTCAATAATGGAAAAACAGGATCAGATCTATGTTGCCAAGCAAAAACAGCTTGAATATGAACTCGGTACCAAGAGAGATGGGTTAACCCAAGAAATAGATAGACTTGGGAGGGACAAAAGTCAAATTGAAAACGAAATCAAGGAATTGGATAAGAGTAGGAAGGAAGCCGAAGCCGAAGCTAAAAAAATCCTAGCTGAAGTGGGCAACATTTACGAGCTAAAGTTGTTCTCTCTTCTCTTGAGAGCACCCGAGGGAGAGTTCGTTCTCAATGAAGTCCTCGAACTAGCCTACGTCTTTAACATGGTTCTAAGGATGTACTTGAAAAAATTGGAGTATATGGCTCACCCACATTACCTAGCAACCGCCAATTACATCGACAATCTTACGAATTCGCTTAAATGGTGGGCAAAAGATGTCGCTTGATTTGAAACAGAAACTTGACCAATTCGTTAAAGACACCCCCCTAATCAGGGGAAGTTTTGAGGACTTTGAGCAGACGTTTTTAGAGAGAAGAAACGATTTCTTTAGGGAGGTGATGGTCAAGGAGCTTGAAGGGTATTCTAAGTTTATGGCACAACGAGTAGAGAAGATAATTAAACCAGATACAATAAAGAAGATGTACATTTACTTTCATAAGGATAATAAGGGGTATAACATTTTTCCAATGCCAGAATCACATGCTTATCAGAAAATGCTCAGGATCGAATATGGTGAATTCAAGCGCTTAATTGAAGTATCTGTTGAATCAGCAAAGAATGGAGAGCTGGACATGTACTTATTCTCTAAAATAGAACTTTTAGTGTATGAGCTTGCAGAACGACATCATAAAAAAAATGAAGAAAGAATGCAGTCTCCTGTAAGTCCAGAAGAACCAGCTGCGAATTCATATGAATGGAAGCCTATAAACAAACCTTCTGATCCATAGAAATTTATTCCGATATTTTTAAGAATTGAGATAGAATAATAGGTTGAAGCGTGATTTGGATAGTCTGCTGGAGAGGATTTGAAACCACCACTCTCATCATAACATCGCATTACAAAATCCTCTACTTTATTGTTAATAGCATATTCCTAAATCAATTGCTTTTGGGTTGTCGAACAGTCTTGAATCTACAGAATTTTCTTGAGAAAATTAGAATAAGCACCACATTTATTGTAATGCCCACCCATTGAAGGAAAGGCGTAATATATGTTATTAAAACAGAAAGACCAGTCAAAGGCAAGGCTTGGGTCACTAAGGCAAAGGCTGTTAAAAAGGTAGGCATGCCACAACATGCCTTCGCAGATGAAACTACAGAAGAAACTCCAATAATCATTGAAGAAGAACCAACAACACCTATTCCTTTTTCCAAAGAGCAACGATTCTTGCATTCCCTCGAATAATAACGAAGCCCCGAAAAGAGAAGCCCAGTTAGAAGTGATGAAATCAACATGCCTACGAAAATTAAGGGGGTTATAAACAAGACTGTCTTATCCGATATAACCCATACGATTGAAAGGTCGTTTGTGTCTACTGTAAACTGATTTACTTTTACATACCTTGATAGAAAGCCTATTGAAACTGGAGCCTTCCAGTCAACTAAGAACTGAGTTCTAACTAGAAAGACTCCAATCAATAATACTAAATTTATGAGGATAACCGAAGTTGAAATAACCAAAAGTGACCATATGTACTTTCGACGCGAAAAGACTAAACGGTATGTGTTAATGAGGTCACTAAATAGATACATAGGAAAATAGATAAATTACAGTTATATAAATCTAAGCAACAAAAGAATTATATAAGCCTTCTTTTAAGACTTCAAAGCATCATTCTAAATGTACTCCGACTTCTTGAAGAAATCGTAAAGAAGCTGGACTATAGGATTGCCTCGGTCGATCTGATATCTGGGGTAAACTGCTTTGTACTCTTTCACCCATTTTATGCTGACCAGAACTGTCAAGTTCGATTTAAGATCACTCCGCTTAAGCCCTGTGCCCTTTATGAGAGCATATTTAGTAAATGAGCTATTGTGTTTTTTCGCCAGTTCAGCCAAAATCTTAATTCTACCTATCGTTCCCAATCCTTTCTCAATTTCCTGTCTGACTGATTTCATATTACTGACGTACATTCAACCCAAGCTCCAAACGATTAAGCAAATTGTCTAGGAAAAGCTCAAGGTTCTCTGTCGGCGCTCCACTGATACCTATCTCCTTAAGCGACCTAATTTCAATAATCCGCCTGTCATGGAGGTCCTGCAGGTAGTCGTCCAAGTCTTCGGATGGCTTGACGTGCATGTCTTCACAGATCACCTTATAGTTTAACCGTATATCCTTCATAGCAGCGTAGGTTCTCCTTGTGGTTTTAAGAGACCGGGTCAAAGCTAGAAGCGCTATAAGGTGCTCCTTTCTTGGGAGGTTCAGGATATCCTCTTCGGTTATGGATGGGTTAGTCTCACCATGTACTCGTCTGACTTGGTCTGGAAGAATCCGTTCAGATCCCTGGTTTTCAGCGAGGTTTCCAGAATATGATAGAAGGTCAAGAGCGTACCTCAGATCACCGTTTGCTGGATAGCCCACAGTTATGTCAGCAATGTATTCTAAGATTTCATCCGATATAATATAGGGTTGGAAAGCCTCTTTAACCCTTTCATTCAAGATGTCCACAATTTCGATTGAAGAGTACGCGCGAAATTCGATCGGAATTCGACCAAGCGTACTGAGTTCGGCCCGATCGAGTTTTTCATGGAATTCCTTGCTTCTCGCTGTAAATATCACACCTATGACATTACATGATTCTCTTGGCTCGATTTCGTTGAGTCGTGTCAGATCGTAGACAACGCTTGTGTCCTTCGTGCTTCTTATGAAATAGTCAATTTCGTCGAGCGATAAAAGCAAATACCTGTGATTTTCCCTCAAATATCGCACCATTACGCGTAGCATTTCTTCCGCGCTTAGCCCCGGCGAATATACTTCCGGAGTACCACTTTCAAGAAGGTGCCTATAGAGGACGACTCTACTGCCTCCCTGAAGCTTCAGGTTAACGTAGACATGTCGAACATCGCGTTTAAACCTCGCAGCATCCTGTGTGAACTTTTCGCCAAATCTTACAATGCAACTTGTCTTTCCAGAGCCTGCGGGCCCAATTATCTGGACTGTCTTCAAAAGGGCTCTTGATGGGTCTGCCAAAACTTCTCTAAAAATGCTGTAAAGTCCTTCGATCTGCTTTTCTCTATGTGGAAGAGTTGACGGTATATAACGAGGAGAAAGTTTCTCTCTATCCCTAAAAATTCTACTTTGTGACCCTATCAAGGCGCCAGTAAGTACGTTGTCTAAGGGTAATAATTGTTTACCTAATCTCTGCGCTGTTTGCTGCCATTCCAGACAAGAGATTTGTTGTACCGCCGAAGATTGCAGTCAATCCAAGAAAAGATGTTCATGAGCAAGGTATGGACTTCTTAATCGGCTAAAAAGTCGTTTTTGTCTTATCTGAGTAAATGAAGAGATGTGAAAACCAGGAATCTCTAGTAGCGCCGTGCCAGTGATTTTCTCCAGCCGGTATTAGAACGATGTCGCCTTCGGTTACAACCTTCTCCTCCTTCTCATCAGCCACTATGCCTTTCCCATGTAGGACGTACAGTATTTGTTCGTAATTGTGGACATGAAATTTGTTTCTTGTACCAGGCGGAAAAGTTATTATTGAAGCCCTATACTCCTTTGAACCCACGGTTTCGTCTATTAAGTCCGTCCTCTCTACAGTTCCCACAAAAATGGGATCGGCTACTTTTTTAGCCTTAATTTTCTTACTTTCTATTACTATCATTTTCTATTCTCCATTCAAGAAACAAACTTCTACTTTTAAACTTAGTTATTTCGAAATACTAATATCCACAGGCTAATTTTGAGCGTTGGATAAAAATGATTAAGAAAAATTGCATAACTTTCGCTCTAATCGAATTTGTACAAGGTGGTCTGGGCGAAATTGCGAACTTCCAAAGGAGACAGTTTTTGCTTTAGAGCCTATGGGGAGGAGCGAGTCAAATTTGTCCTGGTACGGATCACATTCATTCCTCAACAACTATATCCGCGACAACTATTGTAAGAGGATCATGGAGATAGGCGTTTTAAATGGTGAGAATGCGAAGACTATGGTTGAGGTTGCCAACGAAAACCTTCCATCTGAAGAAGTAGAATATTACGGGTTCGACCTCTTCGTCAGTTACAATTTAAGACAAGTGGAGCAAAAGCTCGAGAGGACAGGGTGCAAGTTTAAACTTTACAAGGGTGATACTCGGGACACTCTTCCCAGATTCGTCAAGACCTTGCCTAAAATGGACCTTATCTTTATAGACGCAGGCAAATCCTACCATGAGGCAAGCAACGACTGGACTTACTCCAGGAGCATCATGCACGACAAAACTGCAGTCTTTGTCCACAATTACGATTATTCAGGAGTGCAAAGGATGGTCGACAAAATCCCTCGACAAGAATATCAAGTAGACATAATTCATCCTCCCAGCGATTACGATACCGCGGTAATCAAGAAGACCTTAAACTCAGAATAGTCTAATAGTATTTGTAAGTTAAGTTTGTTAACATTCGTGGACATGTAAAAGGTTTATATCAAGGAATTGGAAATTGAAAGTAATGGGAGAGGAAGAAGTCGAATTTGAAAATAAAGGAGACAAGATTGTTGGACTACTATCATCTCCTGACCTAGGAAGCTCGAATTTGGTCATTCTCGCCCACGGGTTCGCTGCAAACATGAATATAGATAGATACAAGAAGCTAGCACATCGGCTTGTAGAAAATGGGTATGCTGCCTACAGGTTCAACTACCGTTTCATTTCAGATGGCTACGAGAATTTTCATAAGATGACCTTTGATGGAGAGGTCGATGACCTTAAACTCGTCATAGGGGAATTTTCTAAAAGGTACAAGAACATCGGAGTAGTAGGAGAAAGCTTGGGCGGAGCCGTCTCAATTTTGAGCTATTCTTCCAAGGTAAAATGCTTGGTGCTGTTCTACCCTGCAATATTCTTCAAAGACAATGTTCGAAGGGAATGGTCAACAGAAGAAAAGATCAAAGAGTTGAATGAGAAAGGATATTTTTCCTTTGTAAAAAAGAGCACTGGACAAATACTTCACGTTGGCAAGAAGTTCACGGATGGGATGAGTTCAATCGATGATATACTCCAAGAAATCCCGAAGATAAAATGCCCGATCATGTTCATTCACGGCGACTCTGACAGGACAGTTTCCTACACCGAATCTGAGAGAGCGTTCAAAGTAGCTAACAAGCCCAAGAGAATCGAAATCATCAAAGGCGCTGAACACGGATTCAAAGACGATAATTACATGCCATCTGAAGAACTTCAAGACAAAGCAATTACGCTAACGATAGAATGGTTCAAAGAGTGGCTAAAATAAAAAGGCCTTTTCTTATTTCATACTTGTCCTTGAACTGCCTCTCAGCTTATATTAGATCTTCATCTTTTTGAACGCGTAAGTACCTATCGCGATGAAAACACAGGCTAAGACAGCGAGCACTGCGGCATCAACGTAAAGTGGAAAGTGGTTCGCTCCTATCATCGCACCGCGCAAGCCGTCAACTGCGTAGGTCATTGGGTCGATGTAGGCGAAGGGAACTAGATAAGATGGCAGCTTGTCGAAGGGAAAAATCGTGAGCAGGAACATCGGAAATACGGCGAAGCTGGTTATCAACTGGAAGCCTTCTGGCGACTCCATCCTCGAGCCCAAGATAAGACCTATGCTCACCAATATTATCGTCGCCAAGAACATGAACCCAAACATCAAAGGAATCGAAACTATAGTGTATTGGACCCCTATGAAGACACCCAAGACGAGGACGATGGTCGCCTGAATCAGCGAGTCTGTTGAGCCTCCTATTATCTTGCCCACGAACATCGAAAGCCTAGAGATAGGTGATACGAGGACCTCCTTTAGAAAGTCAACCTTTCGGTCCCATACGATGTAAAGCCCAAAAAAGATTGAAGTGAAAAGAAGTTCCATTCCGACTATTGCGGGAAAGATGAAGACTTGACCGCCCAACGTACCAAACCCCTCTATGTTTCCCAGTCCGCCACCGAAGATCAAGAGAAAGAAAAGGGGGTTAATGATAGACGCGACAATTCTAGACTTCTCTCTGAAGAAGACCCTAATCTCCCTATACCACATCGCGTAAATCGCCTTCAGCTCTCCCATCTCTATCTCCCTCTTGTTTGGGCGCTCATCATCCTCTGAGCCCAACCTCCTTCAGCTCCAGAATCCGTAATTTCTCCACCTGTATAGTGCAAGAAGACATCGTTTAACGTAGGCTCTCGAACGTAGACTGAATCGACTTTCCCAATTGCTTCTAGAATCGTCGTCAAATGCCTTCTGGCACCTTCGACGGTTATTGAAACTGTGCCGTCGACCATTTCAACTTTCTTGACAAAATCCAACTTCTTTACAGCTTCGACGTTCGGATTCGGGGGATTTGATCCTGATGATATCGCCTCCGATTATCTTCTTCAAGTTTCCTGGAGTGTCGAGGGCGACTACCTTCCCCTTATCGATTATCGCAATCCTATTACATAGCAGATCAGCCTCTTCCATGTAGTGAGTTGTCAAAACAATCGTAACCTTCTTCTCGCTGGCGAGCCTTCGGATATACTCCCAAACGTGCTCGCGAGCCTGCGGGTCAAGTCCGAGAGTCGGCTCATCCAAAAACAGGACTGTGGGCTGATGCATCAACCCTCTGGCAATCTCAAGCCTTCTTCTCATACCACCAGAATAATTCTTCACCAAATCTTTCTTCCTATCCTCTAGATCAACCAACTTCAATACTTCGCTGATCTTCGATTCCACGATGCCGTTTGGAATATCGTAGAGCATCGCATGAAGCTTCAGATTTTCGTACCCAGTCAGAATGTCATCGGAGGAGGGATCCTGAAAAACTATGCCAATTGACTTTCTCACTTTACCCGCTTCCTTTTTTATGTCGTATCCGTTTACAAGTGCAGTTCCTTCGGTTGGCTGAATCAGTGTAGTCAGCATCATAAGGGTCGTTGTTTTCCCAGCTCCGTTTGGCCCCAGTAACCCGAAGACTTCGCCCTGCTCTATCTTCAGGTTAAGGTTATCTACAACGTTAACAGTGGTAAATTTCTTGGTCAAATTGAAGGTCTCAATAGCGGATTTCATATTCATAACATTAGGGTGGCTGCATATTCTTATATAGCAATTATGAAAAATTATTTGAAATTATGATGTCATTAAGAAACAAATTAACATGAAAAAAAGGGGGAAGGAATTACCTGTAAACCTGAAGGTCTACCCTATGGCTATCATGCATGGCAGCTAAGATGCTTTCCAGTTCGAAATCTAACCGTTGTCGCTCTATAACTCTTTTCTCATCATTGTCACATTCCTTCCTAGAACAAGGAAGACCGATTGTGAAATGACCATATAGGGTAAACATGGCTCTTTTGACGGTGTTCAATATTGATGCTCCACCACGAACGAGCTGCTTCAATCTTATTTCGCTTCTATACGCGCTTTCCATATTAATCATCAGTTGGCTATTAAAACCTCCGCTTTAGTGGTAAGCGTACTTGATGATATAAAGATTACTATTTAATTAGTAAATAATCTACATAACATTAAAGCGATTCTTTTCAAATCTATCCTGAATTACCGCTTCCTTCACGTTCATATAGAATAGCCTCTAAGTTGATTGAGAATAGGTGGCCAGCGCTTTCCCCTGAGGTTTCTAGGAGAATAGTAACTCTTTGTTCACTCGGATTTTTCGACATTTACCGCAAAAACTGGGCATACATCAGATCCTTCTTTAGCACATTGGTACAACTCATCCGGAATAACGCCAATAGAAATGCTGTCGTTTGTCTCTTTACTATATTGTTCAATGACTCTATTCTTGCCGTTGTCATTTCCTAGATAAAATAATTGAGGACATGCTGCGGGCGCAGCACCGCATGCGATACACGCACTTCTGTCAACAGTTATTTTATAAGGCATGATTATTCTAACCATCCTACATATTAATAAAATTTTTGACCGTTTATCGATAGAAAAAGCGCTTCAAGAACTGTGGAGGACGTGAAGAGCCTGTTGGGTCGGAGAACAGTGTACCATAGTGGTCTGATTTCTATGGCTCGAAACAACTGTGATTTGTAACTAGAACCAATCATACTACAATGAAATTGTAATTATTTAATGCTGTTGCTGCCTAATAATTGAAAATTTGATCTTGTAGTTTGAAGCTTGACCTATTCTAATGTTAGAATGCGATCAATTCTACTATTCTAAAGTTAGTACTATATCATAGACCACCTATACCTAAGGACGTAGAAAGCGCATGTCGGAATTTAGGAGACAGATTGCTGCGGGAGCTGTTACAGCTGTCGTGATAGCGCTAGTTTTAGCAGGTGGAACGAGCTACCTTTTCCCACTACAGCCAAGAAGTGGAGCAGCTTTGCCATCTACTACAACATCAACTGTTACCACAGCTTCACAAACAGCAATATCTTCCACAACTTATGCTGCATCAGGGGATTCCACGACAGAAAAGACCAAAACCATTCCACAATCCGCTACTTCCGTTACGACTACAACAGTTTCTCCTGTTACTACTTCTCCTCCTGCTTCTTCTTTTGGGACCACTGTTACGATAACTATGATTGAGAAAGAGGCTACGGCGACCGTGACCGTTGGCGAAATCGAAACAACGACAACTGTAGTAACAGAGCAGATTCAAGTAACAAATGCGTATACTATCAGCGAAACTCAGATAACGTTAAACGCCATAAACGTGGGTTACATAAACGAGACCTTAACAAGCATATCGGTAAACGGAGAACCCCTTTCAAGCTTTAACGGTGGCTCATCAAACCCAACCCTGCCAGTTACCATAGCACCACGTGCCTCTCAGACCATTATCCTCACTTTCAGCTCGCCACTGGCGTCAGGAACATATTACATAACGATCAATACTAATGCGGGCTAGTCTAGGATGTCAAACAGGAACATTGTTATTACGTTGGTCGCGGTGGTCGCGATAGCGTTAGGCGCGTCCTTATCATACTATGTCAGCAACCTTGGGAAAAGCCAAACCAATACGGGATTGGAAGTGAACGGTTCAACATACATTCACATCTCGACAAAGTCGTGGAATGGGCTCAGGCCTCTGAACCAAGAGAACATAGAATCTGACATGTTCAACAACGGCACAGTCTTCGTATTCTACAAGAACCATGATGGGAACATCACCAGAGTATACACTTACAGTATTTCAAGGGATAGGCTTGAGAATCTGACCAAGCTGGCCATATCCAATGGGTTCTTCTCATCCGAGGTTGCGGACATCTCGTGCACTGGAGTCTATGACGCTGGTACCCTGCAGACAAACGTCACAGTAGACAACGTGAAGAAGACCTTAACCTTGAGGGAGTCGATAGACCAGTGTCGTCCACAGAATGTCAACCAGATAGTCAGAAACATCTTCAACTTGGTTTACGAGGCACAGGAAAAAGGTAGCGTCTACACCACACTCGGAAAGGGCACCATCTACGGGGAAACCAGAGACCTACAGGGAAATCGTGTGGAAAACATTAAAGTGCAGATAATCAGCGGCACATCACCCTATCCACAGACTGCAAAGCTCACAGATAGCATGGGACAGTTCTTCTGGTATGACATCGAACCTGGAAACTACACCGTCGCCATATTCGATGACCAGAATAGTGTAGTACAGACAGAAACGGTCCAAGTAGTAGCTTGGGAAACAGGTTTTATCACCTTCACTCTCAATACTTGACAAGTGATACAACATAGCAAAAGGTTCCACTAAGATGCCTTTGACAGTTTTTGTTGGACCTTGAGGTAATAGGTTTCTCATAGATATGTCTCTTTTTATTCCAGATTTCATTTTGTTCGAAATGGAGTACTAACCTGATACAATGTAAGTGATATATCTATGCCAGTCTGAACATGTGGAAGGGCATGCCAGAACATAAGAAGTGGGTTGCTACATTAGTTTTAAGAGCTGTAGCAATAGCGTTGATTCTTGCAGGCGGATTCAACTATATCCTTCAACTAACAACGCCTGTCTCCACTGTCACTATAGCCACAGACAGAACAAGTTATGTTTTGGGGAGCACCATAAACTGGACAGCTTCTGGATTGACGACAGGAGCAAGTTATATCGTCGGAGCAGACGTAAATGGAGACGTTTACTATTCAGGCAGTTTCACTGCGACCGCAAGTAGTATGAAGGGCTCTTATTCTGTAGGAAGTAATGTCATCGGTGCAACAAGGTTTGCAATAGGCCAATTCACTTCATCGTCTGCCATAGAGATATTGGCTTCAACGACCATCACGATATCATGATGGACGCCTAAATGCATAAATCGTTTATTCCCAGACCATTGGGTTTGTGAAAGCGCAAGGTTCCTTTGCAATCTTGGCCATACTCTGGTTCACCTGCTTCTGGAACTACTCCTGCCAGCAGGTGGCCATATCTCTTTTGCCAACTATACAGGAATCCCTGTCGCTGTCGACTGCTGCCATCGGCTTTCTAGTCAGCCTATTCTTTTTGGGCTTCTCAATTAGCTTCTTAGTATCCGGCTACCTCTGTAATAGGTTGGGACGCGTCAAGACTATCTTCCTATGTATACCCCTCGTCACGCTCTTTATGCTGTCAATATCATTTTCAACCGACTTCCTGACTATATTAGTCTCAGAACCCCTGTTGGGTTTTGGTACCGGTCTATATCATCCAGCCGCGCTATCCCTCCTATCCAGTTTCTTCTCCTCCAGGGAGAGGGGAAAATATCTTGGCGTACACGAGGCAGCTGTGCCCGCTGGAATGACTGTGGGACCAGTCTTCGTGAGTTTGATGCTCAACTTCGGGCTGGGCTGGAATCAGACCTTTCAGCTTTGGATTGTCCCCGGAGCGGTTATCCTCTTAAGCCAATTCTTGCTTCTAAAAGTGAAGGATGGGAGGCAGCAACCATCTTTCGAAGATGAGCCTTCAGCGGATGCCATGCATAGGCTAGTACCTTGGGCTGCCATCTCCCTTCTGATACTCGTAGTAGCATATTTCCTACACAATGTCGCGAATTCTGAAGTTACACTGCTGCCCGAATACTGGGTTTCCGATTTGGGTGTCGAAGTTGGAACAGCTGCCTTCATCTATGGAATAATGCGAGTCTTTGCTATCTTCGGACAGGTTGGCGTGGGATATTTATCCGATATCTTTGGCCGCCTAAGAGTTTTGGTAATCATACAAACCTTGCAAACTTTTCTCCTCATATCGACATCCTACCTGGAATTCGGACTCTTACTATTCGCCTCATATGCTATGTTCTCAATCCTTCAAAACTCCTTTATGCCCGTCATGTTCGCCTTAGTCTCAGACCATTCACATCCCAAGAAACTCTCAAAGAATATCGGAATCGTGATGTCCATCGGAGGAATAGCTACTGTCATCAGCCCAACCATCCTCGGCTTACTTGCACAAAGTTATTCTTTCAGAATAGCGTGGTTATATCCTATCGCCACCGGTTTCATGTCCATACCTCTCCTCCTGCTTCTGAGGAATAGTCTTAAGGCTCGCCCCTAGATATGTGGCGTATATCGATTGATAATCCGAAGCGGTTGACGATTATCTTTATCCGATTGCTAAGTAATCATTTGATCCTAAAACAAATTAAATCCAAGGTTATTACCTTACTTTCTTTTTCGTCAAAATGAAAGATAGAATCATGACTGCTATGATTATTGCTACTATTGACACTACTACAACGGGAGTTATTATTCTTTGTCTCTTACGATTTCTTTGCCTATTGAAAATGCTTTTCCGATGCGTACCCCGATTCCGTAATAGGTTTCGTTTCCTGTATCAAATAGAAATTGCTTTACCTTCCTCATGTCAGGAAGCCCTTTACCGTTTAAGACTGAAAGATCAGCCTTGACGTCCACGATTTCACAGACGAACTCCGTGTGCACGCCAATTTCAATTGTATGAATGACCTTGCATTCCAGAACTAAAGGGAACTCCTCTACATATGGAGCGTCAACTATGTCGCTTTTTACCGGCGTTAATTTGAGGGTGGTAAATTTATTGAGGTCTTTTCCAGAAGCGATCCCAGCATAATCTGACTCTTTGACATATGCCTTCGATGGCACGTTGACCGTTAACGCTTTCCTTTCAATAACGTTACCATAGGTATACCTAGCTTTCCTCAAAGACACAGCTACACATGGGGGTTTAGAACAGCATACTCCGACCCATGCAGCAGCCATTAGGTTTGGTTTTCCCTCTTTGTCGTATGTTCCAATCATCCACACAGGTGTAAGTGATACCAGAGTTCTCGCACCCAAAGATTGTTTCATGAAACACACTAACTTCGAGTGAGGAATTAAAGTTTTACCAACACACATAAATCTTGTTTCTTTAATGAAAATCATACTTGAAGCGGTCAGTCCAGATAAAGCGATGACTACTGAAGAACTGGGTCTTCCACATTCTATTCCATTATGGCCTGACCACTCTAAAATAAAAAATGAGGAGAAATCAAGTGTTGTTTGGCGTAAGCCTCGACCAAGTCGCGAGCTGTTATTATTCCCACCAGCTTGTTATCCTTTTTGGGAGGCAGTCTTCTAAAAAGAGCCTTTTTGATTTGTATTGAGCATTGCCTTCCTATGCAGTTGGAAGCTTCTTCAAATTTATCCCAATTTAATTTAGAACTTTTTCAAATCAGATATTTTTTTAAACTCAATTTCCATATGTGGCATCCTCTGATGAAGCCAAAAATACTCTTTACAGATGTCGATTTCACTATAACCGATGCAGAAGGACGCCTGTATCTTCCAGCTGTAGAGATCATAAGAAAGCTTTCCGCAAGTGGGATAAGGACAGTTCTAGTTTCAGGTATGCCATGCCCATTTCTTAAAGCATTGTCCCATTATGTTGGGGTAGAAGACACTTTCATCTCTGAACAAAGCGCTGCAATAGTCCTTGACAACAAGCTACATCTGTTGGGGAACAGAAAAAGGGCTGAACAAGGTTTCTTGTATCTAAAGAACAAGTTTAATGATTCTGTTAGGGAAAACGTTTGGGACATGTTTTGTCTTGCAAACTGTATCATTGACAGGATAATTCCTTGTGGGATATTACAGGAAGCCTTAGACAATAGTGAATTCAAAGATCTACATATACAGGATTCTGGTGTGGCCCTTCACCTTCTTGAAAAAAAATTGGATAAAGGATTTGGTGCGGATAGAGTTGTCAAACATTACTCGTTCGATAGAAGTGAGTGCATAGCAGTTGGAGATGGTTATGCTGATCTAACTATGCTCGATTCAGTAGCGTACTTCGTGGCAGTAGGGAACTCCCCTAAGCCCGTTAAAGACCTCGCAGCATACACGACAAAAGAAGCGTTTGGAGCTGGATTTGTCGAATTCGCAAAAACCCTCCTTTAATAGTCGAAACCTTCTGCATGTTGCATTATTGTGTTTTCCGTAGAAGTCGAAGTCAAATTTACCTGTTATATCAATTACTAAAGCAAAGGGACCAGCATCAATTGGACATCCTTTTTTGGTTTCATCTACTTATTCCCCAAGTATGTAATATTTGAGATCAATGCCGCTTGAAAACGAGTCCACGCTTACTTGCTGGAACTCTATTGATGGCGCTTACACATTATTATCGCCGAAGATGATGTTATATTCCATGACTTATGCTGGTTGAATTTCTAGGGAGAAGTCCACACTCTTTGTAGAATGTGTCAGAGAGCCCATAGATATGACGTCGACATTACATTTTGCATATTCTGTTACATTTACTTCATTTATACCTCCTGAAACTTCGAGTATTACTTTGTTTCGAAGACCGTTTCGACTTAGAAGCTCAATCGCTCTAGAGACATCCAGTGGTTTGAAGTTATCAAGCAATATTATATCAACACCCATCTTTGCAATTTTAACAGCGTCCTCAGGGGAAACGACTTCAGCTTCGATCTTTCTAACAAAAGATGCTTTCTTCGCTCTTTTAACTGCTTCTTCCAATCCGACAAGCGCTATATGGTTGTCTTTTATCAGAACATGGTCTGACAGATTCCAACGGTGAGGGTCCCCTCCCCCAATTATTACTGCCATCTTGTCAAGACGACCCATAAGCGTTTTCCTTGTGGCAGCTATTCTCACATTTGAGTTTACTTTTCTAACCTTGTTGACAATTCTTCTTGTTGTAGTCGCAATACCACTCATCCTTCCAAGGATGTTTATGAAGACTCTCTCAACAAGCAACATTTTCCGAGCGTTACCCTTTATCACAGCGACAACATCGCCTTTCTTAGCATCTTCCCCATCTTTGATCAAAACGTCAATCTCCAATCCAAAGTTGTTAACCTTTTCACTCAGGTATCCTAGGCCAGAAACCACACAATCCTCTTTGACTATGACCATGCCTTTCGCTTCAAGGCCTTCTGGTACAGTAAGCTCGCTGGTTATATCCCCAAAGCCCAAATCTTCTCTCAGCATCTTTTCAAACATAATCATCATCTAGTTCTAGCATCCGTTCAATGGCTTTTCTAGCCTTCTCTGCAACTTTTTCTTTGATGTGAACTTCATACCTTCTGTATTTTAGTGACTCCAATATAGACTGTGCGGTTATCTGCTTCATACCTAAGCATATTGCTTTATCATTACCTGGGATAAATTCTCTATCTGGATAGAGGGTTTTGAGTCGATAACTCATATCGCATTCTGTGGCGACTATGAATTTCTTAGCTTCTGATTTCGCTACATATTTTACCATTCCACCTGTACTCGTCACTACATCTGCTACCTTTTGCACTTCTTCCACGCATTCAGGATGAGCCATTATTATGCCACCATACATTTTCTTTAACATAAGTATTCTTTTAGAATCGAAGTTTGTGTGCACATAGCAATGCCCTTTAGTAGGGAGAGGAATCACCTTTTTGTTTGTATTTCGAGCAACATAACTTGCTAGGTTAGCGTCTGGTCCGAAAAGTACCTCTTCTACATTGATGGATTCGACGACTTTTATGGCGTTTGCTGAAGTGCATACTATGTCCGCTAGTGCTTTGCATTCTGCGGTAGAATTCACGTATAGCACAGTCTTCGCTTTCGGATGCAGTCTGCTATATCTTCGCATAGTCTCCACATCTAGGTACTGAGCCATTTCACAGGTCGCTATCTTGCTTGGAATCAATACAGTCTTGCTCGGATTCAAGATGGCTGCTGTTTCAGCCATAAAGTCCACACCTGCTAAGACTATATATTCAGCATCCACATCAACAACTTTCCTCGCGAGCTCAAGAGAATCTCCCACGAAATCTGCGATCTTCTGAACTTCTGGAAGTTGATAATTATGTTCGACTACAATTGCCCCCAGCATACTTTTTATTTCATCTATTTCCTTATCCAGCACTACAATCAGCTTCTTCTATAGTGACAACCCCGACTCTGCCTGTTCACCCAAGCCGATTGAGCAACAATCAGCCCTACCTGAATCGCATTTCGCAGCTCTATCAGCTCCATAGTTAACTTTGCGTCACGATAGAAGTCCTCTACCTCGCCTTGAAGATGCCTTAGGTCTTCTATAGCTCTCTTCAACCTTTCCTTGGTTCTAGCCAGACCCACATAGTTCCACATAGTATATCTCAGCACGTTCATGTCCTGACGGATGAGCATTGGATCAGGTTCCTCAACGCCAGTGTCAACCCATTCCCTGACAGCTGGCCGTGAATGTCTAAAGTAATAGTCTTTGTTTTCTACTATCTTCCTAACTGCTCTATTTGCCCATACAAGACCTTCTAGCATTGATGTGCTGGCTAACCTGTTAGCACCGTGCACGCCTGTACAGGAAACCTCGCCGACCGCAAACAGTCGATCTATACCGGTTCTACCCCATAGGTCTACTTTCACTCCTCCACAAGCAAAATGGGAAACTGGAACGACTGGGATAGGCTGAGAGGTTATGTCCACTCCATTAGCCAAACATGTCTTATAGATCGTAGGGAAACGTTTCTTTATCTTTTCCGCCTTAATATATGAAGCTATATCCAATAGCATATATGAATACTTTGCTTCAAACATCTCCTCGTATATCGCCCTGGCGACTACATCGCGTGGTGCCAGTGAGCCCAGTGGATGATATTTTTCCATGAAAGATTTGCCGTCAGGAGTCTTTAAGATCGCTCCTTCTCCCCTTACGGATTCAGATATTAGAAAGCATTCTGCGTCTCCATAGCAGAAGGCGGTAGGATGGAATTGTATGTACTCCATATTTATGAGTTTGGCTCCAGCTCGATAGGCCATTGCGAAACCGTCTCCAGTAGCGCATGCTGGATTGGTCGTGTACAAATATATTCTTCCTAATCCTCCACTTGCCAATATTGTTACCTTGGACAGGAAACTGTCCACCTTCCGATTATTCGTGTTAAAAACATATGCCCCTACACAGGTATTCTTCTTGTAAACAGCTAAGAGACTATCTGAATGATGTTCTTCTGTGAGCAAGTCAATTGCTACACTTCTATTATGGAGTGAAATGTTTTTGTTTGCTTTGACTAAATTCATAAGTGCTATTTCGATGTCTCTACCTGTTGAATCAGCTACATGAATTATGCGCCGAGAAGAATGTGCGGCCTCCTCAGTCAAGTCAAGCTTTCCACTGGCGTCCTTATCAAATGATATGTGAGCTTGATCCAGTAAAATTTCTTCCACAAGGTTAGGGCCTTCTTCAGCAAGCACTTTAACTGCCGGAGGATAACTTACACCATCGCCCGCGACTAAAATGTCTTTAATTAGAAGACTCGGTTTATCCTTCTTTCCCTTATAGACTATTCCACCTTGGGCATAGTAAGTATTAGATGCTTCAGGCCCATCTCCTTTCACTAGCATATTTACTCGTAAGCCTTGGGATGCTGCCTTCAAAGCTGCAACACACCCTGAAATTCCCCCTCCTATGACTAGAATATCTGATTCAAAGACGCCCATTTGACCACCTTTCCTTGTCCTACTCAACTTTTAAAGGTCTCGAAGGCTTCGAAGCAATAAACTGAAGTACTTAAAATTGAAAGTTTCTACAATAACACTGGACCTCCCTATTCTGAGAATTCTAAGTTACTACATGAAAGAAAAAAAGATACTAATATAACATTATCCTTCTCTTGGCTTAACAATTATCTCCTTTATTTTCAGATCCAAGAATTTTCTTGGATAAGCCGGACTGATAACAATAGCCGTGTCCGCTCCTGCACTTGTGCCTCCAATGGCTATCACATCTTTTCCTACAGGAATTAATCCTGCGTCTGCAGCCATCAAGGTAATTTCCACACAGACCTTCATCCCTTGGCAGAACCTATAAAGCGTATTACAGACGATCTCGTTTATGGATTTCCCACCATATTTGTCTGTGAACGCCGAATTCACATCGTCTCCTAAGGCATGCACACCCGTGTAAACTTTGATTTTTTTAGCAAGAAGTTTAGCTTTCTCATCTTCATTCATCGGCCAACCTTCCTCCTTCCAGCCCTCGCAAATTGTTACAGCGACTATACGGAAATGGGCATCCTTGAAAACCTCGGCCACCTTCAAAGCAGTGGAACCATGTGACGTAGCTACTACAATATTGCTTATGCCCAGCTCCAAAGCCCGTTCATAGGCTAACTTAATAGTCTCCTCTGTATTACTTGAACCTGTTTTTTCAAAATAGGTTATATTCTTCTTCATCACATTCACCTTCTGAAATTTATGCTTGGAAGCGGACATTTTTATACATTAGTTCATTTTCAGGATTAATTAAAAAAACGTAGTAACTAGTTACCATATACTTTTACATAGAGATCTATTCTTGTAACTGTTAAATACCTAGATCGACCACAAGTCTTTCGTGAAAACGAAGGTTACTACAATAAATCAAAATGTTATAATTTCAGCTGAACCCGAAGAAGTTTATGATGCTTTCATGGATGCAGATAAGCATTCGGCGTTCACTGGCAGCAAATCAACTTGTGACCCAAAAGTCGGAGGAAAATTTACAGCATGGGATGGCTATATTTCAGGGAAGAATTTGGAACTGGAAAAAGGAAAAAGAATAATCCAAGAGTGGGTAACATCAGAATGGCCTAAAGGTTATTCTCCTTCGAAGCTGGAATTAATCTTCAAGAAAATCAAAGAAGGCACTAAAATATTGCTGGTTCAATCAAATGTACCAGCAGACCAAGTTGAGGATCTTAAACAGGGATGGGTAGACTTCTACTGGAAACCTCTGAAAGAATATTTTAGGAAGTGAAGGCGTGAATTCTTTCAAGCCAAGGATGATATTGACCTTTTTCTATACATAAGTATAAAGTAACGCAACCAGCGAAAGTATAGGCTGAAATAGTTTGAGAGGTTCTATACAGATCGTAAGCGCATATCATGTCTTATAGCCTTTCACTTATCGTTAAGCTTCAAGACTTGTATATTCATGTGAGCAAGCATTTCGAGTTGCTAAAATAAACTTTAAATCAAATTGCGTTAATGCTATCTTGATATTGATGAGTAAACCAGTTGTCTTGAATGCGTTACCCCATAGTTCTGGCAATTATTATTCAGAACAATTCAGGAAAGATCACGAGATAAGGTTCAATCATTACAAGGCTACCATGACAAAGGACCAATTAATCAAGGAGATAAAAGACGTCGATGCAGTAGTGGCTGCTGGAGAACCCTACACTAGGGAAGTCTGTGAGGCAGCGAAAAAGCTCAAGATAATAGCAAGATATGGCGTTGGCTACGATAGGGTCGATATACCTGAAGCTACAAGATATGGCATATTTGTCACAAACCAGCCCGGAGTAAATTCAGAGACCGTCGCGGAGCATGCTGTTGCCCTAATCTTCGCACTTGCAAGAGGCCTTGTAGGCTCAGTAAAATCTACAAAACCTGAGACATGGGAGAAAATGCAGTACACCTATTATTCCGATAAAGTTGGGTTTGAACTTCATGGTAAGAATCTTGGCATCATAGGTCTAGGTTCTATAGGCTCAAAGGTGGCAAAGATATGCTCAGGCCTTAACATGAAAATATTCGCGTTTGATCCATATGTTAGAGAGGAGAATGCCAAGCAGTTTGGAGTTAAGCTGGCAAGCTTAGAGGAGCTCTTAAAGGAATCAGACGTGGTCACAATACACACCCCCCTTAATAATGATACAAGGCATTTGATCGGAGAAAAACAGTTAAAGATGATGAAGAAGACCGCCATTTTAGTAAACGCAGCAAGGGGACCAATAATTGATGAAAAGGCACTTTACGTAGCATTAAAAGAAAAATGGATTGCAGCTGCAGGACTAGATGTGTTAGAAATGGAACCACCTGAACCTAGCAATCCACTATTTGAGCTTGATAATGCGATAATTACCCCTCATCTCGCAGGATCCAGCACAGATAATTTTATGAGAAGTGACACGTTAACAGAAGAACAAATCAAGCAAGCACTAAGAGGGGAAGTTCCAAAGTTTGCCCTTAACCCACATGCTATAGAGAACAGGAAAAGATGATGTTAGAAAGGAAGAACTGAACCTTCTCCACAAAGTTTCTTTATGGCATAAGTTACAGCTAACCTTAACCAATCAAAAGAATTCATAAGCTGATTGGAAAGAAGCATCCTTTTCGTAGACAAGTATTATTTGAATTCCACCCACCTATTTCGCATACGAGATTAATTAGCTCTTAATAACAATTCTCCTACACACTATCCATGCCGAAGTTGCATGTACAGTGATAGAGACTGCTGATCTGGATCTATCAAAACATCTCCTTTTGACCCATCGACTACCAAAATCGTACCATTTTGAACTCGATCAATGATTCCAACGCATTTCACTACAGCGGGTATTCTTAATGCTCTTGCTAGAATAGCAGTATGCGAAATTGTCGAACCTTGTTCGACTACGAAGCCCACTAGTAGTTTTCTGTCTAAGCTGGCTGCAACATAGGGTTTGATCTCTGAAGCAACTATTATTGATGGTTTACCAAGATATGTGATTGACGAAGATGAGTCAGACATATTCTTGACCAGCTGTTCACCAAGATCGTTGATATCTTTGGATCTTGCGCTTATATACTCTGATTTGACAGCTGCTATTTGTTCTGCAAAGTCATTTGCAGTATTTAGCACAGCCTTCTCTGCTATAAACTTCTCTTCTACTATTAGAGATTCTACCAAAGATATGAATGATTCATCCTCCAAAATTAAAAGGTGAGCTTCAAATATGTCAGCTTCTTTCAACCCATCTTTAGCTAGTTTGTCATGAAGATTCTTTATATCCTCTCTCGTTTTGTAAAGAGCAAATCTAAATCGTGATATCTCTGAATCTACGGACATAATTTTATCGGATGAGCTGATCGGAATTCCTTCCATAATCCTAAATGTTGGACCTAGGGCTATTCCCGCAGAAACACCTTGTCCACTCAATTTAAGCATAGAAGAAATGAAAAACATTTCCGTAATTAAGCATTTTAGATTAAGATAAATAATAACAGATGAATAGATATAAGGGTACTATCATAGGATTCTAGAGAAGATATATGGTAGAAACAATAATAGTACTCAATAATAAGAGTGGTTTACATGCAAGACCCGCTGCGAAATTGGTTTCTAGCGCAAAGAAATTCAAGTCGAAAATTACATTAACGAAGAATGATAAAGAAGCTGACGCCAAAAGTATTCTTAAGATACTTTCTCTGGGTGCTGAACAAGGTGACCAATTGCTAATCAAAGTGACAGGTGAAGACGAAAAAGAAGCTTACCAATCCCTAATTTCCTTGATAAACAACAAATTCGATGAAGAATAGGCTTTCTACTTAGATTAGATCTTTCAATCTTAGAAGAAAAAGGGCTATTATGCCAATTGTATTGGCCTAAAATTTCTGAACCGTCCGAGCTTCCTCAGCAGATTTGATGACTTCTTCTAAGGATGCTCCAGTGCTAGCTTCTATTGCAGCTGTAAAAGCCCCTTCGACTAAAGGGGTATCTAAGATAACGACCTTTTTTCTAAGTTCTTCAGGGAGCATTTTTAGTACAGCTTTGGCCGAGAGTATTGTGCTTCCGAAGTCACAAACAAGTGCTATGCCATCTTCACTTGACATTTTCATAATGTTTTCTTTGATTTTCAAAGGATCTGAGCCAAGTGCTTTACTGTCAGATCCAATTCCGCCCACAGCTTCCACCTTAACGCTTTCCTTGACCATCTGTAATATTAGCTCTTTTAATCCTTCCGCAATCTTATTGCTGTGAGACACAATAATTATTGCAACGCCCAATCTAATCACCAAACTGGTTTATTCAAGCCTGATCACTTACATATTGATATATAGTTTTAATGATTAGATAACTGCTGGCAGCACCTGGATCTATATGGCCTCTGCTTCTTTCTCCGAGATAGCTTGCTCTTCCTCTTTTGGCAACCATGTCCTTGGTTGAATTCATACCTTTTTCAGCTGCATCAGATGCTAGTTTTAAGGTTTCAACTAATTCCAGCTTTAGGTTGACAGCCTTTATCATTTCTTCAACAAAAGGGAATAATGTATCCACCATTGTTTTATCATTAGGTATAGTTCCACCCCCTATTTCTCGTAAGCTTTCCAGACCTGCTTCGAACATTCTTGCCAAAGTCTCGGAATTCACAGTATTCTTGCCCAAACAGACATTAGCCATGTTCATGAAGAACATCCCATAGAGGGGACCGGCTGCTCCTCCAACATTTTCTAAGAGCGCTGTAGAAGTAGCCATCAGAATAGTTCCTGCATCACTACTTTTTACATCAACCATTCCTAGTTGCTTGGCAACAGAGTCGAATCCTCTCTCCATATTTATTCCATGGTCTGCGTCTCCTATTGCAGCATCCAGAGCTGTCAGGTAATCTTTGTTTTCAGTTATGACATTTCTTATCTTAAAAAGAATATTAAGTAAATCGTTGGAAGAAAGATATTGTAGCATTTCAATGAACCACTTAAGAAACCACAGGACCTGGAGTTCTGATCGAAATGGTGTTAGCAGGCGCCATCAGTAATCTCTTCAGCTCTTCGTCTAATTTCAATATTCCTATCCTTCCACCTTGCATTTCTAGTGAGGTCATAAATTCACCCACCCAGCTTGTGAATACCTTCAATCCTAAAGACTCGACATGTTTTCGTGTGTCCTTATAGAATAAGAATTTTTCCATATACGGTGTACCTCCTGTCCCATGCACCATCAATGCCACTTCATCTCCTTTCTGAAGATGTAGGTCGTCAATAATTTTGTCCACCATTAACTCCGCGAGTTGAGCAGAAGGCATATAGCTGATTCTTTGAATACCCTTTTCTCCATGGATACCTATCCCAAATTCTATCTCTTCGGAACCCAGTTCAAATGTCTGTTGCCCTGCAGCAGGGACACTGCATGAGGAGAGAGCTATACCAATCTCTCTGCCATTATCTATGACCTTCTGCGCTATCTTCTTGACTTCCTCAATAGGTTTGAGTTCCTCTGCTGCTGTCCCAGCTATCTTGTGGACAAATACTGTAGTGCCAGTACCCCTTCTTCTATCCTTTTCAGACAAAGATACATCGTCGTTGACAACTATGTAATCTATCTTAATGCCTTGAAGGCGACTCATCTTTGCAGCGGCAGTAAAATTCATTACATCTCCTGAGTAATTCTTGATTATGACTAAAACGCCAGCATTAGTAGCTACTTCTTTGATTCCTGCGAATATTTGGGGTACCGTAGGCGAAGTAAATGTTGCTCCTGCAGTCGCGCAGTCGAGCATACCATAACCTACATACCCTGCATGAGCAGGTTCATGCCCACTTCCCCCACCACTAACTAGAGCTACTTTCCCATCAGATTTACGCATAGCTCTGTAGATATTGTTCCATTTTGGATCAAGACGAATCATGTCAGGAAATGCTAGAACCATGCCTTCAAGCATCTCACGAACTTCTTCTCCAGGTTTGTTGATCAACTTCTTTATCATTATCATCTCCATCATAACCGACTCTTAGCGTTTTAAAATTTTTGCAGAAAGTTCTGCAAAGGATTTATTTTCAATAGTATTTCACATTAAGTTCAAATACATGCTAGAATTGTTAGAATAGAGAATAGCATGGTTCTAGAAAGATTTAGTAAGCTTTACTCTAAGTTTAAGGTTAAGCCGGGACTGTATTCGTATAGGGGTAAAGGTAACTACAAGGGTTTATCTGTTCAGTTAAGAGTTGAACCTAACGGTGAAGGAGTGCTCGCAATTAATGCTAACTCTGTGCTTTACATGAATGAGACAAGCACCATTCACGCTTACTTTTTCGTTAAAGGGTTTACAATTGAAGATGCGGTTAAAGGCATCACAAGCATATATAAGGTGTCCAGAAAACAGGCCAAAAAGGATCATGAGAATTTCTTGTACACTGTTAACACTCTCGCTAAAACTGAGAGAGTATGCCCAATATCTTATCTTGGAATTGAGCGTAGAGACCCTTTCAGTGTACCTAATTCAGCTCCGATAAGAATGGACCTTGCCTTGACCTTCCGATGTCAAAATGACTGTTTACACTGTTATGCTGGTGGCCCTAAGGAGAGTATAGAGCTTTCTACATCTGATTGGAAAAACGTGATGAAAAAAATCAATGAAGCAGCGATATTTATTGTGACTCTTACTGGAGGAGAACCAACGCTTAGAGACGATTTGCCTGAACTCCTTCTCTACGCACAAAACAACGGTTTGGTTACAGGCCTAATAACAAATGGCAGAAAATTATCTGATTCAAAATATGTACAATCTCTTGCTGATTCAGGCCTAGACTTTGTACAGATAACAGTTGAATCTCATCTTCCAGA
Source organism: Nitrososphaeria archaeon (assembly GCA_963760525.1). Lineage (GTDB taxonomy): Archaea > Thermoproteota > Nitrososphaeria > JACIWG01 > JACIWG01 > CAVXDT01. The sequence continues at coordinate 24,893 of CAVXDT010000014.1, forward strand.
AATACATGATAAGATGACCTGTACGCCAGGTAGTTGGGAAGAAACAATGCAAGGAATAAAGAATGCTCTTTCCTCACATATTTATGTTTCAACGAATACAACATTAACAAAAGTTAATGTCAATGGAACCATAGAGACAGTGGAATATCTTAGGAAAGTTGGCGTAAAAAATTTTTCTTGCAACAGTTTAATTCACAGTGGTAGAGGTGTATCTTCAGCTGAAGAGCTTTCTCTACCCATTGAGAAGGTAAGAGAAACCCTTACAGCTTTGTCAGTCAAAGCCGAAGAATTAGGTATGAACTTCACATGGTTTACTCCTACAAGGTACTGTGAAATGAATCCAGTGAACATGGGTCTTGGAGTTAAATCATGCAGTGCCGCTTTACTGAATATGTGCGTGGCACCTAACGGAGATGTATATCCTTGCCAGAGTTACTTTAAGCCAATAGGCAACATTCTTCGCGATAGTTGGAAGAATATATGGGAGAACCCTCTGTGTGTAGAGCTTAGGAACAAGAAAAACGTACCTTCCAAATGTAAGGACTGCCCTGAATTGCAGGTTTGCGGGGCTGGATGCCCACTGGAGTATGGGCAGACGCAATATTTATGTCAAGAGGACTAGTGGATGTGATATGATGAAACTTCAAAACATCCTCGCAGTCTTGCTGGCAGCAGTACTGATGTTTTTTGGAATAATATTTTTAATAGCGTCCGTGTACGAGATAACCAGAATTATCACTGGGTCTATTCTTGTAGCATCAGGACTAATAATATTGGTCTATGTGTTCAAGGTTAACCAACCCGTTAAGAAATATCAAGTTGATTTGCCAGGCGATGTAAAACTCAATCCCATTACATGCCCCAACTGTTCAGCTTCAATACCTATGGAGAACATCAAAGTCGTTTCCGGTGTAACTCATGCTGTCTGCCCCCACTGTGGACATGACTATCAATTTTCGGAGGAACCTAAATGGTAGAAAGGAGGATAATGGAGCTAGTCATCATCGCACTGGCATTCCAAGTCCTTCTCTTACCAGTTTCAAATACCGCACATGCGGAAGACATAACATATCGTGTTGATCATGAATATGCCAAAATATGGATTAATCAAGATGGGACGATAGACCTAAACTATACAATTAAGTTAACATGCTTATCTGGAAGCATTGGAGGTTTCTATGTAGGCCAACCTACTAAAGACTTCAAAATTGGAGAAGCCTATGACATAAATGGAACCAAACTTACCGTTGTAGATGCAAGCAGTGGGGACAATTATAGGGTTGATGTAACACTTGCTAAACGTATAGTCAAGGGTCAGACTTCAGAGTTTACACTCTTAACCAATGTTGGGAGTATAATTTTTGAAGATAAGACTAACACCGGCAACTATGGTTTACAGTTCACAACAAGTTGGTTTGAAGACGCAGAAGTAATTGACCTTAGAATAATGATCGTCTTTCCTCCTGGAGCTGAACCAGAAAATGTTAGGAACACTCCGGATTGGAGCACAACGCCAACACATGATCCAGAAGAAAATGGCAGGCTCACAATGTACTGGGAAAGAGCGAACATAGCTGTTGGACAGAAGTTTACAGTAGGAGTTTCATTTCCATCCAAATTGATGCCTGACTTCAAACCTAATGGAAGCTCAGGGTGGACATCGATTATGACCTTGATAACTGTGGTAGGCGGCATAGCATTTCTTGGAGTAATCATAGCCATCTTAATTATCTTAATACGGAGGGCCAAACGGAAATCTTACACTTCTCCACAAATGCAAATCGAAGCCCTCGGCATTAAAAGGGGTTTAACCGCAGTTGAGGCAGCTCAACTTATTGATTTGCCACCTCAAAAAGTTGTAGTTACAATGCTTTATAGCCTCCTCATGAAAAAGGCAGTGTCAGTCGAAGGGGTTGAACCAAATATTAAGCTCAAAGGATTACCAAATCCTCAAGAGCTTAGGTACTATGAGATAGAATTTCTCAAATCCATAAACCCAGATGGAATATTAGATGAAGAGAAACTGGCTCACACTATAATGTACTTAAGAGACAGTGTAGACTATAAACTCAAAGGTTATTGTAGAGAGGACACAATAAAATACTATAAGGATATCGTTGAGAAGGCGTGGAAACAAGTTGAAACCGCTCAAACTCCTGAGTTAGCATCTAATCTATTTAATGAGAACCTACTATGGTTGCTAATGGATGGAGGATACGTAGATAGGACTAGGGAAAAATTCACTCCAATTATTTTCATCCCGAACCCTGACTGGTGGTGGTATTCCTATAACAGAAGGTATCTCCCAACGCTTGGACTCCCATCTACCCAACAGCCATCTGGCACCCCAAGTATACCTGGTGCTGACTTCGCCAATTCAATAGCCACATCGCTAGAACAAGCATCATCCAAGCTAGTTTCTGACATAGAAAAATTCACCAAAAACATTCTCCCACCCCCTCCGCAAAAAACACAGTCTACAGAGCCCGTGCACCACAAGTCCAACTGCGTTTGCGCATGCGCCTCGTGCGCTTGTGCTTGTGTATGCGTAAGCTGCGCGTGTGCATGTGCGTCTGGTGGAGCACACTAGACTTCCTCTCTCTTGAACGTAGAACACACTAGATAATGTTATTTTTCAATAATTGAAATATTTGTCTATTTCTTACTTAGTATTGCTCCTTGTTCTGTTAAGGCTTCTTGTAATATTTCCACTTTGAGGTTCTTAGGTGAAATTGAATGTTTTATGGATAGAGCGGCTGCAGTTCCTGCGGCTTGTCCTGTTGCAAAGCAGCATGGAATGCTTCTGATTGAAGCTTCAGTTTCATGATCTACTGATATGCATCTACCAGCGATAAGTAAGTTGTCAATATTCTTTGGTAACAGACATCTATATGGAATATCATATGCTTTTTCCAATGGAATCCAAGTGTGTCTATCACCTGGCCCGTGGATGTCAATGGGCATCTTGTTTTGAGCAATAACATCACTAAATCTCTTACCCTGGACAATATCGTCTCTATTTAAGATATATTCTCCTACGATTCTGCGACTCTCTCTCACACCAATTCCTATCGGAGTATCTAGAATGAATGATGATTCAAATCCGTGGACATTCTTTCTTAAGAACTTGACCACGGACACAGCTTGTTCTCTTGATTGTACTTCGCCTCTGATCAAGTCGTCAACATTTGTCCCCACCCCTATTATGTGACCAGCATTTACCAAGACTATGCCAGGCAGTGGAAGAGCAATTACTTGAATAGTTTCATGCGAGAGATGGAGTTCGCCCTTTTTCCTTGCATCTTCAATCATTTTATTAGGCACTCTATAGAACATGGGATTTGGAGGACTGGGAGGATGCGGTTTATCAGCAAATTCCGGATTCTCTTTCCTCAACTTGTTCAATGCTTTCATATTTACACCACCTATTCTGAAAAGCATGGTCAAAGTCTGCTCCGGAGTCCCACCCATGTTGAATGATACTCCTGCTTTGGCAGCTACATCTCCGTCACCAGAGGCATCAATGATTATTTTACCCAGAACAGCTTGCCTTCCTGATTTATTTTCTATGATTACACCATTTATTTTTGAGCCATTAGTTATAACATCCACCACCCAAGAATGCAGCAGCAGTTTAACGCCTGCTTTAGTCGCTAAATCTTGCGATATGAACTTCAAAATTTCAGGGTCGAATTGCGTGAAAAAGCTTTCCTTAGAGGCAGCTTTCTCAGCATAGAGTCTGTCAAGAATCTCGCTGAATATTCCCCTTATGATCCTACGGTCAACTCCCATGAAAGCAGGACAGAGACCAGCTGTGATCGTCCCGCCAAGATAACCATAACGTTCTATCAGGACTGTTTTAGCACCATTCCTTGCTGCTGCCACTGAAGCAGCAAGACCAGCGGGACCACCACCAACAACGATCACATGTGTTTCCAAAAAAACAGGAGTTTTCTTTTCAGCTTCTACAATATAATTCATTGTTTTCTCTAGTACAAAACGAATAGTATTCTATTTAAATTTTCTTGTCACACTTTTTCCTAAGAGTGATTGTTCCCATTAGAATACTTTGCTGATTTCTAAATAGTTCAATAGTTAACCCTAACATAACGCAAACAAGATCTCGTAGCATAATTCTTATAAGTTCAACGTATACTGGCAGGGACAGAAGTACATGAGCGATACTTCAAAGAAGAAAAAAAGTCTAATGAACACTGTTGAAAACGTAGTTTTTGCAGTACTATTTGTGGCAGTAGTAATACTTTTGATAAGCGTCATAATGGGGACATCACCATTCTTTTTTGTTCAGGGAATAAGTATGCATCCCACACTAGAAAATGGAGACCTTATTGTAATTGACAGGACTCCTTTTGATAACTTAAAAATTGGTGACATCATAATATACAATAAGCCCGAAATGTACCCAGAACCAGTTGTTCATAAAATCATAAAGATCACGTTCATAAATCAGGAAGAATTCTTGTTTACAAAAGGAGATAACAATCAATTTCAAGACCCCCTTCCTATCTCAAGAAATGAATACAAAGCGAAGTATATTGGCATAAGGATTCCTTACGCTGGCTTTGTAGGTAGAGCTTTAGCGCCTCCAGTCAATTATATCATAATAGTCCTGCTCATCTTATATCTTATTTATGATAACTTCTTCAAGTCCAGAAAGAAGACTGAAGAGAAAATTCCGCCTCTAACTGATGACCAGAACGCTCCGACGCAAAATTCCTTGGATGAACGTAGGTATGTTTTTTAGATTAGAATTCGTGTCATGAACTAATATTGTTTCAGCTTAAATAAGGAAAATTTCTCTAGTCATCTAGCAAACAATTGTGAAAACTTGTGAGAAGTTACTTAAGATCTAATACCAATCATCCATGTAAAATGTTAATAGAGTACAAACATAGACCAGAAATTGGTGAAAATGTCTAATCGGAAGTGGGAGAATGGAGAAAATGGAACCTATATCGAACAGATGGTTCCTCATATAGAACACACAAGATCTATCATTTCTCTGAAGTTCCAGGTAATAGGGTTGCTTTATATGTTCTAAATAGACCTAGTGAAATCGTTGTCTTCAGTGAACCAACGTGAACATAAAATTCAACAGCTGGGAAAAGGCATTAACATATACAAAGTTTAAAGCTCTACGAATAAGGGAACATAACCATGTATTTGGCGATAAGTTCTTTTTTGAATTTCAACTTTATATATGATGCTTTCGTATACAGCTAATGAGCTGTAGATGCCAGCAAAAAAGAAAGCTTCAAAAAAGACTAAGAAGAAGTAATCTTCTTAAAGCTTTAGATCTCAAATGATTCGGTTAACGCTAGCTTGGGCAATCAATTAATTCATCGTGAAAAATATGATGTTAGCTGATTTAGAATAAGGAATAGTTTCACAAGAAAAATAAGAAAAAATAAAGTTCATCGTAATGTGACTTCATTCTAAATACATTAATTTGCAAAGCAGTTGACAACATGAACACTTTCCGAAAACAAAAAAAATATTTCCCGATGAGCCAGTCTAATTATGAACAATTTTTAACCCAGAATTAAATAGTTTGAGCCCAAATATTTGTGCTAATACCCGGCCTTCGGCACTATTTGAGAAAAGATAGATTTTTGAAGTCTGTGAAGTATAACCATTAAGCTACTTGAAGAAAAATATTTAAACTGTACCGCATCCAAACAAGGTGGCAATAAGAAAGTATATGACTACGGACAAATGCGACTGTAGTCTAGTCTGGTCTAGGACGGGAGCCTGCCACGCTTCTGACCCGGGTTCAAATCCCGGCGGTCGCACCTACGTGTCTGCTTTCTAGGAATTTTGATAATCATAAGAGGCACATCACTTATCTTGATGTCCTGCTGCAATTCTTGATCAGCTCTTAGCATTTACTTTCCTCTTACGATATAATTTGACTTTTTACATGAGCCCAAGTCGAAATATTAGAACTTGACCCCTAATTCAATTGAAGGCCTTAAACATCCTATAATAGAATTAAAGAAGGTCAAAGACTCAAAGTATCTAGAAACCAAGATCTACATCTCTTGCAATGTTTTTATATTATCTTAAGTTTGGAAAGACCTTGGGTCATATATTTGCAACTGAAAAATGCAACGCTGTTTGTGGGTATAATCATAGCGATTGTTGTTTTGGCAGCGTATGTGATATATACTCAAGGACAAGGTCAACCAACTCAAACGACTACGCAGACTACGACAACCACACAAACCCAAACGACTACATCAACTAATTCATTACCAAAGAACTTCACCGTAGTATGCTCTTTTCAATCTCCAAACACACTCAAGATGTTGGTTAGTGGACCAGCAAGGAACATCAACGTCATATTAAAAGATCCTGATGGAAATGTTACAAAAAATACGTACATTGCTAAAGAAAAACTATTAAATGGTTCTACAACAATAAATCTTGACTTGGCTAACATTGGTCAAACGCCAATGCCAGGAACCTACACAATCATAGTTACGGTACAGCCAAGTGATGAAGAAGTATACAGAACAGAATATCTTGTTTCAATAACACCATCATAATATCCATTTTTACTGAAGACAGCAAGTATTCTACTGACCAAAGAAGAATCTCGCGATAGAGGTTGACAACATAAACACAAGATTGTCTGATGAAACTGCATTTTTTCTTCGAATTTAGTTAATCGAGTTCATAAGAGACTTTAAAGAATATTCAGATGTAGGGATTGTGAAGGTATAAGACGTGTTACTGGAAAACCCTGATTGCAGGAATAAACTAGTTCTATTCGACATAGACTTTACACTCACAATTGGACCTATCGGGCAAAAGAATGCGTTTTGCGAGGCAATAAAGAGAGTCTTCAACATTGACACCAACATGGAAATCATCAGCTTCATAGGAAAGACTGACCAGCTAATATTAATTGAACTTCTACAGAAGAATGGGGTGAATAACAAAATAATTAGATTGAAACTAGGGCTCTGCATGGAAACGCTGGCACGGATTTCCCAAGAAAACATAGAGAATGGCGAGATAATCATTTTGGATGGAGTAAAAGAGTTGCTTGAGGAATTAGATAAACATGGCGTCATCATTGGTCTTCTCACTGGTAATCTTGAACCTATCGCTAGAGCGAAAATGCAAAAGGTAGGATTAGATTCATATTTTAAGATTGGCGGTTTCGGAAGCGATAACAAGAAGCGATCTAGCCTGATCAAGATCGCTATCAAAAGGGCGAAAAAACTACTTGGCTTTGAATTCGATGACAACGTTATAGTCATCGGTGACACACCTCATGATATAGAAGCAGGAAAAGAAGCTCATGTGGGAACAGTGGGGGTTGCGACCAGCTTCTTTTCAAAGGAACAGCTGAGAGAGGCTGGAGCTGACCTTGTAGTAGACAACCTTCTTAAGATGGATGAAGTGTTAAATATTGTGTTGGCAACATGAAGCACTGTAATCAGTAATATCGTCATAAGGGATCATTTTGAAATTTGACTTTTAGAATTCAAGAATAAATACTCACTGTTATTAAGATATGGTAATTGTCTAAGGACGAACTGAAACCAGAGCTGGAAGATAAGGGATTACACATAAGTCTTTATAGGAAATTTGTGGAAAAAAGACCTAAACTTTGGGATGCAGTACAAAAGAATTTGGACGAATTGCTAGAGGATCTCCATAAAGATCCTGATAAGCTAATTTTAGTCTATGAAAAGGCAATATCAGAAGAGTTTCTTGACAATTGTGACTCCCCGCAGGAATATTGGGTTTTTCTTGTTCTTAAATTCTCTATAAGCTATCTAAATACGACTAAGAATGTTTTTAACTTCCAGTATGATTCAATAAAGAACTTTTATGATAATGAGATTCCGCCTCCCATGAAGACCGACGTCGAATTTGTTAGATTGCTAGATAACGAACAATATAGGAGCCTTTTTCTAAATAGGCTTTATTCTTCAAGAAGAGATTTGTATCTGAAATTAGATAAGATGTTAAGAACTTACGATAGGTTCAAAGAAATAGCAAATAGAGATGAGAAATTAGAAGGTAAGCTGAATAGAAAACTAGCAGTTTTTAGATTTATTCACCCATTTAGATTCAATAGATTTGTGAGAGAAGTTGAAGATAATCAGCCCAGTCTAAGACAATATGTTCCTTTAATTTACGACTAAGTCTTTTAGACAAAGTAGTCCCAAACCAGAAAGGGTTAGAAAACAGTTAAGAAGCAACTCTATGAGTAATTTATTCGATGAGCTTTTTGCCCATGCTTTGTTTATGATGCTAAATCATATAGTGATTTGTATTCAGAAGAATGTTTAGAGAATAATAAAAACGCTATTAAGTTTCTAATTGAGCGAGTTTTACCCATAATTCGTTTTTCTTAAGGTATTCTGTAAGCGGTAAGCTATCTCTTTCAGATAATATTACGACCCTTAAAGTAGAATTTAAAGGTAAAGCCTTTAAAACAAAAAGTTTCAGCTTGGATAAATCAACAATTTTAATATCATTCTTCATTTTACAAGACCTTTTATCCTCAGGATGTCTTCTCTATAATATCTAGAGAATCCAGAAGGAAGCTTCACGTCTCTTATTTTGCCAGATTTAGCCCAGCGTTTGAGAGTTTTTGTATTCACCGATAAGATCTCAGAGGCTTCTTTAGGTTTAATTATTTTCCCTATGTTGGACATCTAAGACTATATGGATAAATCGGCTTACTAAATTGACTTAGACAATAAACTTTAAGTTGCAAGTAAAAATTCTTATAGGTAAATCTAACTTTAAGGTTACCTCTAATTGGCGAATGACAAATTTCATCTCTTTAGATCATAATCTTGATGAATAGTTATACTTGCGAGAGAAAACCAGAGTATTTGCCCATCCTCATCTTTTTCCCTTCAGGCTGTACCATCCATGTCATCCAGCAAAGGTCTATAGGTCTATATCCACAAAGCAAGGCAATTTCCTCTGTTTTCTTTATGAACGCAAGGTTGTCGAACACAGGTTTTTCTCCTGCCTTTTTTAAGATTTGATTAATCATTCTCTTTACTATTTTATCAGGCATTACAGTATCAATCCCACCCATCATTCTCAAATATTGAAAGGTCACCAAACCAACTCCATTAATCCTTCCAATTAGATCTGTTTCCCAGTTCTCAAGCTTGCTATTAATAGCCCAGTTTCTAAAGAAGGTTCTATCATCATACTGTTCAGAGAAATAGAATGCGATATCTTTAGCCATCTGCCACGATCTCCTGTTCTTCCAAATTTTCGTTAGTTCATCTAAACATACCTCTGTCAGCTGGTAGAGATTTTTAATTCTCCCATTTTTCACAAATTCTTGATTGAATTCCTCGACTTTGGGAACAACTGCTGTGAAATAATTGAGACCTATTGATGTGAAGGCTGCATCAACAACCATCAAAACTATTTTTCCACTCCATCTTTCAGTATTAAGGCATCTTGCACAGTGATCTTCTATGCCAGAAACCTTTTGCATGTAGTCATCAACTATTTTCTTCAATAAAGACATTAAACTTCAGCCGTCTCCATGTCATCAAATATCGTAGCAAATCTGACATTTTTATGCCTTTCAAAAAAAAGTCGTTTTTCCTTGATAACGATATAGTATGAATATCCGATAAATAGAGAAGGGTGTATGGTAGACCGGTTTATTCAGAATCCATCTTTGTTAAAACTCCTATCCAGTCGCATAGATTCAAAAAAGCTTTAAGCCTCAAGATTTGAAATAATGTGAAAATTGGACTACATCAATTTAGGTAAAAGTGGAATAAAGATTTCTAGGCTTGGTTTAGGAGCATGGCAAGCAGCTAAAAAAAGTTGGGGACCAGATGTAGAAGATAGAAATGTAGTAATGGCAATGGTAAAATCTTATGAACTTGGAATAAATTTCATAGATACCGCTGAATCATACGGAGACGGATATTCTGAAGAAATAGTTGGAAGGGCGATAAAAGAGATAGGAAGGGATCATCTTGTCATTGCCACTAAAGTTCATGGTAGACATTGCAGATACGGTGATGTCCTAAAAGCAGCTAATAAAAGCCTGAAGAGGTTAGGGATAAAGGAAATTGACTTGTACCAAATTCACTGGCCTGATCCATGGGAACAAATCCCAATGGGTGAAACTATGAAGGCATTGGAGAAGCTTTTCAAAGAAGGTAAGATTCGAACAATTGGCGTAAGCAATTTCGCAGTTAGAGATCTTAAGGAAGCCCAGAACTTTCTCGCCAACACTGAAATTGTCTCAAATCAGGTCAGATACAATATGCTACAGAGGGATATAGAAGACAGCGTCATACCATACTGTAATAAAGAGAAGATAACCATACTCGCGTGGAGCCCTCTTGCTCAAGGCCTTTTGACAGGAAAATATGGTATAAGCAACAAACCTACTGATGAAGCCAGAAAGGATAATCGACTATTGTACAATCCCAACCTTAAAGAGATTTCCAAGTTTCTTCCCTTACTCGAGAAGATAGCCAAATCACGTGGGAAATCGATGGCACAAGTTGCCTTAAACTGGCTGTTGAAAGAAAATAATGTGGTCCCAATACCGGGTGCTAAAAATCCATCACAAGCTGAAGACAATGCAGGTGCATTTGGGTGGAAACTGAACAGTCGAGAACTTGAAGAAATAAATGATGCTCTCAGTACCCTATCGATAAGCTACTACAAATACTATGAGGATGGTTAGGCATTGTATTTGTCCGGCCCATATTATCTGATGAGTCAGAAACAGCTTTAACATGTAGAAAAAGAATTAGTAAGATTTGGGAGACCCTTCTAAAACCCTATCAACAAATCAAGAAGAGCTACTGTTTAGTAACATCTTTGTAAATCAATATACTAATGTGATTTAATATCTTCTTTGCTCACACCTAAATTAATTGAGACACTGAAAAAAATATTTATGTACATAGAGATGGTTTAGTTATTACATGAAGCCTAAGATTTTATTGACAGGCCCAATACATACGCAAGGCCTGAGACTTCTAGAGGATCTTCTCACGATTCAAGGAGATACGAAAAACCCTATGGCTAGAGAGGATGTGCTGAGGTTGCTGGGAGACAAGGAAGGGATAGTACTCGCAAGTTTAGTCAAAGTCGATACTGAGTTTTTAGATCATGCGCCAAATCTAAAAGTAATAAGTACTGTCAGCGTAGGATATGATCACATAAATGTAGAAGAGGCTACAAGACGTGGAATCTATGTTTGTAACACACCCGGTGTACTGACAGACTGTGTTGCAGAGATTACATGGTCTCTTATACTGTCCGCTTACAAGAGGACCTCTGAAGCTGAGAGATTTATGAGAGCTAATAAATGGATTAGAGGATTTTATGGTTTGGAATTTCTAGGAAGAGACCTTGGGGGGAAAGTATTAGGCATCATAGGACTAGGAAGGATAGGAATAAGAGTCGCAGAGATTGCCAAATGCTTTGGGATGACTGTGAAATATTATGATGTAATCAAGCATAAAGACGCTGATAAAATGGGCATTCAATATTGCGAGCTAGACAAAATATTGAGCGGGTCCGATATAGTCAGTATTCATGTTCCTCTAACTAAAGAAAATTATCGGCTAATAGGTGAGAAGGAGCTTAAGATTATGAAAAAAGACGCGATCTTGATTAACACGTCAAGGGGATCGATTATTGACGAGAGAGCTTTAGTAGAATCGCTCAAGGAAAAACGTATAGGGGGAGCGGGATTGGACGTGTTTGAAATGGAACCTCTTCCGCTTGACAGTGAGCTTCTAAGGCTTGAAAATGTTGTGCTTTCGCCTCACAGAGGTTCAGCATCGGTTGAAACGAGAGCTGCTATGGCTAAGCTTGCAGCAAGAAATCTTATAGCTGTACTAAAGGGTGAAATGCCATCGGCCTTAGTAAACCCTGAAGTATCTAGAATCAAATCCCTTGGAGAAGTGAAACTTCTCTGAAGACTGACGGTTACCATCTCAGCTAAAGAGATTTCTTCTCAGATTGTATGTTTGATCTGGCAAAGTTAAGCTTGAATCTGAAAATGGGAGAATTAGCCATTCTTTGATACCGTGGTATCTAGTATGATTCCTATGGTCTTGGGTGAATATGACTAATCTCAAAATTGGAGCACATAGTTTAATTATAAATTATTCCCATCCGGTAGTTGTTCGAACTTGGAAGACAGTATGAGGAAATTTGGTAAAGAACATTTGATAGCCCAAGCTTTGAATCCGTCGCATCTTATAGAATATCAAAGTGGTTCTATTGTAAGCCAGACAATAATTGAAAGAGATGTTGGTACAATAACATTATTTGCTTTTGATGAAGGACAAGGGTTAAGTGAACACACTACACCGTATGATGCTTTGGTCTACGTACTCGACGGTAAGGCAGAAGTTACAATATTGAATAAAACCTATCACCTTAGAAGAGAGCAGATGGTCATAATGCCAGCTAATCAACCACATTCCCTTAAAGCTGTAAAAAAATTTAAAATGCTTCTTATAATGATCAAATCCTAAACTCATGCAATTCACTTTAACTTGATTGTAACATATCGTTCTTTAAGTCTTACATTCACTATTCTCTTCTTAGCTATATATAAAAGAAATCTAAAGATAAGTTTCACCGCATCTTATGCAGAGTCTGGCGCCTGGTAGATTCACTTGGCCACAAGATGTACATATTCTATACTGCATGCGCATAAAATAGTTAAAAGATTAAGGCTGGAGAAATATAAGCCTAAAAAAATACGACTTAAAGAATTGGACCATCTCGCTTTGCGAAGTGTTGTACTAAATGGAGAGTACTAGACTTCATAAGCAATATCTACTGGAATTCGAAATACAAATAACATTCTTTATCCAAATAGCTTTTAGAATAATTTGTGCTGCTTTTGCTACATACTACCTACGAACTGTGCGAATGGACAGCTTAATATATCAATTGATTTAGCTGATGTAGATTGACTTGATGAGAATCACAATTATCCCAGATAAATATCTATCTGAAGGAGAATGGAAAAAAGCCTTGAGAGACCAGCTAGGAGACTTATACAGCAAAGTCGACATCAGTTTTCAAAAACTGAAGGAAACACATGAGACATTCACTGCGAAGTCAGAAAATGGGAGGATAAAAGAATACCTTGGAAAACCTTCAGAAGTAGCCGACCTAGCAAAGGACACTGATATACTCGTCGTTCAATTTTCTCCAGTAACTGAAAAGGTCTTTGAGACAGCAAGAAATCTAAAATTAGTTGCATGTAATAGGTCAACACCTGTAAATATCGACGTACAAGCTGCTACGAAAAACAATATACCAGTGATTAATTCTCCTGGTAGAAATGCTGATTCGGTAGCAGACTTTACAATGGGCTTAATTCTGGCTGAGATTAGGCATATCGCAAGGTCGTTCGAAGCTGTACGCGATGGAACCTACCCTGCTTGCACGGAAAAATGGAGAAAATCCATACCTGAATTAAGAGGAAAAAAACTAGGTATTGTAGGATTTGGAAAAATTGGGAGTAAGGTTGCTGAGAGAGCTAAGGGATTTGGAATGGACATCCTTGGATATGACCCATTTATTTCAGAAGAGACCATGAAGATATATGACGCGAAAAAAATGGACTTACAGACCCTGCTCAAAAAATCGGATTTTGTTTCAATTCACATGAGATTAACTCCTCAGACCACCAATCTAATCGGAGAAAAAGAATTGAATCTTATGAAGGAAACAGCCTTTCTCATAAATACATCAAGAGGGGAGGTCACAGATGAAAATGCGCTGTACAACACTCTAATGGAGAAGAAAATAGCGGGCGCAGCCTTGGATGTTTTCGTCAACGAACCGATATACAAAGATCCTGATAACAAATTCATTCACTTAAACAATGTAACTTTTACACCACATATTGCAGGCCCATCTGACGATATGTTCTACAGGGGAGCATGTATCCTTGCTGGGGATATCGCACGGTTCCTTCGCGGAGAGAAAATGGAAAACATGTTGAACCCAGATATTAACCATTGTAAACAAGGAAACAAATAATAGCGGACATATCATATTATAAAATATTTTTATTATCTAGATTGGATTACAGAGGGGGGTTGGGCCGGTCGTCTAGTCTGGTTAGGACGACGCTCTGACACGGCGTAGGTCCCAGGTTCAAATCCTGGCCGGCCCACTAAGATTTTTGAGTGAGTCCAACATGCAAGTGGAAGGCGAATACTTGGGAGATGTCGATTCAAAAAACCAAGAACGACAAATTAAGACCAAAGACGGCATCAAGTTGACAATAAGAAAGCAGAAAGTAGGGGGTTATCCGAAGAAGACTTTAGTAGGGAAAATACTTATTACACGCTTTAGCTGGTAAAACATCCAACTGACAAATAGGCTCTTTTTTCCTATTAGGATCTCCCCTTTTTTGGATGCTCTAACCTCACAAAATTCGCATATATCAGACAAATGATATCATACATTACACTTTTTTAGCGTAGGAAACAACTTATGCTCAAAATATATATGTTTCTATACAAGATCGGTCTAATTGAATCCAAATATTCGATAAGACACTTTCCGTCTAATCGAATCAAAGCCAAAATATTCAATAGGACGTTTTCTGTCTAATCGAATATTCGATAAGACGTTTTTTGTCTTATCGAATCAGGCCAACAAAATGTCAGATATTCAAAAAGACGTCTTCTGTCTTTTTGAATCAAAATCTGTCTTATCGAATAGGCGATTTTAGGGCTTTTTACCCCTGCAAAACATGGCGATTTCCCTCTAATGAAGCACGGTCAGATTTGTCAAATATCTTACCCGCTGGAAAAGGATTCGATTAGACAGTTTTTTCTTTTACTTCCCCAGACAAGCATCACTAAAGATTTCTTTACATTTCCAAAAACCTTTACATGCCCATGTCTAATCTGATGGCAAGGCAATTAAGAAGACGGATTTTGTAAAGGTTCCTATAGTAGCCTTGGCAAAGGAATTAAATTTCAAGATTTTGTCAATTACAAAAAAGCCTACAATTATCTTAGAAAGTGCTGACATTATATAAAAGGTGGCAATAACATATCCCAGTTCAGCTTCTGTTGCACCAAGATATTTTAGCGCAAAAAGAGAAACGAGCGGCGTTATAATCAGTGAATTCATTCCAAAAAACGCTGAAGTCAAGCCATTCAAAACAACCGTCTTATTCAAAGTTTCTCGCAACTCACCCAACTTAACTTTCTGGATAAACATTTAACGCTGTCTCCTATTTTGGCAAGAATTGGTTCTTCCACGAATTTAGCATGACAAAAGTATATGATAAAGAAATTAAATTTTAATATACTATTATCATTTCTGTTCTGGTGTGGCCTCCGTGGTGTAGTGGTAGACACAATGGCCTGTGGAGTCGTGGGCCCGGGTTCGATAAATTAAAAATTCGAAACTCCCGGCGGAGGCCTCTGACTAATTTCGATCAGGCGACCCAATTTGATGTGCCATCAATGTAGTTCTCTTTTTTGAAGATTGGCGGTTCAGTTTTATATCGGCTTATAGCATTTTCTAAAGCTTGAATGGCATTTGACCTTGATTGTGCTGCTATAACCACACATACTATCGGTTCTGATGGCACGAAATCTCCTTCCAAATGAATTATAATTATGTGCTTAAGTGAGAAAGTCTGCTTTATTTCTTCACATATTTTTTGTATTATTCTATCTGCTTCTTCTTTGTAGGATTCTATAGTTACACTTTTAACAGTTTTTATTCCGACTGTGCTTGTTTCTTTTGATATGCCGATAAATGTGAAAACTGCACCTATATTCTTATCAGTTAAATTCTGATATATCCCATTTATTGTTTTAAAGAGGTTTATTGATTGTTTGGGATAGATGCCCGATTGCAGCATAATTTCTTGGTTCCTAAGAGCATTATTAAAACTTGTTTGAAGTGGAGGGAGTTGATTTTTCTTTTGGTTTTCTTTTCACGTTGTGACCACATATTGGACAGACCAACCCTGGCGACGTCTCAAATACCTTTCTGCACGCGGGGCAGTATATGACCCACTTTATTTCTTTTGTAATACCTCTTACACTCAAGGATTTGAATGGTATCCCAAGAACCGATGCCATATTCTGTATTGCGTAATCATCTGAAACTAAAATGGATTCTATATCGACATTCTCTTTTAGGTAAAGCGATAGGGCAAGTAGAGATAAGTCAGTTTGTGATAAAACTTCTAAGTCAGCTGTATCTTTAGCTGTATGCGAAACTCTTGACAAGAAATCTTTTGGGGGGCTCATAATCCTTATACTTCCCTGCGATACGAAAGTCTCGATCCTAGCGCGAACAAATGGGTTTTTGCGCACCTCTCTTATCACTTCATCAGTTGTGTATGATGAATTTAATGGATTCATAGAAAAACCAAATATAAAAGCAGAAGAATCTAAGATGTATATCATTTTTCTTCTATCCAACCACATCGAAACCTAACTTTCGCATTTGAGCGAGCCTACCCGAGAAAATCCTCATGAGTTTGACTGCCTTTCTACTTTTCTCTACTATGACTGTTTCACCTTTTGGCACCTCATACTTTAACTGACCATCTACAATCAGATATGCCTTGTCAGAACACGTTACTTTGATTGGCCAAGGTTGAAGAACCATTGGGGGTAACCTTTGCGTTGACCCTATTAAATTCAATAAAATGACTCCCAATGTTTCGTCCACTATCGGACCACCATATGAGAAAGAATGCCCTGTAGAACCCGTGGGAGTTGATACAATTAGACCGTCCATCCTATCCTTAAGAGAAAAATCTTTCTGTACAACAGAGAAAGTTGGAAGTTTGGTCATAGAACTCCTGTAGAACAAAACTTCGTTGAGAATTTTTTGCCCTTCTGATGGACTTTTGATATCTACAGTCAATAGCATTCTATTTTGAATATAGAATCTATTCTGCTTAATTGCGTCTATAGCGAGTACAACTTCATCAGGATAAATCTCAGTCAGAACTCCTTTAGAGCCAACGTTTATTCCAAGAATAGGAACTTGACCAGCTATCTCTCGGACTATACCTATGATTGTTCCATCACCACCTAGAACGCACAAGAGGTCTGTTCTCGACTGATTGATAGCTTCTGCATTAAGAACTGGAACAGAACCATATCTAATAGGATTTAATGTACTTACATCGAAACCACTCTTTCTGAATGTCTCGATAACATAACCAATTATTTTTCGACCGCTTTTCTTTTCAAGGTTGCCAGCGATGGTAACGCTCTTTATTGTCGACATGCACATCAACTGCATCTATTTTTTACGATATAATCTTAATATTATGAGGAAAGATTTATCTTTGTTGCTTTGACCAAAAACATCGTGCCCGATGAATTGAAGGAAGAGCCGTCTGAACAATAGAATGTTATGAAGTCGATTATGAGTAACGAGGGCACGGTTGAAGCTGAAACTTCTGCAAATATACGGACTGGGTCGTTTCAATGCCATAACACTGTATTTAGATGCAAATGAATTAACAAAGTTCATTTAGTAATCTACTTTCTTATATGGGGCAACTACCAGCCGTGCCTGATTAAGATCTGCCCTTTACCCGCGTTATCTTGATTCTACCCAAGACTCTCCAATATTCTACTTCAACCCCTTGAATTATCTGGTTAGCTACCTCTTCTTCTTTAGGGAAGGGTGTCTCGAGAGTTTCAAAGGTCTCTAAGTCCATAATTTGAAGCGAGTCTCCAGTAATCGAAATTACCTGACCACTCTTTTTTTCTATCATTGGAATTTCGATCATCGAAGAAACAGGACTAAGATAACTCCGTTTGAGACCATCAAATACACCAATTGCGACAACGCGGGCTTTTGCGTGACCATGTTTTCCAGTCTTGCTTGTATCATATTCCACAATTCTACACGGCTCATTGTCAATAATTATATATGAGCCTATTTTAACGCTTCCAAGTTCAGTTGGTCTACTCAAAAGCTTTCACCTAGTCTACCATCTAGGAAGAATAATTATATATCTATATAAAATTAAAGAACGGAGCAAAGCAAGTTACCATGACAATTGCAGAGAACAAGATGATTTCCACAAGTTTACAGGAGGTAGACATAGTTTGCTAGAGCAATTAAGGGACGGATTAAGAGCGGCTATCAAGAAGTTGATTTACAGCGATGTAGTCGACGAGCAAGCTATCAAGGATTTTGTTCGCGATATACAAAGAGTCCTATTACAAGCAGATGTTAATGTAAAAATAGTGTTGGAGATTACATCTCGTATTGAAAAAGACGCATTAAAGAGCGAGATACCAGCAGGATTATCCAAACGCGATTATATAATCAACTTACTTTACAACGAACTTGTAAAGATTCTGGGAAACGAGAGTAAAATAAACTTCCCACGAGATAAGTGTAACATAATACTACTCGTTGGAATACAAGGGTCAGGAAAGACAACGTTTACCTCCAAATTAGGCAAATATCTATTAAGAGAAGGATACCAAGTCGGAATCGTCTGCGCTGATACATTTAGACCTGGAGCATATGACCAGCTCAGAATATTATGTGAGAAATCGAAGATAGATCTCTACGGAAAAAAAGATGAAAAGAATTCTTTAAAGATAGCTATTGAAGGAAAGAAATACTTCTGCGAGCAAAATAAGAATGTTGTGATAATAGATACTGCAGGAAGACATAAAGAGGAGAAAGACCTAATCCAAGAAATGAAAGAAATAAACCGCCAAGTGGTGCCTCAACTTGTACTCCTTGTCATCGATGGGACAATTGGTCAGCAGAGTTATTCACAGGCTAAAGCATTCCATGATGCTACTAACATAGGTGGAATAGTCATCACTAAATTAGATGGTTCAGCTAAGGGTGGAGGTGCCATAGCGGCAGCGACATCAACACAAGCAAAAATCCTTTTCATAAGTACGGGAGAAGGAGCAGATGATATCGAAAGATTTGTCCCCGAACGCTTTGTTAGTAGACTCTTGGGACTAGGTGACATTAAAGCAATATTAGAAAGAGTAAAACAAGCTGAGATAGGAACAGATGAAACAAAAACACGTAGAATAATGTCTGGGAAGATGACAATAGACGATTTATACGAGCAACTTATGCAATTGAGAAAATTTGGCTCTATCAGGAAACTCTTAGAACTTATACCTGGCATGCCAGAGATTAGCGATTCAGTAGATACTGACAAGTTAGAAGAGAGATTGGAGAAGTGGAGGTTCGTAATTCAGTCCATGACAAAAGGCGAGAGACAAAATCCAGATGTACTAAACGCGTCACGCATAAAGAGAATTGCGAGAGGATCGGGCGTAGATGAGAAAGAAGTTAGAGAAATGATTAAGCAATATAACCAAATGAAGCTTGTAATGAAAAGAACAAAAGGAAAATTCTTAAGAAATTTTCTTAGGTAGTTCAAATGCTGATACCTAAGGAGATAACCCTCACTGAGAAAATAATGGGGGAACACAGACTTTGTGATAACTGTTTGGGCAGACAATTTCCAAAATTCAGACCAGAACTCTCTAATAAAGAGAAAGGACTATTGCTAAAATTTCTGACCTTAACTAAGCTTAAGAGCGAAATAAATACTGGATATATTAAAGAGGAACTTTTAGGGCTATTTGGAAAGAACCAAACCTGCTCTCTATGCTTGGACATATTTGACAGAATTGACGGGGTAATCGAACTTATTTTAGAACGAACAAGAGAATACGACTTTGAAAGCTTTCTTTGTGGTGTGAGGATCCCCTTCAATATATTGGAGGAAGAGGATAGGCTAAAGTCCAAATACAGACTGAGAGGAGAAAGCCTGAGAAAAGAGATAGTGCGAGAAGCAGGGTTAAGAATAAACAAAATAACAGGAAAGAAGACAAGCTTTTCTAATCCAGAAATCAAAATAATATTCGAACCATATAATAACAACCAGAGTATGCACATCATATCTAAACCAATTTTCCTCTACGGTCAATATCTTGTTTTTGGCAAGATTAGAGCTTTTCACATAATATTAGAAAAAGCCCTTTTAACGAAATTTGGTGCTGAGAGAATTACTATCAAAGAAGCCTTATCTGATACAGATGGAATTATTTTAGAAGGAATGGGAGTACCATTTATCATAAAGATTATTAATCCAAAAAAGAGAGACTTGTTATCTATTAAAGGATTCAAAATCTCAGATAATATAAAAGTAGTTAAAATCGCAGAAACCACAGAAGAAGAATACAATAGAGGGAAATTTATGGTAGAATGGGAGGCCTTTTTACATACATTACATAACCTAAAAGGAGAGACGGATAGAAGGCAATCGAATATTATAAAAAATTTGAATAAAAGAATATGTGATATAAAATTGACAGAAGCTGCCAATTTTACTTGGAAAGTCAAAGTAATTAGCAATGGTATAATAAGACTGGGAGATCTGTTTGACCAGGAAAATATTATAATAAAGAAAATATCAGTCTTGAAAATTCATTAAGCTAGAAGGAAATACTTTTAAAATAAAACTATATTACATAAGACCAAGCAGAGGGTTGTCGAGCGAAAATGCCAAGATCGCACGGATACAGAAGGGGGACAAGGAGTCTATTCAGAAAAGATTCAAATGATGAGCGAGGACTCTCTTATCTTATGAGAGAATATCACATAAATGATAAAGTTGTGATAAAAGTCAATCCTTCTGTAGTTAAAGGCATGCCACATCGTAGGTTTCATGGTAAAATAGGGACCGTTGGGAAAGTCATGACAAGGTCACTTTTGGTTAATGTTAAAGTTGGGGACAAAACAAAGAAGGTCATTACAAGGCTCGAACATGTCAAATCATTGACAAATTAGGGTGAGAGTGTCTTGGAGAAGAAGGAGTATGTAAAGAAGCCCATAACGATGGGCGAAGCAAAGGAAATCTTGGGAAAGATAGATTTAGAGGAGGCAGATCAGATCCAAAAAAGAACAATAGATTATCTTGACAAATTCACAAAAGTCAATGCTGAAGCTTCCATTCGAATTAAAGAGAAGCTCGTCAGAGAAGTTGGTTTAACAGAAGAGGAGGCAATAGAAGTCGTCGACATCAAGCCTTTACATTTAGGGGAATTAAACGCCATAATTTCAGGTTGGAGAAAGTTGATTTCAACAGAGAAAAAGAATTCGATTTTAAAAATCGTTAAAGAAGAAAAGAATAAGGGTGAGTAACCATTTTCTTAAGAGAAAAAAGGTTTGAAGAATACGCTTATCTCTTGGACTTTATTCCTAATGGAAGGTCTATTGTTATAAGAGGAAGAGAGGGGCCAATAATTCAAGCAATAGGAGAAGACAATTTGACATTATTAGAAGCCTTAGCCATGAACAACACAACTTTTGAAGCTAGTGAGAGATTATATATTGGTAAAGAGGGAAGGAAGAAAATTGTAAGCGTGCTTGGCAGGCTTAATTACACTGACTTGACCCCTAACGCAAAAAACGAAATATCTTTTGTATGCGAGAAGATAGTCCTTGGAAACGAGCAAAGATTTGTAAAATTCTTCAATGATGCTTTACCAGTCACACCTAGACTTCATAGTTTAGAACTAATACCAGGCATAGGAAAAACCTACATGATGCAAATATTAAACGAAAGAGAGAAGAAAGCTTTTAGTTCATTTGATGATATCAGTAAGAGAACAGGATTAAGAGATGTCCCAAGATTAACGACTAAGAGGATAATTGAAGAGTTGCAGGGTGACACTCGAATGTTCCTCTTTGTTAAAAAATAGCTATTTTGAAGATAGCTTGAGAATGGCTCGAGCTAGGTCGCCGGCCGTTTCTTTCAAAGCCTCTTCTGCAACTTCTTTGGTTACTCCAGCCTGTTGCGCTACTAGGAGGATATCTTCTTGGCTGCACTTCTTTGTTGCACTTTGCTCTTCCACTGAACCTCCCATTACTTGATAGATTTGCATCCCTTGAGCTTTAACCTTTGATACGGAAGGTTTTCGTATTATAATCTCTTCCGTTTCCGACTTTATTATTACCTCTTTTACATTTGGAACTTCTTTCATATCTAGACCTAACCTGTCCATCATGCGTTTTGCGTCTCTAGAATTCATTTTGAAGCCCATTCTTCCATCACCCTATTTTTTACACATACACCAGATTTAAGATGTTCGATTTGCTTTGACTGAATGGTTGATTTACCGATGCCAATTAGGCTTTTGTCAGGTGCAACTATGAAAACATCAGAACCGACATATATGTTTCCACCAATCTTTTTAATGTTCTGCACAAAAACAGATGAGCCTCCTTTTATGTGATTCACTGAATCTTTCTTGATGATAACCGTATTTTGTTTAAAATTAAGGCTTTTGGATAACACACTAAACGCATATGGTGTGGGGGCAAGGCTTCCGTTGGGACGGAATGTGCCGAACAACCGGTTATTATAATAGATTTGCTTAACTTTTCCTGTTCTTTTTGAGATAGTAGATCTTGTGTTATTCAAGTCTACTATTTCATGCGTTTTACTACCATAAAGATAATCTAATATACGAGGGAAGTCTTTGAGTTTACGCATGCCAGCACCACTTTGTGGGGGGAGAATACCGCTTAATAATCTTAGGTGAACCTAGTTAATGAGCTGCGAAATTTGTGGTAGAAGAATTGAGGGGAAAGCAAGAAAAATAATGGTTGATGGTTCAATACTTGAAGTCTGCTTTTCATGTGCCAACTTAGGTGAAAGAGAGATTAAGGAGAAACCAAAAGCAAGTGTAAAAAGCAGGCCTACCCCAGCCAAAATAAGCGCAATAGGGTTAGATGAACTGGAAATAGTATCTAACTATGCCTTGGCTATAAAGAAGGCTAGAGAAAGTAAAGGATTATCTCAAGACGATTTAGCGCAAAAAGTTGGTGAGAAAGCTTCTGTCATAAGGCTAATTGAGTCTGGAAAAATGAAGCCTAACATTATGACTGGCAAGAAGTTAGAACGAGCATTGAAAATAGATTTGTTTACTATGGTAGAGGAATAAATGGATGCTTAAAGAAGAGAGAGTAATACTTGTCACATACCCCGAGCAGTATACTATAAAGGAAGCTATTGCATTGGTAACTACTGCGGGTTATAATGTTGTCGACGTTGTAACTCAGAAGTATTTAAAAAGAGCAAAATATGGTTTAGGCAAAGGAAAGTTACAGGAGTTACTAGAGAAGATAAAAGAAGAGAAAATTGATAAAATCGTTTTTGATGAGACATTGAAAACCACTCAAGCTTACAATCTGGCAAAAGAGTCGCAGAAGGAGGTTATTGACAGGGAGAAACTTATTCTGCAAATATTCACAAAACATGCATCAACTTCTGAAGCCAAACTTCAGGTGAAGCTTGCAGAGTTAAAATACGAGTTGATAAGGGCAAAAATGAAAGTGCGATTGGCTAGGAGAGGTGAACAGCCGGGATTCTTTGGACTCGGGGAATACGAGGTAGATGTATACAAAAACAGCATTAAAAAAAGAGTAGAGAGTGTAACAAGAAAGCTTTTGGAAATACGAAATCAAAGAGGAGTTCAGCGTACACTTAGAGAGAAGCAAGATATATCTCTAGTTTCACTAGCAGGTTACACAGGTGCAGGAAAAACCTCCCTATTTAATCTTCTTACAAACGAAGATCTTCAAATTTCGGAACAGATTTTTACTACTTTGAGGACGACCACACGAAAAATACCAAATGAGAAGAATCTTTTGATCTCTGACACGGTCGGATTCATAAGAAGAATCCCAACTTACATGATTGAAGCATTTAAATCCACTTTAGAGGAATTAAAGTATGCAGATGTCATTCTCTTAATGGTTGACGCTAGCGAACCGATTGAGGAACTTCGAGACAAATTTCTAACTTCGTTGAATATTCTACAAGAATTAGGAGTTTCCATAACTGATTTAATCGTTGTCTTAAACAAACAGGATTTAGTTTCTGTAATGAAAATAAGTGAAATCAAAGAGCAATTCACAAAAGAAAAAGTGGAGTTTGCCATTATCTCTTCGAAAACTGGTTTTGGCATGAATACTTTATTCGAAAAAATACATGCTAGAATAGGTGAAGCAAGAGAAGATTATTTCTTAGATAACTATACTATCCCATTAATATCAGACCACCTAGATTGGTTGAAGAAATCGTCAAATGTTAAGGCTACAAAGTGTGAAGGAGGCTTACATGTTGAAGTTGTTGGGAAAAGAATCATTTTAAAGCAATTCGAAAACTATCTAAAGCGTGCAAGAAGAAATATACATACTTAGAATTGGCCATAGAATAGAAAGGGACAAGAGGATTACAACACACGTAGGTTTGGTGGCAAGAGCTTTTGGAGCTAAAGGAATATATCTTGTTAACACTGAGAAGAAAATAAAGGAAAAACTTCATAAAATCACTGGACTTTGGGGTGGACCGTTTGTTGTTGATGAAATTGAAAATGATTGGAGAACGTTTGTGTTTGATTGGAAAGAAAATGATGGAATAATTGTGCATTTGACAATGTATGGGTTACCTGTCGAAGAAAAAATTGATGAAATAAGAGAGAAACGTGGAAAGAAACTTGTGGTTGTAGGAGCAGAAAAGGTTCCTAAGGACTTGTATTCGGTAAGCGACTATAACATTTCCATAACTGGCCAGCCACATTCCGAAGTTGCAGCACTAGCTGTCTTCCTAGATAGATTCTACAAAGGAAAAGAGTTAAGTTTAAGATTTAGTAACGCAAGATTAAATATCATTCCATCAGAAAGGGGGAAGAGGATAGTTGAAAGTTGAGTATGAAGATTCATTTGTTAAAGCTGCAAGCCTGTTAGGTGGAGAAGAATACATTAGAGTGGCAAGAGCGTTACTAAACAATGAAAATGCGACTGACGAAGAAATAGCCAGTGCCACTGGATTGAAGATAAATATAGTGAGGAGGGTTTTATACGACCTTTTCGGACATTCCTTGATATCTGGAATTAGAGTGAGAGACCCTAAGAAGGGATGGTTCGTATACAGATGGCAAGCGCGCAGAGATCAAACAGACAGCTTTATAGAAAGTCAAAAGAGGAAAATTCTTGACAAGCTTAAGAATAGGCTTGAATATGAGGAGTCCAATGAATTCTACTATTGTGGGACACCAGGTTGCGATAAATTGCCATTCGTAGAAGCAATGGAGAACTTGTTTAAATGCCCTAAATGTGGAAAAGCTTTGAATCTTATCAGAGATGAAGAGTTAAAAGAGATGCTAAAATGGAAAATAAGACAAATAGAAGAAGAATTAGAAAAGAAGACTCATTAATAGAGAAGGAAATTGCTGAGCTTAGAAGACACAATTGTGGAGATTACATAATTCAACATGCCCTTTTGGTAATGCGGATTTCAGAGGAGATTATGCAGAAACTTAAAGTGGAAGATGTCTCCATAAATAAGATGATTGTGTTAAGAGGAGCTTTGTTGCACGATATTGGTCGATCGGTGGAACATTCTGCTAGACATGGATACCTAGGAGGAGAAATACTAAGAGAAGACGGATATGATGACAGAATAATTAGAGTGGTCGAGAACCATGTGGGCGGTGGAATAGACAAAGAAGAAAGCATAAAACTTTGGATGCCAGAAAAAGACTTCATTCCAACTACATTAGAAGAGAAGATTGTATGCTTGGCAGACAAATATATTGAAGATAATGAATTAACACCACTTAAGCAAACCCTCGCGAAATTCGAAACTGTTCTAGGAAAAGGAAACAAGGCTAATAAAAGGATATTGAAGATGAAAGAAGAGATAGAATTCCTAACCAAAGAGAAAATCGAAGACATCATCAAATTATAGCGAGTTAGCTTTCATTAGATTGAAGCTCTTTGCTAACTAACATTCTTTCTCCCTTTGGATTTGGAACATACAATGCAAACCTGGCAGTCCAAGAATTCATCAAAGAACCGTCAAGTTATAACTTCAGCATAAAATCCAACATATCCCGTTAGAACGGCAGAGGTTGGAATGCGAAAATCAGGGATAAAGATTATTTGGCAAAAGAAGCCACATACGTCTTAGCAACTAGCGGTCTGAGAAATACGAAGAGATTCTGGAAGGTAGGTTCTTCAGTTAAAAGGGAACGAGAAAAGGGCTAAGATACTATAAGAATTTTGGAAATTCTATCAAAGATTAGATAGGTGACCGGTTAAAGACGAGTTCTAAAGGCAAAGGAGATTTTATCAAGAAATAACCCGCAGAGACATAAATTCTTCGCATTTTCAATTCAAAAGTAAAAAGTGAGTAGCGGGGGAAAGATTTGAACTTTCGATCTGCGGGTTATGAGCCCGCCGGGATAACCTAGCTTCCCCACCCCGCTGTTGTTTTTTTGACTTTCACCTAGTTTTTAAGTGTTTTGAGTTTTGCTGGTTTAGAATATTTTGAAGAAGTTATTGTTGAACGGAAGATTTGTTTGAAGGTTTGTATCATAGTATTGCTGAGGTTTTGTAAGGTGTCTGTGCGCGGATGGTGGTGGCAGGTATAGGCCTTTATGTATATTACGTGGTATGAGTTTCTTATTTTTTTGGGTCTGCAGTGATTTTGTTTTACATTTTTCACATTTGTATCCTTGGTTCTTTCCAAGAGACTTCATGTGCCTGTTACATGTTGGGCATATGGGGTTTTCGTATCTGTATTCTTCTGCGAGATATAGTACCGTAAGATATTCGATGTTTAGTGCCATGGGATCTTTTTTTGTGGGTGGCCGTATTCCTCCTCCTACTTCGATTTGGTCACCTGATCTGAGTTCTAAGACTGTATTTCTGAATGTTTTTGTTGGTTCGTAGGCCGCGCATATGATAGAGGCTGTTTTGTCTTCAAATGCAAAGAAGACGTGGCCACCTTCTTTGATTTTTGGAGAATCTTTTACATTTCCTTGAACTTTGACTGAGTAGTATGGTTTGATGTCTTTTATTTTGAAGTAGTGTTTTAGGTGCGCGTTTGTGCCTTGGTTTGTTTTATAGATAACGTAGTGAGATAGTTTCTCTCTTATCTTTAGGTAGCTGTAGGCTTCTATAAGCTTGCCGGGTTTGATACCTCTAATGCCGAATAGTATAGGATCCGGACCGTGTGGAGTTATCAATATTCTTCTTGTGAGAGGGTCGTAGTTGTTGTATGTAAAAGGAAAAGTCTTGTTTGACATTTCTATGACAGATTCTGGATCAACCTTCCTAGCCTTCGAAAGATTCTGATTAATTCTATAGCCTATAATTTCATATGTGTGATCTACTAGAGGACAAGCTAAGCCTGCTAAGGCGCCGATAAGGCCTATTTGGCCACCATATGTCTGATATTTCAGATGATATTGGTCTAGGAGAACCGTGGCTTTTTTTACGCTCATCACTCTGTACAGGGCTTCCTCGGAGAATCTTTCAAGTTCGCTTTCAATCTGTTCACCTTCATGCATGACTATTGCAGGGGTGGATTTTCTTTCTGCCCCAAGATAGTGTTGATATACGATTTTTTTAGCAATTTCGAAAACGGATTCTGGATCGTTGCATTTAACAATTATTGAGACCGCGCCGTTCCCACGTGTCTTCCATGGAATGTTGGGGTTAAGACGTACCAATCTAGGATAATCCAAGAATTCTGTCTTCTTTTCCAGTAGCTCCTTTATAATCAACGATAGGGAAAATGTTGTACAACCGTAGTTAGGAGAGTCTACGTCGTCCAGCGCAAGCTGCACAATTCTGCTATTCTTCGACAACAATCATCGTAAGAGTTGAGCGAACTTTGTCTAGGCGTCTTATTCTCCAGGTTATCGTGTCTTTTACTTTATCCATTGTGTCTGCCTGGATCTTGGCGATTATATCGTAAACGCCATAGACCACATAGACTTCTATTACTTCTTCTATTTTCTTAAGCTCTTTTACTAATTCTTCCTCTGTTCCTAAATCAGCATTTATCAACACAAATGCAAGGGGCATTTTTATCCAGTTCTTTTAGGAATAAAAGAATATTAAACTTTTCTTTTTGTTCTAAAAGGATAGATGACGTAGAGCATGAAAATTTATGTGGTACATTTAGGCGAATGCGATGTGAGAAAATGTACAGCAATAAAACTGAAGAATTTCAAAAAGGTCAGATTTGTGAGCCAGAATGATAAGAAATCAGAAGGCGCTATCTTTCTTGACCCCTTCGCGGAGAAGGCTTTATCAAAAGAAGATAGGGAAACAGTGTTGAAGAAGGGAATAGTAGCTTTAGATGGCAGTTGGAAAAAGGTCGAAATAAGGAAGTTTGCTACCTTCTACAACAAATATCACCCACGAGCCTTGCCTTATTTAGTCGCTGGAAACCCCACACACTATGGGATGCCTACACAATTGAGCACTGTTGAGGCATTGGCATTCGCACTGTTCATAATCGATTTTAGGGAAGAAGCTCTTGCCCTACTCAAGTTGTTCTCATGGGGAATGAGCTCGTTCAAATTAAATCAACCTTTATTGGACACCTACTCTAAAGTGAGCACATCTGAGGAAATTGTTTCACTACAAAATGATTTTCTAGAAAGCCAAAGGAAACAAAGGGATATTAATAGGTAAAACAAAATCGGCAGATGAGCATAAGTCGGTGGACGGTTTACGGGAGAAATCCTGTGGAAACTCCTTCCTCCATGTAAAAACGCGGCGTCAAGAGACGTAATGGGAGACCATTGGCAACGGCACAGAAACGATACCTATCCAGACATGTGTCAATGATATCTGTTTGAGAATGTCTAGACTAAGGATGAAACGACCAACCCGCGTGGAGCAAGGCCAAACAGGGCGATGTACTTTTACATAAAGCCCAGGTAGGCCGCATAGTCAAATACCGTTAAAACAAGAGAAGGGTTACAGCCGACTTATGCTTGCTATTTAATAATTATACTTTTCCCAATGATGAGAGAATATCCATATATTCTTTGCTGGTCAAAAGCTTCTTGATATCATTGCCCAAATTAGATGGTTTTAATTTGAATAGCCATCCTCCTTCGTAAGGCGATTGATTGATCTTTTCAGGATCTATTTCAAGAGTTTTATTTACTTCGATGACTGTTCCACCTACAGGACTATATACTTCAGACACAGCTTTGATTGATTCAGCAGTCGCGGCTATACCACCTTGTTCAAAACTCGCTCCAGCCTCCGGAAGTGAGACGTATACCACATCATGTAACGCTTTCGCCGCATAGTCGGTTATACCGACAATTACAACCTCATCCTCTATCTTTGCCCATTCATGTTCTCTACTATATCTCAGATTGTTTGGAACGTTATATTCTGGCATTTTACATCTAGTTAAGATTCTATTTGCCATAAAATAAGTCTTTTTAATCCCTTCTCTTGAGTCGTGTAGAATTTAATTATTGAATTTTCCATTACGATTCTTTGCTTTTTGCGACAAGCACTTCGTAATCTTTAGTTGTAAGCCTTGAACCGCAAGATGGGCATTGAAAATCATGGAGTTTGAGAATGTAGTACATTGATTTGAGATTCTCATCGGAATAAATCTTGTACTTACAGACTTGACAGACTATTTCTATCAACTTAAAAGTCTTAGTTGTACTATGATAAAAACTCTTTATAAAAGATGCCCCTAATGCTTCTGTTACTTTGAACGATATACCTAACATTTCTGATTATTCTCTAGTGATTTGTGAGAAGGCAGATGCAGCGACGAGGATATCGAACGCGTTAGGTGATAAGGTCAAAACATATAACGTAAATGGTGTGCCCCTTCACATAGTTGAAAATAAGAGTGAAAGATTCATAGTCTGTTCGGCACTAGGACATCTCTACGGTATCGGAACATCTAGAGAAAAGAGAGACATATATCCTGTCTTTGACCTCATGTGGTTTCCACTGAATAAGATTGAGAAAGAGAAGAAAAATATTGAGCCCAGAATTCATGTCATCTCTGCACTTTCCAAAAAAGCAAAGAAGTTTGTAAATGCGTGTGATTATGATATAGAGGGAAGCACAATAGGTTACAATATAATAAGATATGCCTGCAACGCTGACCCCCAAAAAGTTCTTCGCGCGAAGTTTTCAACTCTTACGAAGGAAGACCTGTTTGATTCATTCAATAACCTCAAACTTGGAAGTGATAAAGGCTTAGCTAGAGCAGGAATTACAAGACATATTGCTGATTATATTTGGGGAATTAACCTATCTAGAATCTTGTCTGCTGCCTTACAGCAGGTTGCTAATAACTGGAGAATAATTAGTACAGGAAGAGTTCAGGGGCCAACATTGAAGTTTGTAGTGGATCGCGAAATCGAAATAGGGTCCTTTGTCACAACACCATATTGGAAACTAAGAGCGCTGATGATGTCAAACAAAGAAACTTTCTACGCTGATTATTTTGAGGATAGAGTTACAAACGAAAAGTATGCCATTTCAATTAAAGAGGAAAATGAAGGAAAAACTGGGATAGTGGAGGAGCTAAGGGAGAACCGATTTCAAACACCACCTCCAACACCCTTTAACACGGGAGATTTGCAGAAAGAAGCTTATCGGCTATTTGGATTCAATCCCAGCTTGACTTTGAATACAGCAGAGAGACTCTACCTGCGGGCTCTGATCTCTTATCCTAGGACAAACAGTCAGAAGCTTCCACCTTCAATAGATTACAAGAAGATACTAATTGGACTTGAAAGGCTCAATCAATACAAGAAGGATACGAGTATCTTGCTAAAAAGAGAGCTAATACCCCATGAGGGAGCAGGAGAAGATTTTGCTCATCCTAGTATATATCCAACGGGTGAAATCCCTACAGAAAAGATGGATATGCGAGAAGAGAAAGTGTATGACTTAATAGTAAGGCGCTTCTTCTCTATTTTTGGAGATAATGCAATAAGGGAAAGGGTCCAACTCTCTATTCTTGTCGCAGACAAGCATTATTGGAAAGTAAATGGAAGAAGAACCATTTATCTTGGTTGGCTAATATTTTATGGAAAATATATAGAAGTGGAAGAAAAAGAGCTTCCCTCTATATCAAAGGGAGAGAAAGCGTACGTCAAGCTAGTTGAAGTTTGTGAAAGATATGGGAAACATCCGCCAAGATTCAATCGTGGGAGTCTACTAGAGAAGATGGAAGAAGAGAACTTGGGGACAAAAGCAACAAGAGCTGAGACCATTGAGACATTGTACAGTAGAGATTATATCCTAGGAGATAGCATAACCCCAACAGACCTGGGTTTTCTTACTATAGAAATACTCACCCAATATTGTCAGAGGATAGTATCAATGAACCTGACGAGGGAGCTTGAAGAAAAACTTGAAAGAATTGAACGCGAGCAAGAAGGCTCAGAAAGGACATTAGAGGATACATTCTATCTTACACTGCAATCTATTGATGAGCTCTCCAATAATTTAGAAGAAGTTGGATTTGCATTCAAAAGAGCACTTCAGCGAACAATTTTTGAACGGAACACGCTAGGAAAATGTCCACTTTGTAAAGAAGGAAAATTGATAATAATTCGGAGTAAAAAAAGTGGGAAACGATTTGTAGGATGCACTAATTATCGCAAGGGCTGCCACGCATCTGCGCCTTTACCTCAACATGGAATTATCCAAAAGTCAAGTAAGATATGCGAGAAATGTCATTGGCCAGTAATATTCATCAAAGGTGGAAGAATTCCATGGAGACTATGTGTGAACCCGCAATGTCCTTTAAAAAAGGTGAAAGAAGTTGGTTTTCGATAAAGGACAATGCCCCATCTGCACTAGAGCAATAGAGCGCGATGCAGAATTCTGTAAATATCATAAAAAAGCGTATGAAAGTATTAGAGAGAACTATGATTATTGGAGGAAGGCTTACGATACGCTAAGTTGGGAGAAGTATCTGGAAAAGCTGATCGAAAATCCAGAAAACGGAGTTTGGGTGAAGGAAGTAGCTAAAAACTTAATAACCAAAAAAAGGGAGGAGTAAATGCATGACATTAAGGAAGATCGTTGAAAACTTTTCTTTCAAAATAGTCAAAAGAGGAGGTAAAATAGGAAGAATGTTTAGAATTGACTTGATCAAACAGAATTTTCTATTCATTGCTATATTTCTTTATTTTGCCTTATATTTTGGCGGAATAGTCAATACTCTTCTAGAGTCATCAAGAGTACCTTTGACTATGATTGTTTCCCCTACAAAAGACTTCCAAACTTGGACGGAGCTCGCAACAGCTGCGTTTGAATTCACGATCGGAACTCTTGGAACATACTTTGTTTATAGGGGAGCTTGCAACTTTAACAGAAGAACTTCACGCCTTTACTTTGTCGCGGGAATGCTCTTACTAATCATTACAACATCAGTTGGATTCTGGCTTCTTTATATCAAGTATTTGATTTAAATTCCCCCTTTCCATGATAGTAAATTCTGTCGAAGAATCTTCGGTCATATATTGGAAGTGAGAGTAGTTTCCTTGAATAAGTATTTACGAAGACGACTACATGTAAAACATGCTTGATTTTTGACAGAAAGTATAAGAAAAAGCGATCAGCCTTATCTTCTTCTCCAAAGAAAACATTAGTCAACGTTGGATAAGAGTCAATTATTAGTATGGAACTTTTAGAGGAGGACATAATTGTGGAGAAAAAGTTGTACAAGGACATAGGAAAGGGGGAGATGACTATAAGACTGTCAGGGTATTTTGATCTTTGAAAAAATTTTGAGAGAGTGTCTACATAGATTACTTGCTTTTGCAATAAAGTTGCAGATTCTATTATGGCCTTTAAGACCGAAACTTTATCTTTCTCACTACCAAACACAAAGAACAAGGTCATGGGTCGACCTTTTAAGAAACTATTAATAGAAGGACACTCCTTTTTTCTTGTCATATAGAGCAAAATGAGCTAAATGAAAGAATTAAATAAATCTTTGATGCCCAACATCAAGATACATGTTGATACGCTGGACAATAGGGCTATTTACCACATTTTAGGCATTTTAAAGAGCAAAAACATTAATTTTACAATCGCAGAAAAAGATAATCTGAAGGATGCAGATTTAATCATAACGGATAAAGAAATAATTGAAGGCCCGGTTCTAAGGACAAATCTACTGACAAATGATCCTATTTCTGACTTCGAAAATGTGATTTTAAGAGTTTTAGGAGGACAGAATGAACTGATTTATTTAGGTGTTGACCCAGGTAAGAGAACAGGAATAGCTGTTTATTTTGGTAAAAAGTTAGTTTTATCTGAAGCAGTTTCTCCTTGGGAAGACGCAGTTTTATATATTGTTAAAATATTAAACAAGACTGAGTCTAATAGAAAGATCGTAAAGATTGGGCTAGGCAACCCTAAAGTAGCTGAAGAACTTAGGAAGGTTCTGCAATCAAGATTTGGAAAAAGAGTTGAGATATATTTTGTTGACGAACAACGCACAACGAAAGTTGCCAAAACAAGAAAGAATCAGGGAAAGGAAAAAGACAAAATTTCAGCGATTGCGATCGCTCACAAACGCGGGAAGAAAGTTGATTAATATTCTTTGAAGAGAGGTTTCATCAAGATTTGACATTGTGAGGCTTCTTTTCATTCATTTTGGCAGGCATTTCTGAAACTAAATTAGAGGAGAAACGTGAATAGAGCATGAGAACTGCTGAAGGATAGGCATGTCTTCTTCATATAACTCATGTTAAGAAACAAATGTTTTGTTGGAGGAGGAAGCGAAAACCCTAATATTATTACTACCCGCATTTCATTATTCTCAAAATTTTTGCCTTCTGAAAAACGACCGCCTTGAACTCCGAACAGAATTTAAACCAGATATTTATTTGCCAAGCAAAGTTCTAAGTAAATTGAATTTGATTTATATTTTAAGAAAGGCGCCCTATTGTGGTAAAGCAAGATGACTAGCACATATAGAGAATACATAAAAGAACTTGAGGAAAACAAGAGAGTAAAACATGTCAAAGAAGAAGTTAGTAAAGAGGTCGAAATATCAAAAATACTCTATGAACATCAGGATGTTTCTGTATTCTTCGAAAAAATAGAAGGGTTCAGCAATTCTAATGTAATTGGTAACTTTTGCTCAACACGGAAGGATTTAAGTTTGGCGTTAAGGGAGACTGAAGAGCATCTGGTTGACACTATAGCACAAGCCTTCTTAAATCCAAGAACACCTGATAATATTTCTACAATAAGTCCATGGATTGAAAAAGAGATTGATTTAGATAAGTTGCCTGTTCCTCGGTATTATGAAAATGACGGCGGATGCTATTTTACTTCTTCAATAATTGTTAGTAAGTTTCCCAATAGTAATGAGGAGAATCTATCGATTCATAGAATAATGGTTCTAGATAGGAAAAAAGCTGTGGTTCGTATTTTACCAAGACATCTGAACAGAATATTGGAAGAGCAGGGAGGACGGACAGAAATAGCTGTGTTGGTTGGAGTTCATCCTGCGATTTTCTTGGCAGCAGCGCTTTCTCCCTCTTACGAGCTATCAGAATATAGAATAGCGAATGCTCTTGTCGGTGGAAAAATGGAACTTGTCAAATTAGAAAATGGGATTAGGGTTCCTAAAGGAACAGAGATTGTACTTTTGGGAAATATAGACGCTAATGAGAAAGCAAAAGAAGGCCCTTTTGTAGACATTACTGGAACATCTGATGTAATAAGGGAGGAACCAGTCATACACTTTGGGAAGATGTTGACACCTTCAGATAAGATAGTTTTACAAGCTCTTCTACCAGCAGGCAAGGAGCATAAACTGTTTATGGGATTGCCTCAAGAACTCAAAATAATGTTGAATCTTAAAAAGGCTGGATTAGATATATACAAAATTAGCCTAACAGAAGGTGGATGTTCCTATCTTCATTGCGTGGTGAGCATTAGGAAAAACAAGGAAGACGACGGAAAAAAAGCAATTGGAGAGATTTTTAATTCTGCACACTCAATTAAGTTAGCTATAGTTGTTGATAATGACATTGATCCATATGATAATGATATGGTTGAATGGGCTGTGGCCACACGTTTTCAGGCTGATAGAGGTCTTGAAGTACTCCAAAATCAACGTGGATCTAGTTTGGATCCATCATCTTTCAAGAAAGGAATAACTGCTAAGATGGGAATAGATGCAACTTTACCTTTAAATGTGGATAAAAAGAAATTTGAGAAAGTTAGAATTCCGTGAACTAAGATGTCTAACGCTATTGATGTTTCAGAGAAAATTATAAGAGCGCTTTCTAAGTTTTATGATGAGTCTAGCCGAGTCAAGATTTCCAGCGCGCATCTTTCTGGGGTTTCATATGAGAACATTGGGGAAGAGGGACTGGATTTCTTGGACGATCTTTCTAAAGATGGAAAATTTTCTACTTATACTACTGCCAACCCCATGGGCGCTGATATATACAGTAATGACTTCGGTCTAAACGATACTTTTGTAATAAAACAGAAGAAAATAGCGGATGCACTGCTTCGGTTAGGGGCTCAAGAGTCTTTTACCTGCACACCTTATGACTACTTCCATATACCTCCACCTTATTCCCATGTTGCATGGGCTGAATCTTCAGCTGTAGTGTACGGAAATGCTTTCTTAGGCCTTTTGACAAACAAAGAAAGTTCGTTAAGTGCATTGGCAAGCGCTATATTAGGTGAAACCATTCTGTCTGACTTACACTATGAGAAGAATCGAATACCAGAAGTAGGATACAAGGTTGATGAATTCAAAAACGAAGTTGAAGCGGGCTTAGCAGCCTATTATATAGCTAAGTTAGCAAAAAAACCTTTCTCGATCACAATCAACGCCGAAATGACCACTTTGATGAAGAAATCCTTTTCAGCTGCCTTAGGAGCGATCGGTGAAACAGTTATTTTTAGCGTGAACAAACCTACCACAGAGAATCACGAAATCAGGACCAAAGATTTGATGGACGAATTGAAGGAGTTATCAACAGAAGACTCTGGCGAGATCATAGTTCTCGGATGCCCACATTTTAATCATAATGAGATAGAGGAGCTTGTATCTAAGCTTGGAGAAAAACACTTCAAGAAAGATTGTCTTATAGCATGTTACAAAGGAGCATGCCAAAAGACGATTGACAAATATGGTACTTATGCATTGGCAAAAAAGAGGATTGTATTCTTTAGAGGAGCTTGCCCAATATTTTCACCACTAATAAAAGACAAAGGGATTGGATCTGTTATCACCTCCTCTGTCAAAGCAGCGCATTACTATAGATTAAGAGGAATCAAAGTCGCCCTAAAGACAATAGAAGAAATCATCAAGTCGGAGGCAGAATAATGTTTTGATAAAAGCCCTAATAAATGGAAGGGGTTTAGTTGACGGAATAGTCAGCGGTCCACTCGTCGCTTCAAGGCAATCTTTATCTTTCTTGGGTGGAGTCGACCGTTTTACTGGAGAAATAGTAGATCGCAAAAACAACCTATACGGAGAGAGAATAGCTGGCAAGATCCTTTATATTCCTACCTCTGTCGGCAGCACTGTAGGAGCGTACATAATTTATTCGATATGTAAGAACAATCTGGGACCAAAGGCTATTGTATGTGAGAAGGCAGATTCAACTCTGGTAACTGGATGTGCGATCGCAGGGATTCCATTGGTTGAAGGAATATACTTCAATCAACTACTTGATAGGGCAACTCATTGCGTCCTAAACGGATTTGAAGGAACACTCTGTTTGCAATAAGTCTGCAAGAATGACTCTAAACCGAAAGTTTGTATACAAAATTTTGCCCAGTTCCAAAAATTTCACCTGTTACTTTTTCAACTTTTTCTCTATTCTCAGCGATTGAATAGATTCTGAGCATATCAACGTATCCTTTAATAGCATCCAAGACAACGTTTTCTCGAAATGATAGAATCCAATATCTCTTTCCCTTGGGAGCTTTTGCGAACACACAGAGTTCGTCCAGAGAACCTCTTTGAGAATTTACAGGAAGAGATGGGGCAGTGGGAACATCTAGGTAAACATCCTTTTCAGATACGTTAGCTTGTGTGCTTATGGTCTTTACCAATGTTTCACGCACATCTTTCTGTGTTAGTATTTGGTAGATTAGGGGATCTTTCCTGTGGACTACTTTTTCATAAACACACTTGATAAGCTTTCGATTTAAAACATCATAGATCAGCTTTTGTGATTCTTTTAATCGTGTATCGTTGGAGTTGAGTATTAAATATGGTAAAGACTCATCGTCGAGCTTAGAGAAAGCAGAAATGCTTTCTAAATTGGAGAATTTCAATACTTCGTCAGCTAGTGAAAGTGCGCGAATAAGCATTATCTCAACGGCGCGAACGGTTTTATGAAAGTAAACCGCTTTGAACATTTCATATCTTGAGATTAGCATCGCCTCAAGCGAATATATGGCGGCATGATCAAGTGCCAGATGGCCATCTTTGTCGCATATATCGAAAGAATTCAGTAAGCGGTTGACATCTATCTTACCATATTCTACGCCAGTAAAATAAGCATCTCTCAGAATATAATCCATTATATCGACACTCAACCCTCCTCCTACTATTTCATTCATGAAGAGAGGATCGCTCTTTGATTGCCCTATCGCTAAATCAGCTATATTTTCTGGAGAGAAGCCGTATTCAGCCAGTAGATCTTTTATTGAAGTTTCTTTGATTATTCTCCTTGTTAAGTCTTCATGAGTCAAATTTCTTTTTGAGCAAATGACCTCTTCAAATAGATGAGAAAATGGACCGTGCCCAACATCGTGAAGGAGGGCAGCCATTCTGAGCTTCTGGGCATCATCAGACGAGATAACCCCCTTACTCAGGAATAATTCACTTATGTAGCCAGCTAAGTACAAGGCCCCTAATGAATGCGAGAAGCGCGAGTGAACAGCACTTGGGTAAGTGTAGTGAGCCCCAGCAAGTTGTTTTATTCGTCTTAACTTCTGAAATTCCGGAGTATCTATTATTTTCTGCTCAAATTCATTGAGTTTTATATATCCGTGGATTGGATCCTTAATTTCTATTATATCCATTATGTATCTATTAGAAAAGGGTATGTTTTAATTTTTCGGATACAATTTCCCAGATTGACTGATGGACTTGATAGATGGGTCGATCTCCGTTTACAATGGACCATCCATATTTGTTCGCCAAGTTGATGAAATTTCTTCTTACAAGTTCCAAATATTCTAAGTCTTGCTCGTGCAGGTCCCGATTTTGCCGTTTTCTGTTGAATGAAGTGTTAGGAGGAATATCAATGACGATGGTCAAATCACAAGAAGGAAGCCCCTTGTCCAAATTCTCGAGCCATTCTAGTTGCAGACGACTAGCTAATCCATAGGCTAGATTAGACTGGTAATATCTATCAAAAACAATCGTTAATCCCTGTTTAATCAGTTCGTCTATTTTAGGTTTTAGTTCCCATCTGTTTGCTGACAAGAGAACATGCTTGACTTCAAGTGGAACTGTTATTTCGTTCATAAGTACCTTTCTAA
Source organism: Nitrososphaeria archaeon (assembly GCA_963760525.1). Classification (GTDB taxonomy): domain Archaea; phylum Thermoproteota; class Nitrososphaeria; order JACIWG01; family JACIWG01; genus CAVXDT01. The sequence goes on from CAVXDT010000014.1 coordinate 63,317, forward strand.
TTAGTCGACCTACTGGGGTATCATACGCTGGAAATGAAATTTTCACTGCTGAGAAATTTGAAAGATTTAGCTTGTCAACTAATAGCTGTGCTTGCGTTCTCTTCCCTGATTGATCTATGCCTTCGATTGCCGTTATCAAGAGTTTCACCCTCCCTAACAGTTCAAGGATATACTTTAAAAATAAAGCAAGTCATCCATATAAACGTATGAAGAAGATCGGATTTCTAGTGAATCCCATCGCCGGGTTAGACTGAATTAGGACTATGCGGCTCTTTGGGATTAAAAGGCACTGACGATCAAACAATCTTAGAATTAGCTAGGGCTAAAAATGTTCCTCCAATTGCTGAAATAAGAGCTTCTGAATTTATACAAGGCATTAAGGACACGGTTTCAAAAGAATTTTGCTTCTATACTTCTAACTATAAAATGGGGGAAGATTATTTGTTGGGTAAAAATCTTGACTACAAAGTAGTATATAGATATCAAGGGGAGACTAGCACGAGAGAAGATACAACGAGAGCCTCCAACCGGTTTATTGAAAATAATGTTGATACAATATTCTTTGTTGGCGGAGATGGGACTGCACGGGATGTATTCCAAATAACCAAAGATCTCATACCAATAATTGGAATACCAGCTGGAGTAAAAATGTTAAGCGGGATCTTCTGCACGACGGTTCATTCTGCTGTAAGGACTTTTGGAAACTTGATAAATGAGAAATATGGGCGAACATGGCAAGAGATAATTGATGTAGATGAAAGAGAATATAGAGTGGATAAACTCTATCTCAAAGTATATGGTTATGCGTTAACATTGGAAGATAATGAGAATATACAAGGAAGTAAGCAAGAGTTCACAGATCAAGACATTGACAACCAAGAGAGGATAGCGAAATATTTTGTAGAGAATATTGAGGAGGGAACCTATTATATTCTGTGCCCAGGATTAACTGTAAAGGCAATTCCAAAAATACTAAATCAACCATATACATCTCTAGGTGTGGATATTCTTCTGGATAGAAGAGTTATTAGATTGGATCTAAACGAGGAACAAGTCATCGATGTTATAAAGAACAAGAGGACAAAGATCGTCGTAAGCCCTTTAGGTGGCCAGGGGGTAATATTCGGGAGAGGAAATCAACAGATTTCTTCAAAGATATTGAGAATTGTTGGAAAAGAGAACATAGTAATTTTGTCTACTGAGAGGAAGTTAGCAAGCATTAAAAGGAGATATCTGATTGCTGATGTAAACGATTGTGAGGCTAGGGAAATGCTCAAAGGGTACTTTAGGGTTTTAGTTGACTATAATGTTGAGAAAGTTATCAGAATAGAATCTTAAAAAGCATACCTTTATAATTATTTTAATGTGTACGGTCAGAGAGCATGCAACTAAGAATCCGAAGCTTATTTTCTAAGGATAAAATGCCACAAAGACCAGTTATCAAAAGAGAGAAGATGATGATAATATATTCTATAGCACTTCTTTTTGTCTTAAGTACTGGGGCAAGACTTCTTTCTGCCCAATATGGTTTTTATATTAATGAGTTTGACCCTTATTTTCAATATCATTCTACGAATTATATAGTCAACAGCTTCGATCAAAAAGGAGTAGGCGGTTTATTAGATTATTTCAATTGGGTAGACAAGATGTCTTGGTATCCTGAAGGAAGAGATGTCGCAGCCACGTCGTTTAGTGGTCTTCATTATGCAGGGGCTTTATCCTACATAGTGCTGAGGAACGTTTTTGGCGTAAGTATAAGTCTATACGATTATTTGGTTCTTCTACCTGTTTTCATAGGAGGTCTTATCTCTATTGCAGCCTATTTTTTGGGTAAAGAGATAGATGGGGAGGCAACTGGAATTTTCGCGGGAATCATCACCGCTATATCTCCGCCCTTGGTTTCTAGGGATTCTCTTGGATGGTGGGACACAGAGCCGCTTGCATTCTTGTTCGGGATTGTTGCTTTGCTTTTGTTTATCTCATTAATTAAGGAGAATAAGACAAAACTGACTAACATAGTAAAGGCGTCGATAGCTGGGATTCTACTTGGCCTTTCGATGACAATTTGGGGGGGGGCCATGTATTTTGTGGGGGCGATTGGGGTAGTCCTTTTCATAGCACTATTTTTTGTCAAATCATACAAAGCTCTCTTTGAACACACTACCGTTTTGCTGGTTTTAAATCTCCTAATTAGTATGATGTTCAAGAAACCCGGTTACGAAGTACTACTTAATGCTGCGAATCTTGTCATCTATGCGGGGCTGTTAAGTTGTCTGATTCTCTCTATTAGACAGAAAGGCACCTATAATGTTACCAAACGGGACATAGCTTATTCTGTTTTGATAACATTGCTGATAGGAGTAGCAGCAGTTGGATTTGGAATGGTAGGAGGGTTAACCGCAAGATACTTGTCTGTAGTCGACCCCTTTGAAAGATCGAATAGTGCGATTGTCGAGTCTGTGGCAGAGCATGCTTCGTCTACTTCTATAGAATTCTTCGCATTCTTCACAACAATCTTGTTCTTCGCTGGCTTCAGCATCTACTATATATTAAAGAAACCCGAATTTAAAAAAATTGCAATTATAGGTATAACTGCAGCCGCATTATATTTTGCAGCATCATTTGCCCGATTGATGATCTACCTATCTTTTAGCCTTAGCATACTTGCAGGAATTGGAGTATTAGTCATTACAAGAGCTCTGCTAGTACAACCCACACAATTAACTGTTAAGAGAAAAGGAGGAAGGCCATTTTCTAATACTGACTTGAAAATGGTTTTCATGGCTTTCTTCATTATTGTGATGGTCTTCAGTAGCAGTATATGGATTCGATATGCAGACGCACCTGTTTCTCTGGCTACAGGATCGGTCGGCGTCAAAACACCAAGTTCTGACTGGGTAGAAGCGTTAACATTCATTAGGGAGAATACCCCCGATGATTCAGTTATCATTTCATGGTGGGACTACGGCTATTGGATAAGAGTAATAGGCAACAGAACGACTTTAGTTGATAACGCTACACTCAACACCACAAAGATTGCGCTGGTCGGGCAAATGTTCCTGTCCAGTGAAGAAGATTCTATTAAAATGATAAAAGACCTTGCGCCAAATAAGAAGAATATTTATGTGGTAGTATTTGTCGTAGCATATCAACAACTTCAAGCGGGATATTATCTATTAGGAGGGGGAGGAGAAGAAAGCAAATTTTCTTGGATGGCAAGTATAGCTGGTCTTAATCAAACACTCTACTACGACCCTTCATCTGGGATGGGTACTAGTTACTTTTGGGATAATACACTCTTAGGCAAGATGATACCTTTCACTCCAACTGTAGTCACATATAATAGTCAATATATCACTGCTTACGCCTCTGGTCTAAAAATCGACAGCGGAGGAGACGCATATTTTGAACTTGCTTTCAGCTCTTCTTTCCAATCGTACGCCCAAGTTCTAGTGTACAAGCTTAAGACTTAAGATAAGTAGCTCTTGTTCTCATATAAGAATATTTGTCGTCAGGAGAGAACTTCGCAGGATGGGGTGAAATGGTGATACTACCACATTGGGGACAAGACTCTTTTAAAGTATAAAGGTGACATTTCTCGCATTTTCTAAGCATAGATCGCATTACCATCACTTTCTATACCCTCTGTATTAAAACCGTGCACTTTAACTTTTTAGCTTCTTTTTGGATAGTTTCATTTATTCGCTTAAGATTTCTCTCTGCAATCTTGTAGTTAGCAGCTGTTACCGAAAGGCGATAATTTGGGGCGCTCACATATTTTATTGATGTCTTAGAGCCTTCATGATCTGTTGCGGTAAGAGGAGTAAAAACCTGTTTTATTACTTCTAAACCGTTCGAAGAAGTGGACGAAATCTGAATTATTTCGTTAACAATAACAGGAGGGGGAGACAGCTTCTCTTTCGCAACCAAATAGGTCCTTTGTGCGAAATCTTCAGGCAAAGATAACCCAGTTAGTACTGAAGGCCCCTTTTCCAGTAACGTATCCATCACTGCGTATAGTGATGGGTATTGTAATAGAATTTTATCTGTAAATGATGCAACTTGAATGTCTGATAATTGTAGGTCAAGGGCAACTTTCTTGATGACACTTCTACAATTGTCTTCTTTTTTTAGTAAAATCAGCTTATTTCGCTTTTCATCGTCTGTAACACGACGAAGTGAAAGGTCGGTTTCCTTTCTAGCTTTATTTATTCTGATGACTTTCAGAACGCTTTTCTGGCCTTCTTTTATGAACCGTTCAATGTGCTTTATCCAGCCAGAGGAAATCTCTGAAATGTGCAAGAAACCTTTAACATTGCTATATTCATCTAATGTTACATAGGCGCCGTGTGAAGTGATTTCTACGATTGTTGCTAGAACAACTTCGCCTTCGTCTGGCAATAACTGGTCTTTTTCTGACATTATGTCCAAAGGAGGTAAACAATCAGAATATTATAACCTTGTTGACCTTCTATTCTATTCTCGGTGCAAGATAGTAGCATAAGTCTATTCCGTAAGCGCCAATCTTAAAAATCAGTCTTATGGGCATCTTTGTGGAAAATTCTACTGAAATATTCTCTGAAACTGAAGATAATGAACCAATTATGTCAAGCAAGTGCGATAAGCTGTATGTTGTTATACTTTCTTCTTTAATATCAAGGGAGATGATGTCTTCATTTGTTTTGTCTAGAATTATTTTTGCGTTCCCCGTGTCTCCTTGGCCCTCTAGGGTAAGCTGATCTTTCTTAGCTGACACAGTAACGGTTTCTGCCATTACTTGTATATCATCAAGAAGTTTTCCCAGCGATTTAGTTTTAATAACGACCTTCGAATTTAGAGAAATCTTAGGCAGAGGAGTTGATGAAGTGTATGGTTCAATTAGATGGAGAAGATACTCCTTCTTGTATGTGTTTACGTATTTTATAAGAAGACTATCCTCTTTCATTTCTAGTTCTACCTTATCGCTTGAAGATGCCCGCTTTACTAACTTGACAAAATCCTCAATCTTTACACCAATTTTGACTGGTTGTTCGCATTCATATTTTTCGAAGGCAGTATGCGGCCAATTTAGGTCTATTAAAGCTATGTGGGATGGATCCATGCCACGAAAATTTATCCCTTGAGGAGTTGCTTCAAATGTGGCTTCTTCAACAATAGTAGAAATTGCTGTTGCTATTGCCTTCCACTCGTCTGAAGTTTCACTTCTTGCAATAAACATTCGAGCTCGCCATATCACCAGAACATCTGTTAATAAAATTAACTATATCTACACGGAATCCAATCTTTTTATTATGTTGGCGTTTATTTTTGCTTTGCCACCTGTGTTCTCACAGATAACCATGTTACAGGATGGGCACCTAATAGTCACCGTAGACGCGGAAAAGACTATCGTCTGGCCTTTGCAGTTGTTGCATTCCAATAAGTAAAACGCGCTTCTGGGTTTGGGAACGAGGATTTTCTCTTTACTAACCATAGATGAATCACTTCTCAATTATTTCGGCTTTCCGTAGCCTTATACCTTCTCTCTGAAGCGACCTATTACATTGTTTGCATTTGAATCTAAGCAAGACCTTCTTAGTGGTTTTGGCAGTTCTAATTAACTCTGGAAATTTCTGCCCACCGTAGCCTTTCTTATCTTGCTCGTGATGACGTGCTCCTTGAGATGAGCGTCTTTCTTTGCCTTTCTTGTAGATTGATATAACATGCGCTGTGTGTTTGTGGCATTTTGGACAGTACATATTCAATTCTTTAGGGATCTTCAAGAAAGCTCTTCCCAGCTTTCGCTCAACGATATCTTATTTAAAAAGGGTTCGATGTTACTGTTTGGTAAAATTGTTACATCTTCTGGCTCGAAAGGCCCATATTTTTTCAAATCAACACCTATGAATGGCGGGACTTCGGACTGTACTCTAACCAGTACAGCTCTCTTTTTAACCTTCTTTTTCATTTCGCTTAATATGGTCACATTTCCCATTTTGATATTCTTAAGTAATTTATCTGTAGAAATTTTGAATTTCTTGTGGATTTCGAACAAGAACCGCTCTTCGAGAGTCAGGTTTGAGAGAGTAATCCTTTCTGGATGATTCAAGAAGATCTTCTTGAACCTTATTTCTAAAAGCTTTTGCACTAGTGAGAGAATCAGTGTTTTCTCTTCTGAAGCGAGCATACCGCCTATAGTGTTTGAGTTGTCTGTATTGTTCCGTGCCTGCTTAAAGTATAGAGCCATGTTTTCGTACAGAGACTCATCTATCTTTGTTAAGTCATGATCCAGAATTTCATTAAGTAGATAGTCGTATAACATTTTAGTGTTGATTGTGGTCATTTTAGAGTTGTCATCTTTGTCCTATAAGAACGATGTTTTTATTTGTTTAGGTTCGTTTATTCAGCATCTAATGGTTCTGCAAGGCCCAATGCTACAAGAAATACAGCGGCCATTTCTGGAAGACTCACTTTTTGGTTCTTAAATGGCCCGAAAAGTTGCTCCTTTAACTCGAATTGGGGAGAATAGAATACATGTATTTTCATGGGTTCTTCGGAAAAGGCAACAGCGTCAGTTAGTGGAGAAAAACTATCTATATTATCAATTTCCTTCTTCAGAAGTCCTGTGTCACCGTGTAATGTGTTTGGCAACCTGAATATCCTGTGTATGTCTGTTGTGACTGCAACATCAATTCCGATGCCCAATTCCTTCACGATTGATTCAAGCATCTGTTGTACTTCTTCAAACTTGTTGTTTGAGAAGAACATCGATAAATTCTTGAGATAGTCTTCTTCTAAATTGTCGACTGAACATTTTAGCTTATCTAGACATAGTTTTCTCGAAATTCTACCTGGCCAGCCTTTTGCCGAAGGGGTGGGAAAAGCGTGTATTTGTGGTTCATATGATATGTTCTTAGGCAGAATTCGCGTTAATTTGAATCCGTTAAAAGTCATGTAGTTGGAGAGTTCTATCCTGAAAGCTTGATCTGCTGATTCATATGAGGATAACTCTACGCTCACATGGAAACCTCTCTTACCGGAAAAATAGGATCTAAAACCCGTTTCTAATATACCGAAGTCTTGTTCTAGAACCTCTATGAGCTTTATTGCTTCTTTCTTACAGTATTCGAGCCCGTCCTTTGTTACCATTTTTACTTCTTCTAATACAGGAGAGTTGCAATTGGGGCAGACTTTCTTTTCGACCTTTTCAAAGTAGCCCTTGCAATTATTACAGAAACAGAAAGTCACTATGTAGTCACCTATTAGCGGGAGACGGTCTAGGTCTATGTCGAATATTAAGTCACCACCCTTCCAAACTCTTGTGTTTATGGGAGCAGAGGGGTCGTCATAATAAGCGGAAGAATAGTAAACGGATTTTGGAATTTCATGCAAGATTAGTGCTCTCAATTCCCCCTCATTTTTCAAGTGAAGATGGCGTATCATCTTCTCCGGATCGAAAGTTAAATAGCCTATTTCACGCTCAGCCAACCTGATAGGTGACATTATTCTTGTTACTGAGCTATAGTAGTATTTCTTAAACAGTTTCTTTAGGAAAAGATCCTTTTTTATCAAAATTGCCTTCACTTCCCTTAACTCGTCTTCCATATTGTAGTGGATGTGATATGTTATCACAAGTTTCATCTTTAAAGCATAATGATTGAGAGAATAGAGTCTTACAGTCTGGAACGTTATATGCCTTTCTTCCTCCCCTTAATCCTGCTATATGTTCTACTTGGTATCTTGCAATCTTCTCGTTGAAGTCTGGAGAAGTGGCAAGATATTTCATTATGTCTTCGACGGTTTTACCAGCTTTAAGAAGATATGTCGTTAAAAAGAAGCGCTCGAAGTGTGCTAAGTTTTCATTAGCATCTACCTTGGCAAGAGCGTGCTTTGCACAAGGAGGGTAGTCTGTAATTCTAGTCTCTTCATAATACCTCCTTGGTAACGGGCGATTTCTTATTATGTCAACTAAATATTGTAGTTGCGTAGGAATGTTCGGTGTAGGAGCGTCTCTTATTCTTTTGAAGATTTCTTGGCGCGCCTTGTCCCGTGCTAACCTTACTATCTCGTTTCTCCTAAGGTATACAAAGCCATCATTTAAAATTCGATTTACGATTCTCCAGTAATCACTTTTCATGGATGCAGAAAATGACACATATTCTTTTACTTCCATTGCGTACTCGTAATAGGAGTCACCTATACTGTATTCCATTTCATAAATTGACGCACCTAAAAGTTGCCTTATAATATATGTTATCGTCTTTTTATTTTCAGTCTTAAGAAATGCTTCTGCTCTACTAGCTTCGTTGAGAGCAAATCTAGAAAAGAAATCCTCCCTTTGACTCGCCTTAATTACAACTACTGCTAATATAAAAGACAGTAGGTCCGAATCCTTATCTATAATATAAAGTTCCAAAGGATACCTTGAAGACTTTAATCTAGCTTCACATCTCTTTATTATCCTTTCGAATTCAGGTGAACACATATCGTTAAGGGTTAGTCCTAGTTGGGAAACGTAAGATCTAGCCTCTTCAAGGAACGGGTATTTTGCGAAATCCTCTTCTCCCAGGATCACTCTTTCCAATTAGTGGCCACTGTAGAATTCTGTTGGACCCACCTTAATAAGCTTCAAAAAAAGATTTATTTGTTAATCAAATTAGAGGGAATAACATAACTAATATGAATTCTGTCGAAAGAAAATTCATCAAGGCAAAAAGGATTGAAAGGCGGGATTATCAGGAAAGACTATCGGATATTTGTGTTGAAGAAAACTGCCTTATTATAGCCCCCACAGGTTTGGGAAAAACGATAATTGCTGCTTTGTATATTGCAAAAAGTTTGATACAAGATGAACAGAGGAGGTTTATTCTGTTCGCTCCTACAAGAGTTCTAGTTGGCCAACATGCCAGAACATTGAGAGAGACACTTGATTTAAAGCCCGAGGAGATTGCTGAGATAACAGGAGAGAATAATTTAGAAACTCGAACTAAAGAATGGGAAAAGAAAGTAATAGTCGCAACCACAGAGATTACTTTAAATGATCTTGAAAAAGGTTTCTTCAAACCAGTAGAGTTCTATTCAGCTATCTTTGATGAAGTGCATCACGCAGTAGGTAGCCACCCCTATGCTCTTCTGGGGAAAGCCATATTGTCGAAGAAACCAAATATCCGAATTGTAGGCTTTACAGCGTCCCCACCGACCAGAAGAGAGGATATAGACCAAATATTAAAGACTCTTAACATAACACATTCAGAAGTAGTATCAGAAGACAGCACCGAAGTCAAAAAGTACCTCTATGGCGCGAGAATAGAGATAATCAAAGTGAAGCCTACGCCAGCGTTGGCAAAGGTGAGAATAGACCTACTTGCGACGATTCAAAAATTTGAGAATAAATTGCGTGAAACAAGCCCAGAGAGAATCCAGACACGATCTCTCAAAGAACTTCTTGATCTCAGAAACAAGTTGTCTGATATGAATGCTAAAATTCAGGTGACATCTTTAATAAGATTACATCATTGCTTAAATCTTATTGAATCACATGGTATTGAACCTTTTATCATCTTTTGTGAAAAGCTATTCTTAAAGAAGGGAAGGAGTGCAGGACAACTTAAAGAAGACACCAATTTCAAAACAGCATATGAAACTACAAAAAGCATGCTTGTTGTTGGAGAGGAACATCCAAAAGTTGTCGAACTAAGGAAAATACTTGAGACTATAAGTTCAGAAGACAGAGCGATTGTGTTTGTTAGCTATAAAGATGTAGCGAAGACGCTTTATGAAAAAGCGATATCGTGGGGCGTTAGCGGCGCATATCTAATCGGAAAACGAGGGGAATTTAGTCAAAGCCAAAAAGAACAAATTGAGACTTTGGACAAAATCAATAAAGGAGAGATAAAAGTTCTCTTTGCAACAAGGGTTGGAGAAGAAGGACTTGATATCGCAGAATGTAATATAGTAATTTTCTATGATAGTGTTTCAGACGCGGTTAGATATGTCCAAAGGAAAGGAAGAACAGGTAGGAGAAGAAGGGGCAAAGTGATTGCGATAATGACCTCAGGAACCAAGGATGAAGTCTTGTTTTGGGTGGGGAAAAAAAGGGTAGAAATGGGGAAAAAAATGATTAAAGAAAGGGAGTCTTCGATGAAACTGGGTTCTCTGGAACAGTTTATGACTGAAGAAAAAACGGAGACAATGATATATGCTGATACAAGGGAAAGTGTTGACATAAAAAATGAACTTCGGCTGTTTAACCTAAAGATCGAGGAACGCCAACTTGACGTAGGAGACTTTGTTCTCTCAGATGATATATGCGTCGAGCGAAAAACGATAAAAGATTTCGTCAATTCTATAATAGATGGCAGACTTTTTCCTCAGCTGATTCAGTTAAAGCAAAAGTATGACAAACCAATTTTACTATTAGAAAAAGGGATAGGTTCCGACAGGATTACACAGAACGCGTTTTTCGGAGCTTTAGCTAGTGTTGTTGCAGATTTCAATGTACCACTCATAATGACAGAATCAGTGAAAGAAAGTGCGGCTCTGCTTTATTTCTTTGCAAAAAGAGAACAGACTGAAAAGAAGAAAAGTGTTAAAGTGAGAGAAGGAGAGAAACCCGTCATCGTCAAAGAAGTACAGAGGTATGTACTGGCAGGAATTCCTGGCGTTAGTTCTGTCTTAGCGAATAGACTGCTTGTTGAGTTTGGCACATTGCTGAATATCTTCAATGCGCCAGAAGAGAAGCTTGTTGAAGTAAAAGGCATAGGAAAAGTCATTGCAAGAAGGATTAAAGAAATTGTGACCTCTGAATATCGCAGCTCTTCTCAGTAAAATATGGACCCAATTTAAGTATGCAATAGAAAGATTTATCGTTAGAAAAAACAAGTTTGGTTGGGGGTAGGCGAATTTGCCAGAAATAAACAAAGAAAACCAAGGGAGAATAAATCAAGCGATAACTGTACTGCAAAATGTTTCAGAGACTGTGACAGTGCCCCGGAATATTAGAAAAACGATAAAAGAAATAATGACAGACTTACAAACCAGCAAGAGTAGACTTGGTGTTATAGCAGCTAATTCTGTCGCAATACTGACAGAGATCAGTGAGGATCCAAACTTACCAATTTTTGCAAGAGTGAAAATTTATGCAGCTATTAGCGCACTAGAGAATATTCGTGACTAAACATCATTAATAGTTGATAGACCGTTTCACATATGTGTTTAAGAGATGTAATTCATAATATAGTTAGCGAATTGTTAATCCTTCCCATGTAAAATAGTAGCTATTCCGATCAGTAAGGAACGTGTGGAATTTGAACCTCAGTCCCATTGTCGCATTTTGTACATTGCGATTCTGGATTTCTCGGTTTTAGTGGGAGCAACTTCTATGAGTTAGGACATAAGAACATCAAAAATGCGCTGATTTATACTCGCTTAGTAAATATTCACGACGACGAGTACTTTGCTTAAGTGTGCTCGTATGAAAACTGAAGCCTCTCGGAAATTCTGCTCATAATAAGGTGCGGGGGGTGGGATTTGAACCCACGAACCCCTACGAGACGAGGTTCTGAGCCTCGCGCCTTTGACCTAGCTTGGCAACCCCCGCGCAACAGTGGATTTTTCTTCTAATGTTATAAGATTTTTTAGGTGATATGGAAAATCTACAGTAGTAACGCCGGGGAGGGGACTTGAACCCCTGAAACGGCAGGGCCGTAACCGGCTATCTTGTTCTTGATCTCGAGGCCGGCCCTTTAGACCACTCAGGCACCCCGGCTTGGGTAGGAATTGTCCACCTTCTCTTTAAAGGTTTAAGTTTTTTGTTTTCCACTGGAGAAAAGGCAGTTGAATTCTTTCTCAGCCTTGTCAGACTTATCCTTCATCTTAGTGAATACTCCGAGTGCGGATAGCATATCTTTTGGTTCTTGACCCTCGCTGATATCATCTTGATATATCGTTCTAGCTTTCCTCAATATCTCACCATTTAATTGGGAATCCACATAGTCTGCAAGATGAACTATCATTGCTTCTATTGTTTTAGGCCTTACAGGACCAGAGTCACCATGATGTGCTGCAACAGCATGTATAATGTTAAATGGAAAATCGTTTTGTGTTAACTTTATGACTATTAAAACAAGGTGATCAATATATTGCCCCAGAGCTGAATTTGATAGATAATCTGGACTTTGATAGGTAAAGGGTTTAAAGATATCGTGAAGAAGGCATGAAGAAATTATGGTGTCCGTTTCGACTTTATAGCTATAAATAAGCTCGAGCTGTTGTGCGATAACAAGCCCGATTCTCGTGGTTGCGATGGTATGGTCAATAAGACCCCCAGGATAGGAGTGATGAGCTTTTTTGGCGGCGGGAGAGTTAAGGTGATTGTTATCAAATAACACACTGACTATGAGGTCATCTGTCTTCTTTCTTAATGACGAATCTTGTATCTGGCTAATGAGCCCTTTAATTTCCTGTATTTTGACATCGATTCCTTCAATCATTATATATCATCTTGATCGCCATCAACTGAATAAATAATAAATCTAACTAAGTCCAAGACAGTTCCAGGAACACTCTACGCGTACAAGAAGCGCCTCCAAACAAATATACGAATTTTTTTAAAGTTGTAATTAATAGTGTTGTTGTTGATGGGCGCTGAGCAGATAGAGGATGTCATATATGAGATAACCAAGAGAGGGTTCCAGGTTGAGCCTGTGGCATTTGAAAAACTAATAGAACTTTACGGGATAAGGAAGGATTTAGATCTTAAAAAAACCCTTTTATCCATTGCAGACAATAAAAGGAAAAATGAACCGCATAGTGTTTTTATCGGTGCCAAAGATATTGATTCCCTCTTCCCAAAGAAAGAAGAACTTGCAGAAGAAGATTTTATCTACGATAAGATAGCGCCCAATCTAAAAGTAATACACGATCCAGGAAACGAGATTACCATATCCGAAGGTATAGAAGGTTTTTCGAAATATTTTCTAAGCAGATATATGAAACTTCTAAAGATTGTCAATTCAAGGCCTAACCATAAAGCAATAACTAAAATAGAACAACTAATGAGCAACGGAAAAAATACGAGAATAGTAGGCTTAGTCAAGCAAAAGAGGGTAAAGAAAGGGGTAGTTCTCTTAGAACTCGAAGATGACACAGGAACTATAGATGTGTACGCTAAGTTTGACATCCAAAATCGCAACGCACTTGAAGCATTATATGACCAAATGCTAATTGTGGATATCTCTAGCGTCAAACAAGGATTAGCATTTGCTTCAGACATCCAGTTCCCCGAAGTACCTGATAGAATTCTACGGGAGCGGCCGAGCGAAGTCTATGTACTTCTACTTTCAGATCTGCACATTGGAAGCAAGGCATTTGACCGTGAAATTTTTGAACACCTAATTCATTGGCTTCAAGGACAACATGGTGACAGGGAATTGGTAAAACGACTCAAATATGTTATAATCGCTGGAGACCTTGTCGATGGAGTCGGTGTTTATCCACAACAAGAGAAGGAACTAGAATTATTGGATATAAGAGACCAATATGCTCAAGCTGCAAAATACCTTAAAGAGTTTCCTTCTAATCTCCAAATCATAATTATTCCAGGAAACCACGATGCCACAAGGCAAGCTCTCCCTCAACCATCAATCCCAAATAAATATTGTAAAAAACTGTATGATTTGGATAACGTCAAAATGTTTGGAGACCCACTTAATATAGAACTTCATGGGGTCAATTTTTTAATTTACCATGGTAGGAGTCTAGATGATGTCTTCGCGTCTGTACCAAATATTGATCCAAGCAAACCAGAAAATATTATGAAAATATTGCTTCGAGCACGACATCTGGCGCCTACATTCGGAGCTAGAACAACAATAGCGCCAGCTAATGAAGATACTTTAGTAATAGATACACCTCCAGACGTACTGCACGCTGGACACGTCCATGTCTTTGGGCATTCAACCTATAGGGGGACGACAATAGTAAATTCTGGTACGTTTCAACGACAAACACCTCACCAGAAATCCATGGGAATTAACCCAACACCTGGTAAAGTAGCAATTTTTAGTTTACGCACAATGAGCATCATCGAGAGAGACTTTAATCAATTCGTCACTACTCTAAATTAAATTCTATTTTGCTCGCGATATCAGTTAATACAGGGTCATTTGAGAAAATTAACTTGATATCCGAAAAGGGAATTAAAAGTTTAGGCCGCTTACTCCGGCCTTGTCTGCCTCTGCTTGTTGTGTCAGCTGATAGCACACCTAACATGGATAGCTCGTTTAATAAGCCACTAACACGTCTTGGTGTTAATTCAGATAAACCCAATTTTCCACAAAAAACGCAGTAATTATCGTAAACAGCTCCAGTAGATGGTAAATCCTTCAACGAGGCAACGCTCAAAACGACAATCTTACTATGTAAGGGAAGCGATTTAAGAGCTTCAGACAATCTGTCTTGGTCTATTTTTAAAAGCGCTTCTTTAATCAATGTCTCATCAACAAATCTCTTGCCTTGTCGTTCTGCCATTTCTCCCGACACTCGGATCAGATCCACAGCTCTTCTCGCGTCACCATGTTCAGAAGCTGCAAGTGCAGATGCCAAACTTAGCGCGCTTTCACTGACAACATTTGGCTGAAAACCAGTCTTGGCTCTTTCACTTAATATCGTTTTCAGTTCGTCAGCAGTATAAGGATGGAAAACTAATTCTTCTTCGCTTAAGCTACTTAAAACTTGCGGGTCAAGATAGTCTTTAAAAGAAAGATCGTTTGATATTCCGACCAACGATATAAATCCTTCAGCTAGATTCTCGCTCGCTCTCGTTAGTTCATATAGCAGATCATCCCCATGGTTTTTAACCAAAAAGTCTATTTCATCTAATACAACTATTCCAGAAAATCGCTCCCTTGATGTAGCTTTAAAGATTCTGTCAAATATTTCGCTAATAGATAGGCCCGTGTGCGGAACGGAGACCCCGAAACTACGAGCTATCTCATATAGCACGCGATACTCAGTTCCAGCCATACGTGTGTTAACATACGAAAATTTAACATTGATCGACTTAGACGCTGTCATTTGATCTAACTTTGTTAAGACATACTTAGCGACCGCAGTCTTACCAGTACCAGTTTTACCATACAAAAATATGTTTGAAGGACGAGCCCCATGCAAAACTGGCGAAATAGTCTCTGCAACAATCTTTATTTGCTCATCTCTAAAATAGAGCTTATCAGGTATATAATCAGACCTGAGCACATTTCTATTCTTAAACACCGTTGTGTTCTTCAAAGCACGGTCAAAAATGTCGCTTACAAAAGATTCATCACTGGGCATTATAGGAGTATTTGACAGTGCAACCCTATATAATTCTTTGCTCACCCCTCTATTTCCTCTGTAGGATAATTTAGGATGGTATGTGTTGCGCGTTTGAGTAGGATAATGTCTCGATTTAACTGAAAAAATTGGCCATAAGATACCTTTTGTCTAAATTAAACACCTATCCACATAATTTTCTTTAACACGGACCTTATCCCAAGGAGTTTATTTCTTCTTTCTAATGGAAGTCATGGGGGTGGTCTGCTAAACAGTAGGATCTATTTAGTTTGTTCCTTAGTTGACCCCTTTATTTCCACTGGACAACAGAACCGCTGATTAACAGTTAAGATTCGTTTTTACACCCCTTTGTTTCCATTGCACGTTAAAGAAGGGAGAAACAAATGTCATCTATTTCCAGTGCAATAGCTAGTTGATGAACAATATAATTGTAGTAAATATTATTAGACTTAACAGTTAACTTGTTAACAGCTTATCCGT
Organism: Nitrososphaeria archaeon; assembly: GCA_963760525.1. Taxonomy (GTDB): domain Archaea; phylum Thermoproteota; class Nitrososphaeria; order JACIWG01; family JACIWG01; genus CAVXDT01. The sequence goes on from CAVXDT010000014.1 coordinate 79,109, forward strand.
TTATCTTTGGTAGCTGTTACTATTAGCCATCTATGTCTATGAGGCCTAGAAAGGTCAAGATTGAACTTGAAGACGGAAGTGGTAAGAAGCTAAAGCTCGAAATAACTGGCTCCACATCTAACCAAGAGATCAAGAGAATATACGATTTCCTTTCTGGGTCGCTTACGCCTGAAACTGAAATTGAAACTGAAACAAATATAGAACAAAAGGATACCCTTTTTCAAAAATTCAGAGTAATGGTTTGCAAGCGTTTCTATATTGGTGTATTTACCTCTTCCGACGCTATGTCAGTAGCCGAAGAAGAACTAGGCATTCAGTTTAAACGGGCTATCATATCGACTTATCTAATGCGTATGGTTGACAGAGGTTTCCTAATTAGAAAGTGGAGTTCTTCTGGATGGATTTACTCGTTACCTAAAGAGCAGATTATTACCCGATGATCTTCCTTCCATCTTCGGTTATGGAATATACAAAATATCTTCCTTTGTTTTCTCTTCCAAGATATCCTCGTTCAAATAATTCTTTCAAGAGTCTAGCTGTGTGCTCTCTTGATTTATGTATCGCATCTTGAACTTCTTTTGAAACTCTAGGTTCAGATGAAATAAATCTTAGGGCCTCAACTTCAATGGTACTGGGTTCTTCTCGAGAGGCCTGTTCTGGAATAGCTTGCTTCAGAATTTCGCGCATGTCTTCCACCTTCGCTTCTTGATGCTCAAGCAATTCGTGGCTTTCCTTCTTATGACCTAGTCTGGTCTCTAACAAGTCTGTTCTAACTAATAGATCTGCCATCCTCTTGTTTTGGGTGTCGATGCGATTATTGAACTCGCTTAATATTGCCTTTATGACATAATCATCAGGTTTTGGTGTTCTTTCTTTCCTTCCTGATCTAATGATATTGAAGATGATAAAGGCTGATATAGTGATTAACGCAATTGCTACTGTGATGATTATGATATCACTATCTGTCATGCAACGTTGCATATCACCAGTTAACAATATAAGTATTTTCCTGCACTGTTTCCTCTATCATAATAAGATTCTCTGGGAAAATTGTTCGAGCGTTAGAAGAATCATCTCCAATTCCCGCTTGCTCAATTCTTTGTTGCGTGCGTTAGCCAATATTTCTGAAACTTTTCCCAATGAATTCAAGGAGTTAAGAGGTATTAGTCCCAAATATTGTGCCGTAAGAAGTGTGTATAGCGCGCGAGTTATCTTGTCTCTTCCCCTGCCTTCGGTAATAACAAAAGCTGATTTTGTCAGTGGTTTGGTGAAAGAAGCTTTGATCTTGTCAGAAAGTTTAAGATCTTTGTCTGTCAAACACCTAACGAGAAGATAATCTAATTGCTTTCTTTTGAAAGAACTTCTTATTACTAATTCTCTTAACATTTTATCCTTAGTTTCCATTTCTTCTAGCATTGCATCTATTTTACGTTATCGTAAAACGATTTAAGGATTTACTATTGGAAATTCCTTCTGTTTTGGTTTTCCACAATATGCTCTAGACGCCATCCCATGAAGTGAAGAATTTCTTTTGAAGGGAGATAAATTTCACAATGTAATTTGCTTCAATATTTGGAATAACAGTTAATAACGCTTTCTATATTAGAGCATGTTGGTAAACATGGGTCGTAAGAGAAGGAAGGTAATCAAAATATTCAAAAGGACATTGCCTAAGATCTTGGCCTGCCCACGATGCGGTAGTATTTCTTTAGTAGTTGAGAGAGCATCAGAAGAAAAGGTTAAGATTAAATGTGGAACCTGCAAACTGTTATACGAATATCCTGTAACAAAGAAAAAAGAAGACATTGATGTTTACAATGAATTTGTTGACATGTTTAATCGTGGAGAGATAAAAGTCTAAAGTTATGAGCTGTTATAATTCAGTCTTTGCATAAGGTGCATGAAGTTGATGCAGCTAGACCAATATCTGTCATTGTTTAAGGCCAGGGTCTCATTAACGGACTCGTACAATACATACTATTCGGAAATCACAGAAGATATCACAAAAGCGATGAAACATGCGGCCCTTGCTAGAAATAAAGGCCTAGACCCGTCTTCTAAGGTCGAAAGTAAGATTGTATTTGACCTATCATCAAGAGTTGAAGAACTCATAGGATTGCCTGGGTTGTCATTAAGACTGAGAGAATTGATGAAATATTATGAAAAAGAAGCTTCAGCACTAGCATTAGCTGTTGAGGTCGCTTCTGGAAGATTCGGCCTGTTGGATAGAGGTCTGGCCTTGGAGAAGGCTGTTCGTGCGGGATTAGCTGTGATAACTGATGGTGTTACTGTTGCACCGTTGCAAGGCCTATCAAAAATCACAATCAAGAAGAACAAAGACGGTTCAAACTACGCTAGCCTATATTTTGCTGGACCTATAAGATCTGCTGGGGGTACTGACGCAGCGTTCACACTTATCATTGCGGACGAGGTGAGGAAAGTCTTAGGCCTTGATAGATATCATGTAAACGATTACGATGATGAAATTGGCCGTTTTGTTGAAGAATTAAGAATATATGAGCGCGAAGTTGGGAACTTCCAGTACAAGGTTTCTGACGATGATATCAGAACTGCTTTGAGTTATGTCCCGGTTGAAATTAATGGTGTTGAGACAGATCCAGTTGAGCTTATTATGCATAGGAACCTTTTACGCATAGAGGCGAACAAGGTAAGGGGTGGCGCCTTAAGAGTTTTGAACGATGGGTTGATTGGAAGAGCAAGAAAACTCCAGAAGTTGGTCAAGGAGCTTGCAATCACAGACTGGTACTGGCTATCACATATAAGCGGGGGTCAACAAGAGGCAAGTGATCAGTCACATTTCGGAGATGCAATAGCTGGTCGACCAATACTCTCGTTTCCTGATTTTCCAGGTGGCTTTAGATTAAGATACGGCCGATGCTTTAACACGGGACTTGCTGCGGTTGGGATTAACCCCGCAAGTGCCGTAATCTTGGATTACGCTCTTGTAACTGGCTCACAAATCAAGCTGAGCAAGCCTGGGAAGAGTGCTACTGTTGCTTTTGTCGACACAATTGAGGGCCCTGTAGTCAAACTAAAGCAAGGCTCTGTTGTTAAGGTTGAAGATATCAAGATGGCTGAAAGGCTAAAGGACGAGCTTTCCTCAATTCTATTTCTAGGAGATATCTTGATATCTTTTGGTGACTTTGTTGAAAATAATTCGATTTTGAATAGTTCTGCTTATGTTGAAGAACTTTGGGCCCAAGATTTTGAAGACGCTTGTATGAATGTTTTTGGGAATATCACCGTTGCGTCACAGTCGCTTGACATCACATTAGAGCTAATCGCCAAATGGATAGAGAATCCGCAATTGTATCATCCCAGCTTCGATACTGCTTTTGAACTTTCCAAGAAACTAGCCATTCCATTGCACCCGAGGTACTTGCTTTTTTGGGACCAATTGATCATAAATGAGCTATTGATCTTTCGTGAAGCTCTGCAATTGGGTAAGACAATAGATGGTAAATTGATAATAGAAGACGATCCCAAACTTGATGATATCTTAGAAAAGCTGTGTGCCCCATATGATTACGAAAATCACTCTCTTGTCTTTTCTGAAGAAACTACAAAAATCTTCAACAAATGCTTGTCCTTGGACAAAGATACTTTAATACATTGCGAATGTAAGACATCATTAGAAATAGTCTCAGCATATAGCGGGATATCCATCAAAAACAAATCATCTTCATTTATAGGTGTTCGATTAGGTAGGCCTGAAAAGGCTGAGGAACGAAAAATGAAACCACCTGTTCACGTATTATTTCCTATCGGGTCTCTAGGAGGGCCCTCCAGAGATTTGATAAAAGCTTCTTCTAAAACGCTCAACGTTGCGCTGGTGAACAGGTATTGCTCCAAATGCTTATCTCCTGAATTATTTTCGAAATGTCAAAAATGTGGTTCTGACACGGTATTAACATATGTCTGTCCTTCATGTGGCTCTAGTCTTACAGAAGGTGAAATATGCCCACGCTGCAAGATACATTCACAGACTTATTCACAGAAAGTTGTAGATCTTAAGAACGAAATTGAAGCAGCAGAGAAGAATTTAGGAACCAAATCCTTTTCTCCGTTGAAAGGCGTAAAGGGGTTAACAAACGCGAACAAACAGCCTGAGAACATTGCGAAAGGGATTCTCAGACAAAAATATGGGCTTCAGATTTACCGCGATGGTACGATCCGTTTTGACGCTACAAATATGCCGATAACAGCGTTTCCTCTGAACCTAATATCTTCGAAAATTGAGGTTTTGAACGAACTAGGTTATTCATCTGAAGAGTTGTCCTCAGGTAAGCCAATTCCAATTTTTGTCCAGGATGTCATATTACCAAAGAAAGGTGCAATATACCTCCTGAAAGTCTCAAGATTCATCGACGAATTATTAGAAAAATTCTATAAACTGCCCTCTTTTTATAATGCTAAGAAAGAAGAAGATCTGATTGGGCAGTTAATAGTTGGAATAGCTCCTCACACTTCTGTTGCTGTGATTGGCCGAATCATTGGCTTCTCAGATTCCCAAGTTTGCCTTGCACATCCATTTTGGCACTCGGCAAAAAGAAGGGATTGTGACGGTGATGCTGACTCAATATCGTTGCTACTGGATATTTTACTTAACTTTTCTTTGTCTTATATTCCATCTCAAATAGGCGGATTAATGGATACACCATTGCTCCTACAACCTTACATAATAGCCTCAGAGGTTGAAGACCAATCGCTCTCCATTGATGCTTCAGAAGTGTACCCAAGAGACTTCTACGAAAAAGCCTCAAAGGGTTTATCAGCGCGCGAGGTTTCTTCAATTTTATTAATAAAGCACATCCTTAAAAAGAAAGAAGAATTTTTTGTAATTCCATATACGCATAACACTAATATTATGTTCTTGAGCAGAGACAGAAATTCTCTAGCTATGGCGCCATCTTTTGTCGAAAAGATTGAGAGACAATTGCATTACGAGCTTATGATAAAGGCAGTTGCTGCGAATGACGCAATAGCTTCCATATTGAGTACACATTTACTTCCCGATATCCTAGGTAACTTGAAAGCTTTTGGCACACAAAAAGTAAGATGTAAGAAATGTGGTGAGAAATACCGCCGTCTTCCGTTAAAAGGAGTCTGTCTAAAATGTGGTGGAGAGCTTCAGTTATCTGTTACCAAAAGAAGTGTTGGAAAGTTCTTAGAACTGACTGAGAAACTGGCAGCAAGGCAAGGAGTACCCTCTTACATAAGGACAAGAGTAGAGCTAGCTAAAGAAGACTTCGAGAGTTTATTTGGAAAGGAGCAAAAGCAAATTTCTTTGACAGACTTCACCTGATCTTTATGTATTCATAGGGCTTTCTGGCACTTTCGAAGCAATAGTAGATCTTTTGGAATCTAGTCTTAAATTCTTTGACTTTATTCTTTACTTCTTCTAAGTCCTTACTCCTTACAATAACATCCCCTATGAATTCTGCGACACTCTCCATTTCTCCCTCTTTCATTCCAAGTCTTGTTAGCTCGGAAACTCCAAACCTCAAACCACCAGGATTGTCGAAATGTCTCCCTTCCTTGATATCCCAAGGCAGAAGGTTTCTGTTGCAAATGATGTTAGCTTTTTCCAGTTTCCTTTCTAGGTCACCTCCGAGCCCAAACTTAGTTATTTCAATAAGAACTATATGTGATTCAGTGAATCCTTTCTTTTCTCCAACCACTTCAAACCCTTGGCTGCTAAGGCTATTTGCAAATGCCTGGGCATTTCGGACGATTTGCGCTGCATATTCTTCTCCAAATTCTAACATTTCTGCTAAAGCTATAGCTTTACCCGCTACCGAATGAAGGTGGTGATTACTAACGTTGCCAGGGAAGACAGCCTTCTTTATTCTATCAGCATATTTATTGTATGACAAAATCATACCTCCCTGCGGGCCAAACAACGTTTTATGAGTGCTACATGTCATGGCATCTGCGCCTTCTCTAAGAGGATTTTGGAACTTCCCACCCCCTATTAAACCAATAACATGTGCAGCATCATAGCACACGAATGCACCTTTTCCTTTAAAGAAGTCTGCCAATTCCTTAAGTGGATGAGGGAAAAGTAATACCGATCCACCAAACATGACGAGTTTTATAGGTGTTCCTGCTTTTTCTAACTCATTCACTTTACTAATGGTCTTATCGATGTTTATGTTCATCTCATCATAATCAAATGGGAAATACTCGGTTTTTAACCCATGAACTGCTCCTGCTGTTCCTCCAAGTTCTGCTCTCCCTGTACTGATGTGCCCACCTGATGGTATAGACAAGCACATAATTGTATCAGCTGGCGCAGTGAAAGCTGTATAGATCGCAAGGTTAGCGCAGACTCCTGAGATAGGTCTAACGTCAACAAACTCGCATTCAAACAATCGTCTCGCTTCCTCTCCGGCTAGAAGTTCTATTTGGTCAATGTATGTGCACCCCGCGTATACTCTTTCGCCGGGCCATCCCTCAGCATATCTATTGCCCAAATCACTTGCCATCGCTTCTCGCACAGCAGGGCTAGGAACATTTTCGCTTGCAATCAAGGGTAAACTTTCAGAAAACCATTCATGATGTTGTTCCATTAATTTGAATATCTTCTGATAATTTACAAGATTGGTGTTCATCCATCAAAGTAAACGCGTTCAAATTTTAAATGTTTTCTATTTGCAAAAAACGTTTAAATTAACAAGCCTAAAACACGTTGGCGTATGAGTTCTAAAAAAAAGAAGTCCGAGGGGCAAATGCCTGCATCAAGTGCAGGTTTACTCAGATTCTTCGAGGATGAGACATTAGGTATTAAAGTTAGACCAGAATTCGTAATAATATCAGCGGTATCTCTGATAGTAGTATCAATTTTGTTACTTGTCTTATTGCCATCATAATAGTCCACCAAACCCGGTGTACTTGATGGAAAACGACGGAACAACAAGAATTGCTGGCCAATATAAAAAGCTCTTTCGTCTGCCAACACTGAAAACGGCTCTCTTTTTCTCGTTTGTTTTTAGTTTTGTAATATCTTTGCCCTTTTATTTTGTTCTCTCCGATCTTCTACATCGCTTAACACTAGCGACATATTTTTTTATCCTAATAATTGTAATAGCTCTAATAGACTTATATTTGATAAAATCCTCTCCAATAGCATCATTTAGAAGGTTCCTTTTTGCAGAGCAATTCGGACTCTTTCCTCTCATGATATACTCGTTTTTTAGTTTACCTTTCTTAGCCTTTGGCATTTTTCCTAAACCATACTTGTATGCTTTCTTGCTACTTGCTGCAAGCTATACTATCTCAACAAGATTTTTCTGGCTATATGCGCTCTTTTACCGTAAACTACATTATGCAATAATCGCGTCCTTACCTCTACCAATTATGATCTATTGTCCAGTCTTACTCTTTCAATTGGCCGAATCATCCAAGATCATCCTACCATATGTAGCTGGTTTAGCTTTACTATTCTGTACTGCCCTTTATATGATTTATGTAGATAAAGTAGGTCTCGTACTATTCAAGATTCCATCCTTCAAAGCTTTAACTGCGTATATGTATTCTTGGGTTAGCTCTGAACCATCAATGTTAGAGGAAATATTAGAAGAGCATGGTATTCTTGCTGAAATAAAAACTTACAGGATCAATCTATCTGAAAAATCAGGAAAGCTTACGTTGATCTTTCCAGAAATACATCCTGGCCCATTCGCTCCAATAGGAAGCTATAACATACCTGCGGATATCATCAACTCTTTCAAGAAGAATCATATAGATTCAATGGTATTTCATACTCCTTCTTCTCACGCAGTGAACCTTCCATCGAAGCATGAAGTGCAAAGCTATCTTACTTCATTAAATGAAGCTAGAGGGGTTCAAATTACTGCGGGAGATAAATGCTCCAAGCCGCTACGATTGACTAGGAATAAAGTCACGGTCACCGGATTGTCGATCGGAGAAGTAGTTATAATATTTTTGTCACTTGCCCCACACGGTGGAGAAGATATACCAATTGGCATCTCGGAATATGTAAAACAATTTATAGATGGTCAAGTAATTAAGAATATATTACTTGTTGACGCGCACAACGCATTGGGCCCAGAACTTTCTGATGCGGACCTCGAAGATCTAAGAAATTGTATAACAGACTTTCTTCAAGCTCTAAAAGCAGAACCAAGGTATCCTATATATTTCAGTTTTGCTAGTATATCTGATCCTGGCTTCAGAGAAATAGGGCCAGGTGGTATATCTTGTATTCTTTTGCGGATAAATGAGGTCTCATATGCTTTGTATTCCATCGATTCAAACAATGCAATATCTTTACTTAAGGGTAGTTTAGCATCTGAATTAGATACTGTTGGCTTCTCTCTTATTGAAATTTGCACAACCGATTCACATTTTTCCTCTGGTAAAATGAAAACAGAAAAAGGATACTATGCGTTAGGAGAACTGTCTTCTATAAGAGATATAACTAGAGTTTTAGTGAATCTTGCCAAAGCATTAGAGTTACATCTCCATAAAGGAAGCGTTAGTGTTGAATGCTATGTCACAAGGGTAAAGACAATAGGGCAATTGCAAATAGATCTTTTTTCCAAGTTCACGCAGAGAGTGTTAACACGTGCAAGGAGAGGCGCAGTTATTCTAGTCTCGACTGCTTTGTTGATATTGGCAATTTATGCAATTATGTTGCTTTGAGACAATAAATAACTTGGTTAGGTTTCCCCCTTATGAAAGAAAACTTCTTTAGAGATATTAAAATAGTCAATGCTAATATGTTATTATATACGATGGAATAACAACAGCTGACGGCAAAAAGCTTTCTTTATCGGTATTGGACCTATTTTTGTCAAAAAACAAGTAATTACGCTATCCAATTTCGGTAAAATGCCTCTATATTTTAAAATACCATTTTTGATAAATAGTGGTGCGCTAGGAAGATGCGGGAATTAGATTCAATAATACAAGAAATACTGGATAAAAAACCTGAAATAAGCAAAGAGAGTGTTCTACGTCTCATAAAAGAGAAAAAAGAGAAAATAGGAAGCGGATATCTGACTGACACTGGGGCTGCATATCTAGTAGCAGCTGATCTAGAATTAACCTTGAATTTTGAACCTCCACCTTCGTTAGAAGTTAGAGACCTTTACATAGGCGCAAACCAAGTTAATTTGAATTGTAAGGTCTGTTCAGTCCTAGGACTAAGGAGCTATAAAAAGAAGGATGGAACTGAAGGCCATTTTCTTCAAATGATAATTTTTGATAAAACAGGCATGGTTAGATGTGTCCTTTGGGATTCTAAAGCAGAAGAAGTAAACAAGCTGAACTTGAAGCCTGATGACACCATCAGAATAAAGAAAGCCTCCGTCAAATCAGATTTCAGCAATTTTCCCTCGCTGCATCTTGGGCAGAGGGGTTCAATAGAGTTGATAAGAAACAGAGACATCACCCCCCAGCTTCCTACACTAAAGGAAGTGTCTATTCCACTTGATGATTTTTCGCCTAAAGCAGGGATTTTTTGCATAAAAGCTATCGTTAGCTCACAATCTTCAATATCCACGTTCTCTAGAAAAGACGGTTCACAATGTAACATTCAGTCATTCATAATCCGAGGCTTGAAGAAAGATGTTAAGAACCGCATAGTTCTTTGGTTACGTCCAGAAATCTCAAAGGAAATACCTAGAATTGGTTCGTTAATTGTATTGGGACCTTTGAAAGTCAAACCACAATCTACTGGAGAAATCGAACTTCATGGTGACGATGGCACAGTGATTATTACTCTAAGTGAAGGAGTAGAATCAGAAGGGTCCTATAAGAAGGATTCATTCATTACGCTCCGCCTCTTGTCTATCGGCTCTGCACGTGAAACCAAAAAGGGTTCTTCCTCTATTCACGTTTTAACAGTAGACGAAAGTGGTGATCCTTTTACTTTAATAGGCATGAACGAAGTTGTGCCTTTCCTGCTTTCTATGAAGGTTGGTGATGTGGTTGAAGGCTCGTTTGCATTTCTGGATAAAGATAAACTGATTTGTTCAGACGTGAACAAGATAAGTAAAAAGATCAATGTTGAAAAATATGAGCTGTCTAAATTATATCAAAAAATATCTGAAATTAAGTCTTCAATTGAAAGCAAGTTTTATTTTGTTAAGGCAATCGCTATTTCCCAATCAACGCAAACCGAAGTCACTTCGAGAAATGGGGAAAGGATCAAGTTCTCTGAAATCTTAATTGGTGATGAAACGGATGAAATAAATCTGATTGCATGGAGAGATCTATCACAACTAATCGATAAAATCAAACCGGGTGAAAGATTAATAATAAATGGCGTGATCTTAAAGACAAGCCCCAATCTAGCCTTAGAAGCAAGGGCATTTTCCTCTATTACCCGACTTTCTGAATAAAATCTTAGTTCTTAATCATTCCAAAAAGGTCTTGTTCTAATGAATGTTCTCTCTGCTCTGTAAATCTCCTTTAAAAGTTCCTCTCGATTAGCCATTTTGTCCAAAATTCTCACGGCATTTGAAGGGCCTATTCCATACCCTGAGAGCACAAAGACAGCTTTTTTTCCAAAATTCTGTATCAAAGATGAAATCTTCCAGAGCTTTCTGTATTCATATTGCTCTTCCTTTGTCATATTTTTGCCTTGAAGTCTTTTCTTAATTATTACATTAGATTTATCGTCCCATCGGGAGACAATGGTTACCAATCTAGACTTACATTTTTGACAGTATATCGGTTCCCTAGTGTCTTTTGTCTTAATCCTTTTTTCCAGCTGGCCACAGGATAAGCATAGAAATACATGTTCAATATTTTCAAGTCTCTCTTCAATCGTGTTTAATATTGTGTTGCTAACATCATATGCTGTTGTTATATTCCTCGCTTTGTATCTGAAACTCAGTTTGGTTAAAGCTGAAAATTCTTCTTCTCCAAAGCAAAGCAATGGTATTTTCTCATCTTTTATATCGTTTAAAACTCCTCTTGTCCCCTCAAGGTCAAATTTGTCTGTGAAGACTTCGTTTAGAACTTCTTTATATAAAGCTGTGCCATAGTATCTCTTCAGAATTAGTGCGCTGAAGCGGCCGTCATATGCGGTTTCCTTTGGAATTATTCCAAATCTTTTTGCCACATGCCACCCTCTTGTTTTCATCAGATTGGAATCTCTTATAGCAATTTCGAGAATTTCGCCTAAATTGAAATCTTTTTTCAGAACCTCTTGTATGAGTTCACATGTTAGTGTAACTCCGCCATACAATATTATCCTGTACGGGTCAGAGGAATACTCGACGACATAACCGACCCTAGAAGTCAGAAGCGTTGAAAGCACCGTCCCTAAGGTGTTGTTTATTTTTGTACCACAACAGGAATTTATGACAAAAGTGTTGTCACTAACTCTTCTCTCAAACAGGAACTTTTGCTCGTCTGGAACGGTCCCCAACTGTGTTTTGGTCTTCTCTAAAATTTCTTTTGCCTTTGGAGAAATCTGCTCGATTTGATAATTCCGTCTGATCCTTCCAACCATCGTTGCAGTTTTCTTGTCAACCGGAATTAGCTCTCCAACCCAAAAAGGTATCTCACTATCAGGAATGTTCTTTGGTTCGACTTTAACAGTCTGCTTGCTATCATCGATTGAAAGGACGTTCCACGCTGTGCCTCTTAAGACGAAAGGTCTATTCTGTTCGATAGCTTCCCTTACGAAAAGCTGGTCAACCCTTCCTATTCTCATATTGTTTACAGCGTTTATTACATTATACTGCAAATTCTCTGGTATCATGGAAATATTTCCGAAGTAATATGTGAAGCATTTGCTTCCTCTGTAAATGGTGTCCTCATCAAAACGAATGGCTCTTATATCTGTAAGAATATTTGCCAAATCCAAGACGTCTTCTTTGCAAAGGGATTGAAAGAATATGGTCTTAGACGCGATCCTAATTATTTCTTCGATTTGAATTTTCTTATACACTATTGCTAGGCCGACAATTTGATGTGCTAAAACATCGAGAGCTCCATAATGCAGTGCCGGCTCTTCAAGCTCTCTTTTATCGATTAGTCTGCAGATGGCTTCTGTTTCAATATAATCGTCTACGAAATTGCTTAATATTATGCCTTTAGCTCTTCCTCCTATTCTATGTTCGCTTCTGCCAACGCGTTGTAGAAGTTTCACAGCCTGTCTGGGGGATTCGATTTGTATAACCAAGGAAACAGCTCCTATGTCTATTCCCAGTTCCAAAGAAGAGGTCGTGACTACAACTTTGGCTTTTCCCTCCCTCAATTCCTGCTCTGCTTGTTCTCTGCTCTCTCTGGACAAAGAGCCGTGATGTACCTCAATTGGCATTTCGGGATCTTTGGCTTTGAGCAGTGAAGCGAAATATTCTGCCATTTGCCGTGTATTGGTAAATATGATAGTTGACCTGTTGTTTTTCATCTGTTCCAATGTTTTTTCCAAAGCGATTTGTGCTATTTCAGTCAATTCTCCATCAACGTACAAGTTTTCAAAAACATATTCTCTAGCCATCGAGTCAACTATGATCGCGCCTTTTCTATCTGAACCAAAAAGGAACTTCTTGGCTCTCTCTGGTGAACCTATGGTAGCTGAAAGACCGATTCTCACAAACTTGGGTTTAATCTTTTCAAGTCGCTCTAAAGAAAGTGCAAGGTGAACCCCCCTCTTACTATTTATGAGCTCATGAACCTCGTCTACTATGACCCATTCAATGTTCTCCAGCTTGCTGATGAAAGTAGGTAGAGTTTCGAGTATACTCAATGTTTCCGGTGTTGAAATCAAAACATCTGGAGGATCATCTTTTATCGCTTTCCTTCTCGATACTGAAGTGTCACCATGTCTAACGTCAACACTTAATCCAAAGTAATCTGCATAGTTCTTTATCCTCCGAAATAAATCTCTATTAAGTGCTCTTAGCGGAGTTATGTACAATATTACCGGTCTTCTTCTCTCTTTATTTTGAGAAGCAAGATAAAAAATTGGTAGAATGGCCGCCTCAGTTTTGCCTGTGCCCGTAGGGGAAACGATTAAAGTATTGATTCTATTCAAGAGAACAGGTATAGCTTTCTCTTGTATTCTGGTAAGTTTCTTTAGACCAAGTCTATCAATATGTTCAAATAACCTATCCAATACCGGTCATTTCAAAAACATCTAATGTTTTCGCCTAAAATTTGAATATTCATAGAAGAAAACAAGAACTAGTCCTATGGCAAACATAGAATAGAGCATCACAGTCCAATAGTTGTAGAAGGCACTAACGTCCATAGCAAAGCTCTCCTATCTTTTCTATTATATATCTTTTCCATTATTAAGGATCATAAATGATAACTTTCAGGATACGTCAATAATGCTTGGAAGATAATGCGGTTGCTAATTTCTTACAAATACATACAAAGTTATGTCTCGCTTATGGTTCCTATGCCTACACCATGGGAAATTGACTGAGAAGTAAATTACATTACGGAATTTAAAAATCAAAGATAGCGTAATCTTAGTACAGTCTTTTATTTTCCGCTAATTTCCCTGCTTTCCGTAGTTGTTGTCCTAAGCCTCTTGGTAAACAAAAATATTCTTGTGACCAAGAAGACGCGTGCGCTATATAGGCGTAGGACGCACAATTACTCTGGGGCATAGGACTTGTATCTTAGTCCTAGATATTGTAGTACTAGTAACTATGACAGATCAAACCAGTGCAAGCACGGGAAGCAAGGAACGTAAGGGAAATGAGGGAAATTTTTGGAAAGACTTGGAAACACGCAGTGATAGAACTGAAGCAGCCCCAGAAATCATTAAGGAATTATGGAACTCCTGGATTATGATGAAAGAGAAAGTCAGAAACTACGCCTTCTTTACTACAAAATGCTCAGTTTGCAGTAGGCTAGTATATTACAATTCAACCGATGAAGATTGGGAGACAAAAGTCAAGCCAGAACTTATCAAAGCATTCGGAAACTGGATTCACGGAGAATGCGATAGCAAATCTTCAATCTAACACCCAAATATTGCTAACCCTTTAGATTGCACGCTATCCCATAAGGCTAGAATGGAGCTCCGGGCGGGGATTGAACCCGCGACCTACAGCTTACAAGGCTGTCGCTCTACCACTGAGCTATCGGAGCTCATCAGAACGTAATAAAGTTGATTTTAAAACTTTTACTTTATATCCCTTAATAGAAGTCCCATAAAAAGGCCAAGCTCTCTATCGCTGAAGTCAAGAGTGGAATAAGCTTGATTTCCCTTAGCTCTCAAGAATGCCCTTAGATGATAGCAGGGACGGCTTTTCTTTTTTAGCAGATTAAAGTAGAAGTCCTTGCAGGTGCAGAAAAGAGGGTTCTCATTGACCAAATTATCCCCTTCCTCTCCTATTACAGTCCAAATCTCAGTGTTGCTAGGTAGAAAGAGGTGTCTTCGAATGGCCTTACGCTCTATTATAATCTTGGCTTTATCTCCTTTCCTTCTCATCTTTTTAGACACTAACTTATTTAGAAGCGTCTTATTTATTAATGTCTATGGCTGACAGGGGCATCACAATACTCTATGACGACGCTGTCCTAATTGCTCGCTCGCATCAAGGTAAATTCATCTGCATCGCAGACATACATCTTGGCTATTCTCCTTCGATCTCGCCCACACTAGATAGCAGAAGATCAACTGCCATGCTAGCAGATAAGATAATAGAGATTTCAAAAAGAACCAAAGTGGATAACTTAATTCTTTTAGGAGATGTTAAACATTCGATTGCACGAATGACATACCTTGATCGTCTATCACTCTCCCTGTTCTTCGAAAAATTATTACCTTCTTTCAGAAGTATAGTTCTTGTTATGGGTAATCATGATGGCTCAATTAACAGGGTGCTCCCACCTTCTGTTAAACTAGTAAAAAGAGGCGTTCTTATAGATGGCACATACTTTATGCACGGCCATACCCTGCCTGGACCTGATGCCCTAAAATCCAACTTGATCATAATGGGCCACCTACACCCAATTTTCTATAAAGACCATTCACCACTTAATGGGCAACGGGTATGGCTTCTAATGTCATTGTTTCTAAGGAAAATATTTCCACAAAGAGCCAAATCCTGCAAATTGATCGTTATGCCTCCATTCAATCCAGAAATATCCTTCCAACTAAATTTCTCCTATTCTCCTAATTTCAGCAGTCGAATATCGCCTCTACTAAACAGATGCAAAGAGGACATCTCATCCATGAAAGTAATATCTCTCGATGGTACTCTATTGACACAGACATAATAGACACAGTCTTTCTTGATAGCACCACTTGGAGTCTTTATAGCGTCTCCCGCACATGAACCTTGAATCGCAGCTCACTATGAAGTATTCCACAAAAAACTCAACAAAGCTGCACTATTGTCAATAGTCCAAAAGTCACACTTCTAACAAGAACAAACTGAATCACTACTCTTAATGGGGTCGGTGGGATTTGAACCCACGATTACACGGTCCCGAGCCGTGCAGCCTGAACCATGCTAGCTGACGACCCCCCCTCCATTCCGTCTCTGTAAAAGATAACCATATATACCCTTAATAAGTCTAAAAGAAAACGCCGAGGGCGCCGAGATACCATCGCTCGAAAGCTCAGCTTGGTCGGAGCGCTGGACTCATAATCCAGAGACCCAATAATATGGGCTGGAAGCCGCGGGTTCGAAACATCTGCGAGAAGCCCGCTCTCGGCATTATGATCTTCGGCAATTTCTTCTATGTCTAAGCTAATTAGAAAGCCCTAGGCGGGGATTGAACCCGCGACCTCCGCCTTACCAAGGCGGCGCTCTACCGAACTGAGCTACCAGGGCTCAAACACTATCCTTTCTATTTCTATTTATTATTTAAGAAACTCCCTCTCAGTTAAAGCATGTTGACTTTTTTGCTTTTTCATATGATTCTTCAAGTTAGAATGGCTAATTTTGTTTGGGAAATGGATGCCTATTGTTGGTTGAGGAATTTAGATTAACTACTTTTTTTGACTAAATATTTTTATATGAAAGAATTATGGGTTTCTCGTGTTATTGAAGTAATATGTCTGATCCTAAATCGGTAGTTAAAAGGAGCTTTGAGCCTGAGGATGAATTGAAAATACTTGATTACTGGAAAAAAGAAAACGTGTTCCGTTCTTTTGGCGCTTCGCTAGATTGGTTCTCTGTAGATATTCCTCCACCCTATGCTACGGGTTCTATGCATGTTGGTGGATCTGCTCACTATGTTCAGATAGATATGGTTGCAAGGTATTTCAGAATGAATGGGAAGAATGTCTTCTTTCCGTGGGGTATTGATAGAAATGGTTTGCCTGTGGAGCTTATTGCTGAGAAGAAACTGAATAAGAAGGCCACGGAAGTTCCAAGGGAAGTCTTCCTCGAACAGTGTAGGGATATTCTCGATCAGACTGAACATAAGATCGTTGACACGTTTTATAGGCTTGGTTTAAGTTGTGATTTTGATCGTGGTTATAAGACGGACGCTCCAGAATATCGTGCTTTTACCCAAGGCACGTTCATCAAAGTCTGGGAGAAGGGCCTTGTCTATGAAGAAGATCGTCCAGTGAATTGGTGTCCAAGTTGTAGGACAACAATCGCTGATGCTGAATTAGATAAAGAAGAAAAGTCTTCTTCCTTATTCTATTTAAAATTTGATCTTGTAAGCGACAAGAATGAACTCGAACAGATTATAGTAGCTACTACCAGACCTGAACTTTTAGGTGCATGTGCAGCAATAATTTTTAATCCATCAGATTCAAGGTATTCAAACTTACAGGGGAGATTTGCCAAGGTTCCAGTATACAATCATGTTGTTCCAATCTTTCCACATCCCTATGCGAAGCCTGAGTTTGGAAGCGGTTTGGTGATGATATGTTCATATGGGGATCAATCAGATATCCGTTTGTTCAAAGAACTGAGATTAAAGCCGAACGTGCTTTTGAATGAAGAAGCGAAGATGAAGCAGAACGCCGGCCCATTGGCAGGGTTAAAAGTGGAAGAGGCGAGGAAGAAGATGGTATCTTTATTGGAGGAAGACTCACGCGTTTCTAAAAGAGAATCTGTTGTACAGAGCGCTCCTGTTTGCTGGCGATGTTCCACATTGGTAGAATATGTTCACGTAAGGGAGTATTACCTCAAGGAAATTGACTTCTTAGAAGAAATTTCGAAGTTCTCACACGAGCAGATCAGGTTCTTTCCTCCCGAATCAATCTCTATACTGATGGACTGGATAAACTCCATCTCTTCAGACTGGCCTGTTTCGAGAAGACGTTTCTACGGAACTGAATTGCCGATATGGTATTGTAAGAAATGTGGTATGCCTTATCTTCCACCGCCTGGAAAATATTACCAGCCATGGAGAGAAAACCCTCCAACCCAATCATGTAAGAAGTGTGGTGGTCAAGAGTTTATTGGTGAAGAAAGAACATTCGACACTTGGGTTGACTCTGGTATTTCAGCCCTATACATAGTGGAGCTGGCTAAGAAACTAGGGTATACAGGACTTAAGATTCCTGTCAGTATGCGCCCACAAGGGATAGATATTGTGAGGACTTGGCTCTTCTATTCGCTACTTAGAGTTTACCAACTAACTGGAAAGCCTGCTTTCAACTTTGTACGTCTTTCAGGTATGGGCTTAGACGAGCACGGGCATGCTATGCACAGGCACCTTGGAAACGTCGTGTATCCCGAGCCTATGGTTAACAAATATGGCGCAGATGCGTTCAGACTATGGTCTGCGAGTGAGTCTAAGCTCGGTTCTAACTACCTTTTTTCGGAAAGCAGAGTTGTTGGAGCACGAAAGTTCGTAACAAAATTATGGAATATTACCCGTTTCATATCACAATTCTCTTATCGTGAGGGGGACAAATATTCACTTGAGCCAGCTGATACTGCAGTACTCGAAAAACTTGATGATTTGATCATAACCTGCAAAAACTCCTTCGACAGGTTAGATCCATTTGATGTAGCGAACTCCATTCGCTATTTCGTATGGAACATTTTCGCAGATCATTATGTTGAAGCAGTAAAGTCTCGTGCATACAATAAGAGTAATGAATTTGCAACAGAATCTTCTAAAGGAGCAATTTACACTCTCTACTATGTCTTAAATTGTGTTGTAAAGTTGTTAGCTCCAATAGCTCCGTTCGTAACAGAAGAGATCTATCAAAATCTTTTAAATGCAGGTAAAAGCGTTCATCTTGAGAAATTTCCTCAACCAAAAGGAATGCCGAAAAAATACTCGGAACTATTTGACAAGTTCATTCAGGTAAATTCAGTCATATGGAATTATAAGAAGGCAAAGTCCCTTTCTCTAGCTTCTCCTATTTCGTCTCTCTGTCTCCCACAGAATCTAGCTGTTTTCGAGAAAGAAATTATGACAATGCATAAAGTTGGATCAATCTTCTACGGCTCTCTGGCATCAGATGATTTCGAAAAAGTCAACGAAGAAATTCAGATAAAGCTATGACTCTCTTACTCGATATCTTAGAAGTGCGCCTACCCCGCCATAATTCTTGAACATAGTGCCTTCTTCAGTCTTAGAGGACACAACTTCAATCTTTGCTCCTATCAGTTCAGCTTGTTCCGCTAAATAGTCTATATAGTCCTCCTCTTCCACTTCAAAATCGGTTTTTTGGCATACACTGCAAGCTCCAGAAAGCATCTCCTGCTTCTTTCTTACGTAGTCTTCGCGTGAAACATGTTCAATAACCGTATTCCCGCACGATTTACATTTCAGCTTTAATCTCATTAGATTCAAGTCGTCTGCAACGATTACAGTGTCTACGTTCACCTGTTTTAAGCTGTTCTCTACTGAATCAAGTCCGTAAACAGCGAGCCCATTCTCTGTTGACACTTCCTTAATGAACTTCTGAATTAGTTTAATCTCTTCCATTAATCTAAGGTCTTCTAAAATGTCCCCAGACTTCATGACAGTCTCTCTGATGCCTTCTTCCCCAGAATATGAAGCATCCAATACTGCTATGGTCTTCTCCTTTAGTTGATAATGCAAATAGTCTCCATTTAGAAAATTCTCCTTAGTCGGTCCGGGGCCACTTATTACTAATTTGCTTATCTTATTCTCTTCTAAGAACACTTTTGTAGCGTGTCTACTAATGCGATGAAAGAAGTCATTAACTTCTGCTTCTCTCAGCCTTTCAAATCTTCGTGCGGACTGTCCTCCCGCCCTATGTTTTCCAGAAATTCCGGAAGTTAAAACCTCTACTACCTCTACCCTATTTCCTGCTAAAAGTCCTAAACCCGCTTCTGACGTATCAAGTGAAAGTACTCCTATAACAATCTCCTCTCTAAGCATTTCCTGCAAGAACTCTATATGGAAGTGGTCATCGCATCTATATAGATAGTTCTGAACCGGTTTTATAGGGGTTATCTCATATAGGAAAACAGTTTCACTTCCGGGTCCATTTGTGGGTAACGCCCCACAGAACATGGCCAACCCATTCCCAGATACATGCTTGTAGAGTTTCAGTCTCTGCATGGTTCTTACCAGCGCGTCTTGCACATGTGTTCGCGTTGTGTCCGACTTAATGTTTGAGGCTGTGCCCCATTCATCCCTGAGATTATTTATTACTTCATGTAAGGCTTTTCCTGGAGGAATATAAAGTGATACAAGTTCTGTACCTCTGCCTCTTTTTTTCGAAAGTTCGGACACTAGTCTCTTTAGCCTGTAGACTTCAATCGAACTTTTCTTCGAAGACATATTTGAATCACCGCATCATGCTTTTATTTTGCCTAATCTATGCTTAGTGCGAGATACCCTTGCATCGTATGGTAATTAAGTTAAGTGGTTCAATATTTGAGCCGCCTGTCGATGCCAATTCAATCGGTTCATTCTGTAAAACTTTTAAATCTATTACCGAAGATAAGGTTCAACCCATTATAGTTGCAGGAGGTGGAAGCGTAGCTCGGAATTACATCAGAATATTGCGCGATCTAGGATCAGATGAGACAACTCAAGATGAAATAGGTATAGCTGTATCAAGGTTGAACGCAAAGATAATGATTCAAGGGTTGAAAGATAAAGCGTTTCCAGCAGTTCCTGCTTCAATGGATGAACTCTCTATAGCATTATGTTCTGAATCAATTGTCGTATTAGGAGGACTCTATCCTGGTCATTCAACAAATGCAACTGCCGCTTTGGTGGCTGAAAAGTCAAACGCCGGTCTCTTTGTTAATGCCACAGATGTAGACGGTGTATACTCAAACGACCCAAGAATTGACAAGAAAGCTAAAAAATTCGATCAAATAGACACTAAGGCTCTTTTTGATCTGATAAGTAAATCTCCGATGTCCGCAGGAGCATATGATCTAATGGATCCTCTTTCAGTAAAGATAATTGAGCGATCAAGAATAAAAACAAGAGTCGTTCTCTGCACGCCTGAGAACATTATGGCAGCCATTAAAGGCCACCAAATAGGAACTGAAATTATAGTGAGAGAATAAATTGTCTGAAAGAACTAAAGCAATACCTCCACATGAGCATTGTAAAATGTTGGGTTGTCATCCCAATATAGAAAGAATACTGTTCTACTGTATGCAGACAAAAAGGCATTACAAGCTGGGAAGAGGGTCCAGAGGACTCAAATCATTTACATTGCATCCTTTGTTGCCCTAATGATAATAACCATATAATATTCCTTCTAAGATAGACTAGAAGCTTGCAATAACTTAACAAACTCGGGAGCTCGAATTTGATCTAGCGAAATAGAAGAGCACACTTAACAAACGCCCATTTAATAAATAGGATGTAGCATCCTTCTGTTCTTTATAAGCGTCCTATCATAGTATAGTTTTACATCCTCAGCAAATCTACAAGAATAAAAGGTAAATGTAGCTACGGGCTAATTTCCTGTTACTAAATGTAATCTCCAGAAACTAGATTATCAAATTTCAAATCTTGCCCTGTTAAAAGGCTAGGCTGCAAATATACCTGTAAAGTCATGTTTACAAAAGAATTACACACTTTAGATGAAATACTTATACTCGTAAACCTACATTCAAGGATCTCGTAGCTCTCTTTTTGACCATCAATGCTAGCATTCAATTTGCGCAAGGAATTAAACAGTAAATTCTAATGCGGGGGGTGGGATTTGAACCCACGGACGCCTTCGCGAGCAGATCTTGAGCCTGCCCCCTTTGACCTAGCTCGGGAACCCCCGCGCCCTAGTTCTAACAGAATTCAATCTATAAAATATTGTCCGTTCGCAAATAGCTCATGTCTCATCATGATATAGCAAAATTTTTATATAGTGTTTTAACAGTTGAGTGTTTGCGCACTAGGCGGCGCTTTGTTAGAGCTCAGGGACGAAGTCCCCATAAGTGATGAATAACTGGCCTCCAGTTGCGCGAACAGAAATGGAGTTTCGAACTAAACGTTCGAATCTGACGTAAGTCATGTTACTCGCTAAATAATCGATTTGCATCCGACTCCGGTTGATCCTGCCGGACCCGACTGCTATCGGAGTGGGATTAAGCCATGCGAGTCTAATGCCTCTAGACTGCTGGAGGCATGGCGTACGGCTCAGTAACACGTAGTCAACCTGCCCTGGAGACGTGGATAACCCCGGGAAACTGGGGCTAATCCGCGATAGGTACGGATCTCTGGAATGGAGAGTTCGTGCCTAAAGGGGCGAACGAGCATGTTTCGTTCATCCGCTCCAGGATGGGACTGCGGCCGATCAGGCTGTTGGCGGGGTAATGGCCCACCAAACCTGTAACCGGTACGGGCTTTGAGAGAAGGAGCCCGGAGATGGACACTGAGATAAGGGTCCAGGCCCTACGGGGCGCATCAGGCGCGAAAACTTCGCAATGCGCGAAAGCGTGACGAGGCTACTCCGAGTGCCTTCCGCTGAGGATGGCTTTTCTTAGGTCTAAATACGCCTGGGGAATAAGGGGAGGGCAAGTCTGGTGTCAGCCGCCGCGGTAATACCAGCTCCTCGAGTGGTCGGGACGATTATTGGGCCTAAAGCATCCGTAGCCTGTTCTGTAAGTCCTCTGTTAAATCCAACGGCTCAACCGTTGGCTGCGGAGGATACTGCAGGACTAGGAGGCGGGAGAGGCGGACGGTACTCCGCGGGTAGGGGTAAAATCCTTTGATCCGCGGAAGACCACCAGTGGCGAAGGCGGTCCGCCAGAACGCGCTCGACGGTGAGGGATGAAAGCTGGGGGAGCGAACCGGATTAGATACCCGGGTAGTCCCAGCCGTAAACGATGCGAGCTAGGTGACGAGTGGCAGTTCGCAATCTGCAGTGCCGCAGGGAAGCCGTTAAGCTCGCCGCCTGGGGAGTACGGTGCACGCGAATTTGGCGATTTCCTCGCCGGCAATACTTAAAGGAATTGGCGGGGGAGCACCACAAGGGGTGAAGCCTGCGGTTCAATTGGAGTCAACGCCGGAAATCTTACCAGGAGCGACAGCAGGATGAAGGTCAGGCTGAAGACTTTACCTGACGAGCTGAGAGGAGGTGCATGGCCGTCGCCAGCTCGTGCCGTGAGGCGTCCTGTTAAGTCAGGCAACGAGCGAGACCCTTGCCACTAATTGCTATCCTCTATCGCAAGGTATCGCGAAGGCTAGTTAGTGGGACTGCCGCCGCTAAGGCGGAGGAAGGAGAGGGCTACGGCAGGTCAGTATGCCCCGAAACTCCTGGGCCACACGCGGGCTGCAATGGTAGGGACAGATGGGCTCCGAACTCCGAAAGGGGAAGGCAAACCCTAAACCCTACCCCAGTTGTGATTGAGGGTTGTAACCCGCCCTCATGAATATGGAATCCCTAGTAACCGCGTGTCATCACCGCGCGGTGAATACGTCCCTGCTCCTTGCACACACCGCCCGTCGCTTCACCCGAGTTAGGGTTTGGGTGAGGTCGCTTCATGTTGGGGTTATCGAACCACAGCCTGGCAAGGGGGGAGAAGTCGTAACAAGGTGGCCGTACGGGAACGTGCGGCCGGATCACCTCCTTGAAATATCGATTATTTAGCGAGTAGCGTGATAGGAAATGCAATTCGCGATCTAAGAGATCGTGGATGAAGGACATAGAGGGTAAAAAATTCCCTTGATGAATGTCGTGCATAGTTGCGACAGCCAGAAAAGTATCTCCGATGCATCGACGCCTTTTGGTGGATGGCTTGGCTTGGAAGGCGAAGAAGGGCGTGGCAAGCTGCGATAAGGTTGGGGTAGGCGCATGCAGCCTTTGATCCCGACATTCCCGAATGGGTTTTCCTATTATCAAAGTCGTAAGGCTTTGATAATGATTCAGCAATGGATCGCGAACCATCTAAACGGAAACATCCTAGTAAGGTGAGGAAAAGAAATCAATTGAGATTCCCTTAGTAGCGGCGAGCGAAGAGGGATTAGCCCAAACCGAATCACGCTGAGAAATCAGCGGTGAGATGTGGTGGTTGCTGGTAGCATATGGTAACACAGTCTTGTTAGCTGAAGTGGTCTGGAAAGACCTGACAAAGAGGGTGATATCCCCGTAAGCAAAAATGGGAAATGTTACCGCTATCAGCCAGAGTACCTGGCTTTGACATTGGCTAGGGAATATGGGGGAAAGTGGTCTCCAAGGCTAAATACTATCCAAGACCGATAGTGAACCAGTACCGTGAGGGAAAGCTGAAAAGTACCCCGGAAGGGGGGTGAAAAGTGCCTGAAACCAAAAGGTTACAGACGTGTGTGGCTTGAAAGGAGCGTACGGCATCATCAGTCTTACAAGATGAGGGCGCAAGTTCTCGTTTTGTGAGATTGACTTACCAAAGCGTTCTAGGGTCACACGTTCCGTCTAGAAACACGGGCCGGGGAGTTTGCGGTCATGGCAAGCTTAAGGGTTAACAGCCCGAAAGCGAAGGGAAACCGAGTTTCCGCAGAGAACGCAAGTTCTTAAGGGGAAGGGTCTGAAAGGGCCTTTAGTCATGGCAGTAAGACTAGAAACCGAGCGATCGTGCCCTGAGCAGGATGAAGGCGGGCGAAAGCCTGCTGGAGGTCCAAAAGGGTGCTGACGTGCAAATCGCTCCTTTGACTTGGGGCAAGGGGCCAAAAGCCCATCTAGCTCGGTGATCGCTAGTTCCTCCCGAAGCGGATCCCAGTCCTGCCTTGGCAAATATGGATATAGTTGTAGAGTGAGGATGAGTGAGCAAGGATCCGAAAGGGTCCACTCATTTTTCAAACTCCGAATGCTTTATCGTAGAAGAAGCCAGGAGGCGGGTTTATGTGGGGTAAGCCCCATAACCGAGAGGGGGACAACCCAGATTAGAGTTAAGGCCCCGAAATGTTGGCTAAGTGTCAAACTAAAGAGCGTTATCGAGCTCAGACAGCAGGGAGGTAGGCTTAGAAGCAGCCATCCTTCAAAGATTGCGTAACAGCTCACCTGCCGAGCTTGATAGCCTCGAAAATGGACGGGGCTCAAGCCAACTGCCGATACTCTAAGTCACAATCTCATGATTGTGGCGGTAGGGAGGCGTAGAGGTTGGGCAGAAGCTGAGCCGTGAGGTTCAGTGGACTGATCTCTAGTGCAGATCCCGGCGGTAGTAGCAGCATAGTCGGGTGAGAATCCTGACCGCCGAAAGGGCAAGGTTTTCCTGGCAACGCGTCGTCAGCCAGGAGTAAGCCGGTCCTAAGTTTGTGTTCAACTTACACGAACGAAATTAGGGAGACTGGTTAATATTCCAGTGCCTTGGGAAGTACGCGCCAATGGGCCTAAAGCCTGTTGACACACTATTTTCGGCCACGTTTCAGATAGCTGAAGTAGGGTCGTCGCCCTATTTAACTTCATAAGGTAGGGGGAGTGTCGTAATGACGAGAACTCTATCGAATGAGGAATAGCCAGCCGCAAGGTTGGTTTCAGCAATTCTAGGACGCCATGAAAACCGATAGTAGGAGTGCTCTCTAAGACCGTACCGAGATCCGACACAGGTGCCCTAGGTGAGAAGCCTCAGGCGTATCGGGAATACCGTAGGCGAGGGAACTCGGCAAATTAGCCCCGTATCTTAGGTATAAGGGGTGCCTGTGACCTTGGCTAAAACCATGGGTTGCAGGTCGCAGTAACTAGGGGGTCCCGACTGTTTAATAAAAACACAGTAGACTGCAAGCCCGAAAGGGTGTGTATAGTCTATGAATCCTGGCCAGTGGTGGTACCTAAAACCTGGGTACAACTGGGCGAAGGGCCACTTAACGCCGGGAGTAACTCTGACTCTCTTAAGGTAGCCAAATGCCTTGTCGGGTAAGTTCCGACGTGCATGAATGGACCAACGAGGGCCCCGCTGTCCCCGCCTACTACCCGGCGAACCCACGTAACGTGGACGAACAGTCCACGAACTCCCATCGGGGAGAGAAGTCCCTGTGGAGCTTTACTGCAGCCTGTCGTTGTGATATGGTTAAGGTTGCAGAGTGTAGCTGGGAGCCTTCGAAGGTGTTCTCCTGGGAACACTGGAGGCGACAATGTAACACCAGCCAACTCTGACTATGTCACTAACTGCGGGAAACCGCAGGACACCGGCAGGTGGGCAGTTCGGCTGGGGCGGCACCCCCTTGAAAAAGTATCGAGGGGGCCCAAAGGTCGGCTCAAGCGGGTCAGAAATCCGCTGTAGAGGGCAAGGCCAAAAGCCGGCCTGACTGGATTCTTAAACGCAGAGAATGCAGAGGCGAAAGCCGGGCCTAGCGATCATTCGTGTCCCCCCCATTGGGGGCCGGATGTGACAGAAAAGTTACCCCAGGGGTAACAGGCTCGTCGCGGGCGAGAGTCCCTATCGACCCCGCGGATTGGTACCTCGATGTCGGCTCTTCCCATCCCGGTCCTGCAGCAGGGGCCAAGGGTGGGGCTGCTCGCCCATTAAAGGGGAACGTGAGCTGGGTTTAGACCGTCGTGAGACAGGTCGGTCTCTACCTGATGGGAGTGGAAGGTGTCTGAGAGGAAGTTGTCCCTAGTACGAGAGGAACGGGGCAACGCAGCCTCCGGTGTACCGGTTGTCCGACAGGGCATGCCGGGCAGCTGAGCTGTTGAGGATAAGAGCTGAAGGCATCTAAGCTCGAAGTCTCTCTCGAGAAAAGACACCCTTCCAAAGTTCACTTCCGCAAGGAGGTGTCTTTGGACAAGGGCAGGGATATAAGATCCCGTTGATAGAGCAGAGGTGTACGCAGGAAGGCTTCGGCCGACCTGTTAAGCCTGCTGTCACTAATCGCCCAAGGTATCGGAGTATGCTTTTCTGGCCGCAAAAACTATGCACGGCAAGAAGTCCTAGATTATATTTATAGAAATGTAATTATAATGAAATTAATTATTCTTGGTTATGGTCTTCTGTGCGTTTGTGAATCTTTTTCGCTAGTTAAACATAGCAGAGCGTTCTTTGTTTACATGTGTATATATTTTGAAATTTTATATGGTAGATTGTTTTGAATTGTTCTAGTCTATTGTTGAGTCGCTGGTGGCTGCTCAGTTGGTTCTTTCTTCTCTACTTTTGACTGGTTTTCATAGGCTTCTTGGAAGATTACTTTAGCTATATTCGGTAAGAACTTAAAAACATCATTAGAAAGTGCTTTCTTAACAATTTGTAATCCTTCTTCCAAGTAAATCTCTTCTGGTATATCATATGTTAGAACGTTTTCTTGCATTGTACATTTGATCTTTTCCTCATCTATAGGAATTCTCCTTGCAAACAATGCTCTAGCTTTTTCAAGATCTTCTTTCACTTCTTCGAGGATTTCAACATCGTACTTTATCGTCTTTCCGGCATATTTGTGATTAAAGTCTAAATGAACTCTTCCTGAACCTATTAGTTTAACGTGCCCTGCTCTATTATCTAGTTCAACTTCCTCTCCAACCTTCAATTGAGCTGCTCTCTCCCCAAATCTTCTAAGAGGGACTACTTTCAACTTCGCAGGATCCCAGATTCCAAAAGCACTTTCAGGAGGTATCTCCATAGCAGTCTTCTCTCCAAGGGCCATTTCTCCTAGTTTCTTGTCAAGTCCTTCTAATACCCAACTTTCTCCAATTGCAACTAATTTCTTCCGATATTTTCTGGTAGGATCATATACGTTATACTCTTTGGCCTTATCTTCTAATGTAGTTTCAATTAATTCGTTGGTTTCTTTAACCGTTGAAGTCAGGTTCACGTAGATCAAATGGTCTTTTTCGAATGGCATATAGCGTTCCCCACTCAAGTGTTCTAATGAAACTTATATATCTATTACCGGACTAGCTTCCAATATTCAATTTTCTGATTCGTTCTTCTCCATCAAATTCTTTGATGAGTTCAACAACTGGTTTAGGAACTAAGTGTTCCCAAGGCTGTTTTTTGAAAATTCTGCTTCGTATTTCTGTTGCCATGAATTTTTTTCTCTCCTTCAAATGTACTTCTACTACTTTAATTCCCTCTTCTTCTAGGAGCCTTATCGTCAAAGGCTCATTAGAAAACGCTATCTCAAATTTAGGAACTAACATTTTAAGCATCTTTGTCCACAAATAGTGCGAAGTCATATCAGGTATTGGTATAATCATCCATCGTTTCGGGTCAACCTTCTTGAACTCTAGTGCTGCTTTAACCATTGCTATTCTCTCAGCTGCAGTGAAAGGATTTCGTTCCTCGTGACTTTTGTTAGCGCTTCCTAGTCCTATGTAAAGAAATTCACTTGCTCCTAAAGCATATTCGACCGCAAAAAAATGCCCATTGTGGAATGGTTGAAATCTTCCAACAAAGAGTGCACTCTTGTATTTTTTCATATCTCTTTTATCTTTGAAGTAGTCTGATTAAAGTTTTTTGCATTGAGTAAACTAGTATAAGTACCGCTTCCACTTTATCAAAAGAAGATGCTAATCTCTCCCTTGATGTTGAGGTCTTCCTTGTCTATCAGAAGGGTTTACGTGTCCTCCAGGAAAGTAAACCTGATTTTGAGTTATAGAAACATCTAAATTAACCTATTATTAGTGCATAAGGTAGGAGTAAGTGAGTAGGTTGTATCTTCCGGGTGCAACAGCTTTAGGAATCACCTTCAAAGACGGTGTGGTCCTTGCTGCTGATAAGAGGTTTGCATATGGCAATTTTATCTTGAGTAGGAGCTCTAAGAAGGTCTTCCTTATCAATAATAATGTGGGCGCAGCTTGCGCTGGAATGATTTCAGACATGCAGAATCTAATAAGGCGTGTTTCTGCTGAAGCAAAATTGAGAGAACTTGAGGTGAGACGACCGGTTCCTCCGAACGCTGTAGCTAAGTTGATGTCCTCGATAATGTTCAGCGAAAGGCTTTATCCATTGCTAACACAGGTTATTGTGGGAGGGGTTGATGGAAGCCCTGCAGTTTATGTTCTAGACCCTCTTGGTTCTATCATCCCAGATGAATATGCGACTGTAGGGTCAGGTACAGAAATTGCCATAGGAATAATAGAAAGTGAATATAAGAAAGATATGGATGAAGACTCAGCGGTTAAACTAGCCATTAAAGCTCTGAAATCCGCCATGCAAAGGGATGCAGCAAGCGGTGACGGGATTGATCTGCTGATAATGAAAACGAATGAAGTAAAGGAAGAGTCAATGAAGCTATGATTAAATTGTATTTCTTATACTGATGTTAATGTCCTCGTATCCTCTTAAACTTCGTCAGATAATAAAGAAACAACAATATCATCTAGCTGGCTCTCACTCAGCTGTAAAGAAGTGCAGTTGGCTTCATAAAAGTCTACTATATAACCGGGTTTGCTATAAGGAAAAATTCTTTGGCATATCTTCACATCGCTGTTTGCAGATGTCACCTTCCCTATTCAATTGCAACCTTAAATGTATGCATTGCTGGCGAGTTATGCCAGAGGAAATTGGCCAAGCATGGGATGAAGTAGCTTGTCCAGAAGGAGGATGGAATGATCCAGAAATTATCTTTGAGGAATCCATTAAGGAACAGAGGAGAATACTTTCCGGTTACAAATCCTTAGTATTGCAGGGGAAAGTATCCCAAAAGAAGTACGAAGAAGCTCTTAACCCCTCCCAAGCGGCAATTTCTCTTACTGGAGAGCCTTCTCTATATCCATACTTAGGAGAGCTGATTCGTCTGTACAAAAATAATGGTTTCACTACGTTTTTAGTCACCAATGGCACGTTGCCAAATGCGTTGTCAAAACTAGAAACCCTCCCTACACAACTATACGTATCTTTGACCGCTTTCGATTTCAGTTCGTTTATAAGGCTCAATAGACCTATAGCCATATCATCATGGAACTCCATTTTGCAATCTCTTAGCCTTCTTAAATCATTACAATGTCCAGTCGTGTTAAGAATAACATCAATAAAGGGATTTAATATGGGGAAACCTGAAGCTTTTGCGAAGATAATCAATGAATACGAACCACTTTATGTCGAAATCAAAGCATACATGCATTTGGGTTATTCGATTTATCGCCTAAGTAAAGAGAACATGCCCTCGCATGAAGACGTAAAAGCCTTAGCTTCCTCAATTGCGGGCATGACTGGATACAATATAATCGGAGAATCCAAGGACAGTCGCGTCGTCCTGCTTTCCCGAAAATTATCGTCTCCACAAAGATTTAACTGACAGTCCTCTGTAGAATTGCATGGCGATAAAGTCTGTCACAGGTAAAGGATAATATTGGGCATGACAACCTTCTTAAAGAGCTTGAACTATTAGACTCTACACGAGAGTTTACTTACAAAGAAAGTAGGTCTATTCTGGTCTCCTTTCCAAAGATCGTCTCACTTTTGCACGCAGGTATGTTTGATGAAGCAGGGGAAAGCTTAGTGATGGCTAAAGGAAGAATGGACGCGCTGAAGTCAAAGACTAATCAAAGATGGCAAAAATATATTCTCCCGTCTGAAATTGAGTACGTTGAAACTTGCACCTATTTCCACATTCTGAAAGAGTCAAGAATACCTTCTAAGGAAGAGTTCAATGTTGAGTTAGAACCATATCTTTTAGGCTTACTCGATTGCGTTGGCGAATTAAGGCGTGCTGTTTATGACAAAATAAATGAACAGAATTACGAAAAGGCAGCATTTTTCTTTGACTCGATGAGAACGATCTTTGAAAATCTTTCTCCTTTTTCTTATTTCGACAATGCTGTACCATCGTTAAGGCGTAAAGTCGACTTGGCTAGGAGGTTAATCGAAGAAACATACGTTGACCTCACAAAGATAAATGCTCTGCGGGGTTAGTTACGTTAATTATGATATTCCATGGTGAAGACCTTGAAAAGCTGGAAGCACTCCATTCGATAATATCAAAAACTTATCGTTTGATGAAGACTCAAAATGAAAAAGGTTTTAGGATTGTCTGCGCATGTGATGTATCCTATCACCAGGCCAGGAAGAAAGAGTATGCTATAGCTGCTGCCGTGTCATTCGATCTTAAATCTGGGTGTGTGATTGAAAAGAAGGTAGCTGTCTCAAAGGATCCCTTACCATATATACCTGGTTATTTCTTTGTCAGGGAACTTCCCCCTATCGTCTCTGTAATGACGGAAATACGGGGGAGAGTAGACATCATATTCGTCAATGGTCATGGGGTGCTGCATCCAAAGGGGAGCGGCTTAGCTGTTTATGTGGGTCTTTTCTTTGATAAGCCTTCTGTGGGAATTGCAAAAAAACTCTTCGTGGGACAGATTACTCATCCGGATCAAAGCATTTCACCTATTGTCTACGAAAACAAGATTCTTGGAAAAATGATTGTTCTTAAGAACATAGGTAGACGATATTATATTAGCCCTGGATATAAAATAAACGTAGAAAAGGCAGCAGAAATAGTCTCCTCTACGCTGACGAAAGGCATAGATCTAATGTATATGGCTCATACAATGTCAAAGAACTTGTTTTAAAAAAGTTGTCCTCCAAAGTTTAATTGGCTCCTTGAGCAGAATAATCTATAAGAGTATTTTTTCAGTAGATTCGCTGTGAATATATATTTTCTATGTTTCATTGATTATTGTCTTATCTTTTAATAGGGATGAACTCTTAATTCCTTCCACTTTTTCTGTTAACCGGATTACCTCCAACTTAATTTTATTAATGATTGCGAAGTTTCGGATTTCCTCTTCGTTGTGTGTTTGGTCGTAACCTAGAACAACATAGTTCGGTCTTATCTTCAAAAGGCTATCGTAGATGCTATCTCTTTGGCCAATTAACGCAAGATCGACGAACCTTAAAGAGCTAACTAGTTCAAGGCGTTTATCTTCATTGTTATGCGGTTTTCTGCCTTTGGTCCTCTCAACAGTCTCATCAGTAGCAACTATTACTATTAGGACGTCTCCCAGACTCTTTGCGCTTTTCAATGTAGATATATGTCCTGGATGAATTATATCAAAAGTTCCACCACACATGACTATGGCTAAGCTCCTTCTGCCTTCTTCAGTAAGTTCTAGAAGGTCTCGTGATTTAACGACTTTGCCTTTATTGATCAGTGAGTCGAGAATTTTTCTATTAACTGCGGGAAAGAGTGTATACGAATTTATTGCATGTTGATAAGTTGTCGTCAAACCGGACAATCTTTCCACAAAAATCTTGCAGAGAAAGTTCTTCTCAACGTCATGGTTCAATTCTATCACTTTCACCATTTCAGGTCTAATATTCCTTGGAATCTTAAAGAATCAAGGAGCCCTTCCGCGTAACCTACACTCAACATTGCTAAGAGGTCTTCACCAGTATTAAGAAATCTTGTAGAATCATCTAGATAGCATTCAATATTTTCAAATAAATCGTCCAAGTTCGTCAATCCTTTACGCGTGGTCTCCTCTCTAGCTTCTATCAGCGTTTCTCTAGTTCTGTTCACATACTTTCTTACCAAGAACTCTGTTCGCCCTCTTAAGCCAGCTTCATTATTCATAACCTTATCCTTTTCAAGTCCAAATAATACGTCTAAAGCCTCTTCTTCTGTAAAATGCAATTTAGATGGGACTATTACAGAATATGGTGGTGCTCCGAAATCAGTCGCAATCAAGTCAGCAACTCTTCCAACGTGCACTTTTTGATCTTCTCTGGCTATTCTACATGCTACTATAACAAGGGTTTTTTCAGAAAAAGCTCCAAGTTTGTAAACGCTCTCAGCATTTTCAAGCACCTTGAACATGGATGTAGGGGTAACGCCCTCACCACTCTTGGAATCAAACTCCAGCAGGAGGATTGTGTGTAAGCCCCTGAGTAGGTTATCATAAAGTGAAAAATAGATAGAAGTCGCAGGCATTCCACTTTCTCGGACAACAGTGACAATCTTACCGAACTTATATGGGTGAAGTCCAAAAGCAGTTGCTAGCAAGGTCGATATGGAAGTACTGTGAACAACAACAAAACTCACTCCCATCCTTTTTGCTTGAATCAAAAAATTCACATGGGTCGTTGCAAAAAGTGGATCGCCTAAAACTGCCAAGCTGATCTCTTTATCCCGCGCTTCTTTCAGTATCATCGAAATATTGTTCTCAAGCTTAGCTCGATCGAGAACAACAATATCTTTTCCAATATATCGAGAGAAATTTTCTACAAAACCGGTCGGCAAAGGCGTAGTATAACCGTCTAAATACACAAGATCACTTCTTCTGAAAACATCTGAACCTTCCAATGTAATCGATCCGATGCCGTTAACCCCTATTCCAACAAGAGCGAACATGTCTCTAACCCCTTTACAGACTCTACTAATTCTTTTTGTCTTTATAAAAAGTTGGCTTATACAAAGAGTTAAAAATCTCCAATAAGACACCAAAAACCGCTTGAACAAAAAGGGCCTGTGGCTCAGCCAGGTAGAGCGGCTGGCTCTTAACCAGTAGGTCGTGGGTTCAACTCCCACCAGGCCCGCTTGATTTCTAGATGACTGTTTTTATATCATTATATAGACAATACTCGGTCATATGTTGATTGCCAGAGACGTAGTCATTTTTTATGGGCATGAGTTAGTCAGAGCTACTCATAAGTCCACTTTCGAAATAACAAAGGAAAATTTTCTTAGCCCTAAAGGAGATTGTATTCTGGGGGTTTGTTCGTCAAAAGCATGTAGTGATTTGAATCCAATCTTAAAAAAGGCTTTGAGGAGCGATAATGCGCGTGTTAACCTCTCATTTGTTGTAAAGGAACAAGCCTTCAATGTAGTTGCTCATGGATCTGTCAATCTTACACTGTCTGATGATAAAAATATGGTAATCAGAACAAGTAATTTCAAATGCCCAAGGACTCTAGCAATAAATGCTTCAGCATCAGCACTAGATTTTCCAAGATCATTAGTGAATGAGTTGAAAACAAATAATTGCAAAGGCATAATGATCATAGAAGTTAGTGGTCTTTAATAATCGGGGTAGCCATCTTCCCCAACTAATGGCACAAAAACACATTCTATTGACTCCGTAATATCAATTTGGCCATTCTCTTTCTTTCTTCCCTTAGTTAATATCTGATAGAATGACCCCCCAATCGGAGCAAGAATTATTCCACCTATCTTGAGTTGTTTTATCAATATTCTAGGAAGTCTTGGAGCAGCTGCTGTTATAACTATCTTATGATAAAGTTCCTTTTCCAAATGAGCCGGAAACCCCATGCTCCCATCTCCTTCTATAACCTTAACATATTCAGAGTAACTTACCTTCTCAATATTCCCTTTCGCGAAGAGTGCCAACTCTGGAACTCTCTCAACAGTCGTGACTTGCCCACCTTTAATTCTTTTACCATCACTAATGATGTACGCCATCAAAGCCGCATTGTAACCACTTCCCCCACCTATTTCGAGAACATGGTCTCCTGTTGATAACTCAAGTTCTTCTAGCATGATTGCAATCATGTGTGGCGCAGAAATCGTTTGACCTGTAGTGCCAAGAGGCAAAGGAACATCAGAATACGCTTCTCGCACTAAGCTGGGCCCGATAAACTCTTCCCTTGGCGTGTTCAAGAAAGCAATCTCAACCTCTCTCTTTGTGATGAGCTTTTGCATCTTAAGTTTCTTGACTAATTCCTCTCTCATTTGTTCAAGTTTTTTCTCCATCATAACCACTTATCTAAGGAGAAGCCTTGTTTTTTCTTCTCCTGTTCTACTTGCTTGTATTTGTTTAACGCATTCAAAATGCGTTCTTCCGAGAATTCATACTTTCCGCAGAGGAAGTCTAACAAACCTTCTTCATTTGCTGGTTTGAATCTAATATCAACGTTTCCTTCAACTTTGGGTTTTAAGAATATTTCACGTATCGCATTATGGTTAATTTTCTTCAATTCATCTTGTACTTCAGAAAGCTTTTCCAGGCTGCCATATTGTTTTATCGCCTTGAGTGCTTTTATTGGGCCATATCCTCTGAAACCGTCTGGATTAAAATCTGTTCCCACCAAGATTCCGATGTCAATCAATTGCTCACGGGTGATTTGAAGTTCACTTAAGACTTGGTCGAGCAGAAGTTCTTCAGGTTCAATTTCCTGATATAAATTCTTCCTTGGAAGCTTTCTCTTGCCAGAGATAGTTATATTTCGACATAACCTTTTTCCTCCAAAAAGCAGCACATCATAATCCTGGGATGCTGCAGCATATGCTTTTCCGGTCGTAGACAGATAGGCTGCTGTTGCCTCTCCCTCTGAAGGAGCTTGAACCCATGGTACGCCTAAGAAATCAAGAAGGTTTTTTGCATCGCTTACCATTTGATTTGTTAGATAAGATGTATATTTTGCATATTTCCGCGCTTCTTCGATCCTTCCTTTTTTTAAAGCAAAAGTGTATTTAGTCTTTGCTTCTTCCTTCACAGACCTCCTCCTAGCTATTTCAAGAGATTTCATTTCTGGCGGAGCACCATCAAAAATGTAAACTGGTTTTATACCAATGGAGCGTAAATTTATTGTACGATAATATAATCCACTAAGATGGCTAGTAACATTCCCTTTAGAATCTCTTAAAGGCTCTCCCGTTTTTTCTCTTATGATTGACAAGAATTGGTATAGGGTATTGTATGCATCAATAGCTAAAGTCTTATTCTCTAATTCATTAAGTGATATTATCTTTGAACTTATTATCTCCTTTATGTCGACCCCCATTTACCCCTCTGCCTTTTTCTCCGAATTCACCAATTCTATGCGTTTCTTATCTCTACCTACCCATTTTGTTACAATAAGTCCTTTAATCTCTAACTCGAGCAATGTTTTATTCAACTCATTCTTTGAAAGTTCAAAATTCTCTTTCCTCAAATTATTAGATAGTTCCTTATCTGTAGTCGGTCCTCCAGCATGCAATTTATTTATGATAACATGCTTAAGATTAGTCTTCAATCTTCTCGCCTTTTAATTAAAGACTATTCCATTTTTATCCTTTTAAAATATCCTTTAGCTCATCCTATTAATGAACACTTTAACAGATGGCTTATCCTTTCTCATGATTGTGCTAAGAAATCTCCATTAGTTGTAGTTATTCTGACCAAACAGCCGACTAATGAGCTCCAATCCCAAGTTAAAGCAGTTTTAAGTTACCTGTTATTCTATCTATTTTAACTTCTTCATCTGGACCAATAGCTATACAGGTGATCGTGCTAGGGGGAAGTTGGGTCAACCCTTTATCCTCAATAATTGAATATATGATATCCTCTTTCTCTGCTATCTTGACAAGCCCTAATAATTTCTCTAAATTGCTCGTTTTCAAAACGACTTTCTTCTGCCCACTCTCCCACCACTTTTTGAAGACTTCGTTTCTCTCCCGTTTAGTCTCTTCAGCAGCAGTTAAGGATGCATGAGCGACTTGAGCTGCTGTTTTTCCTTTTTGCATCTTAATATCAGTCCTAACAACTATGGCCTGCTTGTATTCCTTATTTTGCATTTTTGTTCAGTTAGACTTTGTGCATGTTCGCATGGCAATATTAATTTTTATTAAATGGATTAGTCTGAGCCATTTAACATGAGGTCTGAACATGATGTAATTATAGCTGGTGGCGGCTTCTCTGGACTGTTTTGTGCCAGGGAACTCTCAAACCGAGGTCTCTCCGTCAAAATAATTGAAGATCATAACGAGATAGGTTACCCGAGCAAGTGTAGCGGAGTCGTTTCTTTAAACTCTTTGAACGAACTAGGGGTCTTTCCTAAGGAGAGATTAGTTCAAAATAGTTTTTCTAAAATTATGTTCTTCTCACCAGATAATAGACGTATTATGCTTAATCTTGGCTCTAAAAAAATATTAGTCTTAGATCGCTTTGCACTTGACAACTATTTGGCAGAAGAAGCAGTAAAAAAGGGGGCTGAACTTTCAATAGGCACCAAGATCAGAGACATCTCACAAGATAAGTTCTCCGTTATGGCAATGTTGCCAGAGGATAACATTATTCATTCTAAATATTTGATTGATGCTAGGGGCGTATCATCTTCTCCGAACAAATTTACTCTTTATAGCGGTGCACAAGTACATGGCTTATACAAGAATTTTGAATCTGATGTCATAAACGTCTTCTTTGATACTAGATTGGCTTCTGGTTTTTTTGCTTGGATAATACCGATCAACGAATACGTTGCGAAGATAGGTCTAGCTTCAAAAGTAAATCCAATGGGGTATCTTCGGTTGTTCTTAGATAAGATGGAAGTGAAAAATGCGTCTAAACTCGTAATTGCTCCTATACTTGTTGGTGGTGCGATCAAACATTTTGTCGATAATCGTATACTGTATGTTGGGGATTCAGCGGGGCAAACAAAACCGACTACAGGAGGTGGAATTTATTTTGGTGGCTCTGCCTCAATACTCGCTTCTGAGGCCATTAGTAAAAAGATAGAAGGCCATTCAATTGCATTAGCTGAAGAATATGAAAAGAGATGGTTTTCCAAATTCAGAAGGGAAATCGAACTCATGAAAATATTTAGAGGCTATTACGAGAGAATGAAAAATAAGGATATGGAAAAGCTTTTCGCTTCAATTGAAAGTTCATATTCAAAAGAGGTCAGTCTCAACCTAGACTATGATTTACATATTTCTTCACTTATTAGCATACTAGGTCTGAAGTCAGTTTCCTCAATCTTTTTCTCGTCATTTGGTAGTGCAATAAAAGAGTCGTTAGGTCGTCTAATAAGGCAATAAGATTTCAAAAGGTAAACTTTATTTATAGAAATAAAAGAAAGCGTGGTGTGTCTTCCACAAAATATCCTAGGTGCACCTCATGCAATAGGCCTATAGTATTCGGAGAAAAAGCGGTGAAATTTAATTGCCCCAAATGCGGAATAGTACTTATATGGCGCTGCGAAAAATGCAGGGAATTTGTAAGACCATTTAAATGTGTCAACTGTGGTTTCGAAGGACCGTAGGTGAATTTGAATGGGTAAAATGGTTATCAGATACAAAATATTTCCAACAGAAATAGATGTGAACTTACAAGGGCTTCACGAAGAAATAAAGCAGAAACTTTCAGGGAAAGCCGAACTTGGCCAGTTTAGAATAGAACCCATTGCCTTCGGTTTGAATGCATTAATAGTAGATGTAAGAACCGATGACAAAGCTAGCGTTGATTTTATTGAATCTATAATAAAAGGGACTAAAAACGTGGGTGAAATCGAAGTCGTAGCTTCGACTAAAGTGTAGCTTGCTAATTCTATTCTTTTAAGATAACTTCATACCATATGTTTTTTCCATCATTAAAAACATAATACGCGTTCAAAGCTTTCATGTTAAGGTATTTTTCGCTTGCTCTATTAATCGCGGTTCTTCTATAGTTCACTTTTGTTTTAATTTTAACAACTCCAGCATGCATTGGTCTTCTACCTGATGTTGGTCTATGAATTCTTTTTCCCCTTCTACTTAGCCTTACTCTTACAGTTACATATCCTTGTTTGGCTTTATATCCAAGTTTTCTTGCTCTATCTAATCTAGTCGGCTTTTGAAGTCTGATTATAGCCTCTTCCTGTCGCCATCTTTCAGCTCTCTTCCTAAGTAAAGACAGGTTCTCCTTGTACACCTTCCTCCAAGTTTGCTCGATTTGTTTGTACATAGCCTACTGCCCAGTGCTTACCAAACATATTAAATTTTGCCTTTACTAGGAAGGAAGGGGCGTCAAAATGCTGCAAATAGATAGGTCAACATTGGTAAAATTGATTGAAGAAAAGAAGCCCAGACTTTTACTTGTAAGCTGTCCTTCTGGTCTTTTGCTAAAATGTTTGGATTTACTGCGGTCCATGAGTGAAATGTATAAGTTTGAAGTTATCTTTTCTGGTGAATCGTGTTATGGTATTTGTGATTCAAATGAAGATGAAGCTTCAAGGCTGGAAGTGGATCTTTCAGTTCATATAGGTCATAATTCTTATTTAAGTAAAATAGGTCATCTTACATATTTAATAGACGCTTTTGATGATATTGATATTATACCTGTCTTGGAACAAGCTGTTTCCACAGAACTAATTCCCTATAACAAAATAGGCCTTTGTACAATAGGACCACATTTGCACAAAATAGAAGACGCTAAATCATTTTTGGAATCTAAGAATCACACGGTCTTTGTTGGTGAAGCGACTCCTCCATTGAAAAGAGGTCAAATCTTTGGATGCAATTTCTCGACTTGTGCTCAGATATCCTCGGAAGTTGAAGCTTTCATATTCATAGGATCCAGCCGTTTCCATGCAATCGGACTCTATAAGTTCGTAGAAAAACCAGTTTTCATGCTTGATCCGTACACAACAGAGGTGGTATCTGTTGAGAAAGACGCCCTTAAGATAAGAAAGCGGTCAATTTTCAGCTTTTATAAAGCAGTTGAAGCCAAGAATATTGGGATAATAATTGGTCTGAAGGAAGGCCAATTAAGAAAAGAGGAAGCTCTCCACTTACATAGGGAGCTAAGTCAACTCGGAAAGAATGTTTTTCTGATAGCAATGGAAGAAATAACAAATTACAAGATAAACGAATTCCGTAACATTGAAGTCTTCATAGAGACTGCTTGCCCGAGAATAAGTGACGACTTTTATGATAAACCTATATTGTCCCTCGAGCAAGGCTACAAACTTCTAGAATATCTTAGGAATAAATTATCAGTTCGAAGTGCAGACTCCGACCTTAAACGATAGAATTATATGGATTAGATTGTAGGTCTATGTAGAGTATGCCGGCATTTAAGAAAAAGAGCTTCTTTGTCCCAGGTGACCTTGTAGGTGTAATTGAAGAGTTCTCTCCACGCTCCAACGTTTATCAAGAGAACTACAACATAAGAGCTAAGACACTAGGTAAAGTTAAAGTTGATCATGAAACTCATACTGCATCGATAGTCCCTAAACTCTCAATCCGTGGACTACCTAAAATTGGTGATGAAATCATGGGTATCGTTGAGCAGTCCCAAAGTGGGGTAGTGATGGTTAGAATAAAGGAGATAAATGGAAACCCTGTTAGGTCTGACTTTATGGGGTTAATAATCCTACGTGCTCAACAGAATAGTGATGATAGGTCAAGGATTATTATCAAGTTGGGAGACGTTGTTCGTGCAAAAGTCATAAGTTTGCTAAATAATGTGATACATTTGCTGATTAATGGAGACCATTATGGTGTAGTATATTCAACATGTAGTTTTTGTGGTGGCCAAGTCCAAAGGAATGGGCGTCGTATAATATGTGATGAATGCAAGAAGGTAGATGAAAGAAAGCTGACTGATGATTTCGGAAAGTTTAAGAACATCCGATAGGGGGCAAAGTTGAAATGGTTTCCACTGCTAACGATTCTGCAAAGGAATTAGACCTTGGCATGGTAGATGTTAGTGTAGCTGACGCTTTGCATTCCGTGCTAACTAGAGATACACA
Organism: Nitrososphaeria archaeon; assembly: GCA_963760525.1. Lineage (GTDB taxonomy): Archaea > Thermoproteota > Nitrososphaeria > JACIWG01 > JACIWG01 > CAVXDT01. The sequence continues at coordinate 118,792 of CAVXDT010000014.1, forward strand.
TGTTATATTTGCAGGAGTTATACCTCCTCATCCCCTTTTTGGGAAAGTCTACATTAAGATATTATCAAAGAAAAGGTCTCCTGAAGAATGTTTAGTGAACGCAGCCAAGGAAAGTAAGGTGTTAATGAACAAACTTGTCGAGGAAATCTCATCTTCGCTGCAAAAGACCTCTGGAGGAAGTTCAAATGGAATTCTGTGAAGTCTGCGGTAGTCGTCTGAAAGTAAAACAATTCAAAGAGAATGAAAAAACGCTGTTACGCTATTATTGCCCACATTGCAACAAGGTCTATGGGTTCACTAATTTCGGAGTCACGGAAATCAAGAAGGAAGAAAACACTGAAATAAAGATACTAAGTGATAATGAATCAAAAATAGAAACAATGCCCACTATTGAAATAGAATGCCCTAAATGTGGAAACAATAAAGCTTACTGGTGGCTTTTGCAGACTAGAAGTGGAGACGAGCCTCCTACACAGTTCTATAGATGTGCAAAATGTGCCTATACTTGGAGAATGTACGCCTAAATAATCTCAACTTCTTCGATAAGTTGAATTGCTTCCTCAATTATTTTCTTTTTAGCTTCTTCAACATTTAGAAAGTCCGCTGCTGTTATTACACTCCAAGAATATTATATATCGTGATTTCCCAATGCTGCTTCAATTTAGGTCCCATATGATTTCTTCACGATGCTGTCGCTTACTATTAGTAGCTTTCTTATTCTGTAAGGCTTTGTCATAAAGTCGCCTGTCTTTTTGATTATGCCGTTCTCCAATAGAATTGCTCTGGGAAATTCCATAAAATGTGAATTCATTAAACTTGTCTTTTGGAAACGTTTATTTAAACCCTAATTAAATACTTGCGATTAAAGCATTAATGCTAACGGCGGATGAAAAAATTTGATTTCGAATTTTAATGAAAAAGTCCCTAAAGTCTACCACGGGACTACAACAGTGGCGTTGGTTTGCAAGGAAGGGGTAGTGTTCGCTACAGATACGAGGGTCACGGCTGATGGTTATGTAGCTCATAAGAAAGGGAAAAAACTTTACAAGATTGATGACCATCTCGCAATAACGATAGCTGGGACTGTTGCCGATGCGCAGAATGTCATTGACATTCTGCGCTTCCATGTGAAGAAATATGAGCTTGAGCATCATAAGAAGATATCAATAAGAGCGGCAGCGACATTAACTTCTAATGTCTTTTCCTCTAATCGTTTCTCTCCGCTTATTGCTCAAGTTATTATAGGTGGTCTTGATGAAGACACATCTTCAATATACCAAGTCGATTTCTTTGGCTCTTTAACTGAGGAGAAGCTTGTGTCGACAGGGAGTGGTTCTCCTATTGCCTATGCTATCTTAGAGGCAGAGTATTCCCCAAATCTCCATGTTAAGGAAGGAGTGAAGATAGCCGCAAAGGCAGTTCTCTCTGCAATGAAACGAGACACTGCTACGGGAGACAGTTTTGACGTGAGTATAATTGACTCTAATGGATACCACGAACTTGATGAGAAAGCGAAGGATGACTTGGTGAAAGGGATATGGTAGACTAGAAATTGCAGCATAAAAATAGTTCTGAAAAGTCTTCAGGGTCAATTTTCTTACAAAGCATTCCTAAAGAAGCAGAAATAACAAAAATAGAATATGAGGGTCCCAGATTCGCGATACATACGAAGAACCCTAAATTCTTTGTGGAAAACAACTACATGATCTCTGAAATTGTATCAAATCTTAAAAAGAGAGTTGTAATACGTGCTGATAAGTCAATAAGAAAAGATGAAGAAGAAGCAAGAAAAATCATTCTTCAAAAAGTACAACAAGAATGTGGAGTGGAAAGGTTTGTTTTCGATAAAGTACTTGGAGAAGTTTATATCGAATTAAGAAATCTTCACAAAATCTATTCTACGATCGCAGAACTTAATCAGAACATTTTTTCTGAGACGGGGTGGAGACCAAAGTTCAGAAAAACATCGATGTTAAAATCTGAAGGTCTTGAGCAGGTATATCGTGTACTTCAAACAGACTCGAATGATCGAGAGAGAATCTTAAAAGATGTAGGTGAGTATATATTTAGACCCAAACTCACAGACAGGATAGAAGTTGCGGTCTGCTTCCTTGGTGGTTTCCAAGAGGTAGGGCGATCATGTACATATGTAAAAACTAATGAGAGTAACATTTTGGTAGATTGTGGTATAAATCCTGGCGCGAAGAATTCATTAGACGCATACCCGAGACTGGACATGTATTTACAAAACTTAGAAGATCTTGATGCGGTCATAATTAGTCATGCGCACCTAGACCATTGTGGTTTCCTTCCAGTCCTCTTTAAGCATGGTTACGACGGTCCAGTATACTGCTCAGAACCGACCCTAAATTTGATGGCGCTCCTTCTGGCTGATTGCATAAAAATATCTTCATCAGAAAATGCAATATCTCTTTTCGACATAAAAGACTTGAGGGATACAATACAACATTGTATTCCTTTACCCTATGGATCAGTTACAGACATATCCCCTGATACAAAGCTGATTCTTAACAACGCAGGCCATATACTGGGGTCTTCCTCGGTTCATCTCCATTTTGGAGAGGGAACATATAACCTAGTTTATACGGGTGATTTCAAATTTGAGAAGACACAACTACTTGATGCTGCCCAGTATAGCTTTCCACGGGTAGAAACTCTGATGATTGAAAGCACGTATGGTGCGAAGGAAGACATAATGCCCTCAAGGCAGGAAGTAGAAAGATATTTTGTAGATTCGATAAATAAAACACTATCTAAAGGTGGGAAGGTCCTCATTCCGGTTCCAGCTGTTGGTCGTGCACAAGAGATTATGTTAGTCTTAGACTCATCTCTGAAATCTAAAGTAATGATAGAGAGTCCAGTGTTTATTGAAGGAATGATTACAGATGCTACAGAGATTCATGTTGCTTTTCTAGATTATCTTTCCTCTGAAATAAGATCTTCAATAGTTGACAGAGGAATTAATCCATTTGAATCAGAATACTTCACGACGATAAGCAAACCAGATGGAAGAGAAGAAGCCCTCCAACAGGGTCCTGCGATAATTATGGCAACGTCAGGTATGCTTGAAGGTGGTCCGTCAGTAAGATATTTCGAGGAGCTTGCTGAAAATGAACTCAATAAAGTGCTCTTTGTCTCTTATCAGATAGGAGGGACTATGGGCAGAAGAGTCCTTGATGGAGCGAAGCAGATAAGTGTGATCGATGACGACGGTAAAATAAAGATAATAGATATTAAATGCGAAGTAGATAAAGTGGTTGGATTTAGCGGGCACAGTGATTATAATCAGATTATGCGATTCATTTCAAAGCTTAGACCCAAGCTGAAGAATATTATAGTAGAACATGGCGAAAAAGCAAAGACCATAAACGTATCAGCAAGCGCCAGTAGACTTTTTCACATATCCTCGGTGGCACCTACCGTTTTAGAAGCAATTAGCCTTGTTTAACCTCTCCATATACTTACAGAAGATGGAGTAATTATTATTCTGTCTTCTCCTAATCTTGCGATGTCACCACCATGAGTTGTCGCAATTTCAAAGAGCTTACTTACAGCTTCCCGAAGTTCCTCTAAGTTCCTTTGAGCAAGAGGTGTTATCCTCAGGATAACTATAGTATTGTTCTCGATGTCTTCCTTTACTTTTTCAATCTCATCTATAGATCGAAAAGGATATGCCTTTAACACCATTTTGGCACTTTCGCTACGATTCTTATTTATCAGTTCACTGGACAATGTACTAACGCTTAGATGTATAACTTTAGAGTCCTTGTTCTTAAATGTTAGTTTAAGTTAATCATTTTGATAAAAAAATTTGAGAAAAGCATAGATAGAATAAAGCTATTATTTTAGTATGCAAAATCGTTTGCTGATGGAAAGCAATGTGGATAATTTTCTAGTGGTATTCTGTGGACCATCTGGTGTCGGGAAAACAACTGTGGCTAAGTTGCTCTCTAAGGAACTGGCAAGGACTCATCCAACTATACATGTTCAAACAGACACAATAAGGAGAATGATTGTAATCCCTTCCCATGATAAGAAAGAAAGCCGATTTGTATATTCTGTTCTTTACGAGATAACAAGAAAGTTACTTCCATTTGGTTATGATGTTATTCTAGATGGCACTTTCCTAAGAAATAGTTTTAGAGAGACCGCTATCAGAATTGCGGAATTCTATCGAAGGAACTACATTGTAGTGGCTTTAAATGCTGATTTGACTACTCTTATTGAAAGGAATAAAACGCGTTCTATAGAAGACTTTGTTCCAGAAACTACGATTGCCAAGTTTTGGGTGAAATTTCAATATCCAGTCAATGGGATTATTATTAACATGGACCTCCAATCACCGGAAGGTTGTGTAAATATTATCCTTGAGAGAATGTCGGATATAATAATAAAGAAGCATAAACTAGCCTAAGTTATAATCCTTTAGAGCCTTCCAATGTTTATCTCCTATATAATGTAAGTTTTCTAATGTAGCTCCTTTTTCGCTTTTTTCTGCCTCACTTTTTTCAATCAGCGCTTTACCTACAGTAATGAATTTATTATGAACGGAATCCTTCACCAATACTATATCATCTTTTTTGAAGTCTTTCTCGAAACCGATTATTCCTGGTCTCATGATTTTTGCTCCATTGCATATATAGGGTATTGCTCCCTTGTCGACATTGACACTGGGGAACCTCTCTAAAAAATCCTTTGTGCATGAAAGTGCAGGGAAGATGTTTTCACCTTCTCTTATGAAGATCAAATTTTCTAAGACAAAGAATCTAACCTCTTTTTCTAGTTCAATTACTTTGTTCCCTTTGTCTTTTATTTCGCTTAAATCGGCCTTCAGTTTACTCTTTATTTCTTCCACCAACGATCTGGTTTCTTTCTTTGATATGTAAAATTCACGCACGCTTATGTTTTTCCTTAACTTCGTTCTTAAACTTTGTCAAAAAAGTAAGGTAAATAAATAGGCTCTTTGGAGTTAGTATCACTAGGCGATTAACTTGTCCATTGATCTAGCCGTAAAGATGTTAGAAAAGAGCTTAAGCAAGATTGTGCTGATTAAGTTAAAGGGCGGACGTGCCATTCGTGGTGTGCTGAAAGGTTACGATCAGCATATGAATTTTCTCCTTGAGCAATCTGAAGAAATTATGGATGATGGTAAGACTCTACCACTGGGTACAATTGTTGTGAGAGGAGATAACGTTATATTGATTTCTCCGTCCCCATAGGTGAAATATAATGAAAGGTACAACTTCATTTGGGCCGAAAGGGAAACATCCGAGGGTGCACACTATATGCAGGAGATGTGGCAGTCCTTCATTCCACGCAAGAAAGAAAAGATGCTCATATTGTGGTTTCGGAGCATCGAAGAAGCTTAGAGAGAGAAGAATTAAAGCAAGTTACATATAACAATACATTTATTATATATGAAGTGTGGAATGCCAAAGGATGTCAACTAGTGATATACTTGTGGGCATAGCATTTGGTCTGTCCGCAGGTTCTATTTTCGGGTTTTATTGGTCAAAGTATAGGATAAAATCCTCTGCAAAAAACGCCGTCCCAGTAGAGCTTAAGAGTAAACCGCCCACTATTCAATCAGAACAGGCTAGGAATTCCAAACAGGAGGTAAAGATGTTATTGTTGGAGAAGGATTTCCTAAGCAGTGCCATAACTCGAGTATTCGAATTAGAAGCTCAAGGACAGATTACAAAAGATGAACGGGACGCTATAGTTAAGAAGTATAAAGACCGTTTAATGGAAGTTGACAAGAAGCTTGATAGTATGGAGTTAATCATAGAAGTTAGTGAGCTAGAAAATCTCAGAAACGAGCTAGTCTTCCTCCTCACAAGAAAGATCGAAGATGTCGATAGAAAGCTTGAGAAAGCGTTAGCTCGTTTAGACATACAAAAGTTGAAAGCTCCAAGTTTGCAAGGTGAAGAGAAAATTCCAACCCTTTCTCAGCCAAATCCTCAAAAGATTGGGAAGAAATCACCACGACCATTGGAATCCTCAATAGATAGGGAGCTTAAGCAATATAGAGAAGAAATAATGAAAGCTTTAGAAAAGTTGGAGCAAATAGACTTAGAAGAGGCATGATAAATTGAGTTCTCCAATTATGCACAAGATTGCAGAAGACCTGATTGGGGAAATAAATTCATCTTCATATGTGGGGGTTGGTAGTGGGAGGACAATATCAGATCTAATAGAGGAATTATCAACACTTGAAGTGAATCGAAGCATATGGTTTGTTCCATCATCATCCCAAATTATGTTGAAAATGGAGGAAAAGGAATTCGCAACCAAAATGTTTCCAGACCAAGATTCGATCCAATTGTACATTGACAGCTTGGATCAGATAGAAGAGGGAAGTTATCACATTATAAAAGGTGGTGGTGGTGCCCTGCTAAGAGAAAAAATTCTTATGTACAGTTCAGAGAAAGTTGTCATACTTGCACAGGAAAAAAAGTTCGCAGAAAGACTTGGCATCAGCTGTCCAGTTCCTGTAGAAGTATCGCCTTTCGCAAGATGGCCTGTTATAAAGTATCTGGAGCGTTTAGGCGGAAATCCAGCGATTAGAAAGGATAGCCGTGGCTTCCCAGTTTTCACAGAAAATGGCAATTTGGTCTTAGACGTCTATTTCGATAACATTGCTGATGCAAAAAGTCTAGAAATAGAAGTAAAAGCTCAGCCAGGAGTAATTGAAGTAGGCTTGTTTACAAAAAAACCTTCTCTAATCTATAGGATCAGAACTGACTCCTTCGAAAAGCTCGTCTGAAAATCATATAATAGAAGCCTAAGCTGACTTCACATATAATAGAAGCCTAAGCTGACTTCAATTTACACTTTGCCTTTAGGTAGACAGGGCTGGACTTGAACCGAGAGAGAAGACAAAGCTTATTTACTCAGCGAGCTCAAAACAATAAATTGTAAAGACAAAAAATAACTTACTACGCTGAATTCAGGAATCAATATTGTGCATAGTAGTGGACCGAGCGGGATTTGAACCCGCGGTCTCTCGCGTGCGAGGCGAGCGTAACTACCGAACTGTACCATCGGCCCATGTTTTCTCGGCATACGGCAATATCTTCTTCATTCCCACCCAAGGTCAGTTCGCCCGTCAACTAAAGCCGCATGCCTTTAAGCCACCCCCATAAACAACCAATACATAAATTAAGTTTTATTGAAAGATGAAGAAATTTAACTTGGACGCAGTTGTATTGCATCCTGTGAGTTTGGTAACGATAAGAAATTGCGTGTAATTCCATTTATTTCGGATCAACATGATTGATTGAAAGAAACGCCAGATATCTCTGGAAATAAGTAAGGTAATCACAGTTAGAAAACAGGAAGAACAGTTGGTCGATAGTTCTTATCCTCTGGGCTCACGCGAAAATTACCAATTTACAAAACCTATTTAAAGTTTATGTTTGCTATTAGTGAATAGAATGATAGGAAATCAACGCGAGTATATGTTTGTGGTAAGGAAAAACCCCGAACTTTCTGTTAATGAAATTATTTCTTATCTAAAAGCAAGGGGTATAGACCACTATCTTAGAAATTATACAAATGAATATTTTATTTTTGACACTGTTAACCTTGATCCCAAAAAAATGAGTGATCAAATTGGTGAAACATTAAAAATAGGTAGAATATTGGGTAAAGTAGAAACTGATTGTTTAAAAAAAGCATTTGGCCTGCAGAAAAAAAGAATGAATATGAAAATAATTGAAGAAATCCTTGAATCTTCTTTAAAACTCCCTCAAGAAGTTGTCAATCATGCTTCCGAAGCAAATTTGATTGGTGTTAGTGTTTATCCTAGAAATGTAGCCGATATTAAATTTATTGATTTCAACGAATTAGGAGAAGTTGTTGGAGAAGTCGTAGCCAATAGGCTAAAAGAGGATGCTGGACTGAAAAGAGAACCTAGTATTGTGACTGCAAAAAATTTCAAATATAAAGAAAGTGCTGATATAAGACCAACTGAAGCTAGAAAGGAAAAATTCCACAATCAAAATTTAGAATTACTAATTGGCTTAGAGAATCGTTTTTCTTATATTGCAGCCACTCTTGGAATATGCGATCAAGAAGCGTTTAATAAACGCGGTATCTATAGACCAAACAGACCTGAAGGTTGGATATATGGAATGGCTCCTAATTATGCGAAAGCTTTGGTTAATCTTTCTGAGGTGAAAAAAGGCGATGTACTTTTAGATCCATTTTGTGGTGTTGGAACTATCTTGCAGGAAGCTGTATTGAATGGAATCAAGGTATTTGGGGTCGACATAAATAAAGAATGTGTAGATACATCAAGACAGAACTTAAAATACGTCTCGAAAGAATATGGTTTGGGATGGAATAATATAGATGAAAGAATAATTGTTGGGGATGCTAGAAAACTAGGTGAATATTTTAAGGAAGATTCGTTTGACGCAATTGTAACAGAACCTTATTTAGGGCCAGCTTTTAAGATGAGACCAGAACATAACGATGCTAAAAGGGTTATCAGCGAACTCAAATCACTCTTCAAAGAAACATTACCTGAGATGAACGAAATCATAAGACCAGGTAAAAGAGCGGTTATCATCAGCCCAAGTATTAAATCTTCAACTGGTTCCTTGTCTTTAGATCTAAGAGAAATGGCAGAACAAAATAATTTCAAAATCTTAAAATCTATTCTTGATGAAAGGCCTCATCAGTTAGTTTCAAGAGAAATAAACATATTGTATAAACCTAACGATATAGTAAAATGCTAAAGGCCGATTATCTGTTTTTCAATTTAATTAAATTTGGCACGGAAAGAGGTGCCGAGGGCCGGGTTTGAACCGGCGACGGCCCGGTCTTCAGCCGGGTGCTCTCCCAGGCTGAGCTACCTCGGCGTTCCTGCGCAAGTTATGTTCAAGACCAACATGTTATAACTTTTATGGCTTAGAGAATTTCAGTTTTTCCCTTTCTAAAAATAGAACTAAATGCGACCGCCGGGATTTGAACCCGGGTTACCAGCTTGGAGGGCTGATGTCCTAGACCAGGCTGGACGACGATCGCACATCCGTTTTTTTATCATCTAGGTTTTTATGCTTTGCCTTCTTTCCACAAATCGGGCTTCTGCATAATTTCAATTTATGTGTCAAGTCAGGCTAACACAATCTTTTCTGCTTCATAAAGGATTCTCGCGGTTACTACATGCGCGTCAAGGGAGTATCTGCTTATGGAAAAGAGGTTGTCCATCAGTTTTCTTTTGTCAGGTCTAAAATGTCCTTTTGCAAAGCCTCCTACAATAAAGACTGGGTTTTCGAATCTAAGAGCATAGCTGGCAACTTTCTCATTGCTGGTCTCTTTACCAATACTGGAAAGGCCGATCACTGTTGATGGTCTTATTTTATTTAAGAGATCTTCCAAAGAACCTTTTGACAGCGTTAAGAGCCTTTCTTTTTTATAACTAATGATTTTTTCTACATATAGTTTCTCCACAAGTCCAACAAACCTCTCATACACTCTGGGCAGTCTGACATTTTTTTCGACCTTTATGATCTTATCATCTAATGTATGTGCATAAACATCAAGTTGTCCTTTGAAGTACATTGGTGTTGAAGTTGCTTCAAGGAGACAAAAGTGGACTATGTCTGGTCTACCCCTTTTCTCATGGTTTGCTAACTTCAAAATAGCCTTATGGTGATAACTCTGATCTAACAGCACTTCTTCTGGATGCTTTCCCCTCTTTAGGCAAAACTGCCTGATCATCCTGTCATCCCTAATTTCCCTTGGTATAACCTCGATGGCGGATTCCTCAAGAACATATGTTATTCTACTCATCCCGCAAATCAGCTGTTTCTTACACCATCTTTGGTTACATTTTTATTTAACATTATCGAATCCATAATGTGGCTCGGAACAAGAGACTGCAAAAGAAGCTTGGGTTAGAGAGAATACAGATTTTGTTTGCTAACGCTACAGAATATGCTTCAAAAAATCAAGATATTAGTAGGCAGCAGTTGGAAGTGGCTAGACGCATCTTTCTAAAGTTCAACATACGCTTGCCATATCAATACAAGATCTTCTTCTGCAAAAAGTGTAAATCTATAATACTTCCTGGTATAGATTCTAAAATAAGAGTGGTCAGTCTTCCTAAGTTACATATTAAGATCACTTGCCTTAGATGTGGAAAGGCTTACAGAAAAATCATCGGTTAAGGCAAGCTAACAATAGTCTTTCCGTCTTCTCCTTTTTTGATCTTAACAGTAATTCTTTTCGGAGGATTCTTAATTCCCCTTGCCCAGATATATTCGTTAAGTTGAGTATCTATTAAGAAATCTTCGTCTCTAACTATCTTGGCTACTTCCTCTCTTAAAACACTCATAGCTTTGTGTGTCTGCCTATATCGGCCTGTCTTCTGAGATTTCCAAAGTGGAATGACAACCGTTTTCTCTTCTAAATTCTTCTCGGGCATAGATCTCATCTTCTAGAGCTTAAGTTTATTTCTTCTCCAATTTCTCCTCTGCGGGTTTGTTCTCACTTTCATTTTAGTTCTGAGTACAACCCATGTTGGAACTCCCTCAGAGATTTTACTTTCAACCATAAGTCTTCTTTTCTTTCCTCTGTCTTTTGCTGATCCCATCATCACACTCTCCGTATCTTAAATTCCCGCTTCTCCTTTTGTGCCATGTTTATTAATATTTCTTTAACTTCGTCGTCTGTTATCTGTCTTCTAAGTTTGCCTGATGCTGCTAACTGGAAGATCTGATTTTCGACAAAATCAGCAACCTCAGGCTTGACCATTCTCAAATTTGCAATTCTCAGTCTCGCTTCAGGCGTTAGACACATTCTAAGAGTCTGTGCTTTAAGAGCCTTTTTGTCTTCCTCTTCTTTGGATGAACGTGTTGGTTCATAAGAACTCAATTGCTTCACCGTGTGTATTTCTTTAGCGTAGGTTGACTCTTGACTAATTCTTCCAATATTTCTTTGCTCATCCTGTCAACTAAGCTTCTTCCTTTACTCGTCAAAACCCGCCCTTTTTTATCAAGCTTAGTGACAAAGCCAGCACTCTCAAGCTGTTGAAGAACTTTTCGTATCGAAGATCCACCCGCATCTCTATGGCGTCTAAACGAATATCCCACACTTTTACCTCCGCCGTAGGCTGATCTTAAATCGCTCATTCCAATGGGGCCGTGCATGTAAACTTTTCTTAAGAGCGAAGCAGCTCTAACGTACCACCAACCTTTATCTTGAGGCTGCCTTTCTGCATGCGAACCCGTCTTGACATAAAACGCCCATTCTGGAGGCATAACCTGTGTAGCATTATTTTTAATATGCTCAGCTAACCTAGCTATAAGCAGATTCTCTGGAACTTCGTGAGCTGTCGTCATTTTAATCACTAGGCATTAAAGCCCTTGCTTATCTAATATTTAGACTTTTGATTCGCAGTCTTTTGTTTATTAGTTTACTACTCGTGTAATTCCTTTATTGTATTGTAGTTTCGCTAGAAAAGCTCCATAAACTTATAGAAAAGCAAATAGCTAATACATGCGCAAAGACTATATGAAATATAATCGACATTTTGGTCAGAATCTCATGAAGAGCTATTATTTCATAGAACGCATCTTAGATATTTCAGATATAAAACATGAGGACACAATATTAGAAATAGGAGCAGGGGAGGGGGACCTTACAGAAGGTCTTTGCGAAAGGGCAGGTAAAGTTATATCATACGAAGTTGATGAACGTCTGTTTCTTCTAGCCAAAAAGAGACTCTCAAAATATAAAAACTTGGTCTTATTGAACGAAAATGGCTTTAAGTCGACTTCTTGTTTTAACAAAATAAAAATAGTATCAAATTTGCCTTATTCGCAGTCAAGAAATTTCGTCTTCTGGCTTACGGAAAGGGATTTCGAGACCGCAACTGTAGTATTGCAGAAGGAATTTGTTGAAAAACTCATATCGCAGCCTGGAGTAAAAAGTTACCGTGCGATATCAGTGATATCACAACTTTCGTTCAAAATGTCCACTTTCGACCAGATTCCTCCTGACGCATTCTTTCCCCCTCCCAAGGTTTATTCTTACATTGTGAAGTTTGAGGCTTTAAAGTCTTCTCTTCTGGATTATAGGAGTAGAAACCTATTGCGTTTATGCTTCTCTTTTAAGCGAAAGAAAATCTATAGTATTATCAAGTATTTCTCAAAAGATGTCTCTTCCCTACCTGACGAAATTAAATCTATGAAAGAGAAGAGGATAGATCATCTTTCTCCTAGAGACTGTTTGGCTCTTTTAGGTTTTTTATCATCTTTTGAGGCGCAATAGATCATGTACCTTCCTTCAGAGGACACTTTTCTCCTAATAAAATGTCTCGAATCTGCTAAACTTGAAGGCAAAATTCTTGAGATAGGAGTAGGTTCTGGTGAAGTCATAAAGACGGTGCTCTCGAAGGCTGAATTTTGTGCAGGATGTGATATGGAACTTGAAACCTTGAAACAAATCAGAAGCGAACTTCCAGATGAAATTGAATTGGTTTGCTGTGATTCAGGCAAATGCTTTATGTCAAATTCTTACGATGTAATAATGTTTAATCCACCATATTTACCATCAAAAAAAATAATTGATCACACGATTGATGGAGGCAGAGTTGGAAATGAGGTTATATTGAAGTTCTTGGACGTCTCATTACGACTTGTCAAATCAACCGGCTCTATATTCTTTGTTACCTCTTCATTGGCTGATGTAAGACATATCATAGATTTTGTCGAGAAAAGAGGGTTTATCTGTGATGAAGTTGCGAAAGAACATTATATGTTTGAGGTTATCTCGGTTTTCCGTTGTAGGCAATCATCTTGACCTTATCTCAATAACGTCATTGTCATCCAGAACAAAATACCTGCCGACTTTTATCTCGTTATCATTTCTTAAGAGTTTTGCATAAAGGAAGTTCTTTGCCAGATCTTTATGTATTATCTCTGCAACTTCGATAACAGTCGCTTTTTTTCGGATTAAGATTGGTTTTTCCGCTATTCCTTTGCTGCGACTTCTTGTATAAATTCTTATTAAACCCAAGATTTTCAGTATCCTATCCAGTAGTTCATGTTTGTCAATAGTCAGTGAACCTGTGGGAAGATTTTTGAAATTCAACTTCAATTGCCTCTCTTGTTCATCATTCCTGCATAGTACGATAGCTGGTCTGCTTATTTGGCCGAATAAAGTGGCCTCTATATCCTCTAATGTTGTTTCTTCAGATATCTTCACAATCGCATTGACTATTTTATATTCAAACAAGAATTGTCTAATCTCTTCTTCTGTACAAAATCTTGATTTTCCAGCAATCCTCAGCCCTCCAGTGCCCGTTTGCTCGATCCTAGCTTCTTTCTTTCTTAACGTTAATACAATATTGTACTGTGTAAGCCAGTTAATAAGAACAGAAAAATACTCTATGAAATCTTTTGAAGGGAACATCACAATTAAGAAGTCTGCATTGTATAAGAGTGCCCCAAACTTCTTTTGTTTTTCCTCACCCATTATTGGATCAAAGGGACATAAAACGACTTGAAAAACTATGGAATCCGATTTAGAGGCGCCAACAGTAGGCTGAGTATAAACTGCGAACGGTTCCATTTCCTTTTTAGTGACTTTACTGAAGAATTGTATAGCATCATCCAGTTTGCCTATTACAGCTATTTGAAGTTCCTCACTTTTCCTTATACTCCAAATACTAACAATTGTGCCATGTTTTTTCTTTTTTCTTTCAATCTCTTCTTCTAGTCCCTTTATTTGTCTCTTTATTTGCATCTCAAGCTTTTCGGTAGACTTATGCTTTGGAAAAGAACTGTAAAATTGTCTAAGGAGTTCAAGCTTATCCTTCGGCTCCTTAGAAAACATCGCCTTTGCCCAAATAGCCTTCGCTTTAGCAGGTAGATTTGTTACCATTCATTTGTCATCTTTTTCCAAAAGTTCTATCTTCTTCTCTATTCTATTTAATGCTGTTAGGACTAGCCCCGCTTCTTTCTGTGTAACAGCTCCTTTGCCAATCACATTCCTAAACGCGCGTTCTATCATTCTTCTCTTATAAGCTGGAAGATTAGTTTTGAAAGTCAAACTTTTGAATTTAGAAATTAGCATAAATTTTGTTGCCTTATCCATCGCAGTAAAGGATGTAGCATTAATTTTAACCTTACTTAGCTCATAAAATATTATTACACCAGCCATTGCCACATTGAGTGTCGGATACTCCTGATTTGATGGAATGGTTATGACTGCGTCGCACGCTTCCAACTCCCGATTCGACAGTCCAGTGCTCTCTCGCCCAAACAGTACTGCAATTCTACCCTTAGTGGATGACGCTAACTCTGCAAACTGAGAAGGCGATATTGCGTTTCTGGTAAGATTTCCAGGTCTTTTTGCAGCTATAGCTGTTGTCCCATAGAGAAGGCCAATTTCGTTTTTTAGGTCGTCGAAAGTCTGAAATATTTTCACATTATCAAGAAGGTTCTGAGCGTGAACAGCCATCTTCCTTGCCTCATCACCTAGGCTATCTTTTGGATTAACCAGATAGAGTTCTTTCAAACCAAAGTTCTTCATCGCTCTGGCTATTGCACCTATGTTACCTTGACTTTCTGGTTCTATCATGGCTACGACTATATCCGTCATAAGGCACACCTTTCCTTCAACTCATGACTTTAGTAAAAACGATTTAAATATTAGGGTATAACTGGGGAGGTGAACGCTATGCAAGGTAGGAACTATCGTCATTCAGCAGGAATGCCATATACAAGAAAAGATTACATAGGTGGGAATCCACAATCTAAAATTGCAAAATTTTCTACTGGGCAAGCTAGTGGTAATTATGATGTCGAACTGCAACTTGTGTCAGCTCGCAAAATTCAAATTAGGTCCAATGCTCTAGAAGCAGCACGTGTTGCTGCAAACAAAAAACTTCAAGAGATTGGAGAAGCCAACTATTATCTACTATTGAAACCATATCCTCACATTGTTCTAAAAGAAAACAGGATGATTGCTACAGCTGGTGCGGATCGTCTATCAATGGGTATGAGGCTGTCTTTTGGAAAGCCTGTAGGTCGAGGTGCACGTGTAAATATTAACGATGTGATAATGCTGTTAAGGTTGAGTAGAGCAAATATCGAGAAAGCAAGAGAAGCGCTTAAGACTGCTTCTTCGAAGCTTCCGATGGAAACCAGAATAAATGAAGT
Organism: Nitrososphaeria archaeon; assembly: GCA_963760525.1. Taxonomy (GTDB): domain Archaea; phylum Thermoproteota; class Nitrososphaeria; order JACIWG01; family JACIWG01; genus CAVXDT01. The sequence continues at coordinate 133,989 of CAVXDT010000014.1, forward strand.
TGTATTGCAGAGACCAGCCTCAGAATAATTCCAGTTCTTTCAAGAAAGCATTTTGTTTATGATTCAAGCTCTCCTTCAGCAGTCGTACCCGCTAAGCCTACGCCAATAACCACAATTCTTTCAATAATCCGATTTTCTCTTGCTAGGATTAAACCTTTTTGTATTTTATTCTTCTAAGATGTATGGATGCTAGTAGGTGTTATAGGCAAAACCAATGTTGGCAAAAGCACATTTTTCAGTGCTGCCACAATGTTAAATGTTCCAATAGCAAACTACCCGTTCACAACTATAAATCCCAATGTAGGAGTAGCGTATTTCAAGACTCAATGTATATGTAGGGAAATGGGGGTTCAAGATACCCCTACAAATTCCGTTTGCGTAAACGGTACAAGGCTTATCCCTGTTAAACTCATGGATGTCGCCGGCCTTGTTCCTGGAGCTTCAAGCGGCAGAGGTCTCGGTAACAAATTCTTAGATGACCTACGCCAGGCAGACGCGCTTGTTCATGTTGTTGATGCTTCTGGATCCACTGATATCGAAGGAAGGCCAGTAGTACCGGGATTACATGATCCGATGGAAGATGTACAGTTTGTGGAAAATGAGCTTGATCTTTGGTTCTTTAATATCTTAAAGAGCGATTGGTTGAAGGTCTCCAAATCCAGCGATGCAGGCTTTGATGCTGGGGTAGTCCAGCTACATCAGAAGGTGTCTGGACTTTCTATCTCGAAAGCTCACATTCTGAAGGCAATCGAATCTGTCGGATTGATGAATAAGAAACTGTCATCATGGACAGAGCAAAATCTCTTTGAATTTGTAAAGCATGTTCGCAGGATTTCAAAGCCTACAATTATTGCAGCTAACAAGATCGATCTTTTCCCAGCTCCTGTAAATTATGAGAAGTTAAAGTCAACAGAAAAGCTATGTATTCCATGTTCTGCGGAATCTGAGCTCGTATTAAGACGTGCTTCTGAAAAAAAGCTAATAGAATATTTACCCGGAGATAGCGATTTTAAGATCGTTTCTGAATTAAATGATCAGCAGAAGAAAGCTTTAGATCTCATAAGAGAAAGAGTATTGAGTAAATGGAAGTCGACAGGGGTTCAAGAGGTTATAAATTACACTTTCAGAGAATTACTCGAGTTAATAACAGTCTATCCTGTAGAAGACGAACATAAATTATCAGATAAAAAAGGAAATATTCTCCCAGAAGCGTATTTGATCAAAAAGGGTTCCACTGCAAAAGACCTAGCTTACAAAATACACACTGACCTCGGTGAAGGTTTTCTCTATGCCATGGATGTGAAAAAGGGAGTAAGGGTCGGCGCTGATCATGACTCCTCGATAATGAGACGTCATAAAAATTGTTTCAGCTAAGGCTAGGGGTTAATTCTTTCTTCTTCGTTCGTTTGATAACTTATACACCTTGAGCTTTCTTATGCTCGTATATCGTATCTTAATATCTTCTTTGAATTATCGAATATTTCAGAAGCAATCTTTCCTAAAACTGATTCCAGCACGAACTGGTCGAAAGTAAGCTTCTTTGCCTTCTCTTCCACTATTTTGTCCGCTATCCTTCCTTATAGCCTTCTTCCTAGAAGCGTTTATTTTAGTTGAAGTATAGATTATGACAAATACCCGGAGTCCAGCTCCATCTTTTGTTTCGATATTGCTAAAGAAATCAATAATTGATGTTCCTTTTCGAATTATACTCTTTAGGGCCTCCCTTGCCAGCTCAAATTGTTTGAAGTTGGTTTTGGCTACGTCGCCCTGAACCTCCCTTATTTGAAACTTCAAGCTTCATAGCATGTTGCTCTTCTTCTTCTCCAACTAAATCAAAAAGTGTAGTTTCTATAATTCTCCCTATTGCGTTTTTAACTTCAGTAATTGGTACCTTTACAATTATCTTGTTTCCAAATATTGCTGGAGCTTCCACTTGAACCCAAGTCTTTTCCTTCCACTTATCCTTGACTTTTATCACTCTTCTCGGCATCTTATTCACCTAAAATTTCGTAATATTTTTCTCTTACCTTTGCTGGCCAATCTTCCACTTTAAAACCTTTCTCCGCCAGAAAAGCAGCTACCCATCTGGATTCTCCTAAACCTGTACACCCTGTCCAAATGTCACTGTTATCACTACCTTTTATCTTAAATGCATCAACGAATTTCTTCTTGTGCACAAAGCATCCTGCGACTTCAAGCCACTCAGATTTTTCTCGAAGTCCTCTATAGGGAAGGTATATTTCTATGTCGTAAGCTGGGACTTCCACGCTATTAAGAGGATCAAATTGTGTTGATGCCTGCTTGACATAGAATGGTGCTGCTGCGGTTATTCTCCATTCTAAGTCCAGTATTCTATCTGCCACGTGGATTCCTCTCTCAACGATCTTATCACGGATTTCTACTACCTGTTCTGGCAGACCAACATAAGTCATTTCTATTCTCTGAAACTCTGTTACTCTAACAAGCCCTTCCACACCCCCTCCTTCCCATCTGTATGTATAACCGGAAGCATCATAGTATTTCAATGGATATGCAGAAGAATCGTGTGCTACTTGGCTATAATATTGCCAGAATGGCTCACACTGTGCAGGGGCTAATACATAGGCTGGATCTTTTAGCACACTCTTAAGTTCTCCTATAGGAATTTCCTTTCTGATCTTATATTCTTCTTTAAAGTTCTCAAAGGCCTCTGGCTCACGAGGTGGAGGTGAAACATAAAACATTCCTTCTGGAATGCTGTCAAAATATCCTGGCATTTTCTTCATAACTTCAAATGGTATCAGTTTAGGAAGGAGGAATGGTTTGAACCCTAACTTTTGAGCGATTTCTTTGAGCAAGATAGACTTTATTGTCTCGAAAAGTGCACCGTATTTGCTTGCGTAAATGAACTGACCTCGGCCTGGAAAGTTTACGATCCATCCAAGTTCCAGACCAGTGATAAGTGGATCACCTGAATAAGTCATCTGCTTTTTTTCAGAGGTTTTAACTATTGGTTGTGTCTGATCGAAAGCGACGTGCTTTTCCCTAGACACTTCTTCTATAAGAGTTATTAGTCTGTCTATGATGTTTCCTCTTAAATCTTGTTCTTCTAAGGTTTCAAGTTCGATTACTGTGTCTCCTTTTTCTGTGGAAACTGTTGTAATCTTAGGAATTGATTTGATCTTGTTTAGGGCAATTTCGTCGAGTTCATTTTCTAATTGTATTTCAAATTTCTTTGCACTGATATCTCTTATGCCAATTCTTAGCTTTTCTCCTAAATGCTTCGATAGGATCTTATTTAACCTAAGTAATCCAACATGTGCCCTCACAAGATTTCCAGAGGTGACACTGACCTTCAATATGTTTTCTGATATTGTCCAGTCAGAAACATAACAGGCATTTTCTAGGTCTTTCTCTGCTCCTCTAATCAGAGCACTCTTGGATTCTTCAAAAGCTTCTCTCAAAACTTCTGCAACATTCCCATGTGTCTTGCTAAGGACGAAGTATCCTTCTGTCTTTATTCTAATTTTTTCCATTTTCAGTCACCAAAACAGTTTGTATGCACAAGTTTATGTTATCGAGTACCTCTCGAACTGTGGATATTAAAGTTTCTGGGTTCTGCTGGGAGGCCACCTTTAAAAGAATCTTGCCTTCTTGAATTATACATTCGAATAATATCTTATTGGGAATGTTTACGTTGTCTGGATTCAAAGCTTTTAAAATGGTTTCAATTAGTTTCTTATCCTCTGAATCAAGCGTTAGAGTGATCTACTGTTTTTCTCATCCCTTACCTTTTTTGTTATTTCCTCAATAAACTTTGCATATGATTCTAAAGGTATTTTTGCGCCAGCTGCAACTGCATGTCCTCCGCCTATTCCACCCAATTCTTTTGCGGTTTCCTTTAGTATTAAGCCAAAGTTAAGTCCTTCGAATCCCTCCCCTCTTCTGACCGAGATTTTCAGATCATTATCCTTGGTTTTTGTTTTCAATATTATTACTTTGTCTTTGAATGCCAGTGAGCTTGAAAGTATTGAAGAAACCGCTCCTAGCATTTTCTCATCTATCAAGTCATCGCCTATTACCTGCACAATTCGTTCTCCATTAAGAATCCTATTAGCATCTGTATTTATGATCTGAAGGTACTGTGATAATGTTCGCCTATAATTTTGGAGTATCTTTCTCCTTCTAAACAGCCTTCGTCACGTTCTCCAAGACATATTAGAATTCCTATGCTAGCTTTCCCACTTCTTCCACACGCGTTAAGTAAAGACCCAAATTCTCTTGCATCTCTCAAATTAGATCTCTCTTCTTCTTTTATTAGAGTGTAAACATTACCAAAAAGTTCTTCCACTACATCACTCTTCGCTCCTCCCTTTGTTATGTATGGAATTAGTATCTCGATGAGTTTCATTTTTTCCTCATAAGACAGTTCAGATATGGTTCTCCATCTTTCTCCTTCCTTGACCTTAAAGTCAGATGAAACAAGAGCAGCTAAGCATGCATCGTAGTTGCCAGTTAGTAACGGTATAAAAGGAGTGTTTGTTGATGCAATAGCATCATGGATAGGTTTAGTTTCTCTGCCATAGAAAATCAAATCCTTTTCTTCTTTTATTAAATCAGAATCTTTAGCGTCCTTCAGTATTACCTTTTGATTAACTCCAATAAGGCTTCTTGACGGACCTTGGTCTTGTCTGTCGGCAAGTGCGCCTACAATAGCAAGTGCTGAAAGATCCTTGTTCGAGCTATTTAACTTCTTAGACACAAGGTATGCTACGCCAGATCCAGAAATTTCTGTTCCTCCTTCTATCGCATAAGCATGAGGATTAATGACTCTGGAATGTTCCAGCTCTTCTTGGGAACTCTGGTGATGATCTAGTATAACCCAGTGTTCGTCAAGTTCTTTGTCTAGTAAGCCTACAAATCCCATCCCAATATCTACAAAAACATAATAATCATATTCTTGTTTCTTTAAGTTGAAGATTGAGTTTGAGCTCAGATCGCTCACTGTTCTTATCAAAGCTCTGCCTTCTTCTTTGAAAATACTTTTCCCGATTATGCTTCCAGCTGTTAGACCGTCAGCATCTAGGTGGCATATTACAATAATTTGTTTCTTTTCTTCAATAGCATTTTCAATAATCTCACATATGCTTTCTGACTTCTCCCTAAGCTCTTTAATGCCCATAAACTTGGCACTTACTTTAGCTGCGCAATCTTAGCAGAGTATTTCCATTTTCCGTCAATCATGCCTTCTTCCTTGTAATGTTTCGAAAGTCGATGAATCCTTGCTTCGACAAGTTCAAGAGATCTAACATTCTTGCCATCCTTCTTATGTGTTTTCAAATGGTCATTCAACTTTTGCGCCTTTCTAATAAGGTTTTCAAGGTCATTGGGCATTTTTGAAGCTAATTTATTCTCTTTTAGAATTGCCGTTATCGTCTTTCCAGTTATTTGCTTTTGCAAGGGTATACCATATTGATCCCTTAGGTTAACTCCAATTTTACTAGTCGTTAATCCCTCATTGGCCATCTTAATTATCAAAGAAACTATTTCCTCTTGTGTATACGTTACCCAAGGTGGGTTGAGTTTGTAGACTGGCCTAATCGAATGTGCCTTTCCCCTCATATGTGAATATTGTCTTGCCATATGCGAACATACTCTCTACGTACTTGCTTTAAATATATTTTGTTGACAGTCTTTCATCCATTCCCCCCACTTTTTAAAAGCCTTTCCTCTATGAGAAAAACTATTCTTTTCTTCTATGTTCATTTGAGCAAAAGTCTTGTCATTCCCATCAGGCACAAAGATAGGGTCAAACCCGAAGCCTCCTTTGCCAATAGTGCTAGATAAGATATTCCCATAGATTTCGCCTCTAAATAGGAATATTCTTTTTTCTTTACTCTTATAACCTACCACTGAAATAAACATGGCTTTTCTTTCCTGTCTTCCTTCCATTAGCTTGATGACTCCCTCGCATTGAATCTTTTTGTATACAAAGGAAGAGTAGGGTCCTGGGAACCCATTTAATGCATCAATAAACAGTCCAGAGTCTTCGATAATTATTGGTAATGCGTCATCAGGAATCATATTAAGAGCAAATGTTACTATTTCTTCTAATTGCTCGGCTTGAATTTCCATTTTCTTGACATTTGCCTGTTCCAAATTTATTTTGAATTCCGAAAGTATCTGGTTTGCCTCTGATATCTTGTCAAGGTTTTCCGTTGCAAAACTGATTCGACTCTTAGTCTGAGGCAGCATATCTACCTCTCTTCTCAATTTCACGTATGTTATCAAGTGTCTTCTCTAGTTGGATGTTCCCGCAAACGCTCCCATAACCCTCTATAATTTCACCGAATCCTTTGTCGAAGATGTCTGAATGAGCGCTTTTCATTACTTGTTTTAGCAGGTGGACATCAACAGATTTGTCTTCTAACCTTGTTGAACGGAAGGCAAGTCCAAAATCAATAAAGTAAAGCTTCCCATCTCTTACTATAAAGTTCGACGTCGTAGGGTCTCCATGAAGTATGTTATGTGCATGCATTCTCGCAAGACTCCTTCCAGCCTCATTAAGCATAAGAAGTGCCTTTCTTAGGTCTATTTCAAAGAGGTCTTTCATTCTTGTTCCATTTACATATTCCATTATTATCTCTCCATTAAATGGATCAACGTAGTAGATTATAGGAGTAAGAACACCATATCTTTTAACGATGCTCATATACTCTGCCTCTTTGATAGTTCTGCTTCTTCTTATCTTCTTGTCTAACTCCCCCCTCCAATAAGGCTTCGGTCTCCGTATTTTTCTGATGACTTCTATATCATTCCAGTAATCCAGGTAGATGTTGGCTTCAGCGCCCATCTTGATTAGTTTCTCCAAGTTACTTCAACCTCATCTATTCTCCAAGACTGTCTTACTGTGCTCTTTTCGATAGGTGTCAAGTCGTTTGATAAATATTGCAGAAGGCCGACGAGCGCTATTTGTGCTCCGCAATCTCCACTATACTCTTTCGGTATAACATGGAAACTCGAACCATGTACGCCACACAGGCTTCCCATCATCTCTTGTAATCTTTTGTTAGCTGCAACTCCTCCTGTCAAAACTATCTCGTTTTTCTCGGAAAATGCAAGTAGTCTTTCTGTCACTTCAGTAAGCATCGCAAACGCCGTTTCTTGAACTGAAAAGCACACATCATTCTTGCTCGCTTCTTTCTTTAGAAGGTTCTTAGCAGAAGTCAGTAAACCTGAATATGAGACGTCATTTCCCTTAACAGTATAGGGCATATCAATGTAATTCTCTCCTCCTGCTGCCAAAGATTCAATTTGCTTCCCTGCTGGGGAATGATATCCGAGTTCTCTACCAAGCTGATCAAAAAGCTGACCCAACGTGATATCAAGTGTTTCACCGAATATTCTCCACCTTTTGGCAAGATAAGTAGAGACAAGCGTGTGTCCTCCTGAAACCAGCACAATAACGGGATCTCTTACCTTAGCGAAGAAATTTGCGAGTTCAATATGCCCTATTGCATGGTTAACAGCAATAAGTGGTATCTCATAGTAGCTTGCCAGACTTCTTGCGACAACCGCTCCGATTCTTAAACATGGCCCTAATCCTGGTCCCTTTGAATAAGCTACTGCATCGATGTCTTCTATCTTTCTACCGCTTTTTCTGAGTGCATCTTGAAGGACTCTTTTCGCGACTCTAAGATGGTGCTGTGCCGCTTCATAAGGGTGAATTCCTTGGCCAGGTGGCGGGACGAATGTGTCCTTTATATTCGAAATAATTTCTTTTTCTGAGACTACTGATACTGAAAATGTATGTGCTGTTGATTCTATGCCAAGGCATATTTTGTCTTTTTCCACGCCTTTAGTATAATCAAAAATTTATTTATTTATGTTTATGATATCCAATGAATGAGCCAAAGAAATTCCATCAAGTTGGAGGTGGAATTATCCTTCAATGTTCATGCAACAGAGGATGAACGTAAGATAATGAATTCTCTGAAGAAGAATCTTGATCTGGACGAATCTCTGCTATTCAGGACGAACTTCGAAGGATATTATGGTAATCCTATTTCGAAATTTGAAGTCTCAGTGAAGGATGTTACTGCACAGAAGATCTTTGAAACCGTGTTCAAGAGCTTAGAATCGACTGTAATGGAAGATTTCCTAAAGCATATTGACAATCATATCGATTCCTCCAAGGGTCTTTACATTAGAATAAGCAAGGAAAGTTTGTGTGAAGACAAGTTTAGAGTTCAAGAAAGTAACGCGTTTCGTTTTAGGTTCAGGCCCAAAATAGGCTATTTGAAAAACGCGCGAGAATTCTATAAAAACGCTATATCGCAGTGCATCCAGAAAGAAAGATTTAAATCGTAGGCAAAACGCCTAACTCTTGGGATGAAGTACAAGCCGTCCCAGACTGAGCCAAACTGGCTTTGAAGAACTCGCGACGAAACTGACCAAATATTACAATTTCTTTAACAGTAACGTTAAAAATAAAAAGGTTTAAACATGTGACTTAGAAGACTAATGTTTAGAAAAGAGAGGTGAAAGGGGTATTTTCGGTCCATCAGCAGGCTACGATCGGGCGTTAACAATATTTTCGCCGGACGGACGCCTATATCAAGTAGAATATGCGTTAGAAACAGTTAGAAGAGGTACTGTTGCCCTAGGTTTGCGAGTAACAAACGGTGTCGTGCTAGCAGTAGAAGAGAGGGTTCGTAAACTTCAAACGCCATCATTATCGCAGAAAATCTTTCAAGTGGACGATCACGTTGGAATTGCAGCAGCTGGATATGTTCCAGATGCGAGAGTTCTAGTTGATAAAGCTAGAGTTTTTTCTCAATACAATCGTCTTCTTTATGATGAAATAGCGGACGTGGAGTCTGTTTCCAAATATTTAGGCGACCTTACACAAGAGTATACTCAGTATGCCGGCGTCCGCCCTTTCGGCGTTTCCTTAATTATCGCCGGTGTGGATAAGAAAGGGTCTTCTGTCTTTCTGGTTGACCCAAGTGGAAGCTACCTGCAATATGAGGCGGTCGCAATAGGATCTGGCTCGGATCAAGTTACGCAGTTCTTAGAAAACAATTTCAACTCCTCGATGACAATCGATGAAGCCTCAGTTCTGGCTGTGAAGTCGATCTATTTAGTCAGTGAGGATAAAACTGGTGTCAGCCATATACGAATGGCTATTATTGATACTGACGCCAAGAAGCTCAGAAGATATACTGAGGAAGAAGTAACGAAGTTCGCGTCTCTGTCCAAGGAGAAGTTTGGCAGTTCATAAAGAGATGTATAGAATTGAGTAGCAAATTCACAACTGTGCGTTTGACAGTGGAAGGAGAGCACTTCGAACTTTTAGTTCATCCAGATCCTGCTTTAAACTACAGAAGGGGCAAGGCCATGGAAATATCGCAGATTACAGCTGTTGAGGAGGTTTTTTCGGATTCTTCAAAAGGTCTGCGTGTTTCTCAAGAGAAGCTCAAGAAATCTTTTCATACGACCGATTTTTACACTATTGCAGAAACTATACTGAAGAAGGGTGAACTTCAACTGACCTTAGAGCAACGCAGAAGGCTTACTGAAGAGAAGAGGAAAGCTATCATAGCTGTTCTGTCAAAGAATTTCATAGATCCTAGGACAAATTCACCTTTTCCTCCAACAAGACTAGAGCAAGCTATGGAGCAAGCTCGTATCTCGATTGACCCATTTCGTCCAGCTGAAGAGCAGCTACAAAATATAATAGACGCGCTTCGCCCGATTATTCCACTCAAATCACAGAATGTAATTCTACAGATCAAAATACCCGCGCAGTATTCGTCAAAATCGATAGGCTTACTGAAGTCCTTTGGCAAGCTTTCTAACGAACGATGGCTTTCTGACGGCTCCTACCTTACTGAGCTAGAAATACCAACAGGTTTGCATTCAAATCTCGTTGAAAGACTTGGTTCACTGACCAAAGGAGAGACAGAGATTTCAGTCATATCCAGAAAATAAGGTGATTATGAAAAATGGTTCATTCAAAAGTTCTTCCTGGTGATGAATTGGGTGTAGCACCTCCAGGTCCACTACCTCCGAATACATACAAAATCGGGAACAAACTTTATTCTCTAAAAATAGGCCTGGCTGAAATTGAGGAAAAAGAAGTGAAAGTCATTCCACTTTCAGGTCCTTATGTTCCAAGGGTGAACGATTTCGTTGTAGGAAAAATAATAGACGTAAGTGCGTTCACTTGGGAAGTAGACATAGACTCTATATTCACTGCGCACCTCCCAGCACAAGATGTTTACGGAAGAGATTTCTCTTCAATAACAGATTCCCTAAATGACCAATTCAAGGTAGGAGACATGATAACTTGCAATATCATAGCATATGATAGGACCAGAGATCCGCTCCTAACAATACGCGAGCATGGTCTTGGCAAAGTTATGCGTGGAGAGACAGTGAAAATTTCACCCTCTAAAATACCTAGACTTATCGGCAAAAAAGGGTCTATGGCAAAAATTATAGAATCCAAAACGAAGACAAACCTTATTATAGGCCAAAATGGGGTGATTATTGTTCAGGGTCCTCCTGAAGGAATAGTGATGGCTATTAAGGCAATTCATTTGATAGAAGAAAAAGCGCATGTCTCCTTCCTTACTAGTATGATTAGTGAATTATTATCTAAAGAAGAATCAGGTGCATAATTATGGATAAATTGATTGATGAAAATGGTATTCGATTAGATGGGCGCAAATGGGATGAACTAAGACCTGTGAAAATAGAGGTTGGTGTACTAAAGAACGCTGACGGGTCTGCTTATATCGAATTTGGAAACAACAAGATAATTGCGGCAGTATTTGGGCCAAGGGAAGCGCATCCCAAGCATCTTTCTTTACCTGACAGAGCAATTCTAAGATGCAGGTATCATATGTCGCCTTTTTCGGTTGAAGAGAGGAAACCTCCTCAGCCAAATCGCAGAGAAATAGAGATCTCGCTGGTTATCCGAAGGGCTCTTGAGACATCTGTTTTTGTAGAAGAGTTTCCGAGAACAGTCATCGATGTTTACATCGAAGTGTTGCAGTCAGATGGTGGTTCACGTTGTGCAAGCATCACTGCGGCTTCTGCTGCTTTAGCGGATAGTGGTATACCTATGCGTGATCTAGTCGTTGGTTGTGCAGTAGGCAAAGTCGGCGGTCAGATAGTTCTTGACTTGAGCGATAAAGAAGACAAAGAAGGTGATTGCGATATGCCAATTGCGTACATGCCTAATCTCGACAGGATTACGCTACTCCAGTTTGACGGAGAGTTCACTGTAGATGAATATATGAAGGCAGTGGATTTGGGTATAGAAGGAAACAAGAAAGTATATGGAATATTAAGGAAGGCTTTAATGGAAAAATACTTCAAGGTGGAGGATGAGAAATAATTGTCGCTTCGGAAATCTCCTATAATGGAAACCATGAGAAAAGCACAAACGCTAGATTTACTGTCAAAGCAAAAGCGGGTTGATGGTAGAGCTTTAGACCAATATCGCCCAATATTGATAAGAACAGGGTTGATACAGAAGGCAAATGGTTCCTCAGAAGTTTCAATTGGAAATTCAAAAGTGATAGCAGGTGTAAAAATACAAACAGGGGCACCTTTCCCAGACACTCCTAATCAAGGCCTACTTGTAGTAAACGCCGAGTTCTTACCTCTTTCCTCAGCTCAGATTGAACCAGGTCCTCCTGACGAAGACTCAATAGAATTATCAAGGGTAGTCGATCGCGGAATTAGGGAATCCCAAATGATAGACCTTAAAGCTCTCGTAATAGAACCTGGAAAATCTGTATATTGCGTATTTGTTGATATAGACGTACTGAATATGGATGGTAACCTCTTTGACACTTTATCGATGTCAGCTACGACAGCAATAGCTTCTGCCAAATTCGATAAGAAGGTAATAAAAGAAGATGGGACTGAAGAAAATCAAAAAGTGTCATTACCCGTCCGTCTCATTCCTGTTTCCGTCACATCCATCATCGTAGGCGATAACATTATACTCGACCCGACAGAAGAAGAAGAATCGTTATTCGACGTTAGATTGACTTTAGTTTTTAATGAAGAAGGTAACTTGACAGCTGGTCAAAAGGGCGGTCCAATTGGAATATCTAGGGAGCAATTGTCTAAGATAGTGGATATTTCTAGGGCTAAGGCAGAAGAAATAAGATCCATTGTTAAAAAGGCGGTAGAGAATGCCTAAGAAGAAAGCTAAAGGCTCAGCCGCGACAAAAGGTTTGGGTGGACGTTATGGTTCCACAGTTAGGAAAAGGGCATCGAAAGTGCTGGCGGTTGTCAGGCAGAGAAGACAATGTCCCTCTTGTGGCTCTTCGAGGTATAAGAGATCCGCTGCTGGGATATGGGCTTGCAGGAAATGCGGCCATACAGTTGCAGGAGGAGCTTACGAGCCGTAGACTTGGTGAGTTTTATGAGCGAAGAAATTCCAGCATGGCTGAAGGAAAGAATAGCTAGGTTTGAAGAGCTGCAGAGAAGTCTTCAAGCAGTTCTGCTCCAAAAACGACAAGTCGAACTTGAAGTTAGCGAAGTTGACCACTCGCTCAGTGAGCTTAAGAAAGCTTCAGTTGAAGATACAGTCTACAAGTTCTCAGGTCAGATTCTAATTAAAGTCAAGAAAGACGAAATACTTAAGGAACTCGAGGAAAAACTTGATCTTGATAAAGCCAGAACCACAATTCTAGCAAAGCAAGAAGAAAAACTTAAACAGAGTATGACTGAGCTCCAAAGCAAGATTAATAGCGCTCTGACCAGTCAGACTGGCCAACAACTGAAAGAAAGTTAATTGAAAAATTCAGCGGTTTTCTCCAATATTGACGATTTAGATCTATCCAAAGTTAAGAATGTCTGTATTATTACTCATAGGTTCGGAGATATAGACGCGTTAAGTTCTTCGTACGCTTTAGAAGCAGTCATTTATGGAAACAATCCAAACGTGTCGGTCAAGCATGTCTTCCCTGACGGTCTAAATTCAGTTGCAGAAAAATTAAGAGGGTATGTCAACTTGGAATCTAGCAAGATAGAGGATTTCAAAGACTTCGACTTGATTGCTGTTGTCGATGTGGGTTCGCCTAAGCTTCTAAACGAATATTTTGGCATTGTGGATAACGCAGTCTGCCCTAAGCTACTGGTAGATCATCATCCCTTGCAAGAGGAGAGCAAACTATTCTACAATTACTTCTTCGTCAGTCATGATGTGACTTCCTCCTCTGAACTTGTCCTTTCCCTCCTAGAGAAATACAATGTAACTCCGACGAAACTACTTTCTAACTTGTTGCTCTTGGGGATCCTCGCCGACACGAGACATCTCTCAGCTGCAAACGAAAACACGGTGAAGAATGTCTGTCTATTGATAGATTTGGGTGCGAGTTTAAGATGGAGCGATAATATTCTTTTCCAAAGAAGAGAACCTTCAGAGGTTATCGCTAGGCTCAAAGCTTTGTCGAGAATCAATCTATATGAATCAGACGATACAATAATCTCCACCGTAAAGGTAGGTTCTTTTCACGCGTCAGTAGCTAAGTTCTTAATCGATGCTGGATGTGATATTGCGTTAGCATATGGAGAGGAAGACAATGTATTGAGAGGAAGCCTAAGATGTTCCAATCAGATAGGGCAAAAGGAAACTTTCTCCTTAAGTACTCTTTCAGAATCTCTTGCCAAGGTCTTTGATGGCGTAGGTGGTGGTCATAGGCTTGCAGCTTCATTCAACGTAAAATGCAAAGATGAGCAACTGATATCAGAATTCTTAAAGTCGCTAGAGAACATGCTCTCGACTAAAGTGGAAAAACTATCGCTAAAATAGTAATATCCTTTTATATCATATTTTTGTCTGCGTTGTGGAAAATTGCCACCGCTAATACAGTTCGTCAACCTAAGCTTCTCATATTCGGGTTCTTCATCGCCTATTTTGAAAAATATAAACTTGTCTATTGAGGAAGGGGAATTTGTTTTACTGGTTGGCCCGTCTGGTTGTGGGAAATCAACATTGTTAAGATGCATTAATGGGCTAATTCCCAATCTATACAATGGCGTCTATGAAGGGAAAGTGATAGTTGATGGTGAAATTGTAAAAGATAAAAACGTCAGCTTTTTAGCGACAAAGGTAGGATTCGTCTTTCAGAATCCAGAAAACCAGATCTTTATGTTCACTGTGGAGAAAGACATCGTTTTTGGCTTAGAGAACATTGGTCTGGAAAAAGAGGAGATTCGAGAGAGACTCGAATGGGTTCTTAAAACATTGGATATTCAACATCTAAGGTACAAGGCTCCATACGAGCTTTCGGATGGCCAAAAGCAGAGAGTCGCCATTGCAGGAGTACTGGCGATGCATCCGAAAATCATAATATTAGATGAGCCAACTTCACTTTTGGATCCTAAGACCGCTTCTGAATTTATTCAAGTGTTAAAGGAATTGAACAGAAGCCTTGGGATAACAGTATTAGTTGTGGAACATAGGATAGATCTGTTATGTGAAGTAGCTGACAGGATTATCGTAATGGGTGAAGAAAGAATTGAATTCGACGGTCCTCCTAGAAAGGTTCTACAGGAGAAGAGCCTTCACCTTTACGGTGTCACCATCCCACCAGTTATTGGTCTGCAGAATTCACTTTCCGAGTCGAATGTTAAGATAAATGGTTTTCACTTGAGTGTTGAAGGAATTTCAGAGGAAATCAAGAAAGAGGCTCATTTAGAATGATTAAGACTGATTCATTATATTTCAAATACCCTACAACGGATTATGTGCTAAAAAATGTCAATCTAGAGATTGGCCTAGGCGAAATTGTCGCTATAATGGGAGGAAACGGTTCAGGAAAAACCACATTGATAAAGCACTTCAACGGCTTACTTAAGCCCACAAAAGGCACAGTCAAAGTCTTCGACAAGGACACACGCGATGATTCAGTGGCTTCGCTGTCAAAAAGGATTGGTGTAGTATTCCAAAACCCTGACCATCAGATCTTCTCTGATACAGTATCAAACGAAGTGTCATTTGCTTTGAAGAACTTTGGGTTTGGGGAAGAAATAACAAAGAAAAGAGTCAAATGGGCATTAGAATTTTTCAACCTCGCAAAGTATGAAAATACTTCTCCTCTGCTCTTAAGTGGTGGAGAGAAGAAGAGACTATGCTTAGCCTCAGTATTGGCGTGGAATCCTGACTACGTGATACTTGATGAGCCGACTGTAGGTCAAGACTTCCTTCAGAAAGAGAAGCTCAGAGAAATTGCCAAAATGCTGGCTACACAGAGCAAAACAGTTGTTGTTGTATCGCATGACGTAGAGTTTGTCTGGCTTCTGCAGCCGAGAGTCATTCTGTTGTCAGATGGTGAAATTGTCTGCGATGGTCAATGCACGAGCGTCTTTAGGAATGAACAAGCTCTTCAAAGATGCGGTGTGATAAAACCTCAATTCGTAAAATTGTATGAAACGCTTCCTTCGTTAATGGATCATCCGCCTATAGATGTCTTCGAAGCTAGATCCATGCTTTTGAAATATCTTAAAGAGGATATTTGAATTGTTCTGGTTAGCTGAAGGACTAATATATAGGCGTCAAGAAGGTTTCTTTTACACTTTGGATCCTAGGGTTAAATTGTTTATTTCCCTAATACTCTTCTCTCTTTCGCTTTTAAGTAGCACGATACTGGAATTCGTGATAATCTTGCTTATTATTGTGTTGATCGGTTCAATATCCAAGGTTCTGAAACGAATGGGGAAAACTGTGGCCTTCTCATTTTCTTTTTTAGCTTTGGTTTTCGTAATAAACATCTTGGTAGGGTACGACTTGCTCTTTTCAGTAATGATCTTGATGCGATTCATTTCCGTTGTATCTTCTACTTCCATATTCTTCTTGACTTCATCACCGGACGAGCTCGAACTTGTAATGAAGTCGTTCCATTTACCCTATGATATCATCTTCGCTTTTACAACTGCCGTGCGTTTTGTGCCTGTTATAATGCTGGATGCGATACAAATACTGGATTCTCAACGCTCTAGAGGTCTTGAAATAGAAAAAGGGAACCTTGTCAAAAGAATAAGGAATTATATTCCAGTCTTGGTTCCCTTGATCGTACAGGCTATAATACGAAGTGAAGAACTCGCTGAGGCAATGGAGTCACGGGCATATGGGCTTTCCAAGAAGACCTCTTATTACTCTCTGAGATTGAGGAAGAGAGACTACCTTATCATGGTCCTGAGCATATCTCCCACAATATTGTTTATATTCATCAAGTATATCCTACATATTTAGTCGAATCAAACATGGTCTACATACTTGTCGATCATAGAGAATCAAAATCTTCGGTGCCCGCGTTTTTGAGGGAGATGGGTATGGAGATCAAGTTCAGGGCTTTAGAGGTAGGCGACTATGTGATAAGCCCGGAAATCGCCGTTGAAAGGAAATCATTACACGATTTTGTTGCATCTCTTTTTGACGGTCGCCTATTTGTGCAAATAGATCGCCTTTCCTCCAGCTATTCCACCCCTTTCATGATTGTGGAAGGAAAATACGAAGATGTAGAGAAGTATGTTCAAAATCCCAAAGCAGTATACGGTGCTTTAGTGTCCGTGCTCTTGAATTACAGAATTAACCTTATCAACGTCCCATCAGCAAAAGAAACAGCCATCGTGTTGACTTCTCTAACTAGGCAATTTCCTCACAAACCCCCTCCAATAGTAAAACACGTCAAGAGAGAAAGTTTCCTAGATAAGCAAGTATATGTTGTCTCTTCCCTCCCAAATGTCGGTAACACGATTGCCTTAAGGCTCTTGGAGAAATTTGGAACGCCAAAACACATCTTACTTTCCTCAACAAAAGAGCTTGCTGAAATTAAAGGCTTAGGATTAAAGAAGGCTCGAGGAATCCGGTTACTGCTCGACACTCCATGGAAAAAGAACAATGCTTACTTCGAAGAAAGCATTGAATAACTTTTTATCCTGTTCTATTCAACCTCAAAACATGAGCAATAATAGTGCTCATATTAAAGAAAACGCCTTCATGCTCATAGACCTTATAAAAGAAAACCTGTCTGATTTGAACGAAAATGAACTTGAAATTCTTGTTCAAATTCTGAATTCCCACAAAGACAATAAAATCCTTGTTATGGGCGCAGGGAGGAGTGGTCTTGTAGGGCGATGTTTCGCATTGAGATTGCAACATCTGGGTTTCAATGCTTACGTTCTAGGAGACACTATTGTGCCTTCCGTTACGAAAGATGATTTAGTAGTGGCTATATCAGGTTCAGGTTCTACAAAGTTAGTTGTTACTGCTGCAGAAGCAGCGAAACAGGCGGGAACTGAAATCATAGCGATAACCTCTTATCCTAACTCTCCTTTGGGAAAACTTTCGACGCATACCGTGACAGTGGGGGGGCGTGTTGACGTCTCGACAAGAGACTACTTTGCTAGACAAATACTTGGGCTACATGAGACACTAGCTCCGCTAGGAACCGTTTACGAGGATAGCGCATCAATTTTACTAGATTCAATCATCGCCACACTAATGTCCCAATTGCACGTAGCAGAATCGGAAATGCGTAAAAGGCATGCGAACATCGAGTAGTCTTCCCAAAATCTTTTAAAAGAGTCAATTAAGAGGTTTAGTGTCTGATGCAAATATGCCAAGATATAAGACTAC
Organism: Nitrososphaeria archaeon; assembly: GCA_963760525.1. Classification (GTDB taxonomy): domain Archaea; phylum Thermoproteota; class Nitrososphaeria; order JACIWG01; family JACIWG01; genus CAVXDT01. The sequence goes on from CAVXDT010000014.1 coordinate 151,636, forward strand.
TAGTGAAGCGTTAAGGATTATAGGCAACAAGAACCAGATTCGAAAGGCTTAGGATAAACTAGCCCGAATTATCTTGGTGTTGTTGCCCATGTAGATCATGGGAAAACTACAATGAGTGATAGCCTTCTTGCTGCTTGTGGAATGCTCAATCCTTCTCTTGCTGGGCAAGCTTTAGCCTTGGACTATATGGATTTGGAGCAGCAAAGACAGATGACAATTAAGGCTGCTAATGTCACCCTATATTACGAATATGAGGGTACGCCTTATGTTATAAACCTGATTGACACGCCTGGCCACATCGATTTTACTGGAAGAGTCACAAGGAGTTTACGTGCTATCGACGGCGCCGTCGTCGTGTCGGACGCGGTAGAAGGAATTATGACTCAAACCGAGACCGTAACACGACAGGCACTAGAGGAAAGAGTTCGACCAGTGCTTTATATCAACAAAATTGACAGACTGATCAAAGAACTTAAGCTTGGTCCAGAAAAGATGCAGGCTTGGCTTGCGAATATTGTAACTGATTTCAACAATCTAATTGACATTTACGCTGAGCCAGAGTACAAGGAAAAATGGAAAGTCAGCATACAAAACAGTAGTGTCGCATTCGGTTCAGCAAAAGACCGTTGGGGGTTCAATTACATCGTTGCGCAGAAGAAAGGTGTCAAGTTTAGTGACATTTACAAAGGATACGAAGAAGGCAACATAAAACTCTTAGCTGAGAACTTTCCGCTTCACGAAGCCGTACTATCAATGGTAGTTACCCACCATCCTTCCCCTATAGTGGCACAAAGATACCGTATTCCAAAGATATGGAAAGGCGATCTCGAGTCAGAGGTTGGGAAGTCATTAATGAACTGCGATGAAACAGGGCCTATTGTCATGATGATTACAAATATTGTCGTAGACCCTCAAGCCGGACTGGTTGCTGTTGGGAGACTGTTCTCAGGAACTGTCAGAGATGGTGACACCGTATATCTGCACAATGCCAGAACGCAAGCTAGAATTCAGTCCGTGAACATGTTCATGGGCATCTTCCGTGAAGTTGTGGGTGTACTAGGATCAGGAAACATTCCAGCGCTATTAGGACTTGATGCAGCACGCGCTGGAGAAACAATTTCGTCTGTCAAAGAAGTAGCGCCCTTTGAACAGATCAAGTATGTATCAGAGCCAGTTGTGACGATTGCAGTCGAGCCCAAATATCCACGCGACCTGCCGAAATTGATTGAAACACTGAGAAAACTGTCTATTGAAGATCCAAACCTAATCATAAAGATCAATGAGGAAACTGGAGAACAACTGATAGCAGGCATGGGCGTCCTACATTTAGAAATTGCCACAACGCTCATCGCACAAGCTGGACTTGAAATCGTGCAGACGCCTCCGCTCGTAAACTATCGTGAAACTGTCAGGGGTTCAGCGGGCCCTGTCATGTCTAAATCGCCGAACAAACATAACCGTATCTTCATGAAAGTGGAGCCGTTGACTCCTGAAATTGTTGAACTGATCAGGAACGGTACGATTAATGAGCAACTCGACAAGAAATCTGTAGCAAAGATCTTAAGAGAAAAAGGCTGGGAGGCTGACGAAGCCAGGAACGTTATTAGTGTGGACAACAGAGGAAACCTGTTTATTGATGAAACCAAAGGCGTCCAAGACATGCAAGAATCAATCGATTCAATAAAAGTTGGGTTTTTCGATGTAATGGAGAACGGTCCGCTATCGCAAGAATCATGTAGAGGAATAAAGGTGATTTTGCATCATGCAGAATTCCACGAAGATCCTGCTCATCGAACTTACGCTCAACTCTTGCCAGCATCAAGGAGAGCAATATTGGGCGCAATGCTCTTGGCAAACCCAGTTTTGCTTGAGCCAATTCTGGGCATAGAAGTTAAAGCGAACAGCGAATTGATCGGTGCAGTTGCCGGTGTAATATCTTCAAGAAGAGGAAAGATGCTTGACGTACAACAAAAGGGAATTTTGACAATCATAGAAGGCGTAATTCCCACTTCAGAAACATTCGACCTCAGCGAAGCGATGAGAGGTGCTACTGCAGGAAAAGCCATGTGGAACACGCATTTCAAGGAATGGAACATTGTTCCAACAAGCTTGTTAATGCAGCTCATAACATCTATAAGAAAGAGAAAAGGCTTGGGAGAAAATCCTCCAGCTCCAGAAGAATTCATAGACAGAGACTAGTCATCCAAAAACCTTTTCCTTCTTTCTTCTTTTTTGTTTTCCGATTCTTTAAGAAAATTAAGTGGCCACGTTAACCTATTGTCAACAAGCTTGATTATTCCCATTCCACCAGGACTTCTTCTGTTGGCCTGGCCCAAGGTTAGCTCTGATGAGATTTGTTGAATATGGGAATATGAAAAAACGATAGGAGCGATTGAAATTTCCAACAAAAGTGGGCTTCTTAAATATTCTTAAATTTTAGGAGTTCAATGAGTTGCGTTGTCTATGGAAAAAGAAGAAAGACAGCATTTGGCAAGAATCAGAAAAAGCAGAGGGCACAGTTTCGAAAGGGATATTGTAAAAAGATTTCGCGATGTTGGATGGTGGGCGTATAGAACAGGCGGAAATAGCGCTTATTTGCCTGATGTGATGGCGACAGACGATGCCAAAGGTGAATTGGCTGTTATTGAAGCCAAGTCCGGGGCAAAGGACCATTTGTATGTCAAATGGGACCAAATCTCTCACGATATATTTCTGATGGATGGCTTTAAAAGATATCCTGTGAGAAGCATGGTCCTTGCGTTCAAGTTCATTTCGAAAAAAAGAAATAGTAAAAAGGAATATGAGAGGAGAGAGTTAAAGGAATACTTCAAGCTGTTTCCTAAAGAGCTTTATAAGAAGTTGGAAGGAAAAAGCATGTCATGTCATTATGTAAGAGGCTGTCCAGAGCTTCCAGATTATCTCCCACCTTTCCAAATCAAAAGAAGAAACGGCTAGATTAGCGAAGATATCTACACGTATTTTCTATTCAAGTAAGTGACAGGTTATTAGAATATTGAGCTATCCATAATAAAAGGATAATTGTGAATGAATTGGAGTTGGCAAGGCATTCTCAGGCTTAGAATTCCTTATTCCAAAAATATCAGGGAGGGCTCGGTACTCAAGATCTATCTCATGATATTTCGATACGGTCTATTTCTTCATCGCCCCATAAACACGTTTTAAAAACTAATTAATAGTCATTTATCATATGAGCGAGTAGAGAAGGCGGTCGCATGGTAGAAATAAGCCTGACAGTTCATTTGGATAGGATTCGGCGTTTCCTCATCAATAGCACTTGCCGTTCCTTTGTGCCAATGAGTTACTACAAAGACCCAGAAGTATTCCCAGAAAAGGAAGATGGGCCCGGTTCAATTTACATAGAAGCGGTTGACAAGGTCACCTTGACCAAAATTCGTGATATTACATTTGTAAACGCAAGAGACATTCTGGGGATCATATACTCTTCGAAGAGTGGCAATACTAAGCTAAAGTGGAGACAGATAAGAGGTAGAATGGGGAAGATGACTGGAAACGCTTCGACGAACTCCCTAGTGAACCTAGTGGAATCAGGAATATTGAGCATAGACCAAGTAAAGGAAATGACTATTAAACAGGAGAAAACGCCGTCCTCTGAACCTCAGAAGGAAGTTGAACCCACATAGCATATTCATCGCATGGATCCTTAACATAGAATTCTTTCCGCCGTGCTTCAAACAGAAGATTGGTTATTCTTTGGAATTCAGCAAAGGTATTAACTCTATTTCCTGTAGCTTTGAATTTTTCACCGAATTTCTCCAAATTTCTTAAGGATTTAAAGAGTGCAAAATTAATTTTTATTTCTGTCCACATAGAATACTATTGGAGCAAGACATGGTATTAGTAAAAGTGTTTAGAATAACAAGTTTCACAGCTCCAGATACAGGAGAACCTGGAAAACAGATTGAAATGGTGGAAGTTAAGAGACAACAGGTGATGGGCCAACAATATGGCGGCGATGACACAGCGCGTTTCACTCAGACCGTCATCTCTCAGATACAGTCAATGGGCATTCTGCCTCCGATGGCGAAGGAGATAAACTATCCGAAGATCATATTATTTCTGACAGAAAAGGAGTTTGACCAACTAGAAGTGCCGATGAACGTCAACGATACATACGAATTGACGTTCGAAAAAGGAAAGATATCGTTTAGTATTCCATAATATTCGCGAATAATGCGGCGTTGATCTAGTGGCCTATGATGCCAGCCTCCCAAGCTGGATATCCCGGGTTCAAATCCCGGACGCCGCATCCTTCTCGTATTAGGTGTTTGGAGGTTGAATTGTTGAGTTCAGGAAGGGCATCTTTGCTGGTAAATTGCACATTTTCGATGATTATGTTCTTTGAAACCTTTAAAATATGATTCCTATTAGCCTAATCAAAACGTTCTTCTACTAGCTTTGGTAGACATTTCTATTCTTCTTTTTTAATATATAGAGGTTTTCTTAGAATTTCAAATCTGTCCAGTCGTTAGGACAAAACTATTTATCAAGACAGTGGAGAACCTAATATTGAAATTAAATTGGTTAAAGCATCTCAAGGGATTCTAATTCTACTATTCACCTTTGTAATAATAAATTCGGCAGCTGTATCACTCACTGCCAACTGTATGGTAACTTCAATTATTGACGAGAATAATGTTGTAATTTCCGAAGTGTTACCTTCGGACTATAGATTAGCTGTGGAACTCTGGCTTGAGGAACGATCTGCTTGGTGTAGCTTATACATGGAGCATACGTCTTGGTCGAATCAAAGCCAAGCCATCGAAGCTGTTCAGAAAGAGATCAGCAGCAGATTGGCATCTTACAATCTTACATTCAATATTGAGTATGTCAAATTTGCCGTAAACGCCTCTATGGATGTTGACTTTACGGTTTCCAACTTACCAGTCAATGGAGGGCCTTTGAACTTTGGTTACAACGACTATTCCGTTGAATTGGGTTGGTTGGTAGATTGGGCTGAGGCACCTTTTACACAATGGGAAAAGACAATAACGTCGACAGAATACTTCTTGGAGGAAGCGGAGCTAGAGCATTCAAGGGAAGTGGAAGGTAAGACTTACAGGTTCAATCTTGAGCGTATTATTCGATTACAGGGATTCACCAGCATATCCGAGCTCACGGATACAAGCGTTTCCTATTCGATCTTCATACCTAAAACCATCCTCAAACTCGACATCTCCCAGGACAAAATCAAGGTAGTCAACATAACCAACTTTTCAAATAAAACCGAATTTTACAGACTGTACGTTTTGGGCGAGCAGTATCGGGATGAGGTCTTGAAGAATGCTATAGCAGAGGAGGCAACAAGGTTGAACCCGTATAACTTTACTGCAGACAACTTTGAAATCTATATGAGCGAGCCATCGGATTTTTACCTGGCCTTGATGGTTCACTACGTTGTACAGGGTGCTGTTGAAAATATTGGTGGCGATGGGTATAAGGTAGACTTGAGATTCCTTAGCATGCCACTATCGGAGTTCACCATATCGTTAAATCCTCGGACTAAAACAGTTCTGGGATACATGGGAGATTTGGGTGAAGAGAAAATATTGGTCGCAATACACATGGAATCTATTCAGAAGGTAGAGGATAATATTATATTTGGATTGCCTGTGCAGACTGCTACGACCACCGCGACAACTACCGCAACAACAACGACTACTACTGCAACTTCAACGACGACCACACCGACTACAACTATGACAACAGCGACGACAACCACACAGAAACCAGGAAACCCTCTAGTCACTGTGATAGCTGAAAATTATATCGCTATTGGGCTCACTTCACTGACTATTTTAGCAGGTGCACTGATCTGGAGAGGCCACGTGAGGTCGGTGTGGAACAGGGGCAGCTTCGACTACGATACTTTCAGACTGCTCGTGAGGATGAGGGGTGGAGGAGTGAGGGTGAACCTTCTAAGATCTCTGGGTGAGCAGAAGAATAAGCTGCAGCTGGCTAAGGAGCTTGATATGGACTGGAAGGCTGTCGACCGTAACATAAGGATATTGTTGAAGTATGGCTTGATCATGGAAACAGAGTCCGTGGGCAAGGTAAAATTCTATTCTCTCACACCTGATGGTAAAAAGGTCCTCGAGCTGTTGGAAGAATTGAATAGTGCAGAAGTTTCAGGGGGGACAGACATATAGATGGCCACAAATCACTGGAAATATCTTTCAATAGCACTGGCCATAGTTCTTGTAGCATCTTCTCTCCTGTCAATCCAGATAGTTGGCTCATTGGATGAACAACTTGACTCAATGGGAGGGAAATTAAACAGAATTGATAGCGAATACGACGATCTTAAAGCGAAATATGACATGTTGAAGGATTATTTCGGCTTGGACTATTACACTTCGAACCTCGTATATCTGCAGCTCGGATTTCCCAAGATCACCTCTGGAGGGCTCCCGTATTCCCCGAGCCTTCCAAACTACACGGTCTACATTAGTGGGAGTAACATACCAAATTTCAAACTTGGGACGATACCCGTGCCCGTAATAAATCTGAAGGACGCCCTCAAGATAGCGACATCCCCTGCAAACTTGGATCCTACAGAATACTGTCTGATTTCAGCGGACTTTAGCGATGGAACAGTTTTGAATAACACTCTGGAATGGAGTCCAAGCTGGTCCTTCTACTTTGCAAGGACCTATCAGGACTTTTGGCTCTACGGATTTGGGCTGGACTATAGTTCTGGAGCGATAACTGTCAACGCGTTCAACGGAAGCATAATGAGAATTTACGGTTTCGGAGAAAATGACATGTATCTGCCAACGTCAGGCGAGAATTTCGAGCTGAAGGTGAACATGACGCAGGCTCTCAAAATCGTCAGAAAGAGCAGTTTGAACGGTGTCCCAAGGGAGCTGACAGAGGATGGAAAGATGCAGATGGCGGAGCCAAGAATAGTGCTTTTTGGCCCCGACTCAAGATACGGATACCTTGAGAGCCCACTTGATCCCTTGCTCTCAGGCAAAAAGAAACTTTGCTGGATCATACAGCTGCATTCACCAGTTCCAGGATACGGTTATTCTGGTACTTTCGCAGTTGACGCGGAGACTGGAGAGATTGTCGTAGGATATGCTCAAGCAAGTTATCCCTCACTTAATTACCCGTTCTTGAGCGGTGCCATAGATGGTTCATCAGTATGCAATTTGAAAGTATTGCAGTTGAACTTCTCCATAGATGGAAAGATTATCGGCATGGAAGGAAAACTGCCTCTCATAGTTCCCAACGTCGTAGTAGTGAGGCCGGGAGCCAGCGGAAGCATTGGCCTGAACATTACGTCTAACCACAGCCAAGATGTAATTGTAAACCTGACCATGGCCAACCCTCTACCGGGCCTGCAGAGTTTAGGTTCGGACAGCAGTCCTGAAGGAGTGTCAATGCAGTTCATGAGACAGCAGATGGTTGTACAGGCTAACGGAACATCGCAGGCTACACTGCTTATTTCAGTACAGAACGATGTTCTGCAGAGGACGTATCTGCTGGAGGTGGACCTTGAATATATGTATCCGCAGTGGAATCAGCCTTCGAAACAGTCGTTCGTGTTTCTTCTGACCATATGGGATGGAAAAGGGTATATACCCCCATTGCCTATAATAGGTAATGGATGATCATAAGCCAATAGGAGTAGATTGTAGGCTCAAACATAGTATGCAAGATAGAACTTCTTAGACAGAACACTGTAATTAGACAAGATGGGAAGCAGTCGCTCTTCATTGAATTCATCGGATTAGCATTGCAGGTCCTGAACAAAGGTAAGGCTAACAGGGTGATTTTTGCCAGTGAAATAGGTATTTCTGGTGACCTGCGTAGTAATATTGCATACTTTTATAGTATAACAATATTATGTATTTGCAATTGCGTTCATATACAGTATTACAAAGTTATATACCTGTTAGTAATATTACTTTGTAGTGTAATATATGCAATATAGCAGTGGTTCGGCCAAGAAACGTAATATTACTATTGGAGGCGATGACAAAGTAGAGAGGTACTTGGAAATTTCCAAAGGAAGGGATAGCAAGACGAACCTGAGGATCTTGAAGATTCTGTTTGAGAGGCCAAATCTAACATACGTTCAAGTCGCCAAAGAGATTGTTAAGAGAAAACCCAAATTAAATGAATTAAGCGAATTGGATGAGTATAAACATTCCAAGAGTTTAGAAACTGTAACATATTTTTTATTGCGTATCTTATAAGACGTCAAAGAACAATAGTTAAATATGAAGTGGAAAACTCCCCATTAGAGTTTGTCAACTGTGCAAGACAATTTAAATGTGGGATGTGAGAATCATTGAAGAATAAGACTGATGATGCTATGACAGAGCAAAGGCAAGAATCGTCAGCGAGCGCGACATTTTATCAGCTCGCTAAGGTACTTTACGCGCCCTTCAAGGCATTTAAAGAAATAACTCAGAACCCGAAGTACCTTGGGCCGATCCTTATACTGATTCTTTTCGTAGCAGCGAACACCGGTTACGGCTATGCCATTCTGTCACGAAGCTACATCGAGAGAACTTTGCCAAGCTTCGATCCGTCAATCGAGCAGTTTGACGTGTGGACAGAAAACGCAACCCTGTGGGCCTCCGTTCCAAGAACTAACATCACAGAAGACTTTAGCGACTTCATAAACAGCAGCTACTATGGGAACAGAAGTATCGCATTTTCAATCGCTGACAGTTCTAAAATCTCCATGGAACTAATGAACATAGGACCTGCGAATTGTTCCAGTTTAGATGGTTACAAGAATATGTCTCTGAAGATAAAGGTCGTCCATCCAACGATAGCTCCTTCCAACGCATCCATCTACCTATTCTCAGGAAATAACTCAAGCTACTTCTATTATGACCTAAAAGGTGTTCTTTCAGATAATGCTACAAACATCTGGAACAACCTAACGATTCCCCTTGCAACTGAAAGTTGGGTTAACAAAGATGCAGACTGGAGCGATATCACGGGAATCAAACTGGAGTTCAGCTTGCCCGAAAATTCTAACATAACGATACTTGTTGATGGCTTATTCTTCCGCGGTGTATTCCAGACTCCCCTTGACACTGACGCAACAGTCTATTTGTCAGTTTACGCATTAACTAGCTTAGTTCAATTCGTATTCCGATGGCTTTTAATGAGTGGAATAATTTTGATAGTAACAAGAGCTTTTGGAACACAAACAGCTAGGAAACCAATACTTGTTTCGGTTGGCTTCGCTTTTATCCTCTTTGTCGTGCAGACGCTGGTAAACACAGTCATTCTCCCATCAACCTTGCCAAATCTGTACTATTCACTAGAGTCACTCGGGGGGACTCCAACGGAAATGGAAATCGCTGCCACCAAGATGAGCGACTTAACTGGGCTCTATTTCAGCATAACAGGTCTTATTCAGTTGGGAATATTCGTTTGGATCGACATCCTATGTGCAATTGCCACCCGTTTAACGACTGGGTCATCATGGGCCAAAAGTATGATCGCCAGTGCGGTAGCTTTACTTGTCGCCTATTTGATCGGTTTATTTTTCGGTTTCTAAGAAAGCCACAATAAATTGAATTTGCAACGGCATCTATCTTTTCAAACCAAAGACAGAAACAAGCTATCTATTGACAGACTTGAACACCTATATTCTTCTAGGTCCCAGAATACAAATGTTTTCTATTTTATCTTTCTGAACGAGAACATCTTGTCAAAGTTATCAACCCTATATTTCCTAAGGAGCTTATTGGCCTGGCTTCTTATCCTTTTAGCAAAGTCTTTATCACAGTAGCTTGTCTCATAGAGTTCCTCATATTTCGGTATTAGATTCTGATCGTATGTTTTAAGGAAAATCATGAACCTATCTCTTGTCTGTCCACGAAAATTGAGTAGGTCTACGACAGCGTAATCTGCACCCTTGTCTGATACAGTTTTCAGGAGTTCATCCACATCTTCTTCCCTGTCAGAAATGAATGGCAACAATGGAACTGCGATAACCCCAACCGTGATTCCTGCTTCGTGGAGTTTCTGGATTGTGTTTAGTCGGTCTTCTACAGTGGCTGCTCGCGGTTCTATCTTCTTCCGTAATTCTTCATCTAAGGTTGGTAAGGTGATTGCAACATTCAGGAAACCTTCCCGTGAAATTTCCGTAAGGACATCGATATCTCTTAATACGAGATTTGATTTTGTAGTAAGTAATAGAGAGTTCTGATGTTTCAAGAATACGTTTAGCAGCTCTCTGGTGATTCTAAATCTATTCTCAGCTGGCTGATAGGGATCCGTAACGGTTGCCAGATTAACAGTCAATTTCGTGTTCCATGTCTTTTTAGAAAATTCTCTATCGAGAACTTCAGCTGCATTATCCTTGATAACGATCCTGTTAGCGAATTCGCCAGTTGAAAGCCCAAGATATTCATGAGTGTATCTTGCGTTACAATACACACAGTTGTGCTCGCATCCTCTGTAAGAATTGGTGCCCCATCTAAATGGCAAGAAACAAACGTTGACATAATGTAACATCTTCTTGACTTGAGCGTGTTCGTATACAACTTGGTTCACTTTTCCCACGTCTCCGATTAGAATAGGTACCAAATTCTCCTGGCTTTTAATAACCTTTAAGCAGTAACATGAATCCTTCTACACATCTTCCATTTGGGAGGGGGGGAATTTGTCTCTCGACTAATCCTCCCTTTATGATTAAATTACATAACGTAATTATGTTATTAATTCTTCGACAATAGCATGTAATTTTTATACTCCTACAACGGTCTGCTAGGAATAGGATATGCTATGGGAATGGTCGATATCAGCGGGAAGCCGATTGTGGAAAGGGAAGCTGTCGCTAAGGGGACAATACTGCTGAAGCATGAAACGGTTTCTTTGATCAAAGAAGGTAAAGTTGAAAAGGGCGACCCATTTACTATATCAAGAATCTCAGCTATTAATGCTGTCAAGATGACATCGAATCTTGTGCCATTTTGTCACCAGATCCCGATAGACAGCGTGAACGTTGATTTCGATGTTAAAGGTTCGTCCATAACAGTTGTAGTTGAAGTCAAGTCAATTTCTAAGACTGGTGTAGAGATGGAAGCACTTTCTGGAGTCCTTAATGCTTTGCTCAACATATGGGATGTAGTCAAGAAGTATGAAAAAGATTCATCTGGAAACTATCCGACAACATTGATAGAAAATGTTAAGATAACTAGTAAGGTGAAGCGTCAATGAAAAGTTATGAAATTCACAGGTCTTCTTCTGACTTCAATCTAAAATGCTCGGTTATAACGGTTAGCACGTCAAGATTCTCTGAAGCCTCTAAGGGGCACAGAATAGATGATATCTCAGGAGTCAAGATTGTGGAATCGCTTACTAAAAAAGGATATTCGATAGTATCTAGAAAACTAGTTTCAGACGATGTCAGCATGGTCAGAAAGGAGACCCTAAGGTCGATCTATGAAGAGAAGTGTGATGTGGTCATTCTGACTGGAGGAACAGGCCTAACACATTCTGATGTGACAATAGAGGCGCTTTCACCATTATTTGATAAGGAGCTGGTAGGCTTCGGGGAGATTTTTAGACTTCAAACTTTTTCTAAGGCAAAGGGGATAGCTCTTATTTCTAGAGCTACAGCAGGAATAATTTCAAAATGTGCGGTTTTTTGCCTGCCAGGCTCACCTGATGCCATAGAAACAGCGATGGATATAATGATCGACGAATTACCACATATTATAAAACACGCGCGTGAATGAAAATGCTATTAGATTTGTACAATCGCCCCATACACAACCTACGAATATCAGTAACATCAAAATGCAATCTGAAATGTTTCTACTGCCATTCAGAAGGTGTCAAAAATAAGGATAATAGGCTAATGTCTATTGACGAAATAACTACACTAGCCCGACTCGCGGTCTCATACGGTGTTAAAACCATCAAACTAACTGGCGGTGAGCCTCTTTGCAGAGAAGATATAACTGACATCGTCAAAGCTCTCTTCTCGATAGAAGGTTTAGCTGAAATATCTATGGTGACGAATGGATACTATCTTGATAAGTATGCTCAACGTCTTAAAGATGCAGGGCTAAAGCGTGTAAACGTCAGCCTTCCTACATTAGACCCTGAGAAGTTTAAGAAGATAACAGGAGGTGAACTACAGCCTGTTATGACCGGAATAAAAAGTGCTGTAGCTGTTGGATTGAATCCAGTCAAAATTAACATGGTTTTGCTAAAAGGAATAAACGATGATGAAGTTGATTCTATGATAAGTTTTTCAGCGAAAGCTGGGGTTATGCTTCAGCTAATCGAGCTTGAACCTATCCGAGTCTCTTCAAGGACTTACCGAAAATATCATGAGCAAGTAGATTCCCTAGAGGAGAAGCTAGCCAGAAGTTCTAAAGCCATCTATTTGAGAGGTGATATGCATAAACGAAAGATCTTCGAAATGGATTCTACCAAAGTAGAAGTTGTTCACCCGATTGAAAATACGGAATTCTGTTATAATTGTAGTCGTTTAAGGATAACGTATGACGGTCATTTCAAACCGTGTTTAATGAAATCAGACGATGATGTTGACGCAAGGAAGTATTTGGAAGATGGTGACTATGATGGGCTGAGAAATGTTTTCTTACAAGCTGTTCTGAACAGGAGACCATTTTGCATGCGTTAGAAATTAGGCTTCTACTCTATTTGGCTCGCTATATAGAATGCATAGTTTTCTTCTCGTCCTAGACAATTGTTGCAAATGCACAGTGAAGAAGAATTATGATAATCGCATTCACTACTGTATTCGCAAATTCTGCAGTCGATATTTGTTTCACAGATTGCACACATCTTGTATATTATCACGTCTTGTTTAATAACCTCTGACAGGAATGGGATTAGAAGACTTTTGTTTGTTTCTTCATCTACAAGCATTCCTTTTGACTTGTCATATTTGACTCCAAGGGACATGAGCGTTCTGAAGTTATCGGTTCCCAATAAAGGAAGCTTGAACCATTTTCCTTCGATGATCTCCATCATGATTTCACCTTTTTTTCTATGAACGTGCTCAGACTATCATCAAATCCAGCATACCTCAGATAGTCAGCCACATTCTCTTTTTCTTTTCTGGCCAGGCTAACTAGTAAAGGTAAGTAGAACAACGCGAACTCTCCGACCCCCACATGATATTTCTGAAAAACTCTCTCTTTGATCATCCTAAAAACTCTTAATTCAGTCCAATACTTCAGTTTCAAATCCCACAACGGTTCCTCTTCGCTATATCTTAGTCTTTGCCCAAGATTCAAACAATGGATTTTCTCGACGACAGTTCTATCGAACCATCTTAGCATGCGCCATTCTTGGGTGCTTTCCAGCCTTCTTTCATAGAGAGCTATTTCTGATACAGCTCTTAATGCTCTCCTTCTCTGTTCTCCCTCAAAGTCTGACGCTAAAATGGAATAGAACAAGATCTGCACCTTTTCTCTCGCATTAGAGTCCATCTTGGAAAATATCTCGTAGACTTTATCCTCGTCTCTTTCACTGAAAAGTGTTAAGATGGCATCTTGTTTTGATATGGTTGTATCCTTTATTATTTTCAGTTGTTCTATAACATTAGGGATCTCTACTATACTTTGAAGCAGATTTATCGCTGACCTGACATCTCCTCTGCTTTTCTTTGAGATTTCACCTAATATCTTACGGTGGATTTTCTTTTTCTCCAGTTCAGAGATGTGCTCCAAATATATGAGAATGATTTTTATTGGAACCTTCCTAAAACATATGACATTAGCCCTTCGAGATAGCTTGACAACACTCCCATTAGTTTCGTCGTTTGCAGTAAGTATTATGGGCACAGTAGGTTTTTCCAGTAATTCGTTTATGTATTCTGTGCCTCCATAATCGTTCCTTCCATAAATCCCATCTACTTCATCGAAAAGAACCATTCTCTTCTCGTCGAAGAGGTCTGAGCTGCTCAGCGTTTTTCCTAGCTTTCTTGTAAGGGCTTCCTTTGTGCGAAAGTCGCTTGCATTCAATTCGATTAAAAAGTATCCGAGCTCTTTCGCAGCAGCATATACAGACGTGTTCTTTCCAACGCCAGGCGGGCCTACAAGTAGAACGGCCTTGCTTCCCTTTTTCCAATTCTTCATCCACTGGTATAGAGTCCTCCGAGCGTTCTCGTTGCCTATGATTTTGTTGAACTTGATATCTCTATATTTTTCTGCCCACATTTCTGTTTCCATGGTAATCACGTTACCACGATTTTTTCTGCGACAAAGGCTAGAAGTCCCAGAAACATTCCTGCTAAAGCCAACTTTTTAACCTTTAGAGCGTTTCTGACAGAACAATCTTTCAATATCAAATATGAAAGGTATATGAAAATAGCGTCAGGTAGAAGTACCATAATTAAGTAGATGTTACCTGCTTGCTTTAAGACATATGGTCCTATGGTACATATTACTGAAAGCGCAAACAAAAAAGCCCCTATTCTCGCAGCGTTCAGTTCTCCAATGGTGCGTGCTACAGACTTCACATTCCTTATTCGGTCTCCCTTTACATCAACTATTGTCTTTATGACTTCTCTTCCAGTCACGGCTAGAAAGGATATGGCAGAGAACCAAAGTACTAAAGGAGAGATTCCTTTTAAAATCGCCCACCCTCGTATTCCCATATTTCCTGTCAAAGATACGATACTGCCATAGATGTAAGGTATGGCCGTTGAAAGTGCAACGGTGGCGTTGCCTATTATTCCATGTTTTTTTAGGTCATAATTGTAAAGCCAAGATATAAAAGCAAAGGTTGTTGCAATCACAAAACACTCTAAACCAGTTAATATAGAGAAGAATAAGCCTGGGAAAAGCATTGAGAAGGCGTAGATCCACGCTACCGTCTTCTTTATGTCACCTGTAACAAGAGGTCTATCCAGCTGATTTATTTTGTCCACTTCAACATCATATATGTCATTAACAATCATTGAGAAACCTGAAATAAGAAATCCTGTGAGGAAACCGAAAAGAGTTCCCCATGAAAGGACATAATTTGTAGATGTGAGGATGACCCCTGATATGACTGCTATGCCCACAATAGTACTATTCACTGGTCTAATTATTCCAAGATACGCTTTGCTACTTTTTCTTTGCACTAAAGATCGCCTCTGACAGCTGATAGTAAACAAGTTCTCCCCTCCTATCTACTACTGCGACGATTGCTTCCTTTCCCATTTTCTTGATATCTATAATATCGTCGAAAACCTTCTTTACTACAGCATCACTTCCCTCATTCAGCACAAAGACAACATATTTGGCTATCTTATCCTCATATTGCCCTCTCCCGTAAACTCTAAAATCAACACCAAATCCAAATCCGTCCTTCACTACAAAGCCTCGGCTTCTTAGATCGCGGTAAACTAGAAACTTGGTCAAAATATTCTTATCTCTACTATGAATAGTCTCCATTAACTGGTCAAAAGACAAAACTCTTCTCCTACTAAATACATCCAACTTGTTGACATTACACAAATATAACCCCTCACAAAAATTCAGGACGAGCTTTTTTTCTTCCTTATCTCCAAAACCGCTCCCATGAAGTTCCTGAGCCAGCTCAAAATCCTCTATAACTATGTTGTCTCTACTTATTGTCCCATGCAACCTCTCTTCTTTTTCCATTAATGATTCTCAACACCATCGCAGCGCTCTTATAAAAGTTCTCGAATAGGATATATTAAGGAGCAGGGCTTCAGGTGTTCACGAGAGCATTCATTGCCATTTTGGCTCTCAAACTGAAGAAAAAAAATATGAATTCACTTAAATGTAGCCTGTCATTTTTATTATCTAGGAGACATTTCCAAAAAGTCTATGTCTCGAACGCTCCATAAGAAATAAAGCTTTTAAAGCGTATTTAGTAAGATTCGGTGTGATTGGTTTTGAAGATTTCTCAGATAAGAGATGGCATGCGAAAAGTTGAAGTTGTTGGGCGGGTTACAGATAAGCCTGAGCCTCGTGAAGTGATACTTAGAACAATGCAGAAAGCCAGAGTAGCCGATCTGACCATAGCAGACGATACTGGCAAAATTAAGCTAACGCTATGGGATGACCAAATAGACAAAGTTGATCTAGAAGATACAGTAAAAATAGAAAACGGATATGTGAATAGTTACAAAGGAGAAATACGCCTAAACGTTGGAAGATATGGGACGATGGAAATCATAGAAAAAGAATAAAGAGAGAATACAATTCGTAAGTCTAATTACACATTTATTATAGATGCTGAGCCGCATTTAGGGCATCTTGACGCAGGTGGACTCTTAGCATTACATGTGCCACAAGAAACAAGGTCCTTTCTGATCTTGAACAAACTGAGTTTAGATAAAGCCTGCTGAATAGTATCTCCGATTTCATGCGTATCCGTCAGCGATGAGATATCCAGAACCACATGGTATCCGCCCTTTGTCCTATCTATTCTAGCCTGCATTCTCCGAAGCATACCATCGTCATTCAAAGCCTTCATGTTCATGACTGGAATCTGAGAATATCTACCTATACCTGTTAAAACTCTATCCTGAGATGTCTTGGAGAAGATTTCTTTATCAAGTTCATAGAATCTTTCAGCAGACCCATCAACATAAACTGCTGGGCACATCTTTAATCCTATCTTACTCCCTTCATCCTCTACCATCTTTTGCGTGAAATCAATGAATTTTATCCACATCTTGTTCTGCTCATCTAGGTCCTGCGGAGCAAGATGTCTAGCAACCTCTTCAAGGCCAACCATATTCAATACTATCTCCATACTGTTCTTTGGAAAAAGGTCACTATTATACTCGTAAACATAAAGCAGTTTCTTCTCCATCAAATCTATCAGGATGTTCTTACGTGTTTCCATTACACCCGATACTTTCTGAAGGGTGACTTTCAGCAGACTCTTAATATATGACTCTTCAGAACCACTATGAAGTAGACGCGGTAAATTTATGGCTAAGGACTGCAGGACTATCGTACCTGCCGGCTGAATATCATTTTCGTCAAAATACTTTCTTATCCCATGATAAGATGTCGGCTTATCAATTCGGGATCCGAACATAACATTTCCTCCGTTATTAATCGCTTCCAGAAAAAGATCAAGCTTATCATTGAACTTACCTTTATCAAGAACGTTTACCAGAAGATTTATTCTAGGCTTCAATGCTCTCTTAAGATAGAGTACGTACGCTTCCATTACTGCTTCTAAGATATCATCCCTAACACCATCTCCAACATTTATCTGAAAACTCAGAGATTTGGTTGAACCCGGATCTATATTAGAGACAATATTAACTATCATATTGTAAAATATCTTCTTGCTTATTTCCCTCCATTCTTCCTTTCCTCCTGCCGAGGAAACAAACTCCAGAAAGTTTTCGATAACAATCTCATCAGATGCCTCATGAAGCATCTTCCTACCAAGCAAACTAAGCTTAGCAAAAGCGGAATCCAAATCACCGACCTTGTCAAACCTGATCATAGCAGGATCCTTTACCCCAAACTTGGTTTCAGAGCCAATAATCGATGAAGCATCAAAGAACACACTATCAGGCATAATGCCCCAGCATCCGGAATTAACAATGCTGATATCACCAGAAAGATGCATATCCAAAGCCTCCGAACCGATCTGCGTCAACAAAAGATAATCTGTAAAAACCGCGTCAGCCGCAGCAAACCTCAAAGAAACAACATCACCCTCAGAAAGACCCGTCTGGTAAATCTTTTCAGTTACATCCTTCACTGGCAAACCCATCCGAGTAAGCTTATTCCGATACTCGTCCAAACCTTTCTCTACTAAAACAGAATTAACAAGCTCACGAATCAAGGGCGCAGTCAAATGTACGTTCTCCAACTTACTGATCCTAGACTCAGCCTCAGCAGTAATCTTTGAGGCTAAATCCCGTGGAACATTAGCCTCCCTAATCAGTGACTGATAAATCCTATTAACATCAAACTCTTCAATTTTATGCCTGGATGTCCTCACATATATCTTGCCTGAAGACTGCAAAGCCACATCTCTCAACTCACCCGTAACAGATAAAACCATCCTACCAAGAGGCGATAGAGAATATTTTCTAGTATTCTTATTCAAACTCATCAAATTAACAGAACACAATAATCTTAAATGGTAAGCAAAACGACCAGACTCTCTTTTTTTGACAAAGCCACAATTATTCTTCAATTCAGTATAAGACAACGAACCACTCTTGTTCAACTCCCGTAAAATTGACAAACGCTCATTGGAACCTAAAGCCGAATAAACTTTCTCGAAATCTACTGGGTCTTCAGACATCAAACCTCACCAATCGACATCCCTGCACTCAACCAATGGCATACAACCAAACAACTAAAAAACTTTAAACCAAAATCTCAACTCAAAGACCTAACACCAATGACCACAACAAGTGAACCAAAAAATAAATACACACAAAACACAAGCTCATACCAACGGGGTCGTCAGCTAGCATGGCTTAGGCTACGTGGCTTGGGCCCACGCAATCGTGAGTTCAAATCTCACCGACCCCATCTTCATTGATACTTTTAGACGAACATCATATTAATCGGTATTATTGTTGAACCTAGCGAAAGCTCGTTCTGGTACCTGTTCTCTATTCGCAAAACGTATTCGCTGATTTCACGTTAAGATTTTTGAGCTATTAAGAGGTGAAAATTGGCTCTTATATCATTCAAACATGTGGGACATTTGTTATACACTTGTCATATGCTGTGTGATAGGTAGTCGAACCTTCCTCCGTCTACGACTATCAGCTGTCCTGTTATGAAGCTTGACTCGTCGGATGCTAGAAAGAGTGCTGCATTGGCGATGTCTTGTGGCTGTCCGTTTCTTCTCAAAGCAGAAAACCTCGCTTTCTCTTCGAATATCTCCTGAACTTCCTTCTCTGTCCTTCCTATTCGATGAACATCTGTCTCGATTAGTCCGGGTGCGATTGCGTTGACGTTTATGTTGTATGGTCCTAGTTCGTATGCTAGTCTTTTTGTTAGGGTGTTGAGGGCTGCTTTGGCTGGTGCGTAGGCTACTGCTCTCCCGCTTGTTCTGCCAATAGTGCCCAGTGAAGCGTTGGATGAAATGTTGATTATCTTCCCATACCTGCGCTTTGTCATTTGGGGTGCGATGGCTTGTACGCAGTAGTATGGGGCATACAGTGTGCCTTCTACTGTTGTGCGGAGGTCTTCTTCAGTCGCCTCTAGGATGCTTGGGCTCATCGCGCCCTGTGTCACATTATTCACTAGGACATCTATTCTCTTGAACTCGTTTATAGCTTGGTTGACCATTTTGAAAACGTCGGCTTTTTTCGACATGTCTGCTTGTATTGTTATGGAATGACGTCCGAGTTTGGTGATTTCTTCTGCTACTTCTTCTGCTTTCTGTTTGTTTTTGAGATAGTTTATTATGACGTCCGCTCCTTCTTTGGCGAAGGTTAGTGTGGTAGCTCTTCCTATTCCTCGGGACGAGCCTGTCACAAGACAAATCTTATCTTTTAACTTCATCAGAACAACACTTTCTTCAGCGTTAATTTAAACCTTAAAGAATCAAATCTATTCTCCATTAGTCATATTCTATCATCTTATCTATGACTTTGACCTATATCTATTGGCTGACTAAAATATGTGCGCATTAACTGAGAACTAAAATTGCATTAAGGATTTGTCAAATAAATTATTCTACATGTTGCTCGCTTCTATTTTCCCCAGTACCTATTTTCTGTATCATCTTTTCTAATGTCTGCATTAACTTCTCAGGTTCTTTGGTATATAACCTCAATACTTCTCCTCTTCTAGGATGTTTTATTGAAACGAACATTCTCTTTGTGTTACTTTTTATTTTAAATTTAGGCGAAATGTTACTGACCGTTCTATCGTTGTAAGTAAGCGCTCCGTTAGACACGTTATATTTTGTCGGAATAGTTGGGTAAGGTGTTGGAAAGAAAAAGAAGGCAAGCACAAACATGATTATGAGTCCAATATAGCCTAAAAGGAAAAACATCAAAAACATCCCTATGAATTCTAGAGCCATTAGGCCCACGGTGTAGGTAAGGCTCCTCATCCTATCCGCTCTCTTTAACTCTCCTGCATCAAAGTCGCCTAAGGTTTCTTCCATGGTCACGTTTTCCATTTAAATCTATTAATACTTTAGTATGACAAGACCTTGATAGTTTCTCCCCCTCAAGAAGACATAATAGCATCTCCCTGCTTTTACCAACCAGAAATCCTATACTGTCTTGTTGTATAATAATCAATACTGATTCTGAGGAATCATCGCACATAACTGGGTACTGTGCTATTTTAATTGCTAAAGAGCCTGTGCATGAGAGCAAGTACAAAGCCAGCAATGAAGCCACCAATATGCGCCCAGTAAGCCACCCCACCGGTCTTTGCTGTAGTAATACCCAATGACGCGATCCCGCTAAAGAATTGTAAGACGAACCACAAACCAATGAACAAAAGTACCTGCACCCTCGTTATGGTGGCAAACAATCCTAAGAAGACGAATATCTTCTATTTTTATGAAACGATTATTATTGAAATGGGAATAAGTAGCAGTGACTAGGTTCTACTGAATCATTTCCCATTTTGCCTGATATTTGTTTAGTTCTGTTATCGTGTACTTATCCAGTGGATGCTCTCGAACAGGTACCTCAAGGTCTTTTTCTTCTCCACAGAGTCCTGTTGAGAAATATCGTTGGCCTGAATCGTTTATCATTGTCACAATCGATTTGAATTCTTGGTGCTTATTGGAGATTTTGATTGCTGCAGCTACATTGCAGCCTGACGATATCCCACAAAATATTCCCTCTTCCAAGGCAAGTCTTTTTGCCATCTCTATTGCCTCTTCGGAGGTGGTTGTGATGATTCCAGTGATGAGGCTTAGATCCGTGTTCTTTGGAACAAAACCATCACCAATACCTTCGATTCGGTGGGAACCCCACGTTCTTTTCGACAAGAGGGGGCCTTCAGTTGGTTCAACTGCATAAATACGGATGTCAGTTTTCTTTTCTTTAAGGAATTTGCCAACGCCTGTTAAAGTTCCCCCTGTACCTGTAGATGCTAAGAAGCAATCTATGTCTCCATTTGTCTGTTCCCAAATTTCCCTGGCAGTGGTCCCATAGTGTATGTCTGGATTGATGCGATTTGAAAACTGATCTGGCCACCAGTATCTACCAGGATCTGCTTCTATTATCTTCTTTATTTTTTCCATACCCAAATCCACATCGCTTTCTCCACCTTCTGTGAATATCACATTGCCCCCGTATGAGCAGGATCATTTTTACCCTTTCTTGACTCATCCCCTTTGGCATGACAATTATGACCTTGTAACCAAGTAGGTGCCCGATGAAAGAACATGAAATCCCTGCATTTCCTGTTGAGGCCTCTATGATTTCCATACCTGGTCTTAGTTCGCCAGATTCAATTGCCTTCTTCAGCATTCCATAGTAGATCCTGTCCTTCAAGCTGCCTGTAGGATTATAAAATTCCAATTTTCCAAATATATCCGCTGACACGCCGTTCTTCTTGGATATTCTCTCCAATTTTACAAGGGGCGTTCTGCCTATTAATTCGAGAATGCTTTCAGAAGCCTTCTTATTAACGTCCCATTCGATCTTATCTGAATCTGATCTTCCCATGCCCTTCCACTTTCTGGTGAAAGGCATGCGTTATTTATTTCTTTTTTCAATGTTTTCCTGTCTATTAATATTTCAGAGCGACCAGTAGTATATAACAGCAAATCCCTAATGTGGGGATTATTTTATCAGAGTAGACAATGTAAGGGGGTTGCTGTTCATCAATCTGTTCCACCAGATGACTCTTCTTGTCTTGAATTTCAATAGAATATCCGAGTGAGTTGCAGCTACCACATTAATTCGATCGCTCTTGTGGGACACCATGCTTTACATAGACCGCATCCGTCACACTTTTCTGGATTGGTCCGCGCCTTGCTGTCCACCATTTGGATCGCATCGTACGAGCAACTCGTTACGCAAATCCTGCATCCGTTGCACAGGGTTTCGTCAACGGATGCCTTCATTGGCTCTCTTGCCGCCAGCTCCTCTACTGTGGTTAAATATCTTAATGCTATTCCCTTGAAATCTTCGATCTTTTCGTACCCTTTTCTTTCCATGAAAGATTTAAGACCACTATTCAATTCTTCAAAAACTCTTAACCCCCTCCACATGACAGCAGTACACGTTTGTACCGTAGTAGCGCCTACCATGATATATTCTACAACATCCCTCCAATTGGAGACGCCTCCTATCGCAGATATCGGTATCCTGACTGCTTGGGCTACCTGTGCAACACATCTTAGCGTAATTGGTTTTATCCCCGGGCCTGAGTAACCTCCAAAAGCAGGCAGTATAGGTTTTCCTGTCTCAACATCGACTCCATACAGTGCTTGCACTGAATTAGTGGCTGATATGGCATCAGCGCCTCCTTCTTCAGCTGCCCTAGCTATCTCCCCAATATACGCAAAGTTCGGTGACAGTTTTACAGTCACAGGCACATCGACAGCTTCCTTAACTGCCTTAGTCTGTTCCATAGTCAATTTCGGGTCTCTCCCAATGTGCATTCCGACTTTTTCGACAGGCATGGGGCAGGAGACGTTTATTTCGACCATCGACACATAACCCGTTTTCACGACTGCTGACGCTGTCTTTTGAGTGTTAGAAGGATCGGGGTCTGCCACAATACTCGCTATGATAGGTACTCCGCCTTGGGCGGCGATCTTCAGTTCCTTCTCAAGCCAACTTTGCAATGGAAGAGTTGAAAACAGTTCGAGGTTGATCATGCCAAAAGGAGTTTTTTGAACTTTGAAAAGGCCCATCCTTCCGACACGAGGATGATGAAGCCACCTAGAAGGTGGACCTATTGACTTGGGGATCACCGCACCTGCTCCAGCCAGTCCCACCCTCTTCAAATGCTCTCCATCCCAACCTGGACCGCCAGACGCCAAGATTATGGGATTTGCAAGGTTAACACCTGCAAAATTTACACTTATGTCCACCATCTAAATCAACTCTTTCATGCTCTAGCAAAGCATACGTATTTCAATCTTGCTTTTTTTACTGTAACTATGGAACTCCTCCGCACCAGTCAAGAATTGTTAGCGCCAGCACCTTCGTAGCTGTAGTAAGGCTGTCAATATCGACCCATTCATTTACAGCATGCATCTGTTCCGTTAGGCCGGGCCCGAAAATGACTGTTGGAGTTTTACCATAATTGTTAAGGAATCGTGTGTCTGCAGCGCCTATCCTGCCTGATATTATCGGATTCCTTCTTGTAACTTCCTTGAAATTTGATGAGACGGTCTTGACTATTTGGTGTTCAACAGGAATCTCTGACGGTTCAGCAAAGTAACCTGTAAACTTGATTTTAGGGAGATGGTCTTTTAGCCATGAGTCTTTCCGAGCTACTTTGAATATGTAACTGACAAAATTACGTTTTACCTCTTCAGAGTCTTCTCCTGGAAGAGTTGCAATGCTGCCTTTAAGGAGACATGTGCTGGGGAAAGCGCTAGGATAAGAGCCGCCTTGAAAAACGCACACCATGCACGGTAAAGCCTCCCTAGTGTCAGGGTACAGAGGGTGACTTAGCTTGGCGACTCTCAGTTCCTCTAGGGCGGAAACAGCTTCGACGATCTTATATCCTTCCACAATAGCGTTCACGCCTTCCCATCTTCTCTGTATTCCAGCTGGTTTGCCCTCTACGGAAATCTCGAACCAGATACGTCCAATGGAGGCAGGCTGTACTCTGAGACTGCTAGTTTCACAACATATGCCGGCGTCTGCTTTATAGCCTCTTAAGATGCACGCCAAGGTTCCATTTCCGCTCAGTTCTTCGTCTACTGTAGACTCCAAAATAACATCGCCCTTCAACCTGACTTTAGATTTTATGATCGCATCTAATGCTGTTGTCATGGCAACTAGGCCGCTTTTCATGTCAGAGGCGCCGCATCCGTAGACTCTGCCATTTTCCACCTTGCCGCTCCATGGGCCGTATTCCCAAGCGTCAGGTGGTCCTGGTGGGATGACATCTACGTGCCCATTAAACAGAAGAGATTTCCCTTCACCTTCTCCATTTAGCACGCCCACAACGTTGGGTCTGTTCCTATAGTCACCTGCTGTAGGGACATGCCCAGAATGACCTTTCAGTTCGTCAATCTTAGGCTCCCACACGTCTACTGACAGTCCCATACGATTCAGCTTTTCAGTTATGAACTCTTGCGCCTCCTTCTCGTTTCCAGTTACGCTTGGAATAGAAATGAGCTTTTGTAGGAACCTCACGGTTTCCTCTTGATTTTTTTCAATATGTCTTAAGACTTTTTCTCTAAGTTCAGCGGTCATATCTAAATCTCTCTGGCACGTGCAAGTCATCCTTCCGTCTCCTGTCCGCCCACTTCTCATACGGCTTTCCCAGTCTTTTGTCCCATGGGATGTATCCTGGCTCTGTCTCGTCAGGAAAATCATGCTGTCCATCATATGGAGCTTTTATGAATTCGCATTCCTCGTTTGGCAGTCCTTCTTGGAACATCAGCTTTCCCCTCTCATGCCATAATTCGAGGTTTTGGCAGAGGGTTGGCATCTGTTCGCCAGGGATGGATAAACAGATTTCATTTGGTGCTATATGCATCGCTCCAAAAGCACCGTGGCAACCAAGGGTGTAACGAGCTTCTCCCTTTAGAAAGGCAGCTGCCCAACTGGACGAACAAGTACCGGGGCCAGTCTCACTTTTAGGTGTTAATCCATTAAAGTATTGAAGCGCTCTACAAACCATAGTACATTGTCTTGCATCACCAACGACTACAACAACATCTGGGTCAAACGGGCAATTGCTCAATGGCGATATTCCCAAATATTGAATGTCTGGAGAAACTATGGAATAATCGTGAATGAGGTTTCTTCTACTGGCTATTGGTGATCCATAGATTCCAAGGCTAGAGCCGACTCCTAAATCAGGGTCCGTTCTAGTATGTGAAGCTCCTGACATTAAATTGTAAGATACCGGAGCAAGACCAACATACCCTTCTCCACTGCATGCAGGCTGAGCCGGTCTACTCTTAACCCCATCGAGAATATAGACTTCTCTCCTGAATCGAGCTCTCTGCATAAATTGGCAGTGAAGTAATTTTAGAGGTCCTCTATAGACGTATTTGTTCAATTTTGGTGGCATCGTCTTGTGAGGCCACCAAGCCAATGCTATAGGGTCTCCATATAAGCGTAATTCTCTGATTAAAATCTCACCTTGTTTTTTTGGAGGATACCCATGCCAGTCACGGTCATATATAGACCAATCATATTCTTTGGGCATCACTGCAATAAAGGGAAATGAGTATTAATATCTTTTTGACTGAAATCTATCTTACGAAAAACAAACAGATATTTCAAATTGTACGATTAACTTCCAAATGAACTAATAAAGACTTATAAACTCCTGACAAATCACGTTTTGAGTGATGTATTATGGCAACAGCAATACCGGCAGTTACCCAAAGTGGTCAACAAGTGTTGATTCTGCGGGAGGGCGCTACCAAATCAACTGGTAGAGAAGCGCAAAAAAATAATATAGCAGCTGCGAAAATAGTGGCTGAACTCGTCAGATCATGTTTAGGCCCACGTGGCATGGACAAAATGTTAGTGGACACCCTAGGAGATGTTACTATCACCGATGACGGAGCAACCATACTAAAGGAGATAGATGTAAACCATCCTGCAGCTAAAGCGATAGTGGAAATCTCAAAAGTAACGGATAGCGAAGTGGGTGATGGAACCACATCAGCTGTGGTTTTAGCAGGTGCACTTCTCGAAAAAGCAGAAGAGTTGCTGGATAAAGGTGTTCATCCTATGATCATAATTGATGGTTACAAGAAAGCGGAAGCCAAGGCAAAAGAAATTCTCAATTCAGTGGCTATAAAGGTTGACCCCAAAGACAAAGATTGGCTTACTAAAGTTGCCAAAACCAGCATAGCTACAAAGATGATTTCTTTAGAAGGAGATTATGTGGCTTCACTTGCTGTCAAAAGTTTGCTTTCAGTCGCCGAAGAATATGATGGAAAGATAAGAGTAGACATAGATAACGTTAAGGTGGAGAAGAAAGCTGGAGGCTCTACAAGAGACAGTCAATTAATATATGGTATAGCCTTGGACAAAGAGGTTGTTCACAGTGGTATGCCCAAGAGTGTTAGTGAGGCCAAGATAGCATTAGTTAATTCTCCACTAGAAATTGAAAAAACAGAGTATGATACCAAAATTACCATTAACAATCCAGAACAGATTAAGATGTTTCTGGATGAGGAAAACACAATGCTTAAGGACATGGTGAACAATGTTGCAAAGACAGGCGCGAATGTTCTAATCTGCCAAAAAGGGATAGATGATGTAGCTCAGCAGTATTTAGCTAAGGCAGGAATACTTTCTGTCAGAAGAGTGAGTGAGAGTGACATGAACAGGCTTGCAAGAGCTACTGGAGGCAAAGTTGTAACAATCATAGAACAAATTAGTTCTAGCGACCTCGGTCATGCAAAACATGTTGAAGAAAGAAAGATTGAAGATGGCAAATGGGTGTTCGTTGAAGGATGCAAGGATCCAAAAGCTGTAACACTATTCCTTAGAGGCGGAACCCAAAGAGTAGTGGAAGAATCAGTGAGATCTATACATGATGCCTTGTGTGTTGTGAGGGATGTCATGTTGAAGCCTTTAATTGTTCTAGGTGCAGGTGCTCCAGAAGCTGAAATCGCTTCAAAACTCTTCGATTACGCTCAGACATTGTCTGGCAGAGAACAGCTTGCTGTACAGAAGTTTGCTGAAGCCATGGAAGCCATTCCTTTGGCGCTAGCTGAAAACGCGGGAATGAACCCGATAGATGTACTAGTTGAACTTAGGTCAAGGCATAATAAAGGCGGTAAAACCGTCGGTGTAAATGCTATCGCTGGAAAAATCGACGATGTCGCAAACTTTGGAGTTTATGAGCCACTGGCAGTCAAAGAGCAGATACTCTCAGCGGCTACAGAAACAACGGCAATGATTCTCAGAATAGATGACGTCATAGCATCTAAGAGGCCAGCAGGCGGCCCGCCACCAGGTGGTGGAGGAGGAGGCGGCTATGGTGGGATGCCCGGTGGGATGGGTTACTAACCCAAACTAGAAAACTCCGTGTACGTCCTAGAAATGATAGGATCAAAGGATGCTATACTCGCTCCTTGAAAATGTAGCCTCCTTTTTTCCGTGAGCTATGGCAATTACATCTTTAGCCTAATTTTCAAGTAGTATACGATTAGCTTTTTAACAAACTGTTCACTAGAAGAGAACCGCGTGGGAAATTGGAAGACCGCACTTTGACTGATAAAATAAGGGGCTTTAAGAAGCTAAGAAATGCGGTTATAGTCGCCCATAATTATCAACGTGATGAAGTACAAGATATTGCTGACTATGTCGGCGATTCATTAGGATTAAGTCAGGAAGCTGCCAAGAGCCACGCGGATGTAATCGTGTTCTGTGGAGTACATTTTATGGCTGAAACAGCCTCAATACTTTCTCCATCTAAAACAGTTCTGATGCCAGACGTAGGTGCAGGTTGTCCTATGGCCAACATGATCACAGCAGAAAGCCTACGCGCTCTCAAGAAGGAACATCCGCAGGCAACAGTAGTATGCTATGTCAACACAACTGCAGAAGTCAAGGCAGAAAGTGACATATGCTGCACATCATCGAATGCCGTGAAAGTCGTAGAATCAGTTGAAGGATCTGAAGTTATTTTTGTTCCTGATAAATATTTGGCTCACTATGTATCCACCAAGACTAAAAAGAAGATCATTCCGTGGAATGGCTATTGCCCAACACATTTTAGGATCTTACCTGACCATATCTTAGCGCAAAAAAGGCTGCACCCAGAAGCTGAGGTAATGGTTCACCCAGAATGTACACCACCAGTGATTGCTTTAGCAGATAAGGTGCTATCGACAGGGGGAATGTGTAAGTATGCAAAAGAATCAAAAGCTAGCGAAATCATTGTAGGTACGGAAATTGGCATACTGCATCGGTTGAGAAAGGAAAATCCCGATAAGAAGTTTTATCCTGCTTCAGAGTCAGCGATATGTCCTAATATGAAATTGACAACTGTCGAAAAAGTCTTTTGGTCGTTAGAGAATATGAAATATGTAATTAAAGTCCCCGATGATATCCGTATTAGTGCTAGAAGTGCTGTAGACAAAATGTTAACAGTTCTCTAACATTCTAACAACCCAATTTAGTATTCTTCGCTATGAATCGTTGTATTCAAGGGGTATAGTTTGTGATTTAGGTGAAGCCTTCTAATATTCTTCGATGGTACGTTCTACCTTTTAGTCAGTGCCTCTTAACAAACATACTAACTCTGTGATTTACAATACATAATAAACTACTAGAACTGGATAGGAAAAGATGACGTGCAGACAATAGGCCCCCCCTCCCTCTCCCCTTAGGGTCCTCCATTCAATAAATATCGTCTAGGACAGCGTATTTTCGGAGGTTTAAGGAAGATGGTTGAAACCGTGCTCGATTTGGAGCTCCACGACTTAGACGGCATTGGGCCGTCTACCGAAAAGAAGCTTAAGGATGCAGGGATAGAATCCGTCCTCGACCTAGCTGTCGCCTTACCGGATGAAGTGGCAGAAAAGATTGGTGGAGCGAAAGAGAACGCGAGCGCAATGATCTTCATAGCCCAGAGGTCGCTGATGGAAAGCGGTTTAATCGATAAGGAGTTTGTTCCAGCGCTTGAGACGTTTGAAAAGCGCAAGACTATGGTCAAGTGCACGACAGGTTCGAAGAACCTCGACATCTTGCTCAAAGGGGGGATAGAGACTCAAGCTATCACAGAATTTTGGGGTGATTTCGGTTCTGGCAAGAGCCAGCTCTGTCACACGCTCTGCATTATGGCCCAGGCTCCCATAGAAAGTGGTGGGTTTGGAGGGGGTGTGATCTTCATCGACACTGAAAGCACTTTTCGCCCTGAAAGGATATATCAGATAGCTGAGTCAAGGGGGTTGGACCCTATTCAGATACTAAAGGGCACGATAGTCTGCAAGGTCTACAATAGCAGCCATTTGGAGTTGGCTATAAGGAGGCTTGGGAAGTACATTGAACAATCCAACGTCAAGCTCGTTATAGTGGACAGCATAATATCACTTCACAGGTCCGAGTTCGCGGGTAGGGGAACACTGGCCGAAAGACAGCAGAAGCTGAACGGGCTCATACACCGACTTCTAAGGATGGCTGAAATCTATAACGTGGCGGTTGTGGTAACAAATCAGGTTCAATCGCAGCCAGACGTGTTCTTCGGAGACCCGACAAAGCCCGCTGGAGGCAATGTGATTGCGCATGCCTGTACGTACAGGGTCTACCTTAAGAAGGCTGGTCAAGAGAGAATAGCCACTATTGTGGACAGCCCATATCATCCATATTCGGATACCAGGTTCATGATTTCTGAGAGGGGGGTGGAGGATCCGGAGCCGAAGAAGGGCAGGGAAGGCTAGTTTGTTCTAAGGTGGTGATACGTAGTTGAGCCTTGCCCTTAGAGGCGACCAGATATCGCCTGAGCCCAGACTTCTCCCCACACCATCACCCACTGAACCCCGTCCCATTCTCACGCTATCTGAGCTGGTTTCTGGCAGATATGTCGATACGGTCGCTAGGATAGCGTCTGTAAGAGTTTCCGAAAGGGTTGATCAGATGGGGTGCAAGTTTGTTTCCACAGGTGTACTTGAGGATAGGACCTTCAAGCTGCCCTTCCTATGTCATAAGGTTTCCCTTCCTCTGACTTTGAACTCCATTTTCAAGCTTAAGTCGGTTTACGTTCACGAGTTCAAGGACAAGTCATTGATTGTTATTCTCACGGAATACAGCAGAGCTGAACCGAGAGAAGTTGAAGATTTCAAGGATTTTCTCTGGGTCCCGAAGATAGGAGCCATCAGGAGACCTGTTTTAGATATCACACTAACTGGGATAATAGCGGCCATCTACAGTTCGTCTGGGCTCGTAAAGAGATGTAACCGTTGCAAGAAGCTTGTAGTCGACACTTGTCCAGAAGGCTGTGCTGAAGGCTGGAGTTGGGACTTGCGAATCTCATCTAAACTGTACGATGGAACGGGGTCGATCAGAACTATATTCACTAGACATCTTACAGCAAAGGTGCTTCAGAGAAGCCTTGGAGAAATCCTCTACTTGGCCAACACACCGAAGGCTCGAACTGAAAATTGCTTCGAAACGATGTCCTTTAAGCTAAGACTGCCTCATGACATTGATATTGTCGAGGGCGTAGTCGAAGACGCTTTATCGTTCAGGCGAACCGACAAGTTGCTCGTGCCAGACGGGTTCACGCTACTATATTTTCCAAAGGGGTTGAAGATGCCATCATTACCGTTTAATGGAACTTCCGAGAAGAGGCTTGACGCATGCAATCCTGATGACTCGAGAATTCTTCGAAAGTTTGTGGAGAAAGCTTTGGACATCAAGATACGAGAAATCACAGGAATGTCTAAAGTTCATGACATGTACCTGCTGGAAGAGCCTAGCCAAATCTATTCCTGCGAGCTTGCAAAGCTTTACGTCGGATTCTCAGTGAAGACTGCGATAGGCCAAGATATTGCCGACGTGGAATCGACCCCTGAAGCCTTTCTACGGGAGAACGTCTGGAACTATGTGAAATGGAGGAGGACTAGAGGGGCGTCAGCCAACTCCATAAAACATGCGCTTCTAACACAAAGGTCGAACGTCGTCCTAGCTCCATCAAACCGATACGGGCACATTGAAGAACTGATCTTCAAGAGGGCAGGAGACCAGAAGGTGTCTGAACACGATTCAAGAAGTTTGGTGGAGTTCTGGAAGGAAGTTTATGATATAGACATCTCGCCTGATGAAATGCCATTGCTCAGGGTTAAGCCAGCTGACTCGGAAACGCTTTTCACGTATCCGCCGAGCACGCTTTTCTACGATGGTAACGTTTTGTTCGTTTCAGGTAGGGCGCAGAACTTTATTGCCAGTAGAAAGGCTACTCTGACCCCTCGAGTTCACGCTGTAATGGATAAGGCGCTGAGAGCGTTAAATATCGGAGGGAAAGCCCTTGAGCTTCAAGAAGATGGTACTGGAAGAGCTGACATCCAAAGGGTCCTGTTGCAGGAAACCCATCAGAAGCTTTTTGGGAAGACCGTTAAAGCCAGAGGCTCAATAATCCAGCTCGGAAACCAACTTTACTTCTTCCCAAATAATGTCGTGGTGAGTTAATGGAGATGGCCAGCAACTCTTCGCCGGTCATACAAACCGCGTTGGAGGACTTTAACGAACATAGTAAGAGGCTGAAACTGACCACAGGTTCCGGGGACCTGGACAGCCTGATAGGTGGGATCGAGAAAGGATCCTTCTACCTGTTCTACGGTGAGCCGGAGATACTCGACCTCATCATACACCGTCTTCTAGTGAACTGTGTAATGTCAGCTGAAAGGGGAGGTTTAGACGCGAAAGCCATCTACTTTAACAATACTGACTACTACGTGGGCAAGACCATAATTGACCCCTCTAAGCTCGGTATGCTCGCAAAGCGTGCTGGCATAGATCCTGCTCTCGTCTTCAAAGATGTTGAGGTAGCATTGGCGTTTAATGAAGCTAGACAATGGTTTGTAGCAAGGGAAGTCGCGGATCTGATAAGGGAAGACAAGGGATTCAAGCTTCTTGCAATTCACAACATAACGCGTTTCCTAGCGAATTTCAAGAGCACTAAAGAGTCACGGGAGGTTTTGAAGAAGGTCGTGGGAAGCCTCTGGAGGGCAGCATCCGAAAACCATGTCGCCTTCGTCATGACCGTTGACACTCCAAGCTCGGCCAGAGGGCTGGTGCCAAAGCCTTTCGGTGGCATTTTCATAAGGCAAGCAGCCTCGATCCTCGTTCATTTTAAGAAGTTAAGTGAAGGGCCGATATCATCCTATAAGGTAACACTTGTGAAGCATCCGTATAAGAGAGCTCCAGAGTCGATAGTGCTATACGTAAGCCAAACCGGCTCCATGGACCTGATGACAGGAAGAAACGTTCCATCATTCCAGCAACTTTACGGTGAGCAGGTGGACTACCTGAAAAGGTCATTCCAAAACAGCCTAGTGGACCTAGGAAACAGAACCGCGTTCGATGTCCTCCTCAGGGAAGCTTGGAACGTGGAACAGAAGGCGTTAAGCAATCTGAAGGAGCTCACGCTTTTAGATGGATTAAACCTGACAGCGTCGGTTGACAGCCGCGGCCTTATAGAATCCATCCAAAACCGCCTCTCCAACATGGACGACGAAATCAAAAAACTCGCAGGGGGCATTGAATCAATAGCGAGCAGAGGTAAGGAAATGATTGAAGGTGACAGACTTGGGTAGGATAACACCGTCTGCACGCGTCCTTTACGAAGAAACTGTTAACGAGCTCAAATCACATTATAGGGGTAGTCTAGTAGACCAAGGCCATAGACAGGCCTTCGACCTCCTGCTAAAACAGGCTTGGGAGACCGAGCAGGCGGCGATGTCCAACTCTAACATTCCTGTCGTAATCGATAGGCTTAACCTGACATCGAACCTGCACAATCGAAAACTCATAGAAGCTCTCGCGAAGAAGTTGGAGGAGAAGGAACAGGCCATTAAAGCTCTCCAGGATGAGTTTTCTCAACTGAAGGCTCAACTGCGTCCTTCCTCCGGCTCCGCTGGCGCTGCTGGTGCCATGGGTGGAAGTGCTGCAGATGAAACCTGAGGTCGGATGGATCCTTGACGCCTACACAGAAGGAAGCTCAGCCTTTATCTGGATTCGAAAAGAAGACGATAGTAATGATGTCTTAAGGCTTCAAGACCATTACCATCCGAGCCTGTACATCCTCCCGAAGACGCTCAATGAAGGCGAACAGCTGCTATGCATTCTACAGAACCAGATGGACGTAAAAAGCGCTACTTGGGTCGAAAGGTACACCAACCTAAGAGAAGAGAAGAGAAAAAAACTGGTCCACGTTGTAGTCGAAGACACCTTAGCCTACAGGCGGATGTTAGAAGCTCTTAAAAGACAAGATCAGGTCATGGAACTTCTCAACACGGACCTTCTACACGTGCAGCAGTACCTGTTCACCAAGCTCCAGGTTGAACCGACCAGCAAAGTGGAATTCCTGTGCGACTCAAGTAAATACGTATCAGAAATCAGGAGACTTGACGACAGTAAAGAGCTGGCGCCCCCACCATTCACGACACTACACTTTAATGTGAACATCGAGGCAGCATCTTTAACCCCGAACCCTCAGGCCGATCCGATAGCTTCGATAGACCTCAGATTCGAAGATAAGGAAACGTTCATCGAAGGAGGCGAAGAAAGCATTCTTAGAGACTTTGAACATGTTATTAAGGAAAAGGATCCCGACTTCCTAGTCACATCAAACTGTGACAGTTTTACTTTCCCGTATCTCCAGACGAGGGTGAGACTGCTAAATCTGAATATTCAGCTCGGCAGACAAGAGGTGGATTTCAATAAGCTGGACAAACCGCTTCCATATTGGGCGCGAGGAAGGGTCGTAATAGACCACGAATACTACGGCCTGTCACAGGACGAATGGGGAATAGCCGGCCTGGTAGAGCGTTCACGGTTCGGATTCCTTCCGCCGGGCATAGCTGCAAGGTGGACTGCAAACAGGGTAAACGACAGCCGTGTCTGCTTCGAACTATTGCGGAGAGAGTACGTTGTCCCCAAGAATACAGGCTACTTTGAATACATTCGGCCGATGAAAGAGATTTTCGAACGTGACAAGGGGGGTCTGATCATTCCTCCCAAGATAGGGAAAGTGCACTCCAACGTGGCCGAACTGGATTATGAATCGGAGTACCCTAACCTAATTATAAAGGAATGTATCAGCTTCGAAACCGTTACACCAAGTGGGTTGAAGAGAAGGGATGATGCTATACTGCCCTTTGTGACAGAAAAGGTTCTGCAGCGGCGACTCTACTTTAAGAGGCTTAGAAAGAGTCTTCCCAAAGGTAGCAGGGAATGGTGGTGGTGCGAGCAGCGCCAGCTCGCTTTAAAACTCGTTCTCGTCTGTATCTACGGCACTTCAGGGTGCTGCTGGAACAGGTTCGGTAACGTGCTCGCTTTTGAAGAGATCAACAGGAAATCTAGGGAGGTGATGATAAAAACGAAAGATTATGTTCAAAGTCAGGGTTTTGATTTGGTATACGGGGATACGGATTCTATTTTCGTCAAAAAGGATAATGCGACAAAAGAAGACTATGAGCAGTTGGCTGCACAGCTCAGCAGGCTCATAGGTCTCCCAATTTCCTTGGACCACCACTACAGGTTCCTTCTCCTTTTGCCGCTGGAGGCGGATTCTTCCATGAACATGGAGGCTCAGAAACACTACTTCGGAGCCCTCTACGACGGGGAGCTCGTGGCAAGGGGGATAGAGTTGAGGAGGCATGACACGCCGGCTTTCATAAAGGCTTTTCAGGCCGAACTCATTCGAATCCTCTTCGATTGCTCAACGGTGGAGGAAGTGAACAGCGTCGGATACGAGCGTGCCATGGTGTCTGTTACGAGGGCCGTGGACAGGGTCATGAGCGCCGAGATGTCACTTGAAGAGTTGACCGTCTCCAAGACCATCAGAAAGTCTGCGGACAAGTATAGGAGTCTCTTTCCGCATGTGGCTGCGGCCATCCAGCTCGCGAGTAGGGGTAAGGTGGTGAAGGCCGGTGAAGACGTTAACTTCATCTACATGGACTCTGACCACCATAACCCGCTCTGCCGTGTCATACCATGTGAGCTGGCGGGCTCCAAAGTCAACTTTGACAGGGAGAAGTATCGTGACATGCTGTTGGACGCGGCTGAAACGGTCCTCTCGACCTTTGGCTTTTCAAGAGAAGACTTCGACCTACGTTCCAAGCCGAGGCTTTGGTTAAACGAGTTAAGAGAGGAGTTTGGAAAGGAGAGCGAGTTAGAGGCCCTGACGGAAGAAGAGATGAACGATTAATATTTTTTCTTAGAAGTTTGACTGGATTGGGTTCATCCCTAAATGAATTTGGGTCCACGTTCTGAGGAGCGTTCAATTACTATGTGCATTTGAATTGCGCAATGGTTCTTACTGGTCTCACATGGTCATAGTCTTCCATTATACTTGTTATCGCCGAAATCACTTTATGCTCGGAGATAATTTTTTATTCTCAAGATAAGAACCAGAGCAACGTTCATTCTCTATGAATTGTTGCGAACGAAGTCAGTAAGTCCCTGCTTCCAAATTGCTCCAGTGCGTGCTGCGAGTTATCGGTGCAAAGAATTCCTGTTTTGGGAAGCCATAAAACTCCAAGATCATTAGTAATCATGATTCAGATTAAAATTCCAATTATCGTTACAAGTTATTTCTGACGGCTTTCTGTTATCTGTCTACTTGACAGGATGAATGTAGGACATTGGGAACTTTTACCACCAAGGTTTCATTTCTGCGGGTTCAACGTTGACCAATGGTTTCAGAAAATAGATCGCTTGTTCGACTCCCGATTTTCTGCTGAGGCATGGGTCCTCATGTTCTACGCTGAGGACGTTGTTGTAGCCAATTTCGAGCAATGCGGTGATGACTTTTTTCCATGGGACATCCCCCCAGCCGACAGTCCTGAACCTTACCGCTCTTCCCACTTCTTCTTGTGGAGTGTTGATCAGTACGCCGGTTCTGGAAGCGCTGTGTTTTACGATCTCAACGTCTTTTGCGTGAACGTGGAAGATTCTCTTGTTGAATTCGTAGACTGCTTGAACAGGATCCATTTGTTGCCAAAGGAGATGTGAGGGATCATAGTTGAATCCCATCGCCTTATGGCCGTCCACAAGCTTTAGTAGGACTTTGGCGGTGTCGACGTTATAGTTCAACTCTTCCGGATGCGTCTCAAATGCGAATTTTATGCCGTGGTTGTCAGCGTAATCGAGGATAGGCAGCCATCTCTCCTTGAAAAGGTCTAGGTAGCTCTGCCAGACCTTCATGTTGCTCTGCGGATAGGTGTACCATCTTCCCCATTCAGGGACGCCTGTGAAAGTTGTTATGACTGGAACATCCAATGCTGCGGCTGCCTCAACTGTCTTCTTAATCCTTTCAACAGCGTGTTTTGACTTCTCCTCCGCAGATCCTTTGAACCACTCATCTGTTGATGAATCGTAGGGACCGAGCGTGTACTGGCCTTCAAGATGATTGCTCAAAGCTGATATGGTCAATCCATATTTTTTCACAGTCTTCTTATATGCTACAGCCTCTCCTTTCACAATCTTGTCAATGTCGATGAAGTTGATTCCCTTCCAGCATGGTATCTCAACAGCTTGGTAACCGAGGGAAGACACGTATTCTAAGGTTTTTTCCAGAGGCTGATCGTTATAAAGGGCTATAGATATGCCAATTTTCATATTATATCCATCCGTTATTGTATGAGAGTCAGAATATAAGATTTACCTGTGAAATTAGGTTTAAATCCATGTAATAGCCGCCTATTTCTCGTGCTCTCTGCATGGGTAAGATTTTTGAAGAGTTGGCTAATAGGGAGAAAACATTCTTGTTTTGGGATAGATTTGATGCTGGAAAACAGCTAGCGCAAAAGCTTCAAAAGTATTCTAGCAAAAAGAATGTTCTGATCTTGGCTATGCCATCGGGAGGAGTTCCAGTTGGATACTCTATTGCAAAAGAACTTTCGATACCAATGGATGTCTTCGTGGTTAGAAAAATTCAAGTCCCTTGGAATACGGAAGCTGGATTTGGTGCTTTAACATATGACGGAGAAATGATATTGAATGAACCCTTGATCAAGGCTCTTGGTCTGACAACAGAAACAATAGAAGAGTCTTTATCGAAAACCAAGAAGGTATTATCTGAGAGGGTTAGAAAATTCAGGGGAAGTAAGTCAGATTTGAATATAACAAGCAAGGAAATCATACTTGTAGATGACGGGCTGGCTTCTGGGTTTACTATGTTTGCAGCGGTCAAGGCAATAACGAAGAAAAATCCCACGAATATAATAATCGCAATTCCAACATCCTCAGAAGAAGCTCTAGAACTTCTCAAGGACGAAGTTGACGGGATAGTCTGTCTAAATGTTAGAAGCGGGCCTGTATTTGCTGTTGCTGACGCGTATAAGAATTGGAACGATCTTT
Organism: Nitrososphaeria archaeon; assembly: GCA_963760525.1. Lineage (GTDB taxonomy): Archaea > Thermoproteota > Nitrososphaeria > JACIWG01 > JACIWG01 > CAVXDT01. Next base: position 188,804 of record CAVXDT010000014.1, read on the forward strand.
CCGATAGTGATGTCCTTGAAATTCTTAAGAAAACATAAGGTGAGATCTTTCTAATAAACGCTTGAGATTTTCTAGTCTTCTAAGTACATAATAAACTAGATTTGATGTCCACATTTCTTAACCCATACCTTGTAGGATTCTAGCAGAGTTATCGGCAGAAGTCCCATTGCTATGCAGATTATCCAATCAAACAATGTAAGTCGTATGACCTCAAGGTTAATTGCTAGGAAGGAGTTTTGGAGGATTAGCTGAGTCATAGGAATGTACATTAGAATGAGGTGTGTTGCAGGGACCAACAATATGAACGGCCAGATTATCCAATAATTGTCCTCTCTCAATATCTTGAAGAATGGCTTATTGATACGTCTAAGAGATATTACTAGAGCGCATTCTGCTATAAAGGCGATTGTATGAAGCATCGTGCGAGCTTTGGCCTGAGCCCAGTTGACAGGGCTCAATGGATTGTTAGGGTCAAATGTCGGAGAAAACCCCATCTTGTTCTCTTCGAATAATGGTATAATGCCGTTTAACGTTCCAAAATATGCGAGATAGAACATTAGAGACAAAGATAAGGAGAATAGGGCTAGAGCGACTACTAAACGTCTGTTGAATATGCCCTCATCATCCCTAGGCTTCTCCTTCATGACGTCTCTGCTCAGACGATCCACTATGAGCGCGAATGGAGGAATAGAGTGAGCTGTCATAAAGATGTATATCTGCTGCCAACCATGTAGAAGATAGAAGTTAGGTATTAGAGAGGAGCCAAAATATGCTAGAGCCTCTGCAAGGTTCACAGCAACATAGAAGAAGATTATGGACCTGATCTTCTGGAACAGGCCCCTGCCCTCGCGGATCCCTACGACGATCGAGTTGAAGGAGTCATCAGCAACCACCATATCCGCAGTTTCCTTTGCTATGTCTGTTCCCGTAATACCCATGGAAATTCCTACGTCAGCCTTTGAAATCGCTAAAATGTCATTTACCCCATCGCCGGTCATGGCCACTACACGATCCTGTTTCTGATAGCGGTCTATAATGGCCCCTTTATGCTCTGGAGAAACCCTTGCGAAAACAGTAGTGCGATCGAACTCTTCATCGGAAAGTGAGTTTACTTGAGACCCTTCAACCGAGAGATTTTCTTTAGTGGCTATGCCCACCTGCTCCGCGATACTTCTTGCAGTCTGTAGACTGTCCCCTGTAACCATTATAGGCCTTATTCCTGCGCCTTGAGCTTCTTCGACGGACTCGCTAACCCCCTCTCTCGGTGGGTCCATGATTGCGATAAAGCCCAAGTAAGTGAGGTCTTTTTCAAAGTAGTCCCTCTGCTTTTCATCTGCCATTGGCAGTTCACTGAATTCCTTGAAGGCGAACGAGATTATTCTGTAGCCATATGATGCGAAAGGCTCGATTTTATCCAGTATAGCAGATTTTGCATTTTCATCTAGTAAGCTAGCCTGTTTATTTTCCGCTGTTACGCATAAACTGCAGAGTTTCAAAACGACTTCTGTAGCACCCTTAACAAAAGTTACATACCCATTATTTTGAGTTCGTCTGCATACTTTGGTCGTTCGCCTTAATTCTGAGTCAAAAAGAAACGTCTGTACATCTTGGAAAGATGACCTGTAAAGCCTCTCATCTAATCTCGACTTATTGAATAAAACTAACATTGAGGCGTCAGTAGCGTCGCCTAATGCTTTGTAAACCTTCCCCTGCTGACGTTTACCATCCGTCTTCACTTCTTCTTCGCTAATTGAACTGTCATTGTTCAGCATACCTGACACGATAAGATATTCGAGAACCGTTTCAGAACCGACTATGACTGAGTCGCCAGTCAAGATTTCAGACCCTTTCCTTAGAAAGTTCTCAAGATTTTCTTCAGAATCAGCTGCGATAATCTTTCCTTCTAGATTGTAGCCGACACCTGTAACGCCATACAGTAAGAAGTTTGATTTGATGGTTGGAAAGTGTATCCATTTTATGGCCATTTCATTTTTTGTGATGGTGCCAGTTTTGTCAGAGCAGACTACCGAAACTCGTCCAAGACTTTCAACAGCACTCGGATCTCGTATCACTACTTTTGACTTGGCCATGGCCAAGACACCCGCAAGGAGCACGATCGTCGTGAGCAGAGGAATATTGATTGGCATCACACTCATGGCAGTAACGAGAATCCTGACTATATTGGTCGAGACTAAATGCACATTCAAAATCCCATTTGAAAATAGGGCGTTTCTTAAGTAAAGTTGAATCATGTTATAGGAAAAAGAGATGGCAATATAGATCAGTATGACAATTCCAAGGTATTTCGCGAGCTTGTTGACTTTTTGATGGAGAGGAATCTCTCCGACATTTATCTCTTCTAGCTCTTTAGAGATCTTGCCAAGCTCCGTATCACAACCTGTGGCGGTCACTATCACCTTTGCTGATCCAGCTGATACGTACGTTCCCAAGTAGACCATGTTCTTCTTATGCAATTGCGGAATATCGCTCCCAGTCTCTATGAAGTTACTGAGTTTTTCTACTTCTTGGGACTCTCCTGTTAGGGCTGCTTCATTTACCCTTAAGTTGGAGACGGACACTACTCTCGCGTCAGCGGAAATCCTATCCCCCTGCTGAAGCTTCACGATGTCGCCGGGGACAAGCTGTTCCGATGGAACTTCCACTATCTTCCAATCCCGAATCACTTTGCTCTTTGGGGCTGAAAGGCTCTGGAGGGATTGAAGCTTCTTCTGAGCCCTGATTTCTTGAACGATAGCCAAAACTGAATTGATGGTTATGACGGAAGACCATTGTATTACCTGCCCCCAGACGTGGGTTAAAAGAAAGGTTGCGAAGAAAATTAGAATACCGATAACTATTAGATAGATGCTTATGAGCCAGTTCATGAAGGGTGCAATGTAAATTCCGAAAATATCCTGTCTGACCTTCGGTATGATGTTTGAGCCAAACGTTTTGAGCCCTTCATCCGCATTTTTCTGAGACAACCCTCTCTCAAGGTCACTGTTCAATGCATACGCTAGCTCCTCCAAAGGTATAGACGGAATCTTATTTGGCTCAAGCCCACTTCTAACTACCAAAGATTAACTATCCCCATTCTCTGAAGGGGGACCCTTTTTACCTTTTCCCACCATTAACCTGCGAATATTAATGGGAAGAAGTCTAAAGTTGTATGGGAGATTCAAGACAAAAAAGATTTAAGTCAAAGCGTTCTGACAGCTTTTGTGTCAAAGAAGAAGGGCCGGTAGTACAGGTTGGTAGCTATGCTCCCTTGGCATGGGAGAGGTCGTGGGTTCGAGTCCCACCCGGTCCACTCCCACGGATAAGTCGTTTAAACATGAATGTCATTGATCGTACAAAGTCTTCAGTAGAAGTGCTAGCCTCTTGTCTCTCCATTTCACTACATCATCCAAAGATTTCTCCTGTAATATCTTTGTCTTCTTGACCCCTTCTACAATTTTCTTTTCGGCAGCCTCAGGAATAGACACCCATTTGGCAAGTGATCTCCACCTCGAAGCCATGGTTGGCCCGATATGGTGGAGATAATATTCCATTCCACCACTACCCCCTCCAAGGTGGTAGCTAAGATGTGGTCCTATAACCGCCCATCTCATTCCAGGACCAGCGTTGACTGCTTTATCTATGTCTTCAAGTTCTACGACACCTCTATAGACTAAATCTATGGCCTCTCTCCACAGTGCCGCAGCCAGACGGTTGCCTACTGTGCCATTGACCTCTTTCCTCTGCACGATAGCTACTTTGCCGAGTCTAGTCATTAACTCCTTAGCGGCTTCAACAGTCTCTCTGGAAGTTTTCTTACCGGCAACGATCTCGACCAGTGGCATTAGATGGGTGGGGTTCCAAGGGTGGACTAGAATGCATCTCTCTGGATTGTCTGCTGACTCTTGGATGTTAGACATCTTGAGAGTCGACGAGCTGCTTGCGATTATTGCGTTCTTTGGCGCAAAACGATCTATCATCTTGAACACTTCTTTTTTGGTTTTGTATTTTTCGTAGACCGATTCCTGAATATATTGAGCTTTGCTTACAGCGTCATCTATGTTTTTTGAAACCTTTACTCTCCTGTAGCATGATTCAGGTGAATCCCCTTTAAGTAGACCTTCTTTGCTTAGGAAGGCCAAGTTCTGCTTTATTTTAGATAATGCCTTCCTGGTTGAGACATCACTAGAATCATAGATTGCCACATCATAACCTTTCCATGCAAAGAGTGTAGCCCAACCATGACCTATCAGTCCCACTCCAACGCAAGCTACCTGTTTAGGGGTCGACGTTTTGATCAACCATTACGATGTATGCTAATATATATCATCTATATTTTAATTCTTCTCCGGGTTTGAGTAGAATTACTTTGATTTTGGATTTTGATTCTACATCGCTCTTAAGCTCGCTTGGATCCGTGTTCAGACTGTGCATTGGGATTACAAATTCAGGTCTGATTGCCAACACCGCCTCTGCTGCTTCAGGGCCATCCATGGTATAGGTTCCGCCATTGGGAAGTAAGGCGAGATAGATGTTCCTGAGGTTTCTCATCTCTGGAATGAAGTCTGTGTCTCCCGCGTGATAGACCGTCCTGTCCCCTGCTGTCACTAAGTATCCGACGCCAGAGCCTCTTGGATGGAAGGGGTTGCCTGGAGACCTGAATCTCTTGTAGTTATAAGCTGGGACAGCTTCCACTGTGACATCTCCGACAGAGACCTTTTCTCCTGGTTTAAGCGACTTCACGTTTCCTCCTATCTTTGAGGCGCAATCGGCTGGGGCGATGACTAAGGTGTCTTCCTTTCGGATCTTCTTTATTTTCGAGATGTCGCAATGGTCGTCATGGGAGTGGGTAACTAATATCAGGTCCGCTTTGTCTTCATATTCTCCTTCATAGGGGTCGATGTAGATTGATTTATCGCCAGCTTTTATCTCAAAGCTAGCATGTCCTAACCATTTAATTGAAGTGTTCATTTCAAATCAACTCAAAAGCACATGCCTATATTACTTAAACTTTCGGATTTGTCTCATCACGTTGGATATCACGTTCTCTGTTTAGCTGAAATTCCGAGTCTGTCGAGCAATATTTCTTCATTGTTGGGTGTCTGTATGAAGGCTGGAACGTTTTTCTGCTTTGTCGCCTTGTAAGATACGAAAAGCCATTGTCCAGTTTCAAGTTCTGTAGTCCTTTCCAGAATGTCATAGCTGAGAGAAAACGCGTCAGCTATGACCATCCTATCGTAGAAGCGCGGCAAGGTGCTGACAAAATAGCTGTGCAGCTGCTGGAGGGCGTTGACATTCAAATGTGCTACCCTCTGTGTGCACAGCCAGCAGTGAGCTCTATACTTTCTTCCCTGCCTCAAAAGGGCTTCCACGCTCTTGTTCGAAATGTCCGAGAAGTCACCCCTGACGGTCCTGTCTGGAATGAACTCCTGAGCCTCATCCAGCACGACGAGGACCTTACTTCTCGCACCCGATGTCTTCTTTAAGAGGAGAAGCCTGTCTATGAACCTCGACACCACGAGCCTCGCTTCATCCGGTTCGGGGACGTAAACGATGTTCAGCTGTGGGCTGTCCTTTCCCAGAACGAAGGATGCCAGACTTTCTGGGTTCATCGTAGATGGCCCCTTTTCCTCTGCCACCTCTGATTCTCCTTCGCTGAGGCTACCTACTCCTCTTATGTAGTCCACCAACGCGGTCAAGTCCACTTTGAGCGATGACATCCCGTGCACGGTCTGAATTACGTTATCGAGAATTCCTATCAGTTGCTCCCTGTCCTCTTCACTCAGTTTTGAGACATCAACCTTGCTTTCGTACCCCTTTTCTCTGATGAGTTGCCTGACGATGCTCTGCAGAGCTATCGTCGCCTGTATCGCTCCCGAGCTACCTTCAGACGCCTTTTGCAAAACGGACATTATGTACCCTATGGTGATTGCCTGAGCCTCTTTCGGAGCGCTGAGGGATAATCTTTGAACTTTCTTTTGTTTGAAGAGGTCTTCGACCTTCTCCAGTAACACGTCTTCAGCAACTTCTTCCTCTAGGGTTTCAGGTACAGCTTGCGAGTTAAGGAAGTTAATTGCACTGTCGCTGAAATCCTCCGTAGAAAAAACCAAACCGTGCTTTCCGAGCAGGTCTAGCAGGTGAATGGGGTACTCTCCCGCCACGTCCACGATGACTACCTTAAGATCGGGCGTGCTGTGTACAGCCTCCCTTATCAGGTATGAGGCTAGGTTGGACTTTCCCGAGCCAGTGAAACCGAAGAGCCCCGCATGATACTTTATCATGTTCTCCAGCTTGACCGTCAAAGGCATGTTGAAACCCAACAGGGTACCCGACTAGAAGACCGCCTTCAACGCACATGAACTTCTTCACCGTATCGTTGGAGAGCAGGTGCACTTTTGAGCCGGTCAGGGGGACGAGCCTTCCCCTGCTGAACTTGAGCTGTCCGTCATTTTCCTTCGTCCATCCTATAGTTGGTCGGGACAGCTATGACGTCTATCCACGTCTCATCGCTCTTCCCCCAGCTGCTGTCTATGATATCAAGGTACTCCTTCCTCAACACGGTCGGCATAGCGACATCCATCCCGAGCATCTGAAAGTGCGTGGGTCTCAGTGTTATGATTTCGTAGATCATGTAAGTTGATCCCTTCGAAGTCTGCCTCTCTACTCCCACAAATGAGGGTTCATGCAATCTGTCCAAGACTTCGAAGTCGAACTTCACCTCTAGGACAGCTACGGGGTTCGTTAGGGTGATTTGCCCCTTCACGCATTCCCGCGGTCCTCGTAACATCTGGTGACTTCTCAGTCTAGCTTCGAACTTCCATCGAAGTCATCAAATACTCCATGTTGCATCGGCACGCTCATGCTCTTGTCCCCTCTCCAGTAACCCTTGACCTCTTCATTTCGCTTTCAGCTCTCAGATCCCTGAACCTTCGTGATATGGAGAACACCTTTTCCTTCCTAGCGAGCGTTCCAAGCTGGAGGTCGGCGACACCCCTCAGCGTTCCCCTCATGGACTTTATTTCAACTTTGACAGCCTTGTCCGCGAGGTAGAGCAGCTCGTTGTGCCCGAAGGCCTCGAGGACTTCAGGGTTATCAGAGCGTGAGAGTAGATACAAGATCAGGTTATCGACGTCATTAATTGATGAACCTTCAAAGTATGGATCAATCGATACCAACTTATCCTGCTCGTAAACATCGACCTTCTGAATTAGACGCTTATCATATGCCCCATTAAAGAACCTGTCATATGCGAAAACAGGTGAGCGGCTTTCAGGGTCTGTCTTAAACTCTCTCAGCTGGAAGTAGGATTTGACAAACAAGTTCTCTCTTGAGACAACTTTTCTTGCAGCTCTTAAACTTATCTTCTCACCTTCTCTACTTCCCACCAGCGTCGTGAAGCATGTGTCATATGCGACGGTCCTCCACGGTGCTCTGATTCTTTCAGAGTTTGTAGCGGCCATTATTGTGAGGAAGGCCTTGTCGTTCTTGAGGTTTGGGAAAGACGATTTCAATTCCAGTAGCCCTGTACTTGAAGCGTAAGGTATGACAGACCTGGTGAAGTCTGTGGCACTGGTGTCCTTGGTCACACCAATGACTAGAACCTTCTTCGTAAGTGACTCCTTCATGAGCTTGAAGATTAGGAAGACGTTGACCGCGTCGAGGTCCAAGACGGAAAGATATTTGTTCTCCTCTAATTGTAGGGGATGGTCTTTGCCTTCGAAAACCCTTTTCACAACCTGCTGGGTGACTTCCCAGACCCTGTCCCAATAGTGTCCAACCTCTCCATTAACCTCCAACGATCCTAGTTCGCTGGACTTGAGCAGCTGCCCTTTGTAGGTCTTGTCCATCCTTTTCAACCTGCTGACCACTTCGTTTACTCCCTTATCGTCCAAATGTAGTTCTCTTGCCAATTCTGTCCTGCTGAGCTTTCCCCTTTCTATCAGCTTCTGGAGTGCAGCATAGTTCAGGTAGGGTTTCCGATAGGGAACGTGGAGTCCTGCTGGCCCTAGAACCGATGCTATGCTCAGGTCCAGCATGGTCAAGTTACCATGGGAGGTGCTGAATGATGTCAGCGCGGAATCACCTGACCTGAGGAGGAGTCTTAAGTCTCGCGAAGCAGGTCCGAAAGTACCCGATATCGGTCGGTCAAGGAAGAGTACCTTGTTTCTGCTCGTCTTCCAAGTCTTCAAGGCCAGGGAAAGCTCGCCGATGGTCATGAGGGCGTATGGTATCCTTTCGACGGAGCGTTCAAAGTCGAATTCGGTTTCTAAGGTCTGAATGGACTTCGTAACGTCGGAGAGGTCTTCCAGCCATAATGGAACAGCAGCTGAAACAGATAATCTTGAATCTCGGACCACCTTACTAAATTCAAAGGAGATTTCATCCCCAATCTTTAGGGGTGATTTGTAAGCTGTCGCGCAGATGTAGAACAAAAGCATTTCAAGCCTTTCATCGTAATCCATTGAGCCATCTATCCCAACGGCGAAACGCTCACCATCCCCAAGCAATTCTTTGGCCATTTTCAAAGCGTTCTTTCTATCTACCTGTTTGCACAATAGACAGGTTTCAGGATGATCTCCCATAGTTGCTAAACGCTTCGAAAAGGTTTCCACAAGCGAAGACGTCTGCTCCTTGAGCTTTTGGGCGATTATGCTTGACATAAAGCGGTAACTTTTTTGTTCGAGTTGATATAAAAGGTTTAGCGTAGGATATACATAGTCAGGGATATGTGTGCTGTGTTAGAGATTTCTGACAATTTCTTCTCTTGACGGAAATCCACTTGGGCCTTCATGCTCTATCTTCAGGGCTGCTGCAGTTGTCGCAAATTTCACTGCTTCTTCAACGTCGAATCGGGTCATATATTCTGACAGAAAAGCTGCGCCGAAGACATCCCCTGCGCCCGTTGGGTCTTCAACTGCGACGTTCAATGTTTGGACTTCGAAGAATTCCTTATCATTCAGTACCATTATGGTATCTTTACCTCTAGTTATGATCCCTATTTTCACTCCGTTTCCAGCTAGCATGGCTAAAATCTCTTTTTCTTCCATCCCGAAAGCCTCAATTTCGTCTTTGCCGATCTTGACAATGTCAACCAACCTGAAAACTTCATCGAGCATACTTCTGTCAAGAGCTATGTCCACGTCCCCACTTTTGCTTATTTTTCTCATTAAACCCTGTGGGTCCAGCATTAGGATGTTTCCTCTCCTTCCGAGTCCCTTAAGGAGCTTCATATCAACCTCTCCTGCCAGTGGAGAAATGTAAAATGCCTTGCTGTCCATGTAGTTCTTGGGCATATCCTTAACCAAGAGTTTAGGGCCTACGTCAAGGCATCGCTGTTTTCTTGTGCCATCTTCATTGTATGAATTCTGGAAAGCCATCGTCCTCTCTGAGAAAACGTGTAGTCCTGTCGTATCGATGTTCTTGGATCTACAGAAGCTTAACGCCTCTGAGAGATGATCTTTTCCTACAGTGGAGAAGATGCCGGTCTCTTTTCCTAAACTAGCAAACGTGCTTCCAGAGTATGTCGGTGCTCCACCTAATACATTTTCAATTTGACCTTTTGCCCACACGTTCTTGTCAACAGAAAAGTGGCCGACAATGATAACGTCGAAATCTCTTCTTCTCTTCCTGTTGGTTGACTCGATTCCCAAGCTGTCTTCTTCTTTCTCTTTAAGCGTCTCGAAAATAAATCTTGCTATCGATACGGGGTAAGTGCTTACATTTTGCCAAGCAGAGTAATTGTTTCGAGGTTGTTTTTGGCATTTCAATTATGAAATCGTTTTATAACCCTCAACGCGTTCAGGGTAATCCATTTACTTTGTTTGCCTCCTTGCTCAATGTCCGTTTGAAACTTCCCATTGAAGGTGCTTTCCAGCTTCCATCGCCCTTCCTGGTCCTGTTTTGAGGTTACTATGTCAAAAGCCTCCCTCATCCGCTCGTCTCTATAGCCAAGCTTGGTCAGTATCGCCAGAATTTCCAGTATATCCGTCTGGTACATTAATGGGAAACCCAATCGCAGCCAGCCAGGTTTGGATACGCGAGTCAGGTCGTGGCTTCTCTTATGTATATGATGTTTGAGCAAGTGTTCAGCTCCATGTCCAATAGAGGCTTTTACTTCGTTTGACCGTTTCTCAGGAGGAATTTCCGCTAACGCTTTAAGAGATTTGACGACGCCCATGTGACAAGAATGTTTTCCGAAGCAGCTTGTAAGCCTGTCGTAAGGCAAACCTTTTGGCGATTCCATTTCTCCATCATCATACCTCTGGAAAGCGGCGATCCAGTCAATCCCACGTCTAACATGCGGATCATCCAAGCGACCTAACCTGATCAGACTCCAAACAATGTTCCCAGTTAAACATGGTAAAACCCCGCTATATCTGCCACCACCTGCTCTAACGCTGGGCCAAACTGAGAAGCCACCGCTTTCGTGATCCTGTGAGTTTTCGATGATGAACTCGCAAGCTTTTCTGACACGTTCATCTTTCCCATCAGCCCCCAATTCAGCTAGAATGATAAGCTGCCAAACAGTGCCCTTATACTTGTAAGTGTAAAGCATTTTAGGTTTCTCCCAATAACCTCCTTCTTTCTGCACAGCCAGAATTTTAGGGACGGTTCCAATCGACATGATATCGTCTTTTGCATCCTTCACTTCGGAATCATCTTGAGCCCTATCCAATAGTTCAGTTAAAGTGAAGTAGCGTACTGAAGGATTACTTTTTTCCAAAAGCCAGTCTGTTGGATCTGCCCTCAATACGCATTTCCAATCAGCCATGTCGGGTTTGCCCTCAATATTTCTATAATACTCATTCTGATTGCGTCTTCTTGTAGGAACCTTCCCTCAGATATTTTGCGAGTTCGAGAAGGACAGGATTGACAATTTTCGTTAACCTAACTGGAAATTTATTACCTGACATATCCACATTTATTTCAGGCTTGTATTCAGGATAAACTGCGAAAATTACTGAAGAATAATGGATTATCCCATTCAACTTTTCCTGAACAACCTCCTCCGTATCAGGCAACGGACTATGAGAAAACACAACACCTCCCGCCCATCCTAATGAAGGAATTACTCCTGCTTGGCTTGCCTTTGCACCAGCAACAAAAAACTTGAACAGTTCATCGGCTTCATATTCTACAATTTCATGTAAGACTAATTCCTTCCACGGCTGATATTTTATTTCTATCATAATTCGCCTTTTCCAAATTATTATTAATATGTTCCTATTATCTTTCCAAACATACTTCTGCTCGTTAGTTTTGATTGTATCTCTAACTTTATCAGCGAAGAAAAGTGGAGGAAGGAAGTCGAAAAATATGGGGACCTGACCCCCAACAAAATCATGTTGGAACAGTTAGAAGAAGCTTTTAGGCTTTACATGACTAAGTAAGATCATTGTACGTTTCGCATAAGAAGTATGGGTTTGAGAACTTCATTTGCCTAGGTCCTATATTTTTTTCCACGTTCTATTATCTGAACTTTCTTGCTTATACGCTTGAACAGGCCTGCGTTTTCTGTGTGCACAGGAAAAACTTTCTTTGCATCTATCTCGGTAACCAGACGTCCTATCTGCTGCCTGTTCAGATGACCTGAGGCATGTAGTTGGTGAAAGCGTATTCCAAAGTGGTCAAGCCAGTTGTGCAGAACCTTATCTTCAACGTCCTCTTCGCTGAAGGGCTCGCTCATGCTGTGGATGAAGTGACTGCCTCGCTCCGGCTTTATGTCTATCAACTCCGCAAATTGGTAGAAGTCCAAGTCCATTATGAGCTTGCTTTGGTTCTTGTGAACAAACTCGTATGTCACCATCTTGTCCATGAACTGTCTCTCCCACGGGTAATAATCGGTATCGTCGAAGTTGCCAGACTTCTTGCGCTTGTAATACACTAGAATGTGATCGTCCTTCAAAGGATCTGGAAGGTCCAAGTGTTCATCGTGAATAAGCTTGCCGAGCAGGTAAGCGGTCTTGGGCGAGATTGCGATTCTTCTTTCGTTCTTGATTGCCACATTGTAGAAGCTTCTGAACCTGTCCATGTCACGGCTGTAATGTTCTACGAACACAATCTTGTCGGTTGAAGAGATAATTTTGTTGCTCAGCTGTTCCACTTGGGACTCGGTGTAGTTCTTGCGTTTTTCTTTCAATGCCATCCTTGTTCCTTCGCAGATTAGGGCGTCTGGCTTGGATTCCCTTGCTCTCTCCACGAACTCTTCGGTCAGATTTTTTTTTGGACCGTGCATCCTGACGTCTCCAGTGTAGACGATAGTGCCCTCAGACGCGTGTATGATGAAGCCGTACGCTGCCGGAATCGAATGGTCAACATGCACAGGCTCTACTTCGATGCCATCTATCCTTATCCTCTTTCCGGTGCGGAAAGTCCGATATTCGTGCTCCTTGTAGTCACAAAAACTGCTAGTCTCCTCCATTGACTCAAGGAAGAACTTGGTGCCAACGCCGAGGTGCACTGGGATCTTCGGGTCCACAAAACAGATGTGCGCAACATGGTCAAAGTGAGCGTGAGAGAGAAAGATTGCATTGATTTCCGGTTCAGAGTAAGGAAGACTGGTGAAAGCTAACTGTTCTTTTGCGTATAATCCACGAATTTTAGGTAAAAGGCCGAATTCAAAATAGTCTCCTAGACCGTTTATTGCACGCGGGCAAAGCCATCTTGTGAAATAGTCTTCGCCAAAATTGAAGGCCTGGCCGAAGTCGAGCAAGATCTTCGTGCCTTTATCTTTCAGAAGGATCTTGTTGCCGCCGATTTCGTTGACTCCACCATAGAAGATGAGCTCAGCCATATTTCTCCCGCATATCAAAAATGGGCCTCCACTATTATTATTAGCTGTTGTAAGCTTGAATCGTTATAGTAAATGACTTAAATACCATGAACTATGTCTTAGGTACGAAATTGACTTGGCTATGAAGTGATGATAATAATGAGCGCTGAAATTGTAAGAAAAGTCGTAGAGGACTTGGATGAGAAAATGGAAGAACAGGGTCTAGGGAGCCCCTTTTTTGCTGATACACGATACAAAACATACCCTTTTTCAAAAGAGAATTTCAAGCCTATTAAGCAAACGGAGACTAGTAGAAAAATGGCTTTTATCGATGGGGGAAACCAAGAGGTGCTTGCGGCTCCGAATTTCTCTGTTCAGATTAACCGCGTGTATCATAACATCTTTGAAGCGCAAAAGAGGGTTCTGAAAGGCTCACTTCCAAATCGGCTCGAATTCTTCTCTGCAACTCGTTCAAGTTTTAGAAATGGTGAAATCTTTTATGACACTACACTTTTTCCTTTAAAGGATGAATTCATGGAGTTGTTACCAGATGAAGTCGACCTTTCGTTTAACTCCCTTGACAGAACGGTCACAATAGGCACTATGCGAGCAGATATTTCAGGAGTCGCGTCTATTGCAAGGAGGTTTGCTGAATGGACTTATGCCTCACATGTTTTAAGAAAAGAATTAGAAAGAGGGGATATAATTGTTTTAGATGGTTCGCTGCAAACATCATTTACAAATGAATCAAACTATTCAAGCCAACTGTATGAAGCTGCAAAATCAAAAGGGGTAATTGTAACGGGGATATCAAAGACGTGCCGGCTTTTCACGGACACTGGGCTTTCACTTCTGGGCGCCGTAAGGAAACTTGCTGATGAAACTCCTCACAGCTCGTGGTATTTTCCGGTTGCAGAAGCGACAAGCTCTGACCACAACGCGATTATTTACATAATAAAGCTGCATCCAAAGGCTGAATGCGTCTTTAGATTTGAGATCTATCGCGAACAATTTCTGGGTCTAAATGAGAATGATCTCAACGAGATACTCGGCCAGCTGGCTCAGAACTCACAAGACATCAGCTTTCCCGGATATCCTTATGGGCTCGTTGACGCTGACCGTTTTGCGAGAGTCAGAGATGATGAGGTAGATGGATACCAAGTTCTATTGCTTTCAGAGATATCGAAACAGGGCAAATGGCCCAAGTTTGCCAGGCATATCCACGCTGTTGACGCACACGCTACTTTGAATATGTTGGTCGGATGAGGATTATGGAAGAACTGGAAATCGTTGGTCAAGTAATAGGAGGCGAAACCGCCAAGATTCTAATTAGGGAAAAGAGTGGGAAAAAGATAGAGCTGGGCGATCTGCTGATAGTTGAAGAAGATGTAGGATTCTTAATTCTTCAGGTTTACGACTTAGCTTACGGTAGTCAAGTACCTCAGCCAGCACGCGAACTTCTTGCCGGCCTAAAACTCGAAGGATATGGAACAGATCTCACGTTTCTTGAACCAGAGTTGAGAAATTATGTTATCGCTGATGTCAAAGCCATAGCAAGAGTGGAGGGAAAAGACGTTAGGATACCGAAAACGCTGCCAAAGTTCTTTTCGTACATAAGATACATAACAGAGAAAGACCTCGACTTTCTCACAACCCCCCAAAATCCTGTTTACCTTGGAAAAGTCAGAAGCGGATCAAAGAAACTGAATGTAGATGTTTACTTAAACGGCGTCGACGTATTTACGCATCACATTGTGGTTCCCGCTACCACTGGAAGGGGAAAGAGCAACCTCGTGAAAGTCATGCTTTGGAGTATACTGGAACAGACCAAATTCGGTGTTCTCATACTTGATCCTCATGATGAGTACTATGGAAGACATGGAAAAGGACTCAAGGACCATCCAAGATCAAAGGACAACTTAGTTTACTATTCCTCCACTCCACTACCTGGCGCAAACACCTTGGTAGTTAACCTGAAATCAATTGAACCCCGACATTTCCATGGCATAGTCGAATTTACAGACGCACAGCAGGATGCGATAAAGCGTTTTCATAACCGTTTTTCTGATGGATGGATAGAGAACATAGTGAGAGGCACTGAAATCAAGGATGTTGCTCCAAGAACGCTTACGGTATTGCAGAGGAAGTTCGATAACGTGCTTGGCGTCTTTTTGGATGCTGCGGGCAACCTGCAATGCAGGACCAAAGTCTTCAGTGATACCGCTGGATTTACTGCGACAAAAGATATCGCTAACGCACTGGAAAAGGGGAAAAAGGTCATCATTGACACGTCTAGACTGCTCGATGAAGCGGAACTTCTCATAGGAAGCTCAATTGTAAGCGAGATCTTCTATAGATATCAGATGTACAAGTCTGAAGGACAGCTTGAAGATAAGTCGGTTGTCAGTGTCATCATTGAGGAAGCGCCCAGAGTTCTCGGAACTGACGTCTTAGCTAACCTAGGAGAGAACATCTACAGTACAGTTGCAAGGGAGGGAAGAAAATTCAAGATAGGGTTGGTCGCGATAACGCAATTGATAAGTCTGATTCCAAGGGAGATACTTGCGAACATGAATACTAAGATAATACTCGGAAACGAGATGGCTCTAGAGAGGAGTGCTGTCATAAATAGTGCAGCTCAAGATCTGTCAGCAGATGACAGAAACATAGCTAGCCTTGACAAGGGAGAGGCGATAGTCAGCAGCAATTTCACGAAGTTCGCCGTTCCCATTCAGATTCCACTATTCGAAAGTCACATTCAGAACATGGAAAAAACAGAAAAAAGTAGAACGATTTTTGTTGGGTGAGAAAACATATGCACAAGTTCGCTCATCTAGCAGACTGCCACCTCGGCGCGAATAGAGAACCCGTACTACAGAACTTGGAGTTAACAGCCTTCAAAAAAACGCTTGACAAATGCATGGGGGAAAAGGTTGACTTCATAATAATTAGTGGAGACCTTTTCCACGTTAACATTCCAGACATGAGTGTCGTAAATGAGTCTGTCAAGAAGATCAAGGAGGTTCAAGATAGTGGAATACCAGTCTACGTGATATACGGCAGCCACGATTATAGCCCAAACGAGACTTCGATGGTGGATGTGCTCGAAAGCGCTGGCCTAGTAAAAAAGATAGTGAAAGGGTATGTGGAAGAAGATAAGCTAAGGCTTGAGTTCTTTACTGATCCAAAAACAGGGGCAAAGCTTGTGGGAATATCAGGTAGGAAGATGGGTCTGGAAAAGAACTATTTCGAAATTTTGGATAGAGAGAGTTTGGAAAGGGAAACTGGTTTCAAAATCTTTGTTTTCCACAATGCTTTGTCGGAGCTTAAACCGGAGTATTTGGCCGGGATGGAGTCTATTCCAGTTTCCCTCTTACCAAGAGGTTTTGACTACTACGCTGCTGGGCACGTGCATCAACATGCAGAAGCTGCTGTTGCAGGGTACGAGAGAATAGTATACCCTGGGCCAATTTTCGCAGGATATCCTAGAGATTTTGAAGTAACGGCGAAAGGCGAGAAAAGAGGCTTCTACATTGTAAGCTTTAACGAGAAGGTGGATGAAGTGAAATTTGTCGAAATACAAGTATGCGACAGCACCTACATCGAATATGATGTTTCTCACAAAAATTCAACTCAGGCTCAAAAGGAACTCTCGGAGAAATTAGAGAACGCTGGAGTGGAAAACAAGCTGGTGGTTCTGAGAATTAGGGGTGAGCTATCAGGGGGAAAGACATCGGATATAGGTTCAAGTCAGCTTAGAAGCATTCTGATGGGAAAAGGCGCTGTTTACGTCAGCATAAATCGGTATGGCCTTACTTCAAAGGAATATGCTATGGTGAAGGTCATGGGGGAAGATATGCCGACAATTGAGAAGACGCTTTTCTCTGAAAACATAGGCACGGTCAAAGTTACAAACGATGATTTAAAGGGTGAAAAAGGAGTTCATCTTGCCACTGGACTTTTGAAAGTTGTAAGGCAGGAGCAGAAGTTCAATGAAGCGAAGAAGGACTACGAATCTCATGTGAGAAAGGATGCCCTCGATGCGCTTCAGCTTAAGGAGGGGCCCTCATGATAGTCAAATCCCTTAGGCTCGAGAACATCAGAAGCTACACTGATGAAAGTATCGACTTCCCGCTTGGCACAACCCTCTTCGAAGGTGACATCGGATCCGGGAAGTCAACATTACTTATGGCCATAGAATTCGCACTTTTTGGTTTAGGCTCTGAGAAAGCAGGAGCCCTCCTAAGGACGGGGACGAGGAAGGGGTCGGTCTCTCTGAGATTTGAAGTAGACGGAGAAGAGCATGAAGTTTATCGTTCCCTGATCAGGAAGGGAGACATGATCCAGCAAGGAGAAGGATTTCTCAAGACAAAAGAAGGCGTGTTAAATCTGTCAGCATCCGAAATCAAGGAAAGGGTCCTCACAATATTGAACTTTAATGAACCTCCAAATCCAAAAGCACAAAGCGTCATATATCGTTATGCGATCTTTACCCCCCAAGAAGAGATGAAAGTCATACTCTGGATGCCCTCCGATTCAAGGCTCCAAACGTTGAGGAAGGCCTTCAGAATTGAGGATTATAGGATTGCTATGGATAACGCCTCCGCCCTCGCCAAGCACATCAGAGACAGGTCTACTCAGCTGGCTTCTCAGGCCCTAGATTTAGAGGAGAAGAAGAAATCTCAAGAAAGAAAGGAGGGGGAAATCAGTAAAGCTGATAGTAATCTCAAACAGTTTTCGGAGGATGAAAAGAAGCTTGAAGGGGTTCTAAACGAAAAAAAGGAAAAAATAGCTGAACTTCAAAAAACAAGGAAAGGGCTAGGTAAATCTGAAGGCGAAATTCCACTTCTAGAAAAACAAATCGAAGAGAAGAATCGCCTAATCTCTGAGCTTAAAGAAGAAGCTGATAGTCTAAGTATAGAAGTGGATGAAGAGTTCCAGCCAGGGGTAGACAAGCTCAGCGGGATGGAGAAGCCAACCGAAAAAACGGAGAAAAGTTTGAAGGAAGAATTGGAGGGACTGAGGAAGCTAGAAAGAAGCCTGAGGAAAACCGAGGCGGGCATAGAGGCGAAAATTGGGGATTACGAATCCATTAAAAAGAACAGGATATGTCCGACCTGCGACAGGCCAGCCGACCCTGAAGAATTTGAGGAGAAGGTAAGGCAGAAGGCTGAAGAAAAAAAGAAAACGTCAGAAGAAGTTAGAAGATGTGAAGAGGACATTGAAAGGATAAATGGCTTTCTAGATAAGCTCCAAGAATACGATAGGGCGCAGGAGAAGCTTGAGAGTCTGAACGTTCTGGTCAATAAGAATAAGGAGAAAATTGGGACGAACAGGATTAAAATCCAAGGTTTGATTGAAGAGGTAGAAGACGCGCAGAAGAAGCTTGACTTGGCTAAGAAAGGGTTTGAGGAATTTAATGAAGTATCGAGGAAGATAGAAGAGGACTTGGAAAAGGAGAAAGAGAAAGTGGAAGTGGACCTCAAGAAAGTTAGAAACGCCATTTCGTCAACTGGAACCACGATTCAACTGTTGAAGAGGAGGTTGACGAGTTAAATGAAGAAGTCGAACGGAAGGAAGGGCAGAGAAGGGAGTCTGATAGGCTTAAGGAATATTATGTTTGGCTGGATGCGTTCTTTGTGCCGACGGTTGACAACATTGAGAAGCATGTGATGATAAGTATCAACCAGGAATTCAATCGACAGTTCCAGGCCTAGTTCAGCCT
Source organism: Nitrososphaeria archaeon (assembly GCA_963760525.1). Taxonomy (GTDB): domain Archaea; phylum Thermoproteota; class Nitrososphaeria; order JACIWG01; family JACIWG01; genus CAVXDT01. The sequence continues at coordinate 207,298 of CAVXDT010000014.1, forward strand.
GCTTGTTGAAGATCAGGGAAAGAAGCCAGAGTTGACGAGAACTTCACCCCGATAGTGGAGCAGGATGGATACGAACAGGACATATACTATTTGAGCGGGGGAGAAAAGACAAGTGTAGCGTTAGCCTACAGGCTAGCGTTAAACAGCATAGTGCAGAAAGTTTCCACGGGCATGAAGTCGAACCTGCTCATCTTGGACGAGCCCACCGACGGCTTCAGTAAGGAACAATTGTACAATGTCAGAGACATACTGAATGAGATCAGATGCCCGCAAGTGATCATCGTCTCCATGAAAGGGAACTCGAAACCTTCGCAGACCAAGTGCTAAGAGTGGAGAAGAAGGACGGGATATCCAAAGTCAAAGCAAGCTAAAACGATTTGAGTCGTTGTTCTATTGCAATTTAACTTGTTTTGAAGATTGCCATAAACCATGAATATTACATAATGAGACGGCTAAAATTGTACCGGGTTTGCTAGTTTTGAACCATATTGTCACAGCATGATGGGTGTATATGGAACTCGTATTGGGCCCTTGTGCTGAAGCACCGTGGGCATGGAATTCATAGTGGCCTATTTGATATGGAAACTTTTCCCCTTCAGGATGAAAGAAAATTGATATCCAGCTAATATGGTGCTCGGTAGTGTTAGGATGAGCAATTTCCTTACCTATCCCAACTTTTACCTCAAACATCGCATCTGGTTTTACAGTATCAGGACATTCGATAACTGGCACGTGCTTCTCAATTTTCCAATCTGCTCCTTGAACTAATTCTCCAATTTTTTCCAAATAGATCTTATCAGATTATTTTGCGCTATGGTAAAAGGTTTTCTTTTTTTGTTATTATCGTTTGTTTAGAACATGACTTTGAAGTCGGTTCTTCGAGAGCAGAAATTTTTTAATACCTGCGATTGTATTTGATGATGTTTGCGGGTGGCGGTCCTCCCACCGTTCCGCAGAATAAACCCCGGGAGGGAGGTAGAATAAGTGTGAAAAAAGAAGTTGAAAAAATAGAATACAATAGAAGAAAGGAATTAACACTGTCCATACTCATAGCTGCATTGTACGCTGCTCTCACGGTCCTGCTGGGGTCGTTAAGCTTCTCCGCACTCTTCCAGATAAGAATCTCAGACGCCCTAATCCCACTCAGCTACAACAGGAGAATAGGAAAGGCAGCAGTATATGGCACAGCGTTAGGCGCCATGATATCCAACATCTTCTCCTTCTACGGCCCATACGATTTCGCACTAGGAGTTCTTGCAAACTTCTTCGCAAGCTATGCAGCCTACATGCTATCAGGACACAAAGGCAATATCTGGAAGGTCGTAGCAACCGTTCTATCATTTTCGATAATAGTCTTCTTCATAGGTTTCCTCTTATTCTATCTCATAATAGGGAATATGCCATTAGAGTCTGCATTACTGGGAATATCTTTGGGATCCTTTGTCTCAATAGTCCTGTTGGGGATGACTCTTTTGGTCGCATTGGAAAAGATCTACAGATGAGAGATATGACGCGGCTGGTCAGAGTTTAATAACTGTCTTTGATTATTCTCTATTCCTCCAGTAATTTGGTTTCAAATTTCGTTTTACTTAGGACGGCTAGAAGTGATAGGGATTCACAGGTGCTCACGTTAATGAAATTATGTGGTGTCCTAGGAGGGCAGTATATGCAAAGATCTGGCTCAAGCTTATGCTCTTCACCATCAATCAACGCTTTCCCTCTTCCTCTCAGAACGTAGAAACATTCTTCAACATCATGTACGTGAAGCCCGCTGCTCTTTCCCGGTTCGATGATCGCAGCCATAAATGTCAGGTTATCCGTAGGAGTCTTATTGCTGAAGATCCATTTTTCATGGCATCCGGGTTTAAGAGGCTGAATCGCTTCAATCTGATCCGATCTGACAACTTTGACTTTCTTCCCCATAGTTCTTCCTCGTCGTGTTTTAGTTACACGGTCTATTATACGTTAAAATTGGCAGGAGTTGATCAACTGTTAACAGAGCAAAATCTGCATGTCTGCGCTCGAAAAATGTTGAAATGCCTTTTTACCATATTTCACATCTAATTTTAGTGTGTAAGTCTGTAATGCATTGAGAGCAATTGTGCCACCGATCTTTTCCTCAAACGACATTCTCATGACCCACCCTCTGCTTCGCAGATACCCTGTGCCAGTCACCAAGTCTTCCTCCTTCACTCCACTCAACGCGACACGCTCGCAGCGAACACCGAATTCAGATAAGACTTTGAACACGGTGTCTTTCGAAAAGGACCAGATCGCCAGAGACTTCTCACTGCCTCGGTTAGCTTCATAACTTCCTGCGTCGACCACAAGGGATGCACTCTTCTCCTTCTCGAACTTGCCGTAGCGTCCGAGGATCCACAAGAACCTCAAGACGTGAGCCCTTCGACTTTCAAGAGTGTGCTGTTGAGCGAATGTGTTGGTGTCCCGCAGTCCTAATGGAGAACGTCTTATGGTTGCAAGCAACTTGTGAACTGCTTCAAACGACGCTGTCTCTTCTTTGGAGAAAGGCAGATCTTCTGGAAAGTCGACGATGCTTGTTTCAGATGTTGAAAGTCTAGTTGGTTCCACAATCTCTTCTGGCTTCAACGAAGCACGAATGGTCTGCAAATGGCTTATTCCCTCAAAAGGTTCGACAAACACATGATACTCCTCTTCCGAAATTGGTGCGCCGAGCTTTCCCTCTATATTCTTACGGTTCCAAACTCCGCCTGTTGCTTTCACGGTGTCGCATGGAAATCGGGAGCAATAAGCACAGTTTACCACTCCAATATTGTCCACACATTGGCGTATCAGACACCTTCTGTTGGGCAGCTTCGATTCTGTAGGGATTTTTGAGTCGGGAGTTTGGCATGTTAGGCATGGCGTCTTAATCGGCATATATCCTAGAATCCTCTTGGCATCGTTCCTGAAGCGTTCAAATTCCTCAGTAGTCATGCCCTCCCGCGGGTGAGGCCCCCAAGGACAAGCGCTACAATCTATGCCACATTTAGCAATGAGCTTTGACATTTGCTCACCAACCAAGAAACTTAGGCGAAAGAACTCAATAAAAGGCTTTCGATAAACTGTTTATCACAAAATTGTCGCTCAGTGTTCATTTGTATAGATACGGGAATTATCTTCTTTGCGTTTTTTGCGTATTCCATCCTATGACGGTCCAACTTGTGTTCTAATAAGCCCAGTGAGTTCTTCGCTTACCTGCCAAAGCCGTCTGGCCATTTCTTCATCATATGACTCGTCGGAGGATCTTACTTCCTTCTTGTCTTCAAAATACTTTCCTGTTACTCCTGAAACCTCAGGAGAGGAGGTTAGATAGATCACGGTTTCCGCGCCTTTTGCTGGGCTAACAGCAAATATTGTTGCGAGTTTGAAGAAGAACAATGGGCCATTATCTCGCCCCAGGTTTGTCCTCACGAAGCCCGGATGAAGACAATTGACTGCTACGCCGGTGCCTTCAAGTTTCCTCGCGAGACTGTATGAGAAGAGGATGTTGGCAAGTTTGGATTGGCCATATGCCCAAAACATACTGTAATGCTTTTCTCCCTGTAAGTCGTCGAAGCGTACTTTTTTTCCGTAGTGGGTTGCTGATGCTACGTTTACTATGCGGGAAGGAGCACTCTTCTTCAGCAAATCGAGCAAGAGATTGGTCAGTAGGAAGGGAGCGAGGTGGTTGACTGCGAAGGTTCTTTCTATTCCATCAACTGTAAGAAAGCGTCTTAGCATGAAGACGCCTGCGTTGTTTATGAGAACATCCAAACGTTCGCACTTGCTTCTGAACTCCTGTGCCAGCTGCCTGATCGATTGCTGGGAAGAAAGGTCTGCTAGCATTAAGTCAACGTTCTGATTTCCGCTCTTAGACCTGATTTCCTCTAGTGCTGCTTTTCCTCTTTTCTTGTTCCGGCCTACAATGATGACGGACGCCTTTAGCCTTGACAATTCCAAGGCTGTTGCCTTGCCTATTCCAGAGGTGCCACCCGTTACCAGACAAACCTTGCCAGTCATCATCCCTTGGCTTGACACAATTGTGTCAAGCCCGAATTTGGGCTGTTCAGAAGAGTTCAATCCAGATCCCGTCTGGATCTTCTATGTAAGCCCACCTGCCGCCGTCCGCCTTCATCTGCAGGATAGCCTTATGCCCAGCCTTTCTGGCTTCTTCGAGAGCGCTGTCTAGGTCGTCGACCTTGAACGCTATGTTATCCAGTCCCTCCCCAACTGTGTATTTCGTATTGAACGGGCTGTCCTTTTCGTAGTAGTTCAGTTCCAAGGTGAAACCGTCTTTTTCAGTCTGCAGCCCGACAGTTTCACCTTTTGTCTGCTCGGTCTTTACTCGGCCTACAACGGTCATTCCCAGTACCTTCGTGTAAAATTCGATGGACCGTTCTAAATTCGTGACCCTTATCCCGATATATGCCAATTTCGATTTCATAAACATCATTCAAGGATTGAAACTATTACCCAGCATGCGGTTAGTCATAGCAGAGATATCTTTGGAACATAATCGTGTCTTGGATATTCTATCTTAGAGGGTAAGAGGGGTTCGTAATTCCATTTGGACAGTTCTTTACGTTTCTTGAACTCTTTTTGAGCGTTTACTATTATGTCGGGTTTGGTCAGCAGGTCGATGATTGTGCAGGCTAGGGTTTTGGCTGCGATGAGCATTGCCTTAGATCCGATGCTGGAACCTGAGAGTATAGTCTGATCAGCATTATGGGCTGGTACTCCTCTCGGTCCAATGCTTACGCTGAACATGCCATTTGTTGGAACGATCCAGCTCACGTCTCCGACGTCCGTGGAAACAGCCTGCCCGACCCAGTCTCCTCCGACTTCCCATCCTGTAGCTGGCTTGACTTCTTCTTCATAGTTGCCATACTTTTGCGACAGTTGCTTGCTCACGCGCTTTTCTTCTTCGTCGGACAGCTTTGGTGCGCCTATCGAATTCAGATTATCGTTCACGGCCAAGGATATCGTCTTATTCGGAAGGAGCAGATGGCATCCTACTTTCCTCTCGATTTCCACAGAGGTTTCAGTTGCTAAGCCCGCTGCTATCGCACAGAGGTCGATCTTTCCAGTTAATTCCATAAGATGTTTCATGTCTGGGGAGCGGATGAAAACCCAGACTTCAGAGAAATCGGGGATGATGTTTGGTAGGCTTCCTCCTTTAGTGATCACGTAATGTATTTTATCCTTCTCCAAAATCTGCTCTCGATTGAACTCTATCGCTATCGTGAAAAGCTGAGCAGCGTCCAGGGCGCTTCTGCCCTCCCAAGCTTTCGACCCATGCGCGGACTTTCCATAGAATCTGAAGACCTTATTGTCCAATGCGTCCATGCTCTCGTAAGGCGATCTAGTGACCGTGTCCGGATGCCATTGTAACGCGACGTTCAAGTCGTCGAACACTTTCGCTGAAGCCATCATCACCTTGCCATACAGGTTTTCCTCGGAAGGGCAGCCATACACTCTGATGGTCCCCCTTAGATTAGACCCTTCAAGGGCCTTCTTCGCGGCAAGAGCGGACCCTACAGCCGCTGTTCCAAGGAGGTTATGCCCGCATCCATGTCCCGGTTTGCCCCTTTCAACAGCTGACAAATTTGGTAATGCGTCGTATTCGGCTAGAACTCCTATTTTGGGCGCTCCTTTCCCCCAGCTGGCTATGAAAGCTGTTTTGAGGTTGGCGACTTTCCTCTCAACAGTAAACCCATTCTTTTCCAGTGCGTCAGCAAGAAGCTTCGAGGACTTGTGCTCTTCTAATGCGACTTCAGCGTACTCCCAAATTTTCTTCGATAAAGAAACTAATTCATTCGATTTATCATCAACATATCTCTTAACGTTTTCCTTTAACTTCAAGGGATCGTCTTGTTTCATATTGTGAAGTTGGTTTTTGTAACTATTAAGCTTTTGCACGCGACTGATGATTTGTAGGGTTCCAACAGCCATATTCTGTCCTTTTTCGAGAAAGGTTTTTATATTTGTCAACCTAGGGTTGTATAGGTGAATTTGTAATGTCAAAAGAGAATAGTGAAAAGAGAGAAAAAATCGTACCATCAAAAACACCCTTAGCAAAACGAAGAAGCCAAGGCATAATACCAAAGGGATTTGAAGACATCTTCAGTGATTTCCGAAGATCGTTCGAAGACCTCGTGAGCCCGTTCTTCCCATTTATGGGGGAAATAGAACCGACTTTATCATCTTCCATCCGCTATCCATCGTTGGACCTCGTTGATCAAGGAGACTCATATACAGTAACTGCTGAGCTTCCAGGGTTCACAAAGGGCATGGTCGACGTCGAGATAGACAAGGAAGGGTTGTCCATCAGAGCCGAAAACAAGGAGCAAAAAGAGGAAAAAGACAAGAACTACCTGCACCGTGAGAGAACTTACTCGGCGATGCAGAGATACGTGGCGTTTCCCGAAGAAGTGGTACCGTCAAAGGCTGAAGGCTTGATGAAGGAAGGCATACTGGAGTTAAAAGTCCCAAAGAAAGAATTCAAACCAGTAGAAAAGGCGCAGAAGGTCGCATTAAAATAGGGGTACCCCCTCCATTTTTTTGGCGTTAACGGATGAAAAATCAATCTGAACTTGACACGAACCTGTTAATCGTCGAAAATCTAGTGCGAAGGAGGATAATCAGACGATTAAGCCAGGAACCGAGTTATCCCCTGGAACTAGCCAGAGAGCTAGGCATTGGCCAGCAGCTCGTTACATCACATTTGGAAATTATGGAACGAAACGGCATTCTCGGAAGCTCCACGGAGAAAAGCCCAATCGGTCCAATAAGAAAGAGGTATTTTCTTAAAAAATCAGTTTACCTGACTGTCGGGTTCGGACCGAATTTGTACAAGGAACAGACGCTATCCTTTGATAATCTACCTGCTGATCTTTCCAAGGATAACGAGAGATTCATTAACAAAATAGGTGACATTCAAAAGTCCTCTGAAAAAACTAAAGATAAGATATCTTCGTTTTCGGACCTGATTTCTGAGATAGACGCGAAACTTGATAATGTGGAAGCTGAAAAGGCTGTCCTTCTTTACATTCGAAATCTTGCGATGAGATGCGCCTGTGAAGTCATGGCTGGAACAAAAAAGACAGCTGACGAGAGACGAGTTCTACATTTCGTCCTCAATGAGAGGAACACTGACGTAGAAGCTATTTCGCTGGCTTTGAACCTCCGCGAGTCTATTATTCGCGATATCCTTGAAAACCTGAAAAAAGAGCTGCCAGAAGTATAGATAGTTTCCATAATTAGCTGGCGCCTATCCTGTTTTATACGCTGTTCCGTGAAAGGTTTTTATATTTCTTATGATTGGTTTGCACAATTATCTACAATAGTCTATGAATGATTGATGTTGAGATCTTTTTTTTACCTTAACCATTTCTTTCTCAAGTCTTGTTTCATATTAGACTTAAATAAGCCATTTTTTATTCTCGAAACTGGGAAATGTCCGCTTTTATTCCGACCAAATACTTTCTGACTAACGGCGTTGGCGTGCATAGGGATAAGCTTGCGAGTTTTGAGCTCGCTCTACGTGATGCTGGAATTCAGCATTGTAACCTAGTTCACGTGTCTAGTATAATACCCCCTAAGGCCAAACGCGTTTCTAGAAAGGAAGGGATGAAATTTCTTTCTCCAGGCCAGATAGTGTTCGTGGTAATGAGCAGAAATGAAACCAACGAGCCAAACAGGCTGATAGCTGCTTCAGTGGGCTTAGCTATTCCAAACGACAAATCGATGTACGGCTACCTTTCAGAATTTCACTCTTTCGGGATGACAGGGGAGAAGTGCGGCGAATACGCGGAGGACCTTGCCGCTTACATGTTAGCGTCAACTTTGGGCCTAGAATTTGACCCTGACAAGAGCTATGACGTTCAAAAGGAGCAGTGGCGCATCTCCGGAAAGATAGTTAAGACGTCGAATGTAACCCAGTCTGCTGAGGGGAACAATAAGGGCGGCAATTGGACAACAGTGCTTTCCGCAGCAGTCCTCATACCATAGCTCCGAAATTCTTCCACTTTTTGAGCGCGTCTTTTTCTAATTACTGAAACAACTTTCCAGTTTTCTGGAAGTGGTCACTCCGTTTGCGTCATTCAATCGTACAACAATAAAATAATTGGGACGCGTATAGGAGTTCTGAAGTTTAGGGTTAGGGCTTAAAGCTTTTCCTTTCTGCGGGCCAAGGACACCATGCAGATGAGAGCTGCTATCGCAAGAAGTGGGACTGCGGAAGAATTGTTTGGAAGGAGTGTACCTCCCACTGGTGGAATTCTAGGAATATTGAACGATATTGTCGATTGTGTGCCATCAATCAGGATGGACCCGAACCCAGGTAACACAGTATTGGTTTCGAGGTATTTTATCGTCATATCACCGTTATTGGTTGAAACGGGACTGAAATCGAGCTGTACATCCTTCACGCTTTCTCCAGGATAGACGCCGAAGCTGCCCGCCCGAATGCCATTCAAATATACGTCAATATCTACTTCTCCAGGTCCATTTAAGTAGTTTGTCGATATTACTAGGTGAATCTGTACCGTGGAGACAGTATTTACTGGTCCGAGATTTCTCGTACCTTCAATGTAGTCCCCAGTATTCCACATGTAAGGATAATGCAACAAGCTCCAAGTATCCAAAGCAGATGATGGAAATTGTACGGTGACAGCAGCAGCAGATAAAGCATTCGCAAGGGGAGATAACGTGACAGTCATCATCAACAACAATATTGATGTCATCGCTTTCGAACCATACATCATATGATACGACATGTTTGAATGTTATGTCGGGTGACTTAATAAACTTGTTGGAATGTGCTCTTGAGGTCGATAATCACAGGCTGCAAGTTTCCTATTCAAGAGTGTTTCTGGGATTCGATGACATCCTATTTTAGGTAATCTTCTATCCTGTCCCGTGGTCTATATCCGAGTTTCTCTATCGTCTCAGATATGTCAAATGTCTTGTAATCGTTGTCGGAGATCCCGTAGAAGATGCCGAACTTCAAATCAGCCTCCAGACTCCTATGAATGAGCTGTGCCATATCACGATTACTAATCCACATTCCAGCAAGCTTTTCACCAGTATAGGTTATGTGGGAACGTTCTCCCGTAACGAACGGCTTAAGATAGCCGCTAGGATCCTCTAGCCCAGGACACGATCCTATTCTCAGACAGATGACCGACAGGCCGAAGTTATCTGAGTAGTATCTTCCAAGCGTTTCACCGAAGACCTTGCTGACGCCGTAAAGGCTGTCAGGTGCTATGGGAGTGTCCGGCCCGACCATGTCCTGTTCTTTTACGGAGAAACCGCAGGCATGGTTTGAGCTACCGTACACCACCTTTTTCACTCCGACCTTTCGAGCGGCCTCGAAAATGTTGTACGTTCCTACAATGTTGAGATTGAGAATGGAGTCCCAAGTCGCCTCAACCTTTGGGTCAGCAGCCATATGCACGACCGCTTCAACACCGTTCATGACGTTTGCAACCGAATCCAAGTCCGCGATATCCCCATGTACGACCTCTTCCCCTGGCAGAACCTCCAGCGTTTTCTTATGCAACATCAGTTTCAGGGAGTAATAGTCCCTGTAGGCTTCGCGGAATGGCGCACCTACGCGACCACCAGCGCCGGTTACGAGGACCTTCATACCTTTAGGCATTAGAGTTACCTTGAAAGGGGATATCACAGTTGATATTTAACTCTTGACTCTTCCGGGATCAAAATGGATTTTGATAGGATAAGGCTTTATGTTTCGTAATTCATTGGTTTGACAATATACGTGCTTTTTTCAGCTTTGTTTCAACATTTTGAAGCCCGAGTTTTTTGAGGGTTGCTTGTTTTGGCAGTCCGTTTTCGTCCCATCCTACAGCTGCGTAATATTCCTGTTTTGACTCTTCGAAAACTTCTTTCTCAACTGTCCTTCCTTTGTAGGGTCCAGACGGCAAAGGTTCACGAAATCTCGATGGATTTTCATCATCTGCGTTTGATTTCCATCTAAGGTCTGGGCCTCCTAGCAACAGCATAGCTCTTTGTAAATTGAGAACTCTTAATGCGCCTGTCTCAAGCCATTCCTTGTTTACGGTTTTCCACCCTGTGACCGCGTTGAAGAATTTCCATCTAAGGTCGTCGTTCACTTCAAACGTGTTGAACAGGCATACAACCGCGGAATCGTTCCATATAGTGTCAAATTCTTCACTCTTATACTCCGAAGGCAATTCAGCTACTGAAGTGTGATCGCCTGCTTGCACTGAGCATGCGTAAGATATGTTGGTTGTCAGAAAGTCTTCGCCGCTGCGTATTCCGTGGGCTCCTATGGCCATGCCCTTTTCATGAATCACGTATTTTAGTAGGTCTTGCCCTTTTATTTTACCAAGTTTGATTGCGGCTCTATATGAGCCTTCAGCTAATATGTCCCCAACTCCTTGGCGGAAGGCTAATTTCTTAGCGAGTTCTGCAAAGGCTTTCGTGTTTCCCCATTCAGGTTTGATGCCGTCAAGGTCGTCTGAGGTCAACATCTTTCTCTGGTATAGTTCGGCGATCAATCCTAGGACGTTTCCAGCTTGTATTCCACAGAGGCCTAGGTCGTCTATTAGCGAGGATAGGTAAACGTCGTCTTCGGGTTTGAAAATGCCGAGGTTGGGTCCGAGATAGGCTTGCAATTCGTAATCAGGGTTATCGGTTATGGAGCCCTTGAATTCACCTGTTTTGGGCATAGAGATTTTTAGACATGTTGTCGGGCAACCGTAGTCTCCCCAATATTTCTTAACCCAGAGTCTTCCTTCGAACTGATCTACCGCATAACTTCTTTCTTCATGCCACTCTTCCTGCCAGTTTCTTATGGGTTCAGAGCTGCTCTGGTTGGCGAAGTTAAAACCGCCCGCTCCCGTGCCCCATCTTCTGAACGATTCCCTGCGGTAGCATAGGTTGGATACTTCGTCTATCAGTTTCTTAACGCTGTCGATGTCGTCGACCTCAGGCAGAGGCCCTAGGCCTTTAGCCAATATTGCCTTGAGATTTTTTGAGCCCATTACTCCACCATATCCACCGTAGCCTGCTGCGTGAGTCCACTTTCCCAAGACAGCTGCGACCCGCGTCCTGTTTTCTCCTGCTGGTCCAATGTAAAGGGCTGAGGGCTCCTTCAATATTCCATAATTTTGAAAGGTCTCCTTTAACTTATCTCTTCCTTCCTTAGTTAGAATTTTGAGTGTTTGCTTTCCATCCATTCCCCAGACATGGGAAGCGTCATTTATTGAAACCTCTTTTTCGAAAACTGTAATGTAGCTGGGTCTGGCGGATTTTCCGGTTATGATCAGGCCGTCGTATCCAGCGCATTTTAGGTCGATGCCGAATTCGCCTGCTATCGTCGACCCTACCATGCCGTTGCTCTGCGGGGATTTGCCTGATACGCAGACTCTACCCCCCGGAAAGAAGCCTGTCAAGGGGCCTGTTAAAATTAGAAGTACGTTTTCTGGCGATAGCGGGTCGACGTCTTCCCATATGTCGCCAAGTCGGTCCCACAGAATTTTAGCTGCTAGAGCACGGCCTCCAATGTAGCTCTTCAAAATGTCTTCGCTGAAGGATACTTGTGTTACCTTTTCGGTGGAAAGGTCGATTTCAAGGAATTTTCCAGCGTAGCCGTGCATTAGATGAACTCCTCTCCTTTTTCGCCATAGATGTTCTTGACCACGTCTCTGGTGATTTCCTCAGGCTTTCGTGAAAAGACCTTGAAAGCGGATCCGCGCCCGCTTTTCCGAAGAACGCTTAATGCGTCCCATCCGCCGCCTTGGCACACTTTGACGCATTGTGGTCTGCCATCGCACAGGTCACATATGAGTATGGTCTTTTTGGCTGGGTGAAGGTGTGGAACGTTTCCCGGACAGACGTCGATGCAGGCGCCGCATGCGGTACACTTTTGTTCGTCGACGTTGACGGCTTCGGTTTTCGGGTTCACCGACAAAGCGCCTTGTGGACAGGAGCTGACACAAGGGTAATCTTCACATTGTGCACAGATGTGGGGAACCTCGGCTCCTGGAACCAGCATGAAAACTCTGATTCGAGAGGCTTCAGGCCAGATCCTATTCTCATGATAGAGTGAACATGCGATTTCGCATTTTCTGCATCCGCTGCATTTCATAGGATCCCTTGTTATCCACAATGGTTTTGGAAATCGCATTTTATTTTATGACCTCACAAAGGACCTTATTAGCTTTCCATTATTATGTGCTATCATCATCATCGAAACGTACCTCCTTTGGAGAGCCTATCTTATTATTGTTTAGGGCTTATTGGAAAATAGAAAGGCATAAAGGTCAATTAGGCAAAATCAAGAACGTCTATATGGCTGAGAATGTTAATACCAATCGGAGTTTCTGTATCGGATTAGCGCTCATGCTAATTGTATCAACAGTCCTAAATGGAAGCTTCTTAATGGTAAACTCGAATCGAGGTGAAGTACACTATTTCTCCGAAGCAATAGGAGGGCCAAAGTATGATTCTGCCTATTCCATTCAGCAGACTGTAGATGGTGGATATATCGTGGCTGGCCAAACGTACAGCTTCGGAGCTGGAGGCTTCGATGCTTTAGTCATCAAGCTAGACAATGAGGGGGATACTGTTTGGAGTAAGACTATCGGAGGTGCAGGCAATGATTTCTTGTACTCTATCCAGCAAACGATGGATAGAGGGTACATTGCAGCAGGGGAAACGGAAAGCTTTGGGGGAGGCAGTTACGATGTTCTGATCATAAAGTTGAACTCTGGAGGGGATGTCATGTGGAGTGAAACGATCGGTGGAACATGGCATGATTCTGCGCATTCTATCAAGCAGACCGCGGATGGCGGATACATAGTGTCTGGAGAAACCTTCAGTTTCGGAGAAATAGGGCACGCTCTAGTGATCAGATTGGATTCAGAAGGGCGTGTAATATGGTGTGTGACCATGGGAGGACGGGAACGTGACTTCTTCCATTCTATCCAGCAGACATCTGATGGAGGATTTATTGCAGCTGGAGAAAGTTACAGTTTCGGTGAGAGTGTTGTCCTAAGCAGTGACCTGTTTCTTGTCAAGTTGGATTCTGATGGGAAGGCATTATGGAGTGAAACTATAGGAGCCTCAGGAAACGAATATGCACGCTCTGTTAAGCAAACCTCTGACGGAGGGTACATTGTAACTGGAGAATCATCAGGATACTCTTATGGGTCGTACGATTTCTTGGTTGTAAAACTGGATTCCAATGGCATTGTCATATGGTGTAAGTCTGTGGGAGGTGCTAGTAATGATTATGCGCGTTCTATCGCGCAGACTGACGATGGAGGGTATGTTATAGCTGGTCTGACATACAGTTATCCAGGCTATGAAGGAGATGTTTTTGTTGTTAATTTAGATTCCGACGGGAATGCTATATGGTGTAAGACAATAGGTGGAAAGAAATTTGATATGGCGCGTTCTATTCAACAGACCAGCGATGGAGGATATGTTGTGGCGGGTTCAACAGAGAGCTTCGGAGCGGGCGATTACGATTTCTTCATTGCAAAGTTGAATTTCAGTGGTGACATGCCCTACAGCAATTTCACTAGAACCGTATCTCCCATTGTCAGATCTCAGTCTCCAACAGTAAAACCTCTCTCTCTAATTGTCGGCTTCATATCTCCAGCAGTCGACTCGCAATCTCTACTTGCCATAACGCAGTCTGTGACAATTACCAAGCTATGGTACAGTGTAGTGAACTCTCGAGCAGGACTTCAGAGTGGGGAAAATGCTTTCGTAATTTTAGCTGAAGAACTGACAGCAATAATGGCTTATCTAACCCTACTAGCAGTAATATCAGCACTAATTTTTGCAGTAATAAGGAAGAGAAATAGGTCGACTTCTCAGTACTGAAAGTTCAGCTTTGTTTCACTCTGATCGAAAACACATTTATTAATTTATCTCTAATCTTTATGGGATAAATAATAAAACTACAATTCCACAGTTATCTTATATTTACCAGTCAGCAACAAAAAAGGGGAGGATAGGATATTTTTTGGCTATTGTCTGCATTATCTCTGTATAGTTATGTGTACGTTGTCTTCGTATCCCCAATACACTAGACCATAGCCATTGTTGGTTCGCTTATCAACTCTAAGCCTAAATTCGTAGGCGCATGGGGGCATTTCCACGCTGTCATATTCAGATGCTGGATATTCGACCGTGTAGATGCCACCGTTCCATTTCTTTGTTGGCCCAATATGATTGGAGCAGTCATCTACAGCTTTGTCAGGTGATATTGGTGGAGCTGGGGTTGGTACAACAACTTGGCTGTGTCCGTAGAGAGCGTTGAGAGAGTACATTCTCATATATCCTTTAGCATCTGAAGCCTCGAAAATGACTTTGATTGTTCCAGATGTAAATTGTACCATTGTGCATGCTTCTACTTTGGTTGCGTTATGCCAGATTTCTTTTATTTCACATTTCGGTGTTGAATTGTCAGTCTGCAACTTTATGGTACCGTAGGATGGATCAATGGTGAGATGTACTGAATCTACGATTGTTCCAGCCACTTTTTTCTTACCCAAGATTTTGAGTGTATACAGGCCGTCTGTGACTTTTGTGGTGTCCCATCGTACTAGGAGATCAGGGAAAGTCCAAGGAAGGTCTCTTCTTGGCAGCTTATACAAGTTAGAGACGCCTGATATTGTCTCTGGCCCCATGGATTCGGTTACCCACTTTTGATTGGTTACATCATACCAATTGTTGTAGAGTGGATCGCTAATATCATTCCATACCACGCCATTAGATGAATATTGGATCTTGTAGTATTCGACATCACAAAACATGCCAAACCATCCTGCTATGTCAAGCGTCCGCCCGAATGGAATATTCGTGTCCATACTGTTCGGTGGACTTGGAGTGATATCTGAATAAGCGTATCCATCTGCTTGATCGATGTTAGCTGTGGGAATAAGCCCCACTCGAGTGAATACAAATAGATGGTCATAGGGAACGCTGCTCGATGGCGAATTGATTGTCACGCAGTCTTCTTCAATTTCGATGTCTGCGTAAAGCACGTCGGCTACGTTCCATCGTGTATCCTCTGACGGATTCTCATTGTAGATGTACTTTATAATTCCGTCTACATTCTGCGATATTCTGAAGATGATGTCGGGGCGGCTGGGAAGTGGGATTGGAAAGTCAAAATTGATTGAGAAATCCCCATCCATTCCGCTCAGACCGTTTGCAATGACAATTGTGCTATAGTTTACACCTACCTTGTCAACTTCGAGAATTTCGATCTTAGCATAGGGGACAGGTAAGCCATTGCGTTTAGATGTTATCTTGCCTTGAATATTGTATATCACCATTTACCTTTCACCTCTCTGAACTATCGGCTTCCTCTCTATACGCTTGATTTGACGTGGAGTAACGAGAATAAAGCGTGGTACATGCTGTAATCTCTCACGGGGTAGAATTCCGATTTCCGGCCTTTGTCTATGTACGTTGAATGTAACTCCACCCAATATTTTGTCTCCTCTTTTCAGGACAAGCTGGCCATTTTCTGTTCCCTCTTGTTTTCCCTCTGTGGGAATGACACCTAATGTTATTAGTCGCCCCTCTTTGGGTTTAAGATATAGTGAACCCAGTGATATGGGTCCTTTGCGTTCCTCGCTTTCCTTCTCTGTAGTTTCACTTGCCTTGCCCATCTTACCCTTTGTTTCCTCTTCAGTCTTTAGTCTCCACATGGGCGTCGAGAAAGGCTTTCTAGATTTGTCAACCCCGCGAAGCTTGAGTCCCCATTTTTCTGGAATAGATGTTACTTCGATTTGGTTTTCTACTGATTCTTCATCTGTATTTGCTATAAGTAAATAGAGGGGTGGGCATGCTGAACTTGATATAACGTTTGCCAGATTATGTTGTGTCCAGTTGTTGGTTGGGTTAATGTCGTAGGGATAGATGACGTTTATCCTTACACAGAAGTGGCTGAAAAAAGCTATTGGAGCGGGCCATATACCACCATTGTTTTCAGTCAAGTCGCTTAAATCCCATTGGACTTCAATTTCCTTTTCTGCATTTGGCGTTCCTACCGGATCAAGGTTCAGGGTCACCGTACTGATTGTTTTGAAATTAACATGTTGATATAAAGTTCCACCAACTACACCATATGGAGAGTAGGAAAAAGCAACCTGTACGCCATTCGTTGCGTTTGTGCCCAAGTTTCTAACTACTGCAAATAGCCTATTTTTAGAGTAGCCCTTTATTGGTTCTCCAATTTCGTCCACATATTTATAATACTTGAATGTGCCATCAAATGAAACTAAACGGTCACCATCGTTATCTACAAAGACATCTGGTGAACGCCAGCAGTTCCACCAATTTGGATATCCTATCTGTGGATTGCTTGTTTTCCATGCTCTAATTGAAGGATCTTTGGACATATACGTCAGAAATCCCATGATCTCATCTAATCATATAAACTTTTTTTCAAAAACGTCTAAGAATGTCAGAAAATGACTTATAGAATCTTTAAGAACGATAAGAATAGAAATAATATTAAAAATCTTGTTTCACTTTTTTTATAGGTGTAGATATTTTAATTTTGAAAAGGCGTAAAGTCTAAACTCCCTTTTTTAGTTAACAAACGTATTCAGAAGATAACGTTATCACATAAACAGGATAATACAAATATAGTATATTAAGAGAATGATCATATCGCGCGTTGGTCTATATGGTTACAAGGTTTAGGTCACCAATTGTGAATGAGCCTTACAAGTTCACCTGGTTTGATGTTGAGCTACCCGATCCTGGCCCTCACGAAGCCATATTTAGGGTGAAGGCTTGTCTAGTATGTGGCAGTGACCTTCACGTTTACAAGGGATTGCATCCGTTTGCTCCTCTTCCAGCGTGCTGTGGGCATGAGGTGGCTGCAGAGGTTGTTGAAATAGGGAGGGAGGTGACGGGTTTGAAAAGGGGGGATAGGGTTTACGTTAACGGCATTGGAGCAGATCCGATACCATGTGGTCAATGCTTTAACTGTGTAAAAGGTTACAGTTCCAAATGTCTCAACCCGCATACACCTGTCAGCTTCCAAATCGGAGGAAGGAGGGTCGCGCGTTTCCCGAGCGGGTTTGGAGAGTACACGATAGGGCATGAAGGCTCAGCGTATAAGCTTCCGGACAACGTATCCTACTACGAGGCTGCGACGATCACTGACTTGGCTTATGTGATCGGCGTTGTCAGAAGGTCCGGAGTTAAACTCGGTGATTCAGCTGTTATTTTGGGGGCTGGCCCCATTGGACTGCGCACTCTGGAGGTCGTAAAGGCTGCCGGAGTCTATCCTGTAATAGTTTCAGAGCCCGTGGATTATCGGGCGCAGATGGCTTCGCAGCTTGGAGCTGATTACGTCATAGACCCTTCGAAGGAGGATGCTGTCAGAAGGGTTCTGGAAATTTCAGGTGGTGCTGGCGTCGATTTCGTCTTTGACGTTGTCGGAAACGCGGATGTTACGAATCAGGGGTTAGCCATGATGAAGACGGAAGTGGGGGGAAGGGGCACGCTCTGCCTCATGGGTTTGTTTGAAAAAACGAAGTTAACAGTCAACGCCTCAGACCTCATGCATAGGGCGGGAAGGATTGTCGCCGAATGGGGGATCAGCATGAGACCGGATATCGATGAGGCGATAACGATGATCAGCCGGCGCAAGGTGAACGTTTCCAAGTGGATAACTCACAGGTTAACGGAAGATCGAATCGACGAAGCCATTATGATGCTTATCGAAAAGAAAGAGAAAGCAATAGGGGTAGAGATCGTACATTAAGGAAGAATATACTCAAAAAAGTGGGATAATTCAGGCGTATACCTTCCCATAATGGATGAGCTCTTTTACGGTAAGTGGATTGCCATGCTTCCTTATTGTAGATTAAGAAAAGAACTGAGAGGTTTTATTTTACTTTACTTTGTCTTTTCGTATCCAAAAAAAGGATAAGGCGCCCACCTACTTGGGCTCATAACGCCTATGGCCATGTTTCTAGATGTGACGTTTTATGACTATTCGACGAGCTTGATGGCTTGGTCTCTGGGAATCGCGACCAAGGTTTCAGTTGAGATCATGTCACCCCATTGCAAGAGGTACTTCATGACCGACTTCTCATCCTTTCCCTCTGTCAAGACAACAGCGTCGTATCTGCCAAGCGTCCAGTATTGTCCAAGTATCTTCACGCCCTCTTTGGCCGACTGCTCGAAGAGCTTGTTGGACTTCTCGATACTCTCCTTTGTTTGCTTCTTTTTCCACTTGGCTAAAGTGATGAAGATCATTCTATCACTCAATATTTAATCGGCTTTATCCGTATTTAACATTTTGTCTAGACTCTGCGTGACTATTAGCAAATACTCAAACACTAAATCTTATATATGATCACTGAGAGATTACAATAAATGTCTAGAAGCATGGATGAACTAGATGATTTGGAAGCTCTTCAGAAATTGTCGGTTCATTTCCTTCAGACTATTGAAAATTTAAGGAAACTCTTTCCTAATTTGGTCAAGGTTAAGGAAAATTCAGAGGAACTCGTTGTACTCGGCTTAGAATTACAGTATATCTATAGTATATGTGCAATCAAAGTTGAGTCTGCTCTTGAACACGTACTCGGAATCATAAACTCTCCTTCTACAGTTGATAGAAGGATAAGAAATGCCCAGAGAATTGTCGACGAATATCATCCAAGAACTAATGCTTCCTGTGAGACTATCTCTTTAGCGATCATCGAATCTATGAAGCAGCTTGATAATATTTTCCTCGACGGAGTGGTCACCCCGTGGAGAAAGAGAACGAGGAATAAGGTTCTAGCAGAATATATCGAAAATTCCCTTGAAGAAGCAAAAGATGGGATTGATAGTATGAGAAACATGATTCATATACACTGATTTCATCTCTTCCTTTTGATTAAAACTAGTAAGATTGCGATGATCACGATGGCGACAACGAGCGCTTCGACAAAAGGAAGTACATAGAGGACTAAGTTTACGTTGATTGGTTGGGCTGAAGTGGATGAGGACTGGGTTGTCTGAATGCTTGTCGAAGTAGTCGTCCTAGTCGTCGTAGATGCGGATGTAGAAGTTGACGTAGATGTGGGAGTCGTTGTTGAAGTCTTGGTCGTCTGAGTTGTGGAACTGCTTGAGGTGGTGGGTTCTATGACGACTAACGTCTGAACAGGGCTCTCTGATTGCTTACGGATTGCATCGCCGGGCCACACCGCTTTTATTTGGTACATGCCTGTAGTAGGCGGTTTCCAAACATACGAATATGTTCCATCTGATTTTGATAATGCTGATTTGTTTACCCACGTCATTCCATGATCTGTGCTATAGCCTATTGTGATTTGGTAAACGTAGGGGGTCACTGGTGAGATTAAACCATCTATTTGAACTGTCAACCCAAAGGTGATAGAGGACGATGATAGGCTGCATGAGATTGAGCTGGAGACTTTGTCCACGGTAAATGGAATTAAAGCACTTACTGCCTCCTTATATTCTTCGTCGCCCTCCCATTTCGCTATGACACTCCATGCGCCAACCTTATAGGGTGTATAAATGTCACTGTAACTGCCATCCGCCTTTTCAGCCACCTTTCTTGCATCGGTTTTGTTGTCCGGCCAAGTGTACGTGAGTGAAACAGTGGCTCCGGGATGGGCTGGACTGATGGAGCCTGAAACCGTCACATTCGAGCCTATCTCAACCGGGAGAGGAGACACGGAACATGTGATGGTGGATGAAGCCTTTGGCACTCCGACGATGGCTCTGATCGTATAATCTTCTTTTGCTATGTTTGTCCAGTCGGTTCCATTCCAGACCCAACTTCTATCATCGATTGGATCGTATGGTTGCAAACGTACCCACCCAGCTCCTAGTACTGGTTTGCCTTTGGTTATCCATTCCATTCCGATATAGAAGTCTGTGCCGGAGTTGACCGTCAGATTGTAGTCTGACAGGTCTACATCGAACCAACCGGAAGTAATATAGGTCTTCTCAAATTTAGGAGTCTGATCGAACGGCGTAATCAAGTCCCTTCTTTCAGCGTCCATTACATGGATTCTGACCGTGTCGTCGCGACAATTGTAAAAGTATATGCGAGCTGCCAATAGTTTGTTGGTTACAACTGGAGTGAATCTCACCGCTGCAATATCTCCAGGATTTCTGTTTGAACCTTCACCAGACGATTGGCTGTAATCGTAGAAGTATTCGATCCTTCGCGAGCTTCCGACAGCTCTGAGCGTGCCTTGGCCGAAAACAGTTATGGTCGTCGACTGTGCTGACGCGTTAAACACTTTTACACCTCCACTTGTCTCCCATTTCACGAACCTGCAGCCACTGTTGTAAGTAACGTTATAGTTTCCGGCCACGATTGCCAAGTCTTTCGGAAGCCTCTCCGTTCCTCCTGACACGATATAAATCGAACCCACGTTCGATGTTTCACCTGTGTCTTGGACTGACTCCATGTGAACGTTGTAGATCGGTGCGGTGACGTATTCGACCGCTAGATATGGACGGTCATTCTTTGCTTCGCTTGAGTCGAAGTCCGCTCGGGTAGACCAACCTGACCAGTTCATGACCAGGACTTCCGTCAGCCTTCCAGTACTCAACATCGCTGGAGCATAAGCAGTAACATCCCAATACTTGTATCCTGTCATAACAGATGGCGCTCTAAACTTGACAGTATCGGTTGGCGCCGGTTCGAAGTCTGGCTTGTTACTCCACGTTATTTCTGACTCCTTCCATGAGATGTCAGCGCAGTGGTGAGCCCCTATATCGCACTCGAACCCTGATACACTTGAGAGATGGACGCGGAGTTCAGCTGACAATATGACAGCGTTGGATGGAATACTTGACAGGTTGAACATGATATATACGTAGCTTTCGTAAGCGTCCTTGTGCAGGATCAAAGACGTGCTGTCACCATAGTTTACATTGGGGTCGGTTGAGTTCACATAAGCGTCAGCGATAGCATAGAGATAGACAGTCGTGGAGCCTACAACAGAGTCCACTAGAGCTTCTTTAGCACATGGTGTCACTAGCAGTACCAATAAGAGCACTGCATACCATCTACCAAACTTCATAATCGTTATGATTGCTAATATTTGTGCATCTATGACTTAGATTTAAGTCTTTGTGCATTTATAATACTGCATCTATATGTTCTCCCTTTATCAAAAAAATATCAAAAAATCGTTGTTCTACTCAAATTCAGTAGATGAGGAATTGACCTTTTGGAAAGTATTTTATATGTGAAAAGGCCTTGAATGATTTGATTTGGGTAAGTCTGTCTTAGTCATTGCGACGTTGGATACGAAGGGAGAAGAAGTGAGATACATCAAGGAGAAGTTTGCGCGTAAAGGGGTAGGCGTCATAGTCTTGGATTCGGGGATGAAGGGAGCGCCCATCGGCGTTGTCCCCCAGGTTTCAAGAAGGGAGGTCGCCGAAGCCGCTAGCGTGGACATAGAAAATGTGGGTAAAATGAGAAGAGGTCCCGCCATCGAGGTCATGCGCAAGGGGGTTGCTGTGATTTGCAAGAGGCTCTATCAGCTCGACAGGATTCAAGGTGTAATGGCTCTCGGCGGCTCTGACGGGGCGATCTTGGCCAGTGCGGGCATGCAGGAACTGCCCACGGGTTTTCCGAAGCTCATAGTATCCCCCATCTTTCAGGGCAGGGAAAAGTTCGGCGAATTCGTAGGTCTCTCGGACATTGTCCTGATGCATTCAATGATCGATATCTTGGGGATAAATCGAATCAGTAGAAGGATATTCGATAACGCCGTCGGTGCCATGGTCGGGATGCTGGACGTCGTGCCACCGTCAGAGGATACGGCGAAGAAGAAGAGGATGGTGGGTGTAACGATGTACGGGCAGACGACTCCCGCGGTAATGAAAGCGAAATCCATCTTGGAGGAAGAAAACTTTGAGGTCGTCGTCTTTCATCCAAACGGGACTGGAGGGAAGATCATGGAGAAAATGGCTGAAGAAGGCCTGTTCTCCGGCGTACTCGATATGACAACCCATGAAATAGTGGATGAAATGTTCGGCGGCGTCCACGCTGGAGGGCCGAAAAGGCTGGAAGTCGTCGGCGAAAAGGGTATCCCACAGGTTGTCGTGCCCGGCTGCGTTGACTTCATCCTTTGGGGGCCAATTAGCACGTTACCCAAAAAGTATCGGAAAAGGCCCATTTACCCCTTCAATCCAGCTTTAACGTTGGTCAGGACCACCAAGAACGGAATGATCAGGATCGGGAGGATGATGGCTATGAAACTAAATAGGTCGAAGGGGCCAACGGTCGTATTGGTTCCAACCGGGGGTCTGTCCATGTACGATCGACCTGGCGAGCCCATTCACGATCCCGTAGCGGATGCAGCGTTCCTCAAATCTCTTAAGACAAACTTGGATTCGAGAATCAAAGTGAAGGAAGTTGACTGCCACATCAATGATCCAGTCTTCGCAGTAGAATGCGTGAATGAGCTGAAGAAAATGATGGGCTAGAATCTTAGTCGATGGAATTCCTTTGCTCAAAAAAGCGATGGTGCCGAGGGTCGGGTACTGACACAAATATTTGGGTTCAAACACTATTTTTTGACTTATGGCATCCAACCAAAAGAGATAAATATTGGGGTTTGACAATTTGTTATGAGTGAATTTTAATGCCTAAATTCTTAGCTGTTCACCCGTTCCCAAAACCTGTATCCGTTAAAGATGGCACTCCTATCGCTAAAAAAGTCAAAGCCCATTCTACACTAGATGCCTACTGGGTAAGAAGCTGGGCCCAAATGAATGAAAAGGGCGACATAGTCAAGCTATTCTGTGAATGGAACGCCAAAGATATGGATGCAATCCGCAAAGTTATTGCCAAGATTCCAGAGCTGCCTTGCGAAGGCGTCTACCCATTAGCGATGTTAGACTGCGAAGATTACAGGTAAATCTACAAACCCCCCTTTTTTTATGTTTAGGCTCAAACACCAGAAAGTAACTTGTTAAATGCAAGGCTTTCAATAAATCAAAGAACCTTTATTATCAACCGTCCGCTTATCCGCCAGATTGATAGTAGTAAGGTAATGTCATCGTCCAAGTTCAGAAGTATTCTGTTGGTGGCATTCGCAGTTCTTACCATAGTCTTTAGTTCTATTTCCGCCTATGAGTTCGTTCAGGTTCAGCAGTTAAAGAGCTCAACCATGACCACTTCCACCACTACGGTAACTTCAACGCCGTCCACAACATACACTTCAACTTACACTTCCACTTTTAATTATACTTCTACTTATGTAACTACAGAAACTCGGATTACTACGTCTACTATAACTGTCACTTCTCCAGTGCCGAAATTGCCAGATGAAGGTGAATTCGAAATTGTGAACAAGGGCACTTTCGCGTACAAGTACGTGGGAGACCTGCAAGAGGGAGCATCGGTCACCTTCAAGAATGTCACATTCGACAGCGTAGGTTACCCTGGAACAATTACAGGATGCGTCATACGCGTCATTTGGGTTTCCCTCCCCGGTGGAACAGGAGAGAAATTAAGTGTGGGATGGTGTTATCCATCCGAAATAAGCATAGAATTTACGAACCACAGCTTTATGAAGGCTGGAGTGATATTTGCTCCACGTGATTATCAATTAGGTGAAACGATAGTATCCTCCTCTTTGAACGCAGGAGTATACGTTCTTGTAGGCATATGAGTGAGTGAGGCGAATAGCAATGTCGTCTTTGAAGAAACGGAATCTGTTGCTGGTCACTTTTGGAGTGCTTACGATACTCTTTGGTTCACTGTTCGCCTTTGAATTTGTAAAAAGCCCAATCACTTCTACTTCTACGACAAGCTTGACCTTTACAAAAACCGAAACTACTACGCGTTACATTATGAACCAATACTATCGCACGACTTCTCTAACGACAGCGTTTACGACAAGCATCCCATACTACGATAACCCCTTCTTCACCTTTGACGGGGGTTATGTCCTGGTTTCGGTGTGGGTTGTGGAAGACGGTATCCTGCTTAACCTGACCTGCACTCCCTTCTTCAGCGTTGGCGACACGTTCAAGTATTTTATCACGATGGAGAATGTTAACAACACCTCGCATATTTCGACACTGCAGTCCTACGGCCAGTTTAACGTGACGATCTATAATTCGAAGGGTCACGCCATATATTGGAATTGGTATCTTTACGCTTGGGGACCGACAGGCCCCCCGCCTCCAAACTTTCCCATAGGAGCTAACTGGACACAGATTAGCTGGTGGAACACCGAAACCAACTTACCAAACCAGCTGGGCCCAGGTATTCCCCCTGCTAAACCGGACCCGGGCAATTACACGTTAATCGCACAAGGCACATATTATGACATCGACCTTGAGAAAATTGAATGGGTGGAACTATTGCTTCCTCTAACGATCAGATAGTGTAGTCTTGTGGTCCAAGGCAGGATATTAGCACAAATATTTGGGCTCAAACACTAAAATTACGTTTTTTCTTTGAGAACAGTTCAACTTTACAGTTGTCTATTTGAACCTGATTTCGGTACCCCTATCCATCTTGGAGTTTTGTTCATGTATTCTCGATAGGCATCGCCAAATCTCTCACAACACATGCGTTCTTCCGGTATCACAAGGGCATTCATCGGTGCTAGCCACATTAAAGCTAACAGGAGGTAAACCCAAGAAGCACTGGCTATGCCTGTGCCAATGAATATAGAAAACAAACCGAGGTAAGCAGGATGCCTTGAAATACGGTAAATGCCTGTAGTGTTCGGCTTATCTACAGGAGTAGAGATGAAAGTCCGCATGGCCAAGACGAGAAAAGCAAACCCTAGGAGATAGACAGCGAGACCGGAGTAAAACCACACCGTGCCAGTAGCCAAAGGTAAGAAGATGCTATAGAGCCATAAGACAACCAAGATGACATAAGAGAGCTGCGAGTAAATTCTTTCTAATCTAGTATACGACGGAGATGCCCAGAAGGTAGATTCTTTCTTAATCAAAGATTTTCTCTTAAGCAAAGGAGGTAATCCGAAAATCGTCAATATGTAGGGTAGAATAAAAATCCAGGCATTCCACACACCTAATTCAAATGCTGGTGTTAGCGACATGACCTTTCTCTCAAAAGTATACTATGCTGACCTACCTATATTTATGTCGGTTCATTTTTGAGGTTCTCATTAACCAGAAAAGCTATTAAATGTAAGCAAGCCTGCAATTCTCTTGTTATACTCCTCCGCCAGTTTTTCCCCTAGAACCATTTTTCTATCTCCTCAGACCTTGTTATTAACGCACAATCTGATCCTCTCCGTTTTACTTTTTTACCTGTCTTCCTTTTTCTGGTTTCTAAGAGATTCATTTCAAAAAGTGTTTACAGTCATAGCAGTACCATCTGCCCTCTTGGCTTGACATGTGACCCATACATCTGCAGCTACATTTTGAATTGGATGGAATATCACATTGATTACACATATTCACTCATTTAACGTAACAGAATAGCAATCTCCTATATAAGATTTGTCATAATTCTTCATTTACTGGGCAATTAGTGATTTTGTTATAACAAAGCAAGAAAAAGCTATATTCTTGATATGTTTTACTAATATTATGTAATATGCCCAATCAGAGAAATATGGAGATCAAGTGAGCAAGGCTAAATTTCGCATAATATGCTTCAAAAGGCAAAGAATATTCGGGCATGTCAGTTTTTTTTACTAAGAGATTAACGGATTTTGTCCAAGTCTGATAAGTAAGGCGGCTTAATACTAAATAGTCTGACATGTCCAAGATACGGGACAGTAATGTTTTAACGCCTAAAGAGGCCTCTAAAATCCTTGATGTTAATTCTAAGACTTTGATGATTAAAAATGTGAAAAGCATGAGTGAGAACGAGATAGATGAGTTGGACCGAAAGATTATTGAAGTTTTAAAGAGCATTGAAAACGTCAAAAAATAGCTTTGACAATCTGCCAAGCCTCATCCAACATCTTCCGTATTGAGGTAGGTAACAGGTGTTACTTGGGACAGCTAAGGAAATTTCCCGCTACATGACGATCATTGTCAGAGTCGAGCGCACCCTTGCCAAACGCCTGATCTTGCAAGTTACAATGTCCTTTACGTCTTCCATGGTTTCTCCCTCTATTTTGGCTATGATATCATAACCACCATAGACCGTATAGACTTCTTTTATGCCTTCAATTTTATTTAATTCGCTGACTATTCCCTCTTCAAATCCTAGTTCCGAGTTTATTAACACAAATGCTACTAGCATTTCTGAATACAGGCTTGGAAGAAGGCAATATTAACTTTTCTGCTTAATTCTACTGCGTAGACTAGTTGGTCGACCTTATTACTAACGCTTGAGGTTGTTGGAGTATTAGAAAAGGAGATTTCTAAGGTTTCAGAAATAGAGAAGATAGTTAAAGAACTCAAACAGAAAAGGCTAGAGATCAACTAGCCCCAACGCATAAGAGTTAAGTCTTTATGTGCTATAGATAGGTTAAGTGTTTAATTCAAACCTAGAACTTTAGGTCTTCAATTCCTCTACAAGCTTTACTTTTCTGGAGTTACCCACTCTTCTTTGTCAGACCTATTCTAAAAAATCTTAGATTCAAGATGTCCAATCCAAAATATTTGACCGCTTCCAGAAAGTTGGAAAGCTAACCACATTTAAATTTGAACAGTATCACGTATATTACGGTAATTGTGGGAATTGAAAGAAAGGAGAAGGCCATAGCCATAAACAGGATAAAGAATGGATGGCTTTTGGAAATCGTCGTTGTAGATTTGCATGGGGATCCAAATGATTGGGTTCACAAGAGAGAAATGTTTTTCTCTAACCTTAAGGCGCTTTTTTCGTATTTAGAACGAGCGGAGTCTTCAGGGAGCATATTCCCATCTGGCGAATTGGAAATACGGGGATTTGGAGAAATAACGCGTTCAAAGGAATCAGCAATTAAGAGGGAGAGGGCGAAGCTGGACACCGTTTTTCAGGAATACAGGAAGCTGTCAGGTCCTACTCCTGAAGCTGTAGAATTAGACCAGTTCGTGAAAGCTATTGTTGGAACTGGTAGGTTCAATGAATCCAGTGCGAGGGCATACTTAGAGAAATTGAGACGCAAAGGCCTATTTTCTCTCGCTAAACCAGTCTACTATCAGAGAGTATAAGAACGAAGTTGACAAACCAGTCTTTATTTGTCTCGAACGAAGCAGGCAAATTCGACATAAGATAAGATGGCTTTTCGCAAGACTGTTAATCCGGATAGACGCTTTTTTGGGACACGTCTATGCCATGGCCTGTCAACACGTGATCTGCCATACGCACTATTTTTTCCATGCTCTCGAACATTTCAAATATGTTCGTGTATCTTCCCATGGGCGTGAATGGTATGTTCTTTTCTCGGTCGGGTTCAAGGTTTTCGTCGGAGAAAATGGCGTCACCGGCGATCACATAAGTTCCCTTATCCGTCCTTACCGCGACCGACTGATGGCCCACGGAATGACCTGGGGTTGGAAAGAGCTTCACGTATGAATTGAGCTCGTATTCCCCGTTGACCTTCTCGAATTCGACGTTTTCGAATGGTGGCGTAGCCCCCAGCTTCTTCGAATCATACGATTTGAGGTAGAGCACGTGCGGGTTCAGGGCGAACTCGAGCTCTTTAGAGTGCACGTAGAATTTCGCCTTCCAGAAGAGCTTCATGTTCGCGCAGTGGTCCCAGTGGAGATGGGTTAGGATGACGGTTGAAATGTCGTCTAAGTTAACGCCCATTTTATCCAACCGTTCATCTATGCGATATCCTTTTGGCTGATAAGAGCCTGGATGATGCCAGTCCGCCAGCTTTGTTTCGCTCATTCCAGTGTCGACAAGAATCCTCTCCTTGCCAATTGAAATGAGAAACGACCATGTGGGAACTTCGACCTTTTCGCCATAGTTTTTATTTGTGATATACGCTCCTTTGTCCAATTTAATGTATCCAGTGTTGATAGGGTAAATCTTGACTTCCATGGTTAAATCATCTATTCCTGACTACAAAGAAAGGTAAATGGGAGGGATTTAAGTTAGGTCATATGATTGTCTTTTCTTCTTTTCTTGAATATTATGATTGTGACAAGGAAGGCTATAGTCGTAGCAGGTAATATTGTTAGCACTAGTTGTGCGTTGTTTAAGGGTAGGATGGTTCCTCCCACTGGCCCTCCTATCGATGTGACTGCTGCTTCAACGTAATCAGTGTAAATCGTATGATGTTCGCTCGACTGCTCAGGGGGAACACTGTCATATTCTCTCGTGTTATATTCCGCAAGGTAGTTCTTGTGCATTTCATCGCTTGGGTAGCTTTCAGTGTTGGGATAAGGATATGATGACATACCTTTGAATGGCAAGGGTTCTACTGTGCCGCCTGTTGGATATGCGCTTCCCTTATAGTAGCCCCACGAGTTAAGGATGAAGTCCCTTTCCATCCCATCTGCTGCTGGAAGGCTGCTGAAGTCGACTTCTACCTCGTCGCCGTGATGCATTATGGCGAACATGCCATCCGTTTCAGTTATGATCGATGTCACGTCACCGTATCTGGTGAAGTTGCCTGAAGGCTGTGAGTAGTAGTCAGGCGCGTCTTGGCTGACGTCGTAGTAATCTGGAAGGTCTAAAGGCCCTTTTAGTTCGGAGTATCCCCTGTAATGCAGGTCAGAGGAAACTATTGGAAGTGCATTTAGGACTACCTCTTGCTGTGGGCTCGTGTCGACTCCAATGTAATCAAATCGGACATCTGGATAAAAGCCCAATCTCACAGAGTAATCGTCCGTAATGAACTTGCCAGTCATGTCGAGCACATAAGTTCTAGTCATCGGTGATGGCGTTAACAATTCGAAGTCGCTGAAGACGTCAACCCAGTTCCCATTCTCGTCCTTTACCTGAACAAACCTCCCGTTGGGATTAGGCACTTCCTCTGATTTGGGGACCATACTGTTGTCCCATTTTGTTCGAGCTGTCATGACGAGTTTTATTTCTCCTGCGCCTGAGAGGTCTCCTAGGTTCAAGTCTATGATATCCAATTCGCCCTGTCTGCCATTTGTGTAAGTTCCATCCTTAGCTGAGACAAGCATTGAAATGTCTTTTCCATCGCCATCGACCGCTGATAAGGGCGCCTTCGGATTCTTGCTGACAGTGAAAAGTCTTCCCGAGTCGGCCTTCAAGATCGAGGTGTACACGTTTACTTGGGGAGAATGGTCAACAGCGACCAAAGCGACCTTGTCCAAATAGGATATCTCATCTGATTCCTGAGCTATCCTAATAGTGTATTTTCCGTTTTCAGCCTGTAGCTGGTCGCCTTCTATGATTGCATAGTCTTCAGGCTGTGGCTTGAACTCTGACACGCCCAAGATCCCCCTATTGTATAGGTCGGTCACGAAGACGTACATTCCACCTTTGTTTGTGTACAGGTACGGGCATGATCCTGTGTTCTCAATAGTCTGCGCGAGAAGGTTCAGGCTGCCATCAGGCCCAATGCATGAACTGAAACCTCGGGTGAGTTCAACGCTTATCGTTCCATCCGAGGATCCTTCATTATGAGTTCCTAGGAACTCCCAGCTCGAAGTCGTATAGTTCCATAAATAGAGTTTGACGCCTGGTACCCCAGCGGCAGGGGGAGATGGATAACCGATGCCATATCCTTCATGGAGTACAGCGATCTTTAAGATTGCGTCCACTGGTTCCAGTATAGTGAATTTGAACCTCTGGTAATCCGAATATAGGTTACCGTACATGTCACGAACGTTATCAGAGTATGCCATTTGCTCGTATTCAGTCGGAGAGACTTCGGTTCCTATCTCAAGTGTTATTGGAGGTTGAAGCGTGTCTGTTCCTTGATATGCCTTGTTACTCACCGTATTGGTGAGATTGTATATCCTTGTCTGACCAACTAAGAATCCCATTGGCAATGTTGAAAAAGCTAGAATGAGAATAATCGAACACACGACAACTGTCTGAGTTCTTCTATCTGAATGCATATTCTCGATACACATAGCTTCATGCTAATAAATCTTTTCAATCGAAAACATAGTGCAGAAGGCTGCCACAGAATATAAACCAGATCTTGAACTGTCAAGTATCATGAAAGATGAGAAGAAAGCTGGCGTATAATTTACTAGAAGAAGATAATACAAAGAAATCTATTCTTATCTAGCCTCTTCCCTTTTCTAGGTTTCACCCTTCATATTTGATTATCATCCTACAAACAACACATTCTTCAATTTATCGCTAAACTTGCCTCTCTTCATGTGTAGAACAGTAAATTACTTTCAACTTAAATCTGTGATGGTCTCTGATCTGGTCTTTGATAGAGCAAAGCGTAAATGATGGCAGTGCCCGTCATGAATAAAATGAGTAAATCAACAGCCAAGATTGCAGCGTTATGTGAAATCAGATACTCTTCTAAATTTTTTTGATAAGATGGGTTGTCCCTATACGGTTCAGCTCCTGAACCTGTGTTTATGGCATAATCAACTGCGACCATAAAAGATATTCCTAATAGAACAATTCCTAGTGCTCCAACCAGTTTCAATAGATTTCTTCTTGTCAGAGCCATCATAAACGCTCCTTAAGAGAGCATGGCACTTATTTATTCCTACCGAATTTAATTTTCTCCATTTTCGTCTCTTAGGCAGAAAAGCTTATAAAATTGGCTTGTCCAAATTTGATGATCTGATTTGAGATATGCCAGACTCGGAGGATCTGGATTAAAGGTTTCCCAGATAGCTGTCGGTTGCATGTCTTTTGGAAATGCTCAGCCTTGGATGGTTGAAAAGGAAGGGGCGAAAAGAATCGTTGACAAGGCTTTGGACTTGGGGATAAACTTCTTTGACACTGCGAACGTGTACTCTAATGGGAGGTCTGAAGAGATCACCGGGGAACTGCTTAAGGATGTTAGGGAAGACGTAGTCATAGCTACTAAGGTGTATAATCCGATGGGCGATAAGCCAAACCAGAAGAGGGCTCTCACGCGAGCACATCATGCAACAAGCGAAAGCTTCTCTTAGGAGGCTTCAGACAGACTACATTGACCTATATCAGACGCACAGGTGGGATTATGAAACGCCAATTGAGGAGACTCTTTCCACTTTGGACAACCTCGTGAGAGAGGGTACTAGTAAGGTATATTGGCGCTTCTAGCATGTGGGCTTGGCAGTTGTCTAAGGCGCTTTACACTAGCGAGATGAAGGGTTACGAAAGGTTTGTGAGCATGCAGAACAAGTACAATCTTATTTACAGGGAGGAGGAGAGGGAGATGATTCCTCTGTGCAAGGATCAGAATGTTGGGCTTATCCCATATAATCCTACTGCGGTTGGCCTTCTTTCAGGGAGATATTTTAAAGATGGTAAGATCGTATTGGATAAGACTGATATGAGTAGGCTTCAGCCAGATCATGCATTTTCTAGTCTTATTACAAACCTTTCATCGAGCCTCCTGAGAATGCTGAAATCGTAGGGAGAGTTGTGGAGCTGTCCAAGAATAAGGGGGTTAAGCCAACTCAGATCGCGCTCTCCTGGATCATCCACAAGGGTGTTACAGCTCCTATAGTGGGAACTACCAATCCAGAACATTTACAAGAAGCAGTTGAAGCATTAGAAATCAGTTTGTCAGACGGGGAAATTAAATATCTTGAGGAACCGTACAAACCGAAATTAGTTACTGGACACAAGTAACAATCCACAGGCATATTCAATTGGTTGAGCCTTCGCAAAAAAAGTTTAATAGTTTCAGAGGAAGATGGAAAACCTTACGTTCCAAGGAACTTAGGTGTGTTACAGAAGATAGAGATTAATTGACTGAATACAGTTTATTTATACACACATCTAAAAATAATCAATAATAATAGAACGATAATGATAAATGAGATAAGTAACAAGTATACCTATTGTCAATCCAAAATAACCTCCTAACGACATAGCCGCCGATCCACCCACCCATCCACCCACAATTACACCTGCCATCCAAAGAAATGTTAAAAAAAACAAGGATAGGACAAAGATTAGAGGATATAACTTACCTTTATCATAAATGCGATACTTACAATTTGGGTATGCTCGCGCTCTCAGACAAATATCCTATAACATAATCAAAAGAAATAACAGGCATTAGCAAGCGGCTGGAAAACCTGAAGAAGGCTTTTGAAGCGTAATTTAAGAGTCAAACGAGAGGATAAGAGCATCCTTTCTTTATTCTTTTTGTGTGATATACGGGATATACGTGATACGGAGAAGCTTTTTTTAAACACCTAAATATAACTTGTCGTTTATTAAACATCAGGTGATAATATGATTTTTATTACTTTAGCGAAATTTAGGAAAAAGCCGACAAAGGAATATATCACTCAGTCAACAAAACACTTCGAAGAGATGAAAAAAGAAGGAGGAGTCAAGATCCATGGCATATACTGGACACTCGGTAGATACGACGTAATTACTGTAATGGAGGCCCCTGACAAAGGCGCTATACAGGGTGCTATGAAAGCCGCTATAGAGGGCAGCGATTCCTACACATCTGAAACGTTAAGTCGCCTTGACTAGAGAGGAAGCCATTAAGCTAGTCGAATAGCTGTTCGACTCTAAAGAAGATTCTGAGTTCCCCCTTTTTTTATTTATAGACATTAAATTCATATAATCAAAAAACTAACAGTCAACTATCTATTTGCTATGATTGATAACGGTGTCTACGGAAGTGATAAAACTGTTTTAGTAATAATAAGAAATGGAGGGGTGATTGTAGATCTTTTGGTATCTTAGTCTACTGTGTGCGAGTTACTTTTGTCAGTTATATGCTTTAGTTACCTGTATGCTGGCAGCCAAAAGATTTGCCTGGGGCCTTGTGTTATTCCATTCTGCTTAGCTTTCGGATCTTCGAATTCTACTTCAACAAAATAGTAAGGGGCTAAGAGATCCATTCCTCCAGCATACTCATTGGCGAAATAGGCCAGTCTCGCGGATATTACATCGCAATGTGATAAGTGGCCGTATCTCCCAAAGGTCTTGTTCTTGCAGCTCTGTCTTTGAACGAGTTTTTCCCTCACAACTTTGACGACGTCATGCATTCTGACGATTTCTCTTTCCTCATAAACTTCGATCTGGTTCCAGATGCAACTGTGTATTAGAATGGGTTTTTCCCGGTTCTTGAATACCATTCTTACTTTAGCTCTTGGGCCTACAACTGGAATGTCATTTATTTTTATTATAGATCTAATTTCTGTTTTGTTCTTGATCTTTCTTCTTTCTTTGCCATCGAATACGATGGCTTCGTTCTGGCTACTGTGCAAATTAAAGGTGAGATTTATTCGTTCATCTTTGACTTTGCTTGGGACTAGATTGAAGTCGCGTAAGAAAGTGTCTGCCCAGCGTTTGGCTCTTTGGCTGTCCAGCAAGTTCTCTACTTGGTCTGCGATCCCTACAGATTGGTCACTGTAAAAGAGCAGTCCCGCGAATTTTGCGTATGGTTGAGCGTAGGCTAATGCTTTTTCGGATCCTGTAACTGCTAGACCATTATCTGTTTCGATTGTTTTGCCCTTGATTTCCAGCGTCTCCGCTATTTTTTGAAAACTTTCAATTTTCATTTTGTCTACGCTTTTCTTGAAAACCAATATTCTGGACGCGTTCGACATTTTTTTCACTTCCGTTTAGCAATTATGCGATATCCATGTCCAGCTGAACCAGCTGGCAGTTCCGGGTATCGGATCTGGGCTTACATGACCGTGACCGTGGATGTAGTCGTTGTGAGTATCGGTTCCCTGCGTGTTGGCAAATAATACGGCGCTTATCACGTCATCGGGCTGTGTCAGGCTCGTCATCATGAACCATGAGTCAATTACTCTTATTGGGAATCTGCCGATCATCCATTCAGGCATGCCGAAGATTTCGGTGAGCCATCTTCCGTCGCATAAGGATGCGAAATATCTTCCAGGTTCTTTTACATCCAGACTTGTGGTGACGTAGCTGCAGATGATGTGTAGTCCTTGGAATGCTTTCTCCCATCTGTCAAAAACGTCGTATGTTGTGCCAGCTTTGTCTGCGTCGAGTTGTAGAGCGTTGCACACTTCAAATGCTATCCATTCCAGTTGTTTTTTCCCAAGTCTCAGGTCTCCATTGTCAGGTCCCGAATAG
Organism: Nitrososphaeria archaeon; assembly: GCA_963760525.1. GTDB lineage: Archaea > Thermoproteota > Nitrososphaeria > JACIWG01 > JACIWG01 > CAVXDT01. Next base: position 241,430 of record CAVXDT010000014.1, read on the forward strand.
TGATCCGCTTCTAATCTATCATCATCAGGAACGTCGCAACGGAAATATGCTGCGACAAATGGGCTGCCATGGCCTGTGAAGTAGACAAGGTCAGCGGCGTCTACCCATTGGTCCGCGGTTCCACCTTTGTCAGTGCGTTTGAAATCTTCTTCGAAAGCGTTTTCGTCGCCCCAATTGAAACTGCCTATCCAACCATCATGATTTACTAGCTCATCATAGAATCCTCCTGCATCTTCGTGCTCATGTGTAAGTGAATTATGGCAATCATATTTATTCACCCACTCAACTCCTACTTTTTTCATCGTTCTTTCCCTCTTCACTTTTCTTAATTATTACTCCATATTTAAAATTTACCAACATAATTCTCTATTTTTGTCAATAAATGACAATAAGGAATAATATAAAGAAATAATAATATAATTTAGTAAAAAATCAAAAATGATTATAATATCAATAATGGGATAGTTGACTGTTAGTTTTTTGATTATGATAATCAGGACAGGGGGTCATGTCGGAAGGGAACTTTTTCCATTTTAATATTCTTGCATTTTGGACATTGGTAAAAAACAGTAGAAAAGTCTGGCTGTCTAGAGTCGTTATATAACTCCCCTTTTTTTTCCATTTTAGTTCGGCATTTTGGACAATGGCCTATCACGTTTATTACCAATTAGCAAGATGGAGCCCTTTCTTAAAAAGGGTTGGTTAGGATCTAAGCTTATCTATATTTGGATAATAGAATAGTTAACTGTTATTATTTCTATTATAATTTGGTAATGCTCTTTTTCTTTTTTCTGCTCTGTTTTTGTATATTTGTCCTTTATGTCTTATTTGCTCAAACATATCTTTTCTATATGCGCCTCCAGAACGTATTATTACTTTCTTATTATATCAATTAGATTTCAAGCCGTTTGTCAAAAGAGGTAGTCTTTGACGTTATGAGGTCAGCGATAGTAACTGTAAAGATGTATGGTTCTGATGATGTCTTTCCTCTGCAATTGGGATTAATACAATTTGCATGGACGAAACCAGCTCTAATTAGGTCTTCCACTCCTTTTGCTGAAATGCTGAACCTCAAGCTCATATTGCATTTGTCGCATCTAATTATCCAAGGTCCTTTGAGCTGTTCAAATATATTTCTTTGAAATAGGGAATTCAGTTCCAGAACGTCTTGTTCATGTCTTCTTGGCCATTCTACTGAGACTAGGTTGTTGGCTTCCATTGCGACTCTTCTTTTGAATTCATCGTCGATCTTTCGGTTTGCTTCCAGCTCAATGGCTTCTCTGACTTTTTCTGGAAGGCCAGATTCCATTGTCTCTTTCGGGAGGAATTGGTGCTCTGGCATTTGGAGACCGTTGATTATCATATTGAGCCATATCAGAGCCTCTTCAGCTACTTCTCTTGGTTTTGAAGTTTTTTCCCATTCGAAATGCAGAATCTTCGCATATTCTCTTGCCTGCCTGCTTATCTCCTCCTTTTTCTCTTCAAAGATGATCTTCTCGGCTTCAGCTAACGTCCTTCCGCCGGTGACCGACCGCAAATTCTCAAGTTCGCTGATTCTGGATTTCAATCTGGCCAGCTCATCTTCCTTCGCTTTCAGTTCATCCGATTCTTTCTTTACTCTGTCGTCGTCTTTTCTGGCTTCGAGATCGTTTAACGTATTTTCGATTTCATCAAAGCTCATGCCAGCCACCTCCCAGAGCCGGCATGATAGTCTCCGTCATCGCTCTTTCGGTCGGGAAGTAAATGGAGAATCATATGGTCATATGTTGGTCGACTTCATATTTAAGTTTAGGTTTATTCATTAGAAAATTCTTGTTATTATCTAATCGTCGCCATCATTAGAATATTCTCTTCTAATTCTTGCGATTTCCAACTTATGTGATATGATATCTATCAGGACAACGTAGCTCAGTACGAGAAGAGAGTCTGAGCTATCAGATGAGGCATGGGCATCGTATTCGGGTTGGTCTTCCTTTCTGTGCACTTCGGCGATTATTCTTCTGTCAGGCGTTATGATCATGTAATCGCAGCCGGAACTGTCACCATAATACTCGGCCATAATCCTGTAATTGGAATCGAATAAGCCAATACGATGGCCTATCAAGTCCATACTGCCCATTTTTCTAGCGCTTTCCTCTTTAACTATGGCTTTGAGTTGGTTTTGCGCGTCGAAGATACTATACTCAATCCATTGATGACGATTTTGGCGAATCCCCCCTTTGCGTGTTCCATCTAATCCTTCGAAGACATACCCTTCAAGAGTCCTCAGGAAAAGTCTTGTATGAGCGCCACAAGATGGACAGCTCCTCACGCCATTTATCTGCAAACCTCTTTTCAGTTCGCCGCCGCATTCTGCGCATAAGATCTGTCTATGGAAACGACCTATGACATTCCCACTGGCATCTTCAATATCATACCTTACAGCTGTCGAGCTGTACTCTAAATATCCTATTCTGTCAAATAGGTATCTTATGCCGGAAGGCTTTTCGGTCGTGTATATTGATCTCACGACATTCTTTAAACTTAATTCCGGTTTCTGGTTGAAGGCTGCCTTTTCTGTCAGTTCATCGCCGACTTTCTGATGACGTTCACCCTCAAGCTTTTCTGCGAGTTGGTTAGATTGCCTGATCTTTCCAGGGATGTAGCCAGCGAAAAAAATAAAGCACGATATGAAAGACGAAACTATTAAGATTACGATTAAGGGATTGAAAAGGAAAGTACCTATAGATCGAAATTGAAGAAAAAAAACCAAAATGGATACAAGTATGAAAACCAAAATAGAGATGAATATGTACTTCCTCTCTAAACTAGAGAAGAACATGTATTATCAATCCTACTTCATATCTGTCCAGTTTAAGCTTTTTTGCTGATAAGTTAACTTCTTGATGGAGATATAGACATTTGAGATTATGTTGCATGATGTCTCTTGTCAGAAATGCAAAGATCCTCCTCCTGGACTCGTAGACTGGCTATTGTGATTCTAAGATCATTATTGTCCAAAGGCAAATCTGCTAATGATCCAACTATAGACATTCTGTCTTCGATGAGAGGCCGACGTATTACTGTCTGCCGAATTGTACAGCTCTCGCTGGAAAATCTTTATGTCGCCCTGATTTCTAAAGAAGTTGTCGAGGCGTCTGCCCAGTGAACTGGAGAAATGTCGTAAGGCTTGTCAGAGTAGACATAAAGTCTGGGAGATTAATCAGAGGTAGCCGACTCAGAAGGTATAGGGAAAGCAGGACTCTACAATACCTGTTGTACGGAGGCGGCATAACCATAGGGCTATTGATAGGCTTGTCTGCTGGAATCTTCTACACCAGCCTCCATGATGACGCGAATTGAGGAACGTCATATATCAGGGGGCTTTGTATCTTTTCCTTTCGCTTCCGAGCCTCGTTCTCCTCTACAGCCTAGTTTTTACAATGATGAGCCAGATTCAGCAAGGAGGTGCAAAGCTTTCTATCCAAGTTCAATACTGGCTGCCTATAACCTGGCAAGAGCACACTCTCGCGTCGACCTTATCTCATCTGCTAGGCTTTCCCTTAGCTTCTATCATTGCCATTAGCCTAGCTATATTGACTTCGTCAATCTTCCTCAACCTTGTTGCTTTCGCTCTTTTTACGACCCTCGCATTATTTGCAAGCGCTTTCCTGGCGAGCATAACCACGGACATCTTCAGGGTTTTGCAGACAAGGTCTATAGGCGCAATATACAAGTCATCGGGTAGGGCTGCTATCTGGGTTAGATTCATAGGTTCCATCGTCTTCCTGGTAGTCTTTTACGTAATTTGGTTTACTTTTACACAAGGTTCGAACGTCGTGATGCTTATCCAGATGGTAGCTGGAGCCCAAGGGGCAATATGGTACATTCCATACATTTGGCCGGGGATTGCGCTCGCATCCCTCATCGGTGGAAATCTTTTGAATGCGCTGGTATACTCAATTGCTTCTGCTGTTTTTGTCTTCCTTCTTTTCTTGCTAGCGGTCAGGCTTAACGCGAGGTTTGGTTTGTACGAGCCTCCTGCGATAACGGTATCGAAGGGAGCCTATTTTCCGAAGAAGTCTTTCTTGGAAAGGGTTGGTTTCTCCTCATTGGACGCTGCTTTGATAAGAAAGGATCTTAGGGCTTTCACTAGAAGGAGAGAGCTGATTTACATTTTCATAGCTCCTCTCGTCATAGTCCTCATGCCGTTACTGACCGTGGGATACTCTCAAGGAGCATTCCCGTCCTTCCTGTCCATCTGGACACTCTTGCTGCCGGGTGCATTGATGTCCATGTATCTAGGAGCAATAATAATCGGCGAAGAAGGCTCCTCAATTTGGCTTCTGCTTTCTTCGCCCATCAATGCTCGTGAACTAGTCAAGTCCAAGTACGCCTTCGTTGTGCTCATCTCCTGTCTATCTGCTATGTTGTGTGACATCGTCGGAATTCTGATCGGACGCCCATCTTTGAATCTAGTAATCGTAGCGTTAATCGAATCTCTTCTTTTGATCCTTGCCCTAGCGGCAGTTTCTGTCGGTTCAGGAGTGAAGGGTGCGCAGTTCGTGGAAACTCCTAGGCCTAGAATGGTTAGTCCAATGACTTCGTTCACGAACTTTCTTAAGTGCCTCGTTGTAGGCGTGATTATAATCTTACCCTTGCTTCCCAACGGCCTTCATCTATTTGCTTCTTCTATGACAGGGCGTTTGCCAGAGCTTAGCCTACCTATAGCAGTCATGGCGAGTACGGTTGTTTCTCTCGTAATAACCTATCTGTTCTACAGGGTTGCCTTACGGAATGCTAAACAGCTCCTAGCAGGAGTCCAAGTTTAAGAATAGCAAATATGGGTCTGAAATGTAATGAGCGCTGATCGACGCAAGCTGACCTTGAAAGAAGACTGTCCTCCGATACCTTACACAGAATAGGCAGTGACCAACCGCAAACCCTCGAGTTCGCTAATTTCCCATTGACCTTGTCTTTGATTATTAATAATAATTATTTTCATACTTCAAAGGTAGATTATCTAATACAGGATTCTTATTATTGTCCTAAAATATCTTAGTTCATCAGTTCAAAATAACAAACCTCGCTAGTAATTCTGTTATCTAAACAAAGCCTATATATGATAAGAAATACATTTATTCTGATGATATTATGTCTAGAACAAGGCAACCTCAAAGGAGAGAAACAACTGAAGTCAGCGAGGCGATGAAAAAGAGTGGTTCCCAGAGAGTCGAATCTGCATCTCGACTGATAGACGCGAGAATCCAGGAGCTAAGCGACTGGCGCGGAGAGATGCTTTCCCGCCTCCGCGCCTTGATCAAGCAAGCCGACCCTAAAGTCGTCGAGGAGTGGAAATGGGGGACACCTGTGTGGTCCCACGACGGGTTGATCTGCACCGGCGAGACCTACAAGAATGTCGTAAAGATGACATTCTCCAGGGGCGCTTCGTTGGATGACCCCTCAGGTCTCTTCAATTCTAGTCTCGAGGGTAGAGCGAGGCGTGCCATCGACTTCCGCGAAGGCGACAAGGTTAACGAGAAGGCTCTGAAAACTCTTATTCGCGCCGCCGTGGCCCTGAACACGTCCTCGGCCAGAAGCAGAGAGCGTAATACGTAGAGGATACAGGCAGGCCACTTTGGAAGAGGTTACTTTGAGGTATAGGCATGAATCTAATTTTAGACTGATCCAGAAACTGGTAAGGGGATTAGATAATAGTGAATTTATTCGACTTTTTTCTTATTTACGCTAATAAGCTTATAAGGGTAAATTAAATGATAATAAAATACGATGAGAAGAGGAAATCATGTATCTCTTATTCTTTATGTTCTATTAATATTATTGGTTATGTCGAATCATGCATTCGCCATATCCACTGCAGCTAATGTGAAGCCAGAGGCTGATTTCAATAGTGGAGATCTGAAATATCAATGGCATAAATTATCTTCTGATGAAATAGAAAAAAGAAAAGAAGCGATCGGCATAGGGAAGGATGAAGATTATAATATTATCATAAGCGGGCATGGCACAGGCCTTGCAGCTCCAACAGAAGATGATCTTACATCAATGATAGATGTAACATTTGTCGATTCAGTCCAAGCTAGTGCTCTACCTTCGTCTTATAGACTTGACAAAACCTTGTACTTTCCTCCTGTTAGAGATCAAGGTTATCAGGAATCTGATGTATCTTGGGCTATTGCTTATTATGCTAATACATTCCTACAAGCAAGAATTCACAATTGGAATGATGTCTCTTCGGGAAATTCGGCTCACATTATGAGCCCCTCTTGGGTATACAATAAAGCCAATCGTGGAGTTGATGAAGGATCATACTATACAAGCAATGTGGGACTCATTGAGAGTGTCGGTTGCGCAAGCATGGGAACCATGCCCTACGAGGTAACAGACTTCTTATCTTGGGGGGACGAACATGCCTGGAGAGAAGCACCACTTTATAGAGTCGGTGGCATGGAAGTCACAGCGTCGAACAATGTAGATGTTATAAAATCTTGGTTGACAGACGGGTACTTGGTTGTGTTCGGGATTAATTCAGATTTCCCTTGGTATTACTTTTCTTCACTCGATAACACCTTATCTTATTCTGAATACCCAGGAGGAAACGCTAATCATGCAAATACTATTGTTGGTTACGATGATTCCATATCAGACATTGGGACATCTGAAAAGGGAGCTTTCAGAGTAGTGAACTCGTGGGGTAGCGACTGGCATGACGGAGGTTTCTATTGGATTACATATCATGCGATGGACAAAATCTTCTCAGGAGAACCCTATGCTTATAGACTCAAAGCTAAAACTCTTGACCTTTCTCCTTATAATCCGACAATTTTAGCTACTTGGAGATTGAGCTGGGCAGGAAGTCGTGACGCTTTGATAAAAATTGACTTAGGAAATACAAACTCACCAGTTCAAATCCGCTCACCTTCATGGCAGGTAGCAGAACACGACACACATCCTTTTCCTAATTTCCTTTGTCTAGATATAACGGAATTCGCTTCTAACGTCAGCAAAGGTATTCGCAAGTTTTATCTTGATATTAGTGGAGGAACGACTCCAAGTACAGTCGTCTCGTACAGGATTGAATTCTACAAAAATTACAAAGATAATGGTCCCTATTTTCGATCTGACGAACCCAAGGAAATTCCAATACAAACACCTGCTCTGGTCAAATCTAACTTCGTGCCCATTGCGGATTTCAACTATACTTTAGGAACCCTACGAACTGAAGATATTGTTCAATTTTCTGACAACACTACAGATTTTGACGGGGCTGCAATAAAATGGGCATGGAAATTCGGGGATGGCTTCATTTCGAATGAACAAAATCCCAAACATCGCTTTTCGAAGATTGGAGGATACACCATTGAACTCTCGATAGTTGATGACGACTCGAATAATGTTTCCACAAGTAAATACATTGCCATCCTGAATACTCCTCCCAAGGTCAATGTCATCTCGCCAAATGGAGGCGAATGGTATAAGGGCAAAGTTACGATTCAAGCGAATGTTTTAGATATAGACGCACAGACGGTTGACGTCAAATTCTACTATGTACTAAATGATACTGCATATTACATTGGCAGCATTAAGACAAGCACTGGCACTTGCCGTATAGTTTGGGATACATCACCCTTAACATCCCCTAGGGTTAAGATTAGAGTTGTTGGCTATGATGGTGCTGACTATAGTCTTCCAGATGAGAGCGATTCTTACTTTGGAGTGGACAATAGCCGTCCACGATCTCCTTCTCCCATTTTGCCGCAGTCAAGTGTTCGAACTGACTCAAAGCCAACATTTTTCTGGACAACTGCTACTGACAACGGGAGCGGTATCGCCTCCTATACGCTTGAATTAGACAATTCTCCTTCATTCAATTCAAGCAACTTAAGAAAGGTTTCCCCGATTAGAACGACAAACTATACTCTGACAGAACCACTTCCAAGTGGAAAATGGTACTGGAGAGTTTTTGCTCAAGATAACGCAGGCAATATCAGTCCTCCCAGTGAGACAGGAGAGTTCATAAGTGACCAGATAAAGATAACAGATGGAGACGTAAACGTAAAAAGGGCAAATGTAGATTCGATTCAGCTCGTTTGGTTCAAGGCAGTATATGACTATGACGGAACCGAGTTTAATGGAGAAAAAGGCATACTTTTTGTTAACAATACTGCCGCAACTTGGGACAACGGAAACAAGAGATGGGAGTTGAGGATTTCAAAGTCAACTGTTGGAAGATACTCTTATGTCGTTAGCTCGGTCCAAGAATTCCAATTTGATCTTCGAACCATTAATGATGTGGCTGGCAGCCAAAGCCTAGTCTTTGACAGAATTGACATCGAATTAGGAGGAGTCTCTGATCCCAGGATAGATGTGGGTAAAAGCACTACGGTCTTCTTTGTCTTAAAGTATGAATACGATTCTTCATTTGTATCTGACGGGACCATTTACATTAACGACACGAAGGCAACATACGACGTGGCACTGAATAGGTGGGAAGTGTTAACGAGTCATACGAATGTTGGAGATTGGATCTACTCAATAACAGGAGTAACAGGCAATGCGCATAATATTACTGCTATAAATGATGTTTGCGGTCCCCAAAAAGCTATTTGGGATAGCATAATAGTTACTGAGAAAGGGGTTGAGGACAGTAGAATTAATTACAATAGTGTAGGAAGAGTCTATTTCAAACTAAGAAGCGAATACGATAATGAACCAATTACTTCATCAAGTTTAACAATAAACAACACGTCAGCAACTTGGAACAATACTGGTCAATATTGGTATATCTCTTATAATTTGCCATCAGTGGGAAGAAGGAATTTTGTAGTCGATTCTGTAAATTGGGATGCATTTGGAATAACAGCTTTGGATGGCGGTGTAGCATCAAATAGCACATACATAATTTGGGATAAATTAGTTGTGAGTTATGCTGGTTCCTATAAGAAAAGAATCAATGTTAACTCATATGGGAAACCAATGTTTTCAGTAAGGAGTGAATATGATGGTTCTCCTATAGTATCGGGAACACTAACCATAAATGGGGAGCATGCGGAATATAACTCAACGGGACATTATTGGTATGTCCTTTATCTTTCTACTTCGGTAGGGTTGAACAAGTTTTATGTTGATTCAATACGTTGGGATACGTATAACATAACTGCTTTGAATAGTGGAATGACGGCAAATACGACAAGTATAATATGGGATAGAATAAACGTAACCCTCTCAATTCTAGATGATAGAATAAACATAGGGGATAACGCTTCTATTGGATTCACCGGTGTCTATGAATATGATGGAACTCCTTGGCTTGGGAGGATTGTTTTGAATGACACTACCGTCAAGTACCTAGCTGGAAGATGGCGCTTTACAGTATCTTCAGTCGAGGACAGAAACTACGGGCTGGACGCGTTCTATGGGAATACTATTACATGTATTTGGGACAGGGTCATTATCAGCACTTTCTCTGTAGAACGTGATAGAATAGGAGTTGGAAAGAAGGCGCTTTTTAATGTTTCAGGAGTCTACGAATATGACAACACTCAATGGACAGGATCTTATACATTAAATGACACCGATACCAAAGAAGTTGTCGGTAGATATTACTACAGACTCTTGAAGATAACTGATAGTAAATATGGACTAGAGACATTCATACAAAAACCGCAGGACTTGTATGTTATCTTTGACAAGATCAATGTGAAACAGTCAGTCGATACGGGCCAAATCGGTCATGTTTTTGTTGACCTATTTTCTTCTTATGAATACGACGGTCTGCCAATAAGCAATGCGAAAGTCTCATTAGACGGACAGAAATGTCAGAACTTGGGAGAGGGAAAGTATAAGATAGACATTCCTACATGGGCTACATACCTGAAAACATCGTATAGTGTTAGTTTGGAAGGATATGATACGATTTCCCAAAATAGCGAAACCTATGTCAACGGGAACCTAACCTTATACGTCTCTTTGTGTGTCGTAATAGCAGTAGTAACAATAGGGTTTGCTGTCATCCTTATTAGAAGAAGGCGGATGTCATCGATAAGGTTAAATCAACAGCACTAAAAACATCGAACATCTTCTATGAAAAATGGAAACGTTATACGCCATTACAATGATTTGTTCTGTTAGTACTAAGTATTAATCATAAATACTCCATGATTGATTAACGAGAAGTCAATTCGACCAGCCTATAGCAATTAACCCTTTCTTTTTAACTTGGCTTGCAAATCAGCTCTCTAATAATTAACTCATCGAACCGTTTGCTTGTCGAAGGCTTTACGACGATGGCGGTATCCCACTTGCCCATGGAGATTATGTCCTTGTCAGTTGGCACGTAATCCTGTTGAGCAGCTATCATAGCAATTTCCACAGCTACCTTCATTCCTTCACAGAACCTCCTATATGACATCTTCACGGAATCAGGATACTCGTAGGAGACCTCATGACTGAAACAGACGTTGAAACCTTTCTCCTTCAACCCCTCGATTAGCTCGCTTGGAAACCTTTCTCGCCCTGTTCCAACGAACGTTAACTTCACTTCTGTATTTCTAAACACTTCTACAGCCTTCTTAGCTGTAAAGCCTGTCGTGGAGGCTACAACTACATCATTTATCCCCAGTTCTTCAGCAGTCTTCTTGATCAAAGCCAATGTCTTATCTACATTCTCTCTTCCAGGAGCTGGGTAATATGTCATACCCAATCCCAATCATATCAGATACTTAAGAATAGCTCTGAAATGTCAGATAGTGAAGAGTTTATCCGATGCCCACATATTTCTTCAGTGCGTCCACGTAACGTTTGTAATTGTCAAATGTGACATCATAAGGAACTTTGTGATCGACACTTGCTATGAATCCACCTTCCTCAGTAAGAATGGAGATTTTTCTTTTTACTTCTCTTTCTATCTCCGGGCCACCTTTTATCAATATCCTCTTATCAATGCCGCCTATCATAGAGAGTTGGTGCCCATATTCCTCCCTCAATCTGATCGGATCCATGAATGAAGTGATTTCAAGAGGAGTCAGACAGTTGACACCACCCTCTATCATCAGAGGAATCAGTTTTCTGCAGTCTCCATCACTGTCCACCATTATTATTTCTACGCCATGTTCCTTCAGAAATCTGCTGAGCACCTTGTAATGTGGAAGCATATATTCTTCGAAAAGTTTGGGAGAAATAAGGGGGCCGTTAATGTAGCACATGTCCTCCCAGATATACGCATAATCGAACCTGATATGCTCCATGGGTTCTCTTAGAGTCTCGACGACGAAATACTCCCAAAAATCCAACATTTCATTTACAAAATCTCTGTCCTTGAACATGAACTTGATCAGCCTTTCCAGGCCGAGAAAACTTCTTGGCTGTCCGAAGAAGCCTGGAATCACGATTCCCAGAAGAGAGCCTGTCTTGCCCAAGTCTTCAAAGAGTTCTCGCCCCCAATTCTTGGGGTATCTGCGGGTGTCAAGGGGATCGTACCTTCTCTTTATCCTTTCAAAATCCTGCTTTTCTTTGACTGGGAATTCTATCCAGCCTGGTATTGAGACACCGTCCAAAAGGGTCTTCTTGGTTATCCCACCATCGTCTATTTCGATTCTGTACCTTTGCGTCTCTTCCAGAGTCTTCCTGATAAATCTGGGTAAAGGCCCAAAGTCTAGGTCAAAAGTGGTCGCTGCACTGTAGCATTTGTCGAAGCCAAAGTATTCAGAAATCCCCTTAAAATAGGATGAGACACCAACTGTGACGTAGAACGGCCCTGTCTTTCCTTCTCCATCGTTTCTCACAGTAAAGGGCAAACCTTGAGAATACCATTTGTAAACGGTCTCGGGCCAGAATCCTAAGAACTCGGTAAAAACTGGTCTGTCGGCTTTTTGGGATTTTAACGTTCTTAGAAATCTTTCCTTGTCATTCATGTTGTCTCTTGAGTAACTTCGTTGAAAATATAAAGTTTGTCAAGCACTAATACATATTTCAATTTACTTCTAATACATATGAAATTCAATAGTAAAAAAGGAAAGGGTGAATTCTTTTCGTACCTGAATCCAGTCAATGTTGGCAGCGTTGATAGTGGTGGCTATAGTTATATTTTGGGTTTTTTATCATATGCTACTGCGGAGTTGCTGGAAAAAATGCTTTTTAAGATATTTTACCTGATTAAAGGCTAAATTCTATATTTTATTGCCTATTCCTGTTTATTCGTAATCTTTTCTAGGAGTTTTTGCGTGGGGAACAATTAAAACAAGCCAATCTCTTATTCCTACAATCAAGCAGAAAAACATATGGTTGGTCAAGTATTTTTTAGAAATATACTTTCAAATAAAATATTTTCAAAATAATTCATACTTTGAATATATACTTTAAATATAAGTTACGAAAAATATGTAGCAGGAGAAATGAAAATGAGCAGAAAAAGTTTAGTGAAAACCACAGCCCTATTAGCCCTATTCATAATAGCAATTTCGCCAGTCATGGCAATTTCGCCAGTCATGGCAATGACAAAAGAATACTACTGGGAGCATGTACAATTCACGGCGTTTGGTGCCCCTAGCAAAGTATGGTTTGCTGACGGTATTATGCATGCTGAGGATATGCATTGGTCAGGATCATATACTGGCACGTTGGGCGTTGGGATAATGGACGTATGGTATGAACATCTGATGCTGAACACAGCGACTGGAAAGGGAACCTTTATCGCAACATGGCTGATTACCATTGGTGAAAATACTATGTCGGGCAGTGCTAACGGCAAGATTACAGGAGGCCTAACAGGCACCTCTGAAGGTTATTTCAGAGGAACACATGGCACAGGCGCATTTGAACGCATAGAGAAAATGGGTACTTTTTTGGTAAGCCTATCAACAGGCACATTAGACGCACAAGGCACAATAATATACCACTAGGTAGGATAACTGAGATATCAAGGGAAAGGAAAACCAAAGCCTATAACTAAGATCTCTTCTTTTTTTCTTTTTTGATTAGTTTATAGTAATTCTTGGTGTTCTCGGCATCCATGTTTCTCGTTCATTGTTTAATCTGAAAATTTTTAAAAAAGAATTCTATAAATCGACTAATCTTAGAAAGTTAGAAACGAAGGAAGAATGACAATGATTACTTCTCTGTATCGTTTATTTCTTACTAGGCAATTCCTGAAGTGTTGGGAGTTCTTTTCCTTCTTTGACTCTTTCTATCATCTCTGATAACCTTAGAAGGTCTTTTCTGTAGATTTTTGGGCTACCTTAAATCTGTTGTGGGATTTATGTGTTCAGCATTGATTCGGCTGCCTTTTGAAGGATTTCGTCTACTGCTTGTTCAGGCGTCAGCCCCCTTCGGTTTCTGAATATTTCCGTTCCCACAACGATGAACTCCGCTCCAAGATTAACAGCTTCGCCTATCGTGTCCCTTGTGATCCCTCCTTGAATTTGAATCGTTCCCTTAAACTCCGCCTTCAACGGTGCTAGGTATGTCCTGACGCTTTTGCTGTCGAATAATCCTGAAGGTGTATTGGATCGCGCAGCCGTTTTTGCCGCTTGAAATGTCAGCATGCCTATGTCAGGGAGGACCGGCTTAAGTAGGGTTTCAACTTCTCGAATTGGTATCGGCTTCATGTTGTCAGATCCAACGGTTTCAATAACCGGACTCGGGCACGCTCCGAGCTCCGCAATCTCACTGACCAGTCTTTTTAATTGAGCTGAACTCTTAACAGTCTCCAACTGAAAACATATCGCACCGAATTCTATTGACCTAAAATCTTTCAAACGGTCCTGAAAATGGTCTGTGAGAAGATGAAGGTTCAGAAAGCCATTTTTAGATCTTACAATCTGATTTAGGTTTTCGAGAAAACTGGGACTAAATATCCTGAAGTTCGTGTCCGGCTTCTGGGTGCTAAATCCGCTGTAGTCTTCGAAGTCGATGTCAACATGGAAGACTCTCACCTTATGTTCTAGCAGTCTGACTACGTTCTGCTCGACTTTTTTCTGAAGGACGTTGGGTGCGACTTTATTCACCAAGCCGTCTGTAATTGTCACCAAGGCAGGGTTGATCTTTATGATTCTCCCAGAGAGAACGTCGCCTTTTGAGAATGATTTAAGTGAAGTTGTGCTGAAGAAGAGTTGATCATCTGTCTTCATGCAATGTCTCAATCTAGGTTCCGACGATACAGATTATATAAGTATTGTGAGCCTATGAATACAATTTCTTTATTATGCCAAAAGATATGAACTTGTGAAAACTCTTCTACACGCTTACCACATAGCCTACAAATTCCTTTATCTCTCTCAAATACCAGTTTTTTGAGTGCTTTAGTAGGAGTTGAATTCCTTTGTCAAGTCTTGAACTTCGATAGTGTTCACTTAGAACACCTTCTAGGTTTGTGTGTCCTCTTTGTAGAGGAAGACCTTCTCTATTGTCGTTTCAAAGTATTTTGCTATCTTGAAGGCCAGCTCCAAGGAAGGACTGTACTTCCCATTCTCAATAGCGAGGATCGTCTGTCTGGTAACACCGAGTTCCGAAGCTAGATCTTCCTGAGTTATGTCCTTCACAGCTCTGAGAACTCTCAGATTATTCTCCATGCGGTCATCCCCCCAGCTTATTCCTATAGTAGTAGCTGAGTAAAGCGTTCAAGCAGAGGATTATTGTGGCTTGGTAAGCGAGGAGATATCCTATCTGTTCATAGTTTCCTATTCCCTGCCCGCTCAAGAATACCAGTGATAATCCTACCATTGCCATTGCCACAGTGGTTATCGCCACTGTTGCAGAAGCAGCTTTACTGCGAATTAGAATCGTCCGCTCATCATGTACAATCTCAGTTAGACCTCTTCTTGAGATAAAGAGGGTTACTATACCCGATGTGACTGCCACAACGGCGATGAAGATGTTGTTCTGAAATACCGCATACGCCATAAGTATGATTGTTGCGAAGACTATCGCAATCCTAGTTTTCTTGTATGTTTCTAACCTCATTCCACACCATGTCAAGTATACTATACATTAGGTAATATAAACTTTACTTTTTGTATATAATATTGTACATTTGCTGATATTCGGATTGTTGCTGGGGTGGAGCTTAGCTAATTCCTTTTCAAACCTGTAAACATGGTCTAACGTGAACCTACGATATGCTTACTCTCTTAATATACTATGTTTGGAAGAAAGAAAGAACCTATGGTTGAAACTTTACTTCTGAATGTTGATTTTACCCTTAGCACAGTCTGATTTTTCTCTCAAACGTAAAACAATCCCGATGAACATGTCAATGATGGAAAGACATAGTTGGCGTCAAAAGCTTAAATTGAGGAGTAGTATATAGTGGTGAATATGACTATTCGAGCCCCTGCTGAACGAGACTATAGAGCGCTGATTTCATTCGCTCTTGTGATTTTGACTGGTGTGATCGCTATCTACGGAATGTATCTGGGTTGGACGACCACGGAAATACTTGCCATTATGGCTTTCTTCGGCCCATTGCTCACTGCTGCGATAACATATTATTTTGTGACAAGGGCTGAAAAAGACCGTCAAACTCACTAGTTTCACTCATAACATCAGGGACCTAATCCTTCTTTTGACACATGAAACGTTGGATCTGTTGAAGTTTCTTGCTTTTTTTCTCCTTGAATCCGTGCAGAAAACTTATTAGTGCTCGAGTCCATTTTGGTTCAAGTCTCACTAGGGTTATCCTTCATTTTCAGTCGACCAGATAGATTAAAAAGTGTGGTGGTAACATGCGTTCACATAATGCCGACGCATGATTACGACAAAGTGACTGTGAGAATATCTCGTCGTGTCAAGTCTTTAGTGATAACAGGGCTCCTTATACTCACATTGATTTTGGGGTACTTTGTTGTCCCCGTTGAGGCGTGGAATGGGACCGTCTACATCAATGCTGATGGAAGTGTAGACCCTCCATCAGCTCCGATCATTCGCTCAGGAAACCTCTACACCCTGACTGACAATATACACAGCAGTTATCGTGGAATTGTGATTTCTATTGGTGCCATTGTCGTAGATGGGGCTGGGTTCACTCTTCAAGGTGTGGAAGGAGCCAATATTTCTGTAGGAATAGAGCTGTATCGAAGAAGCAGCGTAACTATCAGAAATATGCAAATCACGGGATTCGACTATGGCATCAGCATCCTTTCTTCTTCAAATAACGAAATCTTAGGAAACAACATAGTAAACAATAAGCAAGGGGCTATCAGTTTCAGCCATTCTTCATCTAACATTATTTCAGGAAACAACATAGTAAACAATGGGTATTGGAGTGTCAACCTGCAAGATGACTCATCATCTAACAGTATTTTAGGAAACAACATAACAAATAACGACAGATATGGAATCCATCTCAATAATTCCCCATCAAATATTGTTTCTGGAAACGACATAACAGGTGCTGAGTATGGAATCTATATCGAGGCTTCTTCTTCATTTAACAGTATTTCAGAAAATAACATAAGAAACTGCAAACCTTGTGGCATATTTGTCTGGGCTTCTTCCAACTCCAACAGAATCTACCACAACAACTTACTGGACAACGTAGTAACATCCAGTGGAGTGGTGAATGTTTGGGATAATGCTTACCCTTCTGGCGGAAACTACTGGAGTGATTATAAGGGAACTGACGTGAATAGTGGCCCCAATCAGGATATTCCTGGCAGTGATGGCATAGGCGACATACCACGTATCATCAGCGCCAACAATACGGACCGCTACCCGCTCATGAAGCCTTGGACACTTACATATACTACAACTTCAACAACTTCAACTGCAACTACTACACGAACCATGACTAATTCAACTTCAACCAAACCGATTTCAACAACGAGTACAACTTCCACAACGACGGCTACTCCGTCCACCACTACTCAGACTTCCACAGTTACTGCATCAAGTTCTACAACTGCACAATCTTCTACGACTTCCAGGACTTCATCTGTGACTCGGTCTACTTCGCAAATTACGACAGGAGATAGATTAGATTTCGTTTTGGGAAGTCTACCTCTGATAGCTGGTGGTGCAATCGCAGTGGTAGCAGTGGTCATATTACTTCTCGTGCGATCCTATTTCACAATTCACGCGCGCTGGAATGAGAAAATAAGAAAAGCACAAGGAAATTTGGAAGAGATGAAAAATAAACTTCAATCAGAAAATTACGATGACGCATTAAGAAATTTGGATTCAGCAATTGAATCAATTGAAGATGCCGTGCATTCAAAAGGACTAATGAAGGAGATGTTTGAGGAACTCAACTTCATATCTGAAAGCCTAAAAATTATTAAGGAGAGACTTTTGGATATTCA
The DNA here is from genome assembly GCA_963760525.1 of Nitrososphaeria archaeon. Classification (GTDB taxonomy): domain Archaea; phylum Thermoproteota; class Nitrososphaeria; order JACIWG01; family JACIWG01; genus CAVXDT01. The sequence goes on from CAVXDT010000014.1 coordinate 258,724, forward strand.
TAGGGAGGACGTTCTAAATATTCTTGTCAAAGGTGGTGATTTTACTGTTTATGTTTCAGGGATAATATGCGTTCTAGGAGCATTTAGAAACATAGATTACTGGAAGAAAAAGATGAATAAAGAGTGGAAGGATGAGAGTGAATACGATTCGCAATATTGTCTTCCATATATATCTGACAATCCTTTAGTGAGCAAATTCAACGAAGTTAACTGTAATAGTAATAAGACGATGAAAGATTTCTGGTTTATTTGGGAGCCTGATGACTACGAACCTATTAGACTAACCTTTGAAAATGAGAGAGTCATTAGAGCACTATCTAGATTGCATTGGAAACATATTACAAAAGATAAACCGTATGTAGATAAGAAAAATAGAATCTATGTCTTCTTCCCTCCATATATCCATACTCCTAGGATAAGAGGATCAAAAGAAGACGTGATCTTTTTCATTCTTATTTCATGTTTTAACGCGAGCGCGAAACGATATGATGTTATCTATGACAAGGCAATCGACCCATATTATACAAAAGAAGGAGAAAAACCGAGACATATTCCGCCTGTTTATTATCCAGGATGGCCAGAATTAGGAAAGGGTGAATGATTCGAAAGCGTACACGCGGCTATTGTTCTAGGATTTGGATTATGATCTGTCAAATTCACCTATCAATCATATTCAAAAGGCAAAAAGGGGATATATTCCATGTGTACATATTTGTACACAAAAGCCTTAATTAAGTCATTTATCCACATCTTGGAGCATTAGAGTGTGTCTGGAAAGATTGGATATAATGCAAGGTAAAAAAATGCAAATTGCTCAAGCAGCGTTTAAAGACATCAACCGTCTTAAAATTAGAAAATTCACGGTTGAGCTTTCTCCAATAGACGCGTTCTCGAAATTTTATGAGCATTGCAACAATGCCTTTATTCTGGAATCAATTGAAGGGCCGAGGAAACTAGCTCAGTACTCGTTCATCGGATTTGATCCCAGCTTCACAGTAAGGATAAAGAACAGGGAGGCCATCGTCCGAAACGAAAAAACTGGTGAGGTAACAGAAGAAGAAGCGAGCGAGCCATTGAGCGTAATTAAAAAGCTTCTTGAAGGCCATCCAATTCCATATGGAAGGTTTAGGTTTGTAGGCGGCGCTGTAGGATATGTCTCTTATGATACGATTAAATGTTGGGAAAAGCTACCAAATATAGCAGTCGGTGAATCGAATTTTCCCGATGTTGAAGTAGGAGTCTACGATGATGGGATTGTATTTGACCATAAGAAAAAACAAGTATTCTACTTTTATTCGAAGGAAAACCGTTTTTATGAAGTGAGTAAGATGATGGAGGAACCTGACGATTCTAAGACTTTTTCCTATAGACGACCAAAAGTCAACGTAAGCAAAAAATACTTCGAAAAGTCTGTAGAAAAAGCTAAAGAATATGTCGCCGCTGGCGATGTCCTCCAAGTCGTCCTGTCCAAACGTTACGAATTCCGCATTAAGGGTAGCATGATAAACTTTTATCGCTCCCTTAGAAAGATAAATCCTTCACCTTACATGTATTTTCTGAAAATGGGTGATCGACAGATTATCGGCTCCAGTCCCGAAATGCTTGTGAGAGTTGACAATAGAACTGTTGAGACCTTTCCGATAGCGGGTACGAGACCTTGTGGCAAAAACCTAGGCGAAAGTAGAAGGTTAGCTAAGGAATTGCTTTCAGATCCTAAAGAGCGCGCTGAACATGTAATGCTTGTAGATCTGGCAAGAAATGACATCGGAAAGGTTTCGAAGTTTGGAAGCGTTCGCGTTCCGAAACTCATGAAAGTCTACAGGTACAGCCACGTGCAACATATTGTCTCGCATGTGACGGGTAACCTTAGGGAAGACTGCGACTGTTACGATGCATTAAGGGCTGTCTTTCCAGCTGGAACGGTCTCAGGAGCGCCAAAGGTTAGAGCAATGGAGATTATTGAAGAACTTGAGCCAACGAGAAGAGGACCTTATGCGGGTGCTGTCGGCTACTTTTCCTATAATGGTAACTCGGACTTTGCAATCGCGATCAGAACCCTTTTTGCCGCCAAAGACGAAGCTTACATTCAAGTGGGAGCTGGGATAGTAGCTGACTCCGTCCCAGAAAGGGAATGGTTCGAAACTGAACATAAGGGTGAAGCGCTGATGGGGGCTCTGAAAGCTTCAGGAGATGTAATGGCTTGAAAGTTCTGGTCATCGACAATTATGACTCCTTCGTCTACAACCTCGTCCAATGCATAGGGGAACTTGGAGGAGACGTTGCAGTATACAGGAACGATCAGGTGTCTCTGGAACAGGTGATGAATTTTAGACCTGACAGAATAGTCATTTCCCCAGGACCTGGTACGCCTGAGGATACAAGATATTTTGGTATATGCTCGGAGATCCTAAAACATGTTAGCTGTAAAGTTCCCACATTGGGCGTCTGCCTGGGACACCAAGGAATAATCCACACTTTCGGCGGGAAAGTTGTGCCCGCGCAAAAACTGATGCATGGAAAAACGAGTTTGATAAAACATGATGGTGAAGGCATCTTCAAGGGCGTTAAGAACCCTTTTACCGCGACACGATATCATTCGCTCGTCGGGGACAGGCATTCTGTTCCCTCATGCCTCAAAGTGGTCGCGGAATCCGTTAATGACGGAGAAATAATGGGAGTCCGCCATGTCGCCTACCCAATTGAGGGAGTACAGTTTCACCCGGAATCCATCCTATGCGAAGATGGAAAACTGATCATGAAGAACTTTATGGAAGGATAAGATGAGAAATAATGATCAGAGAAGCCATAGAAAAACTCGTCGAGCGGGTGGACCTGAGTTATGAAGAATCACAGGAGATAATGAAAGAAATCATGACTGGAAAAGCAGAAGCCACCCAAATATCAGCGTTCCTGACTGCATTAAGCATGAAGGGAGAGACAATAGAAGAGATTACAGCGTTCGCCAGTGTTATGAAAGAATTTTGTCACCAAATTCACCCTCGGATCAGAGGCCGGCTGGTCGACACCTGCGGGACAGGTGGAGACAGGGTAAAAACCTTCAACGTCAGCACCGCAGCTGCTTTCGTTGTCGCTGGCGCAGGGGTGGCTGTAGCCAAACATGGAAATCGAGCGGTTACTAGCAAGAGTGGAAGCGCTGACGTTTTGGAAAAGCTTGGCTTCAACCTTAACATGAGCCCTGATGCAGTTGAGGAAGCCATTGAGAATGTTGGCGTGGGCTTCATGTTCGCGCCAACTTTCCATCCTGCTATGAAGTTCGCCGCAGGCCCCAGGAGAGAACTGGGCATCAGAACTGTGTTCAACATTCTCGGTCCTCTGACGAACCCAGCCAATGCGAATGCGCAGGTACTTGGGATCTATAATCGCAGACTGACAGTGACTATAGCTCATGTTTTAAGAAATCTTGGATCTAAGGAGGCGATGGTCGTCCATGGCCTAAATGGATTGGATGAAATCTCCACAATAGGCATGACAGTTATCTCATGGTTAAAAGAAGATGAAGTTTCAACCATGGAAGTAACTCCAGAAGGTTTGGGCATCAAGCCAGCTAGACTGCAGGACATAGAAGGAACTGCGCCAGAAGAAAGCGCTGAAATCACCTTCAGAATTCTTTTCGGATGCTCTGGCTCCGACGATCCAAAAAGGGATATAGTGTTGGTTAACAGCGCCGCAGGCATCATTGTGGGCGGTAAGGCTGAAGACTTTGGTTATGGAATAGAATTGGCTCGTGAATCAATCGTAAGCGGTGCTGCTTACAAAAAACTGAGAGTTCTGGTCAAGGCTTCCCATGGAAGCTTGGAAAAGCTTGAGGAGCTGGAGTCGAAGTATGCCTGATTTCCTTGATAGGTTAGCCCAAGATGCAAGGGAGACGATCGACAGCGGTTACTATAATGTCTCATCCAAGATGCCTACTACCCTTCCTATCAGCTTGAAAAAGGCGATCGTCCAAAGCAAACATGCTCCCATCATCTCCGAAATCAAGGCAGCGTCACCTTCGTTAGGCATTATCAGAAAGAACCTGAGCCCGGAGAAGGTCGCAGTCGCCATGGAGAATGGTGGAGCAGCAGGAATATCCGTCCTGACTGAGCCAAAGCATTTTGATGGCTCCCTTATTTCACTTGCTAAAGTTCGGAATGCGGTAAGACTTCCAATCCTCATGAAAGACATAATCATCAGCTCAATACAGCTCGAAACCGCATCCAAAATTGGCGCGAACGCCATTCTACTCATAGAAGCCCTTTTTGAGAGAGGCTACTGTGAAAACGACGTTAACGGGATGATCGCGAAAGCTCATTCAAGGAATCTTGAAGTTCTGCTGGAAACCCACAACGTTAACGAGTTCCGGTCTGCAGTTGGCACAAACGCTGATCTGATCGGAATCAACAATCGAGATCTTGGAACACTTAAAGTGGATCTTGAAGCAACAAGAAGAATCTTAGCAGAAAATGACGCCGGTGGAAAAATCGTCGTGAGCGAAAGCGGAATTGAGAAACCCGATGATATCCGTTTCCTGTACGAATGTGGCGCCCGCGCATTCTTGATCGGATCGTCTATAATGTTGACCCAAGATATAGAAAAAAAGGTCAGGGAACTGGTGTCAGCGCTATGAGAAGAGTTAGGATGAAAATCTGCAAAATTGAGAAGATCATTAAGAACTCAGAGGATGTTAGAATATGAAGAAATTAAGCGTAAATCCGATCGACGGAAAATATGGGAAATACGGTGGACGCTTCGTCCCAGAAACATTAATGGTGGCAATAGAAGAATTGGAGGAAGCTTACGGAAAGATCAAAAACGATCCGACCTTTAAAAAAGAATTGGACTATTACCTGACAGAATACGCTGGGAGACCAACCCCCCTATACTATGCTGAGAACTTGACGAGAAGACTGGGCGGTCCGAAAATCTACCTGAAAAGGGAAGACCTTGCACATGGTGGTGCTCACAAGATCAACAACACTCTTGGACAGGCTTTGCTCGCGAAAAGAATGGGGAAAAAGAGGATTATCGCTGAAACTGGGGCGGGCCAACATGGCGTGGCCACCGCAATGGCGTGCGCTGTCCTAGGACTGAAGGCTGAGGTATACATGGGAGCAGAAGACATGGAAAGACAGAAGCTGAACGTTTTCAGGATGAAGCTGCTGGACGCTGAAGTGCATCCTGTAGAAGCCGGCTCCAAGACATTGAAGGATGCCATAAACGAAGCGCTAAGGGACTGGGTTACTAACGTTCAAACGACATATTATCTCATAGGATCTGTGGTAGGCCCACATCCGTATCCTATGATCGTCAGAGACTTCCAGAGCGTCATAGGTTCTGAGATTAGAGAGCAGGTCATGCAGAAGGAGGGTCGACTTCCAGACGCATTGGTAGCATGTGTTGGAGGCGGAAGCAACGCCATAGGCACCTTCTATCCCTTCTTGGACTGTCCGAAAGTGAAAATGTACGGGGTTGAAGCAGGAGGCAAGGGAGTGGAATCAGGCAAACATGCGGCCACCCTCTGCGCTGGAGACGAAGGGGTCTTCCATGGAATGCTGAGTTATGTCCTCCAAGATAAAGATGGGCAGATACAGACGACGCACAGCATTTCCGCGGGCCTCGATTACCCAGGAGTCGGGCCAGAACATTCTTTTCTCAAAACTAATCAAAGAGTCCAATATGCGAATGCGACTGACGAAAAGGCTGTGCAAGCCTTCCTCATGCTTTCAAAGGATGAGGGCATAATTCCAGCTCTGGAACCATCTCATGCTCTTGCCTTCACTGTGGAGCTCGCCCGAAAGATGAGGAAGGACGAGATAGTCGTGGTCACCCTGAGTGGACGGGGGGACAAGGATGTAGAAGTCGTAGCTGAATATCTCGGTGAGAAGATATGAGGGAGATAGGCGGGGTTTTCAAAAGGCTGAAGGATCAGGGCAATGGAGCTCTAATAGCCTACATAATGTGCGGAGACCCTGAACCAGAGTACACGCCGAAGATCGCCAGAGCGCTAATCCAGGGCGGAGTGGACATCCTAGAGCTCGGTTTACCATTCTCGGATCCAATAGCTGACGGGCCGACAATACAGGCTGCTGGCGTACGCGCGCTGAAGGCTGGGACAACACCGAAGAAAGTGTTGGAGACCGCTAAACAGATCAAGGATGAGCATAAAATACCAATTGCGATTATGACATATTACAATCCGGTCTTCAGAATGGGATTAGATGTCTTCTCCAGGTCAGCGAAAGACTGTGGAGTTGACGGTGTAATCGTTCCAGACCTACCGGTGGATGAGGCGCAGGACTACAAGAAGAAGGCTGAATCATGTGGAATAGACACGATCTTTCTAGCAGCGCCGTCTACCTCTGTTAAGAGGCTTCGAAAAATTGTCGAGTTCACGTCAGGCTTCCTCTACCTCGTCTCCACCCTCGGAGTGACAGGGGAAAGGGCAACCGTTCAGGATTCCACAATAGAACTGATTAAAAAATGCAAACCGTACACGGTCAAACGAATCCCCTTGGCTGTAGGCTTCGGAATCTCGACGGAGGAGCATGTTAAAACTGTCATTAGGAGTGGAGCAGACGGCGCAATAGTAGGCAGCACTTTTGTAAATATTGTGGATAGGAATCAGGGAAACCAGGAAAAGATGCTGGAAGAGTTAGAGGCGAAAGCGCGTGCTCTCAAAGCGTCAACTCGGTTAATTGGCGCGACTTAGCCTGCGTTTGATGTCGTATATTGTATTTTCCACTGTGCATTTGGTGCAGTGGTAAGCATCCTCTGAAAGCAGGCACGTGTCAGCATATTTGCATTTTGCGCCAAAGGATTGAAGTATCCGATAGTTGAGGCGACTTAATTTTGAACCTATGCTTCTAAATCCATGTTCCTTTTGTGTGTGTCTGAAATAAACTTTCTCAAAATAGGTTTCTTAAAAGAACGTTCCAACGGTTCCAACATCATTCGATTGGACCTCAGTTCACCGCGTTCATTAGCTCCCTTCTTTAACTCTTCTTCTTCAGCTGATTTATCCCCGACCTGTTCTTCTTGGCATCTGCCTAGACTCTTTCCATCAGAGTTTAGGATGTCAGACATTAGATTGGCGTCAAAATGCCGTCAAAAAAATCGTCAAAATTCACGGTCAAAAGGATAAATTGAAATTATGTTTATAGTTTGAATAAAAGAATATCCGCTTGGCTGATAAGAGCCTGGATGATGCCAGTCCGCCTGTTTTGTTTCGCTCATTCCCGTGTTGACCAAATCCTCTCTTTCCCAATTGAAACAAGAAATGACCATGTGGGTACTTCTACTCTTTATAGTCTCCCATCGTGATATACGCTTCTTTGTCCAATCTTATGTACTCCGTGTTGATAGGGTAAATCTTGACTTTCATAGTTGTGTCAGAATCCTCCGATGTTGATTATTATAATATCTGCCTTAGAGCGCGTTCCTGCTTTCATATTTCATCCCAACTAAGACGTAGGAACCACTCCTCAATCTCAAGAAGCCTTTAGACTCCAATTAATGTAATGAAGAGAATGTTTTCGAGCTCTTGGTTATCTAAGGCAATTCTACTTTGAAAGAATCATATCAAGTAATTTGTTCAGTTGGATTTTTTTTCCAATGTCATTGGATTTAAAGAAAATGTCTATATAGTTGTTATCATAAACTACTGAGTATGAACTCTAACAGGGAGTACGCAATGACGGGCTTATTAACTAGGATCTTTTCAAGCCCTGAAGCTAGAGTTCTCGATCAATCACTTATAGTAGGCAATATGGAACAAACAATCAGCATGCTATGTGAATCTACAAATCTGTCCTTCAAGACGGTTAAACGCATAGTTGACAGGTTTGTTTCTCTCAAGCTCATAATCCCCACCAGAAAAATAGCTAACGCTCAGGCTTACAGGTTCAAGGTTGAGGATCGATTACAAGGACTTATCAAGTGGGTGGACCAATTCCAAATAGATACTATCGATCTTGAAAGTTTTGGTAATCATACTAAACAGTAGTTAAAATTCTACTATAGAAAAGTTTAATTACTATTAGTTACCAGGTGAATCTGATGAAAAATGAATTCGTTTGAAGAAGTAACCATATTTCAAAAAGCACGCAAGTTGCGCATCGAGACGAAGCCATTAGATACACTTCGTTTAGACTCCAGATACATTTTAAGAGCCAGAAGAGATATTGAAAAGGCAAAACGTTCACCGATGAGGAATTAGAAGAAAGAATTTGGGGTGAAGATGACACTAAAGAACTATATAACGCGATTAAAAGTTCCGGTGGCCTTACTGAAGCACCACTGATTACAGAAGATGGGTTAGTAAAAGAAGGTAACCAACTAGAGTCTGCCTTAGACATCTCAGAGAACAAATAAAAAGTGGAAAGGTAAAAGACTTCGACCCTATATATTTCAATAACGTCCAAGTCAAAGTACTTCCCTCAGATATCACATCTGTCGAAGTCGACATATTGCTCGCTAGGTACCACGTCTCAGGAAAGAAAGAATGGGCTGCATTGAACCAAGCTGAACACATATATCGTCTAACAAACGAAGAAGGTATGTCTTTGGACAAGGTTGCCGAGCTAATCGGAAAAAGCAAACCCTACATATACCAAAAAAAGTTTGCGTTCGAAAAAACATTGCAACACTTGAAGAAGCATCCGGACAGGAAGATTACAGATTTCTCATACTTTGAGGAATTGTATAAGAAGCGAAAAGCCTTACAAAGTCTGGCAAATGAAGACATAATATCAGAATGGATTCGTTTCCAACAAGTTCAACGATGAAGGCGCAAGAGACTTGAGAGAGCTCCCATCAGTGCTTGCGCAACCTGTATCAAAGGAGGTATTCCTTGAAAAAGGGATAAAAGAAGCTAAGGCAGAGCTTGCCAGTATGACCGAGCAATTGGGAGTCCAACTTTCGCATCAGTGAAGACGACTATAGAAAGTTTACGTAAAATGCCCCGGAACGAATATGAACAAATTCCAGATAGTTCGTCACAAGTCACCCTCCTGGTGGAATTATACAAGGAATTAAACAAGATGTTTCGCGACCTTCAAATCAAAGCAGGGGAGTCTGTATAAAAATGTCCGTCGTCCGAGCCCTCTATGTATTGGACACTAGACAACGCACTGCTGGAGGGAAGGACGGGCGGCCTTTTCAAGTACTTCGACAGGCATTTGGGTCTTTTACTCACCTTTCTCTGGGATGGCGCAGGCATCACTAAGAGCGGAAACGTTATCATTTTGGAAGAAGAGCGACCGCCTTTCAATACATTGCATATTCAAGGCCATTTAGCACGCTTATCACTTATGACAAAACTTGGCGAGAGTGTAGAGAAGCTAGTTTGGCTTGTGCCACCAGCTGCATATATCGCACTTGACAAGATTGTACATCCTTGGGTAAAGTTCGATGAAAAGATAACAGGCAAAAGATTAGCTAGCATAGAATATAGAGACTTCAATGGAAAATATTTGGGTGAAAACGGGGTTTCAAGTTTGGAGGGGAGGGTATGGAAGATTCAGAACATATAGCTGGCTTTATCCTGAACAAATTGTACGAAATGAAGCTATTTGGTAGGACTGGAAATGTGAGTCACGGCAGACACACATCCGTAGACAACCTTCCAAAAGGATACGCGCTCAAGTTTAGAGGAATATTTCCGGACGTGATAAAAAGGCTCAAAAAGAGGAAACTCATCATCATCTTTCCCTCAAATGGCGAGTATCATGTCTGCGCAAACCTAGATACCTTATCTGAAGCATACTTGCCAATGTATATCGTGCCTGCGTAGGTTTACCTCCGATACCTTAACGGCAAGTAATTGTTTATTCTTCTATCATATCGAAAGATCAATCATGACCTTTCTATGCTATTGGAAATTGGCTACTAATAGAAGGGATTGAATGAGATAGCATTTTCAATGGATAATTTATATTTAAAAGACCGCAACAATTCAAATTCTGCGAAATCTTGGATTGGTAGAATTCCTTGGTCATGGATTATATAGACACATAAAAGATCTATAGAAAAAATTTAAAACAATTTGAGCTATTGCAACGATGATGATTTTTCTTGATCTATCAAGTTGCATAAGCTACCACTGACTAAGTTTATCCTCTGGATATTTGTGCTTATTCTTTTCAACCTTCTTTATGACAGTTTCAGTTAAGTCTATAGAAAGAGCGTTTGACATGCTAATCAATAAAATGAGCACGTCAGCCATTTCTTCACCAATCTTGTTCCTATCTTCTACAGAAATCTCATTCGGAGACCATTGGTTCCGCCACTTGAAGATATCCAAAAGTCCCAGCTCTACACTTATAGCTATAGCTAGGTCCTTTGGATTATGATATTTCTCCCACTTCCTCCTAACAACGAACTCTTTGACTAAATTCTTCAAATAGATAGGAGGAGTGCTTGTATCGTTATATTTGTTCAACTTATCTTTTTAAATACGAGTATGATATATAAGATTTCTAGTTAGAATCTTTAACATAAAAGGTCTGTTCCTCAAAGCAAGAATGATTGAAATGGTATCTAAGTTTTCACCAAAAATGCCAAGCAGTGAAAATGGCTCATCAAATTAACTGAGATTTTTAAGATAACTTTATTTTGTAGTTTATCAGGTAATCGAATTGACTGATCCAATTGGCAATGTCCGCAGACTGGAAAATGGGGTCTAATATTGCGAGTATGGATATAGATACATTAAAGAAAGTGCTTCTAAAACAAAAAGAGAACTCTGGAAATGCGTGGAATTATTATTGGAAGGAAAGTGAAAATCTTATTAATCAATTGAAAGATCGAGTCCTTTCTGAGGGATCAATTTTCAAAAGATGAAGTTATTGAAATAGTACGAAAACTACCATTAGGTACTAGATTTATTTTTGATTTCATCTTCGCTGTTGCTGACCAATACGCTGATGAAATCTTACGAAATCAGACATTTAGAAACCTTCTCAAGGAATTATCAACAGTTGAAAATTATGAAACAGTCAGGGATAGCATAAGAGTTGCGTTAAGGAGCATAAAAGGCTTCAAGATTACCTCCTTATCTGTTTCGGGCTTCAACAGTAAATCATAAAATGTTTATGCCCGTCTCATGGACAGAAAAAAACGTTGGTGTACTTAATAAAGAAATTAGGGATAAACTCGGTCTTAAAAAGCCATTTAGTGGGGATGATAGCGATACAGATTATTACATAGATCTGACTGAGAAAATTAGGAATGTCGCAATAGAGGTTGGAATTACGAATATGATAGAAGTTGCCTTCTATTTGAGCACTTATTCAAGTAAATATACAGAGGGAGTAAATGTTTGGGTTGAAAAGACAATAGTATCAAACAGGCTTGATAGAGAACAGGGTGACTTTGGGAAAAGCACTCGGGTCTCCTCAAAAAGACAAAACAGGCAAAGATATTTACAAAATATGCGGTTAGTCAAATCAGGAGACATAGTATTTCATTTGATTAACGACAAGGAAATTGTTGGGGTATCAAAAGTGTTGACAGCATATGATCCCAGCTTTACATGCTTGAAAGGAACAGAATGGGATGATGGAACTGGAAAAGGCCTGGGATATTGAATAAGACTGAAGGGATATGTTGATTTGAAATCTCCTATAAACAGAAATGATATCTTCCAAGGCAAATATCAGTCTAAGCTCAGAGAATTGCTTGAAGAAGAAAGTAACCTTTTCTACAATAGAAGTTTAGGATTGAATCAGGGTGCGTATTTAACTAGGTAACGCCAATACTTTACACAATATTTAGAGAAATCTATAGAGAGAGGACCGGAGAAGAGTTGCCATACTATACAGACAAGAGCGTTGTTCAGTTGACGGGAAAATATGCCATTATTTTTAGTGCGAAAATTGAATCCGATCCTAATGTAATTGGATATCATCAGCAGAACATAAAGCGAGTAGGGGCTACATATTGGGGAACTGGCTTTGCAGTCGATATATCTAGACTTACATTTCCAATAAATGGTTACATATATACAACAGACAGTCGAAAAGTCACACATGTCGCTAGAATACTAAACATAGAGACTTATGGTGAAAAGCAAAAACCAAGTGAACCTGCCCTACGTCCTCCAGAGTATAAAGACGAATTATTCCCGACATATCTAAAATTTTCTAGCCTTGAAGAATTGCCTGAACCAATGGAATTACATAGGTTTAGACAATGGAATAATCTTAGCGTTGTCCGCCCACCACAAAATTATATCTTAATTTTTGATCCATTATATGAAGAACATCACCCGAGGACAGAACAAACAAGATAGAACTAGATAAAACAGAACTTCTGGCTTTATCTCATCTCGTCTCAGGTAAGAACATAGTTGTGGTAGGGTCTCCTGGTACAGGTAAAACTAGACTAGCAACGAGATTATGTGAATACATATGTGGTGAAAATAATTTTGCTTTAGAGACTGCTAATGCGGAATGGTGCTATTGCATGTTGTCTCTAATTATAAACCTGGCGAAGGTGGCCTTCAATAGTCCGGGCTTTCTGACTAAGGCAGTTCTAGATTGCAGGAAATCACTCAAACAAGGCAAACCTCATTGGTTAATAATAGATGAACTTAACCGTGCAAATTTGGACCTCGCTTTTCGGCAAAGTATTCTCACTTCTTGACTTGGACTATAGGATAAGACAGCCTCTTATCGATGAAGAAACAAGCCAGAAGCTTGATTATATGGAAGGCTCATTGCACATGCCTCTAAGCTTCCGCATTGTTGCTACAATGAACACATACGATAGATCACTATTATTTAGCCTAGGTTACGCTTTCTTGCGTCGGTTCGCTATCGTAGACAAACCTTCTCTTATTCCAACTGTACCCAATGAAAAACCAGAGATCAAAGGAGATAATTATGACGAAAAGCCAATAATATCCTCAATTGACTGGATCAAGGGAAATGACGGACAGGCTCTTAAGGATGATATACTCAAAGTAGTCTACGCCCACTTCGGTAACGAAGCTACATATGACAAAGCCAGCGTATTATCTTCTGCGAATTCTCAAGAAGCCACTAAAGCTGTAGAAGAGCTGAAAAGAGCTGGATCTGAAATACTTGGAAGAGCCTAGACGTTTTTGATAGGATAATTGCATTCTCTAAGCTTCTTACTGATCTCAGAATAGCTGAGGTAGGACAAGCTCTGATCATGGATGCGTCTAAATTCATAGTAGCTCATACGATCGTCACCAAGTCAACAGTAGATGAAAGATATACACAGGAGATAGCTGACGAAGCGGTAATTGCTTACATATTACCGCAACTTGAGCTATTTCTGCCTAAAAGTCAGACGAGAGAAGATAACAGGGGAGGGAGAAAGCCACCAGAGAGCTTGGAATATATTGAAGGATTTTACCCGACTTTCAAATATGCCAAAGAGTGAAATTAAGCTATTTGAAGCTGAAGAGTCTGCACGTTTGATTTAAGGTGGATCCTTGTCCAACATTCAGGTTAAAGAGTATGATTCAATCTCAAAGACTATGTTAGAATCACAAGGAGGAAATTGGGAATCGTTTGTAGATTTCGTCAACGACTTGAACATCTCAATTCGGGAAAACCGCAATAGGGCTGACATTGAAGAGGGAGAGCCGATCATAACTGGCAAGGAACCCCCAGAATTCCAACCAGGAGGTTGGATTGGAACATATCCTGTCCAAGAGGGAAAATCAGTTGAAGTAAGACCGAGGTTACCTGATGACGAATGGCAAACTATGAAAAACGATATCCTAGCCTGGTCGGGATGCCTTCAAGTCCCTTATTCAAATCTGTCATGCAACTGATCTCCCAACAACAACTAATGCTCAGTTCAATGTATCTCGCGTATAGCACAGCCCTAATTGGACTGAGCGAATCTATGCTAAAAGAGAGCCTTACGAGACAAAGTTACACTTATAGAAACGTCGGATTAGATATAAGAGGCCGACTTAAACCTCTTGAGACAAAACTAATACAGTTGAACCGTCCTGGGAACTATGTTTCGGAAAGCACTAAGTTTACCTTTTCCACTCCCAGTAATTTGCTTTTTGTCAGATTTCACGCTGAGCTAGTTTCAGGATTAAGAGAAATATCTACAGAAAGCATTAAGTTAAGACACAGAATCAATAATAGGCTTGCTTATCACATGGAATTGCTGACTGCCAGGCCTTTCAATGAAATGATGGATGTTGCTTTGGACCCGAACTTAGATATTTTCTCGCTTTTAGATAACGCACGTTCAGAAGCGAAATCAGGACAAAGTCTGATCGACTTGTTAGATCTCTACGAGAGCTTCCGTAAGGAAAAAATCTTTCATGCTCTTAGATGCTCGAAAGGTTTTTGACGTTGCAATTAAGCCAATGAGAACAGGACGAGTTATGTCGAAAGATGACTGATGTACTTGAGTATTTTGGAAGGACTCAACTAAGAAAAATAACCGTTGTATTACCATATCAGCAGCGTCGCCGATGTTCAAGATCCATCCCCAGACCCTCCGCCTCTACGAACGGGAGGGCCTGCTAGCGCCCTCCCGGTCCGACGGCAATACCCGGCTCTATCGGAGAGGATTTCAAGCGCCTGGACATCATCCTGAACCTGGTCAGGGACCTCGGTGTGAATCTGGCCGGGGTCGAGGTCATCCTGAACATGCGGGCCAAGATCGAGCACATCGAGGCCGAAGTCAAAGTTCTCGAGTACGTCCGCCGGGAATTCTTCTACGGCAAAGAGGACGAGTTTGAATAAGGAGAACGGAGCCTGGTCAGCTGGCAGGCCGTCGCGAGGTCGTCAAGGTCAAAAGCCCGGACGACCTCATGCCCTACCGGGATTTCTCGAATCGAAAAACCTCAGTCATTACCTGGAGCAGATCGCGAAGTTCCCGATCCTCTCCGAAGCGGAAAGAAAAAACTGGGCGATCCTGATCCGCCAGGGCGACCAAGAGGCCCTCCAGGGCCTCATCGAGTCCAACCTCGGGTTCGTCGTGTCCTACGTCAAAAAATAAAGCGGATGGGGCTGGGAATGCTGGACCTGATCGACGAGGGAAATATCGGGTTGATCGAGGCGGCCAAGCGGTTTGATTCCCCCCGCAACGTCCAATTATCTCTTACGCGGTCTGGTGGATCCGCCAGGCGATCTCCACGCCTTGACCAAGTCGTCCCGGATCACCCATATCCCCCAGAAGCTGTCGGATCAATCTCAGATGAAGAGTAAAACCGCCCAGCTCAAGGCCGAGCTGGGGCGGGACCCGACACCGCGAGGAGATCGCCAAGGCCATGGGAATCCCGGTTAACGACATGGAGGATTGGAGCTGCTCGGAGAAAGGAAGTGTCCCTGAGCGACAAGTTCAACGAGGACGATCTGGAGATCGAGGAAAGATCAGCGACCGAGATCTCGCCTTCGGTCGAATACCAGATCATCAAGGCCTCCATCCAGCAACAGGTCCGCGAATCTTCAGGGATTGGATGAGAAGGAAGCCCTTGTGCTAAAATTGCGCTTCGGGTTGGATGACGACCGGCCCCTGACGCTCCAGGAGATCGGCGACCGCCTGAGTCTCACCCGGGAGCGGATCCGCCAGATCGAGAGAAGGCGATGGCGAAGCTGAGCCGGTCGCGCACGCTCCAACAGCTCGGGGATACCTGAATTGATCGGACGAGCCATGGCGGATCCCGAAAGAATCGAATGCCAGGAAACCTGAACGCGGCTGGATCCTCGGGACGCGGACGGCCGAGGCGCCGGCGGCCCGCCGCTGTGTCTCCCTGGCCAAGCGGGAAGCGGCCGTTGCTCGACAGGCTCGCATCCCCAGCGCTACCGGGACTGCCCCTGGCAATTTCGAAGTCATAACGATTCCCACCGGGACGCGGTCAAGATCTCCAAAAAGTTCGTCGAAAACTACCCTGCCCAGGATGTCGGCCTCCTTTTCATCGGCCCCTGCGGGGTGGGGAAAACCCACCTGGCCGCGGCCATCCTCCGGGAGCTGATGCGGAAGAAGGGGCGACCGTGCCTCTTTTATGATTTCCGCGATCTGATCCGCGATATCCAGAACACCTTCACCCCGAGTCCGCCTTGTCCGAATCGGACATCCTCGAGCCCGTGTTCGAAAGCGAGATCCTGGTCCTGGACGAGCTCGGGGCGAAACGTCGTCGGCCTGGGTCGAGGAAACGGTTTTCTACATCATCAACCACCGTTATAACCAAAGAAGCTGACGATCTTCACCTCGAATTATCCCGACACGGAGGAGACGAAGAGGACACGCGCGCAGATGTCTTTAAAAAATCCGGGTTCCCAGGGAAGAGCGGGGAAGACACGCTCCTGGACCGCATCGGCGTTCGTCTCCGCTCCCGAATTTACGAGATGTGCAAGGTCGTCGAAGTCGGAGGGCGACGATTACCGGAAAATGGCCAAGCAGGCCGGCTATCGGTTCTAGCG
>CAVXDT010000015.1:0-7589 GCA_963760525.1 Nitrososphaeria archaeon
AGCGCTCGACTATTGCGCGTATCTGCGAGAAATTACCTGTTGCGAAACGTAAGTATTATCAATGAAGAAACCCAATTTTGTCAACCTTCAACAAAGGAATTTGGGAACAAGCAAGCATGCAAGCTAATAGAGATGCTGTTCTTGAGCAGAAGAATCGATATAGTAACCCATATGGATGTTAAGTTTGTAGTGCTACTTGTTCAATTGGTTTCTTCCCTATCTTTCTACCTGATGAATAGTTACATCTCCCTCTTCATCAATAGCGACCTTCAGTATCCACTTATTGAGGCCACCTATTGGGCGGGGGTATATCAGCTGGTCGGCTCAGGTGTTGCAGCTGTCGCTGCGCCATTCACCGGCTTTCTGTATGATCGTTTGGGAATGAAGAAGATATGGCTGATAATCCTCTCTGGAAACGTTGTGGCTTACACTGGTTTGGCTGTATCAACCAATCTTTTAGAAATCGTATTTTTTAGGGGGTTACAGGGATGCTTTGCCATGAGTACTGTCGTATTCGCCTTCAGTGCGTCTGTCGCATCGGCTGGAGAGTTGAAGAAGTCGTTGAGCTACCAGCTAGCTGCGATGACCATAGGTCAACTCATTGGTCCTGGAATCGGTGGAATACTTGCCTCTACGGTTGGGTACCGCTTGGTTTTTGCAACCGCTTCACTTCTCTTCGTGTCTATGTTCCCAGTAGTCTCCATACTAAAGACGCCCCCACAAGTCGCCAGAGAACGTGATGCGCCTAACCTTACAGTCAAAGATGTTAAGGCCATAATACCAGATGCCTTTTCCCTCGTCCTAGTCTATATGTGCATGTATTTCATTTGGCCAATTATCCCTTGGTTCCTTGAATCGCTAGGTGTCCCGTATGAGCAACTGATCATATCTACGGCAATCGTCACTATGCTCAATGGCTTGGTCTTCGCTCTGGCGACCTCTCTTCTCACTAGGGTGGTTACAGGCAGGACTCTGCCGATACTGCCTGTCATATCTGCTGGACTGATCCTTGCAATGGCCTTCAGCCAAGTTTTCTATCAGTTCCTAATTCTGCAAATTGCACTTTGTACTGTCCTAGCAGGGCTACCTCCAAACCTCATTGGAGGGAAATCACAGAGAAAGGGAACAGTGATTGGGTTCCTCAATTCGGGACGGTTTATTGGTCAAGCCATAGGGCCTTTTATTGCAACGTCAATCCTTGGAAATGGTGAACCTCCTAGGACCCTTCATGTTTTCGCAACTATGGCGTGTGTATCCCTCTTAGCGTCTGCTACAATATATCTCGAGCATACAAGGAAAAGTTCTTCCCACAGATTTTCAATGGTTGATTCATAGATGCACACACAGGAGATTAGGAAACACTTCAAAAAGATTTACCCGAAATGTTCCAACATTGAGATTGAAAATCTTGTTTCGGCCATCATGTCCAACAAATATTGGAAAGTACACTCTGAGAGAAAAGACACATTGTACGCAGTAGCTCTAACTCAAGCCAAGATCCCGTTTAAGGATGGGTTCAAAGCGGAATCAACAGCCCCAAAGACCGTAATTGTTTCCCCTAAAGCCGCATGTTTCTGTAGACGTGGCCGAATCTTAATTGTTAAGGATAGAGGTGAAGACTTTGGATCAGACACCATTGTTGACTGGCCAGTCTTTCTAAGACTTATGCGGCTAGATCAGGATATAAACTATAAATTCTTAATTGAAAATCCTTATCCACCAGCCTTCATAAACAGCCGGATATTCAAGAAATTCTTTGAATTGAAATGATTCTCTAGAGATTATGCGTTATCTAGTCATATTGGAAAGAAATTAGCTATCTTTGTAGAGAAAGACTTTCTCTATTGTGGTTTCGAAATATTTTGCCATCTTGAACGCCAGCTCTAAGGAAGGATTGTATTTTCCATTCTCAATAGCGAGGATTGTCTGTCTGGTAACACCAAGCTTCGAAGCTAGGTCTTCCTGGGTTATGTTCTTCATAGCTCTTAGGACTCTTAGGGTATTCTCCACCAAGTTATCCCCCTAGCTTGTTCCTGTAGTAGTAGCTGAGTACAGCGTTCAGGCAAAGGATTATTGTGGCCTGGTAAGCTAGGAGGTATCCTATCTGTTCGTAGTTTCCTATTCCGTGCCCACTCAAGAATACCGTCAATAGGCCTACTATTGCCATTGCGACAGTAGTTATCGCCACTGTTGCTGAAGCAGCTTTACTGCGAATCAGAATCGTCCGCTCATCATGTGTAATCTCAGTTAGGTCTCTTCTCGAGATATAGAGGGCTACTATGCCCGATGTGACTGCCACCACGGCGATGAAGATGTTGTTCTGAAGTACTGCATATGCCATAAGTGTAGCTGTTGCGAGTGCTATCGCAGTCCTGATTCTGTTGTATGTTTCTAACTTCATCTCACATCATGTAAAGTAAACTATACATAGTGTAATATAAGCTTTACGTTTTGTATATAATATTTTCCATATACTGATTAGGTCGCCTCGGCCTCGCTGAGCTCCCAGACCCTCCCGAAGCACGCGCAATGGAGGGTTAGAACCGTTGTTCATGAGATGCTTGCATGTGAAACTAAGTCTCACATAGGTTGTTCATACTTCGTTGATTCGATCCAAACTTCTTGACCTTAGGGCTCATTTGTGCCAATTGGCGTTTCTTCGAAGAGCTCGTGTCGATAAGCAAAATACTTTAGACAAAAGTTCAACTTCTCCCTCTCAAAAGAGGACGGTCTTGTCCCTACTGCAGAGGTGTAAGTAGGCTCTCTGGTCTTGTTGTTTGTCATGAACCACAGATCTTAAAACGTCCATTACGTGCTCGTCCGAGGGCATCTAAGGGCATTTCGGTAACTCCAAAGGAAACTTGCTCCGGTAAGATCGGATGACAAACAACTCAAGGAAGGGGCTTCTGTTTCTCTCTTGCAAGAATGGCCAAAGTAATGGCTCTTGTTATCAGGGATACTCCAAATAGCGTTATCACCATGCTCCAATACACTAGCCACCCCATTAGCGTCACTTGGGGATTGAGGAAAAAGCTGATTAGGTAACTATTACCGAGTGAAAAAATGATGTCTGAAATGTTCTGTGCTTTGCTGCGTGGCAGAGAATGGAAAGCAAATCTAAGAGCCAGGGTGAAGATCTGGAAGACACCCCAGATTAGACTGAACTTTTGAGCCGCCATGTAGACGTCTAGGTGAGCACTAACTGTCGCCGGTGCAGGAATGAGTACGTTTCCTATGGTGGGATAAGTCACAATAGTGAAGTCTCTGAAGAAGGCTGCGATCTTGTCGGCTAGGCCAGGCGTGGAGAGAAAAATTGCGCCGACTAAGATGAAGAAGAAGCCTGCTGCAACTGCACTTATGATCCTTTCACTATGTCCCTTCTGGCTCATGGCCGGTTACCTAGTCAAGTCCTTAAGCAATTATGTGGATCAATCAAAATATAAACAGGTTGTTGGAAGTTATGGGTAGTTAGGGTTGATTGATTAATGGTCAATTGTCCGAAGTGTGGAGCAGAAGTCAGCGAGGACATGGCCTTCTGCCCGAAGTGTGGCGCTTCACTTCAGGCAGGGAGACCTGAGGCCCCCGCCCCAACGGATTGGAGAAGAGAACGTTGGGAGAGGAGAAGAAATGAGAAAGAGGAGAAAGATGAGAAAAATGAGAAAGGAGAAAAACATGAGAAAGGTGGGCACCGTTTCATTGGCCCGCTCATAGGCGGTCTCATCCTTATACTCATAGGCATATCCTCTGCTCTAAGCATACTCGGCTACAGGGTATGGAACCTAACGTGGCCAATCTTCATCATGATAATCGGTCTGATCATAATAATCAGTGCACTAGCAAGGACAGCAAAGAGAAGAAACCCACCTACGTGACATGCTCCCACCGCTGAAGGGCGTGGGATTCTCACTCATATCCTGCTAAAGTAGCCGCCCGAAGAGCAATCTATAGAGTCTATGTTCGAGAATCGTGAAGGCTTTTCTCCTACCAAAGACGCGGAAATAGTTTTTCCCGGCAGCCTCAATCATGTCCCCTATATCATATCTGGGAAGCATACATGATGAAATTATGAGTCTGCCCCACTCGCCGCGTCTGAGTTCATGCAACATCTTTGTTCCATTCCCCGTCTCTACTTCAAAGAAGTAACTGTCATAATTAGGAGTGACATATGGCAGGTCATCAATCTGCTGAGCAAACACGCCTTCAGTGGCGCTATACATTTCCACAACTTGAACATCGCCGAAGACTGCTTTTAGTCTGGGCGAATAGCTGTACTGTATGTTCCTGACACTGGTGCAGAAGAGCGCGTGCAGCTTCCATAGATCTCTGGCTTTTTTCCCGTGTTTCTGCTTAACGTAGCGCCCAAAGGACTGAATTACTGGTGTGACTCCGATGGCGGCGGTTACGTTCTCCCCATACGCCTTCTTGTACACTAGCTCGAATCTCCTTTCCCAGTCAGCTTTAGTTATTCCGGGGGCTTCTGCGTCTATTTCTTCCTGTCTTGGAACCAGACTGAACCTGTCAAATGCGGGATTAAGCCTTGCATAGGTGCCTGAGCTGTACCCGTAGCTCGTCTCATGTCCATTTACCTCTAGCTTGTGGACGTTCGACGGCAGGTTGAAGTTCAATACTTTGCCGGTGAGAATTGCAGGGTCCTCTTTCTTGATTACATAGTTTACTAGGGCTCTGGCGCCACATGTGAAGACTTGTTCCAGGTGGGTCCGGGTTGCCGGCATGACCTTTGCAGCGCCTGTTGAACCCCTCGTCATAACCCAGCAGACCAGTGGCTCCGGAAGGATGGATTCATAGTTTCCTCTCATAACGTCGGACAAGTAAGGGCTGAGTATCCTGTAGTCCATGATGGGGAAGTCCTTCCTGAAGTCGTTGACGTCCTCAACTTCGTCTGCGCGGTGGCTTCTCCCATACCGGGTCTTCCCATACTCTCTAACAAGAGTTGAGAGAACATGCTCCTGAGACTTCTCCGGATTCATTAGAGATTCATACCATGGGCTGACGATATTCTGGAGGCTGGATACTTTCTCAACCATTTGGCGCGTGTTCCTTCTTGCAGTTAGTCATCTTGTAGGCTGTTTGGAATAGACGTGACTTGCTTAGCGTATGATAAGGATCGGCTATGCTCGTTATGATTTGCGCACTCATTCATCTGTGTTGTGTTAAGAGCGTTCTCAACCTCTCGCGCATACCTTGAGAATGGGGACTAAGGATAGCTGATGGTTCGTAAACTGGATATGCAGTTTTACGTTTGTTATAGCTGTCAGCATAACGATAGCGCTTGGTTTGCAACTCAGCTTCTGGGAGGCACATTCACCGTGTTGGTGAATGATTGTCCGCGTCCAGCCACTTTGACCTTAGTAAGCGCGCGATGAACTGGCGCCCAAATACTTAAGAAACTAAGAATAGACGGATACATAAAGGGTAGCAATATCAAAATGACTAAGAAGCCTATGATTCTGTTTTCACGCATCCCAAGCAAAAACTGGCAGAAACCAATCAAGCTAACAGCAGAGGCTATGAAAACTGGTACTACGCCTAAGACGTGGATGAGAATGGCAACAGATGGAAACAGAAGGGTACGTGCTATAATATTTGAAACTGTTATTACCAGGGAAACAGTTAGAAGGGAAAACAAATAAGCTGGAATGGTTGCTCCCAACACTTTTCCAAACCATATTGATTTCAAACTTAGTGGGGTGCAAAGCAAGGTTTCTATGATTTTCTCTCGTTTCTCTCGCAAAAAAATAGATCCAGAAAACGAATAACCAACAAACACCCCTACAAGCAGAGCTACAGAGAAAACCGTGTTATTAATGGCTAATACTTGTCCGCTAAGAAACACGTTCAATACCCCAAACATACCCCCAATCTAGAAACCCGCAAAGAGCAATCCTTTGTTTCGAATAATATTCCTGATTTCTTTTCGTGCAACAACCAGTGTCATATTCATAGAGTAACTGTTCCCTCCGATTGCCTCACAATATTCAGATAGATATCTTCCAGGGATTTCGTATCGTTTTTTATCTCTTCCACTTTTATGTCGTTTTTCATCAGCGTACCTAGAAGTGTTGAGGTTTTCCCATCTTCTATAATGACGGTTATCTTCAAGCCATTTCGTTTACACTCGGACACATAATCCAATGAATTTAAGAGATCTAGAGCCTTCACAGCCTCTTCGTCATCGGTAAGAGCGATTTCAACAGCAGGCGTACTAAACTTTTTCCTCAAATTTTCGATAGTATCGTACGCCTTTATTTCGCCTCTTTGAAGTATCGCTATTTTCGAGCATACTCTCTGCACTTCATCGAGATCGTGAGAATTCAGGAATACCGTATTCCCTTTCTCCCTTGCCAGACGAAGTATAAGATCTCTGACCATTTTCTGAGCTTCTGGATCCAAACCAGATGGATGGCTCATCGTAGAAGAGAACATCAGGGTCATGAATTATTGATCTTGCTAAGGCTAACCGCCGCTTCATTCCCTTAGAGAATTCACCAACTCTATCATGCCGTCTCTCTGAAAGCCCCACAAAGTCTAGAAGATTCTTGATCTTTTCTTCTATCCCAGAAACCGAGTAAATTTGTGCATAATAACTCAGGTTTTCATAAGCTGATAAGTCGCTCATACAATCCATCATTTTCTAAAAGAACTCCAACTCTCCTTCTGAGGTCATCATTATCACCTAATTCTTCACCAAAAACTAACGCTCTCCCAGATGTTGGCTTAAGAAGCCCGAGAAGTATTCTCAAGGTCGTGGTCTTTCCAGCCCCGTTGGGACCGAGAAATCCAAATACGTCGCCTTCCTTCACCTCAAAACTAATATCATTAAGCACGGTTTTAGCTAGCTAGCTAACTACTTAACGAAATTGACGGTCTAATCAACAAACCTAAAGAAAGCTTTTTTCAAGAAAACATCAGAATTTTGTCCAAGTACGGCGGAAAAGACTGGATTGAAAACGTATCCTTCAGTAGAATAATTGTTTGCAATGCGTACAGTTAAATTTTACAGGAAATAACCTTGCGACAGGGACGCGTGTTACACTTGGCTCTCTAGTTTGGCTATGCTCCAATAATAACTGTACAAAGCTTTTGACCATCTGTAGGCCGATTTATCCTTTGCTCTAAATCCGAGGTAGTCAAGCTTGCCTGCCAGATTTGGAAACGAAAGAGCAGCCACTTCTGTCTCTGACATACAAATCAGAACATTAACCCTTTCCAAGAATCTGTTTTCTAATTTCTTAGAACTCACAGCTTTCTCGTAAACAGGATTCTGCATTTGCTCAAGAACATCCTTTGGTGGACTAATGTCTGCTAGCTAGCTAGCTACAGGTTGAGATCACCACATCGAAGCCAAACTCCAAACCATACGCTCTCCACGACTTGGATATCTGGCCAGAGATGTCTATTCCAACTTCAGCCATAGCTTTGATTGCATATGGGTTAACCCGCGTCGGAGTTATGCCTGCGCTGTAGGCCTCATATCTGTCGCCGTAGAGATGGCGTAGAAACCCCTCAGCCATCTGAGACCTAGCGGAATTATGAACACAAAGGAAAAGAACCTTTATCTTATTCATTTA